>NZ_JBIVYQ010000027.1:0-1270 GCF_044772285.1 Pseudomonas sp. NPDC090233 | reverse complement strand
TCAATGAAATCGAGTAGGACGGAGCACGAGAAACTTTGTCTGAACATGGGGGGACCATCCTCCAAGGCTAAATACTACTGACTGACCGATAGTGAACCAGTACCGTGAGGGAAAGGCGAAAAGAACCCCGGAGAGGGGAGTGAAATAGAACCTGAAACCGTATGCGTACAAGCAGTGGGAGCCTACTTTGTTAGGTGACTGCGTACCTTTTGTATAATGGGTCAGCGACTTATATTCAGTGGCGAGCTTAACCGAATAGGGGAGGCGTAGCGAAAGCGAGTCTTAATAGGGCGTTTAGTCGCTGGGTATAGACCCGAAACCGGGCGATCTATCCATGGGCAGGTTGAAGGTTAGGTAACACTGACTGGAGGACCGAACCGACTACCGTTGAAAAGTTAGCGGATGACCTGTGGATCGGAGTGAAAGGCTAATCAAGCTCGGAGATAGCTGGTTCTCCTCGAAAGCTATTTAGGTAGCGCCTCATGTATCACTGTAGGGGGTAGAGCACTGTTTCGGCTAGGGGGTCATCCCGACTTACCAAACCGATGCAAACTCCGAATACCTACAAGTGCCGAGCATGGGAGACACACGGCGGGTGCTAACGTCCGTCGTGAAAAGGGAAACAACCCAGACCGTCAGCTAAGGTCCCAAAGTCATGGTTAAGTGGGAAACGATGTGGGAAGGCTTAGACAGCTAGGAGGTTGGCTTAGAAGCAGCCACCCTTTAAAGAAAGCGTAATAGCTCACTAGTCGAGTCGGCCTGCGCGGAAGATGTAACGGGGCTCAAACCATGCACCGAAGCTACGGGTATCACCTCTGGTGATGCGGTAGAGGAGCGTTCTGTAAGCCTGTGAAGGTGAGTTGAGAAGCTTGCTGGAGGTATCAGAAGTGCGAATGCTGACATGAGTAACGACAATGCGAGTGAAAAACTCGCACGCCGAAAGACCAAGGTTTCCTGCGCAACGTTAATCGACGCAGGGTTAGTCGGTCCCTAAGGCGAGGCTGAAAAGCGTAGTCGATGGAAAACAGGTTAATATTCCTGTACTTCCAGTTATTGCGATGGAGGGACGGAGAAGGCTAGGCCAGCTTGGCGTTGGTTGTCCAAGTTTAAGGTGGTAGGCTGAGATCTTAGGCAAATCCGGGATCTTAAGGCCGAGAGCTGATGACGAGTTGCCATTAGGCGACGAAGTGGTTGATGCCATGCTTCCAAGAAAAGCTCCTAAGCTTCAGATAACTGGGAACCGTACCCCAAACCGACACAGGTGGTTAGG
>NZ_JBIVYQ010000026.1:0-1363 GCF_044772285.1 Pseudomonas sp. NPDC090233 | reverse complement strand
TTCGCCTGCCGCGTTGATGAGCTTGACCCGTTGGCCGAAGGCATCGTACTTCCATTGCGTGGTCTTACCCGAGCAGTCGGTGTAGCGGGCCAACTGACCGTCGCGGGTATAGGCGAGCTGCTTTTCGCCGCCGTTGGCATCGAGGATGGCGGTGGGCAGGTTGTCGCTGTTGTAGGTGTACTGGGTCTTGTTCTCCAGCGGGTCCTGGGTTTCGATGATGTTGCCGCGCTGGTCGTAGTCGTATTTCCACAGCCCGCCTTCAGCGTCGCGGGTCTTGAAGCGCTGGTCGAGGTCGTCGTAGGCATGGTGCACGGTCGAACCGTCGGGACGGATGTGCTGCAGTAAATTGCCGCGCTCGTCGTAGGCATACCGATCCAGGCTGCCATCGGGATGCACATGCTGGGTGACGTTCTCGCCCTCGTCGCGGAACAGCCACTCTTCGTTGCCGTCGGGATGGATGATGCGGTAGGTGTAGCCGAGGTGGTCGTAGTAGTGCCGGGTTTGCTGGCCGAGCGCATCGGTGACGGTGGTCAGGCGGATGTGTGCGTCCCACTTCAGGCGCGTGTCGAAGCTGCCGTCATCGGCCCATTCGCGCACGGCTCTGGCATCCGGGCCCTGGCCTTGCCATTCCAGGTTGATGGCCCTGGCGGTGCGGTCGGTGTAGCGGGTGATCAGGTGCTGCTGATACTGATACGTCCACTGCGCGCCGTGCTCATCGCGGGCGGTGTCAAGGTCGCCTTGGCCGCCGTACGTGTAGCAGGCCAGCTGGCGATCCTCCTGGCCATCGCGCATCAGCCAGAGCGACTGGATGTGGCCCTGCTCGTCGAGCCGGGTGTGCACATGCCGGTGCTGGGTGTCGTGCTGGTAGGTGACCAGGTCAGAGAGCACGGTGTGGCCGGCGTGATGATGTTCGTAATGCAGCGCGATACGCGCACCGCCACGCCGGGTGATGCCGATCAGGCGGAAACGATCGCCCACACGCTGGTAATGCTCTTGGCTTTTGTGGCCGCGGGCCAGGCTCAGGTGGGTTTCGTCGACCCGGATCAACAGCGTCTTTTCCACCGGGTCGTAATGGGGTTTGCCCTTGCTAGGTAAGGGATAACTGTGGGTGCGGCCATCGTCGGCGTGGTACAGGACGCTTGCGTCAACGACATCGAAGCGCATCGAGAACGGCGTGACCCAGCGGGCACCGAATTCACCGTCATCGTAGGCGTTCAGGCTGGAGCGGTAGGTGCGCACCCAGGCAATGGGAAATACGCCCGGCAGGTTGAAATCGACATGGGCGAGGGTTTCGGTGCCGCGCGCGTAACTGATGCTTTTACGGGTGCCAGGGCAGGCGCCGTTCAGGTCGCAGCGGGGGTCG
>NZ_JBIVYQ010000025.1:0-1492 GCF_044772285.1 Pseudomonas sp. NPDC090233 | reverse complement strand
CCGTGGCTGCTGTGGATCTGCGTGCGTACCTGGCCGGTGGAGTCGTCCATCACCCACTGGTTGAAGCCGCCGCCGCCGACTTCCTTGCTCTTGTAACCGGACATCAGGCCGCTGGAGTGCCAGGCCGGTTTGTGGCCGCCGTACACCTGGCCCATGACCAGCGGGCGGTCGATGTCGTTGTCGAGGAAGGTGACCACCACTTCTTCGCCGGCACGCGGCACGTGCACGCTGCCCCAGTCGGGGCCGCTGCTCGGTTGCAGCATGCGCAGCCAGCAGGAACTCAGATCGCCGTCCTGGCTCAGGCGATCCCAGTGGAAGCGCACGCAGACGCGGTTGAGGCTGTCGGTGAACACTTCATGGCCGCTCGGGGTGACCACCACAGCGGTCTGGGGACCTGGGCAAGTGGGCTTGGCGTGCTCGAACGGGCTGCGGTAGGGCGCGCTGTGCAACTGGCCTTCAAAGGTGCTGAGGAAAAAGCCGTAGGACGCTTCGCTCAGGGCTGAGCCGAGCAGGGAATCCGGCGGTGCCGGGCGTACCGATTTGAACAGCGGCGCAAGGCTGCCGGCTGGATCGCGGCGTTGCTGGGCCATCGGCAGGTTGCTTGCGGCAAAGAACTGCACCTCGATCAGCAGGAACTGCCGGGCTTCGGCGGTCTTGCGCTCGTACAGGGGGTGCTGGGTCAGTTCGAACCAGCGGCCGGCCTGCAACTGGCGCACACCGCCCTGGCCGTGCACGCGGCGGGCCTGAGATTCGCGTTGTTCGATCTGCACGCGGCTGAGCCAGTCGCCGCGCTCCTGTTTCTGCCAGTTGTACTGGCCCTGGTATTCGTAACGTTCCAGCGCGGCCGGCGCGGAGGCGGCCTGCAAGGCCGGCATCACGCTTTCACGGGGCTGGCTGTGGGCCAGGTAATCGACGCTGCGCCAATTGAGCTTGCCGCTGAGCAACTGCGAGCCGGTGCGCCACTGGGTGATGCCGTCCTGTTTCTCGGTGACGCTCTGGGTGTGGAACGGCACGCTTTGCGGGGCGAGGGCGGGCAGGGTGTCGACGCTGTCGGTGAAGACGATGCAGTGGCTGTCGGCTGTGTGCTCGACGTACCAGAAAAGGCCTTCGAGCTCGCACCAGCGCTGCACGAAGTTGGCGTCGGTCTCGTTGAACTGAGTGACGTAGGACAGCGGCGCGTATTCGCGGCGCAGGTCGAGGCGGTAGTTGCCTTTGGCTTGCTCGTACAGGGCGAACACGGACTCGAAAATTGCTGGCAGGTTCTTGTCCTGCCAGATGCGACAGTCGCTGCGGTATTCGAGCAGGCTGAACCACGGCGCGAACACCAGCTGCCAATCATGCAGTCCGCCGTCGCTGCCGAGGTAACGTACGCTCTCGACCAGGCCGTGTCGTGGCGCCTGGCTGCCGTCGTCGCAGAGCAGGGCGAGGCTGACGGGCTGGCCGATGAGTTTCTCCGGGTCGTACTCGGTGTCCTGCACCAGCACGTCGAGGG
>NZ_JBIVYQ010000024.1:0-1631 GCF_044772285.1 Pseudomonas sp. NPDC090233 | reverse complement strand
AAATGAATCTTGACGATGACCTACTCTCACATGGGGAAACCCCACACTACCATCGGCGATGCATCGTTTCACTACTGAGTTCGGGATGGGATCAGGTGGTTCCAATGCTCTATGGTCGTCAAGAAATTCTGTAGCCAGAATGTCTTAGGAACACTCTTGGCGAATTCGGATATGCGATATTTGTGGTTCGTCGCGAACTTTCGGTTCGTTTCGTCTTCACCACCACAATTCGGCGTCTTACGCTCAAATTGCTTGGGTGTTATATGGTCAAGCCTCACGGGCAATTAGTATTGGTTAGCTCAACGCCTCACAGCGCTTACACACCCAACCTATCAACGTCGTAGTCTTCGACGGCCCTTTAGGGGATTCTAGATCCCAGTGAGATCTCATCTTGAGGCAAGTTTCCCGCTTAGATGCTTTCAGCGGTTATCTCTTCCGAACATAGCTACCCGGCAATGCCACTGGCGTGACAACCGGAACACCAGAGGTTCGTCCACTCCGGTCCTCTCGTACTAGGAGCAGCCCCTCTCAAATCTCAAACGTCCACGGCAGATAGGGACCGAACTGTCTCACGACGTTCTAAACCCAGCTCGCGTACCACTTTAAATGGCGAACAGCCATACCCTTGGGACCGGCTTCAGCCCCAGGATGTGATGAGCCGACATCGAGGTGCCAAACACCGCCGTCGATATGAACTCTTGGGCGGTATCAGCCTGTTATCCCCGGAGTACCTTTTATCCGTTGAGCGATGGCCCTTCCATACAGAACCACCGGATCACTAAGACCTACTTTCGTACCTGCTCGACGTGTTTGTCTCGCAGTCAAGCGCGCTTTTGCCTTTATACTCTACGACCGATTTCCGACCGGTCTGAGCGCACCTTCGTACTCCTCCGTTACTCTTTGGGAGGAGACCGCCCCAGTCAAACTACCCACCATACACTGTCCTCGATCCGGATAACGGACCTGAGTTAGAACCTCAAAGTTGCCAGGGTGGTATTTCAAGGATGGCTCCATGAGAACTGGCGTCCCCACTTCAAAGCCTCCCACCTATCCTACACAAGCAAATTCAAAGTCCAGTGCAAAGCTATAGTAAAGGTTCACGGGGTCTTTCCGTCTAGCCGCGGATACACTGCATCTTCACAGCGATTTCAATTTCACTGAGTCTCGGGTGGAGACAGCGCCGCCATCGTTACGCCATTCGTGCAGGTCGGAACTTACCCGACAAGGAATTTCGCTACCTTAGGACCGTTATAGTTACGGCCGCCGTTTACCGGGGCTTCGATCAAGAGCTTCGCTTGCGCTAACCCCATCAATTAACCTTCCGGCACCGGGCAGGCGTCACACCCTATACGTCCACTTTCGTGTTTGCAGAGTGCTGTGTTTTTAATAAACAGTCGCAGCGGCCTGGTATCTTCGACCGGCGTGGGCTTACGGAGCAAGTCCTTCACCCTCACCGGCGCACCTTCTCCCGAAGTTACGGTGCCATTTTGCCTAGTTCCTTCACCCGAGTTCTCTCAAGCGCCTTGGTATTCTCTACCTAACCACCTGTGTCGGTTTGGGGTACGGTTCCCAGTTATCTGAAGCTTAGGAGCTTTTCTTGGAAGCATGGCATCAACCACTTCGTCGCCTAA
>NZ_JBIVYQ010000023.1:0-1652 GCF_044772285.1 Pseudomonas sp. NPDC090233 | reverse complement strand
ACTCTGGCCAACGGCCAGAGCATCACCATCGGCGTCGGCCAGTCCACCGGCACGGTCGAGTTCACCGCGCCGAACAACGTCTACAACACCAACGCGCCACTGACCAACAGCATCACCAAGGTCGAGGGTGGTAACTACGAGAAGCTCATAACAACTGGCAATACCACGACCACGGTAACCGACAGCCCAGCGACCCAGGCCACCACCAACCTGGTCCTGAGCGCGACCGGCGACGTCGCCGAAGGCGGCCAGATCGTCTACACCGCGACGCTGAGCAACCCGGCTGGCACCGCGATGACCGTGACCCTGAGCAACGGCGCGACGATCGAGATCGCGGCTGGCAAGACCTCGGGCACCGTGACCGTTGCAGCGCCATCGGACGACGTCTACAAAGATGCCGGTCAGGTCAAAGCCACCATCACCGGTACTACCGGTGGTGACTTCGAGAAGCTGGCGGTTAATCCAGCCGAAGCGGTGACCAACGTCAGCGACACCATCGACACCAGCACGGTTACGCTGACTGCCGATGGTTCGGTCGTCGAAGGTGGCGTGGTCACCTACACCGCGTCGGTTAGCGCACCGGTCACCGGTAGCCCGTTGGTTATTACTCTGGCCAACGGCCAGAGCATCACCATCGGCGTGGGCCAATCCACCGGCACGGTCGAGTTCACTGCGCCGAACAACGTCTACAACACCAACGCGCCACTGACCAACAGCATCACCAAGGTCGAGGGTGGTAACTACGAGAAGCTCATAACAACTGGCAATACCACGACCACGGTTACCGACAGCCCAGCGACCCAGGCCACCACCAACCTGGTCCTGAGCGCGACCGGCGACGTCGCCGAAGGCGGCCAGATCGTCTACACCGCGACGCTGAGCAACCCGGCTGGCACCGCGATGACCGTGACCCTGAGCAACGGCGCGACCATCAATATCGCCGCCGGTAAAACCTCGGGCACCGTGACCGTTGCAGCGCCATCGGACGACGTTTACAAGGATGCCGGCCAGGTCAAAGCCACCATCACCGGTACTACCGGTGGTGACTTCGAGAAGCTGGCGGTTAATCCAGCCGAAGCGGTGACCAACGTCAGCGACACCATCGACACCAGCACGGTTACGCTGACCGCCAATGGTTCGGTCGTCGAAGGTGGCGTGGTCACTTACACCGCGTCGGTTAGCGCACCGGTCACCGGTAGTCCGTTGGTTATTACTCTGGCCAACGGTCAGAGCATCACCATCGGCGTCGGTCAATCCACCGGCTCGGTCGACTTCGTTGCACCGAACAACGTCTACAACACCAACGCACCGCTGACCAACAGCATTACCAAGGTCGAGGGTGGCAACTACGAGAACCTGGAAACCGCCGGTACCCCGAGCACCACGGTTACCGACAGCCCAGCGACCCAGGCCACCACCAACCTGGTCCTGAGCGCGACCGGCGACGTGGCCGAAGGCGGCCAGATCGTCTACACCGCGACCTTGAGCAACCCGGCTGGCACGGCGATGACCGTCACCCTGAGCAACGGCGCGACGATCAATATCGCCGCCGGTAAAACCTCGGGCACCGTGACCGTTGCAGCGCCATCGGACGACGTCTACAAAGATGCCGGTCAGGTCAAAGCCACCATCACCGGTACTACCGGTGGTGA
>NZ_JBIVYQ010000021.1:0-2475 GCF_044772285.1 Pseudomonas sp. NPDC090233 | reverse complement strand
ATCGACGTGACCCACTGGACCTGCCGCGACGAAGGCCGCGACAGCGTGCCGATCGGCCAGCCGATCGCCAACCTGGCCACCTATGTGCTGAGCAACGACCTGATGCCGGTGCCGGCGGGGGTGGTGGGCGAGCTGTACCTGGGCGGTGAAGGCCTGGCGCGCGGCTACCACCGTCGCCCTGGGCTGACCGCCGAACGCTTCGTGGCCAGCCCGTTCGCGGCCGGCGAGCGGTTGTACCGCAGCGGCGACCTGGCGCGCCAGCGTGCCGACGGGGTGATCGAATACATGGGGCGTATCGACCACCAGGTGAAGATCCGCGGCCTGCGCATCGAGCTGGGTGAAATCGAGGCACGCCTGCTGGAGCAGGCCGAAGTGCGCGAGGCGGCGGTACTGGCCGTGGGCACGGGAGCGGATGTGCAGCTGGTGGCCTACGTGGTGCCCACTGCAGGCCTGGACCCCGCTGACGAACCGGCACAGGGCGCATTGCGCGACCTGCTCAAGGCGCGCCTGGCGACACTGCTGCCTGACTACATGGTCCCCGGCTACCTGTTGCTGCTCGAACGCCTGCCGCTGAGCCCCAACGGCAAACTGGAGCGCAAGGCGTTACCTGGCGTCGATGCGCGTCAGGGCCGCGCTGCCCACCGGCCACCGGTCGACGAAACCGAGTGCCTGTTGGCCGAGCTGTGGTGCGAAGTGCTGGGGGTGCCCCAGGTCGGTCTGGATGACGACTTCTTCGAACTGGGTGGCCACTCGCTGCTGGTGGTCATGTTGCTGTCGCGCATTCGCAGTGCGTTCGGTATCGAACTGCCGATCAAGGAATTCCAAGGGCTGCGCAAGCTTGCCGACCTGGCGGCCCATCTCAAGGCGGCCACCGCCGGGCACGCATCCACAGACGAACTCGACCTGATCTTCGACGCGCTCGATGAACTGGAGGAAAACAATGCTCAAGCCTGATCCAGCACGTTCCCAGGAACTGATCGACCGTATCCGGGGGCTGGACACCGACAAGCGTCGGCAATTGTTCGGCAAATTGCACCAGGCCGGCGTCAATGTCGCCCGCCTGCCGATCGTGCCCGCGAGCGAGAGCGGCCTGCTGCCGCTGTCCTACGCGCAACAGCGGCAATGGTTCCTGTGGCTGCTGGAGCCACAATCGGCGGCCTACAACATGTGCTCGGCGCTGCGGCTCAAGGGCGCGTTGAATACCCAGGCCCTGGAGCAGGCGTTGCACGCCTTGATCGAGCGCCAGGCAAGCTTGCGCACACGCTTCAGTGAAGTGGATGGCCAGGCGCGTCAGCGCCTGCTGGCACCGGACGAGCTGGGATTCGTCCTCGACCGCCGAGGTACAGACGAAACCCAGGCAGAGCGAGCTATCCAGGTTTGCCTCGGCGAGGAGGCCCAGCGGCCTTTCGACCTTACCGGGGAAGCACTGATCCGCGCCAGGCTCTTGCCGTTGGCCAGCGATGACCACGTGTTGGTGCTGACCCTGCACCACATCATCAGTGATGGCTGGTCGATGGGGGTGCTGGTCGAGGAACTGATGGCCCTGTATCACGCCAGCGAACAAGGCACGGCCGCGCAACTGCCGCTGTTGCCGATTCAGTACAGCGACTATGGCCTGTGGCAGCGCCAGTGGCTGGAAGCCGGGGAGGGCGAGCGCCAGCTGAGCTACTGGCAGGCGCAACTGGGCGGTGAGCAAACGCTGCTGACCCTGCCCACAGATTCTCCGCGCCCGGCATTGCAGAGTTTGCGCGGTGCGAGCCTGAACCTGCATGTGCCGGCGCCCTTGGTCGCCGGCCTGCGCCAGTTGGCGCAGCAGCAGGATGTATCGCTGTTCACCGTGTTGTTGGGCAGTTTCCAGGCCTTGCTGTACCGCTACAGTGGCCAGGCCGATATCCGCGTCGGCGTGCCCAATGCCAACCGCAACCGGGCCGAGGCCGAGCGCTTGATCGGCTTCTTCGTCAACACGCAGGTCTTCAAGGGGTTATTCGCAGGCCCGATGCCGTTCGATGCCGTGCTGCGTGCGCTGCACCTGACCGGTCAGGATGCCCAGGCCCATCAGGACCTGCCGTTCGAACAACTGGTCGAGGCGTTGCAGCCTGAGCGCAACCTCAGCCACAACCCGTTGTTCCAGGTGATGTTCAACCACCAGGTTGGCCACCGCGGCGTGCAGCGTGACCTTGGCCTGGTGGTGGAGCCCTTGCATGCCAGCAGCGCCACCGCGCAAGTTGACCTGACGCTGGACACCAGCGAAACCGCGGACGGCTTGGTCGCGACCTTTACCTACGCCACCGATCTGTTCGCCGCTGCGTCCATCGAACGCATGGCGGCACACTGGCAGAATCTGTTGACGGCCATTGTCGCCAATCCTGCCTGTGCAGTGGGCGAACTGCCGATGCTCGACAGTGCCGAGCAGCATCAGGTCGTCGAGCAGTGGAACGCCACGGCCAGCGCTGCATTCCCCCTCGACAGCTGTGT
>NZ_JBIVYQ010000020.1:0-2543 GCF_044772285.1 Pseudomonas sp. NPDC090233 | reverse complement strand
GGCGTCGGCCAGTCCACCGGCACGGTCGAGTTCACCGCGCCGAACAACGTCTACAACACCAACGCGCCGCTGACCAACAGCATCACCAAGGTCGAAGGTGGTAACTACGAGCAGCTGGAAACCGCGGGTACCCCAACGACCACGGTTACAGACAGCCCAGCGACCCAGGCCACCACTGACCTGGTGTTGAGCGCGACCGGCGACGTGGCTGAAGGCGGCCAGATCGTCTACACCGCGACGCTGAGCAACCCAGCGGGCACGGCGATGACCGTGACCTTGAGCAATGGCGCGACCATTGAGATCGCGGCTGGCAAGACCACCGGCACTGTGACCGTTCCGGCGCCAACCGATGATGTCTACAAAGACGCTGGTCAGGTCAAAGTCAGCATCACCGATACCACCGGCGGTGATTTCGAGAAGCTGGCGGTCAACCCAGCCGAAGCCGTGACCAACGTCAGCGACACGATCGACACGTCGACCGTGACCCTCACTGCGACTTCAAGCGTGGTTGAGGGCGGTGTAGTGACCTACACCGCCTCGGTATCCGCACCGGTCACTGGGAGCCCATTGGTGGTGACCTTGGCCAACGGCCAAAGCATCACCATCGGTGTCGGCCAATCCACCGGCACGGTCGAGTTCACCGCGCCGAACAACGTCTACAACACCAACGCGCCGCTGACCAACAGCATTACCAAGGTCGAGGGTGGTAACTACGAGAACCTGGAAACCGCAGGCACGCCTAGCACCGCCGTCACCGACAGCCCGGCAACTCAGGCCACCACCAACCTGGTGCTGAGCGCGACCGGGGACGTGGCCGAAGGCGGTCAGATCGTCTACACCGCGACCCTGAACAACCCAGCGGGCACGGCAATGACCGTGACCCTGAGCAACGGTGCGACCATCGAGATTGCCGCAGGCAAGACCACCGGCACTGTGACCGTTCCGGCGCCAACCGATGATGTCTACAAAGACGCCGGTCAGGTCAAAGTCAGCATCACCGATACCACCGGTGGTGACTTCGAGAAGCTGGCGGTCAACCCAGCCGAAGCCGTGACCAACGTCAGCGACACGATCGATACGTCGACCGTGACCCTGACTGCCAATGGTTCGGTCGTCGAAGGCGGCGTGGTCACCTACACCGCTTCGGTGTCGGCACCAGTGACCGGCAGCCCGCTGGTGATCACCCTGGCCAACGGTCAGAGCATCACCATCGGCGTGGGCCAATCCACCGGCACGGTCGAGTTCACCGCGCCAAACAACGTCTACAACACCAACGCGCCGCTGACCAACAGCATTACCAAGGTCGAAGGTGGCAACTACGAGCAGCTGAATACCGCTGGCACCCCGACCACTACCGTCACCGACAGCCCAGCGACTCAAGCGACGACCGACCTGGTGCTCACAGCGACCGGCGACGTGGCTGAAGGCGGCCAGATCGTCTACACCGCCACGCTGAGCAACCCAGCGGGCACGGCGATGACCGTGACCTTGAGCAATGGCGCGACCATTGAGATTGCCGCTGGCAAGACCTCGGGCACCGTCACCGTCCCCGCACCGTCGGACGACGTTTACAAGGATGCCGGTCAGGTCAAAGTCAGCATCACCGATACCACCGGCGGTGATTTCGAGAAGCTGGCGGTCAACCCAGCCGAAGCGATCACCAACGTCAGCGACACGATCGACACGTCGACCGTGACCCTCACTGCGACTTCAAGCGTGGTTGAGGGCGGTGTAGCGACCTACACCGCCTCGGTATCCGCACCGGTCACTGGCAGCCCATTGGTGGTGACCTTGGCCAACGGCCAAAGCATCACCATCGGTGTCGGCCAATCCACCGGCACGGTCGAGTTCACCGCGCCGAACAACGTCTACAACACCAACGCGCCGCTGACCAACAGCATCACCAAGGTCGAAGGTGGTAACTACGAGAACCTGGAAACCGCCGGTACCCCGACCACTACGGTTACCGACAGCCCAGCGACCCAGGCCACCACCAACCTGGTGCTGAGCGCGACTGGCGACGTGGCCGAGGGCGGCCAGATCGTCTACACCGCCACGCTGAGCAACCCGGCTGGCACCGCGATGACCGTAACCCTGAGCAACGGTGCGACCATCAATATCGCCGCCGGTAAAACCTCAGGCACCGTGACCGTTGCAGCGCCATCGGACGACGTCTACAAAGACGCCGGTCAGGTCAAAGTCACCATCACTGACACCAACGGTGGTGATTTCGAGAAGCTGGCGGTCAATCCAGCCGAAGCGATCACTAACGTTAGCGACACCATCGACACCAGCACGGTCACCTTGACCGCCGAGGGTTCGGTCGTCGAAGGCGGTGTGGTCACCTACACCGCTTCGGTGTCGGCACCAGTGACCGGCAGCCCGCTGGTGATCACCCTGGCCAACGGTCAGAGCATCACCATCGGCGTGGGCCAATCCACCGGCACGGTCGAGTTCACCGCGCCGAACAACGTCTACAACACCAATGCGCCACTGACCAACAGCATCACCAAGGTCGAGGGTGGTAACTACGAGAAGCTGGA
>NZ_JBIVYQ010000019.1:0-2958 GCF_044772285.1 Pseudomonas sp. NPDC090233 | reverse complement strand
GAGCAGACGCGAGTCAGAGCTGCGGTCAGAGTGGTCTTACCGTGGTCAACGTGGCCGATAGTGCCGACGTTAACGTGGGGAAGGGAACGATCAAACTTTTCCTTAGCCATCGATACAATCCTCCGCAGAAGAAATAGCATTACGCTGATAAAACAAAGGCAGATATTTTCATATCTGCCTTGTTTATATGGAGCTCTTGAGCGGACTTGAACCGCTGACCTCACCCTTACCAAGGGTGTGCTCTACCAACTGAGCTACAAGAGCGAAACACATTGCGCAAAATCCGGCAAACTTGGAGCGGGTAGCGGGAATCGAACCCGCATCATCAGCTTGGAAGGCTGAGGTTCTACCACTAAACTATACCCGCGGAGCTTGCGGCTCTCGCTAAAACTGGTGGAGGGAGAAGGATTCGAACCTTCGAAGCTCTCGCAACGGATTTACAGTCCGTCCCCTTTGACCGCTCGGGAATCCCTCCAGATGTGGCCGGCATTCTATTTGTCTGCCGTCCTAGTGTCAAGCGTTTTTTCAAATTTTTTCAATCAAATCTGAAACTTAGCTGCTTTGACACCGCTTCCAGCTCTACCACCTGAGTGGTGTTCCCTGTGAAGCGGGCGCCATTCTATCAAGCTATTCGCCAGTTGCAATACCCTGGCAGAAAATAATTTTATGTTTTAAGTCTTTGAAATCGTTGGAAAGAGTGGCGAGTACGGTTTGGTCCAGCAAACGCTCGCTTTCGGGCGCTACTTTAAGCCAGAGGCCATCCGCCCCAGGCAATTGGCCAGATACCGGCTGGGCATTGATATCCAGGCTGAACAGGCGCTGGCGCAGCGCATCGAGCTGCTCTTTACCTGCCAGGCCACCTACAACCAAACATTCCTCACGGCGCCGAGCCGGGGCAGAGACACCTGTTTCGCGCAGCAGGCGAATTTCTTGTTGATTACCCTTGTACAACGACAGCGGGGTGACATCCTTGGCTTTGAGTGGGGCTTCCTGCTGGTGCCAAACGTAGTAGAAGACGTTGAGCACCAGTAACAGCAGAAACAACCAACGCATAGGCACCTCAGTCCAAAGGGCAGGCCATGGCCAGGCCAACGAATACCAGGTCAGGGACAACACGCGCTTGTGGAGCAGCTTCACACACCAACGGCGCATCGCCACCGGTAAGAAACACGGTAAAGTCTTCACCCCACAACGCACGCGCTTGCTCGACCTGGATGCGCGCAAAACCCTGCAACATCAATACGCAACCGCGCTCTACTGCCTCGACAGTCGAGCGCCCAGGGGCGAGACTGTTCAGTGCGCGTTCTGCCGAAGCATCATCGTAACGGATCCGCCGGGTGTGCGTGCGCAACTGGCTGCGCATCAGCGGCATCCCCGGGCAGATGTAACCACCCAGATGCTCGCCATCTGCGGCTATAAAATCGGCTTTCGCAGCAGTACCCAGGTCAATCACAAGACAAGCCCCGCCAGCCAGATGGAACGCGCCCAAAGCCGCGAGCCAGCGATCCATGCCCAAGCGCTGGAAATCTTCATAGCCGTTACGAACACCAGCCATTTGCTGGGCGGGCTCCGCAACTCGCGCGACGACGGAAAACGCCTGGGCGATCAATCCACAGAGCGCAGCGGTTTCTTCCTCACTGCGCACACTGACGACACGGCAACCCGACAAACGCAATGACGTAAGCGCACTCACTTCAGCCACCAGCGCCTGATCCGAATCGACAATGCCGCCACCTACGATCGTCGCGTCGGCAGCGTGAATGACACGCCATTTAATGAAGCTGTTACCGCAATCGAGCTCAAGAATCATCACGCAACCTCAAACTGAGCTCACCACCACTGAAGCTCTTTTCCACACCGTCGACTTCAAGGCGCAACCCGCCCTGCCCGTCCACACCCAGCACCACCCCATCGATACGGGTACTGCCAGCAATAAGCGATACATTACGCCCCTGCCATAGATGAGCCTGCTCCCACTCCTCCTGGAATGCGGCAAAACCATACCGACGGTGACGCACCAGCTCATGCTGCAGTTGCTGACTGAGCATGGCTACCAGGCGATTGCGGTCAATTGTCGCGCCTATTTCACGCCGCATCGAGGTCCATTCCTGATCGACCTGTTGGTTAGCCTGCATGTTTACATTGATGCCGATTCCAAGGACGACGTGGCAGACATCCGCAGGATCACCGACCAGCTCCAGCAGAATGCCAGTGATCTTCTGCCCTCGAACAAGCACATCGTTGGGCCATTTCAACCCCACATCCTTCACACCAAAGGCTTGCAACGTGCGCATGACAGCCAAGCCCACCACCAGGCTCAAGCCCTCGAGCTGACGCATGCCTCCTTCGACACGCAGCACCAGGCTGTAATAGAGGTTTTCCGCAAAAGGGCTTACCCATTGGCGGCCGCGGCGACCGCGGCCAGCACTCTGGCGCTCGGCAATGACCAGAAATGGAGCAGCCTGGCCCTGACTGGCAAGCCGAAGCCCTTCAGCATTGGTCGAATCGATGGTTTCGTGGATGAACACAGGCCATTGGTCACCCTCGGCAAAGTCGGCGATCGCCTTCGCATCGAGCAGGGCGAGAGGCGCCGCTAGCTGGTAGCCACGCCCACGGACTTTGTGAATGGTGAGGTTCAGCTCACTCTCCAGGTGCTGCAGCTGCTTCCAAACGGCGCTGCGACTCACCCCGAGGGCTGCCCCCAAGGCTTCTCCGGAATGGAACCGGCCATCCTTGAGGAGATTTAACAACTTCAGCATGCCAGTCTCGACTTGGAATAAGGCAGGCATGATAGCTATGGGCAATGGGCTTGCATAGGAAAAGGGCCGCCCGAAAAGACCACGGACGCGGAGTTTTTCCGCCGGAAAAGACAAAACCCCTACCTGCTCGCGCAGATAGGGGTTTTGCGAAATGAATCTTGACGATGACCTACTCTCACATGGGGAAACCCCACACTAC
>NZ_JBIVYQ010000018.1:0-3503 GCF_044772285.1 Pseudomonas sp. NPDC090233 | reverse complement strand
TCTGCTCACCAGCGGTGGCGGGTATATCCGCATCAAGGGCGGCAATATCGAAATCCATGCGCCGGGGACGATTGATGTCAAAGGGGCGAAGAAGACCTTTAGTGGCGGTACCAGCCTGTCACACAGCTTCAACGAAATGCCCAAGACTGACTTTGCTGATCCTTATGTGATCAAGAAGCTCAGTACTGGAGAGCCTGCGTCTGGGGTGCAGGTCGAGATTACTAGGGCGGATGGCAGCGTGATGCAGTATGTGTCGGATGCGGCGGGGAAGATTCCGGTGCAGCAGAGTCAGGTTGCAGAGTTCTTAAAGATTAAAGTGCTCGATAAAACCTAAAAACTCGTGCAACCGCGCCGCACTGAAATACATGAGGATAGGGAAATGATTGACCCACTGAAACTACTCACAGTTATAAATCCAGATGGCACCAGAACAGCTTCAAGCACCATGTCAAGCTCTACGCAGCAGCAAGAAAAAGAAATTGGTGTAAAAGAAAACAAAGTAGTCCCGATAGTATTCATCCCTGGCATCATGGGGACAAATCTGTGGAATAATAGAACAAAAAAAATTGCGTGGGTAGCACCTAATACTGATACAATTTTGTCAAAATTTTCAGCTATCGGATCCTTTGTATCTGCACTTCTAAGTTCCGCAAAAGATAGACAAAACGACCTTGATGGTCGAAAAGGAATGATTACAGTCTATCAAGATGGGCCGATTCGCAGCGATGGATTAACTGACAAATTAAATAAAGATGAGCTCCAGAGGAGAGGATGGGGTGGTATCATGCGCTCGGCCTATCACCCTATCATGATCTCAATTCAGAACGAAATGAACACCATCATGGTTGATCGGGCCTTACAAGGTTGGTGGAAGGACCATTGCGATATGCTCCCCGGAGATTGGGGAGACTGGAATAGTAATTCTCCGCTTTCTGAATTAGCAGATTCAGAGGGTCTTAAGCATGCCGCCGAAATAAGCTATGAGGTGTGGGCCGGAGGCTACAACTGGCTTCAGTCAAACAAAGATTCGGCGAAAGATATAATTGACTTAATCAATCACAAAATACTTCCAAGCTACCCAACTGCAAAAAATGTAATAATTGTAACTCACTCCATGGGCGGGTTAGTTGCCCGCGCAATGATTGGTGCACACGGCTATCAAAAAATTGATGGTATTGTACACGGTGCGATGCCTGCCACAGGGGCCCCTGCTGCCTATCGAAGAATAAGAGCAGGCTTTGAAGGCGACGGACTTGAAGGCTTTGTAACACGACAAATCTTGGGGCCCACAGCCAAAGAAACCGTGGCTGTACTCGCGTATTCGCGAGGGGGTCTCGAGCTTCTACCCGCAGCAAATTACAATGATGGCAAGAAGTGGTTATTTGCTCGCAAAAAGCAGAGCGAACTAGATAAGGATCGACCTCCTATTGGGAAAGATTTCATTACACTGCCAGAGGCTGGCGACCCTTATGAAGAAATATACAAATCCCAGAAATGGTGGGGTTTAATTCCTAAAGAATCCGAGAAACTCATTGATCCGAATGAGTTTCAAACGGATGAAGAAGAAGTTACGTTTGGCACGCCGCAGAGCAAGAGGGCCATCTTCGAGGAAAACATCAACAAAACTAAAGCCTTTCATACCTCCATTCAAGATGCCTATCATTCACCTACTTACGTTCATTACTCTGCCGAAGCTGAATCGGAAAAACTAATCACTTGGGGTGAAATTACATGGGAATCTGATTGGATCGGGTGGGAAGACCTTGAAACATTGAGTATCACAAGTGACGACTATACAGGTCGCATTGAGCTCGGCGCTGGCCGAATTTTTTCATTCGCGCCTAAAGAAAGTCCAGGAGACGGCACTGTGCCTGTCATTTCATCCGCGAGCTCTAGGGCTTCTCCCAATGTAAAAGGAGCGTTTGCTCATGGTATAAATACGCTCAAGCATCCTCATGCCTGTAAAGCTGGGCTATATAATAAGACCGCTGGCTACGAGCATCAAAATGCGTACAACGATCCCGATGGACGAACGCTTTACGCCACACTTTATAGCATCGTGAGAATTTCGTCCCATGTTAAAATTTAAATATCTTCAAGCAGCAGCGCGCATGCTTGCAATTTTTTGTGCTGTAGCAACTATTTTCTCCCCAGGCGTCGTTTACGGAGCTCCAGGCATGCACATTCCCTCTACTCAATTTTACTTTGGCCGCTACATGTTTTCCGCACCTACTAACGGAGTCGGCTCCTGGACATCTTACAAAGTGGTACAAAAAGATTTAGAGTTCATAAGTAAAAACGGCGCGCACGACATAAAATCAAAAGTTCAAGAATCCATACTCGAAATAGAAAAACTTCACAAATCTGGATACGAAGCTTTTGATCAAACCCTCCCACTAGAGGGTGGCGGAATAATAGTCGTTTCGAAAGCCTCAACGTACAACTTTGAGATCTACTATTTAACATCGCACAACACGCTTTACCGTCAACAAGTGGAATCTATATCTCTTGACGCATTCAACAAAGCAGTCAAAGTTGCTCAAGACATTAATTCATTCCTTCACTACCGCCATCCTGCTGAAAGTCCTCCTAGCGGGACTTTTGCGGTCGAGGCGGGTTATCTAACCCTGCCTCTCGACAAATATCCAGAGCAAGTTTCTATTGGCCTACCTATTTCAACGATCCCCGGCATCCACCTAACCTTTGACACTCAGCGTATTGGGAAACCTGAGCCAGGACTCATCGAACGTTACGAGCAGCGCACGTCAGGGATCATCACTCCAACTTTACAAATGATTTTAACAAACTCAACAGTAATGAGAAAAACAAAGAGACAAATAGCGGGATTATCATTTGACGAACTATTACTCAAAACCAGAGCAGACGGCAGGACTTTCTATACTTTCCGCGTCGAGTTTCCAGGCATACCTAAATCGAGCACGGAGCCTTATACCGTCCTTGAGATGAGCACGCTGGAGAAAGGCGAAAGTTTCAATAGCGATTCAGACGCAATTGAATTCTGGGAAAATTTAGTTAATAGCATTAAGCGAATTTAATTCATTTTCGAGCTCTTCATCAAGGATGACGATGGAGCCATAAGACAGTTATGCCTTGATGAAGCTCGACAGTTTAATGAACCTGACCTTCGGCACCCCGCTCTCGCAAAGCGGCCGCCTGCTCAAGCTGACCACCCCACTGGGTGCCGATCAGCTGCAGGCTCTGCGCGCCCACGGCGTCGAGCGCATCGGCCGCATCCCGCGCTACACCCTCGACGTGCTGGTGCAGGACACCGAGTACGACCCGGAAAAACTCATCGGCCAACCCGTCAGCCTCGCCCTGCTCTGCGACGACGGCAGCCAGGCGCCACGCCACGGCCTGGTCGAGAGCGTACGTTACCTCGGCAGCGATGGCGGCCTGCATGACTGGCAGCTGGTGTTCGCGCCGTGGTTCAGCCTGCTCGAATACCGCAGCGACTGTCGCATCTGGCAGGACAAGAACCTGCC
>NZ_JBIVYQ010000017.1:0-4025 GCF_044772285.1 Pseudomonas sp. NPDC090233 | reverse complement strand
CCAATCCACCCTTCATTACCACTGGGACAAGCTCGGCCAGCTGGTGCGCCTGCGCAACGAGAACAACAGCGAGGCCCGCTTCAAGTACGACCCCGTGGGTCGCTTGGTCATGGAGACCGGTTTCGACGAAAAGATCACCGACTACTTCTACGACAACAGCAGTGAGCAGCCGACACGCCGCCTCGATGGCGACCGCATTACCCACTTCCAATACGATCCCATGGGTCGCCTGGTCGAGAGCAACGCAGGCGAGCGCGGCGGCAAGGTGTGGGAAACGGAAACGTTCGCCTATGACGGCAATGGCCGTTTGCTACTTGCCGAGAACCAAGCCTGCAAGCTGCAATGGTTCTACGATGCAGCGGGCAACAACACCCGTGAACACCAGCACTTCAAGTACATGCAGCAGCCGAAGGTCGCGGTGTTCACTCACGAATACGACGCGCTTAACCTGCGCACCGCCACCACCCGGCCTGACGGCCACCGGGTCAGCTGGCTGACCTATGGTAGCGGGCATCTGCTGGGCTTGAAGTTCGACGACCGCGAACTGCTCAACTACCAGCGCGACGACCTGCATCGAGAAATTGGTCGCGAGCAAGGCAACGGCCTTATTCAACGCCAGACCTGGACCCCGAACGGCCAGTTGTTCGAACAAACCTTGTCACACCGTGGCGCCACCAAGCGCATCGCGATACGCAGCTACCGATACGACGAGGCCGGTCAGCTCGGTCACATCAATGACCTCAACCGCGGCGATCTACGTTACCGCTACGATCCTGTGGGTCGGCTGCTCGAAGCCAGGCTCAACTACGAAAAGGAGATGTTCGCCTTCGACCCGGCGAGTAACTTGCTCGACCCACAGGCCCCGCCCGGTCCGAATCCGCACTCACCCCGTAAGATCAACGACAACGTGCTGCGCAGCTACTGCGGTACTCAGTACCGCTACGACGAGCGCGGCAACTTGCTGGAGCGAATCGAGGAGGGCAAGAGCGGTCACTTTGTGTGGGACCTCTACAACCGACTGCGACGCTATGAAGATGACCGGTTGATTGTCGATTTCGCGTACGACGCACTCGGCCGTCGCCTCTACAAGAATTCGCGCTCGAAGTACCGTGACCGCCCACAGGCGGGGCCGATGTGGAACGAAAATACACGGCGGCAGCGGGATGAGGAACTGGGCTGCGGGTTCACTTGGTTCACCTGGGAAGGTGACACACTCGCGACGGAGTGCCGTGACCGGGAGGAACGCGGCGGCAGCACGACCCACTATGTGTTTGAGCCAGGGACATTCGTGCCCGTGGCGCAGGCGTTGATCGGCTCGACCCTAGACTTGCTGTCGCAACCCACCTACGGCGATCACTACAACATTGCTCGGGATCCACTGTGGCAGCATAAGCCGATTCCAACGCCTGTAGATAAATTTGCCTGGTATCAGTGCGATCAGCTTGGAACGCCAATGGAGGTGACGGATGAAAATGGATCTATTGCCTGGAGCGGCATCTACAAAGCTTGGGGACTGGCGCACGAAAAGCGGAGCGAGATTGCCCCACGGGCAGAGATAGGAAATCCGCTACGCTTTCAGGGGCAGTATTTTGATGTTGAGACGCGGCTGCACTACAACCGATACCGGTACTATGATCCGCAAGTCGGCCGATTTATCGGGGTGGATCCGATCGGCGCGGTTGGGGGAATAAATTTCTATAGCTATGTAACTAACCCGACAGGCTGGATTGACCCTTATGGTTTAGCCAAAAACTCATTACCAACCAAAACAGCTGTGCATCGTATCGGTGGAAATTCAATAGAAAATCTACAGCTAAAAGATGCCGAGAAAAATTTACTACCACCGGGAATATCCGTACTGCATAGTTGTTGCCCCTGCGAAGCTTCAAAACAAATGCGAGAAGGTTTCCCAAATGCCAGCGGCCTACAGCGTGCGGCGGGTACAATTGCCTCCGGAACTACTGAAGCTATTAGAGAGGCTGGGTTTGACGTGATGAGTGATCCGACTCGAAAATTCCCTAACCATGCACGTATAATTCATCCTGATGGAATGAATGGTTTCATCGACGGGAATCTCGAAAAGCTAGCGAGCGCATTAGGAAAAACTACGAAATGTCCATAACACAGCAGAATATGATTAAAATTATGGATGCCCAAAACGAGTGCATTGGAAGTGTAGAGATCCCTGTGGTGACCGGAAATATAATTTCAGGCACATTTCGCCAAACTCAGTACTATAAAAAATACGAAAAGATTTTTACCGAATTAGAACGGGCCGCAAATGAATTATTAATCATACAGGCAGATCAATTAGAGCAGCAAATACATAAGCTCGGATTCTATGCGATATCATCGAACAACAGGAAAATTAGCATTGAAAATCTGCAAATAATGCAGGGCAAAATTGTATTCACCGTTACTCACCCAGAGGGTGTCGAAAGCTTTTAATGCGTCAGCACTCTCTTGCTGTGACAATCGAACACACTAGCCTGGGTGCAGCGATGAGCCTAAAATACGCACTACTCAATTCAATGCTGTTCAACCAATATTGCAACGTGACGAAAAAAGGGCCAATGATATGAAAGATATTGTAAGACTTGGCGATTCAACCAACCATGGCGGCGTCGTGGTCGATTCGATCCCACACACTAATCTAAGCGGCCGCCCCATGGCTGGTAAAGGCAATATGGTGTCATGTCCACTTTGCAAAGGTGTTTTCCCGATTACTGAAGGTAGTGATACCTACCGAGTCAACGGCATCGCCGTGGCCCTTGATGGCATGAAAACAGCTTGCGGTGCCAGTTTGATCGCCAGCGCCTCCCACGGCAGCGTGAGTCGCTGACTAGATGAGCATGACAGCCAATCCGCACAACACGCATCGCTCAATCATGCCTATTGTCGCCCTTTTTAAACGCCAGCTGCAGATCATCAATACCGCCGACGCAAACCCGCCCGTTCTGGCGTGCCCGGACGGGTCGGCTGCCGGTGATGTGACCAGGAGGTTTAATCTTGAAAAGTGTGCCCGAGCAAGACTATAAAAGAAGTCATACAGATACACGCAGATCTCAGCCTCAGAGCGAGCTGTTCCCACAGGTCGATGAGCTAGGATTTGAAACCCGTTCCATCACCAACAACCCAATCCTCGATATCGCATCTCCCCTGCTGGGCCTCGTCGTTCGCCTTGAGGGCACCGAACGCTATGAGCACGTCGAACAGCTGTTCGCGTACGTGAAGAACCAGATCCACGTCATGGTCGAAGAGGTGCGCCAACTGAAACACTGCGATGAAGGTGACCGCGTGGTGTTTTCCTACTGTCTCTGCTGCCTGGTCGATGAGGCCGTGATGGCTACACCCTGGGGACGCGACTCCCCGTGGAAAGCTCAATCGTTGCTCAGTGCCATCCATGAAGAGACCTGGGGCGGCGAAAAATTCTTCAGCGTGCTCGAACGCCTGCTCGAAGCTCCCGAAAAACGCTATGACCTGTTCGTCTTCCTGTTCTGGTGCCTGGCCCTCGGTTATCGGGGCAAGTACGCCAACCAAACCCATGGCGACAGGGACCTGGACGTCTGGATCAACCGTATCCATGACCGGATCGTCGAGCTGCGCGGCCCTGCTCCTGAATCGCAGCGTCTTACCGATCCACTGAGTAATGTCGTGCCCAGACACTATCGCATGAATCGTCAATTACCCTGGTGGACACCTTGGGCTGTGATGGGCGTTTTCTCCGTCGCCAGCTATTTGTACTTCGCCACAAAGCTCAATGGTATTACCACGCAAGTTCTGGACTCGCTGCAAGCAATGCTGCAGCCATAAACTCAGCATCGCTTAACTGACTTGACTCAACAGTCACTGCGCCTATAAGCGCAGCCAGTAACGCTGTGCCTACAAAAAATGTAACGGCTGTATTTGGTGAAACTTCCTACAGCTTTATAGGAAGTCATCACGGCGACTTGGAACGGATTCCTCGCTAGTGTCTTGCCTGCATTTAACCCGCGCATTCTACAACATGCCCGGTCCCCTGAACC
>NZ_JBIVYQ010000016.1:0-6606 GCF_044772285.1 Pseudomonas sp. NPDC090233 | reverse complement strand
CAGGGCCTTGATTGGCGGGTCCTGGTAATCCTCATCGATGGCGATGCCCATTTTTTTCAGGCGTGCTTCGGTTTGGGCGCGTTCCTGGGCCATGCATTTGAGTTCGGCGGGGAGAAGGGTTGTCAATTTTCCACGGTCTTCGTCATCGAGAAAACCTTGGTAGAAATCGCGCTCTGACTTGAAGGTCAAGGTGAACAAGTATGACCCCGTCTCTTTGGGAGCATCCGGGTCATTCTCACGCTGCACGGTCACCTTCAGATATAGATTTCCCCGGTACATCAGCCAATTGCTGAACATCGGAAAAGATAACCACTGATCTTTATCCAGTTTAAGCGTTGGGTCCTGCCACGGGCCGGTTGAGACAGAGCTCCCGAGAACTTCCTCTATGTCTTTGAATTTACTTGCTTCCGTAGCAGGTATTCTCGCTTCGTTAGGATAGATATAGCGTTGCCATCCCGCTTTGCTGAGTTTAGCTATCAGCTCATTAAAATAGTCCATGGCAAGTTCGTGCTCGCTATTGGGCTTCACGCCATTTAACGTGATATACGAATTTGACAGGGTGTCACTTTTGTGGGTCATCAGTGCTGCACTGATGACGTCATCGAAAACCATAGGTTGGCTTTTACTTTCGATAATCACTACGGCTTTGTTCGGATGGTCTGAAGGGATGTCGAACTCAAAAAAGCAGAGATCACCATTGCAATCTCTGGATAGTGGTGCAGTCGACTTCGACAGGAGAGATTGAACCGGTTCATCAAAGTTTATTTTGATGGTGGGGTTGTCGTTTTTCATTTCTGAATTCTCACATCCAAGCAACGCTGAAAACAGCAGGAAGATTAGAGGTTTACGCATTTTCACTCCAAGAGGCAATCGTCCTGATTATGCTTTCCATGTGAGTGTTCTGGGTTTGCATAAGGTTATGGTACTTGTTCGCAATGTTTCCAATAAATATTCTGTCTGTGGCGTTATGCAGCTTGCCTTCAGTCATGACGATGTCGTATTGAGGGTCGTTCGTCTCGCACGCCGTACTGAATGCTGCGAGCCGACGAGGGACGCCGAAATGGCCTTCGACCAACGCTTGACTATTGAGCAGCGTTTTAAAAATTTTGCTTTCATAAATTAATGGCTGCAGGATCTTGATCTGTTCATGGTTCGCAATCGCCATCAATGACGCCAGTTGCTGGTTTCGTCGGGCGTCCCGGTTAGTGTTTTTCTCGATTTTCGGAAAATAGGAAAACCCCTGCGCGAGATAGTCAGTGACTTTTAGGTTATTGATTTTGCCAGGTGCTTCACTTGCCCAAGGAAGCGAATCGAATGCAGGCTTAAAGCGATCATTGTACTTCGCCCAGTTGCGGCTGCACATGCACTCTCTAAACTGTTCTGGGTAGTTAATGTAGAACCAATGCCACACGAAAATATCTTGGAATAGCCAAAAATTACCTTTGCCCAGAAAAATCTTAGTTGCTTCAAGTGCGGCATAACCCACCGTCGTATAGCGCATTTTAGTATTGCTAGAATAATCAAGCGCGCACATGACCTGCTTGCTGGCAAACGCCGCAATCCCCGTCCAGTAGAATCGCCCTTTTAATTCGGCCTTGCCACCGCTCTCCAGCTCCAGATAAATTTTTCCGTAGTTGCCCGCGATGCGTGCCGCGCGCGTACTGAAGTTCTCGACGAGCTCATAACGTGCGGGTTCTTTAAATTCAACCCGAGTTTTGGTGCATAACCGTCTCGTGGCAATTTGTTGGCCGAGCGTCCAAAGATCTATACAGCCAGGGTTCAGGTCATTTACTGAACACGCCTGCGCATTAAGATTGAAATCTTCCTTCATGATTTTGTTCTCGGCACGAATTTGTCCGCGTTCACAGGTACTATCAGTTCGTCTGGTATCAAACTGACCTTGGCGTTGTCGGCTTTGGCGCTGAAGAAGCGGGGCGTAGTACCATCTTGGTCGGTGAAATAAACCTTTTTACCTACGCCAGGAATCTCAACCTCTACAGCCACGTTCTCCAGCGGTACTCCGTAACTGGTCATCAGCCTGTTCTGCTCGTCGTACATGCCCGAATCAGTTCCGGTGGGTAGCTCTTTGAACGAATGCTCCATGCTGGCCGGCCCATCCAGCGTCTTTTTAGCGCCCTTGATGTCAATAGTCCCCGGCGCATGCACTTCGATGTTGCTGCCCTTGATGCGGATATAGGCGCCGCCGCTGGTGAGCAGAATCTCTTTCTGCGCGGACATTTCGATCAACTGTTCTAACGACGTCAGCTTCAGGTTCTGCAGCGCAGTCAATTCCATGGCATCGCTTTGCGCCTCCAGTTCGACCTTGCCCTTGGCCGCAAACAACTTGGCCCCGGCGTTCTGCGCAAACAGGCTGATGCTCTGCACCACACTGGCCAGCAGCGACTTACCACTGGCGATGCTGACATCCTTGCCGGTACTGATGGTCAGGTGCTTGCCGCTGTGCAGGTGGGTGTTCTGCGGCGTCGCGGTGGCGATGTCGGCCGGGGAGGAGGCGATCAGCAGCGGCTTCTGATAGCCCGGGGTTTTGCCGCGACCACCGTTGCGAATCGCCCAGGCGGTGTCGCCGCCGTTGCGTTGCTGTTCGCTCGGGCCCTGGCTCGGGCTGCTGCTGTCGTTGCCGTAGGTGACGTCAGTGTCGGCGTTGAGCTGGGTCAGACTATCCAGGCCGGCCTGCAAAGCTTCGGCGTTGTGCTGCTTGGCCGTATCGGAGAGGGTCTTGAGCCGCTGTTCGCTGTTCTGCAGTTGCTGCTGGGCTTCGCTGACGTCGAGCTGGGCGCCCTGGGCGTTGCTGCGTTTCCAGGTGCTCAGGTACAGACCCTGCTGGGCGCGCAGGGCGCCGTAGGCGTCGGTGCGCAGCTCGAAGCCGGTGCCGCGCAGGCCGCCGCGGTTGTTGCCGCGCTGGTCGATCAGGTAGCCAAGGTTGAGCTGGGTGTGGCCGTGGCTGCTGTGCAGCTGGGTGCGTACCTGGCCGGTGGAGTCGTCCATCACCCACTGGTTGAAGCCGCCGCCGCCGACTTCCTTGCTCTTGTAGCCGGACATCAGGCCGCTGGAGTGCCAGGCCGGTTTGTGGCCGCCGTACACCTGGCCCATGACCAGCGGGCGGTCGATGTCGTTGTCGAGGAAGGTCACCACCACCTCTTCGCCGGCCCGCAGCACGTGCACGCTGCCCCAGTCCGGGCCGCTGCTTGGTTGCAGCATGCGCAGCCAGCAGGAAGAGAGCTCGCCATCCTGGCTGAGGCGATCCCAGTGGAAGCGCACGCACAGGCGGTTGAGGCTGTCGGTGAACACTTCATGGCCGCTCGGGGTGACCACCACGGCGGTTTGCGGACCTGGGCAAGTGGGCTTGGCGTGCTCGAACGGGCTGCGGCTTCTCATTGCTGCAATTGGTCTGTTGGTTCTAGATTGAAATACTGTTGTTGGTGGCTGCATTGCCACGCCCCATGACGGGATTTATGGGGCGTATGAATGCATAATCGAGACTATCTTGATGCCAACGAATTGAGTGCCTGGTCCCAAATTTTCATGAACTCAGCTTCGGAAATGGCGTTGGATGCACCACGTGGAGGGAAGGCAGCGCCTTGAGCTGGTTTAGTAATGGTTGTATAGCTGTAGTCCATGTCGAAGCGCAGCTCAGGACTTTCGTCGCTGTTCGGAATGCCCGGGTAATACCAGACGGCGTTAATTTCAGTCAAATAACCGTCGCCAGATTTTTCGGTGCTCGCTTCGATCACTTCTTCGCCAATGACTTCGTTGACTGTGCGCTTCGTATTGCGGATAGTGCGGTGCTGGGCATCAGAATTCAATATCCATTTCGCTTCGTCGCTCGGAGAGATACCGATATTGCCTCTCTGTGATAGCGGTTGGTTTGCTTGCCCGCCATATTGTTTAGATGTGAATTTTGCCCTCAAATCTGGATACTTCGCAAAGCCGAAATTTACGTAGACACCTTCGCTGCCTGTGTTATGAGGTAAACACCCATTTACATAGCATATTTCTTGTTTACTAGTGGTCTGGCTGCGAACAAGGTTCTCGATGATTGACCTGATCTGAGCATCTTTGTTAAGGGTGCTGTCGTTGCCCAACTCGAATTTCATGTTATTGAATCCGTAGTAGGCGACCGTGGAGTACACAACTTTGTTTATCTGTTCGCCGTCTAATCCTTCTCCAGAAATTCGTGTATGGTCATAGTTGTAGATCGAAGCGCCATTGCTCATTTTTTCTTGAATGGCAGTATGCTCGCTGTTATTAAGGTTGCGGCTGCTGACGGAAAGCCATTTTTTTTGAGCGTCCCTTTCAACACGGGCCATTAAATAGTTTGGGGTAATAGACATCGGAACGCCATCTAGTTCCAACAAAGCGCCGTTAAGCACTGCGTGAGTTGGAAGGTCGAGTTTATAGCGTCCCACCAGTACTGTCTTAGAATCGGCTTCCGTCCTTTCCATTTTTTCGGGTGCTCCTAATGCAAACGGGGATATTAATGAGGTGGTGAGTAATATGTAGTATAGGGGTGAAATACATTTGCTCTTGTTGGTCTTGCATGGAGTTAGCATAGGTTGTTAGCGTCTTTGGCAAGGCTGATAATGGAATGAAGTGTGATGGCGCGAGCTGACTTGTCGTTGTAAGATTTGCTGTGTTCGAAGCCGGACAGACGCGCTGAAAATTTAATATGGTCAGTTACCGCAGCAGCGGAATGCGAGGGCACAGTGCCGTCTCCTGTGTCGTCTTGGGAGGCCATGGCTGCATGATAAGCATCCCCGGAATAATTAGCTCCAATAACAGCAGGTCCTTGTATAGGTTGATAGGCTATTTTTCCAGCAGTTTGCATGTTGTTTAAGGTCAAATAATTTATTCGATTATCTGTGCTCAGCCTAAGATTAGGGGCTACTTCCTGAGGGACTTTGGGTGAGAATTTACCCGTCATGTTCCGAAAAGCTTTGAGGATCCAGTCAATTTTATTCCAAGCTGGAAATTTACTGTCGGATCCAAAATGCGCATAGGTTTCCGGAAAGTAATAGGTATCCAGGCTCTTGTGAAAATCCTGAGCCATTCTAAGATTTTTCAGATACAGCGACCAACCCGCCTCAAGTTCTTGCCTGGTTTTTGCGCGTGGCTCAACTAGGCGAGGATCGCATAAACGCCACCAGACTGTAGTCTTTGAGTAGATTTCATCGTAAGGATTATTATTTCTCGGCAACGACATCAACACGGGGCCATCTTTACTGTCCCATCGAGCGTTAAGCCAACCATTGCCATATAGGTGGTTGGGCAGCAGCTGTAAAGGGCCTGGGGCTCCAAAAACTGGCGTAACTTCGTCAGCATTTGCACCTATTGCCATGCGACCTACGGCATCTTCCCATCCCGCCCTCACGCGTCGATAAGCTGTGCCCGCTCCGATCGCCGGCTGGACGCCGTGAACAACACCCAATATATTTTGAGGATTTTTTTGAGCACAGCGGCGGCCAACCAACCCTCCCATTGAGTGTGTCACTAGTATGACCTGATCGCACTTGAGGCCTAAACGTGTTTTACAATCTTTGAGGACAACCTGAATATAACGCGCCAATTCGTCTGCAGATTCCTCGTTGCTTCGCAGCCAATTGTAACCACAAGCGTATACGGGGTAACTCCATGAAGAGGCCTTCTTGTATGCAGCAACGTCGAGAGCTTCATAGCCTTTGATAGACTGAATACTCCCTTCAAAAGCAAGCATGCTCCCTTTTATCCTAGGTTTGTTTTTACCATCATCATGGTAAAGGTTCCTGAGCTCCGACTCGAGAAAGCTCAAGATAGGCCCATATCCACCTAAATCGCTTAAAAGTACAGAGCCCCAACCACGTTGTTCAATCTCTTCTTTGGGCAGTGGGCATGTATCAAAATCAAACCCGGAAAAGTCAGCTTCACCGATAGCTCGAGGTACCTTAGTGCTGTCAGGGTCTAGCAAATACTTTTTTTCGGCAGGACTCAGGCGGTTGAATCCCCCTACGATGCTCAATACACCCATCCATCCTAAGCTGTCAGGAAACCAACTCCATCGACCTTTTAACTTTTTGACCAGGTTCTTGTTGTTTTCTCCTGTGGCGAGCAGCGGCGTCCCCATAATTCCTGGTACAAAAATGATGGGTATCGCCTGCCTAGGGCTTATGTACAGCAAGTTGTCGGAGCAGCCTTGATTTTCCAACGGCGCATTGGCATGCTCGCGCCCGTCGGCGCCTATCTCAGTGGGAAGTACCGTCTGTTTAGTTTCCATGCGAAGATCGTCCTTATTCGATTATCTTGAAGAGATATTTGCCTAACATGTCGCTTTTCTGCTGTTGGGCTCGACCATCAGCATCAGTGATTCCACTAATAATGATGCCGTCTTCACGATGGATTTCATACTTTACATTACGTGCAATTTCTCCATTCTGATATTTCAGGGCAATGCGCTTTTCAAATTTTGCGTCAGGCATTTCGTTATAGCTATGCGACAAACTTGTGGGGCCACTGAAGCTCTTCTTCGCCCCTTTGACATCAATCGTCCCCGGCGCATGGATTTCGATATTGCCGCCCTTGATGCGGATATACCCGCCACCGCTGGTGAGCAGA
>NZ_JBIVYQ010000015.1:0-15627 GCF_044772285.1 Pseudomonas sp. NPDC090233 | reverse complement strand
GACAACATTCAGATGACTGTTACCCTGATCAAGACCATCGCAATGGAAGACGGTCTGCGCTTCGCTATCCGTGAAGGCGGTCGTACCGTCGGCGCTGGCGTCGTAGCAAAAATTATCGAATAAGTAGTTGATTTACTTAATCAGGCCGGTATAATGGCCGGCCTGATACAGCGTTACAGGTCAGTAGCTCAATTGGCAGAGCGACGGTCTCCAAAACCGTAGGTTGGGGGTTCGATTCCCTCCTGACCTGCCATTCACCTCGGTGTGATTGGCTTTCTTCTTACAGGATCCTCCTCGATGACCCCCAAAACTGAAGCCCAAGAATCGCGTTTTGATCTGTTCAAGTGGCTGGCTGTAGTGGCTTTGGTGGTTGTTGGTGTCGTGGGTAATCAGTATTACTCCGCATCTCCGATTCTGTATCGCGTCCTTGCACTTCTCGCCCTGGCTGCTGTCGCTGGCTTTGTTGCTCTGCAGACTGCGAAGGGTAAGTCGTTCTTTGCGCTGGCGAAGGAAGCTCGTACTGAGATTCGTAAAGTCGTGTGGCCGACCCGCCAGGAAACCACCCAGACCACGCTGATTGTCGTGGCTGTCGTGCTGGTTATGGCACTGCTGCTGTGGGGTCTTGATTCCCTGCTCGGCTGGGCGGTCTCCCTGATCGTTGGCTAAAGGTGTCCCGTGGCTAAGCGTTGGTATGTTGTGCATGCTTACTCGGGTTACGAGAAGCATGTTATGCGCTCCCTGATCGAGCGCGTCAAGCTGGCTGGCATGGAAGACGGTTTCGGCGAGATCCTGGTCCCGACCGAAGAAGTCGTCGAAATGCGCAACGGCCAGAAGCGCAAGAGTGAGCGTAAATTCTTCCCTGGCTATGTTCTGGTCCAGATGGAGATGAACGAAGGGACTTGGCACTTGGTCAAGGATACCCCTCGTGTGATGGGCTTTATCGGTGGTACCGCAGACAAGCCTGCGCCAATTACCGATAAAGAAGCCGAGGCTATCCTGCGTCGCGTTGCCGACGGTAGCGACAAGCCGAAGCCTAAGACGCTGTTCGAGCCGGGTGAAGTGGTTCGAGTCATTGACGGTCCGTTCGCTGACTTCAATGGTAGTGTCGAAGAAGTTAACTACGAAAAGAGTCGCCTCCAGGTGGCGGTGCTCATTTTCGGTCGCTCTACTCCGGTAGAGCTCGAGTTCAGCCAGGTCGAAAAGGTCTAGGCGGACGAAGCATCCCATACCCCGCAGCCCTGTGTGCTGCGGGGTTTTGTCGTCACTGGGATAAAACGCAAGTCATCCGGGGAGCCATCTGGCGTTTGTACCCGATATTGGAGTAGCTCATGGCTAAGAAGATTCAGGCTTACATCAAGCTGCAAGTTAAGGCCGGCCAGGCCAACCCAAGCCCACCCGTTGGTCCAGCACTGGGCCAACACGGTGTGAACATCATGGAATTCTGCAAGGCCTTCAACGCCCGTACTCAGGGTCAAGAAGCCGGCCTGCCGACTCCTGTGATCATCACTGTCTACAGCGACCGTAGCTTCACTTTCGAGACCAAGAGCACCCCTGCCTCGGTTCTGCTGAAAAAAGCTGCTGGCCTGACCAGTGGTTCGGCTCGCCCGAACACCGTCAAAGTCGGTACCGTGACCCGTGCTCAGCTGGAAGACATCGCCAAAGCTAAACAGGCTGATCTGACTGCTGCTGACCTGGACGCTGCTGTACGCACCATCGCTGGCTCTGCCCGCAGCATGGGCCTGAACGTGGAGGGTGTGTAATGGCTAAGCTGACCAAGCGCCAAAAGGCTATTGCTTCGAAAATCGAAGCTGGCAAAGTTTACAACTTCGAAGACGCAGCTGCGCTGCTGGCCGAACTGTCCACCGTGAAGTTCAGCGAGTCCTTCGACGTTGCCGTCAACCTCGGCGTTGACCCGCGTAAATCCGACCAGGTCGTTCGTAGCGCTACCGTGCTGCCACACGGCACTGGCAAGACCGTACGCGTTGCCGTCTTCACCCAGGGTCCAGCTGCTGAAGCCGCTCTGGCTGCCGGCGCTGACCGTGTAGGTATGGACGATCTGGCTGCCGAAATGAAAGGCGGCGACCTGAACTATGACGTCGTCATCGCATCGCCTGATGCCATGCGCGTTGTCGGTCAGCTGGGTCAGGTTCTGGGTCCTCGCGGCCTGATGCCTAACCCGAAAGTCGGTACCGTAACCCCAGACGTCGCCACGGCTGTCAAAAACGCCAAGGCTGGTCAGGTTCGCTATCGTACCGACAAAAACGGTATCATCCACACCTCCGTTGGCAAGGTCGGCTTCGAAGCTGGCAAGCTGAAGGAAAACGTTGAAGCCCTGATCGCTGATCTGAAGCGTATCAAGCCAGCTTCCTCGAAAGGTATCTACGTCAAGCGCGTTACCCTGAGCACCACCATGGGCCCAGGTCTGGTCATCGATCAGAGCTCGCTGAACGCGTAAGGCAATGGTGGCGTGACGTGTCACGCCACCAGCAAAAATTGGGGTCCCTGCCTGGCGGGGGCTATCCAAGACCGTAGGCGGCGCAAGCCTTAAACCTTAAAGCCTACGCAGATGGTGCTCCCGATTCGTTACCGAATCAGACACCAAAACGACATCCGGCTTCGGCCAGATGAAACGGTAAAAACCAGGAGTAAACCCGTGGCAATTAAACTCGAAGACAAGAAGGCCATCGTCGCTGAAGTCAACGAGGCTGCCAAAGTCGCTCTGTCCGCTGTCGTGGCCGATGCCCGTGGTGTGACTGTAGGCGCAATGACCGGACTCCGTAAAGAGGCCCGCGAAGCTGGCGTATACGTACGTGTCGTACGTAACACCCTGCTCAAGCGCGCTGTTGAAGGCACCGAATTTTCGATCCTCAACGACGCGTTCAAAGGCCCGACCCTGATTGCTTTCTCCAACGAACACCCGGGCGCTGCTGCTCGTCTGTTCAAAGAGTTCGCCAAGGGTCAGGACAAGTTCGAGATCAAGGCAGCTGCGTTTGACGGCAATTTCATTGCAGCGAACCAGATCGACGTGTTGGCTACCCTGCCGACCCGCGACGAAGCTATTGCGAAACTGATGAGCGTGATCCAAGGCGCTACCAGCAAGCTGGCTCGTACTCTGGCAGCCATTCGCGACCAGAAAGAAGCTACCGCTGCCTAAGGCGCGCGAAACTCTTTCAAAATCATTTGTTTAATTTGATGGCTGCGTAGGCTGTCACCCCAATACAGGATTTAAGTCATGTCCCTGACTAACGAGCAAATCATCGAAGCAATCGGCCAGAAAACCGTTCTGGAAGTTGTTGAGCTGATCAAAGCAATGGAAGAAACCTTCGGCGTTACCGCTGCTGTTGCCGCTGCTGGCCCAGCTGCTGCTGCTGCCGTTGTTGAAGAGCAGACCGAGTTCAACGTCGTTCTGGTTGAAGCCGGCGACAAGAAAGTGAACGTCATTAAAGCCGTTCGCGAACTGACCGGTCTGGGCCTGAAAGAAGCCAAAGAGAAAGTCGACGGCGCTCCTCAGGTTGTAGCTGAAGGCGTTTCGAAAGAAGCCGCTGAAGACGCTAAGAAGAAGCTGGAAGAAGCAGGCGCTAAAGTCGAGCTGAAGTAATTTCGACTTTGCGACGCCAGCCGGAGCGTTGAGCAAAGGCTGATGGCTGGTGGCTTATGCCACCGGCCTTTTTCCGTTATTGGTGGCCGATCAGGTCGGCCCCGATAACAAGCTGCAAGACACCCATGTGGGTGGCGCAAACCAAGGGGTTTGCACGATTTTCTGGCTGCTCCCGCCGGGAGAAGCCAAACAAGCAGGTGACCAAGCTGGGGAACGCTGATGGCTTACTCATATACTGAGAAAAAACGTATCCGCAAGGACTTTAGCAAGTTGCCGGACGTTATGGATGTGCCTTACCTACTGGCCATCCAGCTGGATTCGTATCGCGAATTCCTGCAAGCGGGAGCATCCAAGGATCACTTCCGCGACGTCGGCCTGCACGCGGCCTTCAAATCGGTATTCCCGATCATCAGCTACTCCGGCAATGCTGCCCTGGAGTACGTAGGCTATCGCCTGGGCGAGCCCGCCTTCGATGTGAAGGAATGTGTCCTGCGTGGCGTGACCTTCGCGGTCCCACTGCGGGTCAAGGTGCGCCTGATCATCTTCGACAAGGAATCGTCGAACAAAGCGATCAAGGACATCAAAGAGCAAGAAGTCTACATGGGTGAAATCCCCCTGATGACTGAGAACGGTACCTTCGTAATCAACGGTACCGAGCGTGTGATCGTTTCCCAGCTGCACCGTTCGCCTGGTGTGTTCTTCGACCACGACCGTGGCAAGACGCACAGCTCCGGCAAGCTGCTGTACTCCGCTCGCATCATTCCGTACCGCGGCTCCTGGCTGGACTTCGAGTTCGACCCGAAGGACTGCGTGTTCGTTCGTATCGACCGTCGCCGCAAACTGCCGGCCTCGGTTCTGCTGCGCGCCCTGGGTTACAGCACCGAAGAGGTTCTGAACACCTTCTACACCACCAACGTGTTCCACATTTCCGGCGAGAAACTCAGCCTGGAGCTGGTACCTCAGCGTCTGCGTGGTGAAGTTGCGGTCATGGATATCCATGACGAAACGGGCAAGGTCATCGTCGAGCAAGGCCGCCGTATTACCGCGCGCCACGTCAATCAGCTCGAGAAGGCCGGTGTCAACCAGCTGGACGTTCCAATGGAATACGTCCTGGGTCGCACCACCGCCAAGGCCATCGTGCATCCGGCCACCGGTGAAATCCTGGCCGAGTGCAACACAGAACTGACCACCGAGCTGCTGATCAAGATCGCCAAGGCTCAGGTCGTTCGCATCGAGACCTTGTACACCAACGACATCGACTGCGGTCCGTTCATTTCGGATACCCTGAAGATCGACACCACCAGCAACCAACTGGAAGCGCTGGTCGAGATCTACCGCATGATGCGTCCAGGCGAGCCGCCAACCAAGGACGCTGCCGAGACCCTGTTCAACAACCTGTTCTTCAGCGCCGAGCGTTATGACCTGTCGGCCGTCGGCCGCATGAAGTTCAACCGTCGTATCGGTCGCACCGAGATCGAAGGTTCGGGTGTGCTGAGCAAGGAAGACATCGTCGAGGTCCTCAAGACCCTGGTCGATATCCGTAACGGCAAAGGCATCGTCGATGACATCGACCACCTCGGTAACCGTCGTGTACGTTGCGTCGGCGAGATGGCCGAGAACCAGTTCCGTGTTGGCCTGGTGCGCGTTGAGCGTGCGGTCAAGGAACGTCTGTCGATGGCCGAAAGCGAAGGCCTGATGCCGCAAGACCTGATCAACGCCAAGCCGGTTGCGGCGGCGGTGAAAGAGTTCTTCGGTTCCAGCCAGCTCTCGCAGTTCATGGACCAGAACAACCCGCTCTCCGAGATCACCCACAAGCGCCGTGTATCCGCACTCGGCCCGGGCGGTCTGACCCGTGAGCGCGCCGGCTTCGAAGTCCGTGACGTACACCCGACCCACTACGGCCGTGTGTGCCCGATCGAGACCCCTGAAGGTCCGAACATCGGTCTGATCAACTCCCTGGCAGCCTATGCCCGCACCAACCAGTACGGCTTCCTCGAAAGCCCGTATCGCGTGGTGAAGGAAGGCGTGGTCAGCGACGACATCGTGTTCCTGTCGGCGATCGAAGAAGCTGATCACGTCATCGCCCAGGCTTCGGCCGCGATGAACGAGAAGAAGCAACTGATCGACGAGCTGGTAGCCGTTCGTCACCTGAACGAATTCACCGTCAAGGCGCCGGAAGACGTCACCCTGATGGACGTTTCGCCGAAGCAGGTTGTTTCCGTTGCTGCCTCGTTGATTCCGTTCCTCGAGCACGACGACGCCAACCGTGCGTTGATGGGTTCGAACATGCAGCGTCAGGCTGTACCAACCCTGCGTGCTGACAAGCCGCTGGTGGGTACCGGCATGGAGCGCAACGTTGCCCGTGACTCCGGTGTCTGCGTGGTTGCTCGCCGCGGTGGTGTGATCGACTCGGTCGACGCCAGCCGTATCGTCGTTCGCGTCAATGACGACGAAGTCGAGACCGGTGAAGCCGGTGTAGATATCTACAACCTGACCAAGTACACCCGTTCGAACCAGAACACCTGCATCAACCAGCGTCCGCTGGTGAGCAAAGGTGACAAGGTTCAGCGTAGCGACATCATGGCCGACGGTCCGTCCACCGACATGGGTGAACTGGCTCTGGGTCAAAACATGCGCATCGCGTTCATGGCATGGAACGGCTTCAACTTCGAAGACTCCATCTGCCTGTCCGAGCGTGTGGTCCAGGAAGACCGCTTCACCACCATCCACATTCAGGAACTGACCTGTGTGGCGCGTGACACCAAGCTTGGCCCAGAGGAAATCACTGCGGACATCCCGAACGTGGGTGAAGCCGCACTGAACAAGCTGGACGAAGCCGGTATCGTCTACGTAGGTGCTGAGGTCGGCGCTGGCGACATCCTGGTCGGCAAGGTCACGCCAAAAGGCGAAACCCAGCTGACGCCGGAAGAAAAACTGCTGCGCGCAATCTTCGGTGAGAAGGCCAGCGACGTTAAGGACACCTCCCTGCGCGTGCCAACCGGCACCAAGGGTACCGTCATCGACGTACAGGTCTTCACCCGTGATGGCGTCGAGCGCGACAGCCGCGCCCTGTCCATCGAGAAGATGCAGCTGGACGAGATCCGCAAGGACCTCAACGAAGAGTTCCGCATCGTCGAAGGTGCAACCTTCGAGCGTCTGCGTTCTGCCCTGAACGGCCAGGTGGTCGACGGTGGCGCGGGCCTGAAGAAAGGCACCGTGATCTCCGACGAAGTGCTGGACGGTCTGGAGCACGGCCAGTGGTTCAAACTGCGCATGGCCGAAGATGCACTGAACGAGCAGCTGGAAAAGGCTCAGCAGTATATCGTCGATCGCCGTCGCCTGCTGGACGACAAGTTCGAAGACAAGAAGCGCAAGCTGCAGCAGGGCGATGACCTGGCACCGGGCGTACTGAAGATCGTCAAGGTCTACCTGGCTATCCGCCGTCGCATCCAGCCGGGTGACAAGATGGCCGGTCGTCACGGTAACAAGGGTGTCGTCTCGGTAATCATGCCGGTTGAAGACATGCCGCACGATGCCAACGGTACTCCGGTCGACGTCGTACTGAACCCGCTGGGCGTACCTTCGCGTATGAACGTTGGTCAGATCCTTGAAACCCACCTGGGCCTCGCGGCCAAAGGCCTGGGCGAGAAGATCGACCGCATGATCGAAGAGCAGCGCAAGGCAGCCGAGCTGCGTGGCTTCCTCACCGAGATCTACAACGAGATCGGTGGTCGTCAGGAGAACCTGGAAGAGTTCACCGACGAAGAGATCCTCGCCCTGGCGCACAACCTCAAGAAAGGCGTACCAATGGCTACGCCGGTCTTCGACGGTGCCAAGGAGCGCGAGATCAAGGCCATGCTGAAGCTGGCTGACTTGCCAGAGAGCGGCCAGATGGTGCTGTTCGACGGCCGTACCGGCAACAAGTTCGAGCGTCCTGTGACCGTTGGTTACATGTACATGCTCAAGCTGAACCACTTGGTGGACGACAAGATGCACGCGCGTTCCACTGGTTCCTACAGCCTGGTTACCCAGCAGCCGCTGGGTGGTAAGGCGCAGTTCGGTGGTCAGCGTTTCGGGGAGATGGAAGTGTGGGCGCTGGAAGCATACGGCGCGGCATACACCCTGCAAGAAATGCTCACAGTGAAGTCGGACGACGTGAACGGCCGTACCAAGATGTACAAGAACATCGTGGATGGCGATCACCGTATGGAGCCGGGCATGCCCGAGTCCTTCAACGTGTTGATCAAAGAGATCCGTTCGCTCGGTATCGATATCGATCTGGAAACCGAATAACACGTGACGCGAAGGGGAGCGGGGCAGGTAATGCCCGCTCCCTGCTCCGCCAGGAGGAAAGGCCTTGAAAGACCTACTGAATTTGCTGAAAAACCAGGGTCAAGTCGAAGAGTTCGACGCCATCCGTATCGGTCTGGCGTCGCCTGAAATGATCCGTTCGTGGTCGTTCGGTGAAGTTAAGAAGCCGGAAACCATCAACTACCGTACGTTCAAACCTGAGCGTGACGGCCTGTTCTGCGCCAAGATCTTTGGCCCAGTCAAGGACTACGAGTGCCTGTGCGGCAAGTACAAGCGCCTCAAGCACCGCGGTGTGATCTGCGAGAAGTGCGGCGTTGAAGTTGCCCTGGCCAAGGTTCGTCGTGAGCGCATGGCGCACATCGAACTGGCCTCGCCGGTTGCCCACATCTGGTTCCTGAAGTCGCTGCCGTCCCGTATCGGCTTGCTGATGGACATGACCCTGCGTGATATCGAGCGCGTTCTCTACTTCGAGAGCTACGTCGTTATCGACCCGGGTATGACTACCCTGGAAAAGGGCCAGCTGCTGAACGACGAGCAGTACTTCGAAGCGCTGGAAGAGTTCGGTGACGACTTCGACGCCCGCATGGGTGCCGAGGCTGTCCGCGAACTGCTGCACGCTATCGACCTGGAGCACGAGATCGGCCGCCTGCGCGAAGAAATTCCGCAGACCAACTCGGAAACCAAGATCAAGAAGCTGTCCAAGCGCCTGAAGCTGATGGAAGCTTTCCAGGGCTCGGGCAACCTGCCTGAGTGGATGGTCCTGACCGTCCTGCCAGTACTGCCGCCGGACCTGCGTCCGCTGGTACCGCTGGATGGCGGCCGCTTCGCGACCTCCGACCTGAACGACCTGTATCGTCGGGTGATCAACCGTAACAACCGTCTGAAGCGCCTGCTCGATCTGTCGGCGCCGGACATCATCGTGCGCAACGAAAAGCGCATGCTGCAGGAAGCTGTCGACGCCCTGCTCGACAACGGCCGTCGCGGTCGCGCCATCACTGGCTCGAACAAGCGTCCGCTGAAGTCGCTGGCCGACATGATCAAAGGTAAGCAAGGTCGTTTCCGTCAGAACTTGCTCGGTAAGCGTGTTGACTACTCCGGTCGTTCGGTAATTACCGTAGGCCCGACCCTGCGTCTGCACCAGTGCGGTCTGCCGAAGAAGATGGCCCTCGAGCTGTTCAAGCCGTTCATTTTCGGCAAGCTGGAAATGCGTGGTCTGGCGACCACCATCAAGGCTGCCAAGAAGATGGTCGAGCGCGAGCTGCCAGAGGTGTGGGACGTTCTCGCCGAAGTGATTCGCGAACACCCCGTACTGCTCAACCGTGCACCGACCCTTCACCGTCTGGGTATCCAGGCGTTCGAGCCTGTGCTCATCGAAGGTAAGGCCATTCAGCTGCACCCGCTGGTCTGCGCCGCGTACAACGCCGACTTCGACGGTGACCAGATGGCCGTTCACGTGCCGCTGACGCTGGAAGCCCAGCTCGAAGCACGCGCGCTGATGATGTCGACCAACAACATTCTGTCGCCAGCCAACGGTGAGCCAATCATCGTTCCGTCGCAGGACGTTGTACTGGGTCTGTACTACATGACCCGTGAAGCCATCAACGCCAAGGGCGAAGGTCGTGTATTCGCTGACCTGCAGGAAGTCGACCGCGTATTCCGCGCCGGCGAAGCCGCCCTGCACGCGAAAATCAAGGTCCGTATCAACGAGACCGTGAACGACCGTGATGGCTCCAGCACCAAGAACACCCGTATCGTCGACACCACCGTCGGCCGTGCGCTGCTGTTCCAGGTTGTACCGGCAGGCCTGCCGTACGATGTCGTCAACCAGCCGATGAAGAAAAAGGCGATCTCCAAGCTGATCAACCAGTGCTACCGCGTGGTTGGTCTGAAAGAGACCGTTATCTTCGCCGACCAGCTGATGTACACCGGTTTTGCCTACTCGACCATTTCCGGCGTTTCCATCGGTGTGAACGACTTCGTCATCCCGGATGAGAAAGCCCGCATCATTGGCAACGCCACTGATGAAGTGAAGGAAATCGAGAGCCAGTACGCCTCCGGCCTGGTAACCCAGGGCGAGAAGTACAACAAGGTCATCGACTTGTGGTCGAAGGCGAACGACGAAGTGTCCAAGGCGATGATGGCCAACCTCTCGAAAGAGAAGGTCATCGACCGTGAGGGCAATGAAGTCGATCAAGAGTCCTTCAACTCGATGTACATGATGGCCGACTCGGGTGCGCGGGGTTCCGCCGCTCAGATCCGTCAGCTGGCCGGTATGCGTGGCCTGATGGCCAAGCCGGACGGCTCGATCATCGAGACGCCGATCACCGCGAACTTCCGTGAAGGTCTGAGCGTACTGCAGTACTTCATCTCGACTCACGGTGCTCGTAAAGGTCTGGCGGATACCGCACTGAAGACTGCTAACTCCGGTTACCTGACTCGTCGTCTGGTGGACGTTGCCCAGGATCTGGTCGTAACCGAGATCGACTGCGGCACCGACCAGGGTCTGGTCATGACTCCGCACATCGAAGGCGGCGACGTTGTAGAGCCGCTGGGTGAGCGTGTTCTGGGTCGCGTCATCGCCCGTGACGTGTTCAAGCCAGGTACCGAGGACGTCATCGTTCCAGCTGGCACCCTGGTTGATGAGCAGTGGGTCGAGTTCATCGAGCTGAACAGCATCGACGAAGTCGTCGTGCGTTCGCCGATCAACTGCGAAACCCGTTACGGCATCTGCGCCAAGTGCTACGGTCGTGACCTGGCTCGCGGTCACCAGGTGAACATCGGTGAAGCTGTCGGCGTTATCGCTGCACAGTCGATCGGTGAGCCGGGTACCCAGCTGACCATGCGTACGTTCCACATCGGTGGTGCTGCAAGCCGTACTTCGGCTGCCGACAGTGTCCAGGTGAAGAACGGCGGTATGGTCCGTCTGCACAACCTGAAGCAGGTCGAGCGTGCCGATGGCAACCTGGTTGCCGTATCGCGTTCCGGTGAGTTGGCGATTGCCGACGAATTCGGTCGTGAGCGTGAGCGCTACAAGCTGCCTTACGGTGCGGTGATTTCGGTCAAGGAAGGTGACAAGGTCGAAGCTGGCGCCATCGTCGCCAAGTGGGACCCGCACACCCACCCGATCGTTACCGAGCTGAAAGGTACCGTGACCTTCGTGGGCATGGAAGAAAACATCACCATCAAGCGCCAGACCGACGAACTGACCGGCCTGACCAACATCGAGGTTCTGGACGTCAAGGATCGCCCTGCCGCAGGCAAGGAAATCCGTCCGGCAATCAAGATGGTCGATGCCAATGGCAAGGACCTGTACCTGCCAGGTACCGACGTACCGGCCCAGTACTTCCTGCCGGCCAACGCCCTTGTCGGCGTGGCTGACGGTGCACAGATCGGCGTTGGTGACGTTATCGCGCGTATCCCGCAAGAAACGTCCAAGACCCGTGACATCACCGGTGGTCTGCCGCGCGTTGCCGACCTGTTCGAAGCGCGCCGTCCGAAAGAAGCCTCGATTCTGGCTGAAGTCAGCGGCACCATCGCGTTCGGTAAAGAGACCAAGGGCAAGCGTCGTCTGGTCATCACTCCGACCGACGGTAGCGATCCGTACGAAGAGCTGATTCCGAAGTGGCGCCACCTGAACGTCTTCGAAGGCGAACAGGTAAACCGCGGCGAAGTTATCTCCGACGGCCCGAGCGATCCGCACGACATCCTGCGTCTGCTGGGTGTGAGCGCGCTGGCGAAGTACATCGTCAACGAGATCCAGGACGTTTACCGTCTGCAAGGCGTTAAGATCAACGACAAGCACATCGAGACCATCCTGCGTCAGATGCTGCGCAAGGTCGAGATCTCCGAGTCGGGCGATTCCAGCTTCATCAAGGGCGACCAGATGGAACTGACTCAGGTACTGGTCGAGAACGAGCGTCTCGCCGGCGAAGACAAGTTCATCTCGAAGTTCACCCGTGTGCTGCTGGGTATCACCAAGGCGTCGTTGTCGACCGAATCGTTCATCTCCGCGGCTTCCTTCCAGGAAACTACCCGCGTACTGACCGAAGCGGCGGTAACCGGCAAGCGCGATTACCTGCGCGGCCTGAAAGAGAACGTGGTCGTGGGTCGTCTGATCCCGGCCGGTACCGGTCTGGCCTACCACAGCGAGCGCAAGCGTCGCCGTGATGCCGACAAACCGCTGCGTGTAAGCGCCAGTGAGGTGGAAGCCGCACTGACCGAAGCGCTGAACTCCAGCGGTAACTAAGTACAGGGCAGGGCCCCGGCAAGCCCCGAACGGCCATCGGTGACATGAATTGTTGCCGATGATCGGGCGGGGAGGGCCGGGGCCTCGTCTTGACTGGGTGCAAGATCCTCCGTAGACTTTTGTACCCTTAAATTTGGTGAGGCTCCGTCTCGCCAATTTTTGGCTTTCTTGCAAGACAATAGAGTCGCAAGACAATCAGTGGAGCTAGTAGATGGCAACTATCAACCAGCTGGTACGTCAGCCGCGCAAGCGTTCGGTCGAGAAGTCCGACGTTCCTGCGCTGCAGAACTGCCCGCAGCGTCGTGGCGTGTGCACCCGCGTGTACACCACCACGCCGAAAAAACCTAACTCGGCACTGCGTAAAGTATGCCGTGTGCGTCTGACCAACGGTTTCGAGGTTTCCTCGTACATCGGTGGTGAAGGCCACAACCTGCAAGAGCACAGCGTCGTCCTGATCCGTGGCGGCCGTGTAAAAGACTTGCCAGGTGTTCGTTACCACACCGTTCGCGGCTCTCTGGATACTTCGGGCGTCAAAGGCCGTAACCAGGGTCGTTCGAAGTACGGTACCAAGCGTCCGAAGTAATCGGCCGTTTGCAGACTTCCATTTTTTTGAGTCGATAAGAGTAAGGTCGGGCAGGGGTCGAAGACCCACGTCCCGGGCTAACCTGAAGACCGTTTGAGGGCTTATCATGCCAAGACGTCGTGTAGCAGCAAAACGTGAGATCCTTGACGATCCTAAGTACGGATCCCAGATTCTCGCCAAGTTCATGAACCACGTGATGGAAAGCGGCAAGAAGGCCGTAGCCGAGCGCATCGTTTACGGTGCCCTGGATACCGTCAAAGCACGCAAGAACAGCGACCCCCTGGAAATCTTCGAGAAAGCTCTCGACGCCATCGCTCCGCTGGTCGAAGTCAAGTCCCGCCGTGTCGGCGGTGCCACTTACCAGGTTCCGGTTGAAGTTCGTCCATCCCGTCGTAACGCTCTGGCAATGCGCTGGCTCGTAGACTATGCCCGCAAGCGCGGCGAGAAGTCGATGGCTCTGCGTCTGGCCGGCGAACTGCTGGATGCTGCCGAAGGCAAAGGTGCTGCAGTCAAGAAGCGTGAAGACGTGCACCGTATGGCTGAAGCCAACAAAGCGTTCTCGCACTACCGCTTCTAATTCAAGCATCAATCATTTTGCGAGGGCTTTATGGCTCGTACTACAGCAATTAACCGCTACCGTAACATTGGTATCTGTGCCCACGTTGACGCGGGCAAGACCACCACTACCGAGCGGATCCTGTTCTACACAGGTCTGAGCCACAAGATGGGCGAGGTGCATGACGGCGCCGCGACCACCGACTGGATGGTGCAGGAGCAGGAGCGCGGTATCACCATTACCTCCGCTGCCGTTACCACCTTCTGGAAAGGTTCCGTTGGTCAGTACGACAACTACCGTGTAAACGTCATCGATACCCCCGGCCACGTTGACTTCACCATTGAAGTAGAGCGTTCGCTGCGCGTACTCGACGGCGCGGTCGTTGTGTTCTGCGGTACCTCCGGCGTTGAGCCGCAGTCCGAAACCGTATGGCGTCAGGCCAACAAGTACGGCGTTCCACGTGTTGTCTACGTGAACAAGATGGACCGTGCCGGTGCAAACTTCCTGCGCGTCGTGGGTCAGATCAAGAACCGTCTGGGTCACACCCCGGTTCCGATTCAGCTGGCCATCGGTTCGGAAGATAACTTCCAGGGTCAGGTCGACCTGATCAAGATGAAGGCTATCTACTGGAACGACGACGACAAAGGCACCACCTATCGCGAGGAGGAAATTCCTGCCGATATGCTGGAGCTGGCTGAAGAATGGCGCAACAACATGGTTGAGGCCGCCGCTGAAGCCAACGAAGAGCTGATGAACAAGTACCTTGAAGAAGGTGAGCTGACCGTCGAAGAGATCAAGGCAGGCCTGCGCGCGCGCACCCTGGCCAGCGAGATCGTTCCGGCCGTCTGCGGTTCGTCGTTCAAGAACAAGGGTGTTCCCCTGGTTCTCGACGCCGTCATCGAGTTCCTGCCTGCGCCGACCGAGATCCCTGCAATCCAGGGTATCAACCCGGACGACAAGGACCTGGACAAAGAAGACCCGGCTGTTCGTAAAGACGAGCGTCACGCTGACGACGACGAGCCGTTCTCGGCTCTGGCGTTCAAGATCGCGACCGACCCGTTCGTAGGTACTCTGACCTTCGTTCGCGTCTACTCGGGTGTTCTGAGCTCCGGTGACTCGGTCATCAACTCGGTCAAGGGCAAGAAAGAGCGCGTTGGTCGTATGGTGCAGATGCACGCCAACCAGCGTGAAGAGATCAAGGAAGTGCGCGCTGGCGACATCGCGGCCCTGATCGGCATGAAAGATGTGACCACTGGCGAAACCCTGTGCAACATCGACAAGCCAATCATCCTTGAGCGTATGGACTTCCCTGAGCCGGTAATCTCGCTCTCCGTTGAGCCGAAAACCAAGGCTGACCAGGAGAAGATGGGTATCGCACTGGGCAAGCTGGCCCAGGAAGACCCGTCGTTCCGCGTCAAGACCGACGAAGAAACCGGCCAGACCATCATCTCCGGTATGGGTGAGCTGCACCTGGACATCCTCGTTGACCGCATGAAGCGCGAGTTCAACGTCGAAGCCAACATCGGCAAGCCGCAGGTTTCGTACCGCGAGAAGATCACCAAGTCCGGCGTTGAGATCGAAGGCAAGTTCGTTCGTCAGTCGGGTGGTCGTGGTCAGTTCGGTCACTGCTGGATCCGTTTCTCGGAGCCAGAAGTCGACGAGAAGGGCAACATCACCGAAGGTCTGGTGTTCTCCAACGAAGTCGTTGGTGGTGTAATTCCTAAGGAATTCATCGCGCCGATCCAGAAGGGTATCGAAGAGCAGATGAAGAACGGCGTCGTTGCCGGCTATCCTCTGATCGGCCTGAAGGCCACGGTATTCGACGGTTCGTACCACGACGTCGACTCCAACGAAATGGCGTTCAAGATCGCTGCTTCGATGGCAACCAAGCAGCTGGCCACTAAAGGCGGCGGCGTGGTCCTCGAGCCGATCATGAAGGTCGAAGTTGTAACCCCGGAAGACTACCTGGGTGACGTGATGGGTGACCTGAACCGTCGTCGTGGTCTGGTCCAGGGTATGGATGAGTCGGTCTCCGGCCGCGTCGTCCGTGCTGAAGTTCCGCTCGGAGAGATGTTCGGTTACGCGACCGACGTTCGTTCCATGTCTCAGGGTCGCGCAAGCTACTCCATGGAATTCTCCAAATACGCCGAAGCTCCGTCGAACATCGTCGAAGCACTCGTTAAAAAACAAGGCTAATCCCCTTTAGGCAAGAGGTTCACTGTCGTGGCTAAAGAAAAATTTGATCGTTCCCTTCCCCACGTTAACGTCGGCACTATCGGCCACGTTGACCACGGTAAGACCACTCTGACCGCAGCTCTGACTCGCGTCTGCTC
>NZ_JBIVYQ010000014.1:0-16984 GCF_044772285.1 Pseudomonas sp. NPDC090233 | reverse complement strand
CTCGTAGTTACCACCCTCGACCTTGGTGATGCTGTTGGTCAGCGGGGCGTTGGTGTTGTAGACGTTGTTCGGGGCGGTGAACTCGACCGTGCCGGCGGACTGGCCCACGCCGATGGTGATGCTCTGACCGTTGGCCAGGGTGATCACCAGCGGCGAGCCGGTGACTGGAGCGCTAACCGAAGCGGTGTAGGTGACCACACCACCTTCCACGACCGAACCATTGGCGGTCAGGGTCACGGTCGATGTGTCGATCGTGTCGCTGACGTTGGTGATCGCTTCGGCTGGATTGACCGCCAAGTTTTCGAAATCACCACCGGTGGTGTCGGTAACGGTGACTTTGACCTGACCGGCGTCCTTGTAGACATCATCGGTTGGCGCCGGAACGGTCACAGTGCCGGTAGTCTTGCCTGCAGCAATCTCGATGGTCGCGCCATTGCTCAAGGTCACGGTCATCGCCGTGCCAGCCGGGTTGCTCAGCGTGGCGGTGTAGACGATCTGACCGCCCTCTGCGACGTCGCCAGTCGCGCTCAGCACCAGGTCAGTAGTGGCCTGGGTGGCTGGGCTATCGGTCACCGTGGTGGTCGGCGTACCGGCGGTTTCCAGGTTCTCGTAGTTACCACCTTCGACCTTGGTAATGCTGTTGGTCAGCGGCGCGTTGGTGTTGTAGACGTTGTTCGGCGCAGTGAACTCGACCGTGCCGGTGGATTGGCCGACACCGATGGTGATGCTCTGACCATTGGCCAGGGTGATCACCAGCGGCGAACCGGTCACAGGAGCGCTGACGGAGGCGGTGTAGGTGACCACGCCACCTTCCACGACCGAACCATTGGCGGTCAGGGTCACGGTCGACGTGTCGATGGTGTCGCTGACGTTGGTCACGGCTTCGGCTGGGTTGACGGCCAGCTTCTCGAAGTCGCCACCGGTGGTGTCGGTAACGGTGACTTTGACCTGACCGGCGTCTTTGTAGACGTCATCGGTTGGTGCGGGGACAGTGACAGTGCCGGTGGTCTTGCCAGCCGCGATCTCGATGGTCGCGCCATTGCTCAAGGTCACGGTCATCGCCGTGCCAGCCGGGTTGCTCAGCGTGGCGGTGTAGACGATCTGACCGCCTTCGGCCACATCGCCAGTCGCCGTCAGCACCAGGTCAGTAGTGGCCTGGGTCGCTGGGCTGTCGGTAACCGTGGTGGTCGGGGTGCCAGCGGTTTCCAGCTTCTCGTAGTTACCACCCTCGACCTTGGTGATGCTGTTGGTCAGTGGCGCATTGGTGTTGTAGACGTTGTTCGGCGCGGTGAACTCGACAGTGCCGGTGGATTGGCCGACACCGATGGTGATGCTCTGACCATTGGCCAGGGTCACTACCAGCGGCGAACCGGTGACTGGCGCACTGACGGACGCGGTGTAGGTGACGACGCCACCTTCGACGACCGAACCATTGGCAGTCAGGGTCACGGTGGATGTGTCGATGCTGTCGCTAATAACCGTTACTGCTTCCGACGGGTTGATCGACAGCTGCTCAAAATTCCCGCCCGTGGTACCCGTGATGGTGGTACTGACCGTGGAACCATTGTTGTAGACATCATTAGCAGGCGTCTGGAAGTTAACGCTGCCAGTCGTTTGGCCCGCTTCGACGGTAACGGTTTGGCCATTCGACAAGGTCACGGTCACCGGCGTCTGCGCTGGATTGCTCAGGGTCACGGTGTAGGTGATCACGCCGCCTTCGGTCACGCTAGGCGAGGCAGTGAGGGTCGCGGTAGTGGTATCGACCGAGTCCGATATGACGGTCTGGGCAGGCGCCGGGTTCGGCGTCAGCTGCTCGAAGTTGCCGCCAGTGGCAGTCGTGATGGTCGTGCTGACCGTGGAACCATTGTTGTAGACATCATTAGCCGGCGTCTGGAAGTTAACGCTGCCAGTGGTCTGGCCCGCTTCAACGGTAACGGTCTGGCCATTCGACAGGGTCACGGTCACCGGCGTCTGCGCTGGATTGCTCAGGGTCACGGTGTAGGTGATCACGCCGCCTTCGGTCACGCTAGGCGAGGCAGTGAGGGTCGCGGTAGTGGTATCGACCGAGTCCGAAATGACGGTCTGGGCAGGCGCCGGGTTCGGCGTCAGCTGCTCGAAATTGCCACCCGTGGCAGTCGTGATGGTCGTGCTGACCGTGGAACCATTGTTGTAGACATCGTTGGCAGGCGTCTGGAAATTAACGCTGCCAGTCGTCTGGCCCGCTTCAACGGTAACGGTCTGGCCATTCGACAAGGTCACGGTCACCGGCGTCTGCGCTGGATTGCTCAGGGTCACGGTGTAGGTGATCACGCCGCCTTCGGTCACGCTAGGCGAGGCAGTGAGCGTCGCGGTAGTGGTATCGACCGAGTCCGAAATGACGGTCTGGGCAGGCGCCGGGTTCGGCGTCAGCTGCTCGAAGTTGCCGCCAGTGGCAGTCGTGATGGTCGTGCTGACCGTGGAACCATTGTTGTAGACATCATTGGCCGGCGTCTGGAAGTTAACGCTGCCAGTGGTCTGACCGGCTTCGACGGTAACGGTCTGGCCATTCGACAAGGTCACGGTCACCGGCGTCTGCGCTGGATTGCTCAGGGTAACGGTGTAGGTGATCACGCCACCTTCGGTCACGCTGGGGGACGCGGTGAGGGTCGCAGAAGTAGTGTCGACGGTATCGGTAACCTGAGTCACCGCCGGTGTTTGCGGTACGGTCACGATAATGCCGTTGCCGCCCGTGGTACCGGTCACCGTAGTGGAGATCTGGCCTGCATCGATGTAGGGCGTATCGTTCGCCGGAATGGTGACGTTGACGCTGCCACTGGTCTGACCCGCAGGGATGACGATCACAGCGCCATTCGACAGCGTAACGGTCAGGTTCGTAGTCGGCGCCTGGCCAACCGTCGCGGTATAGACGATTACGCCACCCGCTTCGGAAATGGAAGGGGTGGCGCTGAGGGTCAGCCCGGTGGCGACCGCTGTCGTTGTCGTCGTGTTGCTGGTGTCCGTATCCAGCCCACCGAGCTCTTCGTTGTTCAGTTCGGCGGCGAAGCCCAGGCCCTCGGTCGGGAAGCCGATGGTCGGGTCCACGCTACCCGCCGTTGCGTCGAGCAACACGAAGCTGTGGCCACCACCCGCAGCACCGCCGCCACCGGCCGAGGCGCCAGCTGCCGGCGCTTCCAGCTCGGTAGTCGGGTCTACGCCCGACGCGATCGCCTGCTGCAGTTCTTCCACCGACGGCGCGGCTTGTGCAGTCGCCTGACTCAGGTCGGTGCTGCTGTCGGGCGCGTCGGCGCTCCATTGGGTGTCACGGCCCAGGTCGAGCAGGCGGCCATCGGCCAGCTCAAGGGTAACGGCGCCGCCCGGGCCGGTGAGGACTTCTTCACCGGCCAGCAGGCGATCGCCTTCGATCAATACGCGCCGGATGCCTTCTGGGGATACTGCGATGACTTGGCCAACAATGCTTTTTACGATGGCTACAACGCTGCTCATTAGACTCTCCGGGTTACCCGATGTGATCGTGTTCCATGCTCCGCGCGGCGTGAGTGGGCCGCTGCAGGCGGAATTGTGTCAGTAATATGTTCGACGTATTTGACGTCAAAATTCCGTCTATAACTGTTGGCAATTAACTTTATGCCAAACTATTGACCTTATGATCGCCATCCTAAACAATCGGCTTGGTAATGTCACATTGATATTTGAACGTTTGCCATCCCTTCCTTTAGTACTAATACCAGTGCCCCTTCGGAAGTCTGCTCATCGGTCAAGTCAGGTTGTCATTTTTCAGACCTGAACCGTTTCGACCGTGCTTCAGGACAACAGCGCCCTCGGGGATCAGTAAAAAAATGCGTGCGTCACTGTTTACCGCTCTTCCACTCGCCTTTGCCGCCTCTTTCGTACAAGCACAAACCTTGCCCGAAGCCATGCAGAAAGCCCTTGAGGTGCACCCGGAGATTCAGGCCGGCGTGAATGCTCGGGTCGCTGCGGACTATCAACTGCGGGCTGCCAAGGGCGGCTATTTGCCGCGGGTCGATGTGACCGCTGGCTATGGCCGCGAAGGCACCGACAGTCCGAGTACCGGTAACCGCTGGGAGAGCCTCAACCGTGGTGAGTCAGCAATCCGACTCCGCCAGATGGTTTTTGACGGTTTTGCCACCTCCAGTGAGGTCGGCCGTCAACAAGCCACCGCCAATGCGCGCGCCTACTCGTTGATGGGCACCTCCGAGCGCACGGCGCTCGATGTGGCTCAGGTCTATCTGGATGTCCTCACGCGCCGCGAGATGGTGCGCCTGGCTCAGGAAAACCTGCGCAATCACGAACGCATTCTCGATCAGATCACCCTGCGCACCAACCGCGGCGTCGGCCGCCTGGCCGACCTCGATCAGGCCGAAGCGCGACTGGCCCAGGCCCGTAACAACCTGATCACCGAGCAGACCAATCTGGCTGACGCCAACACCAATTACCTCAGCGTGGTAGGGCAGATGCCCGACGAGCTGAGTGCCCCCGCACCTTTCATCGATCTGCTGCCGGCCACGCTGGAAGAGGCACGCGCCCAGATGATAGAAAGCAGCCCGGTGCTGCGCTCGGCCGAGTCGGATATCGCCGCCGCAGAGAAGCAGTACGACGCCGCGAAGTCCACTTTCTATCCTCGCTTCGATGCAGAACTCGGACGAACGGCCGATAACAACCTAGACGGCACCGTCGGCCACAACAACGAGTGGCAGGCCATGCTGCGCATGAACTTCAACCTGTATGCCGGTGGCAGCAACAAGGCCGACCTGGAAGCCAAGTCGTACCTGGCCAACCAGGCGCTGGATATCCGCAACAATGCCCTGCGCCAGCTCAACGAAGAGTTGGGCCTGGCCTGGAATGCGCAAGAGAATGCCAACCTGCAGGTGCCGATCGCCCAGCAGTACGTCGATCACAGCAACCGGGTGCGCAGCGCCTACCAGCAGCAGTTCAGCCTGGGTGAACGTACCCTGCTCGACCTGCTCGACAGCGAAAATGAAACCTTCACCGCCCAGCGTCGTCTGGTAGAAGTGAAGAACATACAATTGTTTACTCAGTACCGAATCAAGGCGACCATTGGTCAACTGCTCAAGAGCCAGGGTGTCGTAGCGCCGATGGCCACCGTTGTGCAGAATGATCTGAAACCACGGGTGAACCTGCCAGGCCTGAACTGAGGCGCACCCGATCCATCTACCCGCAAGGATGAAGAGAGCGCCGCGTGGAATCCGAAGTCAGTCGAGTCCAACTCAGCCACGATCCACGCAGTCAGCACGACGATCCCTTGCTGGACAGTCTGCTGACCCTGTGTGTCCTGCACCAGAAGCCCGCCAGCCGGGCCATGCTGACTACCGGCCTGCCGCTGCCCGCGCAGCGTCTGAACGCTGAGCTGCTGCCACGTGCAGCTGCACGGGCGGGCCTGCAGGGGCGCCTGCTGCAGCGCAAGCTGGAGCAAATTCCGCGCATCGCCATGCCAGCCATGCTGCTGCTCAAGGACGGCCGCAGCGCCATCCTGGTGGGCTGGGAGAACGACGACACTGCACGTCTGTTGCTCAGCGAAAGCGACGGCGGTGAAGTGTTGATCAGCCGCGAGGCGCTGCAGGATGACTACAGCGGCAAAGTGTTTTTCGCCCAGCCGCAGCACAAATTCGACGTCAACCACGGCAACCTCATCCCGAGGGCGAAATCCTGGTTCCGCGATACGCTGTTGCGCAGCAAGTGGCTGTACATCGATGCCATCGCCGCCAGCCTGGTGATCAACCTGATTGCCTTGGCCGCGCCGCTGTTCGTGATGAACGTCTACGACCGCGTGGTACCCAACCAAGCCACCTCGACGCTGTGGGTGCTGGCAGCCGGTATCGGCTTCGCCTACGTGTTCGACCTGATCCTCAAAGGCCTGCGCGGGCTATGCCTGGACCTTGCTGGCAAAAAGACCGACCTGATCATTTCGGCAACGCTGTTCGAGCGGATCGTCGGCATGTCGATGAAGTACCGCCCGGCACGGGTCGGCAGCTTTGCCCAGAACATCCATGAGTTCCAGGGCCTGCGCGACTTCCTCGCCTCGCTCACGCTGACCACCCTGATCGACCTGCCGTTCACCCTGCTGATTTTGCTGGTTATCGCCATTATCGGCGGGCACCTGGTGTGGATTCCGATCCTCGCCTTCCCGCTGGCCCTGGGTATCGGCTATGCCTTGCAGAAGCCCTTGATGTCGACCATGGAACGCACCATGGCGCTGGCCTCTGAGCGTCAATCGAGCCTGATCGAGACCCTGGCCGGGCTGGACGGGGTGAAGGTCAACAACGCCGAAAGCGAGCGCCAGTACATGTGGGAGCAGACCCTCGGCACCCTCAGCCGTCTGGAGCTGCGGGTCAAGGTGCTGTCGAGCCTGGCCATGAACATCACCCTGCTGATCCAGCAACTGGCGGGCGTGGCGATGATCTGTGTCGGCGTGTACCTGATCATCGACGGCAACCTGAGCATGGGCGGCCTGGTGGCTTGCTACATGCTCAGCGGTCGCGCCCTCGGCCCGCTGGGCTCGCTGAACGGGCTGCTGGCCCGCTATCAACAAGCCAAGGTGACCATGGTCGCCACCGACCAGATGATGGAACTGCCGCAGGAGCGCAACTTCGAGGAGCGCCCGCTCAGCCGCCAGGTGCTGCAGGGGGCGATCGAGTTCCGTGGTGTCGAGTTCACCTACCCGAACCAGCAGAACCAGGCGCTCAAGGGCATCAACCTGAACATCCGCCCGGGCGAAAAGGTCGGCATCATCGGCCGCAGTGGCTCGGGCAAGAGCTCGCTGGCCAAACTCATCGTCGGCCTGTACGAACCGGACAACGGCTCCTTGCTGGTCGATGGCGTGGACATCCGCCAGATCGACGTCAGCGAACTGCGCCACAACATCGGCTATGTGCCTCAGGACATCCAGCTGATGGCTGGCACCCTGCGCGACAACCTGGTCAGTGGCGCGCGCTACATCGAGGACGAGCTGATCCTGCAGGCCGCCGAGCTGGCCGGCGTGCATGAATTCGCCCGCCTGCACCCCGATGGCTATGAGCTGCAGGTCGGCGAGCGCGGCCAGAACCTCTCTGGCGGCCAGCGACAGAACGTCGCCCTGGCCCGCGCACTGCTGCTCAATCCGCAGATCCTGCTGCTCGACGAGCCTACCAGTGCCATGGACAACACCGGCGAAGAGCGCCTCAAGCAACGCCTGAGCGCGGTGATCGAAGGCAAGACTGTGTTGCTGGTGACGCACCGGGCGTCGCTGCTGTCGCTGGTGGACCGGTTGATCGTCATCGACCGTGGACAGATTGTCGCGGATGGCCCGAAAGCCGCCGTCATGGAAGCGCTGAAGAAGGGGCAGATCAGTGTTGCATAAGCTGGATATGGGGCGTTTCAAGGACAATCTGCGCCGCTACTTCAAGGGCTCCGAGTCGCTGGCCGGACAGCCGCTGCCTGAGGTCAACAAGGCGCTGATCGAAGACGCACCGCGCATCGTGCGCCTGACCATCTGGGGCATCATCGCGTTCTTCCTGGTGATGATCATCTGGGCCAGCGTGGCGCCCATCGACGAGGTCACCCGCGGCGAAGGCAAGGCCATCCCATCCTCCAAGGTGCAGAAAATCCAGAACCTGGAAGGCGGCATCGTCGCCCAGATCTATGCCAAGGAAGGGGAAATCGTCGAGGTCGGTCAGCCGCTGCTGCGTCTGGATGAAACGCGCTTCGCCTCCAATGTCGGCGAGACCGAGGCAGATCGCCTGGCCATGGCCCTTCGCGTGCAGCGCCTGAGCGCCGAAGTGGATGACAAGCCGCTGCAGATTGACGAAGAACTTCGCAAGGCCGCGCCGAACCAGGCCGCCAGCGAGCAGTCGCTGTATCAGAGCCGGCGCCAGCAGTTGCAGGACGAGATCAGCGGCCTGGAGCAGCAACTGGTGCAAAAGCAGCAAGAGCTTCGTGAGTTCACCTCCAAGCGTGCGCAGTACGCCAACAGCCTGCAGCTGCTGCGCCAGGAAATCGCCATGTCCGAGCCGTTGGTGGCACAGGGCGCGATTTCCCAGGTGGAAGTGCTGCGCCTGCGCCGCGCCGAAGTGGAGAACCGTGGCCAGATGGACTCCACCGCGCTGGCCATTCCTCGTGCCGAAGCGGCCATCAAGGAAGTGCAGAGCAAGATCGAAGAAACCCGCGGCAAATTCCGCAGCGAGGCGCTGACCCAGCTCAACGAAGCGCGTACCGAACTGAACAAGGCGACCGCCACGGGCAAGGCGCTGGATGACCGGGTCAACCGGACCATGGTCACCTCACCGGTGCGCGGCATCGTCAAGCAGCTGCTGGTCAACACTGTGGGTGGCGTGATCCAACCGGGCAGCGACATCATCGAAATCGTACCGCTGGACGACTCGCTGGTGGTCGAGGCCAAGATCCTGCCCAAGGACATCGCCTTCCTGCATCCGGGGCAGGAAGCCACGGTCAAGTTCACCGCCTATGACTACACCATCTATGGCGGCCTGAAGGCCAAGCTGGAGCAGATCGGTGCCGACACCATCACCGACGAAGACAAGAAGACCACCTATTACCTGATCAAGCTGCGTACCGACAAAAGCCACCTGGGCACCGACGAGAAACCGCTGCTGATCATCCCGGGGATGGTGGCCACGGTGGACATCATGACCGGCAAGAAGACCATCATGAGCTACCTGCTCAAGCCGATCATGAAGGCCCGCTCCGAGGCCCTGCGCGAACGCTGAGTTCAATGTTTCAGTAGACCGGTGGGAGCGGCTTCAGCCGCGAACACCGGCCAAGCCGGTGCCATCCACCGCGTCGCCTGCTTCGCGGCTAAAGCCGCTCCCACAGAGGATATGCATCGCGTTCAGCGCCACGGCGCAGGTTCACCCACCAGCTGGCCCTGAATGCCTTCCACGCCCATTTCCAGCAGCACTTGCCGCTCCCCTTGGGTTTCCACGCGCTCTGCAATCAACGGCAGGTCGATGCTGTGTGCGGCGCGCTGAATCGCTTCGATAAACAGGCGCTTGTGCTGTTCGTTGTCGATGTTGCGGATGTAGCTGCCATCGATCTTCAGGTACGCCAGGCCAAGGTGAGCCAGGTTGCCGATCATGCTGAAACGCCCGCCAAAACGCTGCAGCGCCAGCCCGAAACCCAGCCCGTGCAGGCGCCGGGTCAGTTGCTCAAGGATCGCCTGTTCTGGTACTTGCTCCTCGCCGATCTCGAAGATCAGACGCGGACCCAACGCGGTGTTCTGTCCAAGCAGCTCATAGACGCGCTGCAGAGCCTTGGGGTCGGCCAGGGTTGCGGCGGACAGGTTCAGCGCCAGCACCTGGTCGTGACGACGCAGATGCGCCAGCACTTTCTCCAACACCAGCACATCCAGCCGAGGCATCCAGCCAAAGCGCTCCAGCCATGGCAGGAAGCGACCCGCCGGCACTGCCTCGCCCTGGGCATCGTGCAGCCGCGAGATGACCTTGTGATGCAACACCCGCTGCGCATCATGGCAATCCACCACCGGCTGGAAGAACAGTTCGAACTGGCCTTTGACGAAGGCCTGATCAAGTCTCGTATGCCAGTCATGATGGCTGTCTCCAGCGACCGCCGCTGCACCTTGCTCCAGGCAAACCCAGCCTGGCGTGGGTTGATTCTCGGCGCGGGCCAGCGCCTCATCGGCGAGTTTGAGCAGCGCCTGGGGCGCGTCGCCGGGGCTGAAAGGGGCAAGGCCGATACAGGCCACCGGGTCGACGTCGGTGGCCCCCGTCTCGTGCAGGCTCTGCAACGTCGCCTCCAGTGCCTGGGCCAGCTGCACGGCTTCTTCATGCACCATGCCCGGCGCCAGCACAGCGAATTCGCCGCCACGGCTGCGGGAAATCAAGTCTTTGGTTTCCGGGAAGCGGGCACAAGTCCGCCGCAGTTGTTCGCCGACGGCCTGCAGCAACTGGTCGGTACGCTGACCGCCAAGGCGCGCGTTTAGCCCTGCCAGGTCCTGCACCCGCAGCAACAGCAGGTAACCGGCACGGGCATCTTCCAGGTTGCTGACCCGGTTGTTGAGCTGCATCTCGAAGTAACGGCGGTTGGACAATCCGGTCAGGCTGTCCTGATACGACTCGGTCCGCAGCCGTTCGCTGCGCTCGGCCTGCTCGGTAAACAGTGCCTTCAACTTCTCGACCATCTGGTTCATTGCCTGTACCACGCGGCGCAGTTCCGGCGTGCGCGGCAATTCAGGCAGGCTGAGGAATTCGCGACGCGCGATGGCGTGGGACTGCTCGACCATGTAGTCCAGCGGACGCAACTGGCGACGCAGCAGCAAGGCCCCGAGCACCGCGCTCGCCGCACCGCACAGCAGCAACCAGCCCAGGCTGCCCAGGGCGCTCTGCCAGAGCTTGGCGATGGCGAACATCGGGTGGCTGATCACCTCGACCCGCGCCGCCTGCTGCCAGCCACGGCTGACGATGGCATCGCCACCGGCGGCCTCCAGCCCGATCAGGTGGATGAACCAGGCCGGAACACCGCCCGGGTCGGGCTCGGCGTGGCGCTCAACCAACACCGCATTGGAGCCCAGGTCGACGACCTTGATGCTGGCGTAATAGCCACTGTCAAAGATCGAACTGACCATGAGCTCGACCATGGCCGGGTCGTCGATGTTCGGTGTCAGCGACAACGCCAGCGCCGTGGCCGCGTCCTGGGCATGCGAGCGCAGCTGGTTGACGTATTGGCTGCGCGAGCTCTCCAGGCTGACCATGAAGCTGCCGCTGAACGCGACCACCAGGAACAGGCAAATGGCCAACAGCAATTGTTTGAACAGTGACATCTGTGCTCCTTCAGTAAACCGGTTCGGCCGGGAACCCTTCGGCCTGCATTTTCTTCAACACGTCCTGCCAGCGTGACAGGCGCTTGGTATCGCCAACCTTCTTGTTGCCCGCGGCGCCCGTCAGCCACAGCCCTTCACCGTTGAAGGCATAGACCGGCAGCAGATCGGTACGCTGGCTGGCCGGTTTGATCGCGTCCATCAGGCTGTCGAGCACCAGCGGCTGGGCCTGTGGGCTTGAATAATAGGTCAGCACCATGTGCGCGCGGTTCTGGCGCAAGGCCTTGACGTAGGTGATGCGCAACTTTTCACTGGCAATGCCCATGCGCCGCAGGCTGAAGTACTTGGCGATGGCGTAGTCCTCGCAATCGCCGGCGCCCTTGATCAAGGCCTGGATGGGCGTGGCCCAGTAGTCGACTTCGCGCCACAGGTCTATGTCTTCGACATAGCGCAGCTGCTGGTTGAAGAACAAGTTGACCACTTGCAGCCGCTGTAGCTCGGTACCTTGACTCTGCGTGGCCATCAGGTTCTGCCAGGCATCGATGCGCCCCTTCCCCGCACCAAGCGGGCCGTACAGGGCCTGTGACTTGCGGCTGATTGCGGAGAAATCCCAGTCCGCGTGCAGGCCGCCCAGCAGCAAGCTACCCAGCAGTACAGCGAGGCCAATACGGCGCACAGCGGTTTTGAGTACCCAGGGTATCGCCACTGCGAAGACCTGTTCAGACCAATCGAAAGCAGCGATGGTGCGGCCTGCCAGATCAAAAAACAATGGCACCCTGCAATCATGGCGGCCAATAACCTGTCAGCTATAACTTTCTTGTTAGCGCTTGGTATATGGCGCTTCCTTTGGCCAGTGAGTTCATCCACCATATCCCGTGCACTTCATTCGTACGCCCCTTTGCGTACGCGGGTTTGACAAGCCCACTTGCCTGTTACTAGTGTCATTGGATCCAACTTTAGTCGTCGAGGCAGACTTCGCGTGGGCGAGAAAATCAAACTGAGCAATGTGTTGGCCAGTGAACAACTGCCAGCACACCTGGCCCGTGCCGTGATCGAAGAGCGTCTGCGCAGCGCTATCCTCGATGGCCGCCTGCCGCCGGGCACTGCCGTGCGTCAACAGGAACTCGCCACCTTGTATGGCGTCAGCCGCATGCCTGTGCGCGAGGCGCTGCGCCAGCTCGAAGCGCAGTCGCTGCTGAAGGTGGAGATGCACAAAGGCGCTGTGGTGGCGCCGTTGATCGGCGAAGACGCGGTCGATACCTACGCATTGCGCGTTTTGCTTGAATCCGAGGCGCTGCGCCAATCCATTCCGCTGCTCGATGCCGACGATATCACCCGTGCCCGCGGCTATATCCAGCAGCTGGAAAACGAAACCCGTCATGCCGAAATCGGCCGCCTCAACCGACTATTTCACATGGCCCTGTATGGCAAGGCGCCAAATCAGAAACTGCTGCGCCTGATCGAGAACGAGCTGAACGAGGAAGAGCGATTCCTGCGCTTTCATCTGTCGTCGATGGGGCTGGGCAAACTGACCCAGGACGATCACAACGCATTGGCGGACGCGGCAAGCGACAAGCTGGTGGATGAAGCCGTAAGAATACTGGAGCAGCATCTGAACAATGGCGCTCGTGTCATCAGGAACTACCTGGACAAGCAATCGGCTCCGTAACCGCACTGAGTGCAAATGACAGTTGCAATCGCCGCCCGCCCTGGCAAACAATGAGACTAATTATCATTTATGCCAATGGCGCGTCATGCCTTCCAATGACTCCGTGCACTCGCTCTACAGTGACCATCACAACTGGCTGAACAGATGGCTGCGCAGCAAGTTGGGCAATGCGGCCGATGCCGCGGACCTGGCCCAGGACACGTTCGTGCGCCTGCTGCAACGTCCTGAACAGCCGCCGCTAAACACACCACGGGCCTTTCTGCGCACGATCGCCCGCGGCCTGGTGATCGACCACTGGCGGCGTGAAGAACTGCAACGTGCATACCTCGAAGCTTTGGCCCACGTGCCTGAAGCGCAGGCGCCCTCGGCCGAAACCCGCGAGCTGTTGATGGAGCTGCTTGAGCGCATCGCGCGCATGCTTGACGGGCTCAAACCCAAAGTCCGCCGGGCATTCCTGCTGGCCCAGTGCGAGGGGTTGAGCCATAAGGCCATTGCCGAGCAGATGGGCATCTCGCTGCGCTCGGTGGAGCGCTATATCGCCGATGCGCTCTACCACTGTTACCTGTTGCGCTTCGAGGACGAGTGCTGAAGTGGCGCCCTCCTCCAAGGCCGTGAAACAGGCCATACACTGGATGCTCAGCCTGCGTGAAAGTGGCAACGATCCGGCGTTGTCGCAGCAATGCGAACGCTGGCGCAAGGCCGAGCAGGAACATGAGCTGGCCTGGCAACGCGTGATCAGCCTGCATCAGGATCTCGACTTGCGCGCGATTCCCGGGGCCGGCGTTGCCCTGCAGACGTTGGAGACCAGCCAGCGGCGCCTGCACCGGCGCCAGGCGCTCAAGTTGCTGAGTGGCGTTGCCTTGGTGGGCACAGCGAGCTGGCTGGCCAAGGACCTGGACAGCGTCGGTACCTGGACCTCGGACTTTGCCACCGTGACCGGCGAGCGTCGCAGCGTGCGCTTGCCCGATGGCTCTTTGCTGCAACTCAACACGCGTAGCGCTGTGGACCTGGCCTTCACTGAGCAGCAGCGCATGATCCGCCTCAAGCACGGCGAACTGATGCTGACCTGTAGCGAAACGCCGTATCAAGGTCGCCCGTTGCTGGTACAGACGCGTGACGCACTGCTTGAAGGCTTTGAAGGACGCTTTGTCGTACGCCAGGATTTCGATTGCACGAGGGTGAGCGTCGGCCAGGGCAAGGTCGCATTGCACCTGCCAGGCACCGGTGAGCTGCAGTGGATTGGCAGCGAGCAGGACTGGCGGGTGGATGCTTTCGGCGCGCAACGCCTGGAGCAGGTGGACATGGACGCCGCAGCCTGGGCGGAGGGGCTGATCGTCACCCGCGACATGCGCTTGGCAGACTTTCTCGCGCAGGTGAGCCGGTACCGGCATGGTTACCTGGGCTGCACTGAAGAGGTCGCCGACCTTCGGCTGTCAGGGGTGTATCGCCTGGACGACCCATATCGACTACTGCAACTGCTACCGCAGACGCTGCCTGTACGACTTTGCAAACATACACGTTGGTGGATACGGCTGGAACCTGTGGCCTGATTCGACCTTCCTGAGAAATTTCTGGCGGGTATTGGTAACACGTCCGGCTAGGACAGTAAGCACCCCTTCTGCCCTTCAACACCCGACGGACTTCGATATGCCCATCGTTACATCTAGAGTGCACGCCACTGGCGAGAATGATTTTCGACCTGTCTTGGATTCAGCCAGACTAGGCAAGGCGGTACGTGCCGCGCTGTTCGGTACGGCTTTGGGAATGGCGGGTGCGCCTGCGCTGGCGCTCGCCGCAACACCTGCCCCGGTAAGCCAGCAATACGCGCTTGCACCTGGCCCTTTGAACGACGTGCTCAACCAGTTCGCCCGCCAGGCCGGCATCACCTTGACCAGTACCCCTCAGCTGACCGGCGAGCTGAACTCCAGCGGCCTTCAGGGACAGTATTCGACTGATCAGGCGCTGCGCCAGTTGCTCAATGGCACAGGCCTTGAAGCCGTCAGCCAGGACGGTCGCAGCTATGTCCTTCGCGCACGCCCCGTAGAAGAGGCGCTGTCGCTACCCGATACCGATGTGCGCAGCTTTACCCTGGGCAACGCGCTGGGCAGCATGGAGGGGTACAACGCCACCCACAGCCAGGTCGCGACCAAGACCAGCATGCCGCTCGTAGAAACCTCGCAATCGGTATCGGTGGTGACACGCCAGCAGATCGACGACCAGGGGTCGCAGACCGTCGCTCAAGCTATGCGCTATACCCCTGGTGTGCTGACCAACCCCTACGGCGCAACGCATCGCTATGACTACGTGGCCATGCGCGGTTTCAACGATGGCTCTGTGGATAACATCTACGTCGATGGCCTCAAGTCGATGGGCGATAACGGCACCTACAGCACCATGCAGGTGGACCCGTATTTCATTGAGCGTATCGACATCCTCAAAGGCCCCTCCTCGGTGCTCTACGGCCGTAGCTCGCCCGGTGGCCTGGTGGCTCTGACCACCAAGAAGCCGCTGTTCGAGGCCTACCATCAGGTACAGGCCACGGTGGGTACCCAGGGGCAACGTGGCATGGGTTTCGACTTCAGCGGACCGCTGGATGACGACAAGCGCATTGCCTATCGTCTGACCGGGTTGGCTGATGCCTCCGACACCCAGTTCGACCATAACAAGGAAGAACGCTATGCCATCGCCCCGGCCATCAGCATCGACTTCACAGAGGACACCTCGCTGACCCTGCAGGCCTACCTGCAGCACGACCCCAATGGGGGCTACCACGGCGGTAACCCGGCTGACGGCATGCTGCATAAACGCAATGGCCAACGTTTGTCCGATCACTTCTTTGAAGGCGAGCCGGGCATCGACAACTACGAGCGCACGCAACAGTCGTTCAGCTACCAGTTCGAACACCGCTTCAATGATGTCTTTACCGCACGACAGAACTTCCGTTACCAGGATTCCGACGTGTCGATGGATCAGGTCTACTCGGCAGGCTGGGCGGATGCCGACAGCAATATCCTCAACCGCGCCTACACCGGCGGTGATGAGCGCCTGCACTCCTACATCATCGATAACATGCTGCAGGCGGAATTCTTCACGGGTGCGGCCATGCACACGCTGCTGCTGGGCACCGACTATCAGCGGCGCAAGGCGGATGTAGCATGGCGCTACGGCACCGTCGACCCGCTGGATGCCGGCAACCCGCAGTACGGCAATGGCAACCTTCAGGTACTGGGTGAAAACCGCTACCAGCGTCGTTTGCAGCAGACCGGGGTGTACCTGCAGGACCTGGTCGAGCTGGATCAGTGGCGCTTCTCGCTGGGTCTTCGCCAGGATTGGGTGAAGGTGTCCGAGGAGAACCGTGACAGCGATACAAAGGCTAGCGATGACCGCACCAAGTTCACCACGCGTGCCGGCGTGCTCTACCTGTTCGAGAACGGTATAGCGCCCTATGTCAGCTACTCGGAATCGTTCAACCCCAATACCGTCTCCGATCAGGATGGCCGCCCTCTGGCGCCGACCGAAGGCACCCAGTGGGAAGCTGGCATCAAGTACCAGCCACCGGGTAGTGACAACCTGTTCACAGCCTCGGTATTCCGCATCGAGCAAGAAAACCTGGCATCAAAGCAGCCGAACGAAGACTTCTATCGCCCTGTAGGTGAGGTGCGCTCGCAAGGCCTGGAGCTCGAAGCCCACGTGCAGGTGACCGACAACCTCAAGCTGCTGGGTGGCTACACCTTTACCGATATCGAGTATTCCAAGTCGATGCCAAGCCTGGTGTCTGGTCAGCTCGACAACAAAGGCAATTCACCCACCCAAGCACCCAAGCAGATGTTCTCGATATGGGCCGATTACAACTTCCGCCAGGGGCCACTCGACGGCCTGCGACTGGGCGGCGGCGTGCGCTACGTGGGGTACAGCTGGGTAGATGCGGAAAACAGCATGAAGGTGCCCTCTTACACGCTGTTCGACGCCTCGGTCGGGTACGACCTGGGCAAGGTCGGGCTCAAGGGTATGGACGTGCGCCTGAACGCCAATAACCTCACCAACGAAACCTACATCGCTTCGTGCGCCAGCTTGAATTACTGCTACATGGGTGAAGAGCGCAATGTGAGCGCTACGGTCAGCTATCAGTTCTGATCTGATCAGCCGGAAAAGACAAAGCCCCTGTCTGCAGCGCAGACAGGGGCTTGGATTTGAATCTTGACGATGACCTACTCTCACATGGGGAAACCCCACACTACCATCGGCGATGCATCGTTTCACTGCTGAGTTCGGGATGGGATCAGGTGGTTCCAATGCTCTATGGTCGTCAAGAAATTCTGTGTGCCGGCCCGTCCTGTGGACGTACCCGCGAATCTCTGTAGTTTCTACTTAAAGACAAAACCCCTACCTGCTCACGCAGATAGGGGTTTTGCAAAATGAATCTTGACGATGACCTACTCTCACATGGGGAAACCCCACACTACCATCGGCGATGCATCGTTTCACTACTGAGTTCGGGATGGGATCAG
>NZ_JBIVYQ010000013.1:0-28288 GCF_044772285.1 Pseudomonas sp. NPDC090233 | reverse complement strand
TGCTGCAGCAACTGGCCAAGGCCCTGTCCGGCGATGACCTGGGCAAGGTCTACGACGCCGTCAAGGCCATCAGCGGCAGTGAGGAAGGCAAGCTGCTGATGATCAAGCCGGTGCAGGATGCCATCGGCCAATATGTGGGGGTTGCCGGAGCGTTACAGACAATGGAGCGAGCCCGGCGAACTGGATGCTGCGATCGGTGCACTCAACGCAGCAGTTCTCGGCGTGAGCGCCAGCGCCTCAGTAGACATCAAATTCGACAACTCACACCACATTCCTACTTCAGAAACTGGCGGAACAATAATCAGTGACGGCACTGCGATCCCCGCACGCTTCGTACTTAACTACCACCTATACCTTCCCAGCTTTAGCAGCGAAAATTCTTATTACCAGTGGAGCCTCAGCCTTTTCGAACCAGGCTCAAGTGGCAAGCAAATAGTCCTTTCTGGCGATAGCGCTCAAACCGCGAACCTTATCACTACAGGCGAGATTTCCTCAGCATTCGCGGAGTCCAACCTAAAAAGCCCTGAAGTAAGTCACGACACCAAAAATGGTGCGCTCACAATCTACAACTCGCACCCTTTGAAAGACGACCACTACATCAACGCCCTTGTACTCACAGTCATCTATTGGCCCGACAAGCATGACCATTCAGCCATCGCGAAACTTGTGGTAATTGAGGACAAAATTAATGCCTCCTGGAGAGATATCTTATGACGCGCCCACTACTAAATCCTCCGTGCACGGGATGGAAGCAAGACCTTCCTACTCCTTATGACGCACCAGCCATCGAAGCGTCATTAGGAAACAAGACGCCAAACCACCAAGACGATATTTATCTTGAGATATCGCGCCCAATCACATCCGCACGGGGACTGATGTCTCTTTTCACACTACCTTGTGCATTGTTCACACTTAGCATTCCAGGAATGATTCTAGATGCTTACCGCGAAAACGATAGTGTCTTCATGATTATTGGCCCTCTTATGATCTTAATAAGTGCTTGGATAACGCTTTTTACACTCCGTGTCGACATCTCACCACCACGGGACGAACCCATCCGTTTCAACCGTGCCCGCCAAAAAATCTACGCCTACAACTTCCAACATCGATGGTGGAACCCCTTCGAAAAATGGGAAGTGGTACCTGTAAGCTATGACTGGTCCCAAGTACGCGCCGAACACTGGTCACAAGTCGGCGCACTCAATGGCGGAGTGATATTCAAATGGGGAGTCATGCTCTCCATCATTGAGCCAGGTACTAACAATGTCATCGACCGCTTCCGCCTCAGCACAATGTGCGCTGACGAATACCTCTGGGCCTACGTGTGCACCTACATGCAAAAAGGCCCATCCGCACTCCCCCCGCCTGGGCCACCGAAAGACCATAACGACGTCCTCTGGTGTGAGGTCGCATTACGTCTCGCCCCTGAAGTCGCCTGGCCTGCGGACATGGACCAAGAGTCAAGAACAGCACCGTAAGCGGCAGCGTCGGTGACTGGGCAACATTACAGGCAAAAAAAAGGCCGGCATCTTTCAATACCGGCCTTTATACAAAGCCTTACTTGGCCTGGTAGATGATCCCCGGACTGCACTGAACCATCTGATAATGATCCGGCAACCCATTCAGCGCCTCAGAGGCCCCCAGGAACAGATACCCACCCGGCTTCAGGGTGCTGTGAATTCGCAGCAGAATGTCCTTCTTCACCTGCGCCGAGAAATAGATCAGCACATTGCGGCAGAACACGATGTCGAACTTGCCCAACGCCGCATAGCTATCGAGCAGGTTGAAAGAGCGGAATTCAACACGGCTGCGAATCGCCGGCTTGACCGCCCAACGCCCTGGCCCTTTGGTGTCGAAGTAGCGCTGCAGCCGCTCCTGGGACAAACCGCGGGCAATCGCCAGGCTGTCGTACTCCCCGGTCTTGCAGTTGTTCAGCATCGAACCGGACAAGTCGGTGGCGACGATCTGCGCGCCCATCTTCAACTGGCCCAGGTTGCCGCGCTCGAACTCGTCGATGGCCATCGAAATGGAATACGGCTCCTGCCCCGACGAACAGGCCGCCGACCACATGCGCAGGCGCTGGCCGGGATTGTTCTTGATGAACTCGGGGATGACCTTGTTCTTCAGCACTTCGAACGGGTAGGTGTCGCGAAACCACAGGGTTTCGTTGGTGGTCATCGCATCCACCACCTGCTCGCGCAGGCCGCCACGCGGCTGGGCCTGGATGCGTTGCACCAGTTCGCCCAGGCTCTTGATGCCCTGCTGCTCCATCAGCTTGTTCAGGCGGCTGGCCACCAGGTACTGCTTATTCTCGCCCAGCAGGATGCCACAGGCTTTCTCCAGGAAGACCCGGAACTGTTCGAAATCCAAATTACCCGTAGACACTACTGCGGCCTCTTTTCAATCACTGGTGCCGGGAGCGAGCCCCCGGCGGCTTCAATGCGTTGCCTTGATCCGGTCGACCACGCGCTGGGCCAGGTCGTCCGGCTTGAACTTGGCCAGGAAGTCATCGGCGCCGACTTTCTTCACCATCGCTTGGTTAAATACCCCGGACAGCGAAGTATGCAGGCAGATGTGCAATTTTTGCATGCGTGGATCGCTGCGGATCTCCGCCGTCAGCGTGTAGCCGTCCATTTCCGGCATTTCAATGTCGGAAATCATCATCAGGAACTCTTCTTCCGGCTTCTTGCCCTCGTCCACCAGCTTGCGCAGGTAGTCCAGGGCCTGACGGCCGTCGTTGAGCGCCACCACGTCCACGCCAACGGTCTGCAGGCAGCGGCTGACCTGTTTGCGCGCCACCGACGAGTCGTCGACGGTCAGCACCCGCAGCAGCACGGCCTTGTCCTGGGTCTCGGCATCGACCACGCCAACTGACACCTGCTCTGACGACGGCGCCACCTCGGCCAGTACCTTCTCCACGTCGATGATCTCGACCATTCGGTCGTCCACCCGGGTGACCGCTGTCAGGTAGTGGTCACGGCCAGTGCCCTTGGGTGGCGGATGGATCGCCTCCCAGTTCATGTTGACGATGCGCTCGACCGAATGCACCAGAAAACCCTGGGTCTTGGTGTTGTACTCGGTGATGATCACGAAGCTATTGCGTGTATCTTCCTGCAACCCGGGCAGCCCGGTGGCCATCGACAGGTCGAGGATCGGGATGGTTGCCCCGCGAATGTTGGCCACACCGCGCACCACCGGGTGGGACTTGGGCAGCACGGTCAGCTCCGGGCACTGCAACACCTCGCGAACCTTGAACACGTTGATGCCGTACAGCTGCGCGCCATTGAGGCGGAACAGCAGCAATTCCAGGCGATTCTGCCCAACCAGCTGTGTGCGCTGGTTGACTGAATCCATTACCCCCGCCATGCCTGACTCCTTCTTCTTTGTGCCATTTCGTAGCCACTCCTACAGCGAGTCGGCACGGGCTTTGCTTTTTTGAGCGCCATGCACATGAAAACGACAATTTTCCGACGACTGACGCGCCTGCTGAGCGGCTCGCTGGCCATGCTCTGCCTGCTGGCACCCGGCGCGCGTGCGCTGGCGGACGCGGTTACCTTGCCTGAACAGCTTATCGGTGTCACCCAAGGGTTTCTTGAATTCACCGTCGAGGATTACCTGGCAACCACCCAGACGCCGGGACGCTACGAGATTCAGGTCAACCCGCTGGACCCGCGCCTGCGCATGCCCCTGTGCAGCCAGCAGCTGGACGCCTCGCTGGAAAGCCCGGCACAACCCCTGGGCCGAGTCACCGTGCGGGTACGCTGCGATGGCAGCGCACCGTGGACCATATTCGTGCCGGCAACCGTGCGCCTGTTCCGCGACGTGGTGGTGGTGACCCGCCCGCTCAGGCGCCAGGATATCGTCGGTGAAAATGACGTGGCCCTGCGCGAACGCGATGTCGGCACCCTCACCCAGGGTTTTCTCAGCGAGCTTGATCAGGCCGTGGGCATGAAGATGCTGCGCCCGACCGTGATCGACCAGGTACTGACTCCGCAACACCTGGAGCAGGCTGAAGTGGTGCGCAAGGGCGACCACGTGGTGATCACTGCCCGTAGCGGCAGCCTCAGCGTGCGCATGCCCGGCGAGGCCTTGAGCAAAGGCGGCCAGAACGAACAGATCCGCGTGCGCAACCTCAATTCGCAACGGGTGGTGAAGGCCCGGGTTACCGGCCCTGGACAGGTCGAGGTGGCCATGTAGATTCAGCTGGCAGTGTGGAACCGCTTTTCCTAAACTGTGTCAGAACACGGGTTCGCGAGCTTGCCGACAGGCGTGAGCATTTGTGCCTAAAGTTTCTTTCGGGCTGGCCGAAAACAAGGTAAGCGTCCAAATACCCAGAGGTTTCTGATCATGGTCATCGACTTCAGTCGTTTGAATAACTCTCCGTCCATTACGGGCGGCGTTCGCGGCAATGCCGCACCCGGCACCGCCGACAAGCCCGGCGAAACCGGTGAAGCGCCGAAAAGCGCCAGCGCCAGCGGAGAAGCGGTACACCTCAGCCAAGAGGCCCAGCAGTTGCAGAAGATCAGCGACAAGCTGCGCGACCAGCCCGTTGTCGACAATGCCCGCGTGGCACAGTTGAAACAGGCGATCGCCGATGGCAGCTACCAGGTCGATGCCGGCCGGGTCGCCAGCAAACTGCTCGATTTCGAAGCCCAGCGCTGACCGTTCGGCGCGCTGACTTCACGGACGCTAGAAAAGCCAAGAGTTAGCCATGCACGACATCACATTGCTGCAACTGATCGAAGACGACATCGCCCCGACCCAGGAACTGCTCGACCTGCTGCAGCAGGAGGCAGTCGCCCTGCACGGCCGCGACATGGCACCGCTGGAGGGCATTCTGGCCCGCAAGCAGTCGCTGATCGTCCTGCTGGAGCAGCAAGGCATCCGTCGCAACAACCTGCTCGCCAGCCTCGGCCTCAGCGCCGACCGTGCCGGGGTACAGGCGGTGGCCGCGCAGTCGCCCAATGGTGAAGTGATCATGCAGCAGCTCAATGCGCTGACCCAGTTGATGGACGCCTGCCAGAAGGTCAACGAGACCAATGGCCGGATCATCCAGGTTCAGCAGCACGTCACGGCCAACCAGATCAGAATCCTCATGGGCGGCGATTCGCCGTCGCTCTACGACAGCCGTGGCGCCACTTCACCACTGGCCAAGCCCCGGGCGCTCAGCCAAGTGTGATTAGTTCTATCAAGGCACGGAACATACTGGCAAAATGCCGTTACTTGCGTGTGCCGTTTTTGCCTGGAGATTGATAACCCGTGTTCAATGAGACCGATGCCCCGCAACCGCCGAAGGTGCTGAACACGCCTTTGGAGATCGCGGCCAACCTGCGCCAGCTGCAGGACAGCCACGACCCTCTGATCATCACTTTCCATGAGCGCAGCCAGCGGTTCCAGAGCTACGTGGTGCACGTGGACCGTGACAGCAATACCCTGGCGCTGGACGAGATGATCCCGCGCGATGGCGAAAAGTACATCGAGAACGGCGAACCGTTCCGCGTCGAAGGTTTCCATGATGGCGTGCGCATCGCCTGGGAATGCAACCATGAACTGAAGGTCACCGAGGTCGACGGCCATCGTTCCTACCGCGGCGCCATGCCCGAAGAGATGACCTACCACCAGCGCCGCAATGCCTTCCGCGCCGCGCTGAAGCTGTCACAGCTGGTCGATGTGATCCTCGACGGCACCCACCTCAAGGGCAATGGCGCCCTGCGCGGCAAGCTGCTGGATATCTCCGCCACCGGCTGCAAGCTGCGCTTCGACGGCAATGTCGAAGACCGCCTGCAACTGGGCCAGGTGTACGAGCGTTTCAAGGCCGGTAACCCGCTGGGGCTGGTCGACACGATGGTCGAGCTGCGTCACCTGCACCATGAAGAACGCATCAATACCACCTTTGCCGGCGTGCGCTTCCATAACCTCAATGGGCAGGCGCAGCGCAAGATCGAGAGCTTTGTGTACCAGCTGCAGCGTGAGGCGCGGCGGTTCGATAAAGACGATTACTGATCGTTGGCTGAATGTGCGAACGCCACCCATTGGGTGGCGTTTTTGTTTTCGCGGCTAAAGCCGCTCCCACAGGGGCACTGCAGTCCTTGAAACCTGCATAGAACCAGTGGGAGCGGCTTTAGCCGCGAAGAGGCCGGCCCGAACCACACAAGGCTCAGACCGACTTACTGACCTCATCCCCCGCCGGAGCTTCAGCCACAGGCTCAGTCTTCACCTCCACCTCAGTATCCTCCGCCGCCACCGGCGCCTGCATCACGTCCTGCACGGTCTGCTCATCCACCCGTGGGTCCAATGCCGCCGACAACGGCGAACCAGCGGCCGGCATCGCCACGTGCCCCAACGGCGCATCCTGAACCTGGTGCAATCCGGTAACGGCTTTCGGCCGAATCCGCCACACCAGCACCAGAGCGAAGAACACGAAGAATGCATAGAGCATCTGCGGCCCCAGCACCTTCATCAGCACCCCCGCCGCCAGCGGCCCAATGCACGCCCCCACGCCGTAGGTGACCAGCAGCATGGCCGTCAGCGAAACACGCCGCTCGCTTTCCACGTGGTCATTGGAAAAGGCAACTGCCAGCGGGTAAAGACCGAACTGCAACAACGAGATCAAAAAGCCAATACCGAACAGCAATTCCAGCGGCACGCTCGGCAAAATGGCCAACGGCGCCGCCGCCAGCGCCAGGCCCACCGCTACACTGCGGATCAGCACAGCCCGGTCGTAACGATCAGACAACCAGCCCAGCGGCCACTGCACCACCAGGCCGGCAAAGATGCAGCTACCCATGAACAGACCGATCTGCTCGGTCGACAACCCCTGGCTGGTGGCATACAGCGGCGCCAGACCGTAGAACGAGCCAACGATCAACCCTGACCCCAACACCGTGCTCAACGACTGCGGCACCCGCTTGATGAAGAACTTGGGCTCCATCGGCGCAGGGCGCAAGGGTGCCGGGTGAATGCGCCGGGTCATCGCCACCGGCACCAGGCACAACGCGAAGCACATGGCGACCAGCATCAACAGTTCAGGCCCCAACTCGGGATGCACCACCAGGATCAGCTGGCCGAGCACCAGCCCCAGGTAAGAGGCGATCATGTAGCCACTGAACACCGCACCGCGGTGCTTGGCATCGGCCTGCTCGTTGAGCCAGCTCTCGATGACCATGTACTGGCACATCATCCCCAGGCCGACGATCATCCGCAGCCCCACCCAGGCCGGAAGCCAGTTGGTCATGCCATGGCCAAGCACCGCCGCGCAGACGATGCCGGCACAAGTGGTGTAGGCGCGAATATGGCCAACCCGGCCAATCAGCCGATGGCCAACCTTGCCGCCCACGGCCAGGCCGAAGTAGTTGGCCGCCATCAGCGCACCGACCCACAGGCTGTCGACATGATCGGCCGCCAGGCGCAGGGCCAGATAGGTACTGAGCAGGCCCGAGCCGATCAGCATCATCAAGGCAGCGAAATACAGCGACTGAAACGGCTTCCAGATGTTTCGCATACGTCCCGTCGGGCTCCCTGGTCTGGTGGCGTTGGCCTGGCAAGCATAAAAGCAATTGTGCCGCAGTGCAGTCCCCCGCTGGCGAAATCGCCGAACAGGGGCGTGTCCAGTGCCGGTCGTGTCGCGATCAGGCCTGAGCGGCCAGCACGCGGCGCTCCCACGGCGTGATCTCGTCGAAGAAATCGGTCAGTTCCAGCGTCTTGGTGGCAACGTAGCCTTCGATAAACTCACTGCCGAACAGTTCCCGTGCCAGCGCGCTGCGCTTCAGACGCTCCAGTGCCGCATGCAGGGTGCACGGCAGGCTCAGGTGTTCGGGCACCTCGAACTCACCCTGGATGGCCGCTGCCGGCTGCAAACGCTGTTCGATGCCGTGCAGGCCGGCGGCCAGGCTGGCGGCGATGGCCAGGTAGGGGTTGGCGTCGGCCCCAGGCAGGCGGTTTTCGACGCGCCGCGCCACCGGCGCACTGGCCGGGATGCGTAGGCCCGCGGCGCGGTTGTCTTCGGACCAGCAGGCATTGTTCGGCGAAGCGTAGGGATGGCAGAGCCGCTGATAGGAATTGACGTTAGGCGCGAACAACGCGGTGAAATCGGCCATGCACGCCTGCAGGCCACCGATGAAGTGGTGGAAGGTGTCGGTCGGCTGGCCCTGGGCATCGCTGAACACGTTACGCCCGGTGGCGGTCTCCACCAGGCTCTGGTGGATGTGCATCGAACTGCCCGGGGTATGCGCCAACGGCTTGGCCATGCACACCACGCTCAGGCCGTGCTTGAGCGCCACTTCCTTGAGCAGGTGCTTGAACAGGAAAGTCTGGTCGGCCAGCAATAATGGGTCGCCGTGCAGCAAGTTGATTTCGAACTGGCTGACGCCCATTTCGTGCATGAAGGTGTCGCGCGGCAGGCCAAGCGCTGCCATGCACTGGTAGACCTCCTGGAAGAACGGCCGCAGGCCGTTGTTGGAACTGACGCTGAAGGCCGAGTGGCCAAGTTCGCGGCGGCCATCCTTGCCCAGCGGCGGCAGGAATGGCTGCTGCGGGTCGCTGTTGGGCGCGAAGACGAAGAACTCCAGTTCGGTCGCCACCACCGGCGCCAGGCCGAGGGCTGCGTAACGGGCGATCACCGCCTTCAACAGCCCGCGGGTGGACAAACCCGAGGGGCGACCATCGAGCTCGTTGGCATCGCAGATCGCCAGGGCCAGGCCTTCATCGCTCCAGGGCAGCCGATGAATCTGCGTCGGCTCGGCCACCAGCGCCAGATCGCCGTCGTCGCTGCCATAGAAACGCGCAGGCGGGTAGCCACCCATGATGCATTGCAGGAGCACGCCGCGCGCCATCTGCAGGCGGCGGCCTTCGAGGAAGCCTTCGGCGGTCATCACCTTGCCGCGGGGTACGCCATTGAGGTCGGGGGTGACGCACTCGATCTGGTCGATGCCCTGGAGGTGCTCGGCGAGCGATCGCTGGGCTGCGGTGGTCATGACGCTTGTCCTTGTTGTTTTAGGCTGACCACAACATAGGCTGGGGGTGTTTAAAATATCAAGCACCCCGCGATGGCAAATGCGCTATTCGCGCAACGTCATGCCATTTGCAGGTAACGGCAGTGCCGTCTTGTAGCGCACCTGCTTCAAGGCAAAGCTCGAGCGAATGTTCGCCACCCCCGGCAACCGCGTCAGGTAATCGAGAAACCGCTCCAGCGCCTGAATGCTCGGCAACAGCACCCGCAAGAGGTAGTCCGGGTCACCGGTCATCAGGTAGCACTCCATCACCTCGGGGCGCTCGGCAATTTCTTCCTCGAAACGGTGCAGCGCCGTTTCCACCTGCTTCTCCAGGCTGACGTGGATGAACACATTGACGTCCAGCCCCAGCACTTCTGGCGAGAGCAAGGTCACCTGCTGGCGAATCACCCCCAGCTCTTCCATGGCCTTGACCCGGTTGAAACAGGGGGTCGGCGACAGGTTCACCGAACGCGCAAGCTCCGCGTTGGTGATGCGGGCGTTGTCCTGCAGGCTGTTGAGAATGCCGATGTCGGTACGATCGAGTTTGCGCATGAGACAAATTCACCGGTTTTTTGTGTTTATGCGGAATGTTTATCTGCGCCGTGCGCCAAAGGCAACCAACTTGAGAGAAAAATTCTCCCCAGCTGTCACTACTATGTAATTGACGCTGACCTGCCAGTCACGAGCCGGCAGTCAGCGGCGACCGCTTCAGAGCTCACAAAAACAACATCCGAGCGAGCGTAAAAAGCATGAACGAGTACGCCCCCCTGCGTTTGCATGTGCCCGAGCCTACCGGCCGGCCAGGCTGCCAGACCGATTTTTCCTACCTGCGCCTGAACGACGCAGGTCAAGTTCGCAAACCTCCCATCGATGTCGACGCTGCCGACACCGCCGACCTGTCCAACAGCCTGATCCGCGTGCTCGACGCGCAGGGCGATGCGCTGGGCCCCTGGGCCGAGGACATCGACCCGCAGGTGCTGCGCCAAGGCATGCGCGCCATGCTCAAGACGCGCATCTTCGACAGCCGCATGGTGGTCGCCCAGCGCCAGAAGAAGATGTCCTTCTACATGCAGAGCCTGGGCGAGGAAGCCATCGGCAGCGCCCAGGCGCTGGCCCTCAACCGCACCGACATGTGCTTCCCCACCTACCGCCAGCAGAGCATCCTGATGGCCCGCGACGTATCGCTGGTGGAGATGATCTGCCAACTGCTGTCCAACGAGCGTGACCCGCTCAAGGGTCGCCAGCTGCCCATCATGTATTCGGTGCGCGAGGCTGGCTTCTTCACCATCAGCGGCAACCTGGCGACGCAGTTCGTCCAGGCCGTCGGCTGGGCGATGGCTTCGGCGATCAAGGGCGATACCAAGATTGCCTCGGCCTGGATCGGTGACGGCGCCACTGCAGAATCCGACTTCCATACCGCGCTGACCTTCGCCCACGTGTACCGCGCCCCGGTGATCCTCAACGTGGTCAACAACCAGTGGGCGATCTCCACCTTCCAGGCCATCGCCGGCGGTGAATCGACCACCTTCGCCGGCCGTGGCGTGGGCTGCGGCATCGCCTCCCTGCGCGTCGACGGCAATGACTTCGTCGCCGTATACGCCGCTTCCCGCTGGGCCGCCGAACGCGCCCGCCGTGGCCTTGGCCCGTGCCTGATCGAATGGGTCACCTACCGCGCCGGCCCGCACTCCACCTCCGACGACCCGTCCAAATACCGCCCGGCCGACGACTGGAGCCACTTCCCGCTGGGCGACCCGATCGCCCGCCTGAAGCAGCACCTGATCAAGATCGGCCACTGGTCCGAGGACGAACACCAGGCGGTCACCGCCGAATTCGAGGCCGCGGTAATCGCCGCGCAGAAGGAGGCCGAACAGTACGGCACCCTGGCCAACGGCCACATCCCGAGCGCCGCCTCGATGTTCGAGGACGTGTACAAGGAAATGCCCGACCACCTGCGCCGTCAGCGCCAGGAACTGGGGGTTTGAGATGAACGACCACAACAACAGCATCAACCCGGAAACCGCCATGGCCACCACCACCATGACCATGATCCAGGCCCTGCGCTCGGCCATGGACGTCATGCTAGAGCGCGACGACAACGTGGTGATCTACGGCCAGGACGTCGGCTACTTCGGCGGCGTGTTCCGCTGCACCGAAGGCCTGCAGAACAAATACGGCAAGTCGCGGGTGTTCGATGCGCCGATCTCCGAGAGCGGCATCGTCGGCACCGCCGTCGGCATGGGTGCCTACGGCCTGCGGCCGGTGGTGGAAATCCAGTTCGCCGACTACTTCTACCCTGCTTCCGACCAGATCGTCTCCGAGATGGCCCGCCTGCGCTATCGCTCGGCCGGCGAGTTCATCGCCCCGCTGACCCTGCGCATGCCGTGCGGCGGCGGCATCTACGGCGGCCAGACGCACAGCCAGAGCCCGGAAGCGATGTTCACCCAGGTGTGCGGGCTGCGCACGGTGATGCCGTCCAACCCGTACGACGCCAAAGGCCTGCTGATCGCCTCGATCGAATCCGACGACCCGGTGATCTTCCTCGAACCCAAGCGTCTGTATAACGGCCCATTCGACGGCCACCACGACCGCCCGGTAACCCCGTGGTCCAAACACCCGCACAGCGCCGTACCGGACGACTACTACACGGTGCCGCTGGACAAGGCCGCCATCACCCGCCCTGGCAATGACGTCACCGTGCTGACCTACGGCACCACGGTGTATGTGGCCCAGGTGGCCGTCGAAGAGACCGGCGTCGATGCTGAAGTCATCGACCTACGCAGCCTCTGGCCACTGGATCTGGAGACCATCGTCGCGTCGGTGAAGAAGACCGGCCGTTGCGTGGTCGTGCATGAGGCCACCCGCACCTGCGGCTTTGGTGCCGAACTGGTGTCGTTGGTGCAGGAGCATTGCTTCCATCACCTCGAAGCGCCAATCGAGCGCGTCACCGGCTGGGACACCCCCTACCCCCACGCACAGGAATGGGCTTACTTCCCAGGCCCTTCGCGGGTAGGCGCGGCATTGAAACGGGTCATGGAGGTCTGAATGGGCACGCACGTCATCAAGATGCCGGACATCGGCGAAGGCATCGCGCAGGTAGAGTTGGTCGAGTGGTTCGTCAAGGTCGGCGATGTGATCGCCGAAGATCAGGTGGTGGCCGATGTCATGACCGACAAGGCCACCGTGGAAATCCCTTCGCCGGTCAGCGGCAAGGTGCTGGCCCTGGGTGGCCAGCCAGGTGAAGTGATGGCGGTCGGCAGCGAGCTGATCCGCATCGAAGTGGAAGGCAGCGGCAACCATGTGGATGTGCCGCACGCCAAGCCGGTGGAAGCGCCGATCGCGGCCAAGCCGGCGCCGCAAGCCGAAGCACAGCCAGCCGCGTACCAAGCGCCCTCAGGGCATGAGCCGGCGCCGATCGTGCCTCGCCAGGCCGACGAAAAACCGCTGGCCTCCCCGGCCGTGCGCAAACGCGCCCTGGATGCCGGTATCGAACTGCGTTACGTGCACGGCAGCGGCCCGGCCGGGCGCATCCTGCATGAAGACCTCGACGCCTTCATCAGCAAACCGCAGAGCGCTGCCGGGCAGGCGCCTGGCGGCTATGCCAAGCGCACCGACAGCGAGCAGGTGCAAGTGATCGGCCTGCGCCGCAAGATCGCCCAGCGCATGCAGGATGCAAAACGCCGCGTCGCGCATTTCAGCTACGTCGAGGAAATCGACGTCACGGCGCTGGAAGCCCTGCGCCAGCAACTCAACAGCAAGCACGGCGACAGCCGCGGCAAGCTGACCCTGCTGCCGTTCCTGGTGCGCGCCCTGGTCGTCGCCCTGCGCGACTTCCCGCAGATCAACGCCACCTACGACGACGAAGCCCAGGTCATCACCCGCCACGGCGCGGTGCATGTGGGCATCGCCACGCAAGGCGACAATGGCCTGATGGTGCCGGTGCTGCGCCACGCCGAGGCCGCCAGCCTGTGGGGCAATGCCGGCGAGATTTCGCGCCTGGCCAATGCCGCGCGCAATAACAAGGCCAGCCGCGAAGAACTGTCCGGCTCGACCATCACCCTGACCAGCCTCGGCGCCCTGGGTGGCATCGTCAGCACACCGGTGGTCAACACCCCGGAAGTGGCGATCGTCGGCGTCAACCGCATGGTCGAGCGGCCAGTGGTGATCGACGGCCAGATCGTGATCCGCAAGATGATGAACCTGTCCAGCTCGTTCGACCACCGGGTGGTCGATGGCATGGATGCCGCGCTGTTCATCCAGGCCGTGCGCGGCCTGCTTGAGCAACCTGCCTGCCTGTTCGTGGAGTGAGCATGAGCCAGACTATCGACACCACCCTGCTGATCATCGGCGGCGGCCCCGGTGGCTATGTGGCCGCCATCCGTGCCGGGCAACTGGGCATCCCCACCGTGCTGGTGGAGGGCCAGGCGCTGGGCGGCACCTGCCTGAACATCGGTTGCATTCCGTCCAAGGCACTGATCCATGTGGCCGAACAGTTTCACCAGACCTCCCGTTACACCGCCCCGTCCGAACTGGGCATTAGCGTTACCTCAGCACAACTGGACATTGGCCGCAGCGTGGCCTGGAAAGACGGCATCGTCGACCGGCTGACCACTGGCGTCGCCGCACTGCTGAAAAAGCACGGCGTCAAGGTGATTCACGGCTGGGCGAAGATCCTCGACGGCAAGCACGTCGACGTCGACGGCCAGCGCATCCAGTGCGAACACCTGCTGCTGGCCAGCGGCTCGAACAGCGTCGAGCTGCCGATGCTGCCACTCGGCGGGCCGATCATCTCTTCGACCGAGGCCTTGGCCCCCCAGACGCTGCCCAAACACCTGGTGGTGGTGGGCGGCGGCTACATCGGCCTGGAGCTGGGCATCGCCTACCGCAAACTGGGCGCGCAGGTCAGTGTGGTGGAAGCACGCGATCGCATCCTGCCGACTTACGACAGCGAGTTGACCGCGCCAGTGGCCGAGTCTTTGAAGAAACTGGGCATCGCCGTGCACCTGGGGCACAGCGTCGAAGGCTACAGCGACGGCTGCCTGCTGGCCAGCGATGGCCAAGGTGGGCAATTGCGCCTGGAAGCCGACCGGGTGCTGGTGGCCGTGGGCCGTCGCCCGCGTACCCAGGGTTTCAACCTGGAAAGCCTGGAGCTGAAAATGAACGGTGCCGCGATCGCCATCGACGAACGCTGCCAGACCAGCATGCGCAACGTCTGGGCCATCGGTGACGTGGCCGGTGAACCGATGCTGGCGCACCGGGCGATGGCGCAAGGCGAGATGGTTGCCGAGATCATTGCCGGCAAGGCGCGACGGTTCGAGCCCAGCGCGATTGCGGCGGTGTGTTTCACCGACCCGGAAGTGGTAGTGATTGGCAAGACACCGGACCAGGCCAGCGAGCAGGGGCTGGACTGCATCGTCGCGCAGTTCCCGTTCGCGGCCAACGGCAGGGCCATGAGCCTGGAGTCGAAAAGCGGTTTCGTAAGGGTGGTGGCGCGCCGTGACAATCACCTGATCGTGGGGTGGCAGGCGGTGGGCGTGGCAGTTTCGGAGCTGTCCACGGCCTTTGCCCAGTCGCTGGAAATGGGCGCTCGCCTGGAAGATGTCGCCGGCACCATTCACGCCCACCCGACCCTGGGTGAGGCGGTGCAGGAAGCGGCATTGCGCGCGCTGGGCCACGCTCTGCATATCTGACACTGAAGCGGCTTCAGTCAGGGCTGGCCTCTTCGCGGCTAAAGCCGCTCCCACAGGGTTCACCTTCGTTCCGGTGGGAGCGGCTTTAGCCGCGAAGAGGCCGGCACTGGATCACTCGGAAATCGCGTTTTTCCCCATATCTTTGGCCCGATACAAAGCCTTGTCAGCCCGCCCGAGCAGATCATCCTGATCCTCCCCTTCCTGCCACTGCACCACGCCATAACTCAAGGTCAGCCGGCACTCGCCAATCGGCTCGACTTGCACCATCGCTCGGCGTAACTGCGCCGCCACCTCGAGCGCCTCGCCCAACGTGGTCTGCGGCATCACCATGACGAACTCGTCCCCGCCCCAACGCGCCAGCAAGTCTTGGTCGCGCAGGCAACTGCGCAGGTTCTCGACGACGCTGATCAGCGCCGCATCGCCCTGAGCATGCCCATACCGATCGTTGATCGGCTTGAAGTCGTCCACATCCATGGCAATCACCGCCAACGGCTCACGGAAACGCTGCGCGCGCCTGCACTCCTGTTGCAGCGACTTTTCCAACCGGTAACGATTGGCGATGCGGGTCAGCGCATCGCGCTCGGCCAACTCGCGATTTTCGTCCAGCTGGCGCTGCAGCTGTTGGTTGACCCAGGACAGCTCGTGGGTGCGCTCGGCCACCTGGGCCTCCAGCGACTGGTTTTTCTGTTCGAGCTCGATCACCAGGCGCTTGCCAGCGTCGATGTTGCGGTGTGCGCCAAGCATGCGCGCCACCGAGCCGTCTTCGTTGCGGGCGATGATGTGGCCGCTGTCCTCGATCCACAGGTAGCAGCCATCCTGGCAGCGGCAGCGATATTCGATGAGGTAGCGCTCGTTGCGCTGGTTGATGTACGCCTCGAAGTGCGCCATCACCCGCGGGTAGTCCTCGGGATGAATCACGCTTTCCCAGGTAAGCACGCTGTTGGCCATCGAATGGCTGGCGTAACCCAGCATGGCGTACCAGCCAGGGTTGCGATAGACGTAGCCGGTGTTGGCATTCCAGTCCCAGATGCCATCGCTGATCAATTCGAACAACATCTGCAGCTGCTGTTCACTGAAGCCGGCGGGCACCGGCCTGGATTGGTTACTCATGGACGCTCTCCCTGGTGTCCAGCAACTGCGCCCCCATTCAAGGTGCTGCCGACGGTGCTCGTAGATTGCCGTTGGCGGCAATACCGTTCCTCTGCCGGGTGAGCATATGCCGTGTACAAGGCAAGCGGAATAGCCCAGGCGACCTATTTTCCCGGTGCCCCGCTCACGCCAGCTGCATAAGAGCCTCTTCCACCGCCGCCACCCGTTGGTTGCCAGCCGCGCCGGGCAGCCTCCAGGCAGCAATGGTCAACCCCAGCGGCACCGGTCGATCAAGTGGCGCAACCAGTTCGCCGCTGTCGAGGTACGGCTGCACCAGGCTTTTGCGGCCAATCAGCACACCCGCCCCAAGCAAGGCTTGCTGCAGGGCAATCGAGTACAAGGAAAAACCCGGCCCACTGGCGACGAAATGCTGCTCGGGCAAGACAACCTCGGACCACACATCCCAATCTCGCCAGCCGACATCCTTGATGCAACGAGCGCTGGCCAAGTCTTGTGCGTCCCTGATCCGCTCGGCCAGCGCAGGGCTGCAGACCGGCAGCACCTGCTCCTCGGCCAGCTTGCGCTGGTTCCGCTCGACCCGCTCGACATAGAACAGGCAGAGATCAAACGGGCTGCGCTTGAGGTTGGGCGGCTCATCGACCGCCGTGACCGAAATTTCGATAGGCGCGAGCATTTCGGTCAGGCGCGGCAGCCGTGGCCCTACCCACAATTGCGCCAAGGCCGGCGACGTGACGATATGCACCCGCTGCGGGGCCGCCAGACGACGCAGCGTGCGCGCTGCCGCTTCGACGGCATCGAATGCCTCGGTGAACTGAGCGCTCACGCTCTCGCCCAACGGCGTCAATCTCACGCCCTTGGCATGGCGCTCGAACAGGGCGGCCCCGTATTGGGTTTCCAGCGTCTTGACCAGCGCTGCAATGGCACCGGGAGTCACTTTCAATTCTTGGGCAGCACGTGAAAAACCGCCGAGTCGAGCGGATGCTTCGAATGCCCGCAGGGCGTTGAGCTGCAAAATGTGCCGCGTTGGGGAATCTAGAGACATGGTCTGAGCCTTAGTTTTTCTAGGCCTAATATTTCAGAAATCTGCGTTGTTACCAAGTGTGTAAGCGCTTTACCTTGAAGCGACCACACAAAGGCTTCGCAGTTACTCTCAAGGACCTCTCATGCATTATCGAAGTGGGATGCACGCGTTCGTGGACGGTGCCCGCGGTGTTCTCCCATTGACCACCGGCGTGGTGCCGTTCGGCCTGATCACCGGTGTTACCGCCGTCGGTATGGGCATGTCGCCGCTGGACACCTTGGGCATGACCTTGCTGTTCTATTCCGGCTCAGCGCAGATGGTCGTGCTGCAACTGATGCAGAACGGCGCGCTGCCCATGACCATGGTGGTCACGGCCCTGGTGATCAACCTGCGCTTTCTGATGTACAGCGCTGCGCTTGCCCCTCACCTCAGCGCCCAGCCTCGGCGCCGTACGTGGCCATTGGCCTACCTGCTTTCAGATCAATCGTTCGCCCTGTGCAGCCTGAAATTCACAGCGGGTGGGTTGGGCCACTTCGCGTTCCCCTACTACGTAGGGACCGCAGTACCGATGTGGCTCGGCTGGAACCTGGCGGTGCTGGCAGGCGTGTTTCTGGGCAGCGGGATACCTGAGTCATGGTCATTGGGTTTTGCCATTCCCTTGTCTTTTCTGGCGCTGCTCATCCCCGGCATCCGCAACCCGGCCACCCTCGGCGCTGCGTTGGTCGGTGGCGCATTGGCGGTGCTTGCGCACGAACTGCCCTACAACCTGGGGTTGCTGGTCGCGTCCATCGGCGGCGTGGCGACCGGCCTGACCCTTGAGCAATGGCGCAAAGGCGCGCCCGTTACGCACAACGACGATGCCGAAGCGGAGGCACCATGAGCGAACTGGCGCAATGGACCACCTTTTTGCTGATCGGCGCTGGCACCTTCGCCATCCGCCTGTCCTTCATCGAATTCTACGGCGCCCTGCGCCTGCCACCCCTGCTCAGGCGCGCACTGGTATACGTACCGGCCAGCGTGCTGGCCGCACTGGTGCTGCCGGCAGTGGTGTTCCAGGACGCGCACAGCGGGCTCGCCTGGAGCAATCCGCAGATTCCTGCAGCTGTCGTCGCCGGTTTGGTGGCCTGGCGCACGCGCAGTACGCTGCTGACCTTGAGTGTTGGCATGGCGGCGCTGTGGGGGCTCAAGCATTTGGGTCTGTAGGCGTGGCACCACAATGTTAGGGCATTAATCGACGTGGGGAGGCCGTATAATCGCGCCCCCCTGTAATCCGATGATGTTTTCTCATGAAGAAACTGCTGTACGTCGTAACCCTCGCCCTCGCTGCCATCCCCAGTGCCTTCGCCAACCCTCCCGCGACTTTTACCGAAGCCAAGGTCATCGCCAAGCAGAAGATTTACCAGGACCAGGCCAACAGCTCGATGGGCGAGTTGTACTGTGGCTGCAAATGGACCTGGGTTGGCAAGTCAGGTGGCCGAGTCGATGCCAAGTCCTGCGGCTATGAAACCCGCAAGCTGCAGACCCGGGCCGAGCGCACCGAGTGGGAACATATCGTGCCGGCCTGGACCTTCGGCCACCAGCGTCAGTGCTGGCAGAATGGCGGACGTGAGCAGTGCGTCGACAAGGACCCGACCTTCCGTGCCATGGAGGCCGACCTGTTCAACCTCTACCCGTCCGTGGGTGAAGTGAACGGTGACCGTAGCAATTTCAACTACGGCATGGTCTCGGGTGTCGCGCCGCAGTACGGCCAGTGCACCACCAAGGTCGACTTCCAACAGAAGGTTGCCGAGCCACGCGACGAGGTGAAAGGCCTGGTCGCCCGCACGACGTTCTACATGTTCGATCGCTACCAGCTGAGCATGTCGCGCCAGCAGCAGCAGTTGCTAATGGCCTGGGACAAGCAGCACCCGGTATCGGCGTGGGAAAAACAGCGCGACCAGCGCATTGCCGCGATCATGGGCCACTCCAACCCCTTCGTCACCGGCGCACGCACGTGGACGCTGGGTTACAAGCCTGCGGGCGCAAGCGGCATCGCCACTTCAGCCGCACCGAAGAACGTGGTGAAGCATGTGAGCGCTCCGACTCTGGCGAACGCGTCGATCGACGCTGCGATCGTGGGCAACCGCAACAGCCATGTCTATCACCTGGCCAGTGGTTGCCCGGGTTACAGCCAGGTCTCGCAGAAAAATCAGGTGGCGTTTGGTAGTGAGGCCGAGGCTCAGGCGGCGGGGTATCGCAAGGCGGGTAACTGCAAGTAGCAGAGGTATGGCGTCCAGTGAAACGAAAACGGCGCCCGAAGGCGCCGTTGCGGTCAGGTAGATCAGCCTACCGATTTCAACTGCGGACGCCCCTCAAGGCGCTCCAGCATGGTCGAGCAGTACCAGTCATCAAACTGGCAAACACCGTTCTCAGCGTTCTCGGAGAAGGGCCCAGGCTCATAGGCGGGAGAAGAGACGCCCGCGAAAGTGCCTTCAACCAGACGACGATCCTGGTCGTTGGTCGCCAACCAAACCTTGGTGAGGCGTTCCAGGTCGTAGTCGACACCTTCGACTGCGGACTCCGGCACCAGCCATTTGGTGGTCACCAACGTCTCGCCCGGCCCGATCGGCAGAACGCGGAAGCTCAACGCGTGGTCGCCCAGGAAGTGGTTCCAGGTAGAGGGGTAGTTGAAGTACAGCAGAGCACCGATGTCCGGCTCACCGCTCTTGTCCAGTCGGCCATTCACCGCAGGCTTGCCATCCATCGTGTAGCTGACTGCGCCGGCGGAAAGCGGAATGCGCGTCATGCGGAAGCGACCCATCGGATCCATGTTCAGTCGGCTCGGCATACCAGCAGCCTCGCAGCGATCCCAGTGAGCAACAAGCTCTGGATCGTCATCACCACCGACGCCTGCGACCGACAGGTTCTCAACAAAGGAGTTGAGCAGCTCAGGGTGGGTACCGTCGCAGTGGTAGCACTCGCGGTTATTTTCGAACACCAGCTTCCAGTTGCCCTTCTCGATCAGATTCGACTCGAAGGCGACCTTGCAGTTTTCCAGGAAGTGCGGCGCGATGAACGGGGTGACGGCGGCGCGGAAGCTAGAGAAGTCAGGTGCCTTCTCGGCTACGCAGACATAGATGTAGGTGTGTACCACCTCGACATGGACAGTCTTCAGACCGTAGTTCGAGCGATCGAAGTCGGCGCCCATATTGCCCGCATAGATCAGGTTGCCGTCGAGCTCGAACGTCCACTTGTGATAAGGGCAGACCAGCTTGGCGACTTTACCACTCGCATGCTCGCAAACCTTGGCGCCACGATGGCGGCAAGCGTTATGGAAGGCCCGAACCTCACCATCCTTGCCACGCACAACGGCTACTGGGTAGTCGCCTATCTGTAGCGTGAAATACTGGCCGGTCTTTGGAATTTCGAAGGTGTGCCCAGCGAAGACCCAATCTTTATGCCAGATGTGTTCAAGATCCTGGCGATATACCTCCGGATCGAAATAAAGCTCACGCGGCAATACATGGCGCGCCTTGCGTTGCTTGATCAGGCTAATGACGGATTCGTTGCTGTTCATTATTATCCTCCATGCGCCATGCCATTACCGACGGGCGCAAAATGACTGAAACATTATTCTTGTAGATAGCCATATTCGGAGCTGAGCCAATAAGTATAGCGCTCCTTTGATGCCTGTAGCGACTGGCCGTCAAGCTTGTGCAAAGGGTAGATCAACGTCCAGCAACCACTCAAACTACATTTTTAAAGCGACATTGATAATGACAGGTTATGAATTACACCCAGAGGCTTTCCAATAGGAAAACTTGGACATAATCCAATCCTTTACCCGCCTGCAGGCATCTTCCGCGAGAGCGCTTTGCCGACATGCCAAGTAGTGAAGGCTATTCCTCAGCGTCACACACTCTTTGACAGGTTGTACGAGCCGGCCACTTTCAACCATATGCCCGACCAGCTGATTCCAACCTAACGCCACCCCTTGCCCGGAAAGCGCCATATTAATGATCAGGTTATAGTCGTTAGCATGAAAAAGCGGCGGGCTACTCGCCTGTCGCTCATCAATATCAACGTTTTGAAAAGCAAGCCACACACTCCAATCGACGTGTTCGGCCACGCCAGACCTGCCATATGGACTCAAATCCAAAAGCTCGGCGCTACGCAAGGCCTCCACCGTGCCAATGCTGGGGTTACGTTCCAGATACTCAGGTGAACAAACCGGATAAATAACGTCATGGCATAGCGGGTGTACCGTGTACCCCTCGCCCACATCTGCAAACTTTGAAATGACGATGTCGGGCTCGATACCTGGCTCGCGCGCATGAAAATTCTGAGTGGTGATCAGGTTCAGTTCTATATCCGGATTTTTAGCACGAAACTCTTTGATGTGGTTCGAGAGCCAAAGTGCTGAGAATGCGGGCGAGCAGGCCACGGTAAGAACATGTTTTTCGATTGGCGCATTTCTGATTCGCTCTGCAGCTTGGGCGATGTTGACGAAAGATATCTGGGAAGCATCGAAGAACACCGAGCCTGCGGACGTAAGCTCGACCGTCCGTCCACTACGCACGAAGAGCGGAGCATCAAGATATTCCTCCAACTCGCGGATCTGACGGCTGATGGCCGCTTGAGATACACACAAGGCCTCTGCGGCTCGCGTAAAGCTCTCGTATTTGGCCGCAGCCACAAAGGCCTTGACCGCCCGCAGCGAGGGCATCTTGAGAAGCAAGGTGTCTGGATCTGCGTGCCTCTGCGACATTCTTCGTACCGCTCCTCAACCGCTGCACATACGTCTACCACCCCATAGTACGCAGCCCCAATAAAACTGACATCGGCACAAAAATTACCTAAGACATATCTAAAAGTTATGTCAGATTTTCCAGAAATCTCGCTGGACAATTCCTGGAGCCCGACCGTATGTTGAAAAAATACTCCACAGGGCTCCTGTACATTTTTCGACATTATCTTTCGACTTCTTACTTGAGCTGACCCTACTGTCATGAATGATAATTTCAACAGCAGCACACGCCATCCCCCAAGGCAGTTAAGCATCGCGCTTGTTGTTCTGGAGGGTTTTGATTTCGCCTCACTAAGCGCGACACTGGAAGCTATTTCGACAGCCAAGCGAAGGTTGGGTGCTGGTGTTGTCTCCTGCACAACCTTGGGCACGAGTTCTTCACCCATGAGCAGCTCAGGGATTTCAGTAACACCGAATAGCAAGCTCGGCGATGCCCAACTTAGTGAATATGACGTCATCGTCTTGATAGGTGGCTCCGAGGCCACTTTGAAGACGCACCAGGCTCTAACACAGCAGTTGCAGAGTGCCGCCAAAGCAGGTCGACTATTAGGCGGAATATGGAACGGCGCCTACCATCTGGCAGCGGCGGGGCTGACCGACAGTTACGAATGTCTTATTACAGGTGACGGCAGATTCTCTATCGAACCACCGATGCCAAAACACAGACGCTACGCCACTTGGCAGTTCGACGAACGTAGAATGTCATGTCGTGATGCTTACAGTGCAACCCGCATGATGGAGGCGATGTTTGATCACTTCTTTGGCGCCTCCACTGCCACGGCCAACGTCGCTAAAGGAAAGGCGAAGAGCCAACAGGCAAGTGGGACTGATTTCCTTCCTAAAGCCTGCTGAATCCACGCTGGAGAAGCACTAAGCGATTAGACAGATCCAGGACTTCAGGCTCGAACCGATAACGCGCAGTTATCCAAAAAAGCTCAGAAATGTCGTTGGACCCGGTCATGGCTCAGTCATATGCTAGAGCCAAACCTGATGATTCAATCGCTTTCACGATAAAGCGCTTCAATTCAATAAGTTGGTCAAGCATTGGGCTTGGGCTGCTGGGTGCCCCAATGAAAACAATTACAAGAGAATTTAGCCGTACATTCGCCGACCGCAATTTGGGCTTTATTACCCAAGCACAAAGCGAACGTAAAACATCCCGAGTAGGCTTCCTCCTGCTCGAAAATTTCTCGTTGCCCTGCTTCACCCAGGCATTGGATGTTTTGGTAACCGCCAATCTTCTCTGCCCAGGCGCGGTACGGGTGCACACGTTCAGCCACAACCACGCTGAAGTCATGAGCGATCTGGGCATTCCAATCCGCCCGGATACGCCGCTAACGGATATCCGCCTGTCTGACCTGGATCTCATGGTCATTTGCGGCGGCCTTCGCGCAGCCCGTACGGTACCCGCCTGGCTATCGTCTCTGCTCAAGAAGATCTCGAAACTTCCGATCGCCCTCGGCGGGCTCTGGAATGGCGCGTGGTACTTGGGAGCCGCAGGGCTGCTGGATGGCTACCGCTGCGCGATCCACGCTGAACAGCGCACAGCACTTGCTGAGCGCGCGCCCTATGCCAGCGTCTCTCAAGATGCCCTGGTATTTGATCGCAACAGAATGACGTCGGCCACCCCGACCGGTGCTTTCGACATGATGATTCGTTGGCTGGGCTGCGGCTCGAGCCCTGCGCTTGCCGATGCGGTGTTGGACACGCTCGACTCCGACCAGAGCAAGCACCGGAGTTTTCAGAAACCCCAGCAGCCGAAAGTCAGCAAGGCGCTAAGGGACATCATCGCGCTGATGGAATCCAACCTCGAAGACACACTGAGTCCCGAGCAGCTCGCTCAGGTCGTCGGCTTGTCAGTCAGGCAGATTCAGAGGCTATTCAAAGATCAGCTGAACACTACGCCTCAAAAGTACTACTTCCAGCTCAGGATCACCGAAGCTCGCCGGCTCATACAGAATTCCAACGCCTCGATCTTTGATGTGTCGATCGCCTGCGGCTTCATTTCATGTACCCATTTCAGCAGGTCATACAGTGCCTTTTTCGGGCACCCACCTTCCAAAGAGATCCGGTACGAGATCTAGCGATCAGCCTTCCTGATCAGGATTTTTCAGCTGCCTGTCAACGGAGGCAGACATGCTGACCCTATCAGACGTGCGAGCGGGGAACGATGAAACTGAGCCAGTCTGCAAACGCCTCAGATGTTACGCCTGAGGATCGTAAAACGGTGTTCATTGATGAGCTGTGCCGACGCGTCCTGAGCATGGACTTAGCTCCCGGCGCTGCGCTTGATGAACTGGCGTTGGTGAAGGAGTTCGGTCTGTCTCGTCCGCCAATTCGGGAAGCATTTCGCAAAATCGCCGCAGAGGGGTACATCGTTCTTGAGGCCAACCAAGCCCCTCGCGTCACTCACTTGAGCCACACCGCATTGCGCGATTTCTTCCATGCGGCGCCCCTCGTGTATGACGCCACCATGCAGCTCGCCGCCAAGAATTCAACACCGGTGACCGTTGCCAATCTTCGACAGATTCAAAGCCGCTATCGCGCTGCGCTGGATGGAGAAATTGATGAGCTCTTGTACTTGGTACACGAGTTGTACATTGAGCTCGGGAGCATCTCGAACAACACCTTTTTGCTCCCCAGCTTGAGACGGCTCCTGATTGACCACGCTCGATTTGAAAAAACCTGGCACCTCAGTTTAACGCGGCACCACTCCCTGCGAGTGCGTGGAATGATTTGCATGCTGCATGACCAGATCGTTGATGCGGTTGAGGAGCATAGCCAGAGGCGCGTTAGCCGCCTCGTACAGAGAGGGTTCAGAGCGGCCCGCCGCTGGGCTTATTACGCCACCTCCATATCGAAAAAGCCGCTAACCGCAAGGGCTGGGTGAGATCGTGCCGTCACCCGCCTCAGAGTCTGATCACGCCCAAATCCCAGGATCACCACAATGACAAAAATTACTTCGCTGCCAGCCGACGACAGTACCTGCGGATGGTACCACCTGAGCAAAGGGCGTCGCGTCCAGGCAGCCCACCAGGGCACTACCAGCGTGCGCTGGGCCATCGTTGGCGCCGGCTTTACCGGTCTTGCCGTGGCACGACAGCTCGCGCTGAACTTCCCTGACGATCAAATCGCGCTGATCGAGGCTCAAGAAGTCGGTCTGGGTTCTTCGGGTCGAAACGCAGGCTTTGCCATCGACCTGCCGCACGATATTGGAGCGGATGATTACATTGGCGACATCGATATCGCCAAGACCACCATGAAGCTCAACCACTTCGGCCTCAACTCGCTGAAGGAGCTGGTCGATCACTTCAATATCGACTGCCAGATGAAGCACTGTGGCAAATACCAAGCCGCCGTGGAGTCCCGAGGCATTGCAGTATTGAACGCCTACCGCAGTGGTTTGGACAAGCTTAGTCAGCCCTACGAAATGATCGAAGCGGACGAGCTACCCGAACACATCGGCACCCGCTTCTACCGCAAAGCACTCTTCACGCCGGGAACCTCGCTTATTCAGCCATCGGCGCTCGTGAAAGGTTTGGCAGACTCCCTCCCGTCCAATGTCGTGTTGTATGAAAACACCCCAATCACCGATGTCGAATACGGGGAGAAGGTTGTCCTTCGCCATCAGAACGGCTCCATCACAGCGAATAAACTTATTCTCAGCAACAACGCCTTCGGCATGCATTTCGGTTTCCTGAAAGGCCGCATGCTCCCCGTATTCACCTACGGCAGCCTTACCCGTCCCTTGTCCGATGAAGAGCAGGCTGCGCTGGGGGGTAAACCGTTTTGGGGCGTGATCCCCGCCGATCCGTTTGGCACTACGGTCAGACGGACACCTGACAATCGCATCCTGGTTCGCAACAGCTTCAGCTTCAATGCGGATGGCAGGAGCAACAGCAAGTACGCCACGCGGTTCGTGAAGAGGCACCGCGAGTCGTTCGCGCGCCGGTTCCCAATGCTTCCCAACGTCAACCTCGAATACACCTGGGGTGGCGCACTCGCGTTGTCTCGAAACCATGAGGGTTACTTTGGTCAGTTGGCCCCGAACGTGTATGGGGTTTTGTGCTGCAACGGACTAGGCGTAACGCGTGGAACCGCCACTGGAAAACTGATGGCTGACTGGCTTGCTGGTGAGGATCACGAGCTCATCGAGTTCCTCCTGAAATCGCCAGGCCCTAACGCAAACCCACCGGCGCCACTGGTATCCATGGGCGTCAACGTAAACCTTCTGTGGGGGCAATACAAAGCAGGCATTGAAGCTTAAGCGGAGATCCCAAGGACAGGCCTAGCTGCATAACAAGAATAATCAAACCATCACTCACTGAATTTTTGAGATGGTTCCCGACCCCATTTTTCGCGGAGTCGCGCTGCCAAAATTCAAAAGTCTTTTATCAGGAGAGAAAAATGACAAGTCCTAATATCTCAGTAGAAGATGTACCGCTTAGCAGCTTCCACAAGCTACTCACGTTACGCTCGGGCGGAGGCTCCTTCGTCGACGGCTACGTCCTGAGCATTATCGGTGTGGCTCTTGCGCACATCACCACATCGCTTTCCCTGAGCAGTTTTTGGGAAGGCCTCATCGCTGCATCTGCGTTGATCGGCATCTTTTTCGGTGGGTTCCTTGGCGGCTGGCTGACTGATCGGTTGGGCCGCAAGCGCTTGTTTTTTGTGGGGCCTACCCTTTTTATTCTCGCGTCTGTCGCTCAGTTCTGGGCTGATTCAGCTGAAGCGATCTTTATTCTGCGGCTTGTCATTGGCATTGCAGTAGGCATTGAGTACCCCGTCGCCACATCGCTGCTGGTTGAGTTCATGCCTAAGAAGTATCGCGGCCCACGCCTCGCGATGCTGACGATTCTATGGTTTGCCGGCGCTGCGGCTGCCTACATCGTGGGTGAGCTGATATTGCGCACAGGTGGTGAAGAAGCCTGGCGTTGGGTATTGGCCAGTTCAGCGATCATCGGCCTGGGCCTGTTCATCGTCCGCCTGGGCACGCCTGAGTCGCCACGGTGGCTGCTGAGCAAGGGGCGCGATCAAGAGGCCGAGCAGGTCGTCAAAAGTGTTTATGGCAACGATTTCTCCCTGAAGAACCTTCCGGAAGAAAGCCCTAACTACAAGATCAACGTGTGGAGCCTTATCTACTCGGGCTATGCCAAGCGCATGCTGTTCATCATCGTCTTCTGGACATGCTGCATTGTGCCCCTCTTTGCCGTCTACGCCTTTGCGCCTAAGGTGCTGGCAGCGATGGACGTCAAAGGCGACAGTGTCTCGATCGGTTCAATCCTGATCACCCTCTTCTTCGTCGTAGGCTGCATCGTATCAACCAGACTCATCAACGTGATTGGGCGCCGCAACTTGCTGCTCTGCAGCTTCGCGGTATCGGGCCTCGCCTTGCTGGGCCTGGGAGCGTCCAATGACGATGCCGGGGCCTGGATCCTGACCTTCTTCGCCATCTATGCGCTGTTCATCGGCGGTGCACAGGTTCTCACCCTTGTGTATCCGAACGAGATTTTCCCTACGGAAATCCGCGCTTTCGCGGTCGGCGCAGGCACCTCGATCTCCCGTATTGGCGCAGCGATCGGCACCTACCTGGTGCCAATGTCGCTGGCCTCGCTTGGCATCGCACAGACGATGTACGTAGCCGCAGGGATTACCTTTTTCGGCCTGCTCCTGTCTTGGATGCTGGCCCCAGAAACACGCTCGCTGAATCTCCAGCAGGCGGCATCGCTTGGCTAATGGAATCAACGTCTGGCGGTGAAGCCAGGCGTTGAGTGTTTTGTGGTGATAACAATCGGAGCAGCATCATGAAATTCGAAGGCATCTACACACCAGCAGTGACCCCACTCGCCGCAGACGGCTCGATCGATAAGGCAGCGTTCGCTGAAGTACTCGAATACCTGGTCGAGTCGAAGGTTCACGGCATCATCATTGGCGGTTCCACTGGTGAGTACTACGCCCACACCACCCAGGAGCGCATCGAGCTGGCCGCTCAGGCGAAGGACGTGCTCAACGGTCGCCTGCCACTGATCGTCGGCACCGGTGGCATTCGTACCGAAGACGCTGTGGCCTTCGCCCAGCACGCTAAGGAAATTAAGGCCGACGCGCTTCTGGTCGGCACCCCGCCGTACGCGCTGCCGACCCAGCAGGAAATCGCCCTGCACGTCAAAGCGGTCGACGCCGCCGCCGGCCTGCCGATCATGCTCTACAACTACCCGGGCCGCATGAGCGTGAGCATGGGTGAAGAGTTCTTCGACGCCGTGGCCGACGTGAAGAATATCGTCGCCATCAAGGAAAGCTCCGGTGACATGGCCCAGCTGCACCGCCTGGCCATCCAGCGCCCGAACATCCAGCTGTCGTGCGGATGGGACGACCAGGCCCTGGAGTTCTTCGCCTGGGGCGCCCAGAGCTGGGTGTGCGCCGGCTCCAACTTCATCCCGCGCGAGCACGTGGCTCTGTACGAGGCCTGCGTGATCGAGAAGAACTTCGACAAGGGCCGCAAGATCATGGCCGCCATGATGCCGCTGATGGACTTCCTCGAAGGTGGCAAGTTCGTTCAGTCGATCAAATACGGCGTCGCCCTCAACGGCCTGAGCACCGGAGGCGTGCGCAAGCCGCTGTCCGAGCTGGACGCCGCCGAGAAAGAAGAACTGCAGCGCGTGGTCAGCACCCTGAAGGCCACCATCGCCCAGATCAA
>NZ_JBIVYQ010000012.1:0-58925 GCF_044772285.1 Pseudomonas sp. NPDC090233 | reverse complement strand
CTGTAGAGCAGGGTGTTGATGTTGATGAAGGCGGCGATCACGTCGTGACACTGCGTGGCGCAATGCTCGGGCAGCGGTTTGCCCGGTGCCAGCGGCGGTTGTAGCGGCGAGAACTGGCGCAGTGCGCCTTCAGGCGTGACCTGGTAGGCCTGCCAGACCTGCTGGTCGAGCAGGACGTAGACGTAGCCCTGGCGCAGAGTGCGTAACTGGTCGGTGCGCATGGGCAGGTGAGTGATTTCGCTGTCGACGGCCAGGCGGTAGGACTGGATCTTGCGCGGGTGCGGCGCGTAGGCGGTGCGCAACAGCAGAATGGACAGGCCGCTGCGGCGACAGGTGTTGCAGGTCAGCTGTGGATTGGGGATGGCCTGGCGCGTGGCGAGGTCGATGGCGTTGCTGATGCTCATGAATAGCTCCTTGCCTGTGGCAGTTCGGCAACGATTCGCGACCAGGCAGGGTCGTCATACGCGGCAAACCGAGCTGTCAGCCCCTGATTGCCCGCAACTGCCTGCGCGACATCCTTCTGAATCTCTGGATGGCGAAGCAGCAGCGGGTGGAGCATCACCCTATGCAGGTTCAAACAGTGGATGTCCGCGTAATCGCGCAGCCCATACTGGTGAGCATCGCGGATGAGGTTCCAGGCGTGGGTTGGCGCCTCATCGGGCAGCCCGGTAGGCCCTGACCAGCGCCAGGGGGCATAGGCTTTTGCCGACCTGTTCAACTCACGCCACGCCGCTAGAAAGTGGGAAACATGCGGGGCCAACTGCTGAACCTGCCTGGCGACTTCCGGCACGCCAAGCTCACTCGTCGAAGGACTGCCCTTGAACTGCGCGATCCCGCCGTCGACTCCGGGATGAAACCAGGACCGTATTGGCCCGAGGAGCTTGCCTGCGTCTTTCATTGCCGCGCGCAGCAGCGCCACACGCACGGGTTCGAACCAGGGCACCGCGGTCGCTTTATCCGCAGGGCGTAATGCCTGGCACAGCAGGGTGATGTGCTGGCCGATGATCGCGCCGGGCTGTTCACTGCTCAGCCAGCCACAGACGTAGTGCGTTCTGGCTGCCATCTCACGAGATGCGTAGGCTTGGGAAAGCCTAAGTAGATCTGCCGCCGTGGCGTCGTCAGCGGGGAACTGGACGAGGGCTGGCCAAAAATGCGGAAAAGCGAGATCGTCGCGAGTAACGCGAATGATGGCTTCGCTACCGAGCGCTTCGGTCAGCGATGCCATACTCAGTGGATGGTCTTCTTTGCAGTCACCCATGGGGTTAATGAGCAGGAACAGGTTTTCTGCGGGTCCAGGCAGTCCACTCGCGCTAGGGGCAAGCGGCGTGGAGTCATGATCCGGATCGGACGGGTTTGTCATGAGAAGTCCCTGTCTACCAATGAATGGCGGCGCCGGTCAGCCAGAACAAAGTGGTTGGCGACCAGGCGAGCGAGGACCTGAACACTAACGAGGAAGCGATTCGCTGGGGAGTTGATGCTTTCCTAAAGGGTTGTAGGAAGTTTCGTCATGACTTGGGCGCACCGTTGAGGATGGCACCGGCTGCGCCGGTGTTCGCGGCTGAAGCCGCTCCCACTGGGGGGTGGGGCTCTCATGAATGACCTGGCAGCCTCGATTCATTACCGACCATCAGTGCGGTTTATGTTGGCAGACGTGTCCACGATCACCCTCTAGATTTCGTGTGGCGTGCTGGAAGCCCCGAACAAAAATAACGAGGGACCCGACTATGTCGACCGCAACCCAAGCGAACAACGCCTGGCGCATCCTGTTTCTGCTGTTCCTGGCTAATCTGTTCAACTTCTTCGACCGCACCATCCCCGCCATCATCATCGAACCGATCCGCCTGGAGTGGCACCTGAGCGACTTCCAGATCGGCCTGATCGGCACTGCCTTCACCCTGGTCTACGCCATCGCCGGCTTGCCATTGGCACGCATGGCCGACACCGGCTCACGCAACCGGCTGATGGGCTGGGGCCTGATGGCCTGGAGCGGGCTGACGGCGGTCAACGGCATGGTCGGCAGCTTCTGGAGCTTTCTGCTGGTGCGCATGGGCGTGGGCATTGGCGAGGCCAGTTACGCGCCCGCCGCCAACTCGCTGATCGGCGACCTGTTTCCGGCCGAGCGGCGGGCGAGGGCGATGGGCATCTTCATGCTCGGTTTGCCGTTGGGGCTGTTGTTGGCCTTCTTTACCATCGGCGCGATGGTGCAGGCGTTCGGCAGCTGGCGTGCGCCATTCTTCATCGCCGCCGTGCCGGGTGTGCTGTTGGCACTGTTCCTGTTCCTGATCCGCGAACCTGCACGCGGCGCTGCGGAAACCGTGGCGATCTCCCAGGCGCCAGTGGACCGCCCGCTGCGCCGGGTCCTGAGCGTGCCCACCTTCGCCTGGTTGGTACTGGCCGGGCTGACCTTCAACTTCGCCTCGTACGCGTGTAACTCGTTCATGGTGCCGATGCTGCAGCGCTACTTCGAGTTGCAACTGCAACAGGCTGCGGTGGCCACCGGGATGATCGTCGGCCTCACCGGCCTGGTGGGCCTGACCCTCGGCGGCTGGGTGGCTGACAAGGTGCATCAGCGCTTCGCCAACGGCCGGCTGATGTTCGCGGTGATCAGCATGCTGGTCGCGACGATGGCAACTGCTTGGGCGTTGCACGCGGGGCGCATCGAGCTGGGCCTGTTCGTGGCCGTGTTCGGTGTGGGCTGGCTGTTCTCATACAACTTCTACACCTGTGTGTATACCGCCATCCAGGACGTGGTGCAGCCGCGCCTGCGGGCCACGGCCATGGCGCTGTACTTCGCCGGGCTGTACCTGCTCGGTGGTGGATTGGGGCCGGTGGTGGTCGGCGGGCTGTCGGACCACTTTGCCGTGGCGGCGATGGATGCGGCGGGGGAGGTGGTGATGAACGAGGCATTCAAGGCCGAAGGGCTGCATGACGCGATGTACCTGATACCCGTGGCGCTGATGCTGACCATGGTGTTTCTGTTGGCGGCGTCGCGGTGCTTCAGCCGCGATGCGCAGCGGATGCGTGAGGGGATGGTGGCTGATAGCGAAGTGACGGGGGGCCAAGTCGCGGGGGCTTGAAGATAGGGTTGGGGGAGTACCTTCCCCCAACAGAGCACATGGTTACAAGACCCAGCGCCCCGAAATTCCTAGCGTGCTGGCCCTGCGAAGGCTCAAACACGCCGCTTGTCCGCCAGATGGCAATTAGCCTCATTGCAGGTTGATGTTTGGATATGGGAAGCATTACCATTTGCGCCCTCGCGCTTACCTCCATTCCCTGTCCAGGATCCGTATTATGGCGTCCCGCTTTCCGTCACGCCCAGCCTTGCTGGCGCTCTGCTGTTCCGTAACCTTGATGGCACATGCAGCCGAACCGATCCAGCTGGAGGCGACCGACGTCAACGCCGACGCCATCAAACCCCAACGCAACGCGCTGCCCGAGGCATTCGCCGGTGGCCAGGTTGCGCGTGGCGGGCAGATGGGCGTGCTGGGCAACCAGGACAACATGGACGTCCCCTTCACCATGACCAGCTACACCTCCAAGCTGATCGAGGACCAGCAAGCCGAGGACATCGGCGACGTGCTGGCCAATGACCCGTCTGTGCGCGAATCGTACGGTTTCGGTAACCAGTCCAAGGTCTTCGTGATTCGTGGCCTGCCGCTGGCTGGGGACGATATTGCGTTCAATGGCCTGTACGGCATTCTGCCGCGTCAGATCATGTCCACCGACGGGGTGGAGCGTGTCGAAGTGTTCAAAGGGCCGAATGCCTTCCTCAACGGCGTGAGCCCGACGGGTACTGGCCTGGGCGGCAACGTCAACCTGCAACCCAAGCGTGCCGGTGACGTGCCGACCCGCCGCTACACCCAGGACATCAGCTCTGATGGGCGTATCGGCGAGCACCTGGATATTGGCCAGCGCTTCGGCGAAGACAACCGCTTTGGCGCGCGGCTGAACCTTAGCCAGCGTGAAGGCGAAACCGCTGTCGATGATCAGGATCAGCGCACCAAGCTGTTCGTTGCGGGCCTGGACTACCGTGGCGACGACTTCCGCGTCTCCACCGACTTCGGCTACCAGAAGCAGCGCATCAATCACCTGCGCAACTCTGTGCGTCCTGGCGTAGCCACTGTTGCCAATCCCGGAAATGCCACGACAAAGGTACCGACTGCTCCGGATGCCAGCCGCAACTACGGCCAGGACTGGACCTACAGTGAGTCGGAAGACACCTTCGGCATGATCCGTGGCGAATGGGACCTGAATGAAAGCTGGACCGCCTACCTGGCCGGCGGTGCGCGCCACACCCGTGAGCACGGCACCTACGGCACGCCGGTGCTGGTCGGCAATAGCGGCCTGGCCACACTCTCCGGCTCGGACATCGTTCACGGCGAAGACAACACCAGCTTCAGCGCAGGCCTCAATGGTCGCCTGCAGACCGGCCCGCTCAGCCACCAGATCGCGGTGGGCGCCAATACCCTGTGGACCCAGGCAGAAAATGCCTACACGTTCTATCGCTCCACAGCTGGCAATACCAACATCTACAACCCCACTCCGCTGCCCCGGCCGACCGACGTCAGCCTTACTGGGGGGGAGATGGGCGACCCGGGTGTAACCGGCAAGGTCCGTAACCGCAGCATCGCCATCTCCGATACCGTCGGTATCTTCGATGACCGCCTGCTGCTGACCTATGGCGTACGCCGCCAACAGCTGCGCGTCGAGAACTACTTCTACGACGGCACAACACCCAACAGCGCCACCAACCCTTCCAAGGATGGCAGCCGCAATGGCGACCCCTATGAGAAGAGCGTGACCACGCCGGTCTACGGCATCGTGTTCAAGGCGACCGACAGCATCTCGCTGTACGCCAACCGTATCGAAGGCCTGGCTCAAGGCCCGACCGCGCCGGCCAATACCGTGAACGCTGGTCAGATGTTCCCGCCTGGCCGCACCAAGCAACTTGAAGCGGGCATCAAGCTCGACAAGCAGACCTACGGCGCAAACCTTGCGGTATTCCGCATCGAGAAACCATCGGATGGCTACACCGAGGGCGTTACGTACATCCGCGACGGCGAACAGGTCAACAAAGGTATCGAGCTGAGCGTCTTCGGCGAGCCAATTGAGGGCCTGCGCCTGATGGCGGGCGGTACCCGCATGACGTCCGAGCAGAAGAAGACTTTGAACGGCACCAACGACGGCAACCACGCCATTGGCGTACCGACCTTCCAGCTCAATGCCAGTGTCGATTGGGATGTACCCGGCGTGCCAGGCCTGGCGCTCAACGCCCGCATGCTGCGTACCGGTGGCCAGTACGTCGATGCCGCCAACAACCTCAGCCTGCCGACCTGGAACCGCTTCGATGCCGGCGCGCGCTACAAGCTGAAGGTCTCTGATAAAGACCTGACGCTGCGTGTGAACGTGGAAAACCTCACTGACAAGAACTACTGGGCCTCGGCCAACGGCGGCTACATGACCCAAGGCGATCCACGCCTGGTGAAGTTCTCGGGCACGATCGATTTCTGATCCAGGGATTGACCTCAAGTTAACCTGAGGTTCTAGGCTGTCGTCTCATCTCACAAGGAAGACGACAGCATGAAGACGATGGTAGTCGGTGGCAGCAGAGGGTTGGGCCGTGCGCTGATCGAGGGGCTTGGCAAGCCAGGGGATCGCTTGATAGGGGTGTCGCGGTCGCAGCCGAAGGGCCTGACGCTTGTGCCAGGGACAAGTCTCAACTGGATCGAGGCAGACCTTGGCGAGCCTGTTGCCGCCGTCGAACAGATCGCGGCACAGACGCCTGACGACCTCGATGTGCTGATCTACAACGTTGGCATCTGGGAAGAACAGGCGTTCAGCGAGCAGTACAGCTTTCTCGACGATAGCGATGCATCGATCAGAAAGCTGGTCGATGTAAATATCACGGCAACCCTCTTGCTGCTCAAACGCCTGGTTCCCAAACTGCTCACCTCATCCAGGCCGCAACTCATCCTAACCGGTTCCACCTCGGCCCTGCGACAGAGCGGGCGCCCAGAGGTGACATTCGGTGCCTCCAAGTTTGCCCTCAATGGCATGGCCGATGCGCTAAGAGAAGGGTTCAGGCACCAAAAGCTGGCCGTGACCGTGCTGCACCTTGGCTACCTGAACACGGATGATCCGCTGTCCACGCCGCTGCAGGACGCTGCTCAGCGCGGAGGCGGCCGGTTGGTGCCCGTGCACGATGTGGTGACCATGGTCGATGCGCTGTTGCATCTGTCGGATGCTTCGTTTGTGCGTGAACTGGTCATGCCGGCGATTGGCGATGACCGCTTCTGATGAATAGGTGCAGCTCGAGCGGCGGCATTAGCAGTCGCTGGGCTTCGGACCGAGAAAATCAGATGAGAAATTTAAACGCCGACAGCAGTTTTACAGACTCAGGCAGCTTCTGTTGGAGCAGCGTATCCAGATACTCCTGCACGCTGTGAGGTGGGGCTTTCAACGATACCCGTTGCCGCTGGGCAGCCTCAAGCACTGCCGCTTTGTCCAGATCCCACAGGTCGGCGATGAAGTCGTCAGGATGAAGGGGTTCGATATCGAATTTATCCAGTACGGCCTGGGGAAAGTCCTTGAGATTGAATGTGACAATCACTGATGCGTTGCACTTGATTGCAGCAGCGAGGACATGACGGTCATCCTCATCCGGCAGATCTAGCCCATCGATCAGCAGCTCATAGTCCGTGACGAGCGCGTCCGGGACTGCGGTGTCCATGAGTCCTGACGTGCGGTCCAGGTGTTCACGGGTAAGGTCTGGGCGATTGAGAAGTAAATTGCGTTTCCATTCATCATGGATCCTTGTTGACCAGCGTGCGCGGTACACGCCGGTCAGGGCAAGATGCATCAGGAGATCACGCAAAGGGGCGGGGTAGAGAACGTTCGCGTCGTAGAAGGCAGTAAAGGGCGAGTGCTTCATTCGTACCCCATCCTCAGCTCCTGTGCCTGAGCAGCCAGAGCGTCCATTGCGGAGCGACTGACCTCGTCACGTTTGTCCTTGTAGGCGACCAAATCAGAGAACTTAACCCGACGATGGCGGCCAGTCTTGGTGTGTGGGATGACAGCTTCGTCGAGTAATTTGACCAAATGCGGGCGTGATACGTTAAGCAAGTCGGCAGCTTCCTGGGTGGTTAGCTCTGCATGAATGGGAACGACCTTTACCGAATTTCCCAGCGCCAGCTCGCTGAGAATTTCGCCGAACAGGCGAAGCGCAAATGTCGGGACCTCAACGACCTGGCGCTGGTTTTCTTCACTCAGCAGCTCAATCCGTTGCGTTTCTGATTTGGTTGAGAGAAAGGCGGCGAGTGTGCGGCTTGATTCGACAGCCACAGCAATTTCCTTCTCGTCGGGAAGCAGCTTGCGTGAGAGGTCGGTGGTGGTCATTTGCATCTCCTGAGCGATATCCAATGTGAGGCGTTGCGGCTGATTTTCAGCCTTGGATTGGAGTTATATTCGAAATATTCGAAAATCGCAATAAACGAAACGCGCACTGTGCCGGTGTAGTCCCTGCCTCAGTGCTTCATTCCCAATTCAGCGTCATCCATCAGCGCCTTGGCCAAAGCACTCAGGTAGTAAGTGGCCCAGATCAGTTGTGGGTTGTCGTCCATCAGGCCGGCGATGGTCAGGTCGCGTACGCAGCCCATCAGCTCCGAGGCTTGATCGCGAGCTTCCTGGCAGGGGATGCCGGGTTCGATGCAGAACAGTGGTTGTTTGTTTTCACCTTGGTAGAACTTGGTTTTGCCGGCGGTGGTTTTGATGGTTGGGGTGTCTGTGGGCATTGCTTGATCTCCCTGAAATTGCTGTCGCCTGTCCGGGCCTCATCGCGGATGAATCCGCTCCTACGGGAATTGCATATTTCCTGGGCATTGCGGGGTGCCTGTAGGAGCGGATTTCATCCGCGATGAGGCCCGGACAGGCACCACACGGCCAAGGCCTAGTGCCGCATGCGCGGCTCCGCAGGCATCTGGATCTGAATCAACGCCGACTCAAGCAGCACGCGTAATGTTTCAAGCTCATGCATGGAGGCCAGCATTAGCACAGAGGCCGGTGTTCGGGGCTGCAGCGCGATTGCCTGTTGCGTCACGGTTTGTGCGCACAGGGCGTACTCGGTGGCCTGGATGAGGGTGTCTTCGAGGGAGTGGCGGTTGTGGGGTGGATCGGGAACAATCTTCAGCATGACTACGTCCTTTTAGAGGTGCGGTCACCTGACTGCTGTCAAACAGAAGGGTGGCAGCTGTACGTGGGTTGACAGACCGGCGGACATAGTAAGTTCCGGCGCACGCAAGCGTGCCCCACGCACAGCTGCCATAAAGACGAGCTGATAACTATGTACCGTGGCGGCCTGTCAAAGCCGATCGCTGTGTTCAGCGACTTGCCGAGACTAGTGGGCTACTTGAGCAGCCGCAACGGAAAATAGGCGGCAAGAGTATCTTTGGGAAATGGACTACAAGGAAGGGGTGAAGTCTGATTTTTTCAGGCGGTGGATGGCACGGGCTTCGCCCGTGTTCGCGGGGCAAGCCCGCTCCCACAGGGGCCTGTGTTGATCATTGAACTGCGTCAACTTTCAGAAACGCGGCTTCGAGTAGCTGGCGAGTGTAGGGATGCTGCGGCTCGTGGAAGATCATCTGTGCATCGCCTTGCTCGACCACATGCCCGTGCTTGATCACCATCAGTTGGTGGCTCAGCGCCTTGACCACCGCCAGGTCATGGCTGATGAACAGGTAGGTGAGGTTGTATTTCTGCTGCAAATTGCGCAGCAACTCCACCACCTGCCGTTGCACCGTGCGATCCAGCGCTGAGGTTGGTTCATCCAGCAAGATCAAGGCCGGTTTCAACACCAATGCCCGAGCAATGGCGATACGCTGGCGCTGCCCACCGGAGAACTCGTGCGGGTACCGGTGCCGAGTGCGCGGGTCCAACCCGACTTCCTCCAACGCCGCAATAATGGCCGCTTCCTGCTCGGCGGGCGTGCCGATCTTATGTATCCGCAGCCCCTCGCCAACGATATCGGCCACGCACATCCGTGGACTCAGGCTGCCGAATGGGTCCTGGAACACCACCTGCATTTCCCGGCGCAACGGCCGCACTTCTTTCTGGTTCAGGCCTTCGAGTGATTGCCCATGGAAACGGATGCCACCCTGGCTTGAAATCAGGCGCAAGATCGCCAGGCCGAGCGTGGATTTGCCCGACCCGGACTCACCCACGATCCCCAGCGTCTGCCCCTGCGGCAGGCTGAAATTGATCCCGTCGACCGCCTTCACATGGTCAACCGTACGCCGCAGCAAGCCTTTCTTGATCGGGAACCAAACCTTCAGGTCGTTCACTTCCAGCAGCGGCGCGCCGACGGGGTTATGTGCAGGCCCGCCGCTAGGCTCGGCATTGATCAGCATCTGCGTGTAGTGATGCTGAGGCGCGCTGAACAGGGTGGCGCAATCTGCTTCTTCGACAATCTTGCCGCGTTGCATCACGCACACCCGGTGCGCAATCCGCCGCACCAGATTCAGGTCGTGGCTGATCAACAGCAGTGCCATGCCCAGGCGCGATTGCAGCTCCTTGAGCAGGTCGAGAATCTTCAACTGCACGGTCACGTCGAGCGCCGTGGTCGGCTCATCGGCAATCAACAGCTCCGGCTCGTTGGCCAGCGCCATGGCGATCATCACCCGCTGCCGCTGGCCGCCGGACAGCTCATGGGGCAGGGCCTTGAGGCGTTTGCGCGGCTCGGGGATGCCGACCAGCTCCAGCAACTCCAGCGTGCGCGCCGTGGCTTGCTTGCCGGTGAGGCCTTTGTGAATCAGCAGGATCTCGTTGATCTGCTTCTCGATGCAATGCAAGGGGTTCAGCGAGGTCATCGGCTCCTGGAAGATCATCGCAATGCGGTTGCCGCGAATTCGCTGCATGGCCTTTTCGCCTTGCTGCAGCAGGTCCTTGCCTTCGTAGCCGATGCTGCCGCTGGGGTGGCGCGCGAGCGGGTAGGGCAGCAGGCGCAGGATCGAGTGGGCGGTGACGGACTTGCCCGAGCCGCTTTCGCCGACCAGGGCCAGGGTCTCGCCCTTGCGGATGTCGAAGCTGATGCCGTCGACCACGCGGTTGACCTGGTCGCCGGTAACGAATTCCACCGCCAGGTCGCGCACTTCGATCAGGTTCTGTTCACTCATTTCACTTCCTCGGGTCGAAGGCATCGCGGGCGGATTCGCCGATGAATACCAGCAGGCTCAGCATGATCGCCAGCACGGCGAAGGCGCTGATGCCCAGCCAAGGCGCCTGCAGGTTGGACTTGCCCTGGGCGACCAGCTCGCCCAGCGACGGCGCGCCGGGGGGCAGGCCGAAGCCGAGGAAGTCGAGGGCTGTGAGGGTGCCGATGGCGCCGGTGAGGATGAACGGCATGAAGGTCATGGTCGAGATCATCGCGTTGGGCAGGATGTGCCGGTACATGATCGCGCCATTGCGCATGCCCAGCGCGCGGGCGGCGCGCACGTATTCGAGGTTGCGCCCACGCAGGAACTCGGCGCGCACCACGTCCACCAGGCTCATCCACGAGAACAGCAGCATGATGCCCAGCAGCCACCAGAAATTGGGCTGCACGAAGCTGGCGAGGATGATCAGCAGGTACAACACCGGCAGGCCCGACCAGATCTCCAGGAAGCGCTGTCCGGCCAGGTCGACCCAGCCGCCGTAAAAGCCCTGCAAGGCTCCGGCGATGACGCCGATGATGGAGCTGAGGATGGTCAGGGTCAGGGCGAACAGCACAGAAATGCGGAAGCCGTAGATCACCCGCGCCAGTACGTCGCGGCCCTGGTCGTCGGTGCCCAGCAGGTTGTCCGCCGAGGGCGGTGCCGGGGCGGGCACGCTTAGGTCGTAGTTGATGCTCTGGTAGCTGAACGGGATCGGTGCCCACAGCACGAAGCTGTCTTTTTTGGCCAGCAATTCGCGGATGTAGGGGCTTTTATAGTTGGCTTCCAGCGGAAACTCGCCGCCGAAGGTGGTTTCCGGGTAGCGCTTGAAGGCCGGGAAATACCACTCGCCGTCGTAGCGCACGGCTATCGGCTTGTCGTTGGCGATCAGCTCGGCGCCCAGGCTCAGGCCGAACAGAATGAGGAACAGCCACAGCGACCACCAGCCACGCCGGTTGGCCTTGAAGCGCTCGAAGCGCCGGCGGTTGAGAGGGGACAAGGCCATGTCAGTGCTCCCGGCTGGCGAAGTCGATGCGCGGATCGACCAAGGTGTAGGTGAGGTCGCCGATCAGTTTCACCACCAGCCCCAGCAGGGTGAAGATGAACAGGGTGCCGAACACCACCGGGTAGTCGCGGTTGATCGCCGCTTCGAAGCTCATCAGGCCCAGGCCGTCGAGGGAGAAGATCACCTCGATCAGCAGGGAGCCGGTGAAGAAGATGCCGATGAACGCCGACGGGAAGCCGGCGATCACCAGCAGCATGGCGTTGCGGAACACGTGGCCGTACAGCACGCGCGGGCGGCTCAGGCCTTTGGCCTTGGCGGTGACCACGTACTGCTTGTTGATCTCGTCGAGGAAGCTGTTCTTGGTCAGCAGGGTCATGGTGGCGAAGTTGCCGATCACCAGCGCGGTAATCGGCAGCACCAGGTGCCAGAAGTAATCGAGCACCTTGCCGGTGGTGGACAGCTCGTCGAAGTTGTTCGAGGTCAGGCCGCGCAGCGGGAACCAGTCGAAGTAGCTGCCGCCAGCGAACAGTACGATCAGCAGAATGGCGAACAGGAACGCGGGGATGGCGTAGCCGACGATGATCGCCGAGCTGGTCCAGACATCGAAATGGCTGCCGTGGCGCACAGCTTTGGCGATTCCCAGCGGGATCGACACCAGGTACATGATCAGCGTGCTCCACAGCCCCAGCGAGATCGACACCGGCAGCTTCTCGGCGATCAGGTCGATGACCTTGGCATCGCGGAAGAAGCTTTCGCCGAAGTCCAGCTGGGCGTAGTTCTTGACCATGATCCACAGGCGCTCGGGGGGCGATTTGTCGAAGCCGTACATGCGCTCGATTTCAGCGATCAGCGCTGGGTCCAGGCCTTGCGCGCCACGGTAGTTGGAACCGGCCACGGACACTTCGGCGCCGCCGCCGGCAATGCGGCTGGTGGCGCCTTCGAAGCCTTCGAGCTTGGCGATCATCTGCTCGACCGGGCCGCCGGGGGCAGCCTGGACGATGAGGAAGTTGATCACCAGGATGCCGAACAGGGTCGGGATGATCAGCAGCAGGCGGCGCAGGATGTAGGCCAGCATGTCAGTTGGCCTCTTGCACGGCGGCTTCGGTCACGGCAGGCGTGACGTCGGGTTTGATCCACCAGGTGTCGATGCCGACGTCGTACTTGGGCGACACTTTGGGGTGGCCGATGTGGTTCCAGTAGGCCACGCGGTTGGTCTTGATGTGCCAGTTCGGCACCACGTAGTAGCCCCATTGCAGCACGCGGTCGAGGGCGCGGCAGTGCTCGACCAGGCTCTGGCGCGAGTCGGCGTTGATCAGCGCTTCCACCAATTGATCGATGGCCGGGTCGCGCAGGCCGATGAAGTTGCGGCTACCGGGGTTGTCGGCGGCGGCGCTGGACCAGAACTCGCGCTGTTCGTTGCCGGGCGAATTGGATTGCGGGTAGCCGCCGACGATCATGTCGAAGTCGCGCGAGCGCAGGCGGTTGATGTATTGCGAGACGTCCACGCGGCGGATCTGGAAGCCTATGCCCAAATCGGCAAGATTGCGCTTGAACGGCAGCAGCACGCGTTCGAACTGGGTTTGCGCGAGCAGGAATTCGATGCTCACGGGCTTGCCATCCTTGTCGACCATCTTGTCGTCGACGATCTTCCAGCCGGCTTCCTGCAGCAGCTTGTAGGCCTGGCGCTGTTGCTCGCGGATCATGCCGCTGCCATCGCTGACCGGGTTGGCGAAGGCTTCAGTGAATACTTGCTCAGGGACCTTGCCGCGCAGCGGTTCGAGAATCTTCAGCTCGGCAGGCGAGGGCAGGCCGCTGGCGGCCATTTCGGAGTTCTCGAAGTAGCTATCGGTGCGAATGTAGGCGCCGTTGAACAGCTGCTTGTTGGTCCATTCGAAGTCGAACAGCAGGCTGAGTGCCTTGCGTACGCGGATGTCCTGGAACACGGGCTTGCGCAGGTTGAAGATAAAGCCTTGCATCCCGACCGGGTTGCCGTTGGGGATTTCCTCCTTGATCAGGCGGCCATCGCGCACGGCCGGGGTGTTGTAAGCGGTGGCCCAGTTTTTCGCGCTCATCTCCAGTTCGTAGTCGAAGGCACCGGCTTTCAGTGCTTCCAGCGCTACGTTGTTGTCGCGGTAGACGTCGTAGGTCATGGCGTCGAAGTTGTAGAAGCCGCGGTTGATCGGCAGGTCCTTGGCCCAGTAGTCCTTGACCCGCTCGTAGCGGATCGAGCGCCCGGCCTTGACCTCGGCGACCTTGTACGGGCCACTGCCCAGCGGCAGCTCGAGGTTGCCGCGGGTGAACTCGCGGGTCTCGTACCAGTGCTTGGGCAGCACCGGCAGCTGGCCGAGGATCAAGGGCAGTTCGCGGTTGTTGGTGTGCTTGAACTTGAACAGCACCTTGAGCGGGTCTTCTGCCACGACTTCGGCGACGTCGCTGTAGTACTGGCGGTACAACGGCGCACCGTCCTTGATCAGCGCGTTGAAGGTGAACACCACGTCCTCGGCGCGCATCGGGTGGCCGTCATGGAAGCGCGCCTCGGGGCGCAGGTAGAAGCGTACCCAGCTGTTGTCGGGGGCCTTTTCGATCTTGCCGGCGACCAGGCCGTACTCGGTGAACGGCTCGTCCAGGCTCTGACGCATCAAGGTGTCGTAGATGATGCTGAGGTTGTCGGCCGACACGCCCTTGTTGATGAACGGGTTGAGGCTGTCGAAGCTGCCGAAGCTGGACTGGCGGAAGGTGCCGCCCTTGGGCGCGTCGGGGTTGACGAAGTCGAAGTGCTTGAAGTTGGCCGGGTATTTCGGCGGCTCATCGTAGAGGGTCAGCGCGTGTTGCGGCGCGGCCAGGGCCGGCAGGCTCAGGCAGGCGAGCAACAGGCTGCCTGCCAGCTGGCGCAGGCGGTTGCTGGGCATCATTGGGCTTTCTCCGAAGTCTTGAGCCACCAGCTGTTCAGCCCGAGGGTGTAGGGCGGCGTGGTGACGAAGCCGAACCGGTTGCGGTAGGCCAGGCGGTGATTGTCGAGATACCAGTTGGGGATCATGTAGTACTGCCAGGAAAGCACGCGGTCCAGGGCGCGGGCGGCGGCGACCTGATCGTCGCGGGTGCGCGCGGCGAGCAAGGTGTCGAGCAGGTGGTCGACCACCGGGTCCTTGACCCCAGCATAGTTCTTGCTGCCCTTGGTCGCGGCCTGGCTGGAATGGAAGTACAGCCACTGTTCGAGGCCGGGGCTCAGGGTCTGGTTCAGGGTCATCAGGATCATGTCGAAGTCGAACTGGTCCAGGCGTTGTTTGTACTGGGCGCGGTCGACGGTACGCAAGTGGGCGTCGATACCGATGCTGGCCAGATTTTCGACATAAGGTTGCAGGATGCGTTCGAGGTTAGGGTTCACCAGCAGCAGTTCCATGCGTAACTGCTGGCCTTTCTTGTCCACCAGACGCTGGCCGTCGAGCTTCCAGCCGGCCTGGCCGAGCAGGGCCAGTGCCTGGCGCAGGGTCTGGCGGCTGATACCGCGGCCATCGGTGTGGCTGACATGGTAGGGCTGGGTGAACAGTTTTTCCGGCAGCTGATCGCGGAACGGCGCCAGCAGCAACCACTCCTTGCCAGTGGGCAGGCCGCTGGCTGCGAACTCGCTGTTGGGGTAATAGCTGGTCGAGCGGCGGTAGGCGTCGCTGAACAGGGCGCGGTTGGTCCACTCGAAGTCGAGCATCAGGCCCAGCGCCTGGCGCACCCGGGCATCGCTGAAGGTGGCGCGCCGGCTGTTCATGAACAGGCCCTGGGTCTGGGTTGGGATACGGTGCGGGATCTGCGCCTTGATCACCTCGCCACGGCGTACGGCCGGGAAGTTGTAACCGTTGGCCCAGTTCTTCGCTTGGTGCTCGATGTAGATGTCGAACTCGCCAGCCTTGAAAGCTTCGAACGCCACCGTGGCGTCACGGTAGAACTCGAACTCGACGCGCTTGAAATTGTACTTGCCGCGGTTTACCGCCAGGTCTTTGCCCCAGTAGTTCTTCACTCGCTCGAAGATCAGGCGTCGGCCTGGCTGCACCTGGGTGATCCGGTAGGGGCCGCTGCCCAGTGGCGGCTCGAAGGTGGTGGCCTGGAAATCCCGGCCTTGCCAGTAGTGCTTGGGCAGCACCGGCATTTCGCCCAGGCGCAGGATCAACAGCGGGTTGCCGGCGCGTTTGAAGACGAAGCGGATACGCAGCGGGCCGAGGATGTCGACGCGCTGCACTTCCTGCAGGTTGGTGCGGTAGATCGGGTGGCCTTCCTTGAGCAAGGTGCGGTAGGAAAAAGCCACGTCCGCCGAGGTAATCGGCTGTCCATCATGCCAGCGCGCTTCCGGGCGCAGGTTGAACACCACCCAACTGCGGTCTTCGCTGTACTCCACCGAGCGCGCGATCAGGCCGTAACTGGACGTGGGTTCGTCGCCTGAGGGGTCGTACTGGCCGGTGCCGACCATCAGCGTCTCGTTCAGCTCGCTGACGCCGTACTGCAGGAAATTCGGCGTGGTCACCGGGCTGGTGCCCTTGAAGGTATAGGGGTTGAGCGTGTCGAACGTGCCGAATGCCATGGCCCGCAAGGTACCGCCCTTGGGCGCTTGCGGGTTGACCCAGTCGAAGTGGGTGAATGTGGCTGGGTACTTGAGCGTGCCGAACTGCGCGTATCCGTGGCTTTCGCTCACCATCGCGGCTGCGGGAAAGCTCAAGGCCAGGCTGAGTGACAGCAGGAGGGGACGTATCAAGTCGGCATCCGATCCAGAGGCGTTGGGCTTTGGTCGGGGTACAGTAACAGCTTGGCGGGGTTGGAAAAAGGGTATGTCAGGAGGGATTGTATGGGGCTGCAAAACAGCCCCAGGGTCACATCAATGTGACAGGTAGACGGTCAAAGTCTGGCCTGGCTTCAGTGCATGCCCGCTGCGCGGGTTCCAGCGTTTGAGGTGCTGCATTTCGACGTTGAAACGTTTGGCAACCAAGTAGAGCGAGTCGCCTTTACGCACCTTGTACTGAGTGGAGCGTTTGCCCGAGGCAGCAACCCGATTTCCCGCCGCACTCGGCGCCTTGCCGCCGCGCAGCGCGAGCACCTGGCCGGCCTTGACGCGGTTGCCCGGCAGCTTGTTCCAGCGCTGGATGTCCTTGACCGAAACCCGATTGGCCTTGGCGATGGTGCTGAGGTTGTCGCCGCGCTTGATGCGGTAGCTGCGCGCGGCTGCCGGCGCCTTGCCCTCGGCTACAGCGCGTGCAAACACTGCCTTGTTCGGTTGCAGGCTGACCAGTTGCTCGGGCTTGAGGTTGGACAGGCTGGCGGACAGCAGTTGCGCCTTGGCGGTCGGCACCAGCAATTGCTTGGGGCCGTCCACGGTCATGCGTTTCTTGAATGCCGGGTTGAGCTGAATCAGCTCGTCTTCGTCGATGTTAGCGAAGGCGGCGACCCGCGACAGGTCGAGGCGGTCATTGATGGCGACCGCTTCGAAGTAAGGTTCATTGGCGATTGGGCTGAGGTTTACACCATAGGCCTCGGGGGTCGAAACCACCTGCGACAGGGCCAGGAGCTTGGGCACGTAGTCGCGGGTTTCCTGCGGCAGCGGCAGGTTCCAGTAATCGGTCGGCAGGCCGAGCTTCTCGTTACGCTCGATGGCCCGGCTGACCGTGCCTTCACCGGCATTGTAGGCTGCCAGGGCCAGCAGCCAGTCGCCGTTGAACATGTCGTGAAGGCGGGTGAGGTAATCCAGGGCGGCATTGGTCGACGCGGTGACATCGCGGCGCCCGTCATAGAAGTTGGTCTGGCGCAAGTTGAAGTGGCGGCCGGTTGCCGGCATGAATTGCCACATGCCTGCAGCGCTTGCACGCGAATATGCCATTGGGTTGTAGGCGCTTTCGATTGCGGGCAGCAGCGCCAGCTCCAGCGGCATGTCGCGCTCTTCGAGGCGCTCGACGATATAGTGCAGATAAAGGCTGCCGCGTTCGCCCGCGCTTTCGATGAACGTCGGATTACTGGCGAACCACAGACGCTGTTGTTCGATGCGCGGGTTTACGTCGATGCTGTCTTGCAGGGCGAAGCCCTGGCGCATGCGTTCCCACACATCCCGCGGCGCTTGCTCGGCAGGTTTGATCGCGAGCGGAGCCGGCTTGTGCTTGATCCGCGCCTGGTAGTTGTGCGCGCGAACGCTGTCGGATTCGTCGACCTGACGGGTGCTCTGGCAGCCCACCAGGGTGGCGGCCAGCGCCAGCGCACTGATTTGGGCCAGGCGCGTCAGGGCGACTGAATGAGCGGTTCTGCGGCTACGGGAAGACATCGGCGGGGACGGGTATCCGGGCAAAAAATTTCGGCGATTCTAGAAACCGCACCCGCCTGGGTCAACCGTTGACAACCGGTTGCGATATATCTTGAGGTTATCAGAAGGTGTCCTTCCAAGACCTCAAAGCAGCAAAAACAGTGACCTGCGAGTCGTTTGAATGTCCCTTCCATTCGTCTGCTTTTTGTTTAACTAATGTTTCAGACGTACGCAGGAAGGGGTTGGTCAGCCTTTCCAGACCAATGGTTGATGGCAATGTGATGCGATTTTCGCTGCGCAACCGGGTAACTTCTTCAAATCGTTGTAGAACCTCTGAATTGCTGGGCTCCACCGCTTTGGCGAAGCGCAGGTTGCTCAAGGTGTATTCGTGGGCGCAATAGACTTCGGTCTGCACGGGAAGTGCTGCCAGGCGGGCGAGAGCAGGCTGCATCTGCTCAGGCTGGCCTTCGAACATGCGCCCGCAGCCAGCGGCAAATAGCGTGTCGCCACTGAACAGCACGGGTGTTGCCGGCTGATCGCTGAAGTAGGCGATATGTCCCAGGGTGTGGCCCGGCACGGCCAGCACCTGGAATTCAACGCCCAGTACGGTAACCCTATCGTTGTCGTCCAATGCCAGATCCCGGCTGGGAATGCGCTCGTGGGCCGGGCCGCAGACACGGGCGCCGGTCAATTGCTTGAGCCGCTCGACACCGCCGACGTGGTCATAGTGGTGGTGGGTCACCAGAATATCCTCCAGCACCCAGCCGGGGTTGGCCGCCAGCCAGGCTTCCACTGGGCCGGCATCACCGGGATCGACCACCGCGCAGCGGCGTTTGGCAGTATCCTGTAACAACCAGATGTAGTTGTCGGAGAAAGCGGAGAGAGCATCGATCTGTATCATGGTGCGGATCCGTATCGCCAAGCGTGGCACATGAGGCCATCTTAGCCGCGATGGCGCGGTGCGAGAACCTTCGAGGGAGAGCGCAATGACCGACCAAGCCTTTGCCCAGGCCGACCCGGATTGGGTCGAGCTGATCAGCCTGGCCCGTGAGTGGTTCCACGGCCCACTCGGCCAGCTGATGTTGAAGGAAGAGGAAAAGCTGCTGGAAGAAGAGCTGGGGCGCTTCTTTGGCGGTTATCTTGTGCACTACGGCCCCTGCGCCGAGGCGCCGCCCAGCGCGCCGCAGGTGCAACGCAACGTGCGCCTGGGCGCGCCGCTGCCGGGGGTAGAGATTGTTTGCGAAGAGCAGGCCTGGCCCTTGAGCGAGCACGCCGCCGATGTGGTGGTGCTGCAGCACGGCCTGGACTTCAGCCTGTCACCCCACGGCCTGTTGCGTGAGGCGGCCAGCGCGGTACGCCCCGGCGGACACCTGCTGATCGTCGGCATCAACCCCTGGAGCAGTTGGGGCATGCGCCACTTTTTCAGCCACGGCGCGCTGCGCAAGGCCCGTTGCATCTCGCCGTCACGGGTTGGCGACTGGCTCAACCTGCTGGGCTTCGCGCTGGAGAAACGCCGCTTCGGGTGCTATCGTCCGCCGCTTGCCTCGCCGGCCTGGCAACAACGCCTGGCGGGCTGGGAACGGGTGGCCGGCGGTTGGCAGAGCTCCGGTGGCGGCGTTTACCTGCTGGTGGCGCGCAAGATGGTGGTCGGCCTGAGGCCGCTGCGCCAGGAGCGCCGCGAGCCGATGGGCAAGTTGCTGCCGCTGCCACTGGCCAAGGTCAACCGCACGGCGGCCAGCCCGGATACCGACAAGCACTGAACATGAGTGGTACATGAGCGATAGCGTCGAGCTGTATACCGATGGTGCCTGCAAGGGCAATCCCGGCCCTGGCGGCTGGGGCGTCCTGTTAATCTACAAGGGCGTCGAAAAGGAACTGTGGGGCGGCGAGCGCGAAACCACCAACAACCGCATGGAACTGATGGCTGCGATCCAGGGTTTGATGGCGCTCAAGCGCGAATGCGAGGTGGTGCTGACCACCGACTCGCAGTACGTGATGAAGGGCATCAACGAGTGGATGGTCAACTGGAAGAAACGCGGCTGGAAGACTGCCGCGAAAGAGCCGGTGAAGAACGCCGACCTGTGGCAGCAGCTGGACGAGCAGGTCAACCGGCACAAGGTCACCTGGAAATGGGTGCGCGGGCACATCGGCCACCCCGGCAACGAGCGCGCCGACCAGCTGGCCAACCGTGGCGTCGACGAGGTGCGCAGCAAGCGTTGAGCTGGGGTACAATCCCCGGCTTTGTAATTGATGCAAGTTGGAGCGCCCCGCGTGGAGCAGCAGCAAGATAAGCGTTTTGTCATTCTCGATACCGAAACCACGGGCATGCCGGTCAGCGAAGGCCACCGGATCATCGAGATCGGCTGCGTCGAGGTCATTGGCCGGCGTCTGACCGGGCGGCACTACCACGTTTATCTGCAGCCCGACCGCGAGAGTGACGAGGGCGCGATCAACGTCCACGGCATCACCGACGCGTTCCTGGTCGGCAAACCGCGTTTCGCCGATGTGGCCGAGGAGTTCTTCGAATTCATCCAGGGCGCCACGCTGGTCATCCATAACGCGGCGTTCGACGTTGGTTTCATCAACAACGAATTCGCCCTGCTGGGCCAGGGTGACCGCGCCGACCTCTCGCAGCACTGCACCATCCTCGATACTCTGCTGCTGGCCCGTGCCCGTCATCCGGGGCAACGCAACAGCCTCGATGCGTTGTGCAAACGCTACGACATCGACAACTCAGGCCGTGATCTGCACGGCGCCTTGCTTGACTCGGAATTGCTGGCCGACGTCTATCTGGCGATGACCGGTGGCCAGACCACCCTGTCGCTGGCCGGGCATGGGCAAGACAGTGACAGCGAAGGGCAGGGCGCGGGTGGCAGTGAGATCCGGCGGATTACCGGGCGTGCGCCTGGGCGGGTGATCATGGCCAGTGCCGAGGAGCTGGAGGCGCATGCCGAGCGGTTGGCGGCGGTTGCCAAATCGGCGGGTGGGCCTTCGATGTGGCAGGCCTTGACCGAGACGCCTGCCGGTTAATTCATAGTTAGTGCCGGCCTCTTCGCGGGGCACTGACACATCAAGCTCAACTACCCTGAGAGTGACGATCTGTCCTGCGGAGGTAGCCGCCTGATGTACAAGGACCTCAAGTTCCCCATCCTCATCGTCCACCGCGCCATCAAGGCCGACAGCGTCGCCGGCGAGCGCGTGCGCGGGATTGCCGAGGAGTTGCGCCAGGACGGCTTCGCCATCCTCGCCGCCGCAGACAATGCCGAGGCACGCCTGGTCGCCGCCACTCACCACGGCCTGGCGTGCATGCTGATCGCTGCCGAAGGCATCGGTGAAAACACCCACCTGCTGCAGAACATGGCCGAGCTGATTCGCCTGGCCCGCCAGCGTGCGCCGAACCTGCCGATCTTCGCCCTGGGTGAGCAGGTTACCCTGGAAAACGCCCCGGCCGAGGCCATGAGCGAACTCAACCAGCTGCGCGGGATTCTCTATCTGTTTGAGGACACGGTCCCGTTCCTGGCCCGTCAGGTGGCACGTGCTGCGCATAATTACCTTGATGGCCTGCTACCGCCGTTCTTCAAAGCCCTGGTGCAACATACGGCGCAGTCCAACTACTCCTGGCACACACCAGGCCATGGCGGTGGTGTGGCCTACCGCAAAAGCCCGGTGGGCCAGGCTTTTCATCAGTTTTTTGGCGAAAACACGCTGCGCTCGGACTTGTCGGTCTCGGTGCCGGAGCTGGGCTCGCTGCTCGACCACACCGGCCCTTTGGCCGAGGCTGAAGAACGCGCTGCGCGCAACTTCGGCGCCGACCATACGTTCTTCGTCATCAACGGCACTTCAACTGCCAACAAAATCGTCTGGCATGCCATGGTCGGGCGCGACGACCTGGTGCTGGTTGACCGCAACTGCCACAAGTCAGTGGTGCACGCGATCATCATGACGGGCGCCATTCCCATCTATCTGTGCCCGGAGCGTAACGAGCTGGGCATCATCGGGCCGATTCCGCTCAGCGAATTCAGCCCCGAGTCGATCCAGGCGAAAATTCAGGCCAACCCTTTGGCCAAGGGGCACGAGCCGCACATCAAGCTGGCGGTGGTGACCAACTCCACGTACGACGGCCTGTGCTACCACGCCGGGCTGATCAAACAGGCCCTGGGCGGCAGCGCAGAGGTGCTCCACTTCGACGAGGCCTGGTTTGCCTATGCGGCGTTTCATGAATTCTTCACTGGCCGCTATGCGATGGGCACGGCGTGCACCGACGACAGCCCGCTGGTGTTCAGTACCCACTCCACGCACAAGTTGCTGGCGGCCTTCAGCCAGGCGTCGATGATTCATGTGCAGGACGGCGCCCAGCGGCAACTGGACCGTGACCGCTTCAACGAAGCCTTCATGATGCATATTTCCACCTCGCCGCAATACAGCATCCTCGCCTCATTGGATGTGGCGTCGACCATGATGGAAGGCCCGGCCGGGCGCTCGCTGCTGCAGGAAATGTTCGACGAGGCACTGAGTTTTCGTCGCGCCCTGGCCAACCTGCGCGAACACATCGCTGCGGACGACTGGTGGTTCAGTATCTGGCAGCCGCCAGCGGCCGAGGGCATCCACCGGCTGGCCGCACAGGACTGGCTGCTGCAACCGGGTGCGCAATGGCATGGCTTTGGCGAGGTTGCGGACGACTACGTGCTGCTCGACCCGCTCAAGGTCACTCTGGTGATGCCAGGGCTCAGTGCTGATGGGGTGCTGGGCGAGCATGGCATTCCGGCGGCGGTGGTCAGCAAGTTTCTCTGGGAGCGTGGGCTGGTGGTGGAAAAAACCGGCCTGTACAGCTTCTTGGTGCTGTTTTCCATGGGCATCACCAAAGGCAAATGGAGCACGCTGCTGACCGAGCTGTTGGAGTTCAAGCGCCATTACGACGGCAATACCGCGTTGAGCCAATGCCTGCCCAGCATCGTTGCCGTCGATGCGGCGCGCTATCAAGGCCTTGGCTTGCGCGACTTGTGTGATCAGTTGCATGACTGTTATCGCGTGAATGCAACCGCCAAACAGCTCAAACGCTTGTTCAGCCGCTTACCGGAAGCGGCGTTGAGCCCGGCGCGGGCCTATGACCAGATGGTGCGGGGGGCAGTGGAGGCCGTGCCGATCGAGGCACTGCTCGGCCGCGTCGCGGCGGTGATGCTGGTGCCATATCCACCCGGCATTCCGTTGATCATGCCGGGCGAGCGGTTCACCGAGGCGACCCGCTCGATTATCGACTACCTGGCCTTTGCCCGTGCCTTCAACAGTGGCTTCTCGGGCTTCGTGGCCGACGTGCATGGCCTGCAGAACGAGACCGGCACCTACACGGTGGACTGCGTCAAGGAATGCGAATGATCTCGACGCCGCTCTGCACCAGTTCGAAACGGTCTTCACCCAAATGGTTGACTCGGTCACCAATGGCCAGGCGGTAGGTGGTGATGGGAGCGCCCAGGGTGCTGCCGTCGGTCTGCAGGGTGGATTCCTGGAATTCGTGAACGGGATAGATACGGCCTTCGGCGTCACGGGCGTGGAATTGGCCGACCATTACTGCTGCCATTTAGGTGAAAACCTCTGAATTGCGTAGGAAATGTCTGAGTGGATAGACCGCCAAATGTACCGGGAAGTTTTCCGCCCGAGGGAAAAAAAACCACGGCGCCGAGGAACGGTCATCTATAACTATTCAGTCTCTTTTCCCAGCACAGGATGGAAATCGCCATGAGCCAGGTGTATTCGGTAGCGGTCGTCGTCGGCAGCTTGCGCAAGGACTCCTATAACCGCAAGGTGGCCCGCGCCCTCGCAGAGCTGGCGCCGTCCAGCCTTGCCCTGAAGATTGTCGAGATCGGCGACCTGCCGCTGTACAACGAGGATGTCGAGGCCGAGGGCGTGCCCGCACCCTGGCAGCGTTTTCGCGATGAGATTCGCCGAAGTGATGCGGTGCTGTTCGTGACTCCGGAATACAACCGCTCGGTCCCAGGCTGCCTGAAAAACGCCATCGACGTGGGTTCGCGGCCCTACGGCCAAAGTGCCTGGAGCGGCAAGCCGACGGCCGTGGCCAGCGTGTCGCCGGGGGCTATCGGTGGCTTTGGTGCCAACCACGCGGTGCGCCAGTCGCTGGTGTTCCTGGACATGCCCTGCATGCAGATGCCGGAGGCGTACCTCGGCGGGGCGGCAAGCCTGTTCGACGAGGGTGGCAAGCTCAGCGACAAGACCCGGCCATTTCTGCAGGGCTTTATCGACAAGTTCGCCTCCTGGGTGAAGCTGAACCGGGCCGTGTGAGTCGCGGTGCCATCGCCGGTTCGCTGGCGATGGCACCGGCACGATCCGGTCAGAAGGCCTGCGGCATCTCACCCTTGGCCAGGCGGCGGTTGATATCGGCAATCACCTCTGGCAGATCGTTGATGGTGTCGATCAGGTAGTGCGGACGTGAGCTTTCGAACATTGCATGGATCCGCTTGCGTTCGCCCTCCAGCGTCTCGGCGCTTAGCCCTTGGTAACCTTCCCACGTCAGGCCCAACGCGTTGCCGGAACACACCAGGGCCACAGTCCACATGCCGGCACGGCGGCCTTCGAGGATGCCTGGCACCGTATCGTCGACCTTGACGCAGGCGGCCACATCATCGATGCCCAGCGCGATGACGTTGGCCAATGCCTGGGCTGGCCACGGGCGGCCGTTGGGGGTTTCGTCGGTAGCCACCACATGGTCGGCCACGTAGCCATTCTGTGCGGCCAGCTCCACGACCTTGTCCATCACCACCTTCGGGTAGCCCGAGCACGAACCGATTTTCAAACCGTCCTGGCGCAGGCCGGTGAGGGTGTCCAGGGCGCCTGGGATCAGCGCCGAGTGCACGGCGATCTTTTCGATCTGCAGCGGCATGAAGCGGTTGTAGATGGCAGTGACGTCGTCGTCGGTCGGGGTGCGGCCGAACACCTTGCGGTAGCGCTCGGCGATGTCCGGCACGTCGCACAGGGTGCGGATGTGGTCCCACTTGCCCATGCCCATCGGGCCGCGGGCTTCTTCGATGGACACCTGGACGTCGAATTCGGCGAAGGCCTCGACGAAAATCTGGGTTGGGGCGAACGAGCCGAAATCGACAACGGTGCCGGCCCAGTCGAGGATGGCGGCTTGCAGCTGGGTAGGGTTGCTGTAGTTCATGTGCGCTAATTCCTGAATTCGGGTGGGCAAAGGGTCAGATGTCCAGCACTTCCATTTCCCGCAGCACGTCGGCCACGGCATTCACGGCGGCCTGCATACCGTCCGGGCCGACCACGCCGATGCAGCCGACGCGAAAGGTTTCGACCTGGGTCAACTTGCCCGGATAAAGGATGAAGCCCTTGGCCTTGACCCGCTCGTAGAACTCCTTGAACTGGTAACGGGCATCGTTGGGTGCGTGGAAGGTGACGATGATCGGTGCCTGGATCTCGGCCGGGAGGAAGCTGCGCAAGCCAATGGCGGCCATGCCGTCGAGCAGGGTCTTGCAGTTGTCGGCGTAACGTCGATGGCGGGCGGGCAGGCCGCCTTCCTCGTTGTACTGTTGCAGCGCTTCGTGCAGGGCGGCGACCACGTGGGTTGGTGGGGTGAAACGCCACTGCCCGGTCTTGGCCATGTAGGCATGCTGATCGTGCAGGTCCATGGCCAACGAGTGGGCGTTGCCCTCAGCGGCGGCCAGGGCGGATTTCTCGGCGAACACGAAGCCCATGCCAGGCACACCTTCCAGGCACTTGCCAGAGGCGGCGATCAGCGCCTCGAAAGGCACTTCGCGGGCATCGATCGGCAGTGCGCCGAATGAACTCATGGCATCGATGATCAGGCGTTTGCCGTGGCGCTTGATCACCTGGGCGATTTCCGGCAGCGGGTTGAGGATGCCGGTGCTGGTTTCGCAGTGGATCAGCGCCACGTGGCTGATGGCGGGGTCGGCGGCCAGCAGGCGGTCGACATCGGCGGCGGTGGTCGGTTGGTCTTCGGCGGTTTCGAAGGTGCTGTAGGTGCGGCCCAGTACCTTGCAAATCTTCGCCAGGCGCTGGCCATAGGCGCCGTTGATCAATACCAGAACCTTGCCGTCTCGCGGCACCAGCGTGCCGATGGCAGCTTCCACGGCGAAGGTGCCGCTGCCTTGCAGGGGCACGCAGTGGTGGCTGCCTTGCAGGGGCACGCAGTGGTGGCTGGTGTTGCCGTCGATGATCGCCAGCAGTTGTTCGCAGACGCTGGCGGTTAGTTGGTTGAAGTCGCGGTCCCAGGAACCCCAGTCCACCATCATGGCTTGGCGGGTGCGGAGTGATGTGGTCAGGGGGCCGGGGGTCAGCAGAATCGGGGCGTTGCTCATTCCGTAAGTCCTCGCAAGCGGTGGGCTGAAACTACGGGGCCTAGGTTGCAATTCGCGCTCTCATCAATCAAATTGTTTGTTGTTATCTCAGCTATAAGTCAGGCCGATAGATATGAATCTTTTCCAACTGCGCGCCTTCGATGCGGTCGCTCGCGAAGGCAGTTTCACCCGCGCCGCAGCGCGCCTGTTCATCAGCCAGCCGGCAGTCACCGGGCATGTGAAGGCGTTGGAAGAGCACTATCAGATCACTCTGCTGCGGCGCACCGCACGGCGGGTCGAGCTGACTGAGGAAGGCACTCGGCTGGCGGCGATCACGCGGGCCATGTTCGGCCTGGCAGAAGAAGCGCAAGCCATGCTCGAAGCCAACCGCCAGTTGCTGACCGGGCGCCTGGAAGTGGCGGCCGACGGCCCGCATCGGGTCATGCCGATGCTGGCGCAGCTGCGCGAGCGCTATCCGGGTATCACCGTCAATTTGCGCCTGGGTAACGCCCAGGAAACTCTGGCAGCACTGCTTTCCGAGCACGCCGACGTGGCGGTGCTGACCGAGATCGAGGCGCGCAAGGGCCTGTACCTGCAGAGCCTCTGCGAATCGCGGCTGTGCGCCTTGCTACCGGCAGGCCATGCGTGGGCGCAGGGGCAAAGCGATCTGCCTCTGGCCGAGCTTGACCAGCAGATCATGGTATTGCGCGAGCCCAGCTCGACCACCCGACGTACCTTCGACAAAGCCTGCAGTGCCGCTGGCGTTCAACCGCGTGTGTTGCTGGAGCTCGATAGCCGCGAAGCGGTGACCGAGGCGGTAGCGTCGCAGTTGGGGATCGGCGTGGTTTCATCGACCGAAGTCGCCAATGACCCGCGGGTGGTGGCCCGCCCGCTGTCGGGAGCAGGGCTGGTCAACCAGCATGTGGTTGGCTGCCTGGAGCGGCGCCGTGAGTTGCGCCTGATCCAGGCGTTTCTCGGCCTGGCCGCGAGCGCTTGAGCCTGGGCTGGTATTTTCCGCAGGCCGGCCTAAGATGGCCGGCACAGCGCAACCTGGGTGGCCAATGAGCGAGAAAGACACCATTTCCATGCAACTGGTGCGTGAGGCGTTGCTGCAAACGTGTCCGAATGGCGTGGCCGATGCGCTCCTGCTCGGGCGCGCGGGCATCGATAGCAGCCAGGTCGAGCGCCCCGAGGCTCGCGTCAGCGCCGAGGCCTACGCACGCTTGTGGCGCCTGCTGGCGCGCCGTTGCAATGACGAATTCTTTGCCATGGACCCGCGCGGCCTGCGCGGGGGCAGTCTGGCCTTCCTGTGCCGCGCGGCCATGGCTCAGCCAACCTTGGGCCTGGGCCTCGAAACCGCGCTGGAGTTCCTCAGCCTGATGCTCGAAGACCTCCACCCCAGCCTGGTGCGCCAGCCAGGCCTGGCCGAAATTGTCATCAACGAGCCACGTGAGGCACCCCGCAGAGCCTTCACCTATTTCACCTTCTGGATGATCGTGCACGGCGTGGCGTGCTGGCTGGCCGGACGGCGCATTCCTATCCTTGCCATCGAATTGCGGTGTGACGAGCCACCGTTCTGCGACGACTACCGGGTTATGTTTTCCGAGAATTTGCAGTTCCAGCGCCCGCGCACGCGCATGATCATCGCCGCCGATAGCTTGGACATGCCGATCAGGCGCACCGGTTTGGACCTGCAGCGCTTTCTTGCCGAGGCGCCGGGCAACATCCTGGTGAGGTATCGCGACCCCGGCAGCCTGGCCCGGCGAATCCGCCACGACCTGCTGGCACTTGAGCCCATCCGTTGGCCTGATGCCGACAGCCTGGCCCGGCAGTTGTGCCTGTCGGCGTCGACCTTGCGCCGCCGCCTGGCGGAAGAGGGCCAGACCTATCAGGGCCTCAAAGACAGCGTACGCCGAGAGTTGGCGATCGCCTGGCTGACCGAAGACAGCCTGAGCATGCAGGATATCGCCGCGGGCCTCGGTTTTGCCGATGGCAGTTCGTTCTACAAGGCGTTTCGCAAGTGGTTCGGCTGCAACCCGGGGCACTACCGGCAACTTGTCCTGGCGCGAGAGGGGCAGGTTGGCGCTGAGGGTGGCTGATTTCCTGCTGCTGGATATGCGGGCTGTCACGCAGGCTTGGGTTTTTCGACTTCCCCAGGTACCGAAATGCCCATCGACACCACAGGCGCTGCAAATCCGGCTGACGCCAAGCTCAACACCGCGACCGACACGTTTATTGGCTTTGTTCTTCCCGATTGGCTGCAGAAGGCCACCCCAGCGCAAATCAATCAGCTGCGTGACAGTTTTCAACACCATCAGTCCAAGCAGGCCTCGTTGCGTACCGCCACTGCGGCATTGATCCCTCTACAGCGTTTCGCACAAGAGCAATTTGAACAGTTGCTGGTGAATCACCTACCAAAGGGTACCAAGTTGCACACGGTGCAGTGGCTGCAAGTCCGGCGCAACCTTCCTCGTCTGCCGAGCCTTTCCTGGCCAACTTATGGCCCTGAATATGATCGCCAACCGGCGTTGTTGCGGTTGATGCAAAACTTTCATGACGGTGCCGAGCTACTGAAGGGGTCGGGGCTGGTGCTCAGCAATACCGACCAGGTGCTATCTGGCGATCCCGAAAAACTGGCCCAGGACTGCCGCCGCTGGGACATCGGCGGCCGTTACCAGGCGCTGTTGAAACAGGTCTTCACGCCCGCCACCTGCGCGCTGCTGGCAGACGACAAGCGTGCCGGGCTGTTGTTGGCGATCGATATTGCCGCACTCAAGGGCGAGCTTGGCAGTGAGGTGGAGGCAGCGTTGCGCGCGGTGGTTCAGGCAGGCTCGGAAAGCGGGCTTAGCGCTTATCCTGGGCTGTTGACCCTGCTTGGCTGCCCAATCAGCGATGCACTGGCCTTCCAACTGCGTGGGAAGGGCGGGGAAGAAGGCGGGGTGGTGCTGTATCTGCCGAGTGACCCCAAACACGCGTTCCGTCACTTCGAGTCCTGGTCTTCTCTCAATGACGCGATGGTCGAAGCGTTGAGGCAGCGGGACTACCGGGACTATTTCAGCCAATTGGTCGAGTTGGAGGCGCGATTGGGCTTCCTCGACACGCTGGATAAACGCTTGAAGGACACCGCTCCAGATCTTCAGGTGGACGCGGCCACCGGGCAGGGCGAGGTCTTTGGTCGGTTGGTGGCGCAACAGGTGAAAAGGGCCAAGGATGACGCCCGCATACTGTTGGTGCCCACTGCGCAGGTCGACCTGCAAGCGACCAAGGACAGATTGCGGGCATGGGAAGACGCCGGCCTGGGGCTGCTGAACCTTGCCGGGCTGTTCATTCCGGTTGTTGGCGCCATTCTGCTGGGGCAACTAGTGGTGCAAACGCTATCGGATGTCTACGAAGGCGCGGTGGATTGGTACCACGGCCACCAACACGAGGCATTGGACCATATGCTCGGGGTGGCCGAGACGCTGGCGGTGGCAGCCGTTATCGCAACGGGGGGGACTCTGGTCGCGCGAGGTTTTCAGCGCAGCGCCTTCGTTGATGCCCTCGAACCGATTGAACTGGATGACGGCAGACAACGCTTGTGGCAGCGCGATCTGCAGGCGTATGAGGTCACGCCCGTGAGTACTACTCCCGGCGCAAACGGTTTGTTTGGTGAGGGCGATCACCAATGCATGCGGGTTGACGACCGCTACTACTCGGTTCACCGTCCCGACCCGCACGGGCCTTGGCGCCTGCGTCATCCACAGCGTGAAGGTGCCTTTGGGCCTGAAGTCGAGTTCAATGGCGATCGCGGCTGGCGCCTGCGTCACGAGCGGCCGCTGGAGAGCCAAGACAATGCACGCATGCTTGACATGCTCTGGCCGCAGCGGGTGCCGTTGAGCAGCCAGCGGGCCAGTGATGTGCTGCACGTGGCGGGCGTCGACACCGCTGAATTACGCGGGTTGTTGGTGGCGGGCCGGCGGCTGCCCGTCAACCTGCGTGAAAGCCTGCGCCGATTTGAGGCCGATGCTCGCATCCAGGCGTTCTTTGACCAGATGCACCGTGACGTACCGGCAAGCGATGACCAGGAAATCCAACGATGGTGCTTGGCCCAGCCCGGGTTCAATGGCCTGGATGCGCCGACCCTTCGCGAGCGTGTGCTGGAGCGTCAAGGCGCGTTCAGCGAACAGCTTCTGGCTCATCTGACCCAGCCGGAGCTGGCGCCTGACCCTATGTTCGATCTCGTGCGGCGCGACTTCCCCGGCCTGCCACCAGCCTATGCCGCAGCGCTGGTACACGATGTGGCCGAAGCGCAACGTGAATTGGCTGTACTTGAACAGCGCCTGCCCTCGAGCCTGGCTTCTCAGGCACGGACGATGCTGCAGCAGGTGCGCGAGAGTCGCGCCCTGGAAGGGTTGTACTTGAAGAGTAGTTACAGCGACCAGACCGGCGAACTGGCGCTGACCATGCTGTCGCGCTTGCCCCATTGGCCCCGCAGGCTCAACCTTGAGCTGCGCGCGGGCACTGAAAGTGGCCGTAGGCTGGCGGTGACCGACCCCCAGGCTCTCGAACAGAACACCACGGTCATGGTGCGCAGGGAGGGTGAGTTTCGCCTCTACGATAGCCAAGGCCATGAGCGCGAGGATGACATCGACGCGCCGAGAAGCTTCTTCGAAGCCGTCGTGGCGTGCCTGACACCGGCCGAGCTGGAGCGTCTTGATGTGGCTGGCGACGATCCCGCCGAGGCGTTGAGGGCGGGGCTCGTTCAACGCCTGCCGGCCACGCGGACCGAATTGACCAACCTGCTGGGCTGGCGCTCAGCCGAGCTTAGGGCGAATCCGCCGCAGCGCCTGTCGAACGACCGCATCGGTTACCGGCTCAGTGGCCGCGGCGAGGGTCAGCGCTGGGCGCGCAGCACCCTGCGCGATCGCATTCGAGAACTGTTCTGGGGTTTGAACGATACGCAAGTCGATAGCTTCCTGAGCCGGCTGCTGGCGCAGTCTGATTCGCCCTTCGAGGCCATTCTCAGGCTGGAGGCGCAATACCACCGCTTGAACCTGGAACTCAACCGATGGGCCAGTGCCGAACTGAACGACAGGCGGCGAGGTGTACGCCAGTACGTAACAGGGCTGCTACGCCGAGCCTGGCGCCTACAGGGCGAAAATGCCATGGGTGCGGACGGTGCTGTGGACGGTTCGCGCCTGGACCTCAGTGGCCTGCCGCTGCGCACGCTGCCGGCGCTGCCGGCGCAGACCGATTTTGGCAATGTATCGGAATTGCATCTTGGGGGCCTGCAACTGAGTGGTGTACCAGACGGCTTCTTGGATGGGTTCAATACACTGCGGCGCTTGAGCCTCAACCACAACCAGCTGCTGCGTATTCCTGTCAGCATAGGCCGGCTGAGTCAATTGACCGAACTGCGGCTGCTCGCTAACCGGATTCGTTTGGACCTCGACGGTGTCAACGTGCTGGCGAGACTGCCCGAATTGCGTCACCTCGACTTGAGCTACAACCCGCTAGGCGCGATTGCCTTGCGCTTCAATCAACTGCCACGACTCAGGTCGATCGGACTACGCCGATGTGGTCTGCGAACGTGGCCGGAAGGGCTGGAAGTCTGTGGTTTTCTGGACAATGCTGATATCCGGCAAAACCAGATTGCCCAAATCCCCGAAACTGTCATGCAAATGCCAGCGGAATTCCGCCGGTCTTTCAGTGTTGACGGCAATCCTTTAAGCATGGCTGAGAGGGAGCGGCTCTATGCCGATTCCGCGCATCAGCACCTTCCAGCCGATTCGGCAGACCCCGTGCAACCTGCGCCGGAACCCGCAGAAGTAGGGTTGCGTGAGCATTTGCTGAACACCGTCGAGGAAGGCTCACGCCAAGCAAGTTCACAGGTTTGGGACAGGTTGCTGGCATTACCCGATAGCGCCCATCTGTTCAGTTTGCTCGGCGACCTAGAGCGCACGCGAGAATATCAGCTGTCGCCTGAGCACCTCACTGGTCAAATCTGGAAACTATTGCGGGCAATTGACGCTGATAGTGAACTGCGTCTGCAGGTCTTTGAACATGCGGGCATGGCGGTGACTTGCGTGGACAGCGTTGCCAGTCGGTTCAGCGAGTTGCAGGTACGCATGTTGGTCCAACAAGTAAGCCGCGGGGATGCAGGTCAAGCACATGTCAGCGAAATGCTTGGTCTGGCACGCCGGCTGTTTCGCCTGGATGAAGTGAGCAGTTTTGCCAGGGGGGATATCGCCCAGCGAAGGGCTCAATGGTCGGCTGAGAGCTCCCCTAACGGACGGCGTGTCCGGATCGATGAGGTCGAGATCGACCTTTACTACCGCGTGCACCTGGCAAGTGAGTTGGATCTGCCATTGCAACCCCGCTACATGCAGTTCGGCAGGGTGGCCAATGTGTCCAGCACCCAACTGCAGGAGGCAGCGCAACGGGTTCGTGCGGCAGAAGCCACCCAGGCATTGGCGCGGAACATCAGCCAGCGTGGGTTCTGGTTGAACTACCTGCGCGCTGAGCATTCTCAGGCATTCGCGGACATCGAGGCAACGTTCACCCGTCGCGGTGCCGAGCTGGACGAGGCGTCGGAGACGATGACAAGTGGCACCTATCAGGAGCACTGGGATGCGTTACTCATTGAACGCGATGCCCAGGAGCATGCGCTGGCATTGCGATTGACCGAAGAGGCATTGCAAAGCGAGGCCGCACTCCAGGGCTGAGACTGGCCCTGCAAGCAGCGGCCAAACCGGTCATCCAGATTGACAGCTTTGGCCATTGTCGCTGGGGCAGGGTAGCGCGAACATCGTCGGACCGATGGTTAACTCCAAAAACAACAAATCAGGAGTCCGACGATGCGTGATTACGCCGAGGCCGTTCGGCTGTTCGACCATGGCAAGGCCGCTGCGGCGGCACTGCATGGCGACCTCGAAGCGCTCAATGCCTGTGTCGAGTGTTGTGACCGCCACCTTGGGGACGGCAAGCCGGCACTGCTCTATCTGAATGGCGATGGGCACAGCGCGCGATACAGCTTCGAGCAATTGCAGCCGCTTGTGGCCCGCTTCGCCAATGTGCTTCGGGCCCAAGGCGTCAGGGCTGGGGACCGGGTGGCGGGGCTGCTGCCGCGCACACCAGAACTGTTGATCACCATTCTCGCCACCTGGCGCCTCGGGGCGGTGTACCAGCCTTTGTTCACGGCCTTCGGACCGAAGGCCATCGAGCATCGTCTGGAACAGTCCCACGCCCGTGTCGTTGTCACCGACAGCCATAATCGCGCCAAGCTGGACGATGTGCCTGGCTGCCCAACCCTGATCACGGTCAACGCGCGCAGCGGGGAGCTGGACTTCCGGCAGTGCCTCGACAAGGCAGCCGATACCTGCGAGCCGGTGATGCGTACGGGCGACGCCCCGTTCCTGCTGATGTTCACGTCAGGGACAACGGGGCCTGCCAAACCGCTGGAAGTTCCGCTGCGCGCCATCGTTGCCTTTCAGGGCTACATGCGTGATGCCATTGACCTGCGGCCTGAAGACAACTTCTGGAACCTGGCCGACCCGGGGTGGGCCTATGGCCTGTACTACGCCGTGACCGGCCCGCTGTCGCTGGGCCACGCCACTACCTTCTATGACGGCCCGTTCAGCGTCGACAGTTGCGCCCGCGTCATCGACACGCTGGGCATCACCAACCTGGCTGGCTCGCCCACCGCGTATCGATTGCTGATTGCCGCCGGCAAGGCGTTTTCAGCTCCGATCAAGGGCCGCCTGCGCGTGGTCAGCAGTGCGGGCGAGCCGCTCAACCCAGAAGTGATTCGTTGGTTTGCCGATGAGCTGGGGGTAAAGATTCACGATCATTATGGCCAGACTGAACTGGGCATGGTGCTGTGCAACCATCATGGTCTGGAGCACCCGGTGCGTATGGGCTCCGCCGGTTTCGCCATCCCCGGCCATCGCATCGTTGTGCTGGACGAGCAAGGCCATGAGCTGCCAGCTGGCCAGCCAGGCATTCTCGCCGTCGACCGTGAGCAGTCGCCCTTATGCTGGTTTGGCGGTTACCACGGCGTACCCACCAAGGCTTTCGTCGGCAAGTACTACCTGAGCGGCGACACCGTCGAGCTGAACGCAGACGGCAGCATCAGCTTCGTTGGCCGCAGTGACGATGTGATCACCACCTCTGGTTACCGAGTCGGCCCGTTCGATGTGGAAAGCGCACTGATCGAGCATCCGGCCGTCATCGAGGCGGCGGTAATTGGTAAGCCGGACCCCCAGCGCACCGAACTGATCAAGGCCTTCGTCGTGTTGGCCAGTGGTTATTCAGGCAGCGAAACGCTGGAGGAAGCCCTGCGCCAGCACGTACGCCAACGCTTGTACGCGCATGCCTATCCTAGAGAAATCGAATTCGTCAGCGAGCTGCCCAAGACCCCGAGCGGCAAGCTGCAACGCTTCATCCTGCGTAACCAGGAAGTCGCCAAACAACACGCACAGCAGGCCAACCCTGCCAGCGCCTGAAAGGAAAACCGCTCATGCAGATAGCCAACAAACACTTCATCATCAGCGGCGCCGCTTCCGGGTTGGGCGCCGCCACCGCACAGATGCTGGTCGAGGCCGGCGCCAAGGTCATGCTGGTCGACCTCAATGCCCAGGCTGTCGAGGCCAAGGCCGCCGAGTTGGGTGACAACGCCCGTTTCGCGGTGGCCGACATCAGTGATGAGCAGGCCGCCCAAGCCGCAGTCGATGCGACCGTCAGCGCCTTCGGCAGCCTTCACGGGCTGGTCAACTGCGCCGGGATCGTCGGTGCCGAGAAAGTGCTGGGCAAGCAAGGCCCACATGGCTTGGCCAGCTTCGCCAAGGTCATCAACGTCAACCTGGTCGGCAGTTTCAACCTGCTGCGCCTGGCGGCAGCGGCCATGGCCGAAGGTGCCGCCGATGAAGGTGGCGAGCGCGGTGTGATCATCAACACGGCGTCCATCGCTGCCTATGACGGCCAGATCGGCCAGGCGGCCTACGCCGCCTCCAAAGGCGCCATCGCCAGCCTTACCTTGCCGGCGGCCCGCGAGTTGGCACGCTTCGGCATCCGGGTGATGACCATCGCCCCAGGTATTTTCGAGACACCGATGATGGCCGGCATGAGCGATGAGGTGCGTGCTTCGCTGTCCGCTGGCGTGCCGTTCCCGCCGCGCCTGGGGCGCCCGCAGGAGTACGCTGCGCTGGCCCGCCATATCATCGAGAACAGCATGCTCAACGGCGAGGTGATCCGCCTCGACGGCGCACTGCGCATGGCTGCCAAGTAAGGAGATCGAACAATGAGCCTCATCAACGACCCGATCGTCATTGTCAGCGCCGTGCGCACGCCCATGGGCGGCCTGCAGGGCGACCTCAAGAGCCTGACCGCCCCGCAGTTGGGTAGCGCGGCCATTCGCGGCGCCGTGGAGCGGGCGGGCATCGATGCTGCCAGCGTTGAACAGGTACTGTTTGGTTGCGTGCTGCCGGCCGGCCAGGGCCAGGCGCCGGCGCGCCAGGCGGCGCTCGGCGCCGGGCTGGGCAAGCACACCACTTGCACGACGCTGAACAAGATGTGCGGCTCGGGCATGCAGGCGGCGATCATGGCCCATGACCTGCTGTTGGCCGGTAGCGCCGAGGTGGTGGTGGCCGGTGGCATGGAAAGCATGACCAACGCCCCCTACCTGCTGGACAAGGCCCGCGGGGGCTACCGAATGGGCCACGGCAAGATCATCGACCATATGTTCATGGACGGCCTGGAAGACGCCTACGACAAAGGTCGCCTGATGGGCACGTTTGCCGAGGACTGCGCCCAGGCTGATGCCTTCAGCCGCGAAGCCCAGGACCAGTTCGCTATCACTTCGCTGACCCGTGCCCAAGAGGCTATCAAGAGCGGTCGCTTCGCCGCCGAGATCGTGCCGGTGGAGGTCAAGGACGGCAAGGAAACGCGCGTCATCAAGGATGACGAGCAGCCACCCAAGGCGCGCCTGGACAAGATCCCGCAGCTCAAGCCGGCCTTCCGTGAGGGCGGAACGGTAACGGCGGCCAACTCCAGTTCTATTTCCGACGGCGCCGCCGCACTGGTGCTGATGCGCCGCTCCGAGGCGGACAAGCGTGGCCTGAAGCCGTTGGCAGTGGTCCATGGCCATGCCGCGTTCGCTGATACGCCCGCACTGTTTCCTACCGCCCCAATCGGTGCCATCGACAAACTGATGAAGCGCACCGGCTGGAACCTGGCCGAGGTCGACCTGTTCGAGATCAACGAAGCCTTCGCCGTAGTCACCCTGGCAGCCATGAAGCACCTCGATCTGCCCCATGACAAAGTCAACATTCACGGCGGCGCCTGTGCCCTTGGCCACCCGATCGGCGCTTCCGGTGCGCGCATCCTGGTGACCCTGCTGTCGGCCCTGCGCCAGAACAACCTGCGCCGGGGCGTAGCGGCCATTTGCATCGGCGGTGGCGAAGCCACGGCCATGGCTGTCGAATGCCTGTATTGAGGTGAACCATGCTGGTAACTGACGAGCAACAACAGATCGCCGACGCGGTGCGCAACTTTGCCCAGGAGCGCCTCAAGCCATTCGCCGAACAGTGGGACAAGGCGCATCGCTTCCCCAAAGAGGCCATCGAGGAAATGGCCGAGCTCGGCCTGTTCGGCATGCTGGTGCCGGAACAGTACGGCGGCAGTGACACGGGTTATGTGGCCTACGCCATGGCACTCGAAGAGATCGCTGCGGGTGACGGCGCCTGCTCGACCATCATGAGCGTGCATAACTCGGTGGGCTGCGTGCCGATTCTCAAATTCGGCAGCGAAGTGCAGAAGCAGACGTTCCTGGCCCCCCTGGCCAGTGGGCAGATGCTCGGCGCCTTTGCCCTGACCGAACCCCAAGCCGGTTCCGATGCCAGCAGCCTGAAGACGCGCGCACGTCTGGATGGCGATCACTATGTGCTCAACGGCAGCAAGCAGTTCATTACCTCCGGGCAGAACGCCGGGGTGGTGATCGTCTTCGCCGTGACCGATCCCGACGCTGGCAAGCGTGGCATCAGCGCGTTCATCGTACCGACCGATTTGCCGGGTTATCAGGTGGCGCGGGTGGAGGACAAGCTCGGGCAGCATGCGTCCGACACCTGCCAGATCGTTTTCGATGACGTGCGGGTGCCTTTGGCCAACCGCTTGGGCGAGGAGGGCGAAGGCTACAAGATCGCTCTGGCCAACCTTGAAGGCGGGCGCATCGGTATTGCCTCGCAGGCCGTGGGCATGGCCCGTGCTGCCTTTGAAGTGGCCCGCGATTACGCCAACGAGCGGAAAAGTTTCGGCAAGGCTTTGATCGAACACCAGGCCGTGGCCTTTCGCCTGGCAGACATGGCAACGAAAATTGCCGTGGCCAGGCAGATGGTGCTGCATGCCGCTGCGCTACGTGATGCCGGGCGCCCGGCGCTGGTGGAAGCGTCGATGGCCAAGCTGTTTGCCTCGGAAATGGCCGAAAAGGTCTGTTCGGATGCCTTGCAGACCCTGGGCGGATATGGCTATCTGAGCGACTTCCCGCTGGAGCGGATCTACCGCGATGTGCGGGTTTGCCAGATTTACGAAGGCACCAGCGATATTCAGCGCATGGTCATTGCGCGCAATCTTTGAAGGAGCAGACTGCATGGCATTCGAAACCATCCTGTTGGACATCCACGGCAAGGTCGGCCTGATCACCCTCAACCGTCCGCAGGCACTCAATGCGTTGAACGCGCAGATCGTCAGCGAGATCAACCAGGCGTTGGACCAGCTCGAGCGCGACCCGAACATCGGTTGCGTGGTGCTGACCGGGTCGGCCAAGGCCTTTGCCGCCGGCGCCGACATCAAGGAAATGGCCGAGCTGCAGTACCCACAGATTTACGTGGACGATCTGTTCAGCGATGCCGACCGCGTCGCCAACCGCCGCAAGCCAATCATCGCAGCGGTTTCCGGCTTCGCCTTGGGCGGTGGCTGCGAGCTGGCGATGATGTGCGATTTCATCCTCGCCGCCGACAACGCCAAGTTCGGCCAACCGGAGATCAACCTCGGCGTACTGCCGGGTATGGGCGGCACCCAACGGCTGACCCGGGCGGTGGGCAAGGCCAAGGCCATGGAGTTGTGCCTGACCGGCCGTTTGATGGGCGCCGAAGAGGCGGAGCGTGCTGGCCTGGTGGCGCGCGTGGTACCGCAGGCAGAGCTGCTTGAAGAAGCCTTGAAGGTGGCTGCCACCATCGCCGGCAAATCGATCCCGGTGAGCATGATGGTGAAGGAGAGCGTCAACCGCGCCTTCGAAGTGACATTGAGTGAAGGCGTGCGGTTCGAGCGCCGGGTGTTCCACGCCGCATTCGCGACCGAGGACCAGAAAGAAGGCATGGCTGCTTTCATCGCCAAGCGTGAAGCTCAGTTCAAGGATCGTTGATGGCCAAGGGCGCGGCATGGGCCGCGCCGTTCGCTTCAGAGAGTGAAAAAATACCGCGCAGCCTTTGCCCCGGTGATCGGTGCGCGGTACACGTCTACCGTGCGTCCATTGCTGTCCGTGTAGTGTTTGCCTCGCATGAAGCGTTGTGCGGCGGTTTTGAGGTGGCCAGCGGTGAAGTCGGCCTTGGCCGTGCTCATCGCCGGGTAGTGAAAGTGGGCGTACCACAGCGCTTGGTCCTGGTGACTGATCAGGTACTCGTCGAGAAAGTCCGCAGGCCTGCCTTTGAGCTTGGCCAGCCGTGTGCGTGTGCCCACTGCGGTGATCTTGATCTGGTTCTGTTCCAGCAGAAAGATGACGTCACCCATGCGTGGCGGTTGCGCAATGGCTGCCACGATACGCAGCTGCGTGGCTTGCGCCTGGAGTTCACTGGCCAGCAGGCGCAAGGCGCGCGCCACCAGCTCGGCATCCTTGCCGACCGCGGCCTCGTCTGTCTCGTTGTCGGCAGTCAAGCGTGACTCGATAGCCTCGACCTCGGTGAGTAGCCGCTTACGCTGATCCAGCACCAGGTATTCAATGTCACCAGGCCAGTAGCTAGCCACTTCTAGGCTTAGTTTGGCGACCTTGTCACGGGCGTCCTTCATCAGCTGGTCGCTGTCTTTGAGAAGGCGTTTGAGGCTGCGTGCGGTGGGGCGGAGCTGGACGCTGGCAGGCCTGTTCTCGACGTACTCACCTTCAGCGAGGCGGAAGGTGCGGGCAGGCATCTTGTTGTCGGGTGCTGCAACGTCAAAGGTATTGGCGTCGTCGCTGCGCGGTTCGGCCAGCAGCAGCCCACTCTCGGTGGTTTCGATCAGCCCAGGAACTTTGTTGCGCAATTGCTGGAAGGTGCTCACCGGCGGGTACTCCGGCAGCTCGGCCACCTCCTTGCGGATGCGCGTCAGGATCCAGTCCAACTGTGCTTGCAGCGTGTGAGCGGTCTGTAGCGCGGCGACATCTTCGATTTGCTCGATCATGTGGTTCAAATTACGTGCGGCCGCCTGGAACTGCTCGAGGATATTGCGCAATATCCTTGCCATGACTTCCTGGTCGATCTTCCCCAGCGTCAACAATTTGGTGCGTTGGGCGATGGCCAGCTGGAACGTGTCCCAGAACCGGTCCCGCCAGTGCGCCGCTTCTGCAGGTAGCCCATGGACCAGGCTCAGACGGTTGATCAACCCTTCGATACGCAGGCACCGCAGAGTCAGGTCGCGCTCCTGCGTGGCAGGTATTTCGTTGGCCAGGTCGCGCCACTTCAGAATTTCGGGTTGATGCAGGGTCGCCAGCTTGGTCAACCCATCCTGGCACTGCCTCAGGTGAGTATTATTTTCGATCATCTCATCGATCAGCGGTGCAAGCCGGTCCAGGCGGGCGGCGGCGATAAGTGCGTCGCTTTCGGTGAGCTCCTGGCCTGATGCCTGTTCGTTGGCAAGTTGCAGTAGCTGTTCGCGGTCAGGCTGGTAGCGCATGTACAAGATCTTGCGCAAAACACGCTGACAATAGCTGTCCTGATACAGGGCTTGGGCATGGACCACTTTGAAGTGCTTCAACGGTTGCAGGCCGTTGCGGGTTTGCAGGTGCTCGATATGGGTAGTCCAGAACGCGGAAAGGGCCTTGATCTTTTCCTGGCACGTCTTCAGTGTGGCATCGTCGCGGGCGGCGGATACCAGGCTTTCGATGGTGGCCTGTTGTTTGATTCTGTTTGGGAAATCCTCCTTGTCAGCCCGTATCCGTTCATTAACGGCACTCAGTGCGTTTTCCTTTTCCAGCTGAAGCCTGCGGATATCTTCAGACAAGGGCATGCCGCCCTTGAGCCGCAGGCTCAGGTCCACGCGCCAGCGACCGATTTCGTCCCGCAGTAGCCAGGGGCCTGGAGTCAGGTCCGGGCCAACGATGCGCGGCTGGTTGCGCGAAAGATCGACCGCTACCTCAAACACTTCGCCGTCCAGCAGTGCGTACGTTTTGACACCATGCAAATACATCCCGCGCAATGGCCCCGCAGGGATCGTGCTCCCCAGTACGCTGGGCGAGATGCTCGATCGCAGCGCCTGCAGTGCGGTGCGTTGGTTGGCTGAGAGCAGGAGACCCGGGCGTGACCAGCTGAAGTCGATTTGGCTGGTAGCGGCGGTTTCCACGTCGGGAAGCATTGAGGCTGGTAGTCGTGGGGTTTCGCTGGCAATGACTGGGCCGGGGAAGGCGGGCGGCTCCCCCTGCTCGACGCGAAGGCGGAAAATCGAATGGGAAAATAGCAACAGGCTGATATTGACCAGCAGGTTGACCAGTGCCAAGCGATGTCCCGTAGGATTGCTGCTGGCATCGGAATCGGCATACTCGCTCAATGCGACCTCCATCTGAGCGAGCCACGCCACCTTGCCCAAGGTAGCGCCCGCCAGCGGCAGCAGCGTGTTGAACAGCAGCAATCCCAATTCTTTCCAGCGCGCCCAGCGGGTTTGAGCGCTGGTCGACGCGTGGTCCTCGAAGTTGTCGACCGATTCTTTGACACAGGCCAGATAGAGCGCTTCGCCCGGGTCGTGGACCGGCGCCTCCTGTGCCAGCTCAACTGGCGCAGGTGTGCTGAATGGGATGGCGCTGGTGTCGGTCAAGACTGTAAACAGATGCGGCTCGAGAAAACCACCGTGGGCATAGAACCGTTGGACTTCTTCAGGCAAGCGTTGCAGGAGATCGTCCTGGAGTTTGCCAGGCGTACTGATGGCGTCGAACAGTGCCATCCGGTCCTTGAACTGCAGCAACGTGTCGGTATGTAACGGGCGGTACAGCAGACAAGCTTCGGCAACGGGCGTCCGGGGCTCGATCAGCCAGGTATTGCGAGGATGATCGACGGTGGAGCCGGGAGCCTTGATGAACCCCAGTGGACGCATGATCCAGCGCTGTGAATCATCATCGGTAAAAGGGCGGAACACCTCGGCAATGTGCCCGGAGGCATTGCCGTCGGGTAGTGTGCCGCGCAGATATAACTCCTGTGCCAGGGCGGGCAGCTGGCTGCGCAGTTGCTTCAACAGCAGGCGCTGGCGGGCCCCGCGTTGGGGCGAGTCTGCCAGCAGTTCACGTCTTAGCAGCGCGGGGTAGGCGGCGCCGATGTCCAGTTCGGTGATAACGGTGCGCAGATAGGTTTCATCCAGCCATGCCGGCAACGGCTCGGCGGTGGTGGACAGCAGCTCCACACGGCCTGGCTTGAGCAGGCCGAGGTTGCCGATGGCCAGTTGGGCCAAGGTAAAGCTGACGGGCGTCACCTCGCCGGAGGTGACGATCGTGCCTTGGCCTGCGGCAGCGGTAGCGGTGGTCTGGTGATTGATCACCCGCACCTGCGTGGCTTCGAGCGTATTGCCCGGATGGTCTGCTTCGAAGCGGGCGGTCAACTGGCGGTTGCTGAACGTCTCGGCGTTGTCTATCCCGTCCAACCAGAATTTGCCCTCGGCGTTCTGGTAGTCCTCGGCAACATCGAGCAACAGGTCGCCGTAGCGCAAGAGCGGGCGACTGTCGGCATTGCGCAACCAGTCAGGCAGCTGCTCCGACAGGGAGTGCCGCTGGATCGCCTCGGCATCGCTGCACAGGTTGAGCATCGAGGTCAGCCGGTCCAGCTCCAGGTTCATGTTGAGTGCCCCCAGCCTGGTCTGGTAAAGATTGGCCAGGTGCTCGATGACACGTAGTTGCTGGTCGAGCAGGCCCAGCGCCTGAGCCTCGAATGCGTCTTCGTGAAGCGCGGAGATGGTGACCGTATAGGGTGCCATCTCCGCGCTTCTGGGCCAGTAGCGGGCGATGCTCTCCAGCAGCTCGTGGCGGGAGCCGAAGATATGCAGTTTGCCTGTGAGCGTGTAGAGAAGCGTGATCTCGCGTGCAGGTTCTGCGTCTGCGTGTTCGATGAGCAGGGCGCTGGACAGGTCGGGGTCGAGAATCCCAGCCGCCGAAAGGTCCACCGCAAGGTGCGAGACCTTTAGCCCGTCGGTGTTGTTCCAGGCGCTGCGGGCGTGAGTGTCAGGATGGCTATGCACCAACCCCGCGGCCGCGAGGGCGAAGCCTTTCAGGCTGCCCGTGTCACGGTGCGTATCGAGCGCCGTTTTCAGTTGATTGCGCAGAAATTCGCCGTACCATGCCCAGGGTGTGGTCCCGCTGGTATCGAAGCGGCTCCAATAGCCTGTGAGCGACTGCTTGTAGCTATCCACCAGCAAAGGAGCGGCCTCGTTGATCAACGTTTCGACGGCGTGCAGGTCGATATCGACCCGCCAGGCGGGATCGGCGTCCACATGGGTGGTGAGGTAGTCGTCACCCGTGCAGAGATTGAGCGTACTGCGTTGGCAATAGCGTTCCACCAGTACTTGTGAAAGTGGGCGAATCCAGAGCGCCCCGGAATTGGCCTGGTGGCTCGCCAGAAAGAGTAAGAGTGGGTTGTGCGGATCCTCCGGAAGGTGTTTGGGCCATCGTTCAAGCAACATCGCATCGGCAGTGTCAAGCAGAGCGGGCCGATCGGTAAAGCGTCGCGCAACCTTACATTCCAGGGTGGTGGAGCGGGATAAGCGAGGGTGTGCGTTTTCAGACATGACCTGGACCTTGGCGCTAAGAAAGCAGCCATCAGACCGCCGGTGACGGGTTTCTTGGCGTTAGCGGGCTACCGCGCCAATGGGCGGATTACTCACCCTTTCAGCCAATTCCTCCTTCATATGTATTGCCCGTTGCCGCGTGGAGCCTTAGACTGCCGCCCCCTGTAAAAGAGTGCCAATTGGCGCTTGAAAAATTTCGTTACCGATGCCGAGGCGTCGGCGACACCCGAATCGCCCCAAATGCACATTTTTTCATAGAGAAATCGATGACCAAGGAACAGTTGCTGGCCATGTCGGCCGATGACTACATGAACGCTGATCAACTGGCTTTCTTCACGGGCCTGTTGCAGTCGATGAAAGTCGAAACCCATGAGCGCATCGAGCTGAGCCGTGCCACCATCGAAGGCCTGGACACCCCGTCGGATCCTGCCGACGTGGCTTCGGTCGAGGAAGAACGCAGCTGGCTGGTCAACGCTATCGATCGTGACCAGCGTTTGTTGCCTCAGCTGGAAATGGCCCTGGACCGTATCGCCGACGAGAGCTTCGGTTGGTGCGATGACAGCGGTGAGCCGATTGGCCTGAAGCGCTTGCTGATCAGCCCGACCACCAAGTACTGCATCGAAGCCCAGGAGCGCCACGAACAGCTTGATCGTCACCAACGCCAGGTTTGACGAGCGTTGCGTGCCCAGGCCCCTTGGAGCAATCCTTGGGGCTTTTTGCGTTTTCTCGGCCTGCGCAGGCATGCGATCGTTGTGGTTTGCGCAAGACTGCTCTACCGGAGTTGACTGTTTCCTGCGTGTTGACGCGGGTATGATGGCTACATCGTTAGGTTGCTAATTAAATTCCGGAGGGAATGATGAAAAGCCGAGTCGATGTAGCCGTGATGATTGGCTCAGGTGTGCCTGCGACCCTGCAGGCGATGGGCAGGAGGGTTTGTTGGGTGGTGTTGCTCAACGGCGAGCGCCGGGGCACGGCATTTGCCACGCGTGACGAGGCGCTGGAATGTCAGGCGGCCTGGCTGCGCCAGTTGGACAAGGGGAGGGCCGCCTGAGTATCGGCGTGTATCAACGGCAAGAAATGTTGATTGCCTCTCGACGGATTTCAGTGTTTTCGTGCATATTTCTGCTTCAGCCATACGCTGATGGATTTCATGGCCCGACGCTTCGGTGGGTCTACTGATCTTTATCTCATTTGTCCTTGCGAATTCGTTGTAAGGCATTACGTATCCCGCTTGGGAATATGTCTAATAGCTCCTGTTTAGGTCAGGTCTGGCAAGCCAGAGTAAAGTTTCCTGCGAGCTGTGTCGGCAGCAGGCGCAGACGTATGGCACGTCGAACTATTACTCTTTTCGCCTACCGAATTGAATTGACCGCGCATCACCGATTCCGAGTGAGAGCGGATGTCATCGCTTTGAGGATTACTTCATTGGCAGTCAGTACTCTGGATACCCACGCACTGTTCGCTTTGGGCGACCTGCGCGGCAAGTTGGCCAAGCTGTTTCAGGGCCGTTTCGTCTATGTCACCGAGCAAAACCCTGAAGGCCTGTACATGGCCGAAATCGATACCGACAGTGCCTTGGTGGTCGATGACAAGCAACGCCTGGAGTTGAAGGTTGGCGATCATTTCCGTGCAGCCGTATTGCCCAGCCGTGAGGGCGGCAAACTGGAAATGCGCTTTCGCGAGATCAAGTTGAATGTTTATGGCGTAGGTGACTACGCATTTGTTTCCGTGCCCGAAGGTGAGGGCATCGTGTTCCGCGAAGGCCAGGGCGTGATGCTGGTATTCGCCGCTCAGCAGCAAGTGCAAGAAGGGCTGGGCAAACTGCTCAAGGCCGTGACGGGCAAGGTTGCGAAATGGCGCAAGGGCGAGCTGACCACCTTCAAGGCCAGCGAGTGAGCTGACGTGAAGCGTTGCCCCGGCAGCGCCTCACCCAAGGTTGAGCTTAGCTTGTCAGTTACCGTGATCTCGACGGCTGCTGACCTCTTCCGGGACCGGTTCCTTGGACATGCGTTTGCGGAACAGCGCTGCCCTTGCCAATAGCAGCGTGGTGACCGGCACTGTGATCGACAGCAGGATAGGGATCAGCCAGGCATGCAGCACCGGGCTCTGCTTAAGCCACGAAAAGTACAGGATCGAAGCCAATGCCACGCACCAGGCGCCGATGGTTGAGGCCAGTGCGGGGGGGTGCATGCGCTGGAAGTAGTCCTTGAGGCGCAGCAAACCGATGGCGCCAACCAGGGCAAACAGGCTGCCGATCAATAGCAGGGCGGCAGTGACAAGTTCAAGCCAGAGCGGCAGTACCAGTGCTTCATTCATTCGATTACCTCGCCACGCAGCAGGAATTTGGCCAGGGCGAACGAGCCGACAAAGCCGAATAGGGCTATTAGCAGCGCACCTTCGAAGTACGTGTCACTGGCATAGCGAATGCCCAGTACCAACATCATCAGCATGCCCAGAATGTAGAGGTAGTCCAGCGCCAGTACACGGTCCTGGGCGGAGGGGCCGCGGAACAGCCGAATTAACGCCAGCCCCATCGCCAGAGCAAAGATGAACAGGCTGGCGAGGACTGCGTTGGCGAGCAGGCCTGTCATTCGAAGATCTCCATCAGCGGGTGCTCGTAAGTGTGTTTGAAGTGCTCGATGAAGGACGCCTCATCCTCCAGATCGAATACATGCAGCAGGAGTACGCTGCGGTCCAGGGCCAGTTCCGACCAGACCGTGCCGGGGACCACGGTGGTAATCATCGAAAGCGCAGCAAGGCCATGGGCGTCGCGCAGGTCCAGAGGAATGTGCACAAAGGCCGAGCGTGGTGGCCTTTGCCGTGCGCGCAACACGCCAATCGCCACGTGAAAATTGGACTGGATGACATCGATCCCCACTCGGCCAATCAACCTTGCCACCACCAGCGGTCGGCGCACATGGGCATGTTGCGGGCGCAGGGGGGCCATCAGCACAGGGGCGAAGATAGCGAGCGCGGCGGCGAGCAACAGGTTGCCGGGACTGACCGATAGGTTGAGTAGCAGCCACAGCACAAACAGCGCAATGGACAGCAATGGCGCGGGGAATAGCCGCTTCATGGCTGCACCTCCACGTCCATCGTGGTCGGCCCCGGAACGGGACGCGCAGACATCACGGCTTTGATATAGGTGTCAGGCGATTGCAGGCTGGCGGCGGTGTCCTGGGTGTAACGCAGCAACGGTTCAGCCCTGAAGCTGAGAATGATGCAAAGCCCGAGCAGAATGACGATGGGCAGGCATTCGTAGCGACGCAACAGTGGTGAAGGGCGCTCTTCAGGCTTCCAGAAACGCAGGATGCCTACTCGCCCGAAGGCAATCAGTGAGGCCATGCCCGATAGTACCAGCAGGGTAACCAGCGCCCAGCCGGCAATGGACAAGGGTTGCTCAGCAGGCACGCCCAACCCAAGCGGGTTGAACAGCGCGCTGATCAGGTTCAGCTTGCCGACGAAGCCCGACAGCGGTGGCATGCCGATGATCAGTAGTGCGCAAGCGATGAAGCTGAGGCCAAGGAAAGCCATGGTCCAGGGGATGATCTGGCCGATCACGGCCTTTTGCTCATCGTCGAGGTTGATGCCTTTGGGTGGGTGCAGCGATTCGAGTGGCGAAGGGATGGGCTCTTCTTCATCGTCCAGCGGCGCTTCATTGGCCGAGCGCGAGCGCTCGACCAGTTCGGCGAGCAAGAACAGCGCGCACAGTGCCAGGGTCGAGTTCACCAGGTAGAACAGCGCAGCGCCGGTCAATGCTGGTTGGGCAAACCCGACTGCGCCGAGCAACGTGCCTGCGGAAACCAGAATGCTCAGGGCGGCCATGCGCTCCAGGCGTTGCGCGGCCAGTATCGATACGGCGGCCAATGCCAGGGTGACCAGCCCGCCGTAGATCAGCCATTGACCGCCAAAATGTGCCGAAGCGCCAGCCTGACCGGAGAACAGCAGGGTCCAAAGGCGTAGCACGGCATACAGGCCGACCTTGGTCATGATGGCGAACAAGGCAGCCACTGGCGCACTGGCAGAGGCATAGGCCGGAACCAGCCAGAAGTTCAGCGGCCAGATACCGGCCTTGGCCAGAAACGCTATTGCCAGGATCGCTGCCCCGGCGTGCAGCAGACCACGGTCGGCCTCTGGAACCAATGGGACTTTCAGTGCCAGGTCAGCCATGTTCAGCGTGCCGGTCACCCCGTAGAGCATTGCCGCGCCCACTAGAAAAAGCGACGAGGCGAACAGGTTGATGGCGATGTAGTGCAGCCCGGCGCGCACCCGTGCCCGCCCCGACCCATGCAGCAGCAGGCCGTAGGAGGCGGCCAGCAGTACTTCGAAAAAGACGAACAGGTTGAACAAGTCGGCTGTCAGGAAGGCGCCATAGAGGCCCATCAGCTGGATCTGGAACAAGGCATGGAAGCTGGCACCGGCGCTATCCCAGCGGGCGCGAGCGAACAGCAGGGCGCTGATTCCGATGACCCCGGTCAGGGTCAGCAGCAGCGCCGAAAGGTGGTCCAGCACCAATACGATACCGAACGGCGCGGGCCAGTTGCCTGGGAGGTAGACGCCAATGGATTCGGCCTGGCCCTGGGTGCGCACCCACAGCAGCAGACTGATGGCGATGGCCAAGCCGCCGAAGGTCGACAGCAGGTTGAGGCGTGCTTTTATCTGCCGATGCTTCTCGCCCAGCAGCAGCATCACCGCTGCAGTCACCAGGGGTAGCAGGATGGGGGCGACGATCAGTTGGCTCATCACACTCATTCGTCACGCTCCCGGCCATCCACGTGGTCGGTGCCGGTCAGGCCGCGCGATGCCAGCAGTACCACCAGGAACAAGGCCGTCATGGCGAAGCTGATGACGATAGCGGTGAGCACCAGCGCCTGGGGCAGCGGGTCGGTGTAATGCAGCAGGTCCTGGGTCACGCCATCCTTGATGATCGGCTCCTTGCCGATGAACAGGCTGCCCATGCTGAAAATGAACAGGTTGACCCCATACGACAGCAGGCACAGGCCCATGATCACCTGGTAGGTTCGCGGGCGCAGGATCAGCCACACGCCGGATGCGGCCAGTACCCCGATGGCGACTGCAATGACTTCTTCCATCAGGCGGCTCCTGCTTGGCTGGATTTCGGCGAACTGCCCGGACGATAGGCGCGTACCGACTGGTGCGCCAGGGCGGTGAGAATCAGCAGGGTCGAGCCGACCACAACGGTGTACACGCCGATATCGAAGAACAGTGCGCTGGCCACGTGCAGGTCGCCGAGCAACGGCAAGTGCAGGTGGGCGGTATGGGTGGTGAGGAACGGATAGCCCAGCAACATGGCGCCTGCCCCCGTCAGGGTCGCGCACAGCAGGCCGGTGCCCATCCAGCGCAGCGGTCTCAGGCTCATCTGCGCCTCGACCCATTGGGTGCCGGCAACCATGTACTGGAGTATGAAGGCCACGGACATTACCAGGCCCGCGACAAAGCCCCCGCCGGGCTGGTTGTGGCCACGCATGAACAAGTACATCGAAACCAGTACTGCGATTGGCAGAAGCAGGCGCACCAACACGGCAGGCACCATCATGAAGCCCAGGGCGGTGTCGGCGGCGTGGCGTGGGTTGATCAGGTCGGTGACCACGTCCGGTGCCAGTTGGCGTTGCTGGGCCGGCAGTTGCATGCTTTCCTTGGGCGGGCGGAAGCGGCGCAGCAGAGCGAATACGGTGAGGGCCACGGCCACCAGCACGGTGATTTCGCCTAGCGTGTCGAAGCCGCGGAAATCCACCAGCATCACGTTGACCACATTGGTCCCTCCGCCCTGAGGCAGCGCCCGGCTCAGGTAGAAGGACGAGATGTCATTCGGCGTTGGCCGAGTCAGCATGGCGTAGGACAGCAGTGCCATGCCGCCGCCGACCAGAACTGCCAGCAAGAGGTCGCGCAGGCGGCGCACACGGGCGCGGTCGAGGCTGCCGGGCAGCGGCGAGACGCCTTCGATTCGCCGTGGCAGCCAACGCAGGCCGAGCAGGATCAGCACTGTGGTAACCACTTCGACCACCAGCTGGGTCAAGGCCAGATCCGGGGCGGAGAACCAGACGAAGGTGATACACGTCATCAGGCCGCAGACGCCGACCATGATCAGTGCCGCCAAACGGTGGTACTTGGCCTGGTAGGCAGCGCCGATGGCGCAGGCGATTGCAATCAGCCAGAGCGCGACGAATACGCCGGAACCTGGGATTTTTGGCCGATCGCCCCAGCTCAAACCGCTGTACAGCAGCGGCGTCAGGCCAGCGAGGAAGGCCGCCAGCACCAGCATGAACAACTGCGACTGCAGGCGGCGAGTCGTGAGCAGGCCTTCGATGCGCCTGGCCAGCAGCATCAAGCGTACCTGGCCATGCTCGAACAGGCGCTTGCCGTTGAAGTGCTCGATCAGTGGTGGGTAAGGGAACCGGCCAAGGCGCAGTTGGTTGCGCAGCAGCAGGTAAAGCACGATACCGCCGCTCATGGCGACCAGGCTCATCATCAGCGGGGCGTTCCAGCCGTGCCAGATGGCCAGGCTGTATTCCGGGAGCGTGCCGCCCACCACGGGCAGGGCAGCAGCTGCCAGTAAGGGGCCGACCGACTGGGCGGGGAAAATGCCCACCACCAGGCAAGTGAGCACCAGCAGCTCGACCGGCGCGCGCATCCAGCGTGGCGGCTCGTGCGGAGTGTGCGGCAGATCTTGGGCGGTAGGGCCGAAGAATACGTCAACGGTGAAGCGCAGGGCGTAGGCGACGCTGAACGTGCCGGCGAGGGTGGCGATTACAGGCAGCGTCGCTTCGACCCAGGCGGTGGATGAAATGAATACGGTTTCGGCGAAGAACATTTCCTTGGACAAGAAACCGTTCATCAGCGGAACGCCGGCCATTGAGGCGCTGGCTACCATGGCCAGGGTCGCGGTATAGGGGACCAGGCGGATCAGGCCGCTGAGGCGGCGTATGTCGCGGGTGCCGCTTTCATGGTCGATGATACCGGCGGCCATGAACAGAGAGGCCTTGAAGGTGGCATGGTTGAGAATGTGGAACACGGCGGCGACGGCTGCCAGCGGACTGTTCAACCCCAGCAGTAAGGTGATCAGGCCCAGATGGCTGATGGTGGAGTAGGCCAGCAAACCCTTGAGGTCATTCTGGAACATTGCCGCGAATGCGCCCAGCAGCAGGGTAATGGCGCCAGCACCGCCGACAATCCAGAACCACTCTTCGCTGCCCGATAACACCGGCCATAGCCGCGCCAGCAGGAATACCCCGGCCTTGACCATGGTCGCGGAGTGCAGATAAGCAGAAACCGGAGTGGGTGCCGCCATGGCGTGGGGCAGCCAGAACTGGAAGGGGAATTGCGCGCTCTTGCTCAGTGCGCCGATCAGGATCAGTGGCAGCAGCACGGGATACAGCGCGTGCTGGCGAACGGCGTCGCCGGCCGCCAGGACCTTGTCCAGGTCGTAACTGCCGACCACATGGCCGAGCAGCAGTGCACCGACCAGCAGGCACAAGCCGCCAGCGCCCGTGACCATCAACGCCATGTAGGCACCGCGACGGGCGTCGGCGCGGTGGTGCCAATAGCCGATTAGCAGGAACGAGAACAGGCTGGTTAGCTCCCAGAAGAACACCAGCTGCACGAGGTTGCCCGAGATCACCAGGCCAAGCATGGCCCCCATGAAGGCCAGGAAGAAGGCGAAGAAGCGCGGCACCGGGTCTTGTGGCGACATGTAGTAGCGCGCATACAGCGACACTAAAGTGCCGATACCCAGCACCAGCAGGGAGAAAAGCCAGGCGAAACCGTCCATGCGCAGGACCAGGTTCAAGCCGAGACTGGGCAGCCAGAGAAACTCTTCGCGGATCACACCGCCGTGGGCGATCTGAGGGTACAGCAGTGCTACCTGGACGGTGCCGACCAAGGCCACGAGCCCGGCGAGTATGGACTCGGCGTTACGCGCGTTGTGCGGCAGCACGGCTGCCAGGCAACTGCCCACGAATGGCAGAAGCAGTAGCACTATCAAGGACATAGCGTTCTATTCTGGAAAGGTTTGACAAGGATCATACGTGCCAGGCAGTTGATCACCAACACGCAAGCTGTCGCAGAATCATACAAACAGGGCGTTACAAGCTGTTTTTTTATAACAGTTTTTTACAGAGCATAGCCGCAATTGGCGATTTTACAGGCCGACTTCGCGCTCGCCTTGCACTTCGGGTTCTACTTCTGCGGCGCTTGTTCGGCGGATTTTCAGTTCGCTGACAATCACCGCGATGACGATCAGCAGCCCGCCGATCAATGCCACGCCGGGCAAGCGTTCGCCGGCGATACGGCCAACGATCCCGGCCCACACCGGTTCCCCTGCGTAGATCAATGTGGCACGGGTGGGCGATACCGATTTCTGCGCCCAGTTCATCGCAACCTGAATCACCGCGCTCATGGCTCCCAGGCCAAGTGCGCTGAGTACCAACAACCAGGAAAAGTCGGGGATGCGCTCCTGGGTCGGCACCATCATCAGGAAAGACAGCAATGAGGCAGTCGCCAGCTGCACCACGGTGACGCGACGCACGTCGACCTGGCCGGCAAAGCGGCTGATCAGAATGATCTCGGCAGCGATGGCAACCGCGCTTACTAACGTCACCACTTCGCCTTCGCTGAAGTGCAGGCTGCCGCCCTCGGGGCCTGCGAGTAGCATCAGGCCGAAGAATGCCAGGCAGATTCCCAAGCTGGGCATCAGCCCCGGGCGGCGGCCAAGCACCAACCACTGCAGTAGCGGCACGAAAGGCACATAGAGCGCAGTAATGAAGGCTGACTGACTGCTGCTGATGGTCTGCAGGCCCATGGTCTGCAGGCCGTAGCCGAGCATGATGGAGGCGCCGATCAGCACGCCGGCCTTCAGTTCGATGAAGGTCAGGCCCGACAGTGCGCGTGCCGAGACCACTGCAACGAACAACGCGGCGGCAGCAAAGCGCAAGCCGACGAAAAACATCGGGCCACTCACGCTCATCACGTTGTGGACCAGCAAAAAGGTGCCACCCCACAGCATGGTGATGAACACCAATACCATCTCGGCCTTGCTCAGGCGAAAGGTTAGGGTGGTCTGCGGGCTGCTGGTCGGTTGGCTCATGGTCTTGCGCACTCGAAGGGGGCGGCGCACAATCGCCGCAAAGTGGGCAGTATACTGCGCAACCCCTATAAGTGAGCAATATAGTGCACAAAGATTCCGCGCACCGTGCCTCGGTGCTGCAGCATGTCAGTTTGAATGTTCGAGGCCTGCGCAATGCCGCAGGCATGAGCCAGACGGCCTTGGCTGAGCGCTCGGGTGTCAGCCGGCGCATGTTGGTGGCGATTGAAGCCGGCGAGAAGAATGTCAGCTTGACCACGCTCGACCTGATCGCCGAAGCGTTGGGAGTAGCCTTCAGCACGTTGATCCAGGCACCCGATCAGCGCGACACCAGCCGCATCGACGAATTGGCCTGGGCCGGCGAGCATCCGCAGAGCAAGGCGGTACTGCTGGCCAGTAGCAGTGCGCGGCGGGAGGTGGAGATCTGGGAATGGACGCTGGCACCCGGCGAATGCTATTCCAGCGAAGCCGATGCTGAAGGTTGGCGTGAGCAGATTTATGTGGCTGAAGGGCATCTGACATTGATCATCGAAGGGGTCGAGCATCGCCTTCAGGCTGGCCAGTTTCATGTGTTTCCCAGCAACTGCCGCTACGCCTACCGAAATGATGGCACTGTGCCTACGCGCTTTGTGCGCAATGTGGTGATTTGAGTCGTAGCCTTTCAGCGCTTTCAGGGCAGATGCGGCCCTGGCCCCTCATCAGCCAAGTGATCCAGCTTGTTGCGAAGCGGGCACTCCTTTAGCGACATGCAACCGCAGCCAATGCAACCGTCCAGCTGATCGCGTAGGCGAATCATCTCGTCTATTCGTCGGTCGAGGTCCGCACGCCAACCTTCCGACAACCGTTGCCAGTCCTCGGCCGTAGGAATGTGGTCGTTGGGCAATGCCGACAAGGCCGTAGCAATATCGGCCAGCGGGATGCCCAGGCGCTGCGCCATTTTGATCACGGCCACTCGGCGCAGCATCGCCCGCGGGTAACGACGCTGATTGCCTGCGTTGCGCAGGCTGTGGATCAGCCCCTTGGTTTCATAGAAGTGCAGGGCGGTCACCGCTACGCCACTGCGTGATGCCAGTTGGCCGACACTGAGGAGCTTGTCCGGAGCGACAGTAGTGGATGCGGGCATGTGAAAAAGCTCTTGACCTTGAGTTAACTAGAGGTTTTACCCTGCAGGCCATCGCACTGCAAGCGCCCGGAGCAAGGAGACTATTCATGACCGCCACGCCGCATTCCCTGTGGTTCACCCAGATGATCGAGTATGAGGTGCCTGCCTCGCGCCAGGCTGCCCTGGCTCATGCGTTGGTACTGCGCAGCGAAGAGCTGGCCACACGTTGCGCGGGCCTGCAAGGGGTCAGTATCCAGGCCAGTGATGACGGCAGCCGGGTATTGCAGTATTTGCAGTGGCAGTCGCGCCAGGCATGGGCAGCTGCAGCCGAGCGCTTTGTCGAAGAGCCGTTTCTCGAACTGGTGCGTGGCCACCAGGCGCGCAGCGTCAATTTTGCCGCGTACCAAGCTCTGCGCAGCCTGGTACGCGCGGCCGACGGCGGCCTGCACTGCCAGGTCGGTGAGTCTCAGGCATACCAGGGCGCGTAGTGCGGATAGCGATCCAGGCGGGCACCTACCACCATCTCGCCGATCCACGAAGCCAGTATCGAACTGTAGGCTTTTTGACTTTGCTCGCTGGAAAGCGCGTGGTCGGCACCATCGACTATGCGGTGAGTGAGCGAATGGGCGCTGACGAACGCTGAGCGATAGCTCATCAGCGTGGTGTGAGGTACGTAGTCGTCCTGTTCCGACTCCACCAGCAGGACGTCGCCGGTGAACTCCGCGCAAGCGGCTAGCGCGCGGTTGTCAGCTGGGCCGAGCAGGCGCTGGCGGTATGCGTTCAGTCGCTGACGGTCGAGTGTTTGCTTGGGTGTGTCCCAGTCGTCGTCCCAGTACATCGCCGGTACTCGCAATGCCAGCCATTTCACAGGACGTTGCAGGGTGAGCAGGGTGGCCAGGTAGCCACCGTAGCTGCTGCCGATGATGGCGATCGCGCTACTGTCTACCGCAGGGTGGTTGACCAGGCGGTCGTATGCAGCAAGCAGGTCCTTGAGATTCTGCTCCCGCGTGACCGTGAGCCGTTGGCTTTCGGTCTTTTCGTGGCCGCGCAAGTCGAAGGTCATGCACACACAGCCCAAGCCAGTGATATGGCGAGCCCGAGCCAGGTCGCGTTGCTGGCTTCCGCCCCAGCCATGCACGAATAGAATGCCGGGCATCTTGCTGCCAGGGCTGACCAGGGTGCCGACGATGCTGTCGTTTTCAACCTGCAGCTCTATGGTTTCACTCTGAATGGTCATGCTCGCGGATCCGCGCGAATTTGCTGAGTTGTCCGAGTTCACTGTCGTTTCCTTGGTAGAAGAGGGTGGCGTCAGTGGGAAGGTCGGGCGTACCGAACACTTCATGGGTGGAGGCACGGACCCGCTGCAGTGTCGGGTCTTCGGCAAAAGCCTGCAAAGCCAGCAGTTCTGCGCTGCTTGCCCCGCCCAGTCGCCAGGATTGTTCGAGCACGCCGCTGCGTAGATGGCCCTGCGGCGTGTTGCCGCGGGCGATGTCGTAGTTGCGTCGAGAGGCAATGAACCCTGGAAAGTGCCGTTCGGCTGCCTGTTCATAGGTCATGGCCTGGTTGATCGCCAGGCGCAGGTGGTCTTCAAGCGGGAGTTGCAGCAGGGCCTGGTAGTCGCCGCGTACCACGACCAGGTCGGACCCCCCGTAGACTTCAGTGCCCTGATGGTCGTGGGTCAGTTGCTGGGTGCCGTGATAGCTGCAGGTCAGCCCGGCGACACGGACCTGACCGACACTGAAGGTCTCTACCTCACGGAGGTCCTCTTCAAGCACCAACCCCCATAGCGACAGGTCATGGTCATCCATGTCAGCCAGCAGGGGTTCCAGCTCGTCCAAAGCATTTATGACCCTTTGTCCGCGCCCGGCGCAGGCCAAAACCGGTTTGAGCCGTAGAGGGCCGTCACCCAACAGCAACTGGGCGGCGCGGCGGGCGTCGGCTTTGCTGAAAACAGTGTAGCCGCGGAGCAGAGCATCGCTTGCTTGTAATGCGAATGCATCGGTCCAGCCCGGTGGAAAGCTGGCATTGGCCGGCAATGGATGTGAGATTGCCTTGGTGGCCATGTAAGGATGGCTGACCAAGCCGCCGAACAAGTCCTGCTCGGTGCAAATACCCAAGGGTGCATGGCGTTGCAGGTCGATCAAGGTTTCGGTAGGCAGGTAATAGAAGTTGTCGGCTGCCGTGGGAGGCTGGCCGGGATCAACGTGGGTGCAGCCCAGTAGCCCAGCCAGCCCACTGGCCAGCTTCAAGTGCACTGCATGTTCATGCTCCGGGGTGTGCTTGCGGGTGTCGAGCAGCACGACACCAGTCTTGTCTTCACAGGCGCTGGGCATGGGCATCTGCCTGTCGGCAATGAATGTACTGGTTGTGAAGCCCCGACAAGCGGGAAGTTCAGCGGGAAGTGATCGGTGGTCTCCGGCTGGCTGTAGGAAGCGTCTTGATTGCAGGCGGCGTCATGGGTATAGCATGCCGTAACTTGGCCGTTGCGATTGCAGGGCGATGGTGGCTGCTCCATTATCATGCCTCTGGATCAACCAAGTTGTGACCGCAGGAGTGCGCATGAACGTTCAGACCACCATAGAGCAGAGTGTTCCCGAGCGCCTGGCGCGCGTGCGCGAGGTAATGGCCCGGGAGGGGGTCGATGCCCTGCTGGTGCCCTCGGCCGACCCTCATCTTTCCGAATACCTGCCGGGTTACTGGCAAGGGCGCCGGTGGCTGTCTGGGTTTGATGGTTCGGTAGGTACGCTGGTGGTCACTGCGGACTTCGCTGGTTTGTGGGCTGACAGCCGTTATTGGGAGCAGGCCGACAGGGAGCTGGCGGGGAGTGGTATCGAGCTGATGAAGCTGCTGCCGGGCAAATCGGGTGCGCTTGAGTGGCTGGGGGATAACGTTCGGGCTGCCGGGGTCGTGGCGGTGGATGGCGCGGTCATGGCACTGGCTTCGGCGCGTCAGCTTGAAGAGCGTTTGAAAGCACGCGAGATCCGGTTGCGCACTGATCATGACTTGCTGGCAGAGGTTTGGGACGGGCGCCCGGCCCTGCCGAATAATCCTGTTTATCAACACTTGCCCCCTCATGCCACCGTCAGCCGGGCTGAAAAGCTTGCCCGTTTGCGTAATACCCTGGCGGAGAAGGGCGCGGATTGGCACTTCATTGCGACCTTGGATGACATTGCCTGGCTGTTCAACTTGCGCGGCAGTGACGTTTCCTACAACCCGGTGTTCGTATCCTTTGCGTTGATCAGCCAAAGCCAGGCGACTTTGTTCATCGGGGGTGAAAAGCTTGATCAACATTTGCGCCATGTGTTGCAGGTCGATGGCATCGAAGTGCGCGATTACACGGAGGTGGCCAATACACTGGCAAGCATTACCGCAGGTAGTCGACTGCTGTTGGACCCCTCGCGGGTGACCTGCGGCCTGTTGGATAACCTGGATGCGAAGGTCCAGTTGATCGAAGGACTCAACCCGACCACGCTGAGCAAATCATGCAAGAGCGATGACGAGCTGGCTCATATCCGGCAGGCCATGGAGCAGGATGGTGCGGCTTTGTGTGAATTCTTCGCCTGGTTTGAAGCGCAGCAGGGCAAGGAGGTCATTACCGAGCTGACCATCGATGAGCAGTTGAGCGCCGCGCGCGCGCGTCGGCCAGATTTCGTGTCTCTTAGCTTTTCTACCATTGCAGCATTCAACGGCAACGGTGCGATGCCCCATTACCGGGCCACCGAACAATCCCATGCAGTGATCGAAGGCGACGGTTTGCTGTTGATCGACTCGGGTGGGCAGTATCTGGGTGGTACCACCGACATTACGCGAATGGTGCCGGTAGGTACTCCGACACTTGAGCAGAAGCAGGATTGCACCCGGGTGCTCAAGGGCATGATCGCGCTGTCACGCGCTACGTTTCCCCGCGGCATACTCTCACCGCTGCTTGACGCAATCGCACGTGCGCCGATATGGGCGGACCAGGTCGACTATGGCCACGGTACCGGTCACGGCGTTGGTTACTTCATGAATGTGCACGAAGGTCCGCAAGTTATCGCCTACCAGGCTGCAACCACCCCGCAGACTGCCATGCAGGTGGGAATGATCAGTTCGATCGAACCAGGCACTTATCGACCAGGTGCTTGGGGGGTGCGTATAGAGAACCTGGTGGTCAACCGTGAGTTGGGCAAGACGGGATTTGGCGACTTCCTCAATTTCGAGACACTGACGCTGTGCCCTATAGATACCCGTTGCCTGATTGCCAGCATGCTGACGAAGGAAGAGCGGGATTGGCTTGACCATTATCATGCAACGGTGAGGCATCGCCTTGCACCTTTGCTGGCGGGCGATGCCCTGGCCTGGCTCGAAGCCCGCACAACATCGCTGTGATTGGCCCAGATTGGCAAGTATGACAAGGGCAGCTCACGGGCTGCCCTTTTGATTTATTTGCAGATGACGATCATGCTGCGGCTGGTATAACCGGCGGGGTTGATGCCGAACAGGTAATCACCCGGTTCTTCGTCGGTGTCTCCGGAGCGCGCGATCACTTTGTAGCCGCGCTTGCTGCAGGACGTGGCAGCTTTGCTGTAGCACTTGTCCCACGATGACGAGAGGCCGGAGCAATTGATATGCAGGCCCTTTTTCCCCTGTTTGACCTCGGTCTTGGCGGTCGCGGCACATCCAGCAATGGCCAAGACGGCCAGGATGAGCAAGATACGTTTCATTCCTGTCCTTAAATGCAGGGGTGATCAGTCGTCAGACCCTGTCGTCATCGCTTCGGTTCTTCCTGAAATTTCCCTAGCGTCCGTGTCGCACAAGTAGATAGCTAAAAGATTATGATTTTGTGACAGCTTAATCAGCAAGGCGGGACGCTACAATGGCAAATGTTGTCTCAAATGACACTATTTCTCAAATCAGTCGGCCGCAACAGGGGGATTCGTTTCCTTGCGCATGGACAGCGTAGCGCCTACGGACGCGGCGATGATGGCGAGAATTGCCAGCCATTGAGTCACACTGAGCAGTTCCCCCAGGAACAACAAGCCGGACAGGGCGCCAATGGCGGGCTCGATGCTCATTAATGTTCCGAATGTACGCGCTGGCATCCGTGTCAAAGCGACCATCTCCAGGCTATAAGGCAAAGCAGTCGAGAGAATGGCGACGCCCAGGGCCAGCGGTATGACCGAGGGCGTCAGCAGTGCGCTGCCGGCATGTACGATCCCGATCGGCGCCACAAAAATTGCGGCGACCACAACGCCCAATGCCGCGCTCTGAATGCCATGTTCCGCGCCAGCGCGTTGGCCAAAAAGGATATACAGGGCCCAGCATACACCCGCACCGAGCGCATACGCGGCGCCCAGCAGATCAAGCGGCTGGCCACCATGCCCGACAGGCAGCAGCAACAAGAGGCCCGCAACTGCCAGGGCAATCCACAGGAAGTCGATAGCGCGCCGCGAGGCAAAAAGCGCCACCGCCAGTGGGCCGGTGAATTCCAGGGCTACGGCGATTCCCAGCGGAGTCGTTTGCAGTGCCATATAGAAGAGGAAGTTCATGCCGCCCAGCGCCATGCCATAGATGATCACATTGCGCAGTGTGCTGGCGGTCATGCGCACGCGCCAGGGGCGCAGTATCAGCAGCATGATGATGCTGGCGAAAATCAGGCGCAGGGTCGTCGTGCCTTGCGCGCCGATGATAGGGAACATGCTTTTGGCCAATGAGGCGCCGGATTGAATCGATGCCATGGCAATAAGCAGCAGGCCTATGGGGAAGAGCGTGACGGCCAGGCTGCGGGGCTGGGTGTTCATGTGTAGGCGGCGTTCCTGTGGAAGGGCAGATGTGCAATATAGTGCGCAATTGCGGTGCTGCGGTGCAAGCAGGCTCTTTTTATTTACGTTTATGAAATTAAGCCTTGACGCACTTTCGAATCCCCTTATAATGCGCCCCACTTCCAGCGACATCGGAACGACAAACTCCTTGAAATTCAATGAGTTA
>NZ_JBIVYQ010000011.1:0-64070 GCF_044772285.1 Pseudomonas sp. NPDC090233 | reverse complement strand
AGTTGGCCCGCTACACCGACTGCTCGGGTAAGACCACGCAATGGAAGTACGATGCCTTCGGCCAACGGGTCAAGCTCATCAACGCGGCAGGCGAAGTCACCGAGTACCACTACCAAGCCGGCCACCTCAGCAGCCTGGTCCACCCCGACAAGACCCGTGACCGTTTCGAATACGACGCCGAAGGCCGGCTGCTCAGCCACGTCGACGCGCTGTACCGGCGAACCACCTGGGCCTACAACGAAGCCGGGCTGATCCAGCAGCGCCTCAACCCGGACCAATCCACCCTTCATTACCACTGGGACAAGCTCGGCCAGCTGGTGCGCCTGCGCAACGAGAACAACAGCGAGGCCCGCTTCAAGTACGACCCCGCCGGCCGCCTGATCAAAGAAACCGGCTTCGACAATGCGGTCACCGACTACCACTACGACCACAGCAGCGACCTGCCCACCCGCCGGCTCGACGGCGACCGCATCACCGTTTTCGACTACGACCCCCTGGGCCGCCTGATCAAAAGCAACGCCCGCCTGCGCGGGGGCAAAAAATGGGAGACCGAAACCTTCGCCTACGACGGCAACGGCCACCTGCTGCTCGCCGAAAACCGGGACTGCAAGCTGCAGTGGTTCTACGACGCCGCCGGCAACAACACCCGCGAGCACCAGCATTTCACCTACATGCCGGAGCCCCAGGTCGCCGTATTCACCCACGAATACGATGCCCTCAACCAGCGCGTGACCACCACCCGGCCAGACGGCCACCGAGTCAGCTGGCTCACCTACGGCAACGGCCACCTGCTGGGCCTCAAGCTCGATGACCGCGAACTGCTCAACTACCAGCGCGACGACCTGCACCGCGAAATTGGCCGCGAGCAAGGCAACGGCCTGATCCAGCGCCAGACCTGGACCCCAAACGGCCAACTGCTGGAACAAACCCTGGCCCCCCGCGGCGCAACCCGGCGCATCGCCATACGCAGTTATCACTACGACGAAGCCGGACAACTCCACCACATCAACGACCTGAACCGCGGCGACCTCCATTATCGCTACGACCCGGTAGGCCGGCTGCTGGAAGCCGCCGTCAACTACACCAAGGAAACCTTCGCCTTCGACCCCGCCAGCAACCTGCTCGACCCCCTGGCCCCGCCGGGTCCGAATCCGCACTCACCGCGCCGAATCAACGACAACGTATTGCGCAGTTATTGCGGCACCCAGTACCGGTATGACGAATGCGGCAACCTGCTGGAGCGGACCGACCCAAATGGCAAGCAAGGCCACTTCGTGTGGGACCTCTACAACCGGCTGCGCCGCTACGAGGATGACCGGCTGCGGGTCGATATCAGCTATGACGCGCTGGGACGACGCCTCTACAAGCGCTCCCGCTCAAAGTACCGCGACCGACCTGGCGCCGGGCCGGTGTGGAACGAGAATGCGCGACGCCAGCGCGATGACGAACTGGGGTGTGGGTTTACCTGGTACGTCTGGGAGGGCGACACACTGGCGATGGAGTCACGCGTGCGGGGGCAGCGAGGGGGCAGCACGACGCACTATGTGTTCGAGCCGGGCACGTTTGTCCCGGTGGCCCAGGCGGTGATCCACGAAGCACTGGAGTTGATACCGCAACCGACGTATGGCGACCACTACGACATCAATCGGGATCCGCTGTGGCAGTACAAACCGACGCCCAAGCCGTTTGATGCGTTTGCCTGGTACCAGTGTGACCACCTCGGCACGCCGATGGAATTGACGGACGAGGATGGGCTGATTGCCTGGAGCGGTAGTTACAAAGCTTGGGGGATGGTGGAGGAGAAGCGCAGTGAGAAAGCTGTGCGGGCAGAGATACGGAATCCGCTACGCTTTCAGGGACAGTATTTCGATGTTGAGATGGGGCTGCATTACAATCGGTATCGGTATTACGACCCCCTGATTTGTAGGTTTGTTGGAAAAGATCCTATAGGTTATTTGGGTGGAGTGAACCTTTACGCTTACGTTGTCAATCCAGTTGAATGGGTCGATCCATTAGGCTTGGCGGGTCATAGAGGACGCATCCAGGCACAAGGTAAAAAGCTGGAGGAATCTGTGAGTTGGAATCAAGAAACCCCATTGTCAGCGACTGATGCAAAAATTAAATTGAATGAGCTCAAAAAAAAGCTACCCAGAAGAGACCTTGAGGCTCGTGAGGAAGCATTTATAAAGGCAGAGCGGTGGATAGATAATATATGTAAATGTGGCGGATTAGACGCTCAGCAGTCCAGATTATTTTTGGTGAATGGAACCGCTCATGAGCGTGTAGATATTGAAATAAGAGCCGGCAGGGCGTTTGTGGAGAATTAAATGTTTAGCGATTATTTGGTGAGTTATGATGCCTACATTGAGTTGGAAAACCATTTCGAGTCTTCGCTTCGAGACTTTTGTAAATCTAATCACTTAGATGTGAAAGAATTCGTGATGCCTTACTATAATAATACTTGCGTAGACGGAACGCGCTTGATGGATGCAAATCCTATATTCTCCACTAGGCATCAACAGACGGGGAATATTCTGCGCGTAGTTATCTGTGATGAGGTGAGGGGGTATTCTTCAGTACACAAAGATGTTGATGGCTTTGATGAGCTTTGTTTGTTTATTAAGCTTAAAAGCTTAAGCAGAGCGTTGAAAGATATTAATAGCTGGGCGAAGGCCCAAGCGTCTGTGTCCAAACGAAAATGATACCGGGCATGAAGGTGGATTAAATCTTTATGGCTATTGCTTCTCTCCTGCCCAATGGGTTGATCCGCTTGGCTTGGCTTGGCTTGGCTGGCAGGAAGGTTCCTAAACCTTGGATTCCAACTGGAAACTCAAAAGAGGGTTGGCAAAATAATGATGAGAGGCATATAAGTGGCAGTAACATTCAAAAAGGTAATGGAGATCTTTTCGCTGTAGGCACCACTTAAGCTCAACTGCAAGCTGTGTGTGAGTGTTTAGTAAAGAAAGGCACAAGAGTGAATAGTCCTGACAGAACACTGCAGATTTTTTAGGGCAGGGTTAAAGTTAATGGGCAAGACCGCGTGTGCACTGTTGTTGACTTAAACGACGGGAATAGAGTTATCACTATTTTCCAGTACGAAGTGAGTGACCATGATCGCATTTGAATTCTCTAGAGTTGACAAAAATGTGCCTGCAAACGAGTTTGATCAGGGTGATATCACCTTTACAATAGGAGAAATAAAGGTTTCTTCTGCTAAGGAAATTAATAGGTTCAGCATGATCTATCTCTCGATAACATTACTGGTTGATGGGCTGGTAGGTATTAAGAGAAGGTTTGAGTTTATTGCGGTAGACTCCTCATTTTGTATCGGATTTAATAAAAGTAAAAAATATCGAAATAACGCATTCTAAATGCAAGGTGTGTAAAGTGGACTACCTGGTGCTACTAAAAGCACTGGACAATGAGGTCGAATTATTCTTAGCTGATCCTGGTAATGATTTGCCAGAGACGAGTTCAGCGTTGCTGGACCTAATGGATAGCAGGACGTTGCTCAGGGAAAAAATAAACTCAAAAATAGATAAGGCTCGCTGATAAATTTCGGGATGACGTGCTCGGGTGTGGGTTTACCTGGTACGTCTGGGAGGACGACCGCTGGCGATGGAGTTGCGCGTGCGGGAGCAGCGAGGGGGTAGCACGACGCACTATGTATTCAAGCCCGGTAGGTTTGTACCAGTGGCCCAGGCGGTGATCCACGAAACACTGGAGTTGATACCGCAACCGACCTATGGCGACCATTACGACATCAATCGGGATCCATTGTGGCAGCACAAATCGACGCTCAAGACGTTTGATGCATTTCCTGGTACCAGTGTGACCGCCTCGGCACGCCGATGGAATTGACGGACGAGGATGGGCAGATTGCCTGGAGCGGTAGCTACAAGGCTTGGGGGTGGTGTAACAGAAACGCAGTGAGAGTTAAGATAAAGTGACAGATATTAATATTGCAACGCTTGAAGAACAACTGCGCTCAGATGATAAGGAGATGATTATTAGTGCGCTTCTCTATGGGTGTTACAATGTGCAATCTCCGAGGTGGATCCAAGAGCAATGCGTAGCTTTAATAGATAATGATAAAAACCTAGATATCCAAGGTCTTGCTGTAACTTGTCTTGGTCACGTTGCCAGGATGCATAAGGCGGTTGACTGGCAATTGATAATGCTATACTTGCAGTGTGCGTTTCAAAATCCGGAACTAACTGGAAGGGCTCAGGATGCACTTGGTGATATCGAAACTTTTGTAGGTTTGAAAGTTAAGCTTTTGGGTGCAAAATGAATCGCAGGTCATGCTGTGGCAAGAACTTAGGGGTGTTATGACTTTGAAGCCGATGTTCGAGATCTCGTGGAATGTATATCAAGACAACGCTGTCTATAATGTGAATCCAGCCTGCGCGGAGAGCGGTACCGCTCTATCAGGAGCGCTTATCTTGCATGAATGCAGTTCACTCAAAGAGTCGCACATCAAAGCCGTTAGTCAGCTGTATGACCATATTTTGTCTCGGGATGAAAACTATGTGGCATGGATTTTGGTAACCACGGGTGGGCGAGTCAAACCTACTCGTATTACAGAATACTTTAGGTTGTGGAAAGCTTTTCAGAAAGGCAAGGTCCCGCTGCCGCTCGGGCTGAGAACCAAAGAGTATGTCGTGCGTGATGGTGATGGCGCTCAATATTATGGGGCGGTGCGACCCTATGAATTTATTGCTGCGGATTTTGTAGGCGTGTTTCGAGCGCGTAGTTCGAGTTACTTGCTGCTCTCAAAAAGTGACAGTGCGGTTGCGAGCTTATTAGAGCATGGATGGAATTCCTTTCCGCAACATTATCCACTTAGTATATTGCTTCATTTGGAGCGGACTTCAGATATATTGATGTCAACGCTTGGTTGTTTTGATGATATAGAGGGTGGGGCAGTGGCTCTCGCTAGTCCTGATGTTATCCGTAATTTTTTTGGATAAGGCGGAACCCTGTATTTGTGGGGGCTTGAATCCCCTCAATTCAATGCCCCATCAACCAATGCTGATGCGGCCCAGGCATCGTCCACACCCCAAACAGCATCACCAGCACCCCACCCGCCACCCGCACACTCCGCCGTCTCAAAATGGCATTCACCCGTTCCGCAGCCAATCCAGTGGCCAGCAGTACCGGCCAAGTCCCCAGCCCAAACGCCAGCATCAGTGCCGCGCTGTACCCCGCATTCCCTTGGCTGGCCGCCCACAGCAAGGTGCTGTAAACCAACCCGCACGGCAGCCACCCCCACAGCGCCCCCAGCAGCAGCGCACGGGGCACGCTGGACACCGGCAGCAACCGCGAGGCCACCGGCTGAATATGTCGCCACAAGCCTCGGCCCAACGCTTCGATCCGAGTTAGCCCGCTCCACCAGCCGGCCAGGTACAGCCCCATAGCGATCAGCAACAACGCCGCCACTACCCGCAACGCCAGTGCCGCCGGGCTGCTGGCAACGGCCCAACCGGCCAGGCCAAGCAGCAGGCCGGCGCAGGCATAGCTGAGGATGCGCCCAAGGTTGTAGGCCAACAGCAAACGCGCACGTCGGCCGCGTTGTTCGGGCGGGATGGCCAGGGTCAGCGCGCCCATCAGGCCGCCGCACATGCCCAGGCAGTGGCCGCCACCGAGCAAGCCGAGGACCAGCGCCGAGCCTAGCAGGGGCAGCAGGTCAGGCACGGGGGGCGGGGTCCTTGTCTTGCGGTTTTGCGTCTTCGGGTTTTACCGCCGCCTGGTGACGTGGGTCCTGGTCATCGAACAGGATGCTGTGGGCAGGGCCTTCGAGGTCGTCGTACTGGCCGCTGTCCACCGCCCAGAAGAAAATGTACACGGCCACGCCGACAAGCAGCAGGGCGGCCGGGATCATGACATAGAGGGCTGGCATGGGCGGCTCCTGATCAGGCGATGGCGGGTTGTGGGGGGCTGCTGGTGGTCGCAGCGCCCTTGAGCCGGGTCAGGCGCAGGGCGTTGAGCACCACGATCAGCGAGCTGACCGACATGCCGACGGCGGCCCATACCGGGGTGATCCAGCCAAGCGCGGCAAACGGCAGCATGAGGCCATTATACAGAGTCGCCCAGAGCAGGTTCTCGAGGATGTTGCGGCGGGTGCGGCGGGCCAGGTCGAAGGCCTGGACCAACGCCTGCAGGCGGTTGCTGAGGAGCACGGCGTCGGCGCTGGTCTTGGCAAGATCCGTGGCGCTGCCCATGGCGATGCTGATGTCGGCGGCGGCCAGCACCGGCACGTCGTTGACCCCGTCGCCGAGCATCAGCACCTTGCGTCCGGCTGCTTGCAGCGCCTTGAGCCGGTCCAGCTTGTCGTCCGGGCGCAGGCCGCCGATGGCTTGGTCGATGCCCAGCTGCGCGGCCACTTCGGCGACCATCGGCGAGCTGTCGCCCGACAGTAGCAGGGTGCGCCAGCCACGAGCCTTGCAGGCCGCGAGCAGGGCAGGGGCGTCTTCGCGCAGGCGGTCGTCCAGGCCGAACCAGGCCAGTGGGCCTTGGCGGTCACCCAGCAGCAGCCACTGGCCGCGAGGTTCCGGAACGCCGGGGATTTCGGCGCCGCTCAGGGCGCAGACGAACGTAGCTTGACCAATGCGTAGGCGCTCGCCTTCTACCAGGCCTTCCAGTCCCAGGCCCGGCACCGTCTGCACATCGTCCGCAGGCGCGGCGTTGCGGCCGAAGGCGCGGGCGATGGGGTGTTCGGAGCGGTTTTCCAGGGCGGCGGCCAGAGCCAGGCAGCGGTCGGCGGGCAATGGGCCGAGCGGGCGGATGTTGCGCAAGGTCAGGCGGCCTTCGGTGAGGGTGCCGGTCTTGTCGAAAATCACCGTGTCGATCTGGTTCAGGCCTTCCAGCACATGGCCGCGAGTGACCAGCAGGCCAAGCTTGTGCAGGGTGCCGGTGGCCGCCGTCAGCGCGGTCGGCGTGGCCAGCGACAGCGCGCACGGGCAGGTCGCCACCAGCATGGCGAGGACGATCCAGAAGGCCCGCGTCGGGTCCTGGTGCCACCACCACAGGCCGATGAGCACGGCGGCCACCAGGGTGAACAGCAGGAACCACTGCGAGGCGCGGTCGGCGATCTCGGCCAGGCGGGGTTTTTCCGTCTGCGCGCGTTCCAGCAGGCGAACGATGGCCGACAGCCGTGAGTCGTGGCCGAGGGCTTCGACTTCGATGTTCAGGGTGCTTTCGACGTTCAGGGTACCGCCGGTGACCCGTTCGCCGACGCGCCGTGGCTGCGGCAGGTATTCCCCGGTCAGCAGGGACTCGTCGACGCTGGAGCGGCCCTCGACGATACGCCCATCGGCGGGGACCACCGCACCGGGCAGCACCTGCACCGTGTCACCGCGTTGCAGTTCGCTGAGCAGGATGCGCTCGGTGCGGCCGATGGCGTCCAGGCGCAGGCACGAGGTTGGCAGCAGGTTGACCAGCTGCGCGGTGGCCGCCGCCGTGCGTTCACGGGCGCGGCGTTCGAGGTAGCGGCCGGTCAGCAGGAACAGCGCGAACATGCCCACGGTGTCGAAATACAGTTCGCCGCTGCCGGTGATGGCGGTCCAGATGCCAGCGCCGAAGGCCAGGGCGATGGCCAGCGAGACGGACACGTCCATGGTCAGGTGGCGGGTGCGCAGGTCGCGTGCGGCGCCTTTGAAGAACGGCGCGCAGCTGTAGAACACGATGGGAATGGTCAGAAAAAGCGCCACCCAGCGCAGGATGGTGTGCAGCTCGGGCGACAGGTCGATGTTGAATTCCGGCCAGGTGGCCATGGTCGCCATCATCGCCTGAAACCACAGCAGCCCGGCCACGCCCAGCCGGCGCAGGGCGCTGCGGTTTTCCTGGGCCAGTCGTTCGGCGGCCTGGTCGGGTTGGTAAGGGTGCGCGGCGTAGCCGATCTGGCGCAGCTCGGCCAGCACTCGGGAGAGCGGCAGTTGATGGTCTTGCCAGCTGAGCTGCAGGCGGTGATTGGACAGGTTGAGGCGTGCCTCGGCCACGCCTGGGACGTTGCGCAGGTGCTTCTCGATCAGCCAGCCGCAGGCGGCGCAGCTGATGCCCTCGACCAGCAAGGTGGCTTCGGCCAGCTCGCCGTCGTGGTGGACGAAGGTCTGCTGCACGTCGCTGCGATCAAAGAGGGCCAGCTCGTCCGGCACCTGTTTGGGCAGCGCTTCGGGATTGGCGCTGCTGTCACTGCGGTGCTGGTAGTAATGCTCCAGGCCACCGGCGACGATCGATTCGGCCACCGCCTGGCAACCCGGGCAGCAGAATTGCCGCTGGTCACCGAGCACCACGGCGGTGAAGCGGCTGCCGGCAGGAACGGGCAGGGCGCAGTGGTAGCAGGGTGTTGGGTGGCTCATTGCTGATGCTCGGCACCCTGCAGCGCTTCATCGCCCAGCTGCAAGGTCACGCCGTGCTCGACTTTCTCTTCCTCGAACAACCGCCACACATGCTCATCCTGGCTGCCCAGCAGCTCGACGAAGCGCCGGCCATCGACCTTGTCATCCAGCTGGCCGACATAGCGCCCTGGCTCGGCACGGCTGAGCACCACCTTGCGGTCCTTGTCCGGCTGGGTTGGCGAGATCAGGTTCAGTTCCAGGTTCTGCGGGTCGCTGTTGCCGGTCAGGCGCACGTCCACTTCGCCGGTCAGTTCGTCGAGGTGTACGCTGGCCTTGAGGTTCAGGGTCTGGGCCAGCAGCTCGCGGTCCAGCGAGCGGTTGATGCCCTTGCCGGCCTCGTAATAATTGTCGTTGACCAGGTTGTCCGGGTTGTGCACGGCGATGCTGACCATGGTCAGGCTCAGGCACACCGAGGTGGTGAGGATGCCGATGATGATCCAGGGCCAGAGGTGCTTGTACCAAGGGCTGGTGGCGGTGGCGGCAGGCATTGTGCGAATTCTCTCTCAGCGGATCTGTGGGCCGATGAAACGGCTCTTGGCTTCGACCTCGGCGGCGCTGTCGTCGGCGCTTTTGAGGATGAAGGTGATTTCGTTGGTGGTCGAGGGCAGTTTTTCCGGGGCGACCGACAATTGCACCGGCAGGCTGACGATATCGCCGGCAGCCACACGGATTTCGCGCTGGCCTTCCAGGCGCAGGTCGGGCAGGCCGGCGGCGTCGAGCACGTAGACGTGGTCGCGCTGGTCCTTGTTCATGACCTTGAGGCTGTACACGTTTTCGATCCGGCCCTGGGCGTTCTCGCGGTACAACACGCGGTCCTTGCTGACGTCGAAACCGACCAGCGAGCGGGTGGCGAAGGCGGTGGCCAGGGCGCCGATCATCACCAGCAGCACCAGCGCATAGCCGATCAGCCGTGGCCGCAGCATGTGGGTTTTCTGCCCCGACAGGTTGTGCTCGGTGGTGTAGCTGATCAGGCCTTTGGGGTAGTTCATCTTCTCCATGATGCTGTCACAGGCGTCGATGCAGGCGGCGCAGCCGATGCATTCGATCTGCAGGCCGTCGCGGATGTCGATGCCGGTGGGACAGACCTGTACGCACATGGTGCAGTCGATGCAGTCGCCCAGGCCCTGGGCCTTGTAGTCCGCATCCTTTTTGCGCGGGCCACGGGTTTCGCCGCGGCGCGGGTCGTAAGAGACGATCAGCGTGTCTTTGTCGAACATCACGCTCTGGAAGCGCGCATAGGGGCACATGTACACGCACACCTGTTCGCGCAGCCAGCCGGCGTTGCCGTAGGTGGCGAGGGTGAAGAAACCGACCCAGAAGTACGCCCAGCCATCGGCCTGGCCGGTGAAGAATTCAATGACCAATTCACGGATCGGCGAGAAGTAGCCGACGAAGGTCATGCCGGTGACGAAGCCGATCAGCAGCCAAAGGCTGTGCTTGGCGAACTTGCGCAGGAACTTGTTGCCGCTCATGGGCGCCTTGTCGAGCTTCATGCGCTGGTTGCGGTCACCTTCGGTGACTTTCTCGCACCACATGAAAATCCACGTCCATACACTTTGCGGACAGGTGTAGCCACACCAGACGCGGCCAGCGTACACGGTGACGAAGAACAGACCGAAGGCGGCGACGATGAGGATGCCCGAGAGCAGGATGAAATCTTGGGGCCAGATGGTGGCGCCGAAGATGTAGAACTTGCGCTCTGGCAGGTTCCACCACACGGCCTGGTGGCCGCCCCAGTTCAGCCACACAGTGCCGAAGTAAAGGAGGAACAGTACCGCGCCGCCGACCATTCGCAGGCGCCGGAAGATGCCGGTGAAGGCGCGGGTGTAGATTTTTTCGCGAGAGGCGTAGAGGTCGACGGAATCCTTCCCTTTGCTGGCAGGCGGGGTGACATCATGTACCGGAATTTGCTTGCTCATCATCAAGTCCCACGGCAGTGGAAAAAACGCCGCGGCCAGTGCGTGCCGGCCGCGGTCATATCTAGCTAGGCGCCTTTGGGCATGATACGCCCGTCACGCTGTCTGGGGTGGTCATGCGACATTCAGTCGCATTGGGTTGTGGTTGGTTATCGTGTAATGGGCGCAGCCTTGACCCAGGTCAATTGACACCGCGCATTCATCTCGCATGGCCTGTTGAGTTGGCATTCAGTACAGCTTGATACGATCAAGTACCTCCGCGCTGGACCAGTTGTTGTTCCGTACGCATTTGATGGTCAGGAAGTCAGCATCGTCGCTCAACTCCGCCAGCAGGTAGGTTTCTTGCGAGGCCGATCCACTGAGGTAGGTTGAATACGAGCCAGCGGAGGAAAAATGGCCAGCCTCCTTGTGGTAATGGCCCGCAAACACCGCATTAACCCGGTAATGCTGCAACATGCTTCTGAAGCGCTGGCGCTCCTGTCTATCACCGTCCCATTCATCGGGTTGATGCAGGTTAACCAGTGTGACTTGGCCGTGCCTGTAGCTTTCTTTGAGCTGCACTTCGAGCCAATCCAGCGAACTTGTAATATTGAAATCATGGTTGCGCTGCAACGGCCAGGGCAAGCCACTGGAGAACCTGACTTTATAAGTGGGTTCATTGTTCAGCTGGATCAGGCGCACCCTGCCGAAACTCATACTGTAGGCCAGACTGCCATCGTAGCCGGTCTGCAGATCGTTTTCAGAGATGCTCAGGTGCATGGTGTCGACGAGCTGCTGGTGATGATTGATCAGGTCGAGCACGCTGTCCCGAGCGCCAGCATTATTCAACGTGTCGTCGATATTGTTCTTGTAATCGTGATTGCCGAGGCCGAAGTAGTAGTTTTCCTTCAGGTGTTCTTGGATCAACGGATAAACAACCCCACGTTGCCAGGCATGACCATAGGCGGTCATGTCGCCGTTGATCATGACGGGAATACCAGTGCCACCAAGGCTGGCTCGATAGCTGGCGATACTGGCGTACTGTTCAGCTATCAATTCTCGAGATAGTCGATCACGGATGTTGGAGGGTTGCTCCTCGCCGTCGTCGCTGGCAGGTGTCCAGGGGTACTGAGGGTCGGAAGCGATTACGAATGCCCGGGGGGTCGCACGATTGCCGAAGCGGCCGGGTTTTTTGGGTGGCAGGACTTCTGGGTACAGAGAATCGGTCATCAGTTGAATCCCCTTGAGAAGGCAGGCCGAGTGCCTGCTCCCAAAGGGTTTCGCAAAATGCATGGGCGCCGAATCAGGTAAAGCTTCCCGCCAATCGCCAGCAGTGATCACAGGGTGCAGCGTCCCCCGCACGTGGTCCAGGGGGCGCTGCATGCAGGTCATTCGGCCTGCTCTGGCGCTGCATCCTGATGCGACAGGCTATATACGTAAGCCGCCAGCAAATGCACCTTGTCATTGCCCTGCAACTGCTCCTGCGCCGGCATCTGCCCCTGGCGGCCATAGCGGATGGTCTGCTGCAACTGGGCAAAACTCGAACCGTAGATGAACGCCTGCGGGTGGGTCAGGTTCGGCGCACCCATGGCGGGGGTGCCTTTACCTTCAGGGCCGTGGCAGGCCACGCAGTTGGCGGCGAAGATCTTCTGCCCGTTCTCGGCGTCGGCCTTCACGCCTTCTGGCAACGTGCGGCCATCGAGCTTGCTGACCACGAAGGCCGCGACATCGGCCACGCCTTGTTCGCCGATCACTTCCGACCAGGCCGGCATCACGCCATGACGGCCGCCCATGATGGTGGTCTTGATGGTTTCCGGCTCGCCGCCCCAGCGCCAGTCGTTGTCGGTCAGGTTGGGGAAGCCGTAAGCGCCCTTGGCGTCGGAGCCGTGGCACACCGAGCAGTTGGAAGCGAACAGCCGTGCACCCATTTTCAGCGCCTGCGGCTGTTTGGCTACTTCTTCGATGGGCATGGCCGCGTACTTGGCGAAGATCGGCCCGAAACGGGCGTCGGCCTTGGCCATTTCCTTTTCCCACTCGTGCACGCCGGTCCAGCCAGGCTGGCCATTGGTGAACTCGGTCTTCTTGTCGTTATCCAGGTACGAGTAACCCGGCAGCACGCCTTTCCAATTACCCAGGCCCGGGTACAGCACCAGGTAGCCAAGGGCGAAGATGATGGTGCCGACGAACAGCCAGAACCACCATTTCGGCAGCGGGTTGTCGTATTCCTCGATGCCATCGAAGGCATGCCCCACGGTTTCGTCGGTGACCTCTTCGCGCTGGCCCTTGCGGGTCGACAGCAGCAACCAGGTCAGCGAGAAGATGGTGCCCAGGGTCAGGACGGTGACGTACAGACTCCAGAAGGTTGTCATTGTTGTTTGCTCCCAGACGCTTTTGCTTGCTCGACGTGCTTGCTGGCGGAGGGGTCATCCGCGAAGGGCAATTGGGTCGCTTCGTCGAAGTCCTTTTTACGCCGTGGGTTGAACACCCACAGCGCCAGGCCCACGAAGGCCACCATCACCACGACGGTGCCCAGGCCGCGAATCATCCCGATATCCATCAGCGTCACCGTTTGCTCTTGATGATGGTGCCAAGACCCTGCAGGTACGCGACCAACGCGTCCATTTCGGTCTTGCCCTTGACCGCGTCGCGGGCGCCAGCGATGTCGGCGTCGGTGTACGGCGTGCCCAGGGTACGCAGCACTTCCAGCTTCTTCGCAGTGTCCTTGCCGTCGAGCGTGTTCTCGACCAGCCACGGGTAGGACGGCATCTTCGATTCCGGCACCACGTTGCGCGGGTTGTACAGGTGCGCGCGGTGCCAGTCATCGGAGTAACGGCCGCCGACGCGGGCCAGGTCCGGGCCGGTGCGCTTGGAGCCCCACAGGAACGGGTGGTCCCACACGCTTTCACCGGCCACCGAGTAGTGGCCGTAGCGCTCGGTTTCGGCGCGGAACGGGCGGATCATCTGCGAGTGGCAACCCACGCAGCCTTCGCGGATGTAGATGTCGCGGCCTTCCACTTCCAGCGCAGTGCGCGGCTTCATGCCTTCGACAGGTTTATTGGTAACGTCCTGGAAAAACAGCGGGACGATCTGGGTGAGGCCACCGACGCTCACGGCGATGACCATGAAGAACGCCAGCAGGCCGATGTTCTTCTCGACAGCTTCATGCTTCATCAGTGCGCTCCCACGACGACGATCTTGGCGGCTTCATCGGCTTCTACCGGGTTGGCAGCGCGGACGGTACGGAACACGTTGTAGGCCATCAGCAGCATGCCGGAGGCAAAGAACGCACCGCCCAGGGCCCGCACGATGTAACCCGGGTGGCTGGCCTGCAGGGCTTCGACGAACGAGTAGGTGAGCGTGCCGTCATCGTTGATGGCGCGCCACATCAGGCCCTGGGTGATGCCGTTGACCCACATCGAGGCGATGTACAGCACGGTGCCGATGGTCGCCAGCCAGAAGTGCGCGTTGATCAGCCCGACGCTGTGCATCTGCACGCGCCCATAGAGCTTGGGAATCATGTGGTACACCGCGCCGATCGAGATCATCGCCACCCAGCCGAGGGCGCCGGCGTGGACATGGCCGATGGTCCAGTCGGTGTAGTGCGACAGCGAGTTCACGGTCTTGATGGCCATCATCGGGCCTTCGAAGGTGGACATGCCGTAGAACGCCAGCGATACCACGAGAAAGCGCAGGATCGGGTCGGTGCGCAATTTGTGCCAGGCACCGGACAGGGTCATCATGCCGTTGATCATGCCGCCCCAGCTCGGTGCCAGGAGGATGATCGACATCACCATGCCCAGCGACTGCGCCCAGTCGGGCAGGGCGGTGTAGTGCAGGTGGTGCGGGCCGGCCCAGATGTACAGGGTGATCAGCGCCCAGAAGTGCACGATCGACAGGCGATACGAGTAGATCGGCCGCTCGGCCTGCTTGGGCACGAAGTAGTACATCATCCCCAGAAAGCCCGTGGTGAGGAAGAAGCCCACGGCGTTGTGGCCGTACCACCACTGGATCATCGCGTCGGTCGCGCCGGCGTAGGCCGAGTACGACTTGAACAGGCTCACCGGCAGCGAGATGTGGTTGACGATGTGCAGCATCGCGGTGACCACGATGAAGGCACCGTAGAACCAGTTGCCGACATAGATGTGCTTGGTCTTGCGCTTGACGATGGTGCCGAAGAACACCAGCCCGTAGGTGACCCAGACGATGGCCAGCAGGATCGCCAGTGGCCATTCCAGCTCGGCGTATTCCTTGGTGGTGGTGTAGCCCATCGGCAAGGTGATCAGCGCGCCGACGATCACCGCCTGCCAACCCCAGAAGGTGAAGGCGGCCATGCTGTCGGAGATCAGCCGGGTCTGGCAGGTTCGCTGCACCACGTAGTAGCTGGTGCCGAACAACGCACAGCCGCCGAAGGCGAAGATGACCAGGTTGGTGTGCAGCGGGCGCAGGCGGCCGAAGCTGGTCCAGGGCAGGTCCAGGTTCAGTTGCGGCCACACCAGCTGCGAGGCGATGAAGACGCCGAGGCCCATGCCAAGGATCCCCCAGACCACCGTCATGATGGCGAACTGGCGGACGACCTTATAGTTATAAGCAGTCGGACTGATTGCTGTGCTCATTCTAAGGTTCCACGGTTTTGGTGTTCTTGTTGGTTGAAAAATCGGCGCCAGTATCGATAACCACCAGGGTTATGGCAACGCAAGAAGACTTGCGCCGACCCGTGTCCGGGCCCGTTTGCCGATGTCCCGCGGCAATTGGGTCTGGGCGATTGTACACAAATAAATATTTGTAATGTGTACCGTTTTTCACCTTTTTCTGATCGAACGGTCAAGCTTTTTTTGCGGGCGGCGTCAGGCGATGCGCCGCGTCTGCTTCGCTGGATTGATAGCGAAGCCCACTGAGGCAACAAGCTTAGTTCGGTTAGGGGGGGGTGCAAGGGGAGGGGGAAGGGCTTTGGGTTGCGTTTGGGCGCACAGGTGCATGTCTTGATTTTTGTAGTGGGGCGTAGATCGAGCGCCGCCCGCGCGGCGCTCGATCTCACAGGCGACGAAACTCTTCCGTCATACTCATTGGGCAGTCACAGATTCAGCGCCCTGCGACAGGCTAAACACATAAGCCGCCAACAAATGCACCTTGTCATTCCCCTGAATCTCCACCTGCGCCGGCATCTGCCCCTGGCGCCCATAGCGAATGGTCTGCTGCAACTGAGCAAAACTCGACCCATAGATAAACGCCTGCGGATGATTCAGGTTCGGCGCACCCATAGCCGGCGTGCCATCACCCTCAGGCCCATGACAGGCCACGCAGTTACCGGCGAAGATTTCCTTGCCCTTGGCCACATCGGCCTTGGCACCTTCCGGCAGGCTGCGGCCGTCGAGGTTGGTCAGCACGTAGGCAGCAACGTCCGCCACGCCCTGTTCGCCGATCACCTCTGCCCAGGCTGGCATCACACCATGACGGCCGTTCATGATCGAGGCCTTGATGGTCTCGGGTTCGCCGCCCCAGCGCCAGTCGGTGTCGGTCAGGTTGGGGAAGCCGTAGGCGCCCTTGGCGTCCGAGCCGTGGCACACCGAGCAGTTGGAGGCGAACAGGCGGCCGCCCATCTTCAATGCCTGCGGGTCCTTGGCCACTTCCTCGACGGGCATGGCCGCGTACTTGGCGAAGATCGGCCCGAACTTGGCGTCGGCCTTGTCCATTTCCTTCTGCCATTCGTTGACGCCGGTCCAGCCGTTCTCGTAGCCGGGCAAGATGCCTTTCCAATTGCCCAGGCCCGGGTACAGCACCAGGTACCCGGCGCCGAACACCAGGGTGCCGACGAACAGGTAGAACCACCACTTGGGCAGCGGGTTGTCGTATTCCTCGATGCCATCGAAGCTGTGGCCCATGGTCTGGTCGGTGGTGCTGTTGCTCTGGCCCTTGCGGGTCGACAGCAGCAACCAGGTCAGGCCGATCAGGCTGCCAATGGTCAGTACGCTGATGTACGTACTCCAGAAGGTGGTCATTGCCCGTTACTCCTTTTTGCAGCAGGTGCCTGCCCGGCAGCGGGCTGGCGGTCGTCGACGAAGGGCAGCAGGCGCGCTTCGGCGAAATCACGGTCGCGGCGACGGTTGAACACCCACAGCGTGAGGCCGATGAAGGCGATCATCACCACCAGGGTGCCCAGGCCGCGGATCATGCCGATGTCCATGTCCATCGCACTCACCTCTTGTTCTTGATCGCGGTGCCGAGCACCTGCAGGTAGGCGACCAGCGCGTCCATCTCGGTCTTGCCCTTGACCGCGTCGCGGGCGCCGGCAATGTCCGCGTCGCTGTACGGCACGCCAAGGGTGCGCAGGGTGCGCATCTTGGTGTCGGTGTGGCTGTTGTCGACCTGTGCGGCGACCAGCCACGGGTAGGCCGGCATTTTCGACTCCGGCACCACGTTGCGCGGGTTGTACAGGTGCGCGCGGTGCCAGTCGTCCGAGTAACGGCCGCCGACGCGGGCCAGGTCCGGGCCGGTACGCTTGGAGCCCCACAGGAACGGGTGGTCCCACACGCTCTCACCGGCCACCGAGTAGTGGCCGTAGCGCTCGGTTTCGGCGCGGAACGGGCGGATCATCTGCGAGTGGCAGCCCACGCAGCCTTCACGGATGTAGATGTCGCGGCCTTCCAGTTGCAGCGCGGTGTAGGGCTTCATGCCTTCGACCGGCTTGTTGGTGACGTCCTGGAAGAACAGCGGGACGATCTGGGTCAAGCCGCCGATGCTGACGGCGAACACCATCAGCAGGGCCAACAGGCCTACGTTTTTCTCGATCACTTCATGTTTCATCAGGCAGTTCTCCTCAGGCCAGCTGGGCGTTGGCAGGGGCGGCTTCGGTGGCCGGTGCACGCACGGTGCGCCAGGTGTTCCAGGCCATCAGGAACATGCCACTGAGGAAGATCGCGCCACCCACGAAACGCACCACGAAGCCCGGGTGGCTGGCCACCAGGGTTTCCACGAACGAGTAGGTGAGCGTGCCGTCGCTGTTGACCGCGCGCCACATCAGGCCCTGGGCGATGCCGTTGACCCACATCGAGGCGATGTACAGCACGGTGCCGATGGTCGCCAGCCAGAAGTGCGCGTTGATCAGGCCCAGGCTATACATGCGCTGTTTGCCGAACACCACCGGGATGGTGTGGTACAGCGCGCCGATCGAGATCATCGCCACCCAGCCGAGGGCGCCGGCATGCACGTGGCCGATGGTCCAGTCGGTGTAGTGGGACAGGGCGTTGACGGTCTTGATGGCCATCATCGGGCCTTCGAAGGTGGACATGCCGTAGAACGCCAGCGAGACGACCAGGAAGCGCAGGATCGGGTCGCTGCGCAGTTTGTGCCAGGCCCCCGACAGGGTCATCATGCCGTTGATCATGCCGCCCCAGCTCGGTGCCAGCAGGATCAGCGACATCACCATGCCCAGCGACTGCGCCCAGTCGGGCAGGGCGGTGTAGTGCAGGTGGTGCGGGCCGGCCCAGATGTACAGGGTGATCAGCGCCCAGAAGTGGACGATCGACAGGCGATAGGAATACACCGGGCGTTCGGCCTGCTTGGGCACGTAGTAGTACATCATCCCGAGGAAGCCTGCGGTGAGGAAGAAGCCCACGGCGTTGTGGCCGTACCACCACTGCACCATGGCATCGGTGGCCCCGGCATACACCGAGTACGACTTGGTCAGACTGACCGGCAGCTCCAGGTTGTTGACGATGTGCAGCAACGCCACGGTCAGGATGAACGCGCCGAAGAACCAGTTGCCCACGTAGATGTGCTTGGTGGTGCGTTTCATCAGCGTGCCGAAGAACACGATGGCATAGGCGACCCAGACGATGGTGATCAGGATGTCGATCGGCCATTCCAGTTCAGCGTATTCCTTGGAGCTGGTGTAGCCCAGCGGCAGGCTGATGGCCGCCAGCAGGATCACCAGTTGCCAGCCCCAGAAGGTGAACGCCGCAAGCTTGGGCGAAAACAGGGTGGTCTGGCAGGTGCGTTGCACCGAATAATAGGAGGTGGCGAACAGCGCGCAGCCGCCGAAGGCGAAGATCACCGCATTGGTGTGCAGTGGGCGCAGGCGGCCGAAGCTGGTCCAGGGGAGGTCGAAGTTGAGGGACGGCCAGGCGAGCTGGGCGGCGATGAAGACGCCGAGCCCCATCCCGACGATTCCCCACACCACCGTCATGATGGCGAATTGGCGGACCACCTTATAGTTATAGGCGGTACTGCTGGTTGTGTTCATGTATGGGTTCCCATCCACGGTTATTTTGGCAGGCTATGAAACGAGGCAAGAATGAGAGATGGGCAAAGTGCCGGTATTGACGGGGATCAATGGGCGAAGATCGCAAATGTCCCAGGCTTGCGCTGCGATCCTCCGGGGAATCAGGTAGATAGCTGCCCTGCGGCGTGCCTGATCCTGGCCCATGGCGCGGGTGCGCCGATGGACAGCGAGTTCATGGATGAAATAGCGCAAAGGCTGGCGGCGCTTGGGGTTGGCGTGGTCCGCTTCGAGTTTCCCTACATGGCCGAGCGCAGGGCGGGGGGGAGCAAGCGCCCGCCCAATCCGCAGAAGGTGCTGCTGGAGTGCTGGCGCGAGGTGTACCGGCAGGTGCGACCTTTGGTCACGGGCAGGTTGGCGATTGGCGGCAAGTCGATGGGCGGGCGCATGGCCAGCTTGTTGGCGGATGAACTGGGCGCGGATGCGCTGGTGTGCCTGGGGTATCCGTTCTACGCGGTGGGCAAGCCGGAGAAGCCACGGGTCGAGCACTTGGCGGGGTTGTCTACACCAACGCTGATCGTTCAGGGTGAGCGCGATGCGCTGGGGAATCGTGAGGCGGTTGCAGGGTATGCGCTGTCACCGTCGATCGAGGTGAGCTGGCTGGTGGCGGGGGATCATGACCTGAAACCGCTTAAGGCTTCGGGGTTCAGCCATGAGCAGCATTTGCAGGCGGCGGCTGATACAGTTGCGGGGTTTTTGTTGAACTAGTGTCGGCCTTTTCGCGGCTAAAGCCGCTCCCACAACTATCATTGTGGGAGCGGGCTTGCCCCGCGAAAAGGCCAGTGCAGGCTGCCGCTTAGTCGCGATACTCACACAGATAAGCAGTAGCTACCTTCACCTGCAGCTGGAACTTGCTGTCCGCCGCCACATTGAATTTGTCGCCGGCATTGAAGGTTTCCCAGTTGTCGCTGCCCGGCAGCTTGACGGTCAGCGCGCCCGACACCACGTGCATGATTTCGCGCTTGGCAGTGCCGAACTCGTATTCGCCCGGTGCCATGACGCCGACGGTGGCCGGGCCTTCAGTGCCTTCGAAGGCGATCGACTTGACGGTACCATCGAAGTATTCGTTGACCTTGAACATGGGCGACTCCTGAAAAAGGGGGATGAAAAAAGGGCTGGCCAGTATGCCCAAGCCCATTCCCGCCGTCATCTGCTTTCAGGGGGCATTGGCGGGCAGGCTCAACGGCAGCAGCCGCGCAGTATTGCGCGCATCCTCCAGGGCTCGGTGCTGCTGCCCGCAAAAGTGCATGCCGGCCAGCTGCAGCGCGCCGTTGAGACCCGCCGGGCGCTGTAGGTGGCGGGCCTTGGCGAAGCGCTGCTTGAGGTTGATGTGCGGCAGGTTGCGCAGCAGGCTGTCGAGCTCATGTTGCTGCCATTCCTGTAGCAATTGCTGGCGGTCGTAATCGCCCCAGCTGACCCACGCTTGCAACTGCCCGCGGTGGTGGCCCAGCCAACGTTCGAAGCGCGCCCACACCTCCGGGAACGCCGCGGCACTGTCGACATTGGCCTGGCTGATGTGGGTCAGCTCGCGGCAGAACGGCGTCAACTGCGGCCGCCGCCGGGGCCGCACGAAGCGTTGGAAGTGGTCCACTTCGCGGCCATCTCGGGTCACCAGGCTGGCGCCGATTTCTATGATTTCCATCTCCGTCACCGGCCAGCCACCATCATCGGTGGTGGCTTCCAGGTCGATCACCAACCAGTGGCCCATACCAGGCTCCCTCGCCATTCATGCTAGAGCAGCGTAGCCAATGTCGGGCCACACGGCATCCCCTGGCAAAATGCCCTCACTTTGGCATAACCAGCAGTTGTGCCAGGCTGGGAAAACGCCTAGCTTAAGGCGCATCCAGGTATGAACCGTGATGAGTGTCCGTCTTGACTCCAGCGCCCGGCCTGAAGGCTATGTCCACCCTGTTGATGCTGGCTGCGGTATGGCTGGCGGTACCGGCCTGGGCAGCTGCCACCGATGTGAAGATTGGCGCCGCGCATTTTCCGCCGTACACCGTGCGCCCCGAGCAGGGCGCCGACACCGGCCTGTTGCCGCAACTGGTCGAGGCATTGAATCGCCTGCAGCAGGATTACCGCTTCGTGCTGGTGCCCACCTCGATCCAGCGTCGTTTCGGTGATTTCCAACAGGGCCGCACCGACATGGCCATCTTCGAGAACCCTGAATGGGGCTGGCAGCAGATCCCCCATCAGACGGTGGACATGGGCCTTGAAGACGCCGAAGTGTTCGTCGCCAAGAAACTCGACGGCCGTGACCAGCACTACTTCGACGACCTGGCCGGCAAGCGCCTGGCGCTGTTCAATGGCTACCACTACGCGTTTGCCGGTTTCAATTCCGACCCTGCCTACTTGCGCAAAACCTACAACGCCACGCTGACCTATTCCCATGACAGCAATCTGCTGATGGTCCAGGCCGGCCGTGCCGACATCGCCTTGGTGACCCGGTCCTACCTCAGCGATTTCCTCAAGCGCAACCCGACCAGCTTCAGCCAGCTGGTTCCTTCCACGCGTATCGATCAGGTCTACCACCACTACGCGTTGTTGCGCCCGGAAGCTGCCATCACGGGTACGCAATTCGCCGACCTGTTGCGCCAGCTACGCGACAACGGAGAGCTGGCCCGTATCTTCCAGCCCTATCGCATCACCGTCGCCGCGCCACAGGACTAAATTCCTGCTGTGCCGCCACGTTTTCAGCAGTGAGCCTCCTTTTCATTTTCTGTGAGCCCTGCCCATGCCGTTCGATGCCGCTTCACAGCCCCTTTCCGCGCCACGCTGGCGCAGCCTCGGTGCCGACGAGGGTGATTGCTGGTTGAGCCTGACCCTTGAGGGCCGGCCTTTGATCCAGGTGCGCCTGGAGCCTGGTGAGACCCTTGCGGTACATATTGAAAGCCTCTGCCCCGAGCGCCCGCAGCAGGCCTTGTGGGCTGCCTGTTATTGGCTGCTGTCGCGCGACCCATCCCGCCAGCGCCTGGCCTGGCACCTGCCGAAGGCGGTACCGGAGGCGCTTGCCAGTGGCCTGTTGCTGGTGACCGAACAGCCTGGTGTGTACCTGTGCGAACGCACCCTGTTCTGGCAGTTGCCCCAGCCATGGCTTGGCCAGGCGATCAGTGGCGGCTATCCGCAACAGATGCAGATCAGCAACGGCAAACGCCACCCGCGCCGCGCGCCCAAACCTCGTGGCGAGGTGTACCGACGCTTCGACGCGCGCCTGGGTAGCTGGGTATCGCTGCGCACCCTGGAAATCGACCAGGACCTGGAGCGCTTCAACCGCTGGCAGAACAACCCGCGTGTGGAGCAGTTCTGGCAGGAAGGCGGGTCACTGGAGCAGCACCGTGAGTACCTGGCCAAGCTGGACGCCGACCCGCATACCGTGACCTTGATTGGCTGTTTCGACGATCAGCCGTTCGCCTACTTCGAAGCGTACTGGGCCAAGGAAGACCGCATCGCGCCGTTTTACCCGGCCGACGACTACGACCGTGGCATCCACATGCTGGTGGGGGAGGAGGCGCACCGCGGCCCGCACAAGGTGGCGAGCTGGCTGTCGGCGCTGGTGCACTACCTGTTCCTGGATGACCCGCGCACCCAGCGGGTGGTCGCCGAACCGCGTGCCGACAACGGCAAGATGATCGGCTACATGCACGACCAGTGCTTCCACTGCGACAAGGAATTCGACTTCCCGCACAAACGCGCGGCGCTGATGATTCTGGGACGGGAGCGGTTTTTCGATCGCTGCAAATTAGTCTGACTAAAGCTCGCCCATTGGGAGCGGCTTTAGCCGCGAAGCAAGCGACGCGGTGGATGGCACCGGCTTTGCCGGTGTTCGCGGCTGAAGCCGCTCCCACGACACAATGGGAGCGGGCTATTCAGGCCTGCCGGCTGGCAGTCTTGCGGCAGTGCACCAGCGCATCGCGAATCATGAAGTTGACCAGCGTCGGCGACACCCCCAGCTCCTTGGCGATGTCTTTCTGCGGCACACCGTGCAGGCGGTACATCTCGAAGGCGTAACGGGTGCGCTGGGGCAGTTCGTTGAGGGCCTCGGCAATGTGCTCGAGCGCCGCCAGGTTGATGTGCGTGGCTTCCGGCGAGGCGTTCGGGACCACTACGTTCAGGCCCTCTTCTTCGCTGCCCGAATACTTCAGTTCCATCGCCTGCTTGCGGTAATGGTCAATGGCCAGGTTGCGCACGATCTGGAACAGGTAGCTGAGCTGGGCCTTGAACGAGGAGGTTATCTGCGGGGCGGCGCTGAGCCGGAAGAAGGCGTCCTGCACCACATCCTCGGCACGCGAGCGGCAGCCGGTGATGCGCGCCGCGATCTTGACCAGGATGCTGCGGTTGTCGACGAACGCCTGGAGTAATGGTGAATCGCACTTACTTGTGGATAGTTGTTCCGCCATGGAAATCACCTTGTCTCAGAGGGGAATAGGAGCACCCCTCTTGGGGAAGCTTCCTACGACGTGCGACAAACTATTCAGAATGATAATGATTGTCAAATACGAAAGTTAATGAGTATCCGTTAGTTTCGGTTCTAAGCAGGTGAGCGTGACGTGGTTCACCTTTCGCAGCCTACAAAGCCGTCTCATCCCGGTAATTTCTTCCCTCGCCCGTCCGTTCCCCTCTGTACATCCGGCCGCCGAACGCTGCCCGCCGACCTTGCGCGGGGCAACCGGCCCGACTTACCCAGACACTGGCAGGAACACCCCATGACGGACGCCTTCGAACTCCCGCTCTCGCTGGTCCAGGCCCTGGCGCAACGCGCCGCGCACACCCCGGACCGCATCGCCTTGCGCTTCTTGGCCGATGCCCCAGGCGAGCAGGCCGTGCTCAGCTATCGCGACCTGGACCTGCGCGCGCGTACCATCGCCGCCGCCTTGCAGAGCCGCGCCGCGTTCGGTGACCGTGCCGTGCTGCTGTTCCCCAGTGGTCCGGATTACGTGGCGGCGTTCTTTGGTTGCCTGTATGCGGGCGTGATCGCCGTGCCGGCTTATCCGCCGGAGTCCTCGCGCCAGCATCACCAGGAGCGTCTGCTGTCGATCATCGACGATGCCGAGCCACGCCTGCTGCTGACTGTGGCAGCGCTACATGACGGTTTGCAGGGCCTGCCGGCGCTGGCCGCCGACAACGCCCCCGAACTGCTGGCGGTGGATGGCCTGGACCCGGCGTTGGCGAGTGCCTGGCGCGAACCTGCGCTGGCCGGCGACGACATCGCCTTCCTCCAGTACACCTCCGGTTCCACTGCGCTGCCCAAGGGCGTGCAGGTCAGCCACGGCAACCTAGTGGCCAACGAGCAATTGATTCGCCAGGGTTTTGGCATCGACCTCAACCCTGACGATGTGATTGTCAGCTGGTTGCCGCTGTACCACGACATGGGCCTGATCGGCGGGCTGCTGCAGCCGATCTTCAGCGGCGTGCCGTGCGTGCTGATGTCGCCTGGCTACTTCCTCGCCCGGCCGCAGCGCTGGCTGCAGGCGATCAGTGAGTACGGTGGCACCATCAGCGGCGGGCCGGATTTCGCCTACCGCCTGTGCAGCGAGCGGGTCAGCGAAGCGGCCCTGGCCGGCCTCGACCTTAGCCGTTGGCGTGTGGCGTATTCGGGCTCCGAGCCGATCCGTCAGGACAGCCTGGACACCTTCGCCGAAAAATTTGCAGCCTGCGGCTTCACGCCGAGCAGCTTCTTCGCCAGCTATGGCCTGGCCGAAGCCACCCTGTTCGTCAGCGGCAGCCGTCGTGGCCAGGGCATCGGCGCGCTGGAGATCGACGCCGAGGCGTTTGCCGCCAACCGTGCCGAAACCGGCAAGGGCAGCGTGTTGATGAGCTGCGGCTACCCGCAACCTGGCCATGCGGTGCGCATCGTCGAGCCGCAGCGACTGGAAGTGCTGAATGACAACCTGGTCGGTGAGATCTGGGCCGGTGGCCCGAGCATCGCTCTGGGTTACTGGCGCAATCCCGAAGCCAGCGCCCGCACCTTCGTCGAAATGGACGACCAGACCTGGCTGCGTACCGGCGACCTGGGCTTCATGCGCGATGGTGAAGTGTTCGTTACCGGGCGCCTGAAGGACATGCTCATCGTGCGCGGACAGAACCTGTACCCACAGGACCTGGAAAAAACCCTGGAGCGTGAAGTCGACGTGCTGCGCAAGGGCCGTGTCGCGGTGTTCGCCGTCGACGACCAGGGCGAGGAGGGCATCGGCGTGGCGGTTGAAGTCAGCCGCAACGTGCAGAAGGCGGTGCAGCCCGAGGCGCTGATCAAGACCCTGCGCCAGGTCATCGCCGACGCCTGCCGCCAGGCGCCGGCCGTGGTCCTGCTGCTCAACCCGGGCGCGCTGCCCAAGACCTCCAGCGGCAAATTGCAGCGTTCGGCGTGCCGCCTGCGCATGAAGGATGGCAGCCTGGATTGCTATGCGCGCTTCCCGAGCGCTACCGAGCCGACCGAGACTGCTGCAGCCGCTGATGGCCTGCAGGCCCGCATCGCCGGCATCTGGCGCGAAATCCTCAAGGTCGAGTCGGTCGCCGCCGACGACCATTTCCTGCTGTTGGGCGGCAACTCCATCGCCGCCACCCAGGTCACCGCGCGCCTGGCCGATGAGCTGGGTATCGCGCTGAACCTGCGCACCTTGTTCGAAGCGCCGACTCTGGCCGACTACAGCGCCGCCGTGGCGGCAATTATCGCCCAGGGCGGTGGCGAAACGGCAGCCATCGCCACCCTCGACCGTGGCCAGGCCCTGCCGCAGTCACTGGCACAAAACCGCCTGTGGCTGCTGTGGCAACTGGAGCCGCAATCGGCGGCCTACAACATTCCCGCCGGCCTGCACCTGCGCGGCGAATTGGATCAGGCCGCGCTGGAAGCCGCGTTCCAGGCCCTGGTAGCGCGCCATGAGGCACTGCGCACCGTGTTCAGCGAAGCAGACGGCCAGGCCTTGCAGCGAGTCCTTCCCGAGCAGCCTTTGAACCTGCACCGCCTCGACCTGCAAGGGCTGACGGCCAGCGAAGTGGCCGAGCGCCGCGAAGCCGAAGCCCAGCAACCGTTCGATCTGACCCAAGGGCCGCTGCTGCGTGTGACCCTGGCGCAGCTGGATGATGAAGACCATCAGCTGTGGGTGACCTTGCATCACATCGTCGCCGATGGCTGGTCGCTGAATATCCTGCTCGACGAATTCGCCAAGCTTTATGCGGCTCGCTGCCAAGGCCTGGAAGCCTCGCTGGCGGTGCTGCCGCTGGGTTATGCCGACTACGGCATCTGGCAGCGCCAGTGGCTGGCCGAGGGAGAAAGCGCTCGGCAGCTGGACTACTGGAAGGCCCAGCTGGGCGATAGCCTGCCGGTGCTCGACCTGCACCCGGACCATCCACGTTCCAGCCAGCAGTCGAACCGCGCCGCACGGCTGAACGTGAAAGTGCCGGCTACGCTCAGCGAAGCCCTCAAAGGCCTGGCCCGCGACCAGCAAGCCAGCCTGTTCATGGTCCTGCTGGCCGCCTGGCAAGGCCTGCTGCACCGCTACACCGGCCAGGGCGACATCCGCGTCGGCGTGCCTAATGCCAACCGCCCGCGCCAGGAAACCCAGGGCATGGTCGGCTTCTTCATCAACACCCAGGTGCTGCGTGCGCAACTGGATGGCCGCCTGCCATTCACCACACTGCTGGCCCAGGTACGCCAGGCCACCCTCGACGCCCAGGCCCACCAGGACCTGCCGTTCGAGCAACTGCTCGAAGCGCTGCCCGAGGCGCGTGAGCAAGGCCTGTTCCAGGTCATGTTCAACCACCAGCAGCGTGACCTCTCGGCGCTGCGCCGCCTGCCAGGCCTGCTGGCCGAAGAGCTGCCGTGGCACAGTCGCGAAGCCAAGTTCGACCTGCAACTGCACAGTGAAGAAGACCACCAGGGCCGCCTCAGCCTGGCCTTCGACTATGCCGCCGAATTGTTTGCCGAGGGCACCGTCAAGCGCCTGTCCCAGCACCTGCTGGCGCTGCTCGAACAGGTGAGCGCGCAACCGCAACTGGTCCTGGGCGATGTTGACTTGCTCAACGAGCAAGGCCGTCAGCAGCTGTTGGCCTGGGGCCAGGCACCGGCGCCTGTACCTCAGCGTCTGGTGGTCGAACAGCTCAACGAACAAGCGCGACTGACCCCCGAGCGCACTGCGCTGGCCTGGGAAGGTGGCAGCCTTGACTACGCCGAACTGCACCAGCAGGCCAACCGCCTGGCGCATTACCTGCGCGACAAGGGTGTTGGCCCCGACACCTGCGTGGCCATCGCCGTCGAGCGCTCGCCGCAACTGCTGGTCGGCCTGCTGGCCATCCTCAAGGCCGGTGGCGCCTACGTGCCGCTGGACGTCGATTACCCGGCCGAGCGCCTGGCCTACATGCTGCGCGATTGCCACGCCAGCCTGTTGCTGAGCAACAGCGGCATGCTCGCCAGCTTGCCGCAGGTCGACGGGGTCAGCGCCATCGCCCTCGATCAGCTGCACCTGGACAGCTGGCCAAGCCAAGCGCCCGGCCTGCACCTGCACGGCGACAACCTCGCCTACGTGATCTACACCTCCGGCTCCACCGGCCAGCCCAAAGGCGTGGGCAACACCCACGCGGCCTTGGCCGAGCGCCTGCAGTGGATGCAGGCCACCTACGCGCTGGATGACAGCGACGTGCTGATGCAGAAGGCGCCGATCAGTTTCGACGTGTCGGTGTGGGAGTGCTTCTGGCCGCTGATCACCGGCTGCAAACTGGTGCTCGCAGGCCCCGGTGAGCACCGCGACCCGCAGCGCATCGCCGCGCTGGTGCAACAGCATCAGGTCACCACGCTGCACTTCGTGCCGCCGCTGTTGCAGGTGTTCGTGCAAGAGCCGCTGGCCGCCGGTTGCAGCAGCCTGCGCCGGTTGTTCTCCGGCGGCGAAGCGCTGTCGGCGAACCTGCGTGACCGCGTGTTGCAACTGCTGCCGCAGGTGCAGTTGCACAACCGCTACGGCCCGACCGAAACCGCCATCAACGTCACCCACTGGCACTGCCAGGCCGAGGACGGCCAGCGCTCGCCCATCGGTCGCCCGCTGGGCAACGTGATCTGCCGCGTGCTGGATGCCGACCTGCAACTGGCAGCGCCAGGTGTGCCGGGTGAGTTGTACCTGGGTGGCGCGGGCCTGGCCCGTGGCTACCTGGGCCGCCCAGGCCTGACCGCCGAGCGCTTCGTGCCCCAGGCCGATGGCAACGGCGAGCGCCTGTACCGCAGCGGCGACCGTGCCCGCTGGCATGCTGAAGCCCTGGAATACCTCGGCCGTCTCGACCAGCAGGTGAAAGTGCGGGGCTTCCGCGTCGAGCCTGAGGAAGTCCAGGCCTGCCTGCTCAGTCAGCCGGGTGTCGAACAGGCGCTGGTGCTGATCCACCAGGACGCCGTCGGCGCGCAGCTGGTCGGCTACTACAGCGGCCCGGCTCAGGCCGAAGCGCTGCTGGCCAACCTGGCCGAGCGCCTGCCGGCCTACATGGTGCCGGCGCAGTTGATCGCGCTGGAGCACATGCCGCTGGGCCCAAGCGGCAAGGTCGATCGCAAGGCCCTGCCGGCACCAGTCTGGCAGCAACGTGAACATGTCGCACCGCAATCGGCGCTTGAACAGCAGGTCGCGGCGATCTGGCGCGAAGTGCTCAACCTGCCGCGCATCGGCCTGCACGACGACTTCTTCGCCCTCGGCGGCCATTCGCTGCTGGCCACCCAGATCGTCTCGCGCACCCGCCAGGCGTGCGACGTCGAACTGCCGCTGAAAGCCCTGTTCGAGGCCAGCGAACTGGGCGCCTTCTGCGCCGAGATCGCTCGCATCCGCGATGCCGGCCAGCGCAATCAGCAAGGCGAGATCGCCCGCGTCGACCGCCGCCAGGCCGTGCCGCTGTCGTACTCGCAGCAGCGCATGTGGTTCCTCTGGCAGATGGAGCCGGACAGCCCGGCCTACAACGTCGGCGGCATGGCGCGCCTGCGCGGCACGCTGCATGTGGATGCCTTCGAACGCGCGCTGCAGGCGCTGATCGTGCGCCACGAAACCCTGCGCACCACGTTCCCCGCCATCGATGGCGTGGCCTACCAGTGCGTGGCCGAGCACAGCGCCGTGAAGCTCGACTGGCAAGACTTCAGCAGCCTGCCAGCCGCCACTCGCCAGCAGCGCCTGCAGCAGCTGGCCGATGAACAGGCGCACCAGCCCTTCGACCTGGAGCGCGGCCCGCTGCTGCGCGCCTGCCTGGTCAAGGCCGAAGAGCGCGAGCACTACTTCGTGCTGACCCTGCACCACATCGTTACCGAAGGCTGGGCCATGGACATCTTCGCCCGCGAACTGGGCGAGCTGTACGAAGCCTTCGTCGACGAGCGCGAATCGCCACTGGAACCGTTGCCGGTGCAGTACCTGGACTACAGCGTGTGGCAGCGCCAATGGCTGGAAAGCGGCGAGGGCGCGCGCCAACTGGCCTACTGGAAAGCCCGCCTGGGCGATGAGCATCCGGTGCTGGCACTGCCCGCCGACCGCCCACGCCCGGCGGTGCAAAGCCACCGTGGCGAGCTGTACCGCTTCGACCTCGACCCGGCGCTGGTCGCCCGCGTGCATGCGTTCAACAGCCAGCGCGGCCTGACCCTGTTCATGACCATGACCGCCACCCTGGCCGCCTTGCTGCACCGCTACAGCGGCCAGCGCGACCTGCGCATCGGCGCGCCGGTGGCCAACCGTATCCGCCCGGAAAGCGAAGGGCTGATCGGCGCGTTCCTCAACACCCAGGTGCTGCGTTGCGAGCTGGACGGGCAGATGACTGCCGGCGCCTTGCTCGACCAGGTGCGCCAGGCCGCCATCGAAGGCCAGTCACACCAGGACCTGCCGTTCGACCAGCTGGTCGAAGCCCTGCAGCCACCGCGCAGCAGTGCCTACAACCCGCTGTTCCAGGTGATGTGCAACGTGCAGCGCTGGGCCTTCCAGCAAAGCCGCGACCTGGCCGGCATGCAGGTGGATTACCTGGTCAACGACGCCAGCGCCACCAAGTTCGACCTGTACCTGGAGGTCACCGACCTTGATGGCCGCCTGGGTTGCTGCCTGACCTACAGCCGCGACCTGTTCGACGAGCCACGCATCGCACGCATGGCCGAACACTGGCAGCAGCTGCTGATTGGCCTGCTCGATAACCCCGAGCAGCGCCTGTGCGAACTGCCGATGCTGGCCGACGCCGAACAGCAGGTGATGATCGGCCAGCTGCAAGGCGAACATCACTACGCCCTCGACCAGACCCTGCACGGCCTGTTCGCCGCCCAGGCCGCGCGCACGCCGCAGGCCGGCGCACTGACCTTCGCCGGCCAGCACCTGAGCTATGCCGAACTCGACCAGCAGGCCAACCGCCTGGCCCGTGCCCTGCGCGAGCGTGGTGTCGGCCCGCAGGTGCGGGTGGGCCTGGCCCTGGAGCGTTCGCTGGAGATGGTCGTCGGCCTGCTGGCCATCCTCAAGGCCGGCGGCGCCTACGTGCCGCTCGATCCGGAATACCCGCTCGACCGCCTGCGCTACATGATCGAGGACAGCCGCATTGGCCTGCTGCTGAGTCAGCGCGCGCTGCTCGAAACCCTCGGCAAGTTGCCAGACGGTGTGGCCAGCTGGAGCCTGGAGGACGATGCCGCATGCCTGTCGGCCTACAGCGATGCGCCGCTGGACAACCTCAACCTGCCGCAACACCCGGCCTACCTGATCTACACCTCCGGCTCCACCGGCAAGCCCAAGGGCGTGGTGGTCAGCCACGGTGAAATCGCCATGCATTGCCAGGCGGTGATCGACGCCTTCGGCATGCGCAGCGACGACTGCGAACTGCACTTCTATTCGATCAACTTCGACGCCGCCAGTGAGCGCCTGCTGGTGCCACTGCTGTGCGGCGCCCGCGTGGTGCTGCGTGCCCAGGGCCAATGGGGCGCCGAAGAGATCTGCCAGCTGGTGCGCGAGCAGAAAGTCAGCGTCCTTGGCTTCACCCCAAGCTACGGCAGCCAGCTGGCCCAGTACCTGGCCGGGCAGGGCGAGCAACTGCCGGTGCGCCTAGTGATCACCGGCGGCGAAGCGCTGACCGGCGAGCACCTGACGCGCATCCGCCAGGCCTTCGTCCCGCAGCAGTTCATCAACGCCTACGGCCCGACCGAAACCGTGGTCATGCCGCTGGCCTGCGTCGCGCCAGACACACTGCCCGCCGACGCCGGCAGCGTGCCGATCGGCCGGGTGATCGGCGCCCGCAGCGCTTACATCCTCGACGAGGACCTGGCGCTGTTGCCGCAAGGTGGCATCGGTGAGCTGTACGTCGGCGGTGCCGGCCTGGCCCAGGGCTACCACGACCGCCCCGGCCTCAGCGCCGAGCGCTTCGTCGCCGACCCGTTCAGCCATGACGGCGGGCGCCTGTACCGCACCGGCGACCTGGTGCGCCTGCGCGCTGATGGCCTGGTGGAGTACATCGGCCGTGCCGACCAGCAAGTGAAGATCCGCGGCTTCCGCATCGAGCTCGGCGAAATCGAAAGCCGCCTGCAGGAGCATGCCGATGTCGACGAGGCGGTGGTCCTGGCCCTCGACCTGCCCGGTGGCAAGCAACTGGTGGGTTACCTGGTGTGCAAGCAGGCCGGTGCCGACAGCGAGGCTCAGGCCCAACTGCGCGAAGCGGTCAAGGCCGATGCCCGCCAGCACCTGCCGGACTACATGGTGCCGGCGCACCTGGTGCTGCTCGACAGCCTGCCGTTGATGGGCAACGGCAAGCTCGACCGCCGCGCCTTGCCGATGCCCGACCTGGAACAGGCGCGCCAGCACTATCAGGCTCCGGCCAACGCGCTGGAGGAACAACTGGCGCAGATCTGGCGTGAGGTGCTCAACGTCTCCCGCGTGGGCGTGCAGGACAACTTCTTCGAACTGGGCGGCGATTCGATCCTGTCCATCCAGGTGGTCAGCCGCGCCCGCCAGCTGGGCCTGCAGTTCACCCCGCGTGACCTGTTCCAGCACCAGACCATCCAGACCCTCGCCGCTGTGGTTACTCACAGCGAAGCGCCAAGCAGCATCGAGCAGGCGCAGCGCCAGGGACGCAGCGCCCTGACGCCGATTCAGCACTGGTTCTTCGACAGTGAGGTGGCCCAGCCACAGCACTGGAACCAGGCGGTCTTGCTCGAAGCGCGCCAACCGCTGGACAGCGCCCTCCTGGAGCGCGCCCTGGATGCACTGGTGGAACACCACGACAGCCTGCGCCTGCGCTTCACCCAGGCCAATGGCCGCTGGCAGGGCGACTTCGCCGCATCGACCGGCGAGCAACTGCTGTGGACCGCCACGGTGGCCGACCTCGACGACTGCCAGGCGCTGTACACCGACGTGCAGCGCAGCCTGGACCTGGCGCAAGGCCCGCTGCTGCGCGCCTTGCTGGTCAGCGATGGGCAGGGCGCCCAGCGCCTGCTGCTGGCGATCCACCACCTGGTGGTCGACGGCGTGTCCTGGCGCGTGCTGCTCGAAGACTTGCAAGCCCTCTACCGTGGCCAGCCGCTGGCGGCCAAAACCCACGCCATGGCCGATTGGGCTGCGCGCCTGGCCAGCTACGCCGGCAGCGACTCGCTGCGCGATGAGCTGGACTGGTGGCAAGGTCAGCTGGGCGACGTGCGCCACGAACTGCCGTGCGATCACCCGCAGGGCGGCAACCTGCACCGGCATGCCGACACCTTGGCCATCGGCCTGGATGTCGAGCAGACCCGCCAGTTGCTGCAACAGGCCCCGGCGGCCTACCACACCCAGGTCAACGACCTGCTGTTGACCGCCCTGGCGCGCACCTTGTGCCGCTGGACCGGTGACGACGAGGTGCTGGTGCAGCTCGAAGGCCACGGCCGCGACGGCCTGTTCGAAGACATGGACCTGACCCGCAGTGTCGGCTGGTTCACCAACGCCTACCCCCTGCGCCTGAACCCGCAGGCCGGTGAGGGCGACAGCGCCCGCGCCACCTCGATCAAGCGCATCAAGGAACAGCTGCGCCAGGTGCCGCACAAAGGTCAGGGCTACGGCGTGCTGCGCTACCTGGCCGACGACGCCGGGCGTGAATGCATGGCCGCGCTGCCCCAGGCTCGCATCACCTTCAACTACCTGGGCCAGTTCGACCAGCAGTTCGATGCCGCAGCGCTGTTCCAGCCGCTGGACGCCCCGGCGGGCCTGGCCCACGACCTGGATGCGCCGCTGCCCAACTGGCTCAGCGTCGACGGCCAGGTTTACGGCGGTGCCCTGCAACTACGCTGGACCTACAGCCGCGAGCGTTTCGACGAACAGACCATCGCCAACCTGGCCGAGACCTATCGTCAGGAACTGCTGGCCCTGGTCGGCCACTGCCTGGCCGAGGGCAACGGCAGCTTCACGCCTTCGGACTTCCCGCTGGCGCACCTGACCCAGGAGCAGATCGACGCGCTACCGATCCCGGCCGCGCAGATCGAGGACGTCTACCCGCTGACCCCGATGCAGGAGGGCCTGCTGCTGCATACCCTGCTGGAACCGGGCACTGGCATCTATTACATGCAGGACCGCTACCGCATCAACAGCGCCCTCGACCCCCAGCGCTTCGCCCAGGCCTGGCAGGCCGTGGTGGCGCGCCACGAGGCGCTGCGCGCATCGTTCAGCTGGAGCTCCGGCGAGGCGATGCTGCAGATCATCCACAAACCGGGCAACACGCCGGTGGACTACCAGGACTGGCGCGGCCTCGATGAGGCTACCCAGGAGCAGCGCCTGCAAGCCCTGCACAAGCAGGAGCGCGAAGCGGGCTTCGAACTGCTGCGCGAGGCGCCGTTCCACCTGCGCCTGGTGCGCGTGGATGACGAGCGCTACTGGTTCATGATGAGCAACCACCACATCCTCATCGATGCCTGGTGCCGTTCGCTGCTGATGAACGACTTCTTCGAGCTCTACCAGGCCCTCGGCGAAGGCCGCCAGGCCCAGCTGCCGGTGCCGCCGCGCTACCGCGACTACATCGGCTGGCTGCAACGCCAGGACCTCGACGAAGCACGTGGCTGGTGGCAGGCCAACCTGGCCGGCTTCGAACACGCCACGGCGATCCCCAGCGACCGCCCGCTGCGCAATGACCACGCCGGTGACGGCATGGTCGTCGGCGACTGCTACACCCGCCTAGACGTAAGCGACGGCGTGCGCCTGCGCGAACTGGCCCAGGCCCACCAGCTGACCATCAACACCTTCGCCCAGGCGGCCTGGGCGCTGGTGCTGGCCCGCTACAGCGGCGAACGCGACGTGGCCTTCGGCGTGACCGTGGCCGGGCGCCCGGTGAGCATGCCGCAGATGCAGCGTACCGTTGGTTTGTTCATCAACAGCATCGCCCTGCGCGTGCAACTGCCGGAGCCTGGCCAGCGCCGCAGCGTGCGCCAGTGGCTGCAAGGCCTGCTGGAACGCAACATGGAGCTGCGCGAGTACGAATACCTGCCGTTGGTGACCATCCAGGAATGCAGCGAGTTGCCCAAGGGCCAGCCGCTGTTCAACAGCCTGTTCGTGTTCGAGAACGCCCCGGTGGAAACCGCCGTGCTCGACCACGCCCAGCACCTCAACGCCAGCTCCGATTCGGGCCGTACCCACACCAACTTCCCGTTGACCGCCGTGTGCTACCCGGGCGATGACCTGGGCCTGCACCTGTCGTTCGACCAGCGCTACTTCGACTACCCAACCGTCGAACGCCTGCTGGCCGAGTTCAAGCGCCTGCTGCTGGCGCTGGTGCAAGGTTTCGAAGGCGAGGTCAGCGAACTGCCGCTGCTGGGTGAGGACGAACAGCGCTTCCTGCTCGACGACTGCAACCGCACCGAACACGCCTATGCCCTGGAGCAAAGCTATGTGGCGCAGTTCGAGGCGCAGGTCGCCGCCCACCCTGAGCGCACCGTGGCCCGTTGCCTGGAAGCAAGCTACGACTATGCCGGGCTGAATCTCGCGGCCAACCGCCTGGGCAATGCCCTGGCCGCTGCGGGCGTGACCGTCGATCAACCGGTGGCGTTGCTGGCCGAGCGCGGTCTGCCGCTGCTGGGCATGATCGTCGGCAGCTTCAAGGCCGGTGCCGGTTACCTGCCGCTGGACCCAGGCCTGCCGTCGGCGCGTCTGCAGCGCATCGTCGAACTCAGCCGCACGCCGGTGCTGGTGTGCAGCGCGGCCTGTGCCGAGCAGGCGCGACTGCTGCTGGATGAACTGTCCGGCGTGGCCCGTCCGCAGTTGCTGGTCTGGGAAGAGGTGCAGGCGAGCAGCATTGCCAGCCACAACCCAGACATCCACAGCGGGCCGGACCACCTCGCCTATGTGATCTACACCTCAGGCTCCACCGGCTTGCCGAAGGGCGTGATGGTCGAGCAGCGCGGCATGCTCAACAATCAGTTGAGCAAGGTGCCGTACCTGGCGCTGAGCGAACACGACGTAATCGCCCAGACCGCCTCGCAGAGCTTCGACATCTCGGTCTGGCAGTTCCTTGCCGCGCCGCTGTTCGGCGCCAAGGTCGAGATCGTGCCGAACGCCATCGCCCACGATCCGCAGGGCCTGCTGGCCCATGTGCAGGCCACCGGCATCACCGTGCTGGAAAGCGTACCTTCGCTGATCCAGGGCATGCTGGCCAACGATCACCAGGCCCTGGACGGCCTGCGCTGGATGCTGCCGACCGGCGAAGCCATGCCGCCAGAGCTGGCCGCGCAATGGCTGCAGCGCTACCCGGACATCGGTCTGGTCAACGCTTATGGCCCGGCGGAATGCTCCGATGACGTGGCGTTCTTCCGCGTCGACCTGGCCTCGACCCAAGGCAGCTATCTGCCCATCGGTACACCCACCGACAACAACCGCCTGTACCTGTACGGCGAGGATCAAACCTTGGTGCCATTGGGCGCGGTGGGCGAGTTGTGCGTTGCCGGTACCGGCGTGGGCCGTGGCTATGTCGGCGACCCCGTACGCACCGCCTTGGCATTCATTCCGCACCCCCACGGCGCACCGGGCGAACGCCTGTACCGCACCGGCGACCTGGCGCGGCAACGGCCGGATGGCGTGCTCGAATATGTCGGGCGCATCGACCACCAGGTGAAGATCCGCGGCTACCGCATCGAGCTGGGCGAAATCGAAGCCCGCCTGCACGAGCAGGCCGAGATCCGCGATGCCGCTGTTGGCGTGCAGGACGGTGTCAACGGCAAGCACCTTGTCGGCTATCTGGTGGCCCACCAGGGCATCACCGCCGACGCTGTGCTGTTGGAGCAGGTCAAGCAACGCCTGCGCGCCGAGCTACCGGAGTACATGGTGCCGCTGCACTGGGGCTGGTTCGACAAGCTGCCGCACAACGCCAACGGCAAGCTCGACCGCAAGGCCCTGCCAGCCATAGACATCGGCGGCCAGCACAGCCAGGTTTACCTTGCTCCGCGTGACGAGCTGGAAGAGGTACTCGCCGGCATCTGGGCCGACGTGCTCAAGGCCGAGCGGGTAGGGGTGCACGACAACTTCTTCGAGCTGGGCGGGCATTCGTTGCTGGCCACGCAGATTGCCTCGCGGGTGCAGAAACAGTTGCAGCTCAATGTGCCGCTACGGGCGATGTTCGAGTGCAGTACGGTCGAGGAGTTGGCTGAGTATGTGCGCGGGTTGCAGGACAGTGCGCTGGATGAGGGCAAGGTGGATCGGTTGAGTGATCTGATGGCGGAGTTGGAGGGGCTTTGAGGTACGAAGGGGCGCTATGCGCCCCTTTTCGTCAATGAAGGATCACATCGAGGCATTGATGAATGCCTCGTCAAGCGAAGCCGCACGGTGACGTGCCATGAACTCCTCTCCATTGTTGAATGCTTCCAAACGACATTTGGCAAGCATGTAAAAACGGTCACAGTTGTTGGTGATTTCCTCGGTGTAATGTGAGGAAATCAACACGCTCGCGCCTTCTTTACACGCGTTTTTGATGCCGAGCCATATGTAATGACGGAATTCTGGGTCCACACCCGCTGTGGGTTCGTCCAGAATAATCAAGTCACTATTCAAAAGTAGTAGTGTGAGTGTGAAAAAACTGCGGATTTCTCCATAACTGCAGGTGGAGGATTTTTTTTGGGATATAGCCTCGTATCGATTAGCTAAGGACGGCGACCATTGGATTAACTTCGAGAGTCGTGTAGTGTGACAGGGAGTGTTATTCGCATTGAGGCTGCTGATTAGATTACCTACCTCCTTCATTCGTAATAAAGGTGGGGGAGTAATGATCTGAGTCAGATAAGTCGGCCGCTTTGCGACGTTTGTAATTTTACCATGCGAGGATGTTTTTATGCCGCATATCAGGTCGAAGAGGGTTGTTTTGCCAGCGCCATTGCAACCCAGTAGACCTATCATTTCACCTTGGTTTGCGTGGAGCGTTATGTGGTCGATTATATCTGTGTGGGGGTAGCTAAAGCTTAGGCCTTCTATGTTCAGTAAGCGCATCAGTATCGGCTCCAGATGGGTTGAATTCTGAAATAGCGCGCTGTGAGGTAAAGTGCGGCGAATGAAGTCGTCAATGCAACGATGAGGCTCTGGGTTGGAACAGACTTTTCAAGATAGAGCTGAGTGCTGAAGTGCAATGGGTTGTATTGCGCTAACGTATGCGAAACGTCTTGGCTTTGAAGAGTGCCTGCATATCCTGAAATCAGCATGAGGAATGACATGAGGGAAAACAGTGTGCTGGCAGTGGTGAATTTGATCGGCAGTGAAGCGATGCCAAGGCCGATGCATGTAAAGAGGAGGTAGCTGGTGTAGAAGCAGACTAGTAAGTGCAGCAGTTCTCCCAGTGAATAATTCCCAAAAAAGGGTTTTGTTGCCAGGTAAAATAATAAGGCATAAAGAAGGCTGATGGCTGAGTAGCTGAGGGTGTGCGCGACTAAGAAGCGTCTTATTGCTGTGCGTTCATAAATGAATGAGCGGATAAAGCCGCTTTCTCTTCTGCCTATCAAGTAAAAACTGAATCCAAAAAAGGCGATGCTCGCTGAGATGTATGAATAGAACCAGGCGGCCGAGTTGATATAGGGCTGAGGGGTGTGGCTCGACTGAGTGGTCATGAGGAATAGTATGCAGGGGGCAATGGCGGACCATAATAGCGCCGTGGGTTCTCTTGAGTGCTCCATTATCAATATTCGGGTGATGATAAGAGTTTTGCGGGCGTCGAGGGTAAGCGGTGTGAGAGCTGATTTCATGGGAAGGGAACCATATGGGATAATTGGCTTGCAATTATGTCGTGGAGAAAAGGTGCTGAGTAAGTGTTATCGATATTCAAATTGTTGGAATTGTTCATGTGAAGAAAAAGGTTGGGGGATATGTACTTGCATAGATAAAGGCGGGCGTGTCTGGGGTGCGCGGGTGCAAGGTAGAGATAACCATTGAGATCGAGGTCCCTGATGGCGTGCAGGAGATTTCGTAAAGTCAGGTGCGCTTCACTGTGCTTGGCTTGAATAGGTGGTGATGCCGTGCAGGATAGAATGCTCTGATAAGTTCGGTAATCATTGCAGGCCAAGAAATGGGTTAGATAAGGATCCTGGGAGTTGCGGCTCATATCTTTTGTTTGGTCAACTGCTTGCATGAAGCGAAACGTCTGCCATAACTCGATCAATGCCTTTTCCAAAGCTAAACGTCGCGTATCGGCATAGGCCATTCCAGCGCAGTATTTCACTTCCGCTTCGAGATTTTGATTTCCATAGCAAAGAAGTATGCAGCTGCCGGGAAAGCGATTATCAGTCAGGTCTAGTGCACATAGATCTCCGGCGTTCATGAGCTCTGTTAATAGTCTCAAACATGCGCTTCCGAGTAATAATGTGCATGCTTCAGGGTATCCAATTTTACCGGTGCAAGTTTTGGTAAGCCAGAATCGAAGAAGGAATTGTCTTTCCAGGTTTTCTTTCAGTGCGCCCTGTACTGCACGTTCAACACTGAAGTGCGCACTGCACCCGCAGGTGTCTCTCATTGGATAAAAACGATTATCGATTGGGTTTCTGCATTCCGCAATAGAAATACAAGCGGTCGGTATATTGCATCGTGTGAAGTCGGTGACTCTATAAGCACTTGTGCGGTCAAAGGAATGCAAGTGTAAGGGGATGCCAATATCTGTTGCGGAGGTCTGCGAGAACGCTTTTGCAAATTCCTCGTATTCTTTAAGCGTTAAACCATTGCCAAGTTTGTTGTTGTCATGCACAGGAACGTCAAGGTAAAAATGTTTTCGTTCAAAATGCTCCCCTAATGCAGGTTGCATTACATCTGCGGACCAGCCACTGCTTGAGCCGTAGGTGCGCCAGCGGCTACCGCACTCCACGCTGTGGGGCATATGATTGACTGCGTGAGGTCGGAGCAATAGAAAATCGGCAGCGCTCATCTGATGTATTTCATTATAATGGTTCATTGTTCTACCCGATCAATTGAATGCACGCGGGAAGGAAAAGTGTTGGATTGAGATTGAGGTGTTTGGTTATCTGGTGGTCGGTGAATCCAGACCAGGGTCTACTATCAAGGTTAAGCTCTTTGCATCGAAGGTCTATAAGCATGTACATTGAGCCTGCCTCCATTAAGCTGAGTCGGTAACCTCTGTGTCGGTACTTAAAAAGTGCCTTGGGTAGATAGATGCAGAAAATTAATGCTAGGGAGGGTGAGCCAATACAATCGTTTAGCGGGGTGATGGTTTGAGATAGAAGTTGATGGTTGATGTCAGGGCTGTGACATTCGAAGGTTTTGGACGATGCCAGTAAATGTAAAACGTTGCTATTGGTTGGCCATCCTTCAATTTTATTGCTCAGGTTTATACAGAAGACTTCAATCGGATAGAGTGCGCCGCCGCTCGGATAGCCTCGCTTATACGTCGATCCTGTTTTGACCAGTAGCGGAGCGAGAAGCGACTGAACAGTATTGAAATGCAAAGGGCGCTCGGTAAACCGCTCGCAAGAATTATTTCTGTTCAGGAAGTGGTCTGGCGCAAGGGGGGCGAGTTTGAGTAGTGAGTGACAATTTTTGTTGAGAAGCGTGTTGAGTTGAAGTTCTTTTCCGGCCAGTGCGTTGAGTTCATTCGATGGTATTTGGTGCAAAGCGCTCACGTGCTGCGTAGCTTTGTGGATGATGTAGTTGCCCTTGGCATGAAATGCCAAGGTTTCATCGATGACGTCGGTAGCGCTGAATTTTAAATACTGGTCGTGACTTGTAATCATGGCTTGGGTCCTCGGCATTGGCAAAGGGGCCAGTGGACGCTGATGTCTTCAGAAATATATCCTGTGTCGAGGTTTATTGTTTTTGATAGCAATACCTGGTCTTGTGTGAGTTTGCGGGTCGGTGCTTGGGTAAGTTTTTTTGAGAATGATATGATTAGGCCGAGTATTAGGCTTTTTTGCAGTTCATCGATTTGTGCGCAGGGGAGATCCAAATGGTTTTTGCGGCAAAAGGTCCAAATTTTACTCCAGTGATGCTGGCTGGTCCTCAAGGTTTCGTAGTGTGCTATGCGATCAAGTGTGCAGAAAGCGCATGGATTTCCAATCGATGGTAAGTAAGCTTCCGTCAAGTGAAAATAATTATTGCTGACGTGTCCAATGCTAATCGCGCCTTCGGGGTTAACGTTTGCCAAGTCGAAATACATCGATCTGAGCGCTGCTGGGCGAAGTTTGGTGAAGGCCAGTATGAACAGGGTTGGAGTGATGGCTTGCTGTGCTACGTACGCTGTAATTTTTTGGAGCTCTATACTTCCATTGGTTTTTGCATTAATATATTTTTCTAGCTCTTTGGAGATGTCAAAGTCATGGTAAATGATCGTATGTTCAAGATAGGGTGGTGCTGCTTCTTCTCCGATTATTGATAGGGCTTGTAGAAATTCGATAGAACGTTCTGGTTGAAGGTTTTCTTCAGTCAAGATGGTGTCCAATGCATCATGGGTAATATACTTCGAGCGCGTTTTCTCAATACGCTTAAGGGCCCTGGTTAGTTTGGGTTCGGTAATTTTTGTAAAACCACTTGCTGAAAATATTATGGGCTCATCTTCAAAATTTAGTATTTCGTAGTTGTAGATTCTCAGTGTTTTCATAGTGCACCCGCCACAAAGCTGCGGGCGCGAACGATAAGATCGCCTGCCGCGCCCGCGCGTTCTAGTTAGAGGATTTTTTTGTCGTGAGTGTCGATAGCATTTCCACCGCTTCCGCCAGAGCCACCGCTGCCGCCACTACAGCCACCGCCGCCTCCACAACCGCCACTCCCGCCACAGCCACCTGCGCCACCGGAGCCTCCAAAGAACTCAGCCTCCATTTCGCAATTGTGGTCGGATGTTAGTTTCATAAGGTTGGTGCCAAATTGCGTTTCCATAATGTCTCCTTATTTTTGTTTTTGCCCGAAGGGGTGCGGGCATGTAGAGGTGTAGAAGTGCGGAGGACTTATGTCAATGATTCGATGTGTTGAGCAAGTGATTGCTGTGCTTTGGATTGTTTGTAATGAGGGGTAAATGTGAGAATGCTCTTAAGTTTTTTTCCTACATGGGACTGATTTTTTCGCTCTTTGCTTTTTTGTTTCTTGAGTTGTTGTAGGGGGATTCTGAGTGGCGCGTGCGATAAGTTATTTTTCTGCAGTTGATGTTTGGCCTGGGTCAAGTGTTGCTAATTGTGTCGCGCAGTTATGCTCGCGCGTTCGACTGCGCTTGAATGTCGATTCGTAACTTTTACCGGATTGAATTTGGCAGGAGCAGATGCGCTACGTTGCAGGCCACGCAGGTTGCCTCGAGGGTGCAGAGGCAGTTGCAGCTCAACGTGCCGCTGCGGGCGATGTTCGAGTGCAGTACGGTCGAGGAGTTGGCTGAGTATGTGCGCGGGTTGCAGGACAGTGCGCTGGATGAGGGCAAGGTGGATCGGTTGAGTGATCTGATGGCGGAGTTGGAGGGGCTTTAATGCGGATGGGGGCGCTTTGCGCCCCTTTTCGCATGTCGATGTTGTTGCAGAGCCTGTGAGATCGAGCGCCGCCCGCGCGGCGCATCGCGGATGAATCCGCTCCTACATTTGTTTCCGGCCAGTAACGTCAGTGGCAGGCGCGCGACTACCTTGTTTGCTCGGCTCAATATCGTGCCATGCACCAGAGCGGTCGCGCGCCCCGGTCACAGGCATAACTGGCCCGAAACAAATGTAGGAGCGGATTCATCCGCGATGCGCCGCGCGGGCGGCGCTCGATCTCACAGGCGCTAAAGAAACCAAGGCATGCACCTTAACGCTTACCGAGAATCTTCCCCAGCATCTCCGGCCGCGGAGCCCCTTGCTGGCTCTGCAGATTCCCCTGCTCATCCTGATAGAAAATCGCCGGGGTAGCCTGTAACCCCATTTCTTCCATCAACGCCAGGTTCTCGTCCAGCTTCTGCTGCACCGCCTCGGGCACCTTGTCCAACGCCTTCAAGCTGCTCGCCTTGCCGGCCTTCTCATGCTGCTCCAGCGCCTTGGCAGGATCCTTGGCCGCCAGCAGCGCTGCCGACTTACCCGGGCTGTCCTCGCGGATGATGCCGACCATGATATGCCGCAACTGCACCTTGCCCGACTCCACCCAAGGCCTCGCCTGTTGCCAGAACATGTTGCAGTACGGGCAATTCGGGTCGCTGAACAGGTAGACCTTGCGCGGGGCATCGGCCTTGCCGTCGGCGATCCAGCTGGTCTTTTCCAGCTTGGCCCAGATGGCCTTGGACATCGGGCCGTACACCAGCTTTTCCAGTGGCTCGGCGCTCAGGTCCTTGCCTTGCTCATCGAACAGGCTGCCGACCAGCACGTGCTTGCCGTCGGGCGTGAGGTAAAAGGCGATGCCGTTGTTCTGGTACTCGGCGGCATAGCCGCGCAGGCCGTTGGGCGCATCGAAACTGCCCTTGATCACGGCGCCCTTGGCTTGCAGTTGCTGGATCGCCTTGGGCAGTTCTTCGGCCTGCACCAGTGGGGCGGCCAGCAGGGCCAGGGACAGGGGGAGCAGGGCAGTCAGTCGCATGTCAGTTTCCTTGTGCGGCAGGGGCGGGCGCGGTGGCCCGGTCGAAAGGTTCCAGGGCGTGGCGCAGGCTGGCCCGGGACAGCTCGCCCAGGTGGCTGCCAACCAGTCGCCCGCTGGCGTCGTAGAACAGGGTGGTGGGCAGGGCCATCGAGCCGACCCGCTGGGCCAGCAGGCCCGTGCCGTCGAACAGCACGTGGGTCAGGCTCAGGCCGGTGGTGGCGAGGAAGGTGCTGACATTTTCCGGGGTCTCGCCCTGATTGACGAACAGGAAGGTCACGTGGGGGTATTCGCCCTGGGCCTGTTGCAGCACTGGCATTTCCCGTCGGCACGGCGGGCACCAGGTGGCCCAGATGTTGATCACCAGCGGCTTGCCACGATAACTGTGCAGCGGGATCGATTGCCCGCCGGCATTGCGCAGGCTCAGTTCGGGCAACTCGGTGCCTTTGCTGTACAGGTGGCTACCCAGGCTAGCCAAGCTCCAGAACAGCGCGCCGCTGAACAAGGCCCAGCCCAATGGGCGGCGCAGCCCGGGGTGGCGCCAGCCCTGCCAGAGGGTGGCAAGGACGATGCCGATCAGCCCCGACCAGAGCAGGAAGCCGCCATCGCGGATGTCGATGACCTGCAGCAGGTCGTCGCGATACATCGGCCAATAGACCAGCACGAAACCCACGCGGGCACAGAGCAGGCCGATCAGGAACAGGTTGAACAGCGCCGATTCCGGGCTCTCGCCGCCACGCCTGGCGACCCACCAGCCGACCAGCGTGGCGATGCCCAGGGCAGCCAGCATCAGCAAATGGTTGAGGGCCATGGTCAGCGGCCCCAGGGTTACCGTCAGCATCAACCTTGGCTCCTGGTCTGCGTCCAGTGTTGCAGGAATGCGGCCGCATCCACCTCGCCGGTGATGCGCCGCGCGCGGCGTTCCTCGCCTTCCGGGCCGAGCCAGAGGATGCTCGGCGGGCCGGGGACTTGATAGCGCTGCAACAGGGCGTGGCTGGCCGGTGTATCGGCGGTCACGTCCAGGCGCAACAGGTGCACGCCGGCCAGGCTGGCTTGCACGTCAGGGCGGGCGAAGACCTGCTTTTCCATGACTTTGCACGACACGCACCAGTCCGCGTAGTAGTCGACCATCACCCACTGCCCGCGCGCCTTGGCGGCATCCAGTTCACGTTGCAGGTCCTGCTGGTTGCTGACGGTTACGAAGGCATCTTCTGCGTGCTGCGTGGCTGCCGGTGCGTTGCCGCCGGCGAACGGTCGCAGCGGTTGCCACAGGTCATCGCCCCCGGCAGCAGCACCGACCAGCAGCAGGCCACCCCACAGCGCACCGAGCAGCGGCACGGCGCGCAATGCCGGCAAACGCTGCAGGGCCGGCCACATGGCCCAGCCCAGGGCAACCAGCCAGGCGCCGCTCAAGGCCAGCAGCAATGGTGCGGGCAGCAGGCTGCGCACGGTGTACAGGGCCATGGCCAGGAATACGAAGCCGAACACGCCTTTGACCCGATTCATCCAGGCGCCGGGGCGTGGCAGGTAACGGTTGCCCAATGTCACCAGCAACAGCAGTGGTACACCCATACCCAGGCCCAGACTGAACAGCACCAGTGCCCCTTGCAGCACATCGCCGCTCTGCGCGATGAACAGCAAGGCGCCGGCCAGCGGCGCGGTCATGCACGGGCCAAGCAGAAGGCCGGACAGTGCGCCCAGCAAAGCCGCCCCATAGAGATTGCCGCCGCGAGTGCCTTGCCCGGCGCGGTCCAGGCGATCACGCAGGGCTGCCGGCAGTTGCAGTTCGAAGGCACCGAACATGGGCAACGCCAGCAGCACGAACAGCGCCGCCAAGCTACCCAGCAACCAGGGTTGTTGCAGCCAGGCCTGCAGGCTGGCGCCGAGCAGCGCGGCAACCACACCCAGCGCGGCGTACACCAGCGCCATGCTCAGCACGTAGACCCCGGCCAATAGCCAGCCACGTCGCGCACTGGCGCCATTGCCAAGCACCAGTCCGGCAAGGATCGGCAGCATCGGCAGCGAGCAGGGGGTGAAGGCCAGCAGCAAGCCAAGGCCGAAGAACGCCAGCAGGCTCCAACCCAGGCTGGCGCTTTGCAGGCCACTGGCCAGGGCCTGATCGCTGGCCTGGTCGGCAACCGGTGCGGCGCTGCCGCCCAGGTCGATCACGGTGGTTTGCGGCGGGTAGCACAGACCGGCATCGGCGCAGCCCTGCCAGCCCAGGCGCAACTGACCTTGGGCGTTGGCCGGCAGCAGCAGTTCAAGCTGGTCGCGATACACCGCACTGTCGCCGAAGAACTCGTCGTGGTGGTTCAGGGCAGGGGGCAGTTGCGGGTGCTGCTCGGCGGGCAGGCCGTCGAACTTAAGGCGCTTTTGATACAGGTAGTAGCCCTGCTTGATCTGGAAGAACAGGCGCATCTGCCCATCTGCCTGGCGGTCGTGGGTCAGGATGAACGCCTGGTTCACCGGCAGGAAATCGGGCTTGGCTTCGAACGGGTTGGCTTGCAAGGGGCCGGCCAGCAGGAATGTCAGGAAGAGCAGGAAAACGCGCATGTCTTCGCCTTGGCAGTACGAGAAGTGGGGCCATGCTGGCCTTTAACGATTAACCCAAGGTTAACCCGGATCGTTGCAAGCGTTTGCCTGGGGCAGGGGATGAAACACCGCGACATACTGTCAGCTTGACTTTGCGGACAGGTAAATTTTCCTGTATAAAACTGACTTTATGGTCAGCTTCATGCTGTTCCCCGCGGGCTGGCCCCTTCCGAGTACTCCGACACAAGAATCAAAAGATGGGCAGACACCGCTCTGCCCAGAGGATCAAGCATGTCCAACCGTGATATTTCCCGGCGCTCCTTCCTGCAAGGTGGCCTGATCGCCGGTGTCGGCGTGACGATGGCGCCGCTCGGCAGCCAGGCGTTCGCCGCGCTGATGGAGGACCGCGTCACCGCCTCGCCGCAGAAGTGGATGAACCACGACGGCAAGGCGCGTTTCCGTAACGATGCGCTGTCCAAGGTGTGCGGCAACAAAGTCTTCGCCCGCGACATCCGCGCCAAAGACATGCCCGGCTGGCCCACCCAGCAAGGCCACGCCATGCTGCTCAAGACCACCAAGGCCGACCGCATCTATGCGGGCTTCGACCTCGGCTTGCTCGGCGCCGAGCTGCAGCCGGACCGCATCGTCACCGCCGCCGACCTGGAAAAGGACGGCATCGCCTGGCCCGAGGCCCATTCGCCAGACCCGCTGCTGCCCCCTGGCAAGGTGCCGATGTTCATCGGCCACCCGGTGGCGATCCTGATCTGGAACGATTTCGAGCGTTTCCGCCAGGCCAAGCGCAAGCTGCAGTTCAACGACAAGGCGATCCGCTACGGCGCCCAGGCTCCGCTGTATCAGCGCGACCCGTACGGCAGCTTCCGTTTCGTGCGCGTGGGCGGTGCCACGCCGTTCGACGAGGATGAGTTCTCCAGCCTGAAGAACACCATGCTGTTCCCGACCATCCTCAACCGCAAACCGGTGTGGTCCAAGCAGCCGAACCAGCACGGCGACCTGACCGAGCAGGGCCTGTTCTACGCCAAGCGCATTGGCGAGCAACTGGACAACCCGCCCGAAGACTGGCTGGTGTTCGACGAACGCTACAAAACCCCGTCCATCGAGCCGGCCGCGCTGGAGCCGGACAACGGCAACGGCTGGTACGACGCCGCCACCGGCACGCTGCATTTCGTCGTGGCCACCCAGTGCCCGTTCGAAGTGGCGCAGGAATGCGTGCACATGATCAAGCCGTCGCGCTTCGCCCTGAAGAACCTCAACATGCACCCGGGCTACACCGTGGGCTATGGTTCCAAGGACAACAACATCTTCGTCTTCTACGCTGCGGTCGCTGCGTTGTATGGCGCCGGTGTGCCGATCCGCCTGGCCAACGACCGCTACGAGCAGTTCCAGAGCGGCATCAAGCGCCATGCCTTTGACATCCGCTACCAACTGGCCGTGGACAAGAAGGACAACAGCTTCAAGATCTTCCGCGCCGACATGAGCTGCGACGGCGGTGGCCGGATCAACTACAGCCCCTCCGTGGCTGCGGTTGGCGCCACGGCAGCGCAGTCGATCTACTACATGCCACAGAACGACCTGTCCGTTACTGCCTACCACTCGCGTGGCGTCGAGGCGGGCTCCATGCGTGGCTACGGCACCCTGCAGACCATGGCCGCCACCGAAATGATGGTCGACGAAGTGGCCGGGCGACTGGGCGTCGATGCCATCGACCTGCGCCGTGCCAACGCGCTCAAATCGGGCATGAAGAACACCCAGGGCGCGGTCCCGGCCGGTGCCCTGCGTTTGCACGAGATCCTCGACAAGGCCGCCGCCCACGACTGGTGGCGCAACCGTGACGCACGCAAGCGCGAGATGGACGCCAAGGACAAGGACCACTGGTACGGCGTCGGTTTCGCCATCTGCCAGAAGGACTTCGGCACCGGTTCCGAAGCGCCGATGGCCAGCATCGAGTTCACCGCCGATGGCCGTATCAGCTTGCGCCATATCGGCACCGAGCTGGGCACCGGCATGTCCACCTCCCAGGCCCTGGTGGTCAGCGACTTCCTCGGCCGCTCGGCCGATGAGGTGAAGACTGCCGCCACCGAATGGCCGGAGCTGCAACTGACCACCAGCGGCAACCCCTACCTGATCAGCCAGGCCGAGCAGGACGCCGCATTGCGCGACCCACGCTGGGTCGGCAAGCTGGCGTCGCCATCGTCGGCGACCAACTCGGCCTTCTATTTCAGCCATGCCACCCGCGAAGCGGCGCGCGTGCTGTTCAACCACGGCTTGTGGCCCGCCGCCCTGTCGCTGTGGCGCCAAGGTCCGTTCGGCGGCCAGGCCAACCCGCTGGTGGTGCGCCGCGAGAACGCGGTGTGGGTCAACGGTGAGCTGACCGGCAACGGCCTGGCGCCGATCCCGTTCGCCGAGCTTGCGAAAAAAGCCCATGAAATGGGCCTGGTCACCGGCGTCAGCGTGCACGGTTTCAACCGCTGGAGCTGGGCCGAGGCCGATTTCGTCATCGATGGCGTGCGCGAGCGCTTCCCGCTCGATGCTGTGGCCGTGAAATACGGCGACGGTGCGCCAAACGCCAAGAAAGCGCAGATGACCAGCAACGGCTTCCACCTGCTCGACCGGCAGAACGCGGCCTATCCGGCCACCCAGCTGAACAACGCAATGGTCACCTACTACAGCCCGGTGGCGACCATCGTCGAAGTGAAGGTCAACAAGGGCACCCGCGAAGTGCAGGTTCTCAACCACCACAGTTGGGTGGAATGCGGCCGCGTGCTGGTTCCGGAACTGGTCAAGGGCCAGCTCGAAGGCGGGATCGCCATGGGCATCGGCCATGCGCTGACCGAAGAGATGCCACTGCACGAAGGCGGCCCGGGGGAGGGCGACTGGAATTTCAACCGCTATCGCCTGCCGTACGCCAAGGACGTGGCGGTGTGGAAGCAGACTTCCGAGATCCTCCCGCCGCTGTCGCCGACCGACCCGTCCAAGGGCATCGCCGAGGTGGTGATGATCCCGGTGGTCGGTGCCATCGGCAACGCCGTGGCCCATGCCATCGGCAAGCGTGTGCGTGACCTTCCGATTACTCCAGCCCGCATCAAGGAGGCCCTCAATGGCTAACCGTCCGCTTCAACTGACCCTCAATGGTCAACCTGTCGGTCCGGTCGAGGTCCCCGATGACCTGGCGATGATCGACTACCTGCACGAACACCAGAACCTCACAGGCTCGCGCCTGGGCTGCGGCCAGGGCATCTGCCACGCCTGCGTGGTGATCGTCGACAACCCGGACGGCACCTGCGAGGAAGTGCGCACCTGCATCACCGGCGCCCATTACTTCGAAGGCAAGCAGGTTCGCACCGTCGAAAGCCATGCCAAGCAGGACGAGGCCGGCAACGTCACGCTGAACCCGATCCAGCAGAAGTTCGTCGACCTGTTCGCCTTCCAGTGCAGCTACTGCGCACCGGGCTTCGTCAACGCGGCGACCGTGCTGGTGGAAAACGCCCAGCGTCAGCCGGTGAAGAAAAGCGAACTGGAAGACCGTATCGAAGCGAGCCTGGGGCACCACATCTGCCGCTGCACCGGCTATGTGCGTTACTACGACGCCACCCGCACGGTCCTCAACGACCTCGGCCTGGTCAAGGAGGGTTGAGCATGGCGTTCGTACGTACCGGCCTGGCGCTGGCGCTGGGCCTTGCGGTTTCGATGGCTGCCCAGGCGGATGATCCGGCGCAAATCAAGCGCGGCGAGTACCTCGCCCGTGCCGCCGACTGCATGGCCTGCCACACCGCTGAAGGTGGCGCACCGTATGCCGGCGGCCTGCCGATCCATTCGCCGTTCGGCACCATTTATGGCAGCAACATCACCCCGGACAAGCAGTACGGCATCGGCAACTATACGGCCGACGAGTTCTTCGCTGCTGTCACCGAAGGCAAGCGCAAGGATGGCGCCAACCTCTACCCGGCCATGCCCTACACCTCGTACCACCTGATCAGCCGGGAAGATTCGGACGCGATCCTGGCCTACCTGATGACCGTGCCGCCGATCAACCGCCCGGCACCGGAAACCAAGCTGAGCTTCCCGTTCAACGTGCGCCTGGGCCTGACCGGCTGGAACATGCTGTACGGCAAGAGCGTGCAGCTGCAGCCCACCGAGGGCAAGAGCCCGGCGTGGCAGCGCGGCCAGTACATGGTCGAGGTCATGGGCCACTGCGGCGAATGCCACACCCCACGTAACCCGATCGGCGCGTTGCAGCAGGACCAGCGCCTGACCGGCGGCCTGCTCAACGGCTACCTGGCGCCGAGCCTGTTGGCCCAGGATCTGGCCGAGCGCGGCTGGACCCAGCCCGACCTGACCACCTTCCTCAAGCACGGTATCAGTGCCCAGGGCAGCATGTTCAACGAGATGTTCCCGGTGGTGCACCACAGCACCCAGCACCTGGAAGACGCCGACCTGTCGGCGATGGCCACCTACCTGCTGGGCGACCAGCCACCAGCGGCCAAGGTCATCAAGGCGGTGCCGCTGGACCAGCTCACCGACAGCGCCAAGCGCGGCCGCCAGCAGTACCTCAACGTCTGCGCCGGCTGTCACGGCGTCGACGGCGAGGGCAAGCCGCATATCGCCGTGGCCATGCAGGGCAATACGGTGCTGCGCCAGGAAGACTCGCGCAACCTGGTCAAGGCCATCGTCGACGGTATCCGTGAGCAGCAGTTCACCGGCTTCGAACGCATGCAGCCAATGCCGGGCTTCGCCGACAAGCTCACGGACGACCAGGTGACGGACATGGTCAACTATCTGCGCCAGGCCTGGGGTGGATTGCCCGGTGACCTGAGCGTGCAGCAGCTCGCTGAGCTGAAGGCAGAGTGATGCGTGCAACATCTTGATCTGCAGGTCGTGCGCCAGGCGTTGCAGTGGTCGTGCAACGGCCAGCGAGTGTGGTTGTGCACGGTGCTCGCCACCTACGGCTCGGCGCCTCGCGCGCCGGGTTCGTTGCTGGCGGTCAATGACGGCGGGCAATGGGTGGGGTCGTTGTCGGGCGGCTGCGTCGAGGACGACTTTCTCGAACGCGTAGCCCTTGGCGAGTTTCCCGAGCCGGTAGCGATTGTGCGTTATGGCGATGGCAGCGACCGGCGCTCGAGCATTCGCCTGCCCTGTGGCGGTGTACTCGACGTGTTGGTGGAAAACCTGCCGGCCGATTGCGAGGTGCAGGGGCACCTGCGGGCACTGCAAAGCGCCCTGCAGGGGCAGCGTCGCCTGTTGCGCGAAGTGAGCCTGCCGCAAGGGGTTCGCCAGCTCAGCAACGATACCGCCCAAGGCCCGCGCGTGGAGCGTGAAAGCAGCCGCGTGCGCCTGCGGGTCGGCGCCGCCCAGCGCCTGCTGTTGGCGGGTTACTCCAGCGTTGCGCATTTCTGCGCCGAGTTTGGCAAGGGGATGGGCTTTGAAGTCATCCTCTGCGATCCGCGTGACGAGGTGCTCGAAGGCGTGGTGCTGGAGGGTGTCGAGGTGCGCCGCGAGCTGCCGTCGGAGTTCATCGCCAACGGGGGTTGCCATGCCGACACGGCAGTGGTTGCATTGACCCACGACCCGAAAATTGATGACCTGGCCATGCTTGAAGCGGTGCGTACCGAAGCGTTCTACATGGGTGTGATGGGCTCCAAGGCCACTTCCGACAAGCGTCGCGAACGCTTGCAGCGGATCGGTGGCTTGAACAGCGACGAGTTGGCACGCATCCACGCGCCAATTGGTCTGAACCTGGGCAGCAAGACGCCGGCAGAGATCGCCCTGGCGGTGCTGGCCGATATCCTGCGGATGCGCAACGGCATCGAACGGGCAGCGTTGTGAACGTCGTTGCGCTTGTATTGGCGGCGGGTAGCAGCGTGCGCTTCGGTGGCGACAAGCGCCGTGCAACGCTTGCCGACGGTCGCAGCCTGCTGGTGCATAGCGTCGAGCGGGCTTGCGCGGTGTTCAGTGACGTGCGCGTGGTAGTGCGTGCGGGCGAGCGGGACGAGGATCTGGGGTTGCCTGCTGACTGCCGGATTATCACCAGCCCGGAGGCTGCCTTGGGCATGGGCCACAGCCTGGCAGCCGGTGCGGCGTCGCTGGCTGACAGCGAGGCGCAGGCTGTGGCCATTCTGCTTGGCGACATGCCCTGGATCGAACCGGCGACGCTACGTCGCCTGGCTGAGGTAGCCTCGGCATCGACCATCGTGTTGCCACGGCAAAGCGGCCAACAGGGGCATCCGGTGATTTTCGGCTGTGACTTCTGGTCGGAGTTGACCCAGTTGAGCGGTGATGAAGGGGCGAGGTCGGTGGTAAAGGCTCATCGGGATCGCTGTGTGGTGCTGGAGCTGAATGATGCAGGCGTGCTACGGGATATCGATACCCCGCAGGATGTATTGGGGTAGCGGGTACACCCTCCTCAATGAGCCGCCTCAGGGCTGAAACCATTTGAGAGCAGTGATGAGGCACGGTCGAGTAGCCTTTCACAACCTGCGGGTTTGATCGTGTGCAAGTGATCGAAGGGCATCCATTTCCAATCGAGCGTGTCATCGCAGAGCGTGATGGCACCGCGGTAGTCGGCTGTGTAGAGAAAATTGAGCTCATGCATGCTCTGCTCGCCGATCACTATATTTTGCTCGATGACGCCCAGGAAGCGTTGCTCTAGTAGTGTCACACCGAACTCTTCGGCGATTTCTCGGATGACGCCGTCAACCACGGATTCACCCACCTTCAGGCGGCCACCGGGCAGTGCCCAACTGCTTTCGCTGTCTGTTTTCTTTTTCTGCACCAGCACTTCACCCTGTGCGTCCCTGAGAAAGACCGAGCATCTGACCGAAAAACGATACTCGTCCACATGGAACGTCACATCGGGTCGATTTGACGGGGTCATACAATGCCTCCAATTAATCCGGGTCTTCTCGTCCAGCGCGATGGCTACTGGCGATCAAGCGCTGGCGATGTTAGCCCACCACAGCGAAAAAGAGCCCATAATCCCCCCTTAATCCCTTCATAGTGCAATCCCAGCCACACCACTCCGGGAGCCCCCACCATGCACGTTCTGCTCTGCGAGGACGACGACCTGATCGCCAGCGGCATCTGCGCCGGCCTCACCGCCCAGGGCCTGACCGTCGATCGCGTGGCCAACGCCGCAAGTGCCCGGGCCATGCTCCAGGCTGCGCAGTTCGACGTAATGATCCTCGACCTCGGCCTGCCCGACGAAGATGGCCTCAAGCTGCTGCGCCGCTTGCGCCAGCAAGGCGTCGATCTGCCCGTGCTGGTACTGACCGCCCGCGATGCGGTCACCGACCGGGTGGATGGCCTGCAGGCCGGCGCCGACGACTACCTGCTCAAACCCTTCGACCTGCGCGAACTGGCGGCGCGCCTACACACCCTGCTGCGCCGAGTGGCGGGGCGGGCGGTGAACGTGATCGAGCATGGCCCGCTGCGCTACGACCCGAGCAGCTGCGATGCGACCTTGGCTGGCGTGCACGTTGACTTGTCGCGGCGCGAACAGGCACTGCTCCAGGCGCTGCTGCAGAACCCCGGCCGGGTGCTCTCCAGCGAACAGCTCAAGGACTGCGTGTATGGCTTCAGCGACGAAGTCGAAAGCAATGCCCTCAACGTGCATATCCACCACCTGCGCCGCAAGCTCGGCAACAGCATAGTCGAGACCGTGCGCGGCCTGGGTTATCGCCTTGGCCCGGCGCAGGCGCCCGAGGAGGCGGCATCATGAGCCTGCGGGTTCGCCTGAGCCTGATCCTCGGCAGTGCCTTCATCATCATCTGGGTGTTGGCCGCTGCCTGGATGCTGCGCGACCTGCGCCAGCAGATGATGTTTTCCCTCGACCAGCGCCTGGTGGCCTCGGCGCGCATGGTCGCCGGGTTGATCGATCAGCTGCCGCAGCCGCTGGCTGCCAAAGGCGAGGATGCGCACTTTTCCGCCGACCAGTTCAGCGTGCCCGACGGCATGGCCTGCCAGGTGAGTTCGCTGCGTGGCGAAATCCTCGCCAGCAACCACAAGCACGACGGCGCCATGGACGACGAGCGCAGCGGCTTCCGTGACCAGACCATCGATGGCGCCTCCTGGCGCACCTTTACCTACAACCACGGCGATGTGCGTATCACCACCGCCGACCGCCACATGGAGCGGGAGGCGCTGAACCAGTCGATCCTGCTGGCCGCCTCGGCACCGGTACTGATGGCCTTGCTCGGCAGCCTGGGGCTGGTGTGGATCGGCCTGGGCAAGGGCCTGGAGCCGCTCAACCGCATGCGCGATGCCCTGCGCCGGCGGCGAGCCGACAGCGTCGAGCCGCTGCAGGTGGCAGGCTTGCCCAGCGAGCTGCAACCGTTGCTCGATACCCAGAACCAGCTGTTCCTGCGCATCGCTCAGACTATCGAGCGCGAGCGTCGCCTGACCGACGACGCCGCCCACGAACTGCGCAGCCCGCTGACCGCGATCAAGACCCATCTACAGGTCGCCCGCATGACTGACGGCGCGGTGCGCGAGCAGGCGCTGGAGCACGCCGAGCAGGGCACCGACCGCATGCACCGCACCCTGGAGCAACTGCTGTTGCTGGCGCGGGTGGAGGGCAGCCTGTCGTTCGAAGATGGTGTGCAGTGCAGCGCCGAGCAGGTTGCCCGCCAAGCGGTGCAGGATGCCGGTGGGGGTGATAACCGGCGTATCGTCCTGCGCCTCCCGGAGGAGGCCACGCGCATCTACCTGGGCATGCCCGCACCTCTAGCCGTGGCGGCCTTGCGCAACTTGCTGGACAACGCCCTGCGCCATGGCGGTGATACCGAGGTGGAGCTGGAGGTGCAGATGGCCGATGGGCAAGTGGGCTTCATGGTGCGCGACCATGGGCCGGGGATTGCCGCCGATGATCTGCAGCACCTGACCGAACGCTTCTGGCGGCATGGCCAGAGCGGCGGCTGCGGGCTGGGCCTGGCGATCGTCCAGGCGATCGTGCAACGGTGCGCCGGCAGCCTGCGCTTCGACAGCCAGAGCGATGGCTTGCGGGTGCTGTTGCAAGTGCCAGCCCGTTCAGGCGTTTGACCTTATCGATCTGATTCGGTCTTTTCACGGGAAATTAGCGAAAAGGCCGAATCGGAAGACAGAAAAATCCCACAAAAACGGCTAAATCCGCCCCGCAGCCAAGCGTTTTCCAAGCGACAACTACCCGCACATTCGCTTGCTTGCGAGGATTTACCCATGTCCACCGCTTCCAGCCTTGCCCAGGTTCCGCCGGCCAGCGCGCCACAGCCGCTGTACGAGTTCACCGACTCACCGCTGCTGCAACGCCAGCAGCAACAGGAATCCAACGCCCGCAGTTACCCGCGACGCATCCCGCTGGCGCTCAAGCGCGCCCGTGGCATTCATGTCGAGGATGTCGAAGGCCGTCAGTTCATCGACTGCCTGGCCGGCGCCGGCACCTTGGCCCTGGGCCACAACCACCCGGTGGTGATCGAGGCGATCCAGCGTGTGCTGGCCGATGAAATACCGCTGCATACCCTCGACCTGACCACGCCGGTCAAGGACCGCTTCGTCCAGGACCTGTTCGGCATCCTGCCCGAAGCACTGCGCCGCGAGGCCAAGGTGCAGTTCTGCGGGCCGACCGGTACCGACGCCGTGGAGGCCGCGCTCAAGCTTGTGCGCAGCGCCACCGGCCGTAGCACGGTGCTGGCCTTCCAGGGCGCCTACCATGGCATGAGCCAGGGTGCGTTGAGCCTGATGGGCAGCCATGGGCCCAAGCAGCCGCTGGGGGCGTTGCTCAGCAATGGCGTGCAGTTCATGCCATACCCATACGACTACCGTTGCCCGTTTGGCCTGGGTGGCGAGGCCGGGGTCAAGGCCAACCTGCATTACCTGGAAAACCTGCTGCTCGACCCGGAAAGCGGCGTGCCGTTGCCCGCTGCAGTGATCCTTGAAGTGGTGCAGGGCGAGGGCGGGGTAGTGCCTGCCGATATCGAATGGCTCAAAGGGGTGCGGCGCATCACCGAGCAGGCCGGCGTGGCGCTGATCGTCGATGAAATCCAGAGCGGTTTCGCCCGCACGGGGCGGATGTTCGCCTTCGAGCACGCCGGTATCGTGCCGGATGTGGTGACCCTGTCCAAGGCCATCGGCGGCAGCCTGCCGTTGGCGGTGGTGGTTTACCGCGACTGGCTCGACACCTGGAAGCCGGGCGCCCATGCCGGTACCTTCCGCGGCAATCAGATGGCCATGGCCGCAGGCTCTGCGGTGATCAACTACTTGGTCGAGCACCGCCTGGCCGAGCATGCCGAAGCCATGGGGCAGCGCCTGCGTGGGCACCTGCAGGTGCTGCAGAAGGACTATCCGCAACTGGGTGATGTGCGTGGCCGTGGCCTGATGCTCGGCGTCGAGCTGGTGGACCCGCAAGGCGCGCGCGATGCGCTTGGCCACCCACCGGCCAACCGTGAACTGGCGCCCAAGGTGCAGCGTGAATGCCTCAAGCGCGGGCTGATCCTGGAGCTGGGCGGGCGTCATGGTGCGGTGGTGCGCTTCCTGCCGCCGTTGATCATCAGTGGCCAGCAGATCGACGAAGTCGCGCAGCGCTTTGCCGACGCGCTGGCGGCGGCAGTCTGATATGAGCCTGGGGCCGCCATGCGGCCCCACGCTTGTCTTCGATCAGTCGGACGTCCGCCCGGCTCGCCAGTAGCCCATCAACGTCAGGCAGTCACGCGGCAGCCCGCGCTCCTTGATCATGTAGCGACGAATATCCATCACCGCCGTCGACTCGCCGGCCACCCAGGCGTAGAACGCACTGTGGTGGGTACTGGAGCGATCCCAGAGCATGCGCTTGTCGAGATTCACCTCTTCCAGGCGTGCCGCAGGTGCCGGCTGCGCTTGCGGCAGGTTCGCCAGCTCGCGTACCGCATGCAGCATTGCCTCGCCGTGTTGGCATTGCAGCATTTCGCGTGGCAGCCAGTGCAAGCGCGTGGCGGCGCTGTGGCGCAGCGGGAGGCAGTCGGCTTCGTACGGCACCTCGATGAAGGCCTCCACAGCAAGCGATGGCTGTTCGTCGGCCAATTGCTCAAGCATGCCGGCAATCGCCGGCAGCGCTGTTTCGTCGCCTACCAGCAGTACGTTGCACAATCCTTGCGGCGGTTTCCATTCGTAGCCGCCGGGGTCGTCGCCGCAGTCCAGGTTGGGTGCGAGCATCTGCAGCCGATCTCCGATCTTTGCATGCGTCGCCCAGGCCGAGGCCGGGCCATTGACGCCATGCAGGACAAAGTCCACATCGACCTCAAGGGATTCGCGGCGCAGGGCGCGTATCGTATAGGTGCGCATCGCTGGGCGTTGGGGTGGCGGTAGGGCGTTGAGTGTCGCCTTCCAGTGCTGGTCATTGGGCAAGCTGGGCAGCGAGCCATCAGGGGCGGGGAAGAACAGCTTGACGCGCTGATCGGGCGCGAGGGTGTTCATTTGGCCAAGGTCGGTGCCACTGAATACCAAGCGCGTCAGCGAGGGGCTCAGGGCAATTCGTTGGCGCAGTTCAAGGTCGAACAGGCGATAGCCAGGCACTGCTGCCGGGCGGCTGCCGACCAGGTGGCGCAGGCCTTTGTGCAGCGTTTGGGTCAGGCTGGACATACGGGAGCCTCTTGCAAGCGAGTTTCTCGGTGAACGAGCCCCGGTCGCTGCAAATTAGCCCCGTTGTCGCGCCCGCTTACCAGCCGCGGGCGGAATTGACCCAGAAATTCACCGACAGTGACGTGGACAGCGATTCGACCTGATGGAACCAGCCCTCGGGTAGGAACAACAGATCGCCGGCCTGCAGCACTACCCGCAGCAATGGCACCTCGCGTGCTGCCGGGAATTGCTGGTAGTCCGGGGCATTGGGGTTGAAGTCGCAGCCATCCAGGCCACCTTCGGGGCTGGTCGACCAGGTACCCAGGGCGGGGCGATGGTGGGGGGCGGCTAGAATGAAGGATTTTTCGCCCCACACCTGGGCAAACAGGTTGTCGGTGTCGTCGCGGTGCAGCGGGGTCAGCGTGCCCTTGGGGCCGATCCAGATGCGCGGTGCGATGAAGCGCGATCGCTCGAAGTAGTCCGGGAAACGGATCAAGGCGAGGAGTTTCTCCGGCACGATGTTGTTGCCCATGTACGGGGGTGTTTCGCCGGGCTTGAGCGGCCGTTCCAGCGAGGCGATGAACTCGGCCATGGACGTGGAGCGGAAGTCGCGGTCGGTGGAGAACGTCTTCTTCACGTAGTCGCCATGGCGGGTGATGCCTTGCAGTTCGGCGAAGTGCTCGAGCGATGCCATGCGGCCCATGGTGAACAGTGGCCAGTCCTGCAGCGCGTCGCTGATCACCAATGGCAGGCCCTGGGGCAGGTAGTCGCGACGAAAGCGCTCCACTGACATTTCTGCGCGGCGCACGCGAGGGACTTCGTGCTGCACCGGCTGGGCGGCGGAAATGCGCTCGCTGAAGCGTGCCGGTGTCGGGTAGCGCTGGTTCATCGCCACCTTGTTCGCAGCGACGCCCTGTCGGGCACTGTCGATGATCTGTGGAAGCAGCGTGGCCAAGCCCATGTTGCCGCTGATCTTCAACCGCGCGCTGGCGAACAGTTCTTCGACATTGGCTGTGCCAGCCATGATGCCAAGGAAGTCGCGCTCGGCCACCTCGATGGTTACATCAGGGCTGGCGTGCGTGCCAGCCCCCACACGGCTGCTTTGGCCGACCTCGGACCAGAAGGCACTGCCCTGGCCGAAGACGAACTGGAAGACACCTTCGATACCCACGGCGTGGGCATTGGCGAACAGTTTGTTGAGGATGCTCTGAAGGTCCACGGTAGGCCTCTGTTGGTCTGCATTGTGCAAGATCAACGAGTCATGCCTCGCGCAATTTAGCCCGCAGTGGTGTGGCTAATTTTCCCGCGCGCTCTTACGTCCCGTAGGGATAGCCGAGCAGATGCTCGATACCCAACCGTATGGAAGATCGCAAATGAATGCCGAGAGGTCCCTCAAGCTTGCCCGCAGCTTCATTGGATTGCCAGTGGAAAAGCGCCGCCTGTTCCTGGAGGGTTTGCGCGCCGAACGCATCGACTTCTCCCAGTTTCCGATCGCCGCAGGGGTCGCGGCGCACGACCGCGATGCCCTGTCCTATGCCCAGCAGCGGATGTGGTTTCTCTGGCACCTGGACCCGCAGGGTGCTGCCTACAATCTGCCGGCTGCGGTGCGGCTGAGCGGTGCATTGGACCGCCAGGCGCTGGAGCAAGCCTTCGACAGCCTGGTGGCCCGCCACGAGACCCTGCGTACGGTATTCCGCCAGTTGCCCGACGACAGCTTGCGCCAGGTTCCGTGCGAGCAGCCGTTGTTGATCGAATTCCGCGACCTTGGCGCATTCTCGGCCGAGCAGCGCGAAGCCGAAGTGGTGAACGAAGCCGAAACCCAGGCCCAGCAACCCTTCGACCTGGCCACGGGGCCGCTGCTGCGTGTGCGCTTGCTGCGCCTGGACGCGCGGGAGCATGTGTTGCTGCTGACCCTGCACCATATTGTTTCCGATGGCTGGTCGATGAGCGTGCTGATCGACGAGTTCTGCCGTTTCTACGATGCCCACGAGCAGGGTGTCGAGCCGCAGCTCGGCGCGTTGCCGGTGCAGTACACCGACTACGCCTTGTGGCAGCGTCGCTGGCTGGAGGCGGGCGAACAGCAGCGCCAGCTGGACTATTGGCTGGCGCAACTGGGCGACCAGCACCCGGTGCTGGAACTGCCCGCCGACCGACCACGGCCGGTGCAGCCGAGCTACCAGGGCCGCCGCCACGCGTTCAGCCTGGACGCGCCACTGGCCGAGCAGGTGCGTGGCCTGGCCCGGCAGCAAGGGGTGACGGTGTTCATGCTGCTGCTGGCCGCATTCAACATCGTGCTGCACCGCCACAGCGGCCAGGGCGACCTGCGCATCGGTGTGCCAATTGCCAACCGTAACCGTAGCGAGACCGAGGGCCTGATCGGTTGCTTCATCAACACCCAGGTGCTGCGCACCTGCCTGGATGGCATGACCCCTGTCAGCGCGCTGCTGGCGGACATCAAGAAAGTGTCCGCCGCTGCCCAGGACCATCAGGACCTGCCCTTCGAGTGCCTGGTCGACGCCCTCAAGCTTGAACGCAGCCTGAGTTACAACCCGCTGTTCCAAGTGATGTACAACCACCAGCCGGAAGTGGCCGATGTCACCCGCCTGAAAGTCGGCAGCGGCCTTGAGCTGGGCGTTATCGAATGGGAGAGCCGCACCACCCAGTTCGACTTGAGCCTGGATACCTACGAGCAGGGTGGGCGCCTGAATGCGGCATTCACCTATGCCTGCGATCTGTTCGAGGCGGCCACCATCGAGCGCCTGGCACGGCACTGGCTGCGGGTGCTGCAGGCGATGGTGGCCGACCCTGGGCAGCGCATCGGCGAGATCTCGCTGCTGGATGCCGATGACTACCAGCAAATGGTCCACGAATGGGGGTGCAACACGGCCAGCTACCCCAACGAACTGTGCGTCCATGAACTGTTCCAAGCCCAGGCGGCTCGGGCGCCGCAGGCGGTGGCGCTGATCTTCGAAGGCCAGCAGCTGACCTACGGCCAGCTCAATGCCAGGGCCAACCGCCTGGCGCGCGTTCTGATCGAGCGCGGCGTCGGCCGCGAGGTGCTGGTGGGCATCGCCCTTGAGCGAGGCCTGGACATGGTGGTGGGCCTGCTGGCAGTGCTCAAGGCCGGTGGCGGTTATGTGCCGCTGGACCCGCAGTATCCTGCCGACCGCCTGCAATGCATGATCGAGGACAGTGGCAGCCGCCTGGTGTTGACCCAGGCCAGCCTGTTGCAGCGCCTGCCGTTGCCCGTGGATGTGCAACCCCTGTGCCTTGACCACGACGAAGCCTGGAGCATTGACGATGCCAGCGACCTGCCCAACTGCTCGCTGGCCGACAACCTGGCCTATGTGATGTTCACCTCCGGCTCCACCGGCCGGCCCAAAGGCGTGGGTATCAGCCACCGCGCCCTGGCCCGGCACGCCCACGTTTCGCTGGATTTCTTCGGCCTGGGCGCGGCCGACCGCGTGTTGCAGTTTGCCACCTTCAACTTCGACGGCTTCGTCGAGCAGCTTTACCCGGCCCTGATCTGCGGTGCCTCGGTGGTCATCCGCGGCAACGAGATCTGGGACAGCGAAACGCTCTACCGGCACGTGATCGAGCAGCGCATTAGCGTGATGGACCTGACCACTGCCTACTGGCACATGCTGGCCAAGGAGTTTGCGGTGGTCGGGCCGCGCGACTATGGCGTGCTGCGCCAGGTGCACGGCGGCGGCGAAGCGATGCCACCCGAAGGCCTGCTGGCCTGGCGTCAGGCAGGGCTGGGGCATGTGCGCCTGCTCAACACCTATGGCCCGACCGAGGCGACCGTGACGGCCACCACCCTCGATTGCGACGACTATGTGCAGGGGCGCCGGCCCATTCCGCTGACGTTGCCGATCGGCCAGGTGCTGCCGGGGCGCAACATCCTGGTGCTGGATGACAATGGCCTGCCGGCTCCGGTGGGGGTGGTGGGTGAGCTGGTGATCGGCGGTGAGCTGCTGGCCCGCGGTTACTTCCAGCGCCCCGGGCTGAGTGCCGAGCGCTTCCTGCCCGACCCCTACAATGGTGTCGGGGCGCGTCTGTACCGCACCGGTGACCTGGCACGCTTCAATGCCGAAGGCGTGATCGAATACGTCGGCCGTATTGACCATCAAGTGAAGATTCGCGGCTTCCGCATCGAGTTGGGCGAGATCGAAGCTCGCCTGCTGGAACGCGATGAGGTAGCAGACGCCCTGGTGCTGGCCGTGCCTGGCGCCAATGGCCTGCAATTGGTCGGCTATGTAGTGCCGGCCACCCGCGCGTTGGTCGATGCCGAGCCGGCCGCACAGGCCGCACTGCGTGAAGCGATCCGCAGCGGGTTGCAGGACTGCCTGCCCGACTACATGGTGCCGACGCACCTGCTGTTGCTTGAGGCTTTCCCCCTCAGCCCCAATGGCAAGCTCGACCGCAAGGCATTGCCAAAACCTGACCTCAATCAGCTGCGGCATGACCACGTGGCCCCGCGCAATGCGCTGGAAGCGCGTATCGTCGCCATCTGGCAGGACGTGCTCAAGTGCGAAGAGATCGGCGTGACCGACAACTTCTTCGAGTTGGGCGGCGACTCGATCATGTCGATCCAGGTGGTCAGCCGTGCGCGTCAGGCCGGGCTGCTGTTCAGCCCCAAGGACCTGTTCCAGCACCAGACCGTGCAAGGCCTGGCGAGTGTGGCGCGGCAAGGTGATGCGCCTTTGCTGATCGACCAGGGGCCGGTCAGCGGGCCGTTGCAGCTGCTGCCGATCCAGTGCGATTTCTTCGCCCAGGACATCCCGCAGCGCCAGCATTGGAATCAGGCCTTGCTGCTGCGCGCGCAGCAGCCACTGGATGCGCAGGCGTTGAGCGAGGCATTGGCTCATCTGGTCATCCATCATGACGTGCTCCGCTCGCGATTCGTCGAGCAGGCTGAAGGTTGGCAAGCCTCGATCGCCGCGCTGGCGCCACAACCGGCCGACTTGTTATGGCGGCGTGAAGGCCTGTCGCCGGTGCAACTGGCCGAACTCAACGACCAGGCGCAAGCGAGCCTGAACCTGGGCCAGGGGCCGTTGTTGCGAGCCGTGCTGGCGACCTTGGAAGACGGCAGCCAGCGCCTGCTGCTGGCGATCCACCACCTGGTGGTGGATGGGGTGTCCTGGCGCGTGCTGCTGGAAGACCTGCAGCAGGCCTATCGCCAGCGGTGCCAAGGGCTTCCCCTGCAACTGCCGGCCAAGACCAGCTCGGTCAAGGCCTGGGGCGAACGCCTGCAGGCCTATGCGCAATCGTCGGCGGTGGTGGCCGAAATGGACCATTGGGTTGCCCAGTTGCACGGTGTTCAGGTGCAACTGCCCTGTGACCGCCCGCAAGGCAGCCTGCAGAGCCGTCACCGCCAGGTGGTGCGCGGCCGTCTCGACCGTGAAACCACGCGTCAGTTGCTGCAGCAGGCGCCGGCCGCCTACCGCACCCAGGTCAACGACCTGCTGCTCACCGCGCTGGCCCGTACCCTTCACGGCTGGACCGGCCGAGCCGACAACGCCATCCAGCTGGAAGGCCATGGCCGCGAAGATGTGTTCGCCGACATTGACCTGAGCCGCAGTGTCGGCTGGTTCACCAGCCTGTTCCCCTTGCGCCTGACGGCCCGCGACGAATTGGCCGCCAGTATCAAGGGCGTCAAGGAGCAACTGCGCGCCGTGCCGGCCAAGGGGCTGGGCTTTGGCGTGCTGCGTTACCTGGGCCTGCCAGCTGTCCGTGAGTCCCTGGCGGCCCTGCCGCAACCCCAGGTCACCTTCAACTACCTGGGCCAGTTCGACGCCAGCTTCGACGCCGATGCCTTGTTGCTGCCAGCTGCCGAGGGTGCCGGCGCCGAGCTGGACGAAGCGGCGCCGCTGGGCAACAGCCTGGAGATCGAAGGGCAGGTCTACGATGGCGAACTGGAAATGCGCTGGACCTACAGCGGCGAGCAGTTCGAGCACAGCAGCATCGACCGCCTCGCCGCACAGTTCAGCGAGCACCTGCGTGCAATCATTGACCATTGCTGCCAGGCCGGGACGATGGGCGTGACGCCGTCCGACTTTGCATTGGCGCGCATCGACCAGGCGCAACTCGATGGGTTGCAGGTGCCGGCCAACCAGATCGAAGACATCTATCCGCTGTCGCCGATGCAGCAGGGCATGCTGTTCCACAGCCTGCTGCAGCAAGGTAGCGGCGAGTACATCAACCAACTGTGCGTGGATGTCGAGGGCCTGGATGTCGAACGTTTATGCAACGCGTGGCAAGCGGCCGTGGACAGCCACGATATCTTGCGCAGCGCGTTTGCCTGGGAAGGCGGCGGCGAACAGCTGCAGATCATCCATCGCCAGGTGCAGCTGGACGTCACCTGCCATGACTGGCGTGGCCGCGATGATCTGGCGACGGCCTTGCTGGAGCTGGCCGAGCAGGACCGTGCGCGCGGTTTCGATTTGCGACACCCCGGCCTGTTGCGCCTGACCTTGGTCCGTACGGACGAACATCGCCAGCACTTGATGTTCACCAACCACCATATCCTGATGGATGGCTGGAGCAGTTCGCAGTTGCTCGGCGAAGTGATGCAGCGTTACCACGGCGAACAGCCGCAGCGCCCGGTGGGGCGTTACCGCGACTATATCCAGTGGTTGCAGGCACGCACGGCAGAAAGTAGCGAAAACTTCTGGAAAGCACGCCTGGCCGATTTGCAGGCACCGACCTTGCTGGCCAGTACCGGCCCACAGGTAGCAGCAGGCAGCGGCTATGCCCTCCTGGACCATGCTTTCGACAGCGCTGCGACCGAGCGGCTCAACGCTTTCGCCCGGCAGCAGAAAGTCACCCTCAATACCTTGGTGCAGGCGGCCTGGCTGCTGCTGTTGCAGCGCTACACCGGCCAGTCCTGTGTCACGGTCGGCACCACCGTCGCTGGTCGTCCGGCCGATCTGCCTGGCGTGGAAAGCCAGCTGGGCCTGTTCATCAATACCCTGCCGTTGGTCGCCAGCCCGCAACCGCAACAGACCGTGGCGCAATGGCTGCAAAACTTGCAGGACCTGAGCCTGGCCATGCGCGAGCACGAACACAGCGCGCTGTTCGAGATTCAGGGTTGGGCTGGCCACAGCGGCGAGGCCCTGTTCGACAATATCCTGGTGTTCGAGAACTTCCCGATCTCGCAGGTGCTGGAGCGTGAGGCGCCACAAGGCCTGCGTTTCGGCCCCGCGCGCCACAGCGACCTGACCAGTTACCCGCTGACCCTGGGCGTGACCCTGGGTGGCAACCTGGCGCTGCACTACAGCTTCGATCAGGCCCACTTCAGCCTTGAGCGAATCCGCAGCATCAATTCGCACATGGCCCAGTTGCTAGGTGCGCTGGCGCAAGACCCGCTGCGCCCGGTTGGCGAACTGCCGATGCTCGACAGTGCCGAGCAGCATCAGGTCGTCGAGCAGTGGAACGCCACGGCCAGCGCTGCATTCCCCCTCGACAGCTGTGT
>NZ_JBIVYQ010000010.1:0-158526 GCF_044772285.1 Pseudomonas sp. NPDC090233 | reverse complement strand
TGAAATCGACATGGGCGAGGGTTTCGGTGCCGCGCGCGTAACTGATGCTTTTACGGGTGCCAGGGCAGGCGCCGTTCAGGTCGCAGCGGGGGTCGTTTTTGGGGCGCGCTTCATGGCGGGTAGCTTCCAGACGGCTTTCGGCGCCCTGGTGCCTGGCCACGCCCGAGCCGTGGGCCGGGGTGTTGGCCGATACGCGGCGCCTGGGCTTGCGTTTTCGCAAGCCGGCGTTGAGCTGGGCGAGCAGCCAGGCGATGCTGTTCTGCGTGGCCGGGTTGGCCAGTGCGGTCAGCATTTGCCGTATCAGCCTGGCCAGCGCTTTGAGCAGCTCGGTGTGCGGCTGCACGAGCTTGAGCAGCCAGCCGCCACTGTGGCTGGCGGCAAATTTGTATCCTTCGGTGGCCCCGTACTGCATGGCACCGCCGGCCGCGCCGATGATCGCCCCCGCCCGGTTCAGCAAGTCCCACAGAGAGGGCTCCTGGATGGGCGCATAGATCGCCCTGGCGCTGTCGTGGATCGCCTTGCGCTGCGCGCTGGTGTCAATGTCGCCTTTGGCGATGCGCTCGATGGCATCGGCCAAGCTATTCAAGGTCTGGAAGCCGGTGGTGGCGGCATTGTTCAGGATGCCTGGCAATTCGGCTTCGGCCCGCGCCACGAAGGTTTCGATCTCGCCCATCAGCGTGGCGCTGACGTGGCCGGCCATGACGCTGATCACAGCCTCGGCGAGGTCGCCTTTGTGCCGTTTCAATTGCTGGCGGGCCAGGAACAGCACCGGGCGCAAGGTCATCCGTGCGGCGGCCATGGTGGGCGGGACGGGGACCACGCCGATCAGGTTGATGCCCAGGCTGACCCAGTCCAGCGGGTCGCTGGAGCGGCTTTCGCTCAAGTGGATGATGTCGCCCAGGGCATCGAACAGCGCAACGACGTTGCCGACCACGGGCACCGCGCCGGCCCAGGCTTTCACGGTGGCCAAGTCGATATTGCCGCTGCTGAGTTCCAGCAGCCAGTCGTTGATGACCGCCTCGCCGCTGCCGATGTCTTCGGCAACCAGCTTGTTCAACGGGACGAGGGCGACTTCGCGTTCTTTGATTTCTTTTAGTTGGGCTTCATTCATGGATCAGCCCTGCTTTGCTGTTGGGCTGAGCCAAGTCAATGGCGGCATCCTCAACTCGCTGGAGGGCTGCAGGCAGGCCGGCAATGGCTGCCGGTGCCGAGAAATCTTTCATCAGGTTGTCGAAATAGCTACCGGCCTCCCAGGGATCGGCAGGATCTTTTTCGAAATCGACAGCTGTGGGGCCAGGGCTTACGGCTTTCACCGTGGAGAAACCCTGGTCGTCCAGTACGCCGTTGAACACCTGGCCCCGTGCATCGACTACTCGATAAGCAGCGCCTTTCAAGGGGTGGTTGTTGGCGTAATTTCTGAACAGGTCCAGATTGCCCTGTCCTCCTTGGATTTCTTCGGGGAACGCGGCCGACTGGCTCTTCGCGCTTTCATAGATGAAGTCCGTCGCATGCCCGGTGTATTGGCCAGCAGTGGCGTGGAGAATTCCGCTGGCGTTGTAGGTCGTGCTGCTTCCACCGGCTTGAATGACCAGTTCTTCCTTGGCACTGAGGACGATCCGCTCGGCCGTCACCGCGATCTTGAGCTTGGCCAGTAGATTGATGTTGTCCTTCAGCGCTTTCAGGTCGATGTCGCCGGACGCCGCGACCAGTCGCCATCCCATGCTCTGAACGAACTGCCGCACGCCACGGCTGGCACTGATCAGCAGCCGTTTGCCGATCGCCATGCTGGTGTGGCCGCCCGTGCTCAGGCCCAAGTGTTCGCCGCTGGCAATATGGGTGGATTCGGGTGTGGTGCTGGCGATGCCGGTGGGACTGGCGATTACCAGTTGAGGGTCGGCCAGTTCGGGGAAGCGGTTGGCTTCTGGGTTACCGGCGCCGCCGCGTATGGCGTCGTGCTGCGCCTTGAGTGCGTCGCCGACTTCATCCTGATCACCGCCTTCCTGGGCCAGATGATCGCGGGCTTCGCTGGCAAAGGTGGTGTGGTATTCCTGGGCAGTTTTCAGGCGCTCGGCGGTTTCCGCGAGATCGGTGTGGTGTTCGCTTGCGCGGGCGCGCAGTTCGGTGGTCAGCAGCAAGCCACCGCCGGCTCGGATGACGCCATGGCTATCGGTGCGCAACTCGAAACCTTGCCCGCGCGGCTTGCCGCCAAGGTGGCGCGGATGGGTGAGATAGCCGAGGTGCAGGGCGCAGTGGTCGTGGTCGCTCATCAGCGCCGCGCTGATCTGCCCGCTGGTGTCGTCAAGGCGCAGCTCGTTGTGGCGCTGGCCGTGGTGCTCCTTGCTGCGGATCGGGCTCAGTGCCTTGAAATCGGGCAAGCGGTACGGGGGGCGGTTGACCACGTGGTAGCTGCGCCCGGTGATCATCGGCTGGTCGGGGTCGCCATTGAGAAAGCTCACCACGACTTCCTGGCCGATGCGCGGGATGGCCATGTGCCCCCAGGTGGCGCCGGCCCAGGCTTGGGTTACGCGGACCCAGCACGAGCTTTTTTCATCGTCCTGGCCGAGGCGGTCCCAGGGGAACTGCACGCGCACGCGGCCGTGCTCGTCGCAGTAGATTTCCTCGCCGGGTGGCCCGACCACCTTGGCCATCTGCGGGCCTTCGACCACCGGTTTCGGGCGGGCGGGGGCGTGCCATTCGACCTCTGCGGGAATCAGGGTGGCGGTGAGCGTGTAAGAGGTGCCCTGCTGGGCCTCGGCGGCATCCTCTTCCAGCGCGGTGAACTGACGGCCTTTGTGCTTGATCTGCAGAGGGCGCCAGAGGATGTTCATGTCCTCGCGGGCATGGCCGGTCAGCTGGAAAGCGATGCCAGGTTGCAGGCGTGCGTCGTCGCCTTCGACCTCGGCCATGCGGGCATCGCCAAACAAGGCATCGAGGCGGGCCTGGGTGAAGGGCTTGCCGACGTTGTCGTGTTTGTAACGGCCTGGGTAGTCGTAGCGCTGGTAATCGTTGCCCTGGCTGCCCATGTTCTGGGGATAGGTGGTGTGTTCCAGGTTGTAGCGCGGGTGGGTGAAGGTGTAATCGCGCTGAACCTGGAGGCTGGTTCGTACCTGCTCGCGGTAGGCGAAGTGGTGCAGGCAGGGTTGCTGCTCACTGCCACCGCCGTTGGCGAGGTACAACACCGGTTCGCCTTCCAGGCTGCCGAACTGGCTGATCTGGTCGACCTGGATAACGCCGTGGCTGCCTTCGCCGTGTTCGAAGATCGAGACCAGGCCTTCTTCGGCGGACAGGCGCCAGAAGAAGTCCAGGTCCAGGTCGCCGGCCTGGACGCAGAACTCACGGTTCTGGTGCGCATCGCCCAGGTACTGGGTCAGCGCCCCCCACTGGCGCTCTTCGAACAGCGCTTCCAGCAGCTGGGGAACGGGACGGTGCTGGAAGATTCGCCAGTCCGACTGCAGGCCCGCGCGGGCCAGTTGGGGTTCGATGACGGCGCGGTAGCGGGTGCGGCGGTGGCCGGTCTTGCCTTGTTCGAAGCTGCTGATCAGGCCATGCACATGCCGGACCGGTTGTTCCTGCTGCCAAATGGTCAGCACGGCAGGCTGGTCGAGCAGGGTGGCAAAGTTGGCGTCGGCCGATGCACTGACCAGTTCGACTTCCAGGCGATACAACTCGCTGACCGCTTCGGTCAGTTCGAATGACACCACATCGAATGCAATGGCCTCATCGGCCGGCGTACTGAAGGTAAAGCGCACATCGTTCAAGTTGCTCATGCGAACTCCTGCTGTTCATTCCTTCGGGCAGGTTCAGGGGGCCGGGCATGTTGTAAAATGCGCGGGTTAAGTGCAGGCAAGACACTAGCGAGGAATCCGTTCCAAGTCGCCGTGATGACTTCCTATATAGTTGTAGGAAATTTCAGCTCTTAATAAATTCTTTTACAAACATAGAGTTATGAAATAAATACGCAAACAGCGACACATAAATCGCACTAACGATAACCCATCACTTGCGAAAAAAGTGGAGATCGTAGAAAAACAGAAATTACTGTAGGAAAACTTCCCGCATAATAAAAAACACCGATGCAAACACTTCAAAACCCGTAAAAGACACCCTCAATCGGCTCACAGGCGCCCTGCCCTGCACCTTGATACAAATCAACACAGTTTCCTACAGACAGCCCTAGACTCCGGACCATTGCTGCTCATTCCGGGGACCGCCCACATGCTCGAAGATCTACGCTGGGATGCCGACCTGATCCGCCGCTACGATCTGGCCGGCCCGCGCTATACCTCCTACCCGACCGCCGTGCAACTGCATAGCGAAGTGGGCTCGTTCGACCTGCTACACGCCCTGCGCGAAAGCCGCCGGGCCGTGCGCCCGCTGTCGTTGTACGTGCACGTGCCGTTCTGCGCGAACATCTGCTACTACTGCGCCTGCAACAAGGTCATCACCAAGGACCGCGGCCGGGCCGCACCTTACCTGCAGCGTCTTGAGCAGGAGATCCAGCTGATCGCCTGCCATCTGGACCCTAAACAGCGTGTTGAACAGCTGCATTTCGGCGGCGGTACGCCGACCTTCCTCAGCCATGTGGAACTGCGCCAGTTGATGGCCACCTTGCGCCAGCACTTCAACTTGCTGGATGACGATTCCGGTGACTACGGCATCGAGCTCGACCCACGCGAGGCCGATTGGTCGACCATGGGCCTTTTGCGCGAACTAGGCTTCAACCGCGTCAGCCTTGGCGTGCAGGACCTGGACCCGGCCGTGCAGCGCGCAGTCAACCGCCTCCAAAGCTTGGAACAAACCCGCACCCTGATCGAGGCAGCACGCACCCTGCAGTTCCGCTCGGTCAACCTGGACCTGATCTATGGCCTGCCCAAGCAGACCCCGGATGGTTTCGCGCGTACCGTCGAGGAAGTGATTCGCCTGCAGCCCGACCGCCTGTCGGTGTTCAACTACGCCCACCTGCCGGAACGCTTCATGCCGCAACGGCGCATCGACAGCAACGACTTGCCGGCCCCGGCAGCCAAGCTGGAAATGCTCCACGCCACCATCGAACAACTCACCGCCGCCGGCTACCGCTACATCGGCATGGACCATTTCGCCCTGCCCGACGACGAGCTGGCCGTGGCCCAGGAGGAAGGCACCCTGCAACGCAACTTCCAGGGCTACACCACCCACGGCCACTGCGACCTGATTGGCCTCGGGGTTTCGGCGATCAGCCAGATCGGTGACCTGTACTGCCAGAACAGCAGCGACCTCAACACCTACCAGGACACGCTGTCCACCGCCCAGTTGGCGACCCAACGGGGCCTGGTGTGCAATCACGATGATCGCCTGCGCCGAGCCGTGATCCAGCAGCTGATCTGCCACTTCGAGCTTGACTTCGAGCCGATCGAAGAGGCTTTCACGATCGATTTTCGTGGATATTTCAACGACCTGTGGCCCGAACTGCTGGCCATGCAACGCGACGGCCTGATCCGCCTCGACGACAAAGGTATCCGCATCCTGCCTGCCGGGCGTCTACTGGCGCGCTCGGTATGCATGGTGTTCGATGCCTATCTGGCGATGCACAACCGCCAACGCTTCTCGCGCGTAATCTAGTGGGGCGAGTCGTTTGACCGCATGGACAAGTTTGCTGGCCAGGCACACTATTGGGACGAACGTACCCCGGCATCACGCAGTTGGGGTCAGGCCAGGGCGCACCACAATAGCGCGCTGGCCTACACCCTATGCCGTAGGTTACCCTTACGACTTATGTGTGCTTTCCCACAAGGATCGATCCAAAATGTCCGAGCCAGTCAAACTGCGCGCCCACAACCAGGCCCATTGCAAGGACTGCAGCCTGGCCCCCCTGTGCCTGCCTCTTTCGCTCAACCTGGAAGACATGGATGCACTGGATGAAATCGTCAAACGGGGACGACCGCTGAAAAAAGGCGAGTTCCTGTTCCGCCAGGGTGACAATTTCGGCTCGGTCTACGCGGTACGTTCCGGCGCCCTCAAGACGTTCAGCCTGAGCGACAGCGGCGAAGAACAGATCACCGGCTTCCACCTGCCCAGCGAGCTGGTCGGATTGTCCGGCATGGACACCGAAGCCTACCCGGTTTCGGCCCAGGCCCAGGAGACCACCTCGGTCTGCGAAATCCCCTTCGAGCGCCTCGACGAACTGTCGGTGCAACTGCCGCAGCTGCGCCGCCAGCTGATGCGGGTGATGAGCCGGGAAATCCGTGACGATCAGCAGATGATGTTGCTGCTGTCGAAGAAAACCGCCGACGAGCGCATCGCCACCTTTCTGGTCAACCTGTCCGCGCGCTTCCGTGCCCGTGGCTACTCGGCCAACCAATTCCGCCTGAGCATGTCGCGCAACGAAATCGGCAACTACCTGGGCCTGGCGGTGGAAACCGTGTCGCGGGTGTTCACCCGCTTCCAGCAGAACGGCCTGATCCGCGCCGAAGGCAAGGAAGTGCACATCCTCGACCCGATCCAGCTGTGCGCGCTGGCCGGTGGTGCAATGGAGGCCTGAAAGGCTGGCTGAAACAGGTATACTGGCGCATTCGTTTTTCCAGGATATCTGCACCCATGCACAGCGAAGCCTTCGACCTCAAAGCCCTGATCCGCCCGGTAGTGGACTTCCCCAAACCGGGTGTGATCTTTCGCGACATCACCCCGCTGTTCCAGTCGCCGCGCGGGCTGCGCTATGTCGCTGACCAGTTCATCGAACGCTATGTGGAGGCTGAGTTCAGCCACATCGGCGCCATGGACGCGCGGGGCTTTCTGATTGGCTCGATCATCGCCCACCAGCTGAACAAACCGCTGATCCTGTTCCGCAAGCAAGGCAAATTGCCGGCCGATGTATTGTCGGAGGGCTACCAGACCGAGTACGGCGAAGCTTTCCTGGAAGTGCATGCCGACAGCCTGTGTGAAGGCGATTCGGTGTTGATCTTCGACGACCTGATTGCCACTGGCGGTACCTTGCTGGCTGCGGCCAACCTGGTGCGTCGTACCGGTGCGCAGGTATTCGAGGCGGCGGCGATCATTGACCTGCCTGAACTGAACGGCTCGCGCCGACTGCAGGAAGTGGGTGTGCCGACCTTCTGCCTGACCGAGTTTTCGCTGAGCGAATACTGAGTTGCATTCTGGGGCTGCTTTGCAGCCCCAATTTATAGCGAAATCGGCCTGCGCCCCGCAAAAGCATGCGCCAGCGTCCCGCCATCAACCAGCTCCAGCTCCCCGCCCAGCGGCACGCCGTGGGCAATCCGCGAAGCCACCAAACCTTTCTCGGCCAGCAACTGGGCGATGTAATGCGCCGTCGCCTCACCTTCCACGGTCGGGTTGGTCGCCAGGATCACCTCGGTAAAGCTGCCCTGCTCCTCGATCCGCGCCATCAGCTGCGGCACGCCAATCGCCTCTGGCCCCAGGCCATCAAGCGGCGATAAATGCCCCTTGAGCACGAAGTAGCGACCACGATAACCGGTCTGCTCCACCGCATACACATCCATCGGACCTTCCACCACGCACAGCTGGCTGTCGTCACGGCGCGTGTCGGCGCACTGCGGGCACAGTTCCTGCTCGGTCAGGGTACGGCACTGGCGGCAATGGCCAACCCCTTCCATGGCCTGGGTCAGCGCCTGCGCCAAACGCAGGCCGCCGCTGCGGTCACGCTCCAGCAGCTGCAGCGCCATGCGCTGGGCGGTTTTCTGACCGACACCCGGCAGGGTGCGCAGGGCGTCGATCAGTTGGCGGATGAGGGGGCTGAAGCTCATGGTCATGGCCTGATAAATCAATAAGGGGCGGTTTATACCCACCAGTGCCTGTGCCGTCAATTCAACGCTGGCTTGCCGGGAGTGTCACCCTTGCCTGAACGTACGGCCAGCACCGCCACCAGTGAGATTGCCACGGTACCCAGCAGGTACAACGCGACCGGCTGCCAGCTGCCGTTGTAGCGGCTGAGCAGGAAGGTGGCGATCAGCGGCGCGGTACCGCCAGCCAACGCGGCGCCCAACTGGTAACCCAGTGTAATGCCGGTATAGCGCACACGGGTGGAGAAAATCTCCGAGCTCATGGTGCCCAGCACGGCGGTGACCGGCGCCCACAGCACACCGAATGCGATCACCGTGGCCAGCATCAGGCCCCAGGTGGTACGGGTGTCGAGCAGCATGAAGTACGGCACGATGAATGCCGCAATCAAGAGGATGCCGGCGATGTACACCGCCTTGCGCCCGACCTTGTCCGACAGCCAACCCATCAACGGAATCATCAGCGAGGCGACCGCCGCGCCGATCATCACCGCATTGAGGGTGGTGACCTTGCTGTAGCCCAGGGTCGTTACCGCGTAGCTGACCACGAAGGTGGAGAAGATGTAGAACGGGGCCGTCTCCACCACTTTCAAGCCGGCAGCGATCAACACTTCGCGCCAGTGGTCGCGCAGGGTCTCGACCAGCGGCATCTTGGCCACGTTGCCGGTTTCCTTGGCTTTCTTGAAGTCTGGCGTTTCATCCAATCCATGGCGAATCCACAGGCCGAGGAACACCAGGCCCGCACTGAGCACGAACGGCACACGCCAGCCCCAGCTCATGAATTGCTCTTCCGGCAGCATGGCCATCAGGCTCACCGCCATGGTCGCCAGCAGCATGCCTACCGTCACCCCCACCTGCGGCACACTGCCGAACAGGCCCTTGCGCTTGGCCGGCGCGTACTCGTAGGCCAGCAACAAGGCGCCGCCCCACTCGCCACCAATGCCCAGCCCCTGGATGACACGCAAGCTGATCAGCAGGATCGGTGCCCATACGCCGATGTGCTCATAGGTGGGCAAACAGCCGATCAGCACCGTTGCGCCCCCCATCAGCGACAGGGTGATGACCAGGGTCTTCTTGCGCCCGATACGGTCACCGATGTGGGCGAACAGCACACCGCCGATGGGCCGCACGAAGAACGTCAGGGAAAACGACAGATACGCCAGCAACAGGCCGACTACCGGGTCGAAGGTGGGGAAGAACAGCTTGTTGAATACCAGGGCGGCAGCGGTGCCGTAGAGGAAATAGTCGAACCATTCGATGGAGCTGCCAGTAAGGCTGGCGACCAAGGCTCGGCCCCGCCCCTGGGTTGCAGAGGGGGTTGCACGGGATGGCGTCATTCGAGTCTCCGTTTTTTTGATGTTATGTCGGCGAGCACTGCGTGAATTGGCGCAAAAGAGCAACCGGGTTGCACCGTTGCCAGTAGATCTTATTCAAACCTTGAAATAAGGTGCAACCCAAGTTAAACGATTAATCATCAAATCAATCAGAGAAATTGTGCAGACGCACTATTTTGATTCGCTAAAACAGGATAAACACCTGCACTCACCAAAATGGTGCAACATGACCATGGAGTCACTAGAGCTGATCTTTATTGTTCATTCATTCAAAGTTGCACCTGGTTGCACCCTAAGCGGCAATGCCCTTAATCTAAAAAAACATCACAACAACAAACACTGAGGGCATCCGATGAACGTGCTTTTTATTGGTTATGGGCGCATGGGTGGCGCACTGGGCGACGCCTGGCTTGCGTCTGGGAAGGTAGAGCAACTGAGCATCGTCGATCCGGGAATCGCGCCCGATGCAGCGGCAGGCCGGTATGGCCGACTGGAGGATGTGCCTGCGGACCAGGCTTTCGACGTGATTGTGCTGGCCGTGAAGCCGGGTTATGCCAGCGAGGCGCTGGCCGGGCTGAGTGATCGCCACTGCGAGCGGGCTGTGGTGGTTTCAGTGGCGGCGGGCGTCACGCAGGGCTTCTTGAGCCGCGCGCTCGGCGGACGCTGCCCAGTGGTGCGGGCCATGCCTAATACTCCAGTGCTGGTCGGAGCGGGTTGCACCGGGCTGTATGCGAACGAGCATCTGGACAATGCGCGCAGGTTCATCATTGGCCAACTCTTCGAGGCGGTCGGCGCGGCTTATTGGGTGAACGAAGAAGAACAGCTGGATGCCGTCACAGCCATTAGCGGCAGCGGGCCGGCGTATTACCACCTGTTCAGCGAGGCACTTGCCGAAGCCGGGATAAAGTTGGGCTTGCCACCGGAACTGGCGCGCAATCTGGCAGCGCAAACTGCATTTGGCGCAGCCACATTACAACATCAGGCGCATGCCGATTTCACCGAACTGCGGATGGCCGTTACTTCTCCTAATGGCACGACGGCGGCGGCTATCGAAGTCTTCGAAACACAGAAGCAACTTCGTGAACTGGTAATGGCAGCAACTTGCGCTGCACACCGGCGATCGGTGGAATTGTCAGAAGGCGCTTGATTGCCGCCACGCCCATCATCAATTGACCAATAAAAAAGCCGCCCTGGAACCCAGCGGCGGCTTGTCGGAGCGCAATGGCTCAGAACGGCATCTTGAAGCCCGGTGGCAGCTGCATGCCCGCAGTCATGCCGCCCATTTTTTCCTGGCTGCTCTGCTCGACCTTGCGCACGGCGTCGTTCAGCGCGGCAGCGATCAGGTCTTCCAGCACTTCCTTGTCGTCTTCGTCGGTCGACATCAGGCTTTGATCGATGCTGACGCGCTTGACGTCATGACGGCCAGTCATCACCACGCTGACCAGGCCACCACCGGATTGGCCCGTCACTTCGGCGTTGGCCAGCTCTTCCTGCATCTTGGCCATTTTTTCCTGCATCTGCTGGGCCTGCTTCATCAGGCCGGCCATGCCACCTTTCATCATGGGGGTATACCTCGATTGGGTCGTGTGATGCGGCCCGGCACAGGGCCGGCCGCATGGTTATCGATTACTGGCCCTGGCTGACCAGGGCTTGTACAGGCTCAATAGTATCCTGCCGCACGGTGGCGCCGAACTGCTTGATCATCTGCTGGATCAACGGATCCTGCTCGATCGACGTTACGGCGTCCTGCTGGCGCTCGGCGCGCTTGCGCGACGCCGCCTGGGCCGGGGTTTCCTGCTCGGGCAGTATCAGCTCGATGCGCAGGTTCAGGGTGCGCCCCAGGTGCTGGTTGAGCGCTTCGTTCAAACGACGCTGCTGGGTGGCGTTGAACAGCGCACCTTGGCCCGGGTCCAGGTGCAGCAGCCAATCGTCACCGTCTGCAGCGATCAGCGTACAGTTTGCGGCGATGTTGCCTGTCATCCCGGACACAGGCAACAGTGGGAATAATTCTAGCCATTGCAGAGCCAGGCCCGTGGCGGGCTTGGCTGCGGGCAGCGGCTCAGGGGGGGCGACGGGGGCGTCTTCCTGAACATGCTCGACCAACTCGTCCAGATAGCTGAAGCTGGCTGGGTCGCTGTCGCCACCGTAGTAGTCATCATCCATTGGCGGCTCGTCATCACGCTCCATGCCCGCTGAGGCGTAGGCAGATGGATCGAATGGCGGCTCGCCGTAGGTCGGTGCGGCATTTTGCGGTTCGACGGCTGCAGGCGCGGGTTCAGGTTGCGGTTGTGGTTCAGGCTCTACAGCCACAGGCGCGGGGGCAGCAGGCTCCTCCCAGGGCAGGTCGATGACCTCCTCTACGGGTGCCGGCTCAGGCTCAACGATCTCCTGCGGCGCAGGCACAGCCTCGACCACGACTGCGGGCGCCACGGCAACAACGGTTGGCGCTTCGACAGCCACCGCCGGCGCTGCCACCGGGGTTGCAGGATCAGCTGTGGCCTGGCTGATCCCCACCGGCTTTAGTACCGGCTTCGGCGCATCGTCGCTGTCGGCCGGGCGGAATGCCAGCATGCGCAACAGGACCATTTCGAAGCCACCGCGCGGGTCCGGCGCCAGGGGCAGATCGCGACGACCAATAAGACCCATCTGGTAATAGAACTGCACATCCTCGGCCGGCAATGCCGACGCCAGCGCCAACACCCGCTCGCGATCACCCTGGCCATTGTCCACCGCCTCCGGCAATGCCTGGGCGATGGCCACGCGGTGCAGCACATTGAGCATTTCGGCCAGCACGCCACTCCAGTCCGGCCCCTGCTCGGCGAGATTGCGCACTGCTTCCAGCAGCGCCCGCGCATCCCCCTCCAGCAGCGCCTGCAGCACGCCATAGACCTGGCCGTGATCGAGACTGCCGAGCATCGCCCGCACATCGGCGGCCAACACTTTGCCTTCGCCGAAGGCGATGGCCTGGTCGGTCAGGCTCATGGCGTCTCGCATCGAACCATCGGCAGCGCGGCCCAACAACCACAGAGCATCCGGCTCGAACGGCACGTTCTCGGCCGCCAGCACGTGGCTGAGGTGCTCGACCACCCGCTCCGGGCTCATGTTCTTCAGCGAAAACTGCAGGCAGCGCGACAGGATGGTGGCTGGCAGTTTCTGCGGGTCGGTGGTGGCGAGGATGAACTTGACGTAGGGCGGCGGCTCTTCCAGCGTCTTGAGCAAGGCGTTGAACGAGTGGGTGGAGAGCATGTGCACTTCGTCGATCAGGTAGACCTTGAAGCGCCCACGGCTCGGCGCGTACTGCACGTTGTCGAGCAGTTCGCGGGTATCTTCGACCTTGGTGCGGCTGGCGGCGTCGATCTCGATCAGGTCGACGAAGCGGCCTTCATCGATTTCCCGGCACACCGAGCAGGTGCCACACGGCGTGGAGGTGATGCCGGTTTCGCAGTTCAGGCATTTGGCGATGATGCGCGCAATGGTGGTCTTGCCCACGCCACGGGTACCGGTGAACAGGTAGGCATGGTGCAGCCGCTGGTTGTCCAAGGCATTGATCAAGGCCTTGAGCACATGGGTCTGGCCGACCATTTCGCGGAACGAGCGCGGACGCCATTTACGTGCAAGAACCTGATAACTCATCGAAAAACCATCGCAGCCTGATCCAGCGGAAGATCGCTAATGCTAGCGGAGCGGGGCCGAAATTGCACCCTGCATGGTTCGTCTACGCTAAGTAACTGGCGCACGTTGTTCAGGGAGGATGTGCCTTGCGAAGATTGCTGGCCTTGTTGCTGCTGTGGAGTGCCCACGGCCTGGCGGAACAGCCCGTGCTGCGTTTCTCCGTTGCCGAGAGCTGGAGCATGCCCTTGGTGCGCGTCGAAGGTGAGCAGCCGGTCGAAGGGCTGCTGTTCGACCTGATGCAGGCCATCGCCCGCGAAGCTGGCGCCCGCCCCGAGTACCACGTCATGGCCCGCCTACGCCTGCAACAGGCGATGGACGAGGGCGATATCGATGTGCGCTGCTATGTGAGCACGCAATGGTTCAATGATCGGCCGGGGAATTTTGTCTGGAGCATACCGCTGTTTCAGCAGCGCGATGTGCTGGTTGGGCGCGCGGGTGACAGTAATGCCATCGGGCCGGAGCAATTGTCGCATCAGGCGATTGGTACCGTGCTGGGGTACACCTACACCACGCTGGAGCCACTGTTCGCAAAGGGGCAGTTGCACCGCGAGGACAGCCGTAGCCAGGAGTTGGCATTGCAGAAGCTGCAGATCGGGCGTTATCGGCATGCGGTGAGCAATGAGCTGTCACTGCAATGGTTCAACCGGCGATTGCCGGCCGAGCAGCGCTTGCAGGGGCTGGCGGTGCTGGAAGAGCAGGCGTTGGGGTGCATGGTGAGGAATGATCCGGCGCTGCCGACACAGGGGGTGTTGCGGGCGCTGGTGAGGATGAAGGAATCGGGGGAGATCGAGCGGATTACGCGGCGGTATGGGGCGGCGGTTTATTCGGGGGAGGTTTTGGGGGTTCGGCCTTGAATGGATGTGGACCCTGGAGGTGCTCGCCTTGATAGTGATGTCGTTCATCAGATCGAGCGCCGCCCGCGCGGCGCATCGCGGATGAATCCGCTCCTACATTTGTTGCAACGTGCCATGGCCTGTTAGGCCATAGTTGCCAGCCTTGTCGGCCCGACGCGATTATTTGGCTGCCGCTGCCGCCGCCCCACAGACCTTCAGCCAGGCACCAAGGCGAACAACCATGGCTTTACAGGCATAGGTACGTTGCAACAAATGTAGGAGCGGATTCATCCGCGATGCGCCGCGCGGGCGGCGCTCGATCTCAAGAACAAAAAACCCCTCAAGGCAAGCACCTGTCAGCCCTAACGCAATCTAACCCGCAGCCCCCCGCTCAACCGCCATCGCCACCGCATCCGCCTGCCCCCAGGCGATCTGCATGGCGCGCAACCCATGCTCCAGCTGCTGCCGCGCCTCCTCATCCTCAATCCGCTCCAGCGCCCGCCAACTGTCGCTGTAGGCAAACATCAAATAGTGCGTAACATTCATCAACACGATTTCCATCGGCACGATGCCTTCGCTGATGGCGCGGGAGAGGGATTTACCTGGAGGGAGTTCGAAAGTGTGGGGTGGATCTGGAACAATCTTTTTCATGACAACTCCGTGTTGGCAGAGCTGCGCCCTCCTACTTCCACGCATAAGGGTGGCAGCTGTACACGGGGTGGAAGACCAGGCACACGGGAAACCCGGCAGGTACGAATACCTCCCGTGAACAGCCGCCATAACTGACAACTGCCCTGTGTACCTCCCAGGCTTCCACACCCGATCGCTGAACCGACAGCGACCGCAAAAGCCTATAGAGCGAGGTTTCCAGGAACAATCAGACGGGTGTCGACAGGTTGCGTAGGATAATTCACCTGCCCTTCATTTTGGCGTAGGAGAATTCCTAGAATTGAGTAGGCCGACTGGCAAGAGGCAGATAGATTTTCCGACCTCAGAAAAGGAGGCGGCCCCACCAGCCACACCCCGGCACTCGATGTTCCCGCTATGGCTGCTCCCTTCCGGGCCTGACCAGGTGGCATGCAAGCATGCTCGGGAATAAATGCGAGCGTTATGGGGCAAGGGTTTCAGGCTGATGATGTAATTGACCACCCTGCCGTGCAGACATCTAGTATGGGGCACAGAACTAGGGGAGTGACCAGAATTGTTCCACTCAACTGGTCCACTCTGCTGTTCACTCATGACCTGCATCGTCCGCCGCCAGCACGTTTATTACCTCAACCTCCGACTGCCAAAGCACCTATTTCCCATACGTCACACCCTTCGTGTATCCCTGCGAGCGCGTGAGCGTCAGGTAACCTATCGCTCGCAACCTCACTTGCCCAACAGGTGCGTAGCCACTTGAGCGAGCACCCATTAACAGCCACAGAAACGCTACGTACGCTGTGTGAGCAGTGGCGTGAAGCGACACCTCAACCATCCGTCCCGACTGCTTCACGGACGGCTCCAGCAGCCACGAAGAAGCCAACGGGTGAAGGCCCTACACTGGCCACCTTGTCTAAGCTCTATAAAGAAGAAGGCCAACGCGGTGACACATGGCGACATGGCAGTACCGATGACGTTGAACGCGCAGTTGCGGATCTATTCGAGCTGATGGGTGATATGCCTGCTGTCGCGCTCGATGCTCAGTAAGCACGGCTGCTGGTTGGGGGGCCACATGCCCCCGAAATATTTTAGAATCCAGACCACTACTTCCTTCACGGACATTTGTAGGAGAATGAACACATGACGGACGGTAATTCACTGATCAATTTCGGCGACATATCAAAGCCCGCTACAGTTCTCATAGAGAAGATCAGTTCAGCGGTGGGAATTGTCTTTGAGCCGCATCGAGTGAAGCGCATGGCGCGTGCAGAAGCCGAGGCAGATAGGATTAGGGCGCTGGCGCGATTCGAGCTTAGCGATATTGAAAACCGTGCTATTGAACGATTTGTGGCGCAAGAAGCTCGCAAGCAAGAAAACATCGAAAGCATAGCTACTCAGGCGGCAGAAGCTCTCCCCGATAACGCTGAAGTATCCGAAATAGAAGAAGACTGGATCACTCACTTCTTCAAACATTGTGACACCGTATCTGATAAACAGATGCAATCATTATGGGCACGATTACTTTCGAGCGAAGCGACCAAGCCCGGCACTTATTCAAAGCGGACCGTCGACTTCATATCCACCATGAACAAGAGCGAAGCGGAGTTATTTAGCAATCTTTGCACCTTCGTATGGAAGATCGGGGAGCCGGCAGTTATCATCAAAGACCTCAGCCACGAAGCTTACAACAAGAAAAAAATAAACTTCATTAATTTAAAACACCTAGATTCAATAGGCCTGATCTCATTTGAACCCGCTTCAGGATACATAAATAAGTGCTCAACAAGTCATATCGATGTTAGTTATTATGATCAAAAGCTACGATTGGGATTAAAAAAAGACGTCACAAAAATTTCAATTGGCGCAGCCCTATTGACAACCGTTGGCAAGGAACTTTTTTCGCTATGCCGCCCAGAACCAGATCCTGACCACCTTCAATACATGATCGAAACTTGGTCAAAAGAAGGCATCACCGTTTCCAAACTATCCACTAGAGAGGCCGAGTAACCAGAGAACTAACTGGCGCAATATTTGACTGCAGGATACCTAATAAAAATATAAGCGCTCATTGAAATTCTTGATAGAGCGCACTCACGCTGAGCGCTTGCAAGCCGCCCCTTAAAATCATAGCTATACTATTGAAACAACCCCCTTCGATTACTATTATTATAAAGGCACCGCTCAGCATCACATAGATGACCGGTGCCAACCCTAACCGAAATCCTACTCGTAAAGCGAGATAGTACCTTTCAGCTGCTCAGCGAATGTGTAAATATCATCTACAGATGCAATTGGATGGCGGACCTCGCTCTTCTCAGCATCAAAAATCCCGATATACTTCTGACTGCGATTGAAGTGCAAACGGCAGATCGGCTTACGATTATTGTCATCGAGCAAAATACCGAAATAACTTTGAGTGTCTCGCTGAGCGATACGCTTCGCATCAACAACTGCTCGCACGATTGCCTTTACGATATGGAAGCCTTCCAATTCTTCAAGAGTAGTCTGGACTCGATCGTCAGCATCATCATTAGAAGGCTCGGCCTCTGACTTATCTTGAATAGCCATCATCGCGTAAGATGGTTCGACTGCCCCACTCATAGCCGACTTCAGCCTGTCGTTAATCTGATCCCCTAGGAACTGGATCGCCGCCTTCCTAGTCAACGTGGTGAACTGCTCTCTCACCTTCTGGGTAATGATCCCCTCGTAGACCCGAGCAGCGAAGAATTTCACAAACTCGTCGCTAGGCTGACTGAATTGCGAAGCCATCTCTTTCTTGATCTGGCCAACGTATTTTAACTCTCCAGCCGCACTGATGATCGAGTCCACATCGAACGCAGACTTGGTCAGTTTCTGAAGCTCAGGAAGGGCGTGCTCGTCCAGATCGAGAAGGTCCAGCTCCAAGAACGGTTTCTCATCCATCTTGTTAGGGGCATCAAGGTCGGTGAAGAACCGGTAGACCTGGCCATTGGTTAGGATCGAGATACGGGCGGTGGTGACATGGAAATATCTGAAGAGCTGGCTGGCGTGATTAATATGCAGCGGCTCCCCGATCTTTTTACACTCGATCAGGATCTGGATTTCGCCATTCTTCATAATGGCGTAGTCAATCTTCTCGCCCTTTTTGGTCCCCACATCGCAGACGTATTCTGGCGTTACCTCCGAGGGGTCGAAGACATCATACCCTAGGACAGAGTTGATAAAGGGCATAACGAAGGCGATTTTGGTCGCCTCTTCCGTTTGGATAGCTGGCCCCTGCTGGCGGATTTTGGCTGATAACGCGTTCAGTCGCTCTACGAATTCCATGTCTCGCTCCTTGCTCAGATATTACACCCTGGTCGCATCAGAATAGCTGCCACATACAAATCACAAGTGGCTATGGAGCCAATTCGGCTCGCCCCTCGCGCCGCAGCATTACCTCGAACACATCCACGCAACCCCGAACACATCCACGCAAGTGAATGTGATCAGGCGCTTGAGATCAGTAACGAGGGGCACGATACGTGGAGGTGCTTTTGACGTTAGATCGAGATGAACCGAAAGACGAGCCAAAAGATTGACTACCCCCATACTGAGGCTGCTTTGTTCCCGCCTGCCCAGTGTACGGATTTGTATTCCCCTTTACCGACCAGTTGTTGTTGTAGCTGCCGTCCTGCGAGGATCGAAAGTGTGGCGCTACGTAGGTTCCGTTGCTCTTCGTGTAGCCGTTCACATAGTTATCGGCGTGGGCCGTCGTGACAAAAAGCGCCATAATCAACGCGGCACTCATACTTAAACGTTTCACTTCGATCTCCTTGAGGTGTCAATATGATATCAACCATACAATGCCTTCACCCACAAAGGAAAGACCCGATGAAGCTGATCAGAATTGCCCTACTGATCGCCGCCCTCCCATTAGCTCCCGCACACGCCGGAGAAGGCTACGACGCAGGGTATCAATGGGCAGAAGAGAATGACGTAGACGATACCTCCAGCTGCACAACGCCCTCCTCATCATTCAATCAAGGGTGTGAGGATTACGTGGAGGAGAACGCTCAAGTCGCATACGAGGACAGCGAAGACGGAGAAGAGGACGACGAGTAAGCGATGAGGGCGTAGAAAGGCTTTGAGACGCTCGCTAGAATGCTCAGCACGGTGCACCACTCAGGTGTACTACGGCACTGGTCCACTTCGAGATTTTTGAGAGAGAAACCCTTGAGAATTCAAGGACTTGCGTAATGGAGGCGGCCCCACCAGCCACACCCCGGCACTCGATGTTCCCGCTATGGCTGCTCCCTTCCGGGCCTGACCAGGTTAACGGGTAATCAATGCGGGGGGACCGATGGGGCCACCACTACGCGACTCGCCAAGCAGCGAGCCGCGCCATTGTACCGGTCTGGGGCGAAGTTACAACCTCTGCGGCAGAAAAAGTCATCATTTCTCAATGACTTGTCCTGGGGCGGTGTGACAGGGGCGGCTTCTTCGCGGCTGAAGCCGCTCCTACAGGTACCCCACCGAGGCGCGGGGCGCGATTAGACGGAGATGCCCTGCTCGCCCAGGAACACAACGAACGCATCTTCATCCAGCACCTTCACGCCCAGCTCACTGGCCTTGGCCAGCTTGGAGCCGGCGCCAGGGCCGGCAACAACGCAATGCGTCTTGCCGGAAACCGAACCAGCCACCTTGGCTCCGAGGCTTTCCAGCTTCTCTTTGGCGATGTCGCGGCTCATGCGCTCCAGCGTGCCGGTCAGCACCCAGGTCTGGCCAGCCAGCGGCAAACCTTCCGCGACTTTCTTCTCGCTGTTCCAGTGCATGCCGAAGGCCAGCAACTGCGCTTCGATGTCACGCGCCAGTTGCTGATTGGCCTCGTCCTTGAAGAACTCGCGCACGGCGTCAGCCTGCTTGGCCGCCAGGGCCTGGCGCAAGTCGATACCATCAGCGGCGATGATCTTGTCCAGGTTGTCGAGCTTGGCCACCAGCTTTTCCGCACCCGTTGGCCCCACCGAGGGAATATCGAGCTTGGCGATCATCCCGGCCAGGGTGGTGCTCGCCGCGAACTCGGCGGCCAGCTCACCTTCGTCCTGCAACTGCATGCCACTGGCCAACAATTGCTCGATGACCTTCTGGTTGTGCTCGTCTTCGAAGAAGTTGTGAATTTCGTACGCCACTTCCAGACCGATGTCCGGCAGATAGGTCAGCACCTGCGGCAATGCTTGCTGCACCCGCGCCAGACTGCCCAGCGAGCGGGCGAGGACCTTGGCGGTTTCCTCGCCCACGTCCGGGATGCCCAAGGCATAGATGAATCGCGCCAGGCTCGGGCGCTTGCTGGCCTCGATGGCATCTAGCAGCTTCTTGCTGGAAACTTCGGCAAAGCCTTCCAGGCCGACGATCTGGTCGAATTCCAGCTTGTACAGGTCGGCCGGCGATCCGATCAGGCCTTCGTCCACTAACTGCTCGACGCTCTTCTCGCCCAGGCCATCGATATCCATGGCGCGGCGCGAGACATAGTGAATAATCGCCTGCTTGAGCTGGGCGCCACAGGCCAGGCGACCGACGCAGCGGTACACCGCACCTTCGCTGGTGGTTTCCTTGCCTTTGCTGCGCTTGACCAGCTGGGTGCGCTCGACCTGCGAGCCACAAACCGGGCACTCAGTGGGTACCTGTACCGGGCGGGCATCTTCGGGGCGCCGTTCGAGCACCACCTGCATGACCTGCGGGATCACGTCACCGGCACGACGGATGATCACGGTATCGCCAATACGCAGGCCCAGGCGGGCGATTTCGTCCATATTGTGCAGCGTGGCATTGGATACGGTCACGCCGGCCACTTTGACCGGCTTCAGGCGCGCCACAGGTGTTACCGCACCGGTACGACCGACCTGAAATTCGACATCCAGCACCTCGGTGAGCTCTTCCATGGCCGGGAACTTATGGGCGATGGCCCAGCGCGGCTCGCGAGCGCGGAAGCCCAACTCACGCTGGGACGCCAGGCTGTTGACCTTGAACACCACGCCATCGATCTCATACGGCAGGCTGTTGCGCCGCTCGCCAATGTCGCGGTAGTAGGCCAGGCACTCTTCAATGCCGGCAGCGTGCCGAAGCTCACGACTGATCGGCAGGCCCCATTCCTTGAGCTGCTCGAGGATACCGATGTGGCTGTCGCCGATGCTGGCCGATACCTGCCCCACCCCGTAGCAGCAGAATTCCAACGGGCGACTGGCGGTGATCTTCGAGTCCAGCTGGCGCAAGCTGCCGGCTGCGGCATTACGTGGGTTGGCGAAGGTCTTGCCACTGGCTTCGGCCTGAGAGGCGTTGAGCCGGTCGAAACCGGCCTTGCTCATGAACACTTCGCCACGCACTTCGAGCACCGCCGGCCAGCCTTCGCCCTGCAGCTTGAGCGGAATGTTGCGCACGGTGCGCACGTTGGCGCTGATGTCTTCGCCCGTGGTGCCATCGCCACGGGTGGCGCCCTGCACCAATTGCCCATCACGATACAGCAGGCTTACCGCCAAGCCATCGAGCTTGGGCTCGCAGCTGAAGTCGACGGCACCCGGCTGGTCCAGGCCATCCACGACACGGCGGCCAAATTCGCGCAGGTCGGCTTCCTCGAAGGCGTTACCCAGGCTGAGCATGGGTACTTCGTGACGCACCTGGCTGAACGCGGCCAGGGCGGTGCCGCCGACACGCTGGGTCGGCGAGTCAGGCGTTACCAGATGCGGATGCTCGGCTTCGAGCGCCTTGAGCTCGTTGAACAGGCGGTCGTACTCGGCGTCTGGCACGCTGGGTTCGTCGAGCACGTAGTAACGATAATTGTGCTGATCAAGCTCGGCGCGCAGTTCGTGGATTCGGGATTCGGCGTTCATTCTTCAGGTTCTCTTGCAAAGCAAAAGAGCAGCCCTAGGCTGCTCTTGCGCTTGAAACGAAGCGAGCAAGACCAGGGCATGGTCCGCTCGCTCAATGACATCAGCGTTTCTGGGTCAGCGCGCGGCGCTCGAACTCGACGATGCGCTGGCGGTAATGCTCGATGGTCTGCGCGGTGAGCACGCTGCGCTGGTCGTCCTTGAGCTCGCCATCGAGCTCGTGGGCCAGCTTGCGCGCCGCCGCGACCATCACGTCGAAGGCTTGCTTCGGATGACGCGGGCCTGGCAGGCCGAGGAAGAAGCTCACCGCACGGGTGCTGAAGTGGTCGATGTCGTCCAGGTCGAAAATGCCGGGCTTGACCGCGTTGGCCATGGAGAACAGCACTTCGCCGTGACCGGCCATGCTCTCGTGACGATGGAAGATGTCCATTTCGCCGAAACGCAGGCCGCTTTCGAGAATGTTCTGCAGCAGCGCCGGGCCCTTGAAACCGCCTTCATCGCGGGAGATCACGCTGATCACCAGCACTTCTTCAACCGGCGGCAGCTCCTTGGCGGGATTGCCACTGGCGGCAAAGCCGTTGCTGCGCTTGTCGTCGGCGGCAAAGTCGTCGTCGCTGTCGGCGAACAGGTCCGGCTCACGCGGCTCGGCCACCAGGTCCAGGTCACCTTGCGGCTGAACTTCGGCAGCACGCTTGCCACGCTTGCTGGCCTTGGCCGGCTTCGGTTCACGTTCGCGCTCACGCACAGGCGCACTGAGCGACGGCAAGTCGCTTTCGTCCAGTTCCGGCTCCTTCTGGGTCTCCAGCACCCGCGACGGGCCGAGCACTTCGGCGCTGCCCTCGTCGTCCGGCACATTGGAGTAGCTGCGATCAAGGCGGAATTTCAATTTGCCTTTTCCGCCGCGCATGCGGCGCCAGCCGTCGAAAAGAATACCGGCGATGACAATGATGCCGATGACGATCAGCCACTCGCGCAGACCGATTTCCATGTAATCCCGTGCCTCTATAAAAATATGCTTGAAAACAAAGGCTTCAAAGCCCTTTAACACGTGGCGCCAACTCTATGTTCTGACAGGCGTTTTACCCACGCAAAAAACGAGTGACATTAAGCTAGCACGACCAAAGACAACTTTACACCGTCTGTCGCACATGACGGGGGCATTTCCCTACGGAATTCGCCCTATCTTCGCTCATCAGGCGTCGACCATGGCCAGCGCCTCCTCTACATCAACTGCAACAAGACGTGAACAGCCCGGTTCGTGCATCGTTACCCCCATCAACTGGTCGGCCATTTCCATGGCAATCTTGTTATGGGTGATGTAGATGAACTGCACGCTTTCACTCATTTCCTTGACCAACCGGGCGTACCGCCCGACGTTGGCATCGTCCAGCGGTGCATCGACCTCGTCGAGCATGCAGAACGGTGCGGGGTTCAGCTTGAAAATGGCAAACACCAGCGCCAAAGCGGTCAGTGCCTTCTCGCCGCCGGACAGCAAGTGGATGGTGCTGTTCTTCTTGCCCGGCGGGCGCGCCATGATCGTCACCCCTGTATCGAGTAGATCTTCGCCCGTCAGTTCCAGATAAGCGCTGCCGCCACCGAAAACTTTTGGGAAAAGTGCCTGTAATCCGGCATTTATCTGATCAAAGGTATCCTTGAAGCGGTTGCGGGTTTCCTTGTCGATCTTGCGGATGACACTTTCCAGGGTGTCGAGAGCTTCGACCAGGTCTGCGTCTTGCGCGTCGAGGTAGCGCTTGCGCTCGGATTGCTGCTCGTACTCTTCGATCGCCGCCAGGTTGATCGCGCCGAGGCGCTGGATGCGCGCATCGATTTGCTCCAATTCCTGCTCGGTGCCCTGCTCGCTGGCCTCGGCCTCGACGGTGGCCAGCACGCCCTGCAAATCGTAGCCGTCAGCCAGCAATTGTTCCTGCAGAGTTTTGCGCCGTATATCCAGGCCCTGGTTCTCCAGGCGCATCTGTTCCAGCTGGCCGCGCAGCAACTGGGCCTGCTGCTCGGCCTGGGTACGACGCTTTTCGGCATCGCGCAGGGCGCGGTCGGCTTCGTCCATGTGCAGGCGAGCCTGGCGCATTTCCTCATCGACGCTCATGCGCCGCTCCAGTAATTCTTCCAGCTTCAGGCGCAGCTCTTCCTGCGGTGCCTCGCCCTCCTCCAGGTTCAGGCTCAGTTGCTCCTGTCGCTCGCTCAGGCGCGCGGCCTGTTGTTCCAGGCGTTCCAGCGCCTGCTGGGTGGAGTCGTGCTGGGCGCGCAGCGAGCCCAGGCGCACGGCCAACTGGTGGGCGTGGTCCTTGTGCTGGCGGGCTTCCTGGCGGATGCGGTCGAGGCCTTCGCGCAGGGTATCGCGGCGGGCCATCAACTGTTCGCGCTGCTCGGTGTCCTGAGCCATCAGGTCCAGGGCCTCCTGCAGCACCAGGCGCGCTTCGCCCAGCTGCTCATGCTCCAGGGCGCGTTGTTCCTGGAGTTCGGTCAATTCTTCATCTAAACGGCGGCGACGCAGCTCGACCTGCTCGGCACGGGCGCGGCCTGCCGATAGGCTGGCCTTGAGCTCACCGTGCTGGCGGCCTTCTTCCTGGGTACGACGGCGCAGCTGTTCGCGCTCTTCTTCCAGGCCCAGTTGCTGCTCGCGCAACGATTGTAATTGCGCTTCCAGCTGTTCCAATGCGGCTTCGAGTGTCAGCTGCTCCTCGCCAAGGCGTTCGATTTCCTGACCACGGGCCAGCAAGCCACCCTGGGCATCGCCACCCCGGCTGACGCGCAGAAAATGCCGGCCGACCCAGTAACCGTCGCGGCTGACCAGGCTTTGCCCTTCAGCCAGCGAGGCGCGCTGGGCCAGGGCCTGGGCGAGATCCTCGACTGGCCTGACCTGGGCCAGCCAGGGGGCCAGATCGGTGCGCCCTTCGACCTTGTCGAGCAGGCTGCCGGGGTGGCGAGCCCCCTCTGCGCCCGCCACCAGCAAGCGCAACTCACCTTGTTCGAGCTCGGCAAAGTCGAGCCAGGCGAAATCGTCCACCAGCACGGCTTGCAGGTCGGCGCCCAGGACGGTTTCCACCGCCAGCTCCCAACCTGGTTCAACCCGCAGCCCTTCGGCCAGGCGCGGACGGTGCTCCAGGCCCTGGCCGCGCAGCCAGTCAGCCGCGCCCGCGCCAGGTTCGAGCGCAGCTTGCTGCAAAGCCTCCAACGAGGCCAGGCGGCCACCCAGGCGCTGCAGGTCGCCCTGCTGTTGCTGCTGGGCATGTGTCGCCTGCTGCAGCTGCTCGCGCACGGCCTCCAGGCGCTCGACTACCTGCTCTTCCGACAGCTGCAATTCTTCCAACTGCATCTCGCTGGCGGCCAACTGTTCGGACAGTTCCAGCAATGCGCCATCCTGCGGGTCGGTAGCCATCTGGTCACGCTCCTCGCCCAGCTTGCGCTGGCGCTCGGCCATGCGTTCCAGGCTGGCTTCGAGCTGCTGCAGGCGCGACTGCTGCACTTCGGCCTGGCGGCGCGGTTCGGCGGAGCGGGTGTTGAAGCTGTCCCACTGCTCCTGCCAGCCGTGCATGCCCAGCTCGGCTTTTTCGAGGGTGGCGGCGGCCTCTTCGGCTGCGGCCAGGGTCATTTCCTGCTCGGGTTCGAGCATGGACAGCTCTTCGCCGAGGGTGGCCAGCAGCGTGCGGTCATGACCCAGGTGCGATTCGGTTTCCAGGCGCGTGCGTTCGGCTTCCTTGAAGTCATCCTGCAATTGGCGCAGGCGCTGCTGGCCGTGCTGGATGCTCTGCTCGACCCGGGCAATATCGCCGGCCACCGAATAGAAGCGGCCCTGCACCTGGTTGAAACGTTCGGACAATTCGTGATGGCCGTCGCGCAGGCGTTCGATGCTGGCATCGGCGTTGCGCTGCTCGGCGACCAGTGCCTCATGGGCCACATCCTGATCGCCGATCACCGCTTCGCGCTGGCGCACGCGCTCATCCAGGTCACGCCAGCGCAGGGCCGACAGGCGCGCCTTGAGCTGGCGCTCCTGGGCCTTGTACTCGCGGTACTTCTCGGCGGCCTGAGCCTGGCGATGCAGGCGTTCTAGCTGACGCTCCAGTTCTTCGCGCAGGTCGGTCAGGCGCGCGAGGTTTTCCTGGGTACGGCGGATTCGGCTCTCGGTCTCGCGGCGGCGCTCCTTGTACTTGGAGATGCCCGCGGCCTCTTCGATGAAGTTGCGCAGCTCCTCGGGCTTGGCTTCGACCAGCTTGGAGATCATGCCCTGCTCAATGATCGAATAGCTGCGCGGGCCCAGGCCGGTGCCGAGGAAGATATCGGTGATGTCGCGGCGCCGGCACTTGGTGCCGTTGAGGTAATAGGTGTTCTGCCCATCGCGGGTGACTTTGCGGCGGATGGAAATTTCCGCGTAAGCCGCGTACTCACCCAGCAGCGTGGTTTCGCTGTTGTCGAAGACCAGCTCGATGCTGGCCTGGCTCACCGGCTTGCGGCTGGTGGAGCCGTTGAAGATGACGTCGGTCATCGACTCGCCACGCAGGTTCTTCGCCGAACTTTCGCCCATCACCCAGCGCACCGCATCGATGATGTTGGATTTGCCGCAGCCGTTGGGGCCGACCACGGCCGCCATGTTGCTGGGGAAATTGACCGTGGTGGGGTCGACGAACGACTTGAACCCGGCCAGGCGAATGCACTTCAGGCGCATCGGTCAGCCTCGGGCCAGCGCCGCCAGCACCAGCTCGCAGCTGCGCTGGCAATAGGCGGTCAGTACCTCGCGGATGCGCGGCAGGTCACGGGCGACTACGGCGTCGAGCAGGCTGGCGAACAGTTCCAGGTAATCGATCATGTTGGCCTGGCGCTGGTCCAGGGCCAAATAGTAAGCGCGGCTCATGGCCGGTTGCAGGTTTTCCACGGTTTCCTGCAGATAGGGGTTGTCGGCGAACGGATAGGCGGCGCGCATCACCGCGAAACTGTCGGCGACGAAGGCCTTGATGTCGGCTCGTTCGCGGGCCTGCTGCAGGCGTTGCTGGATGTCCAGGAACGGGCGCAGATCGCTGTCGGTGCGCCATTTCTGCGCAACCGCATTGCCCAACAGGATGTAGAACTCGCCCATCAGGGCGCACAGGCTGCGCACGCTGCGCTCATCGAGCTTGGTCACATGGGCGCCACGGCGCGGCAGGATCGCCACCAGATGGCGACGTTCGAGGATCAATAGCGCTTCGCGCACCGAGCCACGGCTGACATTCAGCGCCTGGGTGACCTTCTGCTCCTGGATGCGCTCACCGGGCACGAGTTCGCCGCGAATGATGCGTTCGGCCAGGTAGTCGGCAATCTGCTCGGAGAGGCTGTCCGGCGCCTTGAACGTCATGGTTTTCCTTCAAAATCATTGAACTGGGCACAAGTGGGCGATTGTAGCGCACTTGGCCAGCACTCGCGCAGAGGGGCGACGGGCTTTATTTGACCCGCCAGGCAGCCACTTGTACGGCGCGATCTATGCTTCAGATATGGGTATTTCGGGCGGCCAGATGGACTGACGCACAACTTCTTGACCTTTGAGTCAGAAAATTATTGACCAGCGCGTCAGCTCTGCTTATTGTCCGCCCAACAACAATAAAACCATTGCGAGGCCATCCCCGTGATCCAGTTTCTCGTCAACCAGGAGCTACGCAGCGAGCACGCCCTGGACCCGAACATGACGGTGCTGCAATACCTGCGCGAGCACCTGGGCAAACCCGGCACCAAAGAAGGCTGCGCCAGCGGCGACTGCGGCGCCTGCACCGTGGTGGTCGGCGAGCTGACCCAGGATGATGATGGCCAGGACAGCCTGCGCTACCGCAGCCTCAACTCCTGCCTGACCTTCGTATCATCGCTGCACGGCAAGCAGTTGATCAGCGTCGAAGGCCTCAAGCATCAAGGCCAGCTGCACAGCGTGCAACAGGCCATGGCCGATTGCCACGGCTCGCAATGCGGCTTCTGCACCCCCGGTTTCGTCATGTCGCTGTTCGCACTGCAGAAGAACAGCCAGGGCCATGACCTGCACCAGGCCCAGGAAGCCCTGGCCGGCAACCTGTGCCGCTGCACCGGCTACCGGCCGATCCTCGACGCCGCCGAGCAAAGCTGCCGCCTGCCCTGCCGCGACCAGTTCGACGCCCAACAGGCGCAGACCATCAGCCGCCTCAAGGCCATCGCGCCGACCCAGACCGGCGAACTCAACAGCGGCGACAAGCGCTGCCTGGTGCCACTGACCGTCGCCGACCTCGCCGACCTCTATAGCTCGCACCCGGAAGCACGCCTGCTGGCGGGCGGTACCGACCTGGCGCTGGAAGTCACGCAGTTCCACAAGACCTTGCCGGTGATGATCTACGTCGGCCACGTGACCGAACTCAAGCGCATCGACAAGACCGCCAGCCACCTGGAAATCGGCGCCGCCACCTCGCTGACCGACTGCTACGGCGCACTCAACGAGGAATACCCCGATTTCGGCGACCTGCTGCACCGCTTCGCCTCGCTGCAGATCCGCAACCAGGGCACGCTCGGCGGCAACATCGGCAACGCCTCGCCGATCGGCGACTCGCCGCCCCTGCTGATCGCACTCGATGCGCAGATCGTCCTGCGCCAGGGCGAACGCCAGCGCACGATGCCGCTGGAAGACTACTTCATCGACTACCGCATCACTGCCCGCCAGGACAGCGAGTTCATCGAGAAGATCATCGTGCCACGAGCCAGCAATGACTGGGCCTTCCGCGCCTACAAAGTGTCCAAGCGCCTAGATGACGACATTTCGGCGGTGTGCGGCGCCTTCAACCTGAGCATCGAAAACGGCATGGTCAGCGGTGTGCGCATCGCCTTCGGCGGCATGGCCGCGATCCCCAAGCGTGCCCGCGCCTGTGAAGCCGCCCTGCGCGGCAAGCCCTGGAACCAGGCCAGCATTGAGCGTGCCTGCCAGGCCCTGGCCGAGGACTTCACGCCGCTCAGCGACTTCCGCGCCAGCAAGGAATACCGCCTGCTGACCGCGCAGAACCTGCTGCGCAAATACTTCATCGAACTGCAAACGCCGTACATCGAAACCCGGGTGACCGACTATGTCTAACCATCACGTCGTCAAGAGCCAGGCCGAGATGGCCGAACTGTTCAGCCAGGACCTGACCACCGGGGTCGGGCGCAGCGTCAAGCACGACAGCGCCGACAAGCACGTGGCCGGCGAGGCGGTGTACATCGACGACCGCCTGGACTTCCCCAACCAGTTGCACGTCTACGCGCGCACCGCCGACCGCGCCCACGCGCGCATCCTGCGCATCGACACCACGCCGTGCTATGCCTTCGAGGGCGTGCGCATCGCCATCACCCACGAGGACATCCCCGGCCTCAAGGACATCGGCCCGGTGGTGGCTGGTGATCCGCTGCTGGCCATCGACAAGGTCGAATTCTTCGGCCAGCCGGTGCTCGCCGTGGCCGCCCGTGACCTGGAAACCGCACGCCGCGCGGCGATGGCCGCGATCGTTGAATATGAAGACCTGGAGCCGGTACTGGACGTGGTCGAGGCGTTTCGCAAGAAGCACTTCGTGCTCGACAGCCATACCCATCAGCGCGGTGATTCGGTAGCGGCCCTGGCCAGCGCCCCGCACCGCCTGCAGGGCACCCTGCACATCGGCGGGCAGGAGCACTTCTACCTGGAAACGCAGATTTCCTCGGTGATGCCCACCGAAGACGGCGGCATGATCGTCTACTGCTCCACGCAAAACCCCACCGAAGTGCAGAAGCTGGTCGCCGAAGTGCTCGACGTGCCGATGAACAAGGTGGTGCTCGACATGCGCCGCATGGGCGGCGGCTTTGGCGGCAAGGAAACCCAGGCTGCCAGCCCGGCGTGCCTGTGCGCGGTGATCGCGCGCCTGACCGGCCAGCCGACCAAGATGCGCCTGCCGCGCGTCGAAGACATGATGATGACCGGCAAGCGTCACCCCTTCTATGTGGAGTACGACGTCGGCTTCGATGACGATGGCCGCCTGCACGGCATCAACTTCGACCTGGCCGGCAACTGCGGTTACTCGCCCGACCTGTCCGGCTCGATCGTCGACCGCGCCATGTTCCACTCCGACAACGCCTACTACCTGGGCGATGCCACCGTGCACGGCCACCGCTGCAAGACCAACACCGCCTCCAACACGGCCTACCGTGGCTTCGGCGGCCCGCAGGGCATGGTCGCCATTGAGCAGGTGATGGACCACATCGCCCGCCAACTAGGCCGCGACCCGCTGGCCGTGCGCAAGGCCAACTTCTACGGCAAGACCGAGCGCAACGTCACCCACTACTACCAGACCGTCGAGCACAACATGCTCGAGGAAATGACCGCCGAACTGGAAGCCAGCAGCGATTACGCCGAGCGCCGCGAGTCGATCCGCCGCTTCAACGCCAACAGCCCGGTACTGAAGAAGGGCCTGGCGCTGACCCCGGTGAAGTTCGGCATCTCGTTCACCGCTACCTTCCTCAACCAGGCCGGTGCGCTGATCCACATCTACACCGATGGCAGCATCCACCTTAACCACGGCGGCACCGAGATGGGCCAGGGCCTGAACACCAAGGTCGCGCAAGTCGTGGCAGAGGTTTTCCAGGTCGACTTCAGTCGCATTCAGATCACCGCCACCAACACCGACAAGGTGCCCAACACCTCGCCGACCGCCGCATCCAGCGGTGCCGACCTGAACGGCAAAGCCGCGCAGAATGCGGCCGAGATCCTCAAGAAGCGCCTGACCGAGTTCGCCGCACGGCATTATCAGGTGACCGAGGAAGACGTCGAGTTCCGTAACGGCCATGTGCGCGTGCGCGACCAGATCGTCAGTTTCGAGCAGCTGGTGCAACAGGCCTACTTCGCCCAGGTGTCGCTGTCGACCACTGGCTTCTACCGCACGCCGAAGATCTTCTATGACCGCAGCCAGGCACGCGGCCGGCCGTTCTACTACTACGCCTTCGGCGCGGCCTGCGTCGAGGTGATCGTCGACACCCTGACCGGCGAATACAAGATGCTGCGCGCCGACATCCTGCACGACGTCGGCGACTCGCTGAACCCGGCCATCGACATTGGTCAGGTCGAAGGCGGCTTCATCCAGGGTGCGGGCTGGCTGACCACCGAAGAGCTGGTGTGGAACGCCAAGGGCAAGCTGATGACCAACGGCCCGGCCAGCTACAAGATCCCGGCCGTGGCAGACATGCCGCTGGACCTGCGGGTGAAGCTGGTGGAAAACCGCAAGAACCCGGAGGACACCGTGTTCCACTCCAAGGCCGTGGGCGAGCCGCCGTTCATGCTCGGCATCGCCGCCTGGTGTGCGCTCAAGGATGCGGTGGCCAGCATCGCCGACTACCGCGTGCAGCCGAACATCGACGCGCCGGCGACCCCGGAGCGGGTGTTGTGGGGCTGTGAGCAGATGCGCAAGGAAGTGGCTGCGGCGCAGCCGGCACAGGAACTGGAAACCGTGACTCACTGACTCTGTCGACCCCTGTGGGAGCGGGCTTGTCCCGCGAATTCGCGGGACAAGCCCGCTCCCACAGGGGACGGTGTCAGCCTTCAAGTGAGGTTGAATATGCACCAATGGATCAACGCCCTCGCCGACCACCAGTCCCGCGGCGAACCCTGCGTGCTGGTGACCATCATCGAGGAACGCGGCTCGACCCCGCGCAATGCCGGCTCGAAAATGGTCGTCAGCGCCAGCGCCCTGTACGACACCATCGGCGGCGGCCACCTGGAATTCAAGGCGCTGCACATCGCCCGACAGATGCTCGAAGAGCACCGCAGCACCCCACACCTGGAGCGCTTCAGCCTCGGCGCCAGCCTCGGCCAGTGCTGCGGCGGCGTCACTGTGCTGCTGTTCGAGCCGATGGCCGCCGTTCAGGCACAGATCGCCGTGTTCGGCGCGGGCCATGTCGGCCGTGCTCTGGTACCCTTGCTCGCCGCGCTGCCCTGCCGGGTGCGCTGGATCGATTCGCGCGAACAGGAATTCCCCGAGCTCATCCCCAACGGGGTGACCAAGGTGGTCAGCGAGGAGCCGGTCGACGAAGTGGCCGAGCTGCCGGCCGGCAGCTATTGCATCGTCATGACCCACAACCACCAACTCGACCTGGAACTGACCGCCGCCATTCTCAAGCGCAACGATTTCACCTGGTTCGGCCTGATCGGCTCGAAGACCAAACGGGTCAAGTTCGAGCACCGTCTGCGCGAGCGCGGTTTCGATGACGCCGTAGTGGCGCGCATGCGTTGCCCGATGGGCATCGCCGAGGTCAAGGGCAAGCTGCCCATCGAAATCGCCGTATCCATCGCCGGCGAAATCATCGCCACCTACAACGCCTGCTTCGGCCAGCACGACGCTGGCGTCAACGCCGGCCCCATTGCCCAGTTGCTGCCGCCTTCCCGGCGCAGCCAAGCCCTATGACGAGTGTGTTATGACCGTTACCCGTAAAGCCTACCGTGCCGCCATTCTGCACAGCATCGCCGACCCGGCCGAGGTCGGCCTGCAAGCCTCCCATGAGTACTACGAGGACGGCCTGCTGGTGATCGACGACGGCCGTATCAGCGCCCTCGGCCACGCCAGCGAGCTGCTGCCGACGCTGGACGCCGACATTGAAGTGGTGCATTACCAGGATGCCCTGATCACCCCGGGCTTCATCGACACCCACATCCACTTCCCACAGACCGGCATGATCGGCTCCTACGGCGAACAGCTGCTGGACTGGCTCAATACCTACACCTTCCCCTGCGAAAAGCAGTTCGCCGACAAGGATCACGCCGACAAGGTGGCGAAGATCTTCCTCAAGGAACTGCTGCGCAACGGCACCACCACTGCGCTGGTATTCGGCAGCGTGCACCCGCAGTCGGTCAATGCCTTGTTCGAGGAAGCCGAGCGCCTGGACCTGCGGATGATCGCCGGCAAGGTGATGATGGACCGCAACGCACCGGACTACCTGACCGACACCGCCGAAACCAGCTACACCGAGAGCAAGACGCTGATCGAGCGCTGGCACGGCAAGGGCCGCCTGCACTATGCGGTGACCCCACGCTTTGCGCCAACCAGCACCCCTGAGCAGCTGTCGGTGGCGGGCCAATTGCTCAAGGAGCACCCGGGCGTGTACATGCACACCCACCTGTCCGAGAACCTCAAGGAAATCGACTGGGTCAAGGAACTGTTCCCTGAGCAGAAAGGCTACCTGGACGTCTATGACCACTTTGAGCTGCTCGGCGAGCGCTCGGTGTTCGCCCATGGCGTGCACCTGTGCGACGACGAATGCCAGCGCCTGTCCGAGACCGGTTCGGCCATCGCGTTCTGCCCGACGTCCAACCTGTTCCTCGGCAGCGGCCTGTTCAACTTGCCGCAAGCAGAGAAATTCAAGGTCAACGTCGGCCTGGGCACCGACGTGGGCGCCGGCACCAGCTTCTCGCTGCTCAACACCCTGAACGAAGCGTACAAGGTGATGCAGCTGCAAGGCGCGCGCCTGCACCCGTATAAATCGCTGTACCTGGCTACCCTCGGCGGCGCCCGTGCGCTGCGTCTGGATGACCGTATCGGCAGCCTGCGCCCCGGCAACGATGCCGACTTCGTGGTGCTCGACTACAAGGCCACGCCGCTGCTGGACTACCGCATCCAGCAGTCCACCAGCATCGAAGAAACCCTATTCGTGCTCACCACCCTGGGCGACGACCGCACCGTGCGCGAGACCTACGCCGCCGGGCGTTGCGTGCACCAGCGCTAAGGCGCTTTCGCCAGGCCTCGATAAAGCGCGCCGCCGATCGCCGCACCGATCAGCGGCGCCAGCCAGAACAGCCACAGCTGTTGCAATGCCCAGCCACCGACGAACAAGGCCGGCCCCGTGCTACGCGCGGGGTTGACCGAGGTGTTGGTGACCGGGATCGAGATCAGGTGAATCAGCGTCAGGGCCAGGCCGATGGCGATCGGCGCGAACCCCGCCGGGGCACGCGCGTCGGTGGCGCCCATGATGATCACCAGGAACATTGCCGTCATCACCACTTCACTGACAAACCCCGCCGCCAGCGAATAGCCGCCAGGCGAGTGGTCGGCGTAGCCGTTGGACGCCAGGCCCGACGACAGCTCGAAACCCGCCTTGCCACTGGCAATGAAGTAGATCACCGCCGCAGCCAGGATCGCCCCGATCACCTGGGCGATGACGTAGGGCAACAACTCCTTGGCCGGAAAACGCCCACCCACCAGCAACACGAACGACACGGCGGGGTTGAGGTGGCAACCGGAAATATGGCCGATGGCGAATGCCATGGTCAGGACAGTCAACCCAAATGCGAAGGCGACACCGAGGACACCGATGCCGACCGGGGAACTGGCCGCCAGCACGGCACTGCCGCACCCGCCCAGCACCAACCAGAAAGTGCCAACCAGCTCGGCACCCATGCGCACACCCAGAGACGTAGTCATGGACCTCTCCTCACGTAGTGGAACGCAGCGACTGCGCAAGCCCAACCACATTGAAAAGGGGTTTGCAACTAGCAAATTTATCAGGTATTCGGTGAATCACCAGATGGCCAGGCAACAAAAAGGGGCCGCTCAGGGCCCCTTCGGTTCACAGGCAAACGATCAACCCTTGGCGGCGGCCTTCGGTTTTTTCAGCAGGTGCGAGAACACCGCATGCAAATCATCCGAGGCACTTTCTTCGTCCAGGTTGAGTTTACTGTCGATGTGATCCATGTGGTGCATCATCAGGCTCACGGCCTGTTCGGCGTCACGCGCCTCGATGGCATCGATCAGTTGCATGTGCTCGTCATACGAACAGTGTGAGCGGTTGCCACTTTCGTACTGGGCAATGATCAGCGAAGTCTGCGAAACCAGGCTGCGCTGGAAACTGACCAGCGGTGCATTACCGGCCGCCTCGGCGAGCTTGAGGTGGAATTCGCCGGAAAGGCGAATTCCGGCACCGCGATCGCCACGCGAAAAGCTGTCGCGCTCTTCGCGCACCATCTGACGCAGCTCGTTGAGTTGCTCCAGCGTGGCGTGCTGCACGGCCAGTTCGGTGATAGCGCGCTCGACCATGCGCCGCGAGAAAAACACCTGTCGCGCCTCTTCGACCGTCGGGCTCGCCACCACCGCACCGCGGTTGGGTCGCAGCAGCACCACGCTCTCATGGGCCAGGCGCGATAACGCACGACGGATGATGGTGCGGCTGACGCCGAAGATCTCGCCAAGCGCTTCCTCGCTCAACTTGGTGCCCGGCGCCAAGCGCTGCTCAAGGATCGCCTCGAAGATATGCGCATAGACGATGTCGTCCTGGGTACCACTGCGGCCAGCCTTGCCAGCACGTGAAGGTTTCTTCAGAGGTTGCAGCTGTTCGTTCATGAGCTCTCGAAGCGCGAAGGAAAGTATGGCGCCATTGTACACAGGCTGAGCCGTTTCTGCAGGTAGGCTTTTACCTATATAGCCGTTGCGCGGCAGATTGTGCGCACAAAACATAAAACATTATTTGCTTTCTTTGTACACAAAAGCATAATCCATCGGGCAACTTCTTGACCCGTGAGTCAACTAAGCGCGTCAGACGTCTGCCAATCCCTCGCGGAGCCACCAAGTGCATTGCGCAGGTCACTGGCTCCAAGAACAACAAGAAAGACTTGAGGAGTATCGCTGTGGAAAGCCGCAAATCCGACGCACCTACGCTGGATCTCGCTCCACCGCTCGAAACGAGTTGGCTGGAACGGATTTTCAAACTCAAGCAACACGGCAGCACCGTCAGAACCGAGCTGATCGCCGGGGTGACCACCTTCATCACCATGGCCTACATCATCTTCGTCAACCCGAACATCATGGCCGACGCCGGCATCGATCACGGGGCGGCATTCGTCGCCACCTGCATCGCCGCCGCGCTCGGCTGCCTGTTGATGGGCCTGTACGCCAACTGGCCGGTGGGCCTGGCACCGGGCATGGGGCTGAACGCCTTCTTTACCTACACCGTGGTCGGGACCATGGGCTACAACTGGGAAACGGCACTGGGCGCGGTGTTCGTCTCGGGCGTGCTGTTCATGTTCCTGACCTTGTCCAAAGTGCGCGAGTGGCTGCTCAACAGCATCCCGGTAAGCTTGCGCCATGCAATGGGGGCTGGCGTCGGATTGTTTCTCGGGCTGATCGGCCTGAAGACCGCCGGCATCATTGTCGACAGCCCGGCCACACTGATCAAGCTGGGCTCGCTGCATGAGCCTGGGCCGCTGCTGGCGGCGATCTGCTTCCTGTTGATCGCCATCCTCAGTTACAAGCGCGTGTTCGGTGCGATCCTGATCAGCATCATCGGCGTGACCCTGGCGGGCTGGGGTCTAGGCCTGGTGAAGTTCGGCGGGGTGATGTCGATGCCACCGAGCCTGGCACCGACCTGGATGGCCATGGACGTGGCGGGCGTGTTCAACGTCAGCATGATCAGCGTGGTGTTGGCATTCCTCTTCGTGCACATGTTCGATACCGCCGGCACCCTGATGGGCGTGGCCCAGCGGGCCAACCTGGTGGCGCCGGACGGGCGTATCGAAGGCTTGTCGAAAGCACTTAAAGCGGACAGTGCATCGAGCGTGTTCGGTGCCGTGGTCGGCGTCCCGCCGGTGACCAGTTATGTAGAGAGTGCTGCCGGTGTGGCTGCGGGTGGGCGTACCGGCCTGACGGCGGTAGTGGTCGGCCTGTTGTTCGTCGCAGCGATGTTCTTCGCCCCACTGGCCGGGATGATCCCTGCCTACGCCACTGCCGGTGCGCTGATCTATGTGGCCATGCTGATGATGGGCAGCATGGCGCATATTCATTGGGACGAAGCCACCGACAGCATTCCGGCGATCGTCACGGTGATCATGATGCCGCTGACCTTCTCGGTGGCGGATGGTATTGCCTTGGGCTTCATCAGCTATGTGGCACTGAAGGCAGGTACCGGTAAGTACAAGGAGATCTCGGCCAGCCTTTGGGTGCTGTGTGCGATCTTCATTGCCAAGTTTGTGTTCCTCTGACACTTCATTTACACCAACAAAGGGCGCCTTGGCGCCCTTTTGTTTTGTGTTGAGTCTACCGGCCCTGTGGGAGCGGCTTTAGCCGCGAAAGGCCCGGCCCAGACAGCCCAAAAAACAGCAGACGAAAAAAAGCCCGCCAGTGTGAGAGCGGGCCAAGGACCTACGAAGATTCTTCTAGCGACCAACTAGCTCCCGCGATAGGTCGAATAGCTATACGGCGAAATCAGCAGCGGCACGTGATAGTGCTCCTGCTGCTCGTCGATGCCAAAGCGCAGCACAACAACATCCAGAAACGCCGTATCGGGCAGCTGAACGCCGCGCGCACGGTAGTAAGCGCCAGCACTGAACTGCAGCTGGTAAACGCCGGTACGGTAATCGTCACCCTGCAGCAGCGGCGCGTCGACGCGGCCATCGCTGTTGGTCAGGGCAGTGTTCACCAGCTCGAGCTGCTGGCCCTCGACACGGTACAGCTCGACCTTGATCGCGCTGCCCGGGCAGCCGTGAGCGGCATCCAGTACGTGTGTAGTCAAACGTCCCATTGCTTGTCGCCTCTTGTTCAATCTGTGGGCAAAAAAATACACAGCCATCGGCACGGCAAAGGGCCTGCGATGGGCGGGAATGACGTTATTAAGACATTTCATCGACAAATTGTACACAATTTTTTCTACCCTTCTGTCGCCCTCGCCTCCTCATGCTCAAATGATGCAAATTCAGGTGCTGTGCCGACGCCAATGTCATTTACTGACCAACTGGGCAGGTTTCTTGCAACACATTCTCAAGCGACAAAAGGGAAGAAATGCGGAAAAACAGGCTTACAAAAGATTTCAGAAGTTGTATACAATCAGCCCATCCGGTGGTGCGACATCCCGACGCGGCCCGCCCACCCCCGCACAAACGCACAAGAAGGAAGACTGCAGTGAGCGCTGACTACCCTCGCGACCTGATCGGTTACGGCAACAACCCTCCTCACCCGCAATGGCCGGGCAACGCGCGCATCGCGCTGTCCTTCGTGCTCAATTACGAGGAAGGTGGCGAGCGCAACATTCTGCACGGTGACAAAGAGTCCGAAGCCTTCCTGTCCGAGATGGTCGCTGCCCAGCCACTGCAGGGCCAGCGCAACATGAGCATGGAATCGCTGTACGAGTACGGCAGCCGCGCTGGCGTGTGGCGCCTGCTCAAGCTGTTCAAGGACAGCGGCGTCCCGCTGACCATCTTCGCCGTGGCCATGGCCGCTCAGCGCCACCCGGACGTGATCCGCGCCATGGCCGAAGCCGGCCACGAAATCTGCAGCCACGGCTACCGCTGGATCGACTACCAGAACATGGACGAGGCCCAGGAGCGCGAGCACATGCTCGAAGCCATCCGCATCCTCACCGAACTGACCGGCGAGCGCCCGGTGGGCTGGTACACCGGCCGCACCGGCCCGAACACCCGCCGCCTGGTCATGGAGGAAGGCGGCTTCCTCTACGACAGCGACACCTACGACGACGACCTGCCCTACTGGGAACCGAACAACCCGACCGGCAAGCCGCACCTGGTGATCCCGTACACCCTGGACACCAACGACATGCGCTTCACCCAGGTACAGGGCTTCAACTGCGGCGAGCAGTTCTTCCAGTACCTGAAGGACGCCTTCGACGTGCTGTACGCCGAAGGTGCCGAAGCGCCGAAGATGCTGTCCATCGGCCTGCACTGCCGCCTGGTCGGCCGCCCTGCGCGCCTGGCTGCGCTGAAACGCTTCGTCGATTACGCCAAGAGCCACGACCAGGTCTGGTTCGCCCGTCGCGCGGACATCGCCCGCCACTGGCACGCCACCCACCCGTACAAGAAAGAGAACGCCTGATGACTGCTTTCAAGACCCTCAAGCCATCGACCCTGAGCCGCGACGCATTCGTCGAGGCCTTCGCCGACATCTATGAACACTCGCCGTGGGTCGCCGAAAAAGCCTATGACCTCGGTCAGCTGGTCGAACTCGACGAGATCGAGGCGCTGCACCAGCGCATGAGCGACATCCTGCTCAGCGCCAACCACGCAGACCAGTTGGCACTGATCAACGCTCACCCGGACCTCGCCGGCAAAGCCGCCGTCCAGGGCGAGCTGACCGAATCGAGCACCAACGAGCAGGCCGGCGCCGGTATCCACCAGTGCACCGCCGAAGAGTTCGCCCGCTTCACCGAGCTGAACGATGCCTACAAGGCCAAGTTCCAGTTCCCGTTCATCATGGCGGTGAAGGGCAGCAACCGGCACCAGATCCTCGCTTCGTTCGAAAAACGCATCCACAACGATGCCGATGCCGAATTCAAGGAAGCCCTGGCGCAGATCAACCTGATCGCCCTGTTCCGTCTGCTGCAGCTGTAAGCGACAGCCGAACCGTATTTAAAAAAACGAATAACAGAAGAGATAACCGCATGCGCACCCTGATGATCGAGCCCCTGACCAAAGAAGCCTTCGCCCCATTCGGTGACGTGATCGAAACCGATGGCAGCGACCACTTCATGATCAACAACGGCTCGACCATGCGCTTTCACAAGCTCGCCACGGTCGAGACCGCCGAGCCCGAAGACAAGGCGATCATCAGCATCTTCCGCGCCGACGCGCTGGACATGCCGCTGACCGTACGCATGCTGGAACGCCATCCGCTGGGCAGCCAGGCTTTCATCCCGCTGCTCGGCAACCCCTTTCTGATCGTGGTCGCGCCCGTTGGCGATGCACCTGTATCAGGCTTGGTCCGCGCCTTCCGCAGTAACGGCAGGCAGGGCATCAATTACCATCGCGGCGTTTGGCACCACCCGGTGCTTACGATCGAAAAGCGGGATGATTTCCTGGTGGTTGATCGCAGTGGTTCTGGCAACAACTGCGATGAGCATTACTTCACCGAGGAACAGATGCTGATCCTCAATCCCCACCAATAAGAAAAGGTCCGTCATCGTTTGGTGACTGGCAGAGGTACATACTGTGGAAGCTCATCTTCACGAGTGGCTGAACCTCAGCATTCGCTGGGTTCACATGATCACCGGTGTCGCCTGGATCGGTGCATCGTTCTACTTCGTCTGGCTGGAAAACAACCTGAACCGGAGCAATCCGCGTGACGGGCTGTCGGGTGACCTCTGGGCCATCCACGGCGGTGGTATCTACCACCTTGAGAAGTACAAGCTGGCGCCCCCGAAAATGCCCGAGAACCTGCACTGGTTCAAATGGGAAGCCTACTTTACCTGGATGTCGGGTATTGCCCTGCTGTGCGTGGTGTTCTACTGGAACCCGACCCTGTACCTGCTGGCCCCTGGCAGCACCCTGAGCGGTGCCGAGGGCGTGGCCATTGGTATCGGTTCGCTGGTGGCCGGCTGGTTCATCTACGACCTGCTTTGCGATTCGCCACTGGGCAAGCGCCCGGCGCTGCTTGGCGGCGTGCTGTTCGTGCTGATCATTGCCGCCTGCTGGGGCTTCAGCCTGGTGTTCAGCGGCCGTGGCGCGTACCTGCACACCGGCGCGATCATCGGCACCATCATGGTCGGTAACGTGTTCCGCATCATCATGCCGGCCCAGCGCCAGCTGGTGGCAGCGATCGAGAGCAACACCACCCCCGACCCACGCCTGCCGGCCAAAGGCCTGCTGCGTTCGCGTCACAACAACTACTTCACCCTGCCGGTGCTGTTCATCATGATCAGCAACCACTTCCCGAGCACCTACGGCAGCCAGTACAACTGGCTGATCCTGGCCGGCATTGCGGTAGCTGCGGTACTGATCCGCCACTACTTCAACACCCGCCATGACAGCAGCAAGTACGCCTGGACCCTGCCGGTCGGTGCCCTGGCGATGATCTGCCTGGCCTATGTCACCGGTCCAAAACCGATGGCCGTTGCGCCTGAGCAAGCGGCGGCTAAGATCGAATACCAGCCACTGCCAGCTACTGCAGTAGGCGGCAAGACTGCTGCTGAGCAGCGTGCCGAAGATGCCGCCAAGGCAGCTGAAGCCCCTGCCGCACCGGCCGAGGCTCCGGCCCAGGCCACCGCTCAGGTGGGTGGCGGCGCGTTCGACAAGATCCACACCGTCATCCAGGAACGCTGCACCGTGTGCCACTCGTCGAAGCCGACCAGCCCACTGTTCAGCGCCGCTCCTGCGGGTGTGATGTTCGACACCCCGCAGCAGATCCAGGCCCAGGCCGCGCGCATTCAGGCGCAAGCGGTGGCCAGCCAGATCATGCCGCTGGGCAACATCACCCAGATGACTGCCGAAGAGCGCAAGCTCGTCGGTGACTGGATCGCCAAAGGCGCCCAGGTCAACTGATACACCTCTCCTGCCAGGGCGTCCGCGCGCCCTTGTGGGAGCGGCCTTGCGCCGCGAAAGGGCCGGCACTGCCGGCCCTCGTTACAAGAAACACGCAACAAGCAAGCATCGAGCGTTCAGCCACGAACTGGCGCTTGGATCCGAGAATAAAAACAAAACTCGAGGTGCTGCATGTCCGAGTCACGCAAGGCGTACATTCCCGTTGCGCCGCCGCGAGAACCTCTGCCCCTGTTCCAATTGATCCTGGTTGGCCTGCAACACGTTCTGCTGATGTACGGAGGCGCGATTGCCGTGCCTTTGATCATTGGCCAGGCGGCCGGATTGTCCCGTGAAGAAGTCGCTTTCCTGATCAACGCCGACCTGCTGGTCGCTGGCGTCGCCACCATCATCCAGTCGTTCGGTATCGGCCCGGTCGGTATCCGCATGCCGGTGATGATGGGTGCCAGTTTCGCTGCCGTCGGCAGCATGGTGGCCATGGCCGGCATGCCTGGCGTGGGCCTGCAAGGGATCTTCGGCGCGACCATCGCCGCCGGGTTCTTCGGCATGCTGATCGCGCCGTTCATGTCCAAGGTCGTACGCTTCTTCCCACCGCTGGTCACCGGTACCGTGATTACCTCCATCGGCCTGTCGCTGTTCCCGGTGGCGGTCAACTGGGCCGGTGGCGGCCATGAAGCCGAAGCCTTCGGCTCGCCGATCTACCTGATGGTGGCGGGCCTGGTGCTGGCCGTGATCCTGTTGATCAACCGCTTCATGCGCGGCTTCTGGGTCAACGTGTCGGTGCTGGTGGGCATGGGCCTGGGTTACATCCTGGCCGGTTCCATCGGCATGGTCGACCTGTCCGGCCTGAACGAAGCGCCCTGGGTGCAAGTGGTCACACCGCTGCACTTCGGCATGCCGACTTTCAGCCTGGCGCCGATCCTGTCGATGTGCCTGGTGGTGGTGATCATCTTCGTCGAGTCCACCGGCATGTTCCTTGCCCTGGGCAAGGTTACCGATCGTGAAGTCACCCCGGGAATGCTGCGCCGGGGCCTGCTGTGCGATGCCGGCGCCTCGTTCATTGCCGGGTTCTTCAACACTTTCACCCACTCCTCGTTCGCGCAGAACATCGGCCTGGTGCAAATGACCGGCGTGCGCTGCCGCTTCGTCACCATCGTCGCCGGCGGGCTGTTGATTCTGCTCAGCCTGTTGCCCAAGGCAGCCTTCCTGATCGCCTCGATCCCGCCTGCGGTACTGGGCGGCGCGTCCATCGCCATGTTCGGCATGGTCACCGCCACCGGGATCAAGATCCTCCAGGAAGCGGACATCGGCGACCGTCGCAACCAGTTGCTGGTCGCTGTCAGCGTCGGTTTCGGCCTGATCCCCGTGGTGCGCCCTGAGTTCTTCGCGCAGATGCCGCAGTGGATGGAACCCATCACCCACAGTGGTATCGCCATGGCGACGGTCAGTGCCCTGGTGTTGAACGTGCTGTTCAACATCCTCGGTGGCGCCGAACGCGCCGTGCATAACGACGTCTGTCACGAGCATTGAGTTGCAGGGCGGCGCAACGCCGCCCGTTCTCCCCTTTCGCAGTAATCGCTGTGCCGTCGGCCCGCCGGAATGGGCCGCCCGGGGCGCCTGCGCGCCAAAAAAACCGCCAACAAAAACAATAAGTCCGGGAATCACAACATGAAGCGCATCACATCGAGCTTGCTGCTGGGCAGCAGCCTGCTGGCCACCCTCCCCGCACATGCAGGCGAATGGCTGCTGTGGCATGGCGAAAGCCTGACGTACCTGTACGGCAAGGACTTCAAGGTCAACCCTGATATCCAGCAGACCATCACCTTCGAGCACGCCAACAAATGGAAGTACGGCGACACCTTCATGTTCGTCGACAAGATCTTCTACAACGGCAAGCCCGACCCCAGCAAAGGCGTGACCACCTACTACGGTGAGTTCAGCCCGCGCCTGTCGTTCGGCAAGATCTTCGACCAGAAGCTCGCCTTCGGCCCGATCAAGGATGTGCTGCTGGCCATGACCTACGAGCGTGGCGAAGGTGACAACGAGGCCTACCTGATCGGCCCCGGTTTCGACCTGGACATTCCCGGCTTCAACTACTTCACCCTGAACTTCTATGTGCGCAACACCGAGGGCAGCCGCCCCGGTGACAACGTCTGGCAGATCACCCCCGGCTGGTCCTACACCATCCCCCTGGGCAGATCCGACATTCTGATCGACGGTTACATGGACTGGGTCACCGACAACGACCAGACCCGCCGTGGCACCTACCACGCCAACCTGCACTTCAACCCACAGGTCAAATACGACCTGGGCAAGGCCCTGAACCTGGGCGCCAAGCAGCTGTACGTGGGCTTCGAGTACAGCTACTGGAAGGACAAATACGGCATCGACAGCCGCGGCAACCTGGAAACCAACCAGAGCGTTGCCAGCGCGCTGATCAAGGTGCATTTCTGATAACCTGACCAAACGCCCAAGTTTGATACACCGTGCTCCAGGACGGAGCACTTGAGGCCAGGCGCGCAAGCCAGTAATCTGCGCGCCCCCTCGATCAGGGCAGGACGGATCCTGCCTGCGTTTACTGACCGCTCAGTCAATGAATTCGGGCGGTTGGCCAACGTGTTGCCAGCCAGAAACACCCATTTTCATCCGTTCAGAACGAGTCGAGCAGGAAGGTTGTAGCTAACCCGGAAAAGTTGGCGCAGCTCTTGCCAAACAGCTGTGGCCTATCGAAAAAAGCTGACTCAAAAGACAAAAACAGCGCCAACACCGAGCGCTGACAACAGATCAATCAAGGGAGCGACACTTGCAATGCGTACCATCAATAGCCTGATTCTCGCGGGCGGCCTGCTGGCCTGCGGCGCCACCCAAGCCGACGACCTGCTGCAGTGGCAGAACAACAGCCTGACCTACCTGTGGGGCAAGAACTTCAAGGTCAACCCGGCGATCCAGCAGACCGTGACCTTCGAGCACGCCGATGGCTGGAAGTACGGCGACAACTTCATCTTCGTCGACAAGATTTTCTACAACGGCAAGAAGGACGCGGGTAACGGCGACAACACCTACTACGGTGAAATCAGCCCGCGTTTGTCGTTCGGCAAGATCTTCGACCAGAAGCTGGCCTTTGGCCCGGTCAAGGACGTGCTGCTGGCGATGACCTATGAATTTGGCGAGGGTGACACCGAGTCGTACCTGATCGGCCCAGGTTTCGACCTGGACATTCCGGGCTTCGATTACTTCCAGCTGAACTTCTACCAGCGCACCACCGATGGCAGCCGCGCCGGTGACAACGTCTGGCAGATCACCCCGGTGTGGTCCTACACCATTCCAGTGGGTTCGTCCGACATCCTCATCGACGGCTTCATGGACTGGGTAGTCGACAACGACGAGAACCGTCGCGGCACCTACCACGCCAACCTGCACTTCAACCCGCAGGTCAAATACGACCTGGGCAAGGCGTTGCACCTGGGCGAGAAGCAGTTGTATGTGGGCTTTGAGTACGACTACTGGAAGAACAAGTACGGGATCAAGGATTCCGATGCGTTCACCACTGACCAGAACACTGCGAGCTTCCTGGTCAAGGTTCACTTCTGATTTGCGTCAGGGGCCGCTTTGCGGCCCATCGCGGATGAATCCGCTCCTACAGGGACCGCGCCGGATTCATGGCCGGCGCGACACCTGTAGGAGCGGATTCATCCGCGAACCGGGGCAAAGCCCCGGCCATCCACATCAATGAGCCGGCCTAACTGCGCGCCAAAGCTTCCCGACAATACCCACTACCGCCAACACCACAGCCCCGGCCAACACACCTATACCGCCGTTGAGCAACGCGCTGGTGACCACCCCACCCCGCCCTTCACTGAACGCCTCGATGGCATGATGCAACGGCGCAACGCCATGCACCAGAATCCCACCACCCACCAGAAACATCGCCGCCGTCCCGATCACCGACAGGCTCTTCATCATGTACGGCGCTGCCCGCAGGATACCATTGCCTACCGCCTGCACGACCTTCGACGCCTTCTGGGTCATCCACAGCCCCAGGTCATCGAGCTTGACGATACCGCCCACCAGCCCATACACACCCACGGTCATGACAATCGCAATGCCCGACAGCACGATGATCTGCTGGGTCAGCGGCGCATCGGCCACGGTGCCCAGGGTAATGGCGATGATCTCGGCCGAGAGAATGAAGTCCGTGCGCACGGCACCTTTGATCTTGGTTTTCTCAAAAGCCACCAGGTCGACATTGGCATCCGCGACCGCCTCGCTGCGCGCAGTGTGCTCGGCGGCATCCTCTTCCTTGCTGTGGAGAAACTTGTGCGCCAGCTTCTCAAAACCTTCGAAGCACAGGTAAGCGCCACCGATCATCAGCAGCGGCGTCACCGCCCAGGGAATGAACGCGCTGATCAGCAGCGCCGCCGGCACCAGGATCGCCTTGTTGACGAACGACCCCTTGGCCACCGCCCACACCACCGGGATCTCGCGCTCGGCGCGCACGCCGGTGACCTGCTGGGCATTGAGCGCCAGGTCGTCGCCCAGCACCCCTGCGGTTTTCTTGGCCGCGACCTTGGTCATCAACGACACGTCGTCAAGCACCGTGGCGATGTCGTCGATCAATACCAGTAGACTGCTTCCTGCCATGTTTGCCTGTATCCAAATAATTCAATTTGCCGGATTCTAGCCCAAAGCCGCTGCCTTGAGCCCCCATCGGGGCCGGTGCTACCATGCCCGACCCCTCTTAGAGGTGGCCAGACACGAGGAAGATCCCTGACCATGAGCACCATTCGCGAGCGCAACAAGGAACTGATCCTGCGCGCGGCCAGCGAGGAATTCGCCGACAAGGGCTTCGCCGCCACCAAGACCAGCGATATCGCGGCCAAGGCCGGCCTGCCCAAGCCGAACGTGTATTACTACTTCAAATCCAAGGACAACCTCTACCGTGAGGTCCTGGAGAGCATCATCGCGCCGATCATGCAGGCGTCTACGCCGTTCAATGCCGACGGCGACCCCAAGGAAGTGCTGAGTTCATATATCCGCTCGAAGATCCGCATCTCGCGCGACCTGCCGCATGCCTCGAAGGTGTTCGCCAGCGAGATCATGCACGGCGCGCCGCACCTTTCGCCGAAGCAGGTCGAGCAGCTCAACGAGCAGGCGCGGCACAATATCGAGTGCATCGAGCGCTGGATCGAGCGTGGGCAGATCGCCAAGGTCGATGCACATCACTTGATGTTCAGCATCTGGGCGGCGACCCAGACCTATGCCGATTTCGATTGGCAGATTTCGGTGATCACCGGCAAGGACAAGCTGGCCGACAGTGATTATGAAGCGGCGGCCGAGACCATCATTCGGCTGGTGCTCAAGGGCTGCGAGCCTGAGGCGGCCTGAGCCTCGGCGGTGCCTGCTTCGCGGATGAATCCGCTCCTACCGGATCCGTGTAGGAGCGGATTCATCCGCGAGAGGCCAGTACAACCAATAGAGATTTAGGCAGCCACCCCCGAATCCGCCTTCAACCCCACCTCCTCGATCGCACTGATCGCACACTGCTCGTCGATATCCGACGTATCGCCGCTGATCCCGACCGCACCCAGCACCTTGCCGTCCTGATCGCGAATCAGCACGCCACCCGGCGCCGGCACCACCGGCCGCTCTCCCAAACCATTCAACGCAGCAAAAAACGCCGGCCGCTGTTGCGCATCCAGCGCCAGCAGTCGCGAGCCCTTGCCCAGGGCAATCGCGCCCCAGGCCTTGCCCGTGGCGACTTCCGGACGAATCAGGCTGGCACCGTCTTCGCGCTGCAATGCCAGCACATGCCCACCGGCATCCAGCACCACCACCGTCAACGGCGCGGCATTGATCTTGCGGCCCGCCGCCAGCGCGGCGTTCACCAGGCTGACAGCGACTTTCAGGTTCAAAGCGTTCATGGAAAGGTCCTCTTCTTGTTGTGAGAAGCCCTGAGGGCAGGTGAAAAATGGATAAGCCAATAGAACACAACTGAATCTGTTTTTGTATACAATAAATTGAAACGATCGTATGCGAGTTCGCAAACAGCCGTTTTCACGGGCGCTCGAACGAAAGCATCCTTGCCCGACGAAAACCCGTTGACCTGAACCGCCAGCCGTGAATACACTCTGGCACAAAGCAAGTTGTATACAATTACAAAATCGATGAGGCACAACCCATGAGCAAAATGAGAGCAATCGATGCAGCCGTTCTGGTCATGCGCCGTGAAGGTGTAGATACCGCGTTCGGCATTCCAGGGGCTGCCATCAACCCGTTGTACTCGGCCCTGAAGAAAGTCGGTGGCATCGATCACGTCCTCGCTCGTCACGTTGAAGGCGCCTCGCACATGGCCGAGGGTTACACCCGCGCCAACCCGGGCAACATCGGCGTGTGCATCGGCACCTCCGGCCCTGCCGGCACCGACATGGTCACCGGCCTGTACAGTGCGTCGGCCGACTCCATTCCAATTCTCTGCATCACCGGCCAGGCGCCGCGCGCCCGTCTGCACAAGGAAGACTTCCAGGCAGTCGACATCACCAGCATCGTCAAACCAGTCACCAAGTGGGCAACCACCGTGCTGGAGCCGGGCCAAGTGCCATACGCCTTCCAGAAAGCCTTCTTCGAAATGCGCAGCGGCCGCCCAGGCCCAGTGCTGATCGACCTGCCGTTCGACGTGCAGATGGCCGAAATCGAATTCGACATCGACGCCTACGAGCCGCTGACCGTCAGCAAGCCGTCCGCTACCCGCGTGCAGGCTGAAAAAGCCCTGGCCCTGCTTAACGACGCCGAGCGCCCTCTGCTGGTTGCCGGTGGCGGCATCATCAACGCCGACGCCAGCGACAAGCTGGTCGAGTTCGCCGAACTGACCGGCGTTCCGGTTGTGCCGACCCTGATGGGCTGGGGCATCATCCCGGACGACCACGCACAAATGGTCGGCATGGTCGGCCTGCAGACCTCGCACCGCTACGGCAACGCCACCCTGCTCAAATCCGACATGGTGTTCGGTATCGGCAACCGCTGGGCCAACCGCCACACCGGTTCCGTCGATGTCTACACCGAAGGCCGCAAGTTCGTGCACGTGGACATCGAACCGACTCAAATCGGCCGTGTGTTCACCCCGGACCTGGGTATCGTTTCCGATGCCGGCAAGGCGCTGGACGTGTTCCTTGAAGTGGCCCGCGAGTGGAAAACCGCTGGCAAGCTGAAGTGCCGCAAGGCCTGGCTGGAAGACTGCCAGCAGCGCAAGTCGAGCCTGCAGCGCAAGACCCACTTCGACAACGTGCCGGTCAAACCGCAGCGCGTGTACGAAGAAATGAACCAGGTATTCGGCAAGGACACCTGCTACGTCAGCACCATCGGCCTGTCGCAGATCGCTGGCGCGCAGTTCCTGCACGTGTACAAGCCACGCAACTGGATCAACTGCGGCCAGGCCGGCCCGCTGGGCTGGACCATCCCTGCCGCTCTGGGCGTGGTCAAGGCCGACCCGAAACGCAAGGTTGTCGCGCTGTCGGGTGACTACGACTTCCAGTTCATGATCGAAGAGCTGGCGGTGGGCGCGCAGTTCAACCTGCCTTACGTCCACGTACTGGTGAACAACGCCTACCTCGGCCTGATCCGCCAGGCGCAGCGTGGCTTCGAGATGGATTACTGTGTACAACTGGCGTTCGAGAACATCAACTCGACCGACGCCGCCACCTACGGTGTCGACCACGTCGCCGTGGTCGAAGGCCTGGGCTGTAAAGCCATCCGCGTGTTCGAGCCAGGCGAGATCGCCCCTGCCCTGCTCAAGGCGCAGAAGATGGCCGAAGAGTTCCGTGTGCCGGTGGTGGTCGAAGTTATCCTCGAGCGTGTGACCAACATTTCCATGGGCACCGAGATCAACGCGGTCAACGAGTTCGAAGACCTGGCCCTGGTCGGCAACGACGCGCCAACCGCCATCTCGCTGCTGGACTGATCGCCTGACGCCCCCAGGCTTGCCTGGGGGCCTTCATCGCAAGGAGACACCTCATGCCTCGCTTCGCTGCCAACCTGTCCATGCTGTTCACCGAACAGGACTTCCTGGCCCGCTTCAAGGCTGCCGCCGATGCTGGTTTCAGCGGCGTCGAATACCTCTTCCCGTACGATTTCAGCGCCGCTGAAATCAAGCAGCAGCTCGATGCCCACGGCCTGACCCAGGTGCTGTTCAACCTGCCGGCCGGCGACTGGGCCAAGGGTGAACGCGGTATCGCCTGCCACCCCGACCGCGTCGAAGAATTCCGCGCCGGTGTCGACAAGGCCATCGAATACGCCAAGGTACTGGGCAACACCCAAGTCAACGCCCTGGCCGGTATTCGCCCGCAAGGCCTGCAGTGCGCCGACGTTCGCAAGACCTTCGTCGACAACCTCAAGTTCGCCGCCGACAAACTGAAGGCCGCCGGGATCCGCCTGGTCATGGAAATGATCAACACCCGCGACATCCCGGGCTTCTACCTGAACACCACCCAGCAAGCGCTGGAAATCCAGGCCGAAGTCGGCAGCGACAACCTGTTCCTGCAGTACGACATCTACCACATGCAGATCATGGAAGGTGACCTGGCTCGCACCATGGAAGCCAACCTGAAACTGATCAACCACATCCAGCTGGCCGACAACCCAGGCCGCAACGAGCCGGGTACTGGCGAGATCAACTACCGCTTCCTGTTCGAGCACCTGGACCGCATCGGCTACCAGGGTTGGGTTGGAGCCGAGTACAAGCCGCTGACCACTACCGAAGCAGGTCTGGGCTGGCTGAAAACCCATAACGCGATCTGAATCACCGCTCCCCTCGGGACCGCGAACAACTATAAAAGAGGTAATTTCTCATGGCTAAAATCGGTTTCCTCGGCACCGGCATCATGGGCAAACCCATGGCCCAGAACCTGCAAAAAGCAGGTCACAGCATCTTCGTTTCCACCCACCACGACGCCGCCCCGGCCGACCTGATCGCCGCTGGCGCAGTGGCCCTGGCCAACCCGAAAGAGGTTGCCCAGGAAGCCGAGTTCATCATCATCATGGTGCCGGACACCCCGCAGGTCGAAAGCGTCCTGTTCGGTGAAAACGGCGTCGCTGAAGGCGTAGGCCCGAACAAAGTCGTGATCGACATGAGCTCGATCTCGCCAACCGCCACCAAAGCCTTCGCCGAGAAAATCAAAGCCACTGGCGCCGCCTACCTGGACGCCCCAGTCTCCGGTGGTGAAGTCGGTGCCAAGGCCGCGACCCTGAGCATCATGGTCGGCGGTTGCCCGAAAGCCTTCGAACGCGCCCAGCCGCTGTTCGAAGCAATGGGCAAGAACATCACCCGCGTCGGCGGCAACGGCGACGGCCAGACCGCCAAAGTGGCCAACCAGATCATCGTCGCCCTGAACATCCAGGCCGTCAGTGAAGCCCTGCTGTTCGCCGCCAAGAACGGCGCCGACCCTGCCAAGGTGCGTGAAGCACTGATGGGTGGCTTCGCCTCGTCGAAGATCCTCGAAGTGCATGCCGAGCGCATGATCAAAGGCACCTTCGACCCAGGCTTCCGCATCAACCTGCACCAGAAGGACCTCAACCTGGCCCTGCAAGGCGCCAAGGAACTGGGCATCAACCTGCCCAACACCTCCAACGCCCAGCAAGTGTTCAGCACCTGCGTGGCGCTGGGCGGCGGCGACTGGGACCACTCAGCGTTGATCAAGGGCCTGGAGCACATGGCCAACTTCTCGATCCGCGGCGATAAATAAACTGATTTTCGGGGGCTGTTGCTCAGCCCCTGCACAGAGCAACACCCGCCCCTGGTTCGGCCTGCACGGAGGCAGTTCCAGGGGCGTTTTTGATTCTGCAGAACAACAATAATTGGGAGCCTGCCATGTCGGTCGATCCGCAAAAACTTCTCCGCGACCTGTTCGACACAGCCATCGCCGCCGCCCACCCGCGCCAAGTCCTCGAACCCTACCTGCCCGCCGACCGTAGTGGCCGGGTGATCGTCATCGGCGCCGGCAAGGCCGCAGCCGCCATGGCCGAAGTGGTCGAAAAAAGCTGGCAGGGCGAAGTCTCCGGGCTGGTGGTCACCCGTTACGGTCATGGCGCCAACTGCCAGAAGATCGAAGTGGTCGAAGCCGCCCACCCGGTCCCTGATGCCGCCGGCCTGGCCGTGGCCAAACGCGTGCTGGAGCTGGTCCGCAACCTCAACGAAGACGACCGCGTCATCTTCCTGCTGTCCGGCGGTGGTTCCGCCCTGCTCGCACTGCCGGCCGAAGGCCTGACCTTGGCCGACAAGCAACACATCAACAAGGCGCTGCTCAAATCCGGCGCCACCATCGGCGAGATGAACTGCGTGCGCAAGCACCTCTCGGCGATCAAGGGCGGCCGCTTGGCCAAGGCCTGCTGGCCGGCCACTGTCTATACCTACGCGATTTCCGATGTGCCTGGCGACCTCGCCACGGTCATCGCCTCCGGCCCCACCGTGGCCGACCCAAGTACCTCGGCCGACGCCCTGGCGATCCTCAAGCGCTACAACATCGAAGCGCCGAAAGCGGTCATCGACTGGCTCAACAACCCGGCTTCGGAAACCGTCAAGGCCGACGATCCAGCCTTGGCGCGCAGCCACTTCCAGCTGATCGCCAAGCCCCAGCAGTCGCTTGAAGCCGCCGCGGTGAAAGCCCGCCAGGCCGGCTTCAGCCCGCTGATTTTGGGTGACCTGGAAGGTGAGTCGCGCGAAGTGGCCAAGGTGCATGCCGGCATCGCTCGGCAGATCGTCCTGCACGGCCAGCCACTCAAGGCCCCTTGCGTGATCCTCTCCGGCGGCGAAACCACGGTCACCGTGCGCGGCAATGGCCGTGGCGGACGCAACGCCGAGTTCCTGCTCAGCCTTACCGAGAACCTCAAGGGCCTGCCGGGTGTGTTTGCCCTGGCCGGTGACACCGACGGCATCGACGGTTCGGAAGAGAATGCCGGCGCCTTCATGACGCCCGACAGCTACGCCCGCGCCGAGGCCCTGGGCCTGTCGGCCAGCGATGAGCTGGACAACAACAACGGCTACGGCTACTTCGCCGCGCTCGATGCGCTGATCGTCACCGAACCGACCCGCACCAACGTCAACGACTTCCGCGCCATCCTGATCCTCGAGACTGCACAACCATGACGCCTGATAAAAAAGTCAAAATCCTCGCCACCCTCGGCCCTGCGATCAACGGCATCGACGACATCCGCCAGCTGGTCGAAGCCGGGGTGAACATCTTCCGCCTCAACTTCAGCCACGGCGAACACGCCGACCACGCCCTGCGCTATCAGTGGATCCGCGAAGTCGAGCAGCAGCTGAACTACCCGCTGGGCATCCTCATGGACCTGCAGGGGCCGAAACTGCGCGTCGGCCGCTTCGCCGAAGGCAAGGTCCAGCTGCAACGCGGCCAGGCCCTGCGCCTGGACCTGGACAAGACCCCCGGCGACAGCCGCCGGGTCAACCTGCCGCACCCGGAGATCATCGCCGCGCTGGAACCCGGCATGGACCTGCTGCTCGATGACGGCAAGCTGCGCCTGCGGGTCACCGCCAAGCACAGCGACGCCATCGACACGGAAGTGCTGAACGGTGGCGAGCTGTCTGACCGCAAAGGCGTCAACGTGCCACAAGCGGTGCTCGACCTCTCCCCGCTCACCGAGAAAGACCGCCGCGACCTGGCCTTCGGCCTGGAGCTGGGCGTGGACTGGGTAGCCCTGTCGTTCGTGCAGCGCCCCGAAGACATCGTCGAAGCGCGCCAGCTGATCGGTGACCGCGCCTACCTGATGGCCAAGATCGAGAAGCCTTCGGCGGTCGAGCAACTGCAAGCCATCGCTGAACTGGCGGATGCGATCATGGTGGCCCGTGGCGACCTGGGTGTGGAAGTACCGGCCGAGAGCGTGCCGCAGATCCAGAAACGCATCATCGGCACCTGCCGCCAGCTCGGCAAGCCGGTGGTGGTGGCCACGCAGATGCTCGAATCCATGCGCTTCTCGCCGGCACCGACCCGCGCCGAAGTCACCGACGTGGCCAACGCCGTGGCCGAAGGTGCAGATGCGGTGATGCTATCGGCTGAAACCGCCTCGGGCGACTACCCGCTGGAAGCCGTGCAGATGATGAGCAAGATCATCCGCCAGGTGGAAAACGGCCCAGACTACCAGGCCCAACTCGACGTTGGCCGGCCAAAAGCCGAGGCCACCGTGTCGGACGCCATCAGCTGCGCGATCCGCCGTATCAGCGGCATCCTGCCGGTGGCGGTGCTGGTCAACTACAGCGAGTCGGGTGCCTCGACCCTTCGCGCCGCCCGCGAGCGACCACGCGCGCCGATCCTCAACCTGACGCCGAACCTGGTCACCGCCCGCCGCCTGAGCGTGACCTGGGGCGTGCACTCGGTGGTCAACGACCGCCTGCGCCAGGTCGACGAGATCTGCTCGACGGCGCTGGAGATTGCCCAGGCACAAGGCATGGCCAGCCGCGGCGACACGCTGTTGATCACTGCCGGTGTGCCTTTCGGCAAGCCGGGTTCGACTAATACGCTGCGGATCGAGACCTTGGTCTGAGATCAACGGGGGCACTCTGTGCCCCCTTCCAAACACCTGCGGAAAACCGAGGCCCAAAGAGGCCCACCGCTCTTCCATCAACCTTACCGACTGCCCATGTACACCAAAAATTTCGTCAACCCGTGCCCCGACTGGGCCACGGCGCTGCTCAACGGCTTCAGCCAGGTGCTGCTGCTGCGCAACCCCTTGTGCGGCCTGTGCTGCCTGCTGGCCATCCTGCTGACCGCCCCCAGCCTGGTCGGCGGCGCCCTGCTCGGCGCACTGGCGGGCCTGCTCACGGCCCAACGCCGCAACTACGACCGCACCGACCGCCAGGCAGGCCTGTACTGCTACAACGGCGTACTGATCGGCATCCTGATCAGCGCGGTGCTGCCCTGGTCGGCGATCATGCCGCCGCTGATCATCGCCGCTGGTGGCCTGTCCAGCATCATTACCCACCAGTGGCGCAAGCGCGGCGGCAAGCTGCTGATCGCCTATACCGCACCCTTCGTGCTGCTGGGGTGGGCCACGCTGCTCGTGGCCGAACCCGGCGCATCGGTAGTTGCGGACGCCGACCCGCTTTACGCCCTCGCGCGCGGCGTCGGGCAAATCTTTCTGCTCGACCATCCTCTGGCCGGGCTGCTGATCATCATCGGCATGTTCATCGCCAACCCTTTCGCCGCGATGTGGGCGGTGCTTGGTTCAGCCATCGGCGGTGGCGTGGCACTGCTGACCGACCAGGCGCCAGCGGCCTGGATGGGGCTGTACGGCTTCAATGCCGCCCTCGCGGCGCTGGCCTTCAGCCGCCAGGGCGAGCGGCCTTGGGTGACCTTGCTGGCCATCGCCCTGGCGCTGCTGCTGCAGCCGCTGTTCAAGCTGATGCCGATTGCCGGGCTTACCGCGCCGTTCGTGGTGGCCTGCTGGTTGATGCACCTTGGCAAGCACCTGGTATCGCTGAACCAAGGCGGCAATACCCGCCGCTTGCACAGCTGAAAGACAGCCCCTAGGCTCTGCCCATTGCACAACGGACCGAGCCCATGAACAACCCTGCGAGCCTGCGCGAGCGGCTCTACGTCATCGTCTTCCAGACCGACACCGAGGCTGGAAGACGTTTCGACAAGATCCTCCTGCTGATCATCCTGGCCAGCCTGGTCACGGTGATCCTCGACAGCATCAATGAAATCCATCAGAACTACGCCGGCCTGCTGGCGGGTATCGAGTGGGGCTTCACGGCGATTTTCCTGGCCGAGTACATCACCCGGCTTTATTGCTCGCCCAAACCCTTGCGCTATGCGTTCAGCTTCTACGGCCTGGTCGACCTGCTGGCAATCGTGCCGGGGATCATTGCCCTGTACTACAGCGACGCCCAGTACCTGTTGATCATCCGGGTGGTGCGGATGCTGCGGATCTTCCGTGTGCTCAAGCTCAGCCCCTACCTCAAGCAGGCCCACTACCTGCTGGAGGCCCTGCGCGGCAGCAAGCAGAAGATCATCGTGTTCCTGGTCAGCGTTTCGACCCTGGTCACCGTGTTCGGCACCCTGATGTACGTGATCGAAGGCCCCGAGCATGGCTTTACCAGCATCCCCAAAGGCATCTACTGGGCTATCGTCACCCTGACCACCGTAGGCTTTGGCGACATCGTGCCGAAGACGCCGCTGGGCCAGGTACTGTCGTCGCTGGTGATGATCACCGGTTACTCGATCATTGCCGTGCCCACCGGGATTTTCACGGCGGAGCTGGCCAATGCCATGCGCGGCGAACAGCTGCAGCATGACTGCCCGACGTGCCGCAAAAAGACCCACGAACACGGCGCGGCATTCTGTTCGCGGTGTGGCAACGTACTGTTCCCGAAAACCGAATAAGCAAAGAGCCATTTGGTCTTTAAGCGTCCAAGAACGAAACGCTATAGTCGCTGGCAAATTGCCAAACACTTGAACTAGAACAAGGAAGCATCGTGAAAAAACTCTTCAGCGCCTCGCTGCTCGCCGCCGGCCTGGCCTTGGGCAATCTCGCCCAGGCCGCCCCGACCCTGCTCAACGTGTCCTACGACGTGATGCGCGATTTCTACAAGGACTACAACCCAGCGTTCCAGAAGCACTGGGAAGCCGAGCACAACGAGAAGGTCAATGTGCAGATGTCCTTCGGCGGTTCGAGCAAACAGGCGCGTGCAGTGATCGATGGCTTGCCTGCCGATGTGATCACCATGAACATGGCTACCGACATCAATGCACTGGCCGACAACGGCAAGCTGGTACCGGACAACTGGGTCACGCGCCTGCCGAACAACAGCGCGCCGTTCACCTCGGCCACCGTGTTCATCGTGCGCAAGGGGAATCCCAAGGCGCTGAAAGACTGGCCAGACCTGCTCAAGGACGGCGTGCAAGTGATCGTACCCAACCCCAAGACATCGGGTAACGGGCGCTATACCTACCTCTCGGCCTGGGGCTATGTGCTCAAGCAGGGTGGTGACGAGACCAAGGCCAAGGACTTCGTCGGCAAGCTGTTCAAGCAGGCGCCGGTGCTCGATACCGGTGGCCGCGCTGCAACGACTACCTTCATGACCAACCAGATCGGCGACGTACTGGTGACCTTCGAGAACGAAGCCGAGATGATCGCCCGCGAGTTTGGCCGTGATCAGTTCGAGGTGGTCTACCCGAGCGTGTCGGCCGAAGCCGAGCCGCCGGTAAGTATTGTCGACAAGGTGGTGGCGAAAAAAGGCACTCAGGCCGTGGCCGAGGAATACCTGAAATACCTGTGGTCGCCAGCGGCCCAGGAAATCGCCGCGCAGAACTACCTGCGCCCGCGTGACGCAACGGTACTGGCCAAGTACACCGACCGCTTCCCGAAAGTCGATTTCCTGTCGGTGGAGAAGACCTTTGGTGACTGGCGTACCGTGCAGAAGACCCACTTCAATGACGGTGGGGTGTTTGACCAGATTTATACCGGCCAGTAATTGATGTAATCAGTCCCGGCCTCATCGCGGCTGAAGCCGCTCCTACAGGCTCCGCGCGGTACCTGTAGGAGCGGCTTCAGCCGCGATGAGGCCGACATTAACACCAGATACCATCGAACTTTCCACCCTCACCACCAATCAGTTCCTTGAGTAACCCTGCCCCGCTCACCCCGGCCCAAGGAGTACTCCAGTGCTGCGCTACTTATCCACCCTGCTGCTCGGCTGCCTGCTGAGCACCCACCTGCTGGCCGCAGACCCCGCCCCCACCGAAGAACAACCCACTGAACCGGAAGCGGTCCTGCAAGGCGGCCTGCTGGGTGCCCTGGCCGACGGCCTGGACAGCGCCGCCCAGGAGCTGGACCTCGACGCCCACCTGGTCGACGCCTGGCGCCTGCGCACCGACCGCGCCGCCAAGGAAATGGAACGCCTGGTCGACCGCCATTCGGCCACTGATTCGCTGCAACTGGCGGGCAACTTCATCCTGCTGACCCTGACCTGGGCCGCCAGCTTCGCCGTGCTCACCAGCCTTGGCCGCTGGCTGTGCAAACGCGTCACCGCCAACCCCTGGCTGCGCCAGCGCCAACGCGCCAGCAGCCTGCTCGGCTACCTGTTGCCGTATACCTTGCCGGCGTTGGCCAGCCTGCCGCTGACGCTCTATGCCAGCCGCTTCCTCGACCCGTCGGTGGCCCGTGCGCTGGGCCTGAGCCTGGCCTATGCGACCAGCAGCGGCCTGTTCTCGACCTCGATCATTCTGTGCCTGATCACCCTGTTCGATGCCGGCCACAAGCGCTCGGCCGTGGCCGTGATCAAGCGCCTGGCGCCGCGCCCGCTGTTCCTCATCGGCTTCCTCGCGGCCTGGAGCGACGCCCTGACCAGCCCGCAGATCGCCCGCCAACTGGGCGGCAACATCACCGCCAGCATCGCGGTATTCACCGGCCTCGCCGCGACCTTCATCTTTGCCAGCCTGGTCATCCGCCTGCGCCGCCCGGTCGCCCACCTGATCCGCAACCGCGATTACAAGGACCGCGTGCAGCACCGCGCCGTGCAGGAAACCCTGCGGATTTTCTCGGTGGTGTGGTATCTGCCGATCCTGCTGATGATTCTAGTGTCGGCCATTCACTTGATCGGCGCGGGCGAAGAAAGCCAGAAGGCGCTGCAGAACGCTCTGCTAACCACTGTGCTTCTGGTCTCCACAGTGTTCCTCAGCACTTTGCTGCAACACCTGCTGGCGCCACGTGAAGCCGAGGCCGGGCAACGGGTACGTCCCTACAAGGAATTGCTGCGCAGCCTCGCCCATGCGCTGCTGCGCATCGCCATGGCGATTACCTTCATCGAACTGCTGGGTCGCATCTGGGGCGTTTCGGTGATCAGCTTTGCCCTGAGCAACAGCCTGGGCCAGGCCATCAGCAATTCGCTGTCGAGCATCGGCCTGATCCTGCTGGTGACCTGGCTGCTCTGGGTGGTGCTCGACACCGCTATCCAGGAAGCGCTCAAACCTGCCGTCGGGCGCCGGGCATCGCGGCAACCGAGTACCCGGGTGCGGACCATCCTGCCGATGCTGCGCAACGCCATCAAGGTCATCCTGATCGTCATCTGCACCATCACCACGATGGCCAACCTGGGCATCAATGTCGCGCCACTGCTGGCCGGTGCCGGGGTGATCGGCCTGGCCATCGGCTTTGGTTCGCAACAGCTGGTGCAGGATGTGATCACCGGCCTGTTCATCCTGATCGAGGACACCATCTCGATCGGCGACTGGGTGGTGCTCGATTCCGGCCACGCCGGTACTGTCGAGAGCCTGACCATCCGCACCCTGCGCTTGCGCGATGGCAAAGGCTTCGTGCACTCGGTGCCGTTCGGTCAGATCAAGGCCGTCACCAACCAATCGCGGCAATTCGCCTATGCGTTCTTCTCGGTGCAGTTCACCTATGACAGCGATGTGGACGAGGCACTGGCGCTGATCCACGAGGTGGGGCAATCGATCAGCGACGACCCGCTGCTGCGCATCAACCTGCAGGGGCCGCTGCAGGTGTTCGGGGTCGACCGCATGGACTTGAACGGGTTCGTGCTGACGGCCCAGTTCCGCACCATTTCCGGTGGGCAGTATGCGGTGAGCCGGGCGTTCAACGAGCGGCTGAAAAAGCGCGTGGACCAGACGGAGAATGTGAGTTTTGCCCAGGTGTATCCGCTGCCGGTGCGCGCTGTTTCGGCTTGAATCAACTTTGGCGGAATACCAAAGCCTTCAACCCCCCCGCCGGATCCGCATCAGGAAACTCCGGCGGATTCTCCAGTCGCTCAATGAAGGCCAAGGTCGGCGCCTGCTCGGCCATCCCTTCGATCAAGAACTCCGGCCCGATGCCCGGGTCATTCACACACGCCAGCACCGTCCCTCCCTCGCTCAACAACTCCGGCAAACGCCGCAAGATCTTCGCGTAATCCTGGGTCAGTACAAAGCTCCCCTTCTGGAACGTCGGCGGGTCGATGATGATCAGGTCATACGGCCCGTACTTGCGCACCTTGCCCCACGACTTGAACAGCTCATGCCCCAGGTACGCCACCCGCGATGCATCGTGGCCATTGAGCCGGTGGTTGTCGCGGCCACGGGACAGCGCCGACTTGGCCATGTCCAGGTTCACCACCTGCTCGGCACCCCCGGCAATCGCTGCCACGGAGAAACCGCAGGTGTAGGCGAAGAGGTTGAGTACCCGCTTGCCGGCTGCCTGTTCACGCACCCAGCGGCGGCCGTAGCGCATGTCGAGGAACAGGCCAATGTTCTGCCGCACGCCCAGGTCGAGCAGGTAGGTCAGGCCATCCTCGACCACCTCGCGTTGCTGGCAGGGCTCGCCCCACAGCCATTGGCCGGGGCTGTCTGGCAGGTAGCGGTGCTGCAGCAGGATCGCCTGACCCGTCCACTGCGGGTGCTGGGCAAGGTTGCACAACATGGCTTCCAGTTCCGCGAGTTGGCCTTCTGGTGGCTCACGGAACAACGCCACCGACAGCACGCCTTGCAGCCAGTCCACGGTGACCTGTTCCAACCCCGGCCAGCAACGGCCGCGGCCATGGAACAGGCGCCGGGTCTCCTGCGGGGCGGGGTCGAGGGCGGTGAGCAGATGCTGTTCGAGGGTCTGGATCGGCGAAGTCATGGCGGGTCGCAAGCTGGTAAAAGGGAGCATTCTACCCTTTGACCATAACCTGCGCCGAACGGAACCACCAACCCTGCTGCATCCCCGCCGCCGCCAGCAGGATCAACGCCACGCCCAGCCACTGCAGCGGCGCCAGCCGATGCCCGAATGCGATCCAGTCGACCAGGATCGCGGCAATCGGGTAGATGAACGACAATGCGCCGGTCAATGCCGTCGGCAAGCGCTGGATGGCGCTGTACAGCAGCACATACATCAGCCCGGTGTGGACGATGCCCAGTGTCAGCAAACTGGCCAGCGCCGAGGGCTCGCCAGGCAGGCCACCGAGCTTGACCCATGGCGCCAGCAACAGCACTCCGGTGGCCACCTGAATCAGAGCGATCAGGTGGGGCGGCGTGCCTTTCAGGCGTTTGATGATGAGCGCGGCGACGGCATACAGAAAGGCCGCCCCCAAGGCCAGGCCGATGCCCAGCAGGTAGTCCTCACCACTGCCCTGCCCCGCGCCATGGGCGCTGACGATCGCCAGCATGCCGAGGAACGCCACGCTCAGCCAGGTGACTTTGGCAGCGGTGATCTTCTCGCCAAGAAACACTGCCGCCAGCCCCACCAGCATGAAAGGCTGGACGTTGTACACCGCCGTACCGATGGCGATCGAAGCCCGCGAGTAAGAGGCGAACAGCAGCACCCAGTTGCCGACGATGGCCACGCCGCTGACGATTGCCAGGAGGAAGGCCGTGCGGCTGATCACACCCGGTTTGAGAAAACCAAAGGCTGCGCAAATCACCAGCAAGGCGCCGGTGCCGAACACGCAGCGCCAGAACACCACCTCCAGCACCGGCTGCCCGGACACCAACACGAACCAGCCGATGGTCCCGGAAATCAGCATGGCGGCGACCATTTCCAGCGAGCCACGGCGCAATGAACTGTCCATCTCACACCTCCAATCGAAGATGGCCACAGTATGCAGAGGCTGACCGCCACCCTTCCAGCGGATAACCAAGGCGGTTTTGCCATTCAACCTTTACTATCAAGGCAAATCTCTGATTCAACCTGATGAGGCGCACATGACCGATGCCATCGACCAACTGCTGATCAATGCCCTGATGGAAGACTCCCGCCGCTCGCTGAAAGCGCTGGCGCAGATCAGCGGCCTTTCCGCCCCCAGCGTCAGCGAACGCCTGCGCCGTCTGGAAGAACGCGGTGTGCTGCGCGGTTACACCGTGGATGTGGACCCGCGCAGCTTCGGTTATCAGCTGCAGGCGATCGTGCGTATCCGCCCGCTGCCTGGGCAGCTGCAGGAAGTGGAGCGGCAGATCGTGGCCATTCCACAGTTCACCGAGTGCGACAAGGTCACGGGCGAGGATTGCTTCATCGCCCGGCTGCACGTGCGTTCGATGGAGCAGCTCGACACCCTGCTCGACCGTATCAATGTGCTCGCCGAAACCAACACGGCGATCATCAAGAAAAGCCCCGTTAAGCGACGTCTGCCACCGATGGACTGAACCGAACAGGAGCCTGACTATTTTTTGTACACATTAATGTCACCTTAGGTGCCATTTTTGTGTGCACGATTGCTAGCAATGCACCGATACGTTACACAACGTTTCCAACTAAATCTGACCGCAAGATCAAGTAAATCCATACTTAAAAATTAAACCTGTTCATTTGGTCAAGTTATAGTTATTTGATTTCATCGACTTATCTTCTAGCAGTGGAGATTCAGATTAGTGGCAGTCTGATTACTGGTTTCGGCCTGGCATGGAACTCGCTTTTGTGTGTTCGTGTTTTGTATACACGTCGAACAAAACATAAATACACAAGAACCCGCGGCGCTGGCCCAACCCCCGGCAGCCGCGCCCAGAACCCAGTGATGCCAACGCTGCACCGACGAGATGGCGAGCCCGTGCGCATGCCCGCTCATCGCAGTCCACGTGCATCAGGAGCCTGCAGGAATGAGCCTCGACCTTGCCCCTGAATTATCCGTCGCCAGCACCCATCCCTCCTCCCCATTGGCCGGCCATGCGCCACAACTTGAACTCAGCCCGCGCCTGCATAACCGCGATCTCGCCCCGACCAAGGTCGAAGGTCGCCGTTGGGGCGGTTACAGCATCTTCGCGCTGTGGACCAACGATGTGCACAACATCGCCAACTACTCCTTCGCCATGGGTTTGTTCGCTTTGGGATTGGGTGGCTGGCAGATCCTATTATCGCTAGCAATCGGTGCGGCGCTGGTGTACTTCTTCATGAATCTGTCCGGCTACATGGGGCAGAAGACCGGCGTGCCGTTCCCGGTGATCAGCCGTATCGCGTTCGGTATTCATGGAGCTCAGATCCCGGCACTGATCCGCGCGATCATTGCCATCGCCTGGTTCGGCATCCAGACCTACCTGGCCTCAGTGGTGCTGCGGGTGCTGCTCACGGCGGTGTGGCCGCACCTGGCGGCCTACGACCATGACAGCATCCTCGGCCTATCAAGCCTTGGCTGGGTCTGCTTCGTGGCGATCTGGCTGGTGCAGCTGGTGATCCTCGCCTACGGCATGGAGATGGTGCGCCGCTACGAGGCTTTCGCCGGCCCGGTGATCCTGCTGACCGTGGCCAGCCTGGCGGTGTTCATGTACTTCAAGGCCGATGCACGCATCGCCTGGTCAGTAGCCGAGCCGCTGACCGGTTATGAGATGTGGCGCAACATCTTTGCTGGCGGTGCGCTGTGGCTGGCGATCTACGGCACCCTGGTGCTCAACTTCTGCGACTTCGCCCGCTCTTCGCCGTGCCGCAAAACCATCCGCGTCGGCAACTTCTGGGGCCTGCCGGTGAACATCCTGGTGTTCGCGATGATCACCGTGGTGCTGTGCGGCGCGCAGTTCCAGATCAATGGGCAGATCATCGACAGCCCGACCCAGATCGTCGCCAGCATCCCCGACACCGCGTTTCTGGTCCTCGGCTGCCTGGCCTTCCTGATCGTCACCGTGGCGGTGAACATCATGGCCAACTTCGTCGCCCCGGCCTTCGTGCTCAGCAACCTGGCGCCGCGCCACCTGAACTTCAAACGCGCAGGCTTGATCAGCGCCACCCTGGCGGTGCTGATCCTGCCCTGGAACCTCTACAACAGCCCGCTGGTGATCGTCTACTTCCTGTCCGGCCTGGGCGCACTGCTCGGCCCGCTGTACGGGGTGATCATGGCCGACTACTGGCTGTTGCGAAAAGGCTGCATCAACGTCCCGGAGCTGTACAGCGAACACCCGGCCGGCGCCTACCACTACAGCAAAGGGATCAACCTGCGTGCCGTGGCCGCCTTCGTGCCGGCTGCGCTGCTCGCCATCGTCCTGGCGCTGGTGCCCAACTTCCATGCCATCGCGCCGTTTTCCTGGCTGATCGGCGCCGGGATCGCCGCCGCGCTGTACCTGCTGATCGCCCCGCGCAACCGCCAATACGCTGATGTCAGCGGCGAATGCATCGCCGTCGACCACAGCAGCCACTGATCAAGGAGCAGAGCCCATGCGTATTCTGATCGCCAACGTCAACACCACCGCCGCCATCACCGACGCCATCGCCGAACAGGCCCGCAGCGTCGCGTCGCCCGGCACCGAGATCATCGGCCTGACGCCGTGGTTCGGCGCCGAGTCGGTGGAGGGCAATTTCGAGAGTTACCTGGCCGCCATCGCCGTGATGGACCGGGTGCTTGCCTACGAAGGGCCGTACGACGCCTTGATCCAGGCCGGCTATGGCGAACACGGCCGCGAAGGCTTGCAGGAGCTGCTCAACGTGCCGGTGGTGGACATCACCGATGCCGCCGCCAGCACCGCGATGTACCTGGGCCACGCCTACTCGGTGGTGACCACCCTGGACCGTACCGTGCCGCTGATCGAGGACCGGCTGAAGCTTTCCGGCCTGTACGACCGTTGCGCGTCGGTGCGCGCCAGCGGCCTGGCGGTATTGGAGCTGGAGGAAGATCCGCAGCGTGCGGTCGAGGCCATCGTCGAGCAGGCTGAGCGTGCAGTGCGCGACGACAAGGCTGAAGTGATCTGCCTGGGCTGCGGCGGCATGGCCGGGCTGGATGAACAGATCCGTCAGCGTACCGGGGTACCGGTGGTGGATGGCGTGAGTGCGGCGGTGACCATCGCCGAGTCGCTGGTGCGGATGGGCTTGAGTACGTCCAAGGTGCGGACCTATGCCACGCCAAGAGTGAAGAAGGTGGTGGGTTGGCCGATGCAGTTCGGGCGGTAGAGGTAGTTCGCCAATACCGGCCCTTTCGCGGGGCAAGCCGGATCGCCCCGCGAAGAGGCCGGTACAGTCAGCCCATCATCCTGGCCAGCCGCTGCGCGCTGCCACAGGCCAAGGTAAACCCCAATGCCCCATGCCCCAGGTTCAACCAGAGGTTCTGGTAAGCCGTACCGCCAATGATCGGCACCCCGGTCGGCGTCGCCGGCCGCATCCCCGCCCACTCCACCGCCTGGCCATAATCCGCCGCATCCGGCAACGTCTCCCGCGCCAGCCGGCGCATGCTTTCAAGCCGCCGCGCATCCACCGACTCATCGAAGCCGACAATGTCCACCATCGCCGCGACCCGCAGTTGCTGGTCCAGGCGTGCATAGACGATCTTGCGCTCGTAATCGGTGATGCTGACCTCAGGCGCCCGATGTGCCGTGCTGATCGGCGCCGTAAGGCTGTAGCCCTTGAGCGGATAGACCGGCAGGTTCAAGCCGGGTAATGCCAGCGCTGCACTGCGATGCCCGGCGCACACCACCAGGCGCTGCACATCGACACGCTCGTCGCCGCGCTGCAACGCCACGACCTGATTCTGCTGCGTGTGCAACCGCGTCACCGCCTTGCCCAACAGAAACCGACACTGCCCGGATGCGCGCAAACGCTCGGCCAGGCGCTCGCAGAAACGGTGACAGTCGGCAACTTCTTCATCGGGCGTGAGGACGCCACCCACGAACGGCGACTCGGCCAACGCTGGCTCCAAAGCTCTGAGCTCGGTGGCATCGAGTACCCGCTGGCTGAGTGGATCCAGCAAGCGCTCACGCCCACGGACAAACGCCCGCTCACTGCGAAAAGCAACCAGTTTGCCGTTCCGCCGCCAGGCAAAGTCGCCTAGCCCATCTTCCTCGCGCCAGCGCGACAGCGTGGCCTGACTTTCCAGCGCCAACGCCAGCAGGTGTTCGCTGTTACGCCGGTTGACACGGCTGCGGCACGCCAGCATGAACGCCAGTAACCAACGCCACTGCGCCGGGTCCAGGCGCAAGCGCAAACGCAGCGGCGAATCCCCCTGCAGCATCCAGCCCAGGGCCTGCCACGGCACACCGGCATCGGCCAGTGGCGCCACATAGCGGTACGACAACTGCCCGCCATTGGCAAAGCTGGTGGCGGAGGCCAGGCTGTCGCGCGCCTCGATCAGGTCAACTGACAGGCCCTCGCGTACCAGCGCATAGGCCGTCGTCAGGCCAATCACTCCACCACCAATGACCGTTACGTTCTGCTTCATGCATTGCCCCTGTTTCGGCTTCCTTGCCGAGACAGTAACAGCGGATCAGGTCGGGCAGCTATGCTCGCCGCCATTGAGGCCCTGGCGCACGTTGCGACTGAGCAGGCTGGCCTTGCCGTCATGCCAGGTCAGGGTGAGCACATACAGGGTGTCGAAATCATCGCCGCTCCAGTCCTCGGTGATCACCCGCTCATCGCCCAGGGCCTTGCCAGCCACGGTATTGATCAGCTCGGGCAGATAGCCGTGGGACCAGGCCGTATAGACGGTGGCGTTGCGGTATTTTTCGCTGAGCAATTCGTCAGCGAGGTCTTCCGTATCGTTGGCGCCGTAGTCGATGTTCACCGGCAGGCCCAGGCGAATGGCGCTGGGGGTGATGGTCATCAGCGGGCGGATGTAGCTGTAGCTTTCGTCGTTGCTACCTTCCTCCACATGCCGCGACGGGTTGGCAGCGAACACGTAATCGGCGTTGCCGAAGCGCTCCGGCAATAATGTGGCCAAGTCCAGGGCGCGGTTGAGCCCCTGGCAGTTCAACTGCCCCAGGCCCTCGCCGGGTTTTTCGGCATGACGCAGAAACACCAGCGTCTGGGTGCCGTCGACCGGCTCCGCGCGGCTTTCGACCACATCCAGTGCCAGGGGCACGGCTGCTGCGATGAGCGCGAAGCTCAGCAGCAGGTGGCGACGGCGTCGAAGGAATGTTGGCAACTTCATGTAGGCAGGCTCTTTGGCAGACAGTTTCGGGTTGTCCCGCAGCGGGCTGTCCCTGCTGTGGATGCCATCCATGGCCAACGAGTAGGTGTCAGAGTGCCTCCAACCCGTTTGGTTCCTCCGTGAGTGCATATGCCGTTCCCTGGGCACGCCACAGAGTAGGGCCGCTGTGTTGCTGAATAATGTCCGCCGAAGTATGCGCGGGGCTTAGCGCATCTGCTCGGCCCAGCACTTCTCTATCCAGTCGCCCAGTGCCCGCACGCGTTTGGCTTCGTAGCGATTGTTCAAACGCACCAGGTGCACTGGCAGCCCGACCAGCCCCCACTCCGGTAGCAGCTCGACCAATTCGCCGCAACGAATGCCCTCTTCGAACAACCAGCGAGGCCCTGGGTGGATGCCGGCACCTTGGCGCACCGCCTCGAGGATCGCCCCGGCATTATTGAGGTAGAACACCCCGTGAAGCTCGACGCACATTTCCTTGCCATTGCGGCTCAAGCGCAAGCGGGTGCGATGCCGTTCCTGGCCCAAGGAGTAGAGGATCGCCCGGTGGCCAATCAGCTCCTGTGGCTTGGCAGGCCGCCCGTGCGCCTGCACATAGCTGCGGCTGGCGCACAGCACGTTGGGCATGTCGCCGATCTTGCGGGCGACCAAATCTGAGACCGGCAATTCCCCTACCCGCAGCGCCAGGTCGATGGCCTCCCCGCTCAGGTCCAGTCGCGAATCGGACAGCACCAGGTCGATGATCACCTGTGGGTGCAGTTGCTGGAACGCCGTCAACCAGGGCACCAGGTGCCGTTCGCCGAAGTTGACCGGAGCGGTCATGCGGATGGCGCCAGCGATCTGCGGCGAGCCACCGTCGAGGTCTGCGATAACCCCTTCCATCTCGTCGATCAACGGCCTCATCTGTTCATACGCCCGCGACCCCGCCTCCGAGAGCGTGACCTGCCGGGTGGTGCGGTTGAGCAGCCGAACGTTCAGGCGCTTTTCCAACGCAGCGATGCGTCGGCTCACCGAGGAGGGTTCCAGGTCGAAGTCATCGGCGGCCTTGGTCAGGCTGCCGCGCTCGACGATACGGAAAAACAAGCGCCATAGCGAAATGTCATCATTCATGCACGAACCGCAATTCTCTTTTGAATATTGTTCCCTTCAAGTGCATTTATCCCTCAAATACCATCGCCAAGTCCAGGAACAGACAAGTTAAGGAACCAAGGAATGGCGGCCCGGAACGACTCCATTCGGCGTGCGCTGGTATTACTGGCAGTGTGCACGGCCGGTTTGATATTGCCTCTCGAATACACCGGGCCGGCGATGGCCCTGTCGGCGATCGGCAACGACCTGGGCGGTAGCGCGATCGCCCTGGCATGGGTGGTCAATGCGTTCGCCCTGAGCTTCGGCAGTGCGATCATGGCGGCCGGCACGCTCGCCGACCTGTACGGCCGCAAACGCATGTTCTGCTGGGGCATCGGCAGCTTCACGATCCTCTCGGTCATCGTCAGTTGCGCCCAGGATGTGGTGTTCCTCGACGTGCTGCGAGGGCTTCAAGGCATCGCAGCAGCGCTGACCATGGCCGGAGGTTCGGCAACCCTGGCGCAGGAATTCGAAGGCCATGCCAGGACCAAGGCCTACGGCCTGCTGGGCACCGCGTTCGGCCTTGGCCTGGCCTTCGGGCCGGTGATTTCGGGCCTGCTGGTCGAGTTCTTCAACTGGCGTGCGATATTCCTGTTAGGCGCCGTGTTCGGCGGGCTGGCCTGGCTCCTGGCAGCGCCACGGATGCGCGAAACCCGCGACCCTGGCGCACGCCATCTGGACTGGGCAGGCGTGCTGGCCTTCAGTGCCATGCTGGTGGTACTGACCTTCGCCATCATGCAGATTCCGGCCCATGGCTGGTACAGCGTCACCGTGCTTGCCCTGCTCGGCGCCGCGGTCCTGCTGTTGTTGCTGTTCATCCGCATCGAGCAGCGCCAACCACGCCCGATGCTCGATCTTTCGCTGTTCGGCGACCGGCGTTTCGTTGGCGTTCAGTTGCTGCCCATCGCCACGGCCCTGAGCTTCATCGTCTTGCTGATCCTACTGCCGCTGCGTTTCGTCGGTGTCGAATCGCTGGGTACCGGGCAGGCCGGCCTGCTGATGATGGCGCTGTCGCTGCCGATGCTGATGGTGCCGTTCCTCTCGGCGATGCTTGCCCGCCACATCGCCGCCGCCAACCTCTGTTTCGTCGGTTTGTTGCTGGCCGGGCTGGGCCTGATCTGGCTCGCCACCGTCGATGTCGGCAGCCACTGGCTTGTGTTCTGCTGGCCGATGCTGTTGATCGGTGTCGGCTCGGCGATCCCCTGGGGGCTGATGGACGACCTGTCGATCAAGGTGGTATCGGTCGAACGCGCAGGCATGGCGACCGGCATCTTCACCACCATGCGCGCCTGCGGCGAGGCGATTTGCGTGGCGGCGGCACTTGCCGTGCTCAACAGCCTGCTGCAAGGGCAGCTCGCGGGCGCCCTGCCAGGGCAGGACGTTGCAATCGTCGCGGCGGAGCTTGCGACCGGCAACTTCGCGGCGGCGCAGTCGAGCAGCCAGCCCCTGCCCCCTTCCGGGCTCATGAGCCTTTACTCGCAGGCGTTCCAGACACTGTGCTACGGCCTGGCCGCGCTGACCCTCACCGCCGCCTTGGTCAGCCGCTGGGCGCTGCGTGAAATCGCCCCTGTGCCCACCCCCCATACCGCGCCACGCACCGGCCGGTAAAGGTCTGCAAGTTCACCGACCTGTTAAGGAAGTCATGATGGAACGTGACAACAACGCTTGTGGCCAGCTCACCCTGGTCCCGATTGCCCGTGCCTTGGAAGGCATATCCGATGCCTGCTCCGAGCAGATGGCCGAGATCGCCCAGTGGTGTGTCTCGTACCTGTGCAACCCGCATCCGGAACTGGGCCGCACAGGGGCCGTGTGCCCGTGGACGCCGCCCTCGATCAAACGCGAAACCTTCTGGCTGGTCGATATCGACTTCACGGGCCGCACGGAGCAGGCGGTGTGTCGGGACATTCTCGGCCTCATCGAAAGCTTCAAGCAGCATGCGCCCCAGGATGGCAACGCCAGCCAGTTCAAGGCGATCGTCGGTGTGCTGCATGGCCTTGAGGACCCCGAGCGGGTGAACCACTTTCATTCCCTGCTCAAGCCTCAGTTCCTCGAAGCGGGCCTGATGCTGGGCGAATTCTATTCGCTGTGCCCCAAGCCCGGGTTGCGCAGCGACACCTTCAATCCGCTTCGCTCACCAGTGCCGCTGCTGGTCATTCGGGAAATGGTCGAACTCGACATCGCCTTTCTCGCCGACCAGCCACAGTTCGTCGAAGCTTACCTGCGTGCCCATGGCATGCGCGCGAAAGTCGGCATCAACGCCGTCCTGCACCAGCAAAGCCGCCTGTGCCTGAGCCCCGAGCAGGTGGATGTGCTGCGGCGCATCGTCGCCAGCTGAGTACCTTGGACACTATCAATCCCATAGCCATGGAGGCCTGGAAATGCCCGTTCGCATGCCTGAACCGTTTCGAATCAAGATGGTTGAACCGCTGAAGACCACCACCCGCGAATACCGCGAGCACGCCCTGCGCCAAGCGGGCCTGAACCCTTTCCTGCTGCGCGCCGAAGATGTGTTCATCGACCTGCTCACCGACAGCGGCACCGGTGCCATGAGCGACCGCCAATGGGGCGCGATGATGACCGCCGACGAGTCGTACGCCGGCAGCAAGAGCTTCTTCCGGCTCAGCGACACCGTGCAGCGCCTGTTCGGCTACCCCTACACCATCCCGGTGCACCAGGGCCGTGGTGCCGAACAGATCCTCTTCCCCTGCCTGGTGGAGCGGGCAAGGTCGCGTGGTGCATCGACGCCGGTGTTTCTCTCCAATCATCATTTCGATACCACCAAGGCGCATGTGGAGATCGCCGGTGCGCAGGTCCGGAACCTGATCTGCCCCGCCGCCCTGGACACCGCCCGGCACGATGACTGGAAAGGCAATTTCGATCTCCAGGCGCTGACGACCGAGATCGAACTGACCGGTGCTCACCAGATCGCCGCCGTGGTGATCACCATCACCTGCAACAGCGTAGGAGGCCAGCCGGTGGCGATGGACAACATTCGTGACGCCGCTTCGATGGCACGCCAGCATGGCATCCCGGTGGTCATCGATGCCGCCCGGTTCGCCGAGAATGCCTACTTCATCAAACAGCGCGATGCCCGCTACCGCGACCACTCCATCACCCAGATCGTCTGGGAGATGTTCCAACACGCCGATATCTTCACCATGTCGGCGAAGAAGGATGCGATGGTCAACATCGGCGGCTTGTGCTGCTTCCGTGAAGACCAGGCGCTGTTCGCCGAGGCGCAGCTGCGTTGCGTGCCCATGGAAGGTTTCATTACCTACGGGGGCCTGGCCGGGCGTGATATCGATGCCATGGCCGTCGGTCTCGAGGAAGCCTGCGACGAACACCACCTGGCGAGCCGCATCCACCAGGTGACCTACCTGGCCGATCGCCTGCAACAGGCCGGCGTGCCGATCCAGACGCCAGTGGGTGGCCACGCCGTGTTCGTCGACGCCGGCAAGATTCGCCCGGACGTAGCGGGCCATCACTTCCCGGCGCAGATGCTGGTCAACGCGCTGTATCTCGAAAGCGGTGTCCGGGCCACGGAGATCGGATCGCTGATGATGGGCCGGCATCCCGTGACCCGCGAGCAGGAACCGGCGCTGTTCGAGCTGATGCGCCTGACCATTCCGCGCCGGACCTACACCGACAACCACATGGACTTCGTCGCCGACTCGCTGATCGAGGTGGTCGACCGCGCGGCCTCGCTGCGCCCGCTCGACTTCGTCTACGAGCCTGCGGTACTGCGCCAGTTCACCGCGCGCTTCAAGGAAGTCTGAACCCCAGCCAACGAATCAGGAAGATTCCCATGGGCCAACCGAATACCCGTTTGACCACCGCCTTCGCTGCCAACCGCACGGTCGAGGAGTTCATCGAGCTGGCGCGGGAAATGCGCCACAAGCTCCGTGAAGAACAGGAGGTGAGCGACGCGCAAGGCACCTACAGCCCAGCCCTGGACGAATGGTTCCGGGAGCATGGCTTCTATCGGTTGCTGCAACCGAAACGTTATGGCGGATTCGAACTCAGCCTGGCCGATTTCTACCGGATCATGATCGAGATATCCCGCGGCCACCCCGCCCTGGGCTGGAACCTGACGCTGGGCGCCGCCCATAGCCTGACCTTCGCCTCCCACTGGCCGAAGGAGGTACAGGATGAAGTGTTCGGCGCCGATGGCCATTTCGTCGCACCTCACCGGGCGTTTCCCGGCGGCACCTGCCAGCGGGCACGGGGTGGCTACCGGCTCAGCGGCACCTTCAACTACTGCACCGGCGTGACCTATTCGACGCACGTCATCGTTACCGTGGTCGACGTGGATGCCGGCCCCGCTGCGCCTCACCTCAACTGCCTGGTGCCGCGCTCCGACTACAGCATCCTCAAGGACTGGGGCGGCAGCGAAACCTTGGGGATGCGTGCCAGTGGCTCGAACAGCATCCGCCTCGATGATGTGTTCGTGCCTGAACGCATGGTGACCGCCTTCTCGGGTTTTTTCGCCGGCCAGGATGTCACCACGGGCACCCACGGCACACGGTTGCATGGCAACCCGTTGTACCTCGGCTACCTGATGTTGCCTTACCACGCCAACCTGCTGGCTCCGGTGATCGGCGCCGCTCGTGCCGCGCTGGACGAATACAAGGCCCTGATCAAGGCCACCCCGCAACCGTTCGCACCGCAGCACAAACGCGCCGAGGACCCGAACTTCCAACGCGCCTACGGTCAGGCCATCGTTCTCACCGAGGCGGCCGAAGCCACCTTGCTGCAGATCTGCGAACAGCATCAGCGCCTGGCCTACCGTTGGCGCGAACGCGGGCAAGGCATTTCGGTCGCAGAAAACGTCAGGGCCTGGGGCACGCTGCAGCAGGCCGGCAGGCAGGCCTGCGAAGCGGTCGAACTGCTGTTCCGAACGGCCGGCACTTCGCAGGCGCGCTGCGATTCCAGATTACTGCGCTACTTCAGCGACGTGTCGATGTACCGCGGCCACGTCGGCGCGCAGTGGGAAACCTTTGCAACCTATGTCGCCCGCGCCGAACTGGGAATGCCCCTGGAGTTTCTTCAGCTATGAACACTGCACCTACCCAAGGAGCGTCGATGTCTCGAACCGGCAAGCAGTACCTGAGCGCTGTAGACGACGGGCGCGAAGTCTTCATCAACGGCGAATGCATCACCCGCCACAGCCAGCACCCGGCCTTCCGTGGGGCAGTCGAATCGGTGGCGCAACTCTACGATTACCAAGCCAGCAACCCGCAAGAGATGACCTTCGAGACCGATCAGGGGCTGCAGATCAGCAAGGCCTGGGAGCTGCCTGAACGGGCCGAGCAACTGGTCGGCCGCGCCCACGCGTCGTTGGCCTGGGCACGTCAGAGCATGGGCTGGCTGGGCCGCAGCCCCGATCACGTGTCGGCGGCCCTGGCGGGCATGATGACGCACCTGGAAGTGTTCGAGGCTTACTCGCCAGACCGCGCGGCGGCGCTGAAGGCCTATTTCGAATACGCCCGCGACCGTGACCTGTACCTGACCTATACCATCGTCAACCCGCAAGGTGACCGCTCACGCAGCCCGGGTGAACATGAGCGCAACCTTTACCACACGCTGGGCGTGGTCAAGGAAACCGACGCCGGCATCATCGTCAAGGGCGCCAAGATGCTCGGCACCGCGGCGGTGCTGGCGGACGAATTGCTGGTGGGCGTGCAGAACCCTTTGAAAGCGGGGGTCGATGACCGCTATGCGCTGTCGTTCGCCATGCCGCTGAATGCCCCCGGCATCAGGATCCTCTCGCGCAACTCCTACGCCGAAGGCAAGAACAGCTTTGATCACCCACTGAGCAGCCGCTTCGACGAAAACGACGCCTTGATCTACTTCGACGATGTGCTGGTGCCCTGGGAACGGGTGTTCGTCTACCGCGACACCGCGATGTGCCGCCGCCAGTTCCACGGCACCGCCGCCGAAGTGCTGATGGATACCCAGAGCCTGGCGCGGCTCACGGCCAAGCTGCATTTCCTCACCGGCCTGGCCCAGCGCATGACGGAAATCACCGGGGTCAGCGACTTCCCGGCCGTCCGCGAAATACTCGGCGAACTGGCCTGCAACACCCTGATGATCGAGGGGCTGTTCAAGGCGTTGGTGCACTGCCCGGTGCAGCATGGCAAATATCAGGTTCCGGATAAAAAGCACTTGTACATGTGCCAGGCGGTCGCGCAAACCGTGTACCCGAAATTTATCGAAGCCATTCGCAAGCTGGCGGGCGGTGGCGTGATCATGCTGCCGTCGAGCATCCACGACCTGTCGCACCCGCAGGCCCGTGAGCTGATCGAGCAAACCCAGTATTCATCGATAGCTACGCCCCTGGAACGAGTGCAGTTGATGAAGCTGGCCTGGGACGCCATTGGTTCGGAGTTCGGCTCGCGCCATCTGCAGTACGAAATGTTCTACTCAGGGCCGCATTTCGTGGCACTTTCCCGGGTCCACAGCGAGTATGACTGGGAAGCCGCCAAGGAACTCGCGGTGTCGGCCCTGGCGGACGCTTCAACCTACCAGTAAGTCCTCAAGACGCGGGCTGATCAGTCATCCCGCGTCAACACTTCGAGCAACTCGATCTCGAAGGTAAGGTCCGAATTCGGCGGGATCGCCCCCATGCTGCGTTCACCATAACCAAGGTGCGCCGGCACCTGCAGCTTGCGCTTGCCGCCCACGCGCATGCCCATCAGGCCTTGGTCCCAGCCCTTGATCACACGGCCGGTGCCGATCACGCACTGGAAGGGCTTGCCGCGCGACCACGACGAATCGAACTCGCTGCCATCGGCCAGCCAACCGGTGTACTGGGTGGTGATCAATGCACCTTTGACGGCAGCCTTGCCGTCGCCCTCGACGAGGTCGGTGATCTGCAGTTCGCTGCTCATGGGCATGCTCCAACGATTAAATTCAAGGCCGCCCTTTTCTCAGGAATGCACAGGTTTGGCAAGCTCGCGTAGGGTTCCGTGCTGGCGCATAGACCACAGCACCCCGCCGATCACCAGGACGATCGCCGCCGCTTCCAGCAGGCTCGGCCCGGCTTGGCGCCAGAGAAAGGCATACAACAGCGCGAACAAGGTTTCGAACACGATCAACTGGCCGCTCAAGGTCAACGGCAACCGCTTGGACGCGGCATTCCACAGCGCGGTGGCCAGCCACGAGCCAAGCACCGCGCACCCCAGGCAGGCAGCCCAGAACAGCCCCCAACGGGCCACCGGCGCCTCGACCTGCAGTTGCTGAGGCTGCCACAGCGCCAGCACCGCCATCATGACCACGCTGGCCAACCCCGTCATTACCCCGATCAACACCGACCACTGATGGCTGTCGAAATGCCCGCACTGTTTGAGACAGCGGCTGTTCTGCGTGGCGTACCAAGTCCAGCAGGCGAGCGCGGCAAGGGCGTAGAGCAGCCCCATGAACTTCTCGGCGATATCGCCCGGGGCGAACGCGAAGGTTTCCAGGTTGATGCACAAGATGCCTGCCAGGATCAGCGCCAAGGGGCCGACAAGGCGAGTAAGTGGCACCGCGCCGCTGTCGTTGCGACCGTACAAGGTGATGGTCAGCGGCAGCACCCCGACGATCAGCGACGCGGGCGCCACACCGAGGCGCTGAATGGCTGCCACCAGGCAAACGAAGTACACCAGGTTGCCGACCACTGCCAGGCGCAGCAGCATCCAGGCATCACGCCAGGTGAGCTGGCGCAACTGCCGCGCCATGGGCACGGCCAGCAGCAGCGAAATGATGCCGACCAACCCATAGCGCACGCTGCTCAAGAGCATCGGGTTGAACTCCGGCAACAGCGCTGGAACCATCAGCACCAGGCCCCACAACGCACCGGCCCCACCGGCATACATCACACCGCGCTTCACGTCTGTGCTCCCATTCGATGATCAGCGCAGGCTACCGTTGTGCGAGGTGCCAGGCAAAGAATCTTTCAGCCGAGTTGCTCGAAGGCTTGTTGCCCTGTCAGCTCGGTGGTCTGGTTAGCGAAGCAGTACCAGGCAGGTTTCTGCTCGACGAAGATCTGCAGGTCGAAATCCCAGGACTCGTCGCCATCCAGCAGGCCCACTGGCACCGCGTAAAAATCATTGGCTTTGAGCCGATAATAGAGGTGTGTGCCACAACGACCACAAAAGCCGCGCTGGGCCCATTCGGAAGAGTCGTGAACGCTAGGCGCAAGCCCTTCGAACAGCGGCGGTGTACTGCAGTGCACGACCAGCAGCGGCCCGCCGCCCCATTTCCGGCACATGCTGCAGTGGCAGGCACCGACACTGCGGCTGTCGACATTGGCAACGATACGGACAGCGCCGCACAGGCATTTGCCATGCACAGTGGGAGAAAGCATCGCGTAATCCTCTATATATCAGCATTACAAACAACAGTAGCACTGCTGAACAAACGTATGCCGTCACCTGGTATTTTTGCCAGTTGTCTGGGGCCGAGTTTGTTGAATACGCTGACCACTCCCATCCTACTGATCTCACGGTGGTCCCCATGCGCGTACAAGCCACATCGTCCAAACCCTTGCTCTTTCGCGTGATGCGCCCCGCCATCGTTCCTGGAATACCGCTCGTTCCCAAAGCGCTTGCCGGTAGGCTCAACTTTCACCAGAGTATGTATTACGACGATTATCTCGACGTTCAAGTACCTTCATTTCAGGGCATGTCCGGACAATCGATCAGGGTGGAATGGGTTGGCCGCGCCATCACATGGACCAGCGATCCGCAGCCCCCCCCCACACCACAACTCCTCACATTCCAGGTTCCCCGACTTGAAGTCATAGACAGCATTGGGCACACGGTAACTATCAGGGCTGTCGTCAATGACACAATCCGTTCGCAGGCCTTTGCGCTCATCATTGAGCCTCAAGTTTTAGTCCTGCCAGAACCCCAATTTCACGCGCAGCCTAACGAGGCCACTGACGCCGTATCGCTGCTATATTCAGGCCAACAAGATCGCCACACAGGTCGTGTACGATGGCACGGCAGCATCATTAGGGACACTGATGAAGAGGACTTGCAAGAAGGCCGCCGGGAATATTTCCAGATCAATAGAAGCTGGATCCAAGAGAATTTAGGAAGGGAGGTCCTCATCAACTACACCGCCCGCAGGCCGGGAGATTCGCAATCCTGGTTCTCCCAAGTGCTTCGAATGAATTTTTAAATATTTCCTGCTGACCATCTACTTCCTCACACGCACAGCCATTACAAACACGGGGAACTTATCGGTTCCCCGTGCTCATGAAACAACACCAAAACCTAGCATTTTTGTCAGTTGCACACCCCCATCGATCTTCTTAACCTGTTCGCAACCCGGGCCAATTTATCAACGCTTTGCCGATGCTCTAACGATCACTTGGAGCACGCGCCAACACGCCCGAGGTTCTAACTGATGAACAGATTGTTGCTGCTGCTCCCTTCCCTGCTGCTGGTCGCCTGTACCACGCAGGAGCCCGCTGCACCGCCACCCACACCCCCGCAACTACCCGTTGTCACCGTGATTGATGGCGCTGCTACTGCAAAAGCATTGACCGAGCGTTATCTCAAAACGCCCAGGAACTGTGGTAGTGACTCACAACCGGCATTTCTGTGTTCCGGCATCATTCTGCGAGCCACCACTTACAGTTCTGCCTTCGACCCGTGGGACCCAAACCCTAAAATAACGAAAGGCAGTGTTTCGTTTTCCTACCTGCGCCTCGACAACAACTTCAAAAGCTTCGCCTGGAACTCGCAGAGGCCCAACGGCTTTGTTTTCTACCCCATCCTGGGTACACCGGAAGGCAAGCTCGACATCCCAGTTTTGTGCCACTTCCCCATGGATGGCTGGACCAATAATAGGGTTGAGCGTTTAGGCTGCGGTGTATACCCAGGCGTCGCCGGAAGCCAGGCTTGCCATCAACAAGGTATCATCACCGGCGAACTATGGAGGAAGGCATACCCACCGGGTGTTTCAGGCAACAGAATCTGCGGCTTTGATGTCCGCGATGAGCTCAACAACTATGCTGGCCCCAACTTCTACGCCGCCATGCAAGCCAAATGGCAGGACAGCAGGTATTTCGTCGAGCACAACGAAATGTTGCTGAAGGATTGGGGGCAAGGCAAGGGCCCGGTGCTGCCGATCCAGGCGTTCTTCTATGCGCCGGGGGGGCTGGAAGACGCACGCGCCAGCAAGCGGCGCTACCTCGCCAAGTACTCGATTGATGTGCCGGTCATCAGGATTACATTGCCAACCGTGGCGAACGGCACCGCAACGTTCCAGTATCTGTCCAGCGATCAATGAAATTCGGGGCCGGTGTACCTCGTCTGCCTTGAGGTACACCTCCCCGGGTCATAGGTACACCAAGCCCCGCAGGAACAAAGCCGCTCGGCCACTGATGATCACCCGGCCATTGCCGGGCACCTGGCACTGCAACTGCCCTTTGCGCGCCCCACCTTGTTCGCAGCTCAACACGCTGCTGCCCAACAAATCGGCCCATATCGGCGCCAGTGAGGTATGCGCAGAGCCAGTGACCGGATCTTCGTTGACCCCGACCCGTGGTCCGAACCAGCGGGTAACGAAATCGAAACCACGGCCAGCCGCAGTCACCGCGACCCCACGCACATCGAACGCCGAAAGCGCGACGAAATCGGGTGTGAGCGTATCGAGCAGCGCCGCGTCATCGATCACCACCACATAGTCGTCAGAGCGGTAGACCCCCTTGGCAGTCCGCAAGCCCAGCGCTTCCAACAACCCGGCCGGCACCTCGACGGCCAGCGGCTGCTTGGCCGGGAAGTCCATGCTCAACAGGCCATCGGCGCCTCGACTGACGCGCAGTTCGCCGCTGCGGGTGTTAAAGCGCAGCACCTGGGTTTGCTCACCCAGCTGTTCGAACAACACATAGGCCGACGCCAGGGTGGCATGACCGCACAAGTCGACTTCGACTGTGGGGGTAAACCAGCGCAGGTCGAAACATTCACCGTTGCGTACGAAGTAAGCGGTTTCCGACAGATTGTTTTCTTCGGCGATGCGTTGCAGCACGGCGTCCGGCAGCCAGCTGTCCAGCGGAATCACTGCAGCAGGATTGCCACCGAAGGGTTCGGCGGAAAAGGCATCGACCTGGAAGATTTCGAGTTGCATGCAAACGCTCCTTGTAGCCCGGGCAGCGCCGGGCGGGTTCGAAAAGGGTTATGCGTAAACGGGCGTGAGCACCGGCTCACCGGCAAAAAACGCCTGCAGGTTACGCAGCACCAGGGTCACGGTATCGCGCGCGGCTTCCGGCGACTGGCCGGCCACGTGGGGGGTGAGCACGGTATTGGCGAGGGCCTTGAGGGCGTCGGGTACTTGCGGCTCGTCATCGAACACGTCGAGCGCGGCACCGGCGAGCTGGCCGTGTTGCAGGGCGGCAATCAGGGCCTGGGTATCGACCACACTGGCCCGGGCGATGTTCACCAGGTAACCCTCGGCGCCCAGTGCGTCGAGCACCTGCGCATCGACCAGGTGACGGGTATTCGCGCCGCCGGGGGTAGCCACGACCAGGATGTCGACGGCATCGCCCAGGTGCTGCGGGCTGTCGTACCAGGTGTAGGGAACGTCCTGGCGCGGTGTGCGGCTGTGGTAGCTGATGTGCATGTCGAAGCCGAGGCTGGCACGTTTGGCGATGGCCAGGCCGACGGCGCCCAGGCCGAGAATGCCCAGGCGCTTGCCACTCACCGAAGGGCTGATCGCCCGATTCCACTCGCCTCGACGGGTGCTGGCATCGGCGCTGGGGATGTTACGCAACAGCGCCAGCAACATTGCCAGGGTGTGGTCGGCCACGGCGGCGGCATTGGCGCCGGCGCCATTGGTGACGGTGATGCCACGGGCTGCGGCGGCAGCCAGGTCGACCTGCTCGTAACCGGCGCCGATGACGCAGATGATCTGCAGCTTTGGCAATGCTTCGATTTCGGCAGCCGTCAGACCCAAGGGGCCACGCGTGAGTACGGCATCGATTTCAGCGGCGTGGCGCGCAATGGCGTCGGCACGCAGCTGGGGGGAGGGAGCGCGGATCAGACGGTAGCCGGCCTGTTCGAGCAGGGGCAGGTAATCGTCGACGGTTTCTACCAGTACCAGGACTGTTTTGCTCATGCCGCTCCTCCTTGGAGATCAGAGGGCATTATGCGCAATCTGCGGGTGCATGCCGATGGGTTTTTGGCGCTCTTGAGATCGAGCGCCGCCCGCGCGGCGCATCGCGGATGAATCCGCTCCTACCGTTTGTTGCAACGTACCATGGCCTGATAGGCCATGGTTGTCAGCCTTGTTGGCAATGACCTATTGCGCGAACGCCCGGCCCAGGCCGCCCGGCACACCACTGCTGTCGGTCTCCTGCCATGGACCCTCCGGGCTCAGCGACCAGCTCCAGCCGTTATTCTCATAGCGGTAATAGGTGCGCTGCCGGTAGAAGGTGTTGGGCTTCTTCTCAAGCACATAAACACCCAGCTTCGGGTCCCAATGGCTGGCACCGCCCGGTGGCGGTGCAAAGCTCGCGGACGTCCGTGGCATCGGTTTCGGAATGGCCGCTGGCTTGCTCGGCTGCGTGGAGGGCTGGCCGCCGGGCAATGGCTTGACCACCGGTCCCTTCTGCGGCGGCACCGTCTCGATTGGCGGCGCCGGCTGTTCGTATGGCTCACGCACGGTACACGCGGACAAACCCAGGGCCAGGGTGATCAGGGTCAGGCGGACGGCGTTTCGCATGGCAGGGTTCTCTTACAGGTCTGGGCTGTCGATGGTCAGGTGCTGGGTGCCCTGGGTGCTGGTGGCCAAGGGTGCGCCCTGGCCGATCCACTCGCCACGAGTGGGTTGGCCGGCGCGCGATACACGTGCAACCAGTTGGACTTCGGCGAAGTCGGACAGTTTCATCTGCGGCATCATCGCATCGGCGTCAGACAGCTCGACCTCCAGCGGCAGCTGCGCCACGGTCACCCGCTTGGCTGCCAGCGGCATCGGTGGGCCATTGCTGGCGCGGGCGAAGATGAACACCGTGTCGTCGGGTTTGACCTTGTCCTTCAGCGCCGCCGCCAGCTCCACGCGTACTTTCAGGCGCGCGGCAACCGAGGCCGCAGGTTTGCCCAGGCGCTCGGCCGCTCGGTCGATGCCGCCTTGCAGCGCCGCACGCGAAGCGTCGCCCGCGGGCAGTTGCGCCAACAGACGCTTCCAATAGTCGATGGCCTCCTGATAGCGCTCGCCTTCAAATGCGGCGATGCCCCGCAGGCCAAGGCTGGTGACTTCGTTCGGATCGGCCTTGAGCGCCTCGTCGGTCAGCGCCTGCACCTGCGCGCTCCATTGCTTGTTGGCAGCGAAATACAGGGCTTGGGCCAACTGGCCCAGCAGTTCGGGCTGACGCCCGGCCAACGCCAGGGCCCGTTCATACGCCTTGGCCGCATCCCCCGGGCGCTGCTCGGCCATGTAAGCACGGCCGAGGAAGTACAGGCCTTCGGCGGAGTCCGGCTGGGCCTCGACGGCGCGCTCCAGGCGCGTGGTCATCTCTTCCATCGACTTGGGCGCGGCGGCAAACTCCTGGGTCAGCTCGACCTTGTCGGCGGCGCCAAAGTGCAGGTACAGCCCCAGCGCCATCAGCGGCACCAGCACGGCGGCCAGCAACGGCAGCACCTTGCCCAGGTGGCCCTGGCGCGGCGCCTCGGCGCCTTCGGTGTCGGCCAGCAGTTCACGAGCGGCTTCGTCGCGGCCACTGGCCAGTTGCGTGTCGTCCAATACACCGGCGGCCTGCTGGGCAGCCAGCTCGGCAACGCGTTCCTGGTACAGGGCGACGTTCAGTGCGGTACGGTCTTCTTCCTGCTGACGGCCACGGCCGCGCAGGATCGGGATCAGCAGAAAGCCTAGGGCGGCGAGCAGCAAAAGGCCCGCGCTTAGCCAGAATTCAGTCATGATTGCGTTCTTTTTCCAGCAGTTTGGCGAGACGCTCGCGTTCTTCGACGGACAGCTCATGGGAGCCTTGGGCAGCCGGGGTGCGGCGCCTGCGGACGATCACCGCCAGGGCCACGAAGCCGCCGACCAGCAGCAGACCTGGGCCGAACCAGAGCAGCCAGGTACGCCCACTGAGCGCCGGCTTGTAGCGCACGAAGTCGCCATAGCGATCAACCATGAAGTCGACGATCTGCTGGTTGCTCTTGCCTTCGCCGAGCATGCGGAAGATTTCACGGCGCAGGTCGGCGGCGATCGGTGCGTTGGAATCGGCGATGTCCTGGTTCTGGCACTTGGGGCAGCGCAGTTCCTTGGTCAGTTGCTGATAACGCTCACGCTCGGCGTCGTCGCGGAACTGGTAGGTATCGATGGCCGCCCGGGCCATGCCAGCCAGGCTCAAACCGAGCACGGCGGCTGCAAGCCAGCGCTTCATGGCTTGGCCTCGTCGACCAGGCCCTGATACAGCGGCGCCAGCTGCTCGCGCCACACCGTGGCATCGACGATGCCGACGTGCTTGTAGCGAATGATGCCTTTGGCGTCGATCAGGAAGGTTTCCGGCGCGCCGTACACGCCCAGGTCCAGGCCCAGGCTGCCCTGCTCGTCACGGATGTCCAACTGGTACGGGTTGTGGAAATCGGCCAGCCACTTCACCGCTGCGGCATTGTCGTCTTTGTAGTTGATGCCATAGATCACCACGCCCTGCTGGGCCAGCTGATTGAGGTACGGGTGCTCGACCTTGCACGACGGGCACCAGGTGGCCCACACGTTGACCAGCGCCGGGCGGCCCTGCAAGTCGGCCTGGGTCAGGGTGCGGTCGCCCTGGGTCGAGGCCAGGGAAAACGCCGGGAACGGCTTGCCGATCATTGCCGAAGGCAGCTCGTCGGGCTTGAGGAACAGCCCTTTGTAGAGGAAGACCGCCATCAGCAGAAATACCGCCAAAGGCACCACCATGATCCAACGCTTCATGCAGCTGCTCCAGATACGCCCAGGACATCACGCACCCGGGTCTTGACCTTGACGCGGTAGCGCCGGTCGAAGGCCGCCAGCAAACCGCCCAGGCCGGTCAGCAGACCGCCCAGCCAGATCCAGCGAACGTAAGGCTTGATATGCACGCGCACGGCCCAGGCGCCGTTGTCCAGCGGCTCGCCGAGGGCGACGTACAGGTCGCGGGTGAAGCCGGCATCGATGCCAGCCTCGGTCATCATCGACTGTTGCACCGTGTACAGGCGCTTCTCCGGATGCAGCGTGGTCACTTCACGGCCGTCGCGGCTGACCACGATGGTGCCTTTGTCGGAAATGAAATTTGGGCCTTCGAAGTGCTTGGCGCCCTGGAACAGGAACTGGTAACCGCCCAGTTCCACGCTTTCGCCCGGGGCCAGACGCAGGTCGCGCTCGGCGCTGTTGTTGCTCGACAGCACCACGCCCAGGGCACACACCGCCAGGCCCAGGTGCGCCAGCTGCATGCCCCAGTAGCTGCGGGAGAGGCCGCGCACGCCTTTGGCCAGGCCTTTGTGGCGGGTCTTGTCAAATATGTCGCGCAGGCCACTGAGCACCACCCAGGCGGCCAGGGCGAAGGCGGTGAGCGTTGGCCAGTCGAAATCGTCGACGATGAAACCAGCTACCGGCGCCAGCACCGCGCTGCCGATCAGCACCGGGGTCAGCATGCTGGCCAGCCATTTGCCGGGTGTGTCCTTCCAACGCACGACCACGCCGACACCGAGGACGATCATCAGCAGCGCCATCAGCGGCAGGAACAGCGCGTCGAAGTACGGCGGGCCGACCGACAGCTTGGCTCCGGTCAGGGCATCGAGCACCAGCGGGTAGAGCGTGCCGAGCAGGATCATCGACGCCGCCACCACCAGCACCAGGTTGTTGGCCAGCAGCAACGTCTCGCGCGACCACAGGGCAAAGCCGACCTGGCTCTTCACCACCGGAGCGCGCAGGGCGAACAGGGTTAACGAACCACCCACCACGAACAGCAGGAAGATGAGGATGAATACGCCGCGCGACGGGTCTGCGGCGAAAGCGTGTACCGAGGTCAGCACGCCGGAACGCACCAGGAAGGTCCCCAGCAGGCTCAGCGAGAAGGCGGCGATGGCCAGCAGCACGGTCCAGCTTTTGAACACCCCGCGTTTTTCCGTCACTGCCAGTGAGTGGATCAGCGCGGTGCCCACCAGCCAGGGCATGAACGAGGCGTTTTCCACCGGGTCCCAGAACCACCAGCCGCCCCAGCCGAGTTCGTAGTAGGCCCACCAGGAGCCCAGGGTGATGCCCACGCCGAGAAACGCCCAGGCGACGATGGTCCAGGGTCGCGACCAGCGTGCCCAGGCGGCATCCAGGCGCCCACCCAATAGCGCGGCGATGGCGAAGGCGAAGGCCACCGAGAAGCCCACGTAGCCCATGTACAGCATCGGCGGGTGAACGATCAGGCCGAAGTCCTGCAGCAGTGGGTTGAGGTCGCGGCCATCGGTTGGCACTTGTGGCAACAGGCGCTGGAACGGGTTTGAAGTAATGATGAGGAAGCTCAGGAAGCCAACGCTGATCATGCCCATCACCGCCAGCACTCGCGCCAGCATCACTTGCGGCAACTGCCGCGAGAATACCGACACGGCAAATGTCCAACCGCCGAGGATCAGCGCCCACAGCAGCAACGAGCCTTCATGCGCGCCCCACACGGCGCTGAACTTGTAGTACCAGGGCAAGGCGCTGTTGGAGTTGCTGGCCACATAGGCGACCGAGAAGTTGTCGGTCATGAAAGCGTGGGTGAGGCAGGCGAAGGCGAAGGCTAGAAAGGCAAACTGCCCCCAGGCCGCCGGGCGCGCCAGGCTCATCCACAGGCTGTCACCGCGCCAGGCGCCGAGCAGCGGCACCGTGGCCTGCACGACGGCGAAGCAGATCGCCAGGATCATCGCCAACTGGCCAAGTTCGGGGATTACCAAAGCGGCGTTCATGGCTTGGCCTCCGCCTGGCCGCTCTCTTTCAGGGCCTTGGTGACCTCTGGCGGCATGTATTTCTCATCGTGCTTGGCCAGCACCTCATCGGCCACCACCACGCCCTCGGCATTGAGCTTGCCCAGGGCGACGATGCCCTGCCCTTCGCGGAACAGGTCGGGCAGTATGCCACGGTAGGTGATCGGCACCGATTTGTTGAAATCGGTGACCACGAAGCGCACGTCGAGCGAATCGCCCGAGCGTTGCAGCGAGCCCTTCTCGACCATGCCGCCAGCGCGAATGCGGGTGTCCAGCGGCGCCTCGCCATTGGCGATCTGCGTCGGGGTGTAGAACAGGTTGATGTTCTGTTGCAGGGCGCTCAGGGCAAAGCCGACGGCCACCGCGACCCCGGCCAGCAGGCCGAGGATCAGGAACAGGCGTTTCTTGCGCTGCGGATTCACAGGTTGTTCTCCCGGCGCAAACGGCGCGCCTCTTCTTGCAGGTAGCGACGGCGGGCCAGCAAGGGCGCGGCGACATTGACCGCCAGCACCGCCAGGCAGATGCCATAGGCCGACCAGACGTACAGGCCATGGTGGCCCATGGCGAGGAAATCGCCGAATGAAGAAAAGCTCATCACGCGGCCCTCCGACCCAGGCTGTTCATCACTTCTTCTTTGACCCAGCTGGCACGCGCTTCGCGCTTGAGTACTTCAAGGCGCATGCGCAGCAGCAGCACGGCGCCAAAGAAACAATAGAAACCCAGCGCCGTGCACAGCAGCGGCAGCCACATCTCGGCGGGCATCGCCGGCTTTTCGGTCAGGGTGAAGGTGGCGCCCTGGTGCAGGGTGTTCCACCACTCCACCGAAAACTTGATGATCGGGATGTTGATCACCCCGACGATGGCTAGCACCGCACAGGCCTTGGCCGCGCTGTCGCGGTTACTGATCGCCTGGCCCAGGGCAATGATGCCGAAGTACAGGAACAGCAGGATCAGCATCGAGGTCAGGCGTGCGTCCCACACCCACCAGCTGCCCCAGGTCGGCTTGCCCCAGATGGCACCGGTGACCAGCGCCACGGCAGTCATCCAGGCGCCGATAGGCGCTGCGCATTGCAAGGCGACGTCGGCCAGCTTCATCTTCCACACCAGCCCCACCACCCCGGCCACCGCCAGCAGCACGTAGCAGGACTGCGCGAGCATCGCCGCCGGCACGTGGATATAGATGATGCGGAAACTGTTGCCCTGCTGGTAATCCTCAGGGGCAAAGGCCAGGCCCCAGACCACCCCGGTGACCAGCAGCAGGATGGCGGAGACGGCCAGCCACGGCAGCATGCGGCCACTGATGGCATAGAACCATTTCGGGGAGCCCAGCTTGTGGAACCACGTCCAACTTATTTTCATCAGGGTACATCCAGGGTATTTGCCGGGCTTGATAGCCCAGGACTCGTTATTCGCCGACGCTGATCTTCAGGCCGGCCGCTATCGCAAAGGGTGCCAGGGTGACCGCAAGGGCCGTGAGGCTGGCCAGCCAGAGCAGATGGCCGGTGGCCGGCATATTCTGCAATGCCGCCTGCAACGCACCACTGCCCAGGATCAATACAGGGATATACAACGGCAGAATCAGCAACGCCAGCAGCAGGCCGCCACGCTTGAGGCCAACGGTCAGCGCCGCGCCGACCGCACCCAGCAGGCTCAGCACCGGGGTGCCCAGCAGCAGCGAGCCGAGCAGCACCGGCAGGCAATGGCTCGGCAACCCCAGCATCAGCGCCAGCAGTGGCGCCAACAATACCAGCGCCAGCCCGGAAAAGATCCAGTGTGCCAACACCTTGGCCAGCACCAGCAAGGCCAACGGATGTGGCGACAGCATCCACTGCTCCAGCGAGCCGTCCTCGAAATCGCTGCGAAACAGGCCGTCGAGCGACAGCAGCACGGCCAGCAAGGCCGCTACCCAGACCAGTCCAGGTGACAAGGTTTGCAACAATTGGCTTTCCGGCCCAACCGCCAGCGGGAACAATGCAACGACGATGGCGAAGAACACCAGCGGATTGGCCAGCTCGGCCGGGCGGCGGAACAACAGGCGCGCCTCGCGGCGCAGCAACAGGATGAATACGCTCATGCCGCCCACTGCCCCAGGTTCAATTCACGGTAGCCAGAGGGCTTGCGGCCCAAGGTGTGGTGGGTAGTCAGCACCACCGTGCCACCCTGCTCGCAATGGGCCGCCAGGTGCGCTTCGAGTTGGGCCACGCCCTGCTTGTCAAGGGCGGTGAAGGGTTCGTCGAGAATCCACAGCGGCGGGCTGTCCAGATACAACCGAGCGAGTGCAACCCGGCGTTGCTGGCCGGCAGACAGGGTGTGGCAGGGAACGTCTTCGAAACCGCGCAGGCCGACGGCCGCCAGCGCCGCCCAGATCGCCTCGCCAGTCGCAGGCTGGTGCAAGGCGCAGAGCCAGGTGAGATTCTCTTCTGCGGTAAGCAGGTCCTTGATGCCGGCGGCGTGGCCGATCCACAGCAACATAGTGGCCAGGGCGTGGCGCTGCTCGGCCAGAGGCTGACCGCCCAGCAGGATCTGCCCGGCGGTCGGCTGCATCAAACCGGCCAGCAAACGCAGCAGGCTGGTCTTGCCACTGCCGTTGGGGCCGCTGATCTGCAGCATGTCGCCGGGCCGCAGCTCGAAATCGAGGTGCTCGAACAACAGGCGCCAGTCGCGCTCGCAGGCCAGGCCCACGGCTTGGAGGTGAAGGGTCACGGTTTCGCCTTATCTATATGCTTCTCAAGTCGTCCCCCGCGCTGCCGTTATACTGGCAGTGGCGAACGGCGGGCATTATTACATGCGCTGACACGCTGCCAAGAGGCTTGGCCCCACAGGTTGTATACAATCATGACTGAAATCAATAGTCTCGGCGCACAAACCGTCATCAATCCGCAGGCGATCAAGGCCGCGCTGACGGGTGAACTGCTGAACCTGACGCAAGCGCAACCCGGGTTGCTCAAACCGGGTGAAACCGCGCAAGCCGAAGTGTTGACGCTGCGCCAGGCGGGTAGCGAGTTTCAGCTGGTGCTGCGGCTGATGCAGGCCAACGGTAACCAGACCCAACTGCAGGCCACGACCAGCCAACCCCTGCCACAAGGTAGCCAGATCACCGTCAGCCAGCCGCAGAGCAACCGCCTGGCGGTCATGGTTCAGCAGGCCAACGCCAGTAACGTCACCACCCTCACCCAGCTAGACACCAGCAAAGTGCCGGTCGGCACCCTGCTGCAAGGCAAAGTGCTGACCAACCAAGCGCTGCCGGGTGACGGCGCCAGCTTCCGCTCCCTGGTCAGCCTGCTCAACAGTGCCCAGGCCGGCGCCATCCTGACCATCGACAGCCCGCGCCCGCTGCCAATCGGCAGCCTGCTCAGCGCCCTGGTACAGGGCGATCAGTCACTGCGCTTCGTACCCCTCAGCGGTCGCCAGGAACAGTTGAACATCGCTCAGCAGTTGCTCACTCAGCAAGGCCGTCAGGCGTCCCTGCCCGGCCTGCTCAATGCCCTTCAACAGATCGCCAGCAACCCAGCCAACGACGGCGAACTGCGCAGCACCGCCAACAGCCTGCTGGCTGGGCTTTCGGATGCCCGTCAACTCAGCGATGGCAAAGCACTCGCCCAGGCCCTCAACAACAGCGGTGCCTTCCTTGAGGCCAAGCTGATGGGCGGCCTTGGCGCCAGCGTAGCCACGGACCTCAAGGCACAGTTGGTCAGGCTGGTCGCCCAAGCCTCAGCGAACGCGCCAAGCCCGATGGTCGCGTCCGCCACCCTCGCCCAGGCCCTGCCGGCCATGGCCCGCAGTGCGTTGGGCATGCTCGACCGGGTCAGCCCAAAGACCGCCCCGGGCGCATTCCCGCTGCCCTCACGGCTGCTGCAGGCCATGGAAAACGAAGGTGATCTGCAGCAGCTGCTGCGCCTGGCCGCCGCCGCCATTTCACGCCTGCAGAGCCACGCCCTGAGCAGCCTGCAGCAGTCCGGCACACTGGATAACGGTAACCTGCAAACCACCTGGCAGACCGAGATCCCGGTACGCCACGGCCAGGAGTTCATCCCGCTGCAGGTCAAACTGCAGCGTGAAGAAACCCCTCAGCAGCAGGCCGAACGACGGCGCGAGCCGCAAGACGCTCCGCAGGCACTGTGGCGCATCGACCTGGCCTTCGACCTGGCGCCGCTGGGGCCGTTGCAAGTGCAGGCACAATTGGCCCAGGGGCGTCTAACCGGGCAGCTGTGGGCCGAGCGTGAGCAAACGGCGCGGCTCATTGACAGCCAGCTTGGCCAACTGCGCGAGCGTCTGTTGGCCCGCGGCCTGGATGTCGGCGACCTGGAATGCCACCCTGGCATCCCGCCACAGGGCCCGCGCACGCGGGTGGAACAACGCTGGGTAGACGAGACCGCATGATCGACAAACCTCCCCGTCAGGCCATCGCCCTGAACTACGACGGCCAGCAGGCCCCTACCCTCACCGCCAAAGGTGACGAGGAACTGGCCGAAGCCATTCTGGCCCTGGCCCGCGAGCATGAGGTGCCGATCTATGAAAACGCCGAGCTGGTCAGCCTGCTGGCACGTCTGGAATTGGGTGATCAGATTCCCGAAGCCTTGTACCTGACCATCGCCGAAATCATCGCCTTCGCCTGGCGGTTGCGCGGCAAAGCCCCCCAGGGCTTCAGCGATCAGGTAGCGCCCGTCAGGGACATCACACCGGCCAGCGCTTTGCTGACCAGCGACGTCGTTTCACCCGCACAGGACAAAGGCAGCGCTATATAACACCGCGCGTGGTTGCGCCTGCTCATGCTGCAAGCGTCCAATCCAACCCGGTATCCGCCATGCAGCAACTCCCCGACGCCACACCTGCGCCAATCCGTCAGGCGTTGAACGCCTTCCCTCGCCCCGACCAGACCGCCGAGACAAAGCTGAGCGCCTGGCTCGCCACCCAGGGCATTACCGAATCGCCGTTGCAACTCGACGTGATCACCTTTCACTATCAGGTCGAATTGCAGCCGGGTGGCGTTGTGCGAAACAACGCGGTGATCACCGGAAAAATGAACCTGGTCGAAGCGTTCCTCGCCAACTGGCGAGGTGAAACCGCCCACGGCATCAGCAACTTCCACTTTGGCGACTGGGCCGGCAGCGTGCCGACACTGGCATTCACGCTGGTTGACCGCCTGAAGCCAGCGAGCGTGATCTCCAATGCCTCTCCTTATCTGATTTTCAACGGCCTTTACCGGCGCACCCAGCCTTCCCGTTATGCCCCGGATACACGTGTGCCTATCCGCGCCGAGGCCCTGCAGGAATTCATCGCCCATCAGGATCTGCGCACCCAGTTTACTGCCAGTCTCGATGCTTACTGGGCTCGAAGCGAGGCGCCCTACCAGCAGGCGCTGAAAATCGCCTTCATCCAGGCCTGCAACCGCCAGGTGCACGACCAGATCCTGTCCGAAGAAGGCCGTGACCTTATCTGGCGTGCAGCCGGTCTGGTCGATGCGGGCGACCTTGAGCTGTCGATGTTGAACGTGTACGGATACACATCGACCAGCATCCTGCAGCTCAAACGTTCCTCAAGTCCGCTCATGCTGCTTTACATTCCGGGCAACAGTTCGCCGCTGCATGAGTTCGACAATGAAGCCGCCATGAAACGCTGGTTTGCCGAACAATGCCGCGACCCTGCCATTCGCGAGGTACTCCTGACCCACTTCGCCCGTGCCGACTGGCCAGACGGCCTGGACTTCAGCGGCCTGCGCACCGCGCTCGAAGGCTTGGGGCTCTACCCCGCCCCGCACCACTTGAGTACGGATCGTCCGGGCTTTGCCACCAGTGGCGTGTGGGACCCGCAGCACATCGTCGACTACCGCCCGCACACCTACAACCCGCGTATCACCGGCGATCTGTTCCACGCGCTGGCCCAACGCCAAAAACACAGGAGCTACGCAGATTCGGCGCAGCAGATCATCAGTAACGCAGACATCCGCCAGCAAACCTGGAGCCATTACCTGAACATCGCCACCACGCTTCTGGCGCCACTGGTCATTGTATTGCCCGAACTCGCACCCCTGCTGGTGATCGGCGGTTTGGCGCAGTTCAGTCTGGGCCTGGATGCCGCCGTCAATGGCAAAAGCGTCAGCATCAAGGAGCAAGGCGTGAGCACCCAGGTGTATGGCTTGCTCAACGCCCTGGCCTCAGCGCCCGCTGCCCGCCTTGCCCCGCCAACGACAGTGTTTCGTTACGCTCGGCCGGGTTTTTTCAGCGCCTGGCGCCTGCAAGAGGTTCTGGACGATGCGGTAGGCGCCGCGCCGATCGTGCCGGACGTAGAAATCGACGCTGCAGAACTGAGTTTTCGTGAGGCACCGGTCATCTCTGCGGACAACATGGCTATAGTCGTCACCCGCATCGACCACCGCCTGAATCATCGCTTCATGGCCTGGTTGCAGACCGACCATGGCGTGGTGGCTGATTGGGTAGCGTACGAGTTCACCGCTGACCGCTTCGTGCGTTCGAGCGAAATGGCTTCGCTCGACCCGCCCCGCTGGGAGCTCAATGCCAGCAATCCCCATGCCCTGGTGCCGTCGACCGGCAGCCGAGTGGCCTCGCTGGCGCAACGGATGGCAACCTTGAAGGCCTTGGGCATCGACCTGCAATTGCCGGTGACCTTCGACGCGTTCGCATCGCTGGAACGCACGCCGATCCCTGCCGTGGTGCATAGCGTCTGGCTGGGTGAACGCCTGTTGAGCGGCACCTACCTCGAGGCATTGGCGCACAACGCCGAGATTTTGCGCATCAGCCGCTACCGCTACCAGATCTACCTGTCCCGGCAGAACCAGGCCAGTTACCTGCACAACATCGTTTTGCTGCGCAAGCACGCCCCTGGCGCCTTTATCATGCCGCTGGAAGATCAAGGCTTCTTCCAGGAATTCAAACAATCGCCTTATTTCCCGCAGTATCGGACTGCAATCAGTGAGGACGACAGCGCCCGCAGAAACGCGGCTTCAGCCTGCGACATCCTGCGTTACCGATTGCTCAACAGCCAGGGTGGTCTGTATCTGGATGCCGATGACCGCCTGCTGCCCATCAGCACAAACCAGGTCATCTCACCTCTGGAGCGAATACCGCTCAAGGCATCACCCAATGACCTGATACTGGCACCACCGGTTTCCAATGACCGCTTGGGCATGTACATCAAGTACAACAACAGCATGATTGGCAGCCACCCACAGAACCCAACGCTGGAAGCGGTCTCGAACGAGATTCTTCGGCGCTTCGAATTGGACCCAGGCTTCTACGCCCGCCGCCCGAGTCGACAGCTGCCGTCCGCCGCCTTTCTCGACTATTCGCGCAAACTGAGCCTGATGACCGGCCCTGGTGTCCTCAACGCCGTCATCGATACCGAGCTGCCGGCGCTCAGGCAACTGCGCGAGTGCTGTTCCCTGCTGGTTTCACCGCTCTTCGACTTGCACAGCGTTTTTGATCTCTCACGCTTCAACAAGGTCCTGCGCGAATACGCCCCGCTTGATCTCGTAGCCCGTACCGGAAGCGCCCACAGTTGGGCTGAGGAGCTGAACGTTTGAGCCTGTTCACGCGGGCGGCCAGGCACGGCGCTAGATAAATACCGCAGCCTGGTCGTCAGCGCTACGCACAGTGGTCACTCTCCAACAACGCGGGTGACCTCATGAGCATTCCCTACCTCCAGAACGCAGGCGTGGACTTCGTTCGCGCCCACCTGGCCCACTTTCCTCGCCCGGACCAGGCGGCAAACCAGGCCATTGAGCGCTGGAGCGCCCAACAAGGCGTGAAGCTGGACATCGAACACACCGATGTAGTGACGCTCCACTACCAAGGCGACGGCCAAGGCGGCTGGAATGCGGTAGTGGCCCAGCGCATTACCCTGACCGAAGCACTGCTCGGCAACTGGCAAGGCGAGAGCGACAACAACCTGGTCGGCGACTTGCTGCACGAGCCCTGGGCCGGCCACTTGCCCGGCACGATGCACATCGTCGATCGCTTGCAAACGCCCGACACGCTGACCAACGGCGCCGGCTACGAAGTGTTCAATGGCCTTTTCCGGCGCGAGCCTGTGCAACGCTACAGCAACGAAACCCATGTTCCGATAGCCGCCGAAACCTTGCAGAAATTCATCTGGAACCTGGATTTTCACAGCGTCTACAAAAACATGCTTGACCGCTACTGGCAGGACCACACGCACGATCACAGCGTATGCGAGCGGGTCAACTTTATCGCGGCCTGCAACAAGCAGGTCGCCGAGGGCAGCCTGAGCCGCGACGCAGCGTTGCTGGCATGGCGAGCCGCTGGGCTGACAGCCGACGCCGCTGGCGTGCAGGCCTGGCCGCTGAACGTGTATGGCTATGCGGCAACCGATCTGATCTGTTTCAAGGACAGCGCCAACGACCTGACGCTGTTGTACATACCCGGCAACACCTCGCCTCTGCATGAGTTCGACACGCAAGAGGCACTCAAACAATGGTTCGCCAAGCAACTCAAGAAGGCAGACAAGCGCCTGGTTCTGGAGGCTCACTTCCCGGTTGACGAGCGCGCCGACGGGCTCAGCTACAGCGGCCTGCACACGGCGCTTGAGGGCCTGGCAGCGTACCCCAAGCGCAATCACCTGTCGTCTGATCGCCCGGGGTTCACCACCGAGGGTGTCTGGAAGCCCGCCACCTATATCGACTACAAGGCCGCCAAGTACAGCCCGCCAATCTCCGGCGACCTGTTCCAGGCGCTGGCCGAACGACAGCGCCAACGCAGCTATCGCGATGCCGACGCGCTGATCACCACTGCCAGCGAGGTGGAAAAGGCCCGCTGGCTCGGTTACCTGCGCTCGGCTTGCAACCTGCTGGCGCCATTGGCGCTGGTGGTACCCGAACTGGCCATCGTCTTCGCCGTCGGCGGCGTGGCCCAGTTTGGCCTGGGGCTGGATCAGGCCATCAACGGCAAGACAGCGGAACAAAATGCCGCCGGGGTCAGCGACAGTGTCTACGGCCTGCTCAACGCCGCGCCGCTGGCACACGCGGTGGCCGGCGAGCGGTCGTTGCTGTTTCGCTTCAGGCGCAACGGTTTCGTAGCCCCCCGCGAAATCCATGGCCGCATGGGCTACCCGCTGAGCCCCCTGGAACCTTTTCATTTCGCAGAGCCGGAAGGCGCGGACTTTTTCGTTCGGGATAACAGGATCGAACCCTTGCCTGGGGCCGACCAGGCAACCGCGGACGCCGTGCAACGGGTCCCCAAATACACCCCAGAACCCGATACGCTGGGTGCTTCGATAGACGGCTACCTCGTCGATGTCATCTACGACGTGGAAGCGGACGCGTTCCTTTCAGCAGAACAAGCGAACAGCGTGACGCCCACTTACTACCGGGCCTCACTCAACGCCAGAAACTTACTGCCGGTCAGCGCCGAACGTGAAGTCAGCGACCAGACGCGCATGGCCACCCTCCGTGCCCTGGGTATCGATCTGCATTTGCCTGTCGACCTGCGACTACCAGCCGCCGAAGAAGCCACTGATGTGCCCACGCTCATCTCGGGGATCTGGGTGGGCGACAAAGTCATGGGCACGCCTCTATTGGAAAACATCGGCAGGAACGCAGCGCTGGTCGACGGTACCCCCTGGACGCTTCGACTCTACCTGAGCAACGCCAGCGCCGAAGCCTACCAACAGAACCTGCGCCTGCTGAGTCAGCACGCGCCCAGCCTGCAAGTCCTCACGCTGGAGGATCAGCCGTTGTTCGAAAGCTTCCGGCAAACGCCCGGCCATGCTCAGTATCAGGCAGCGATCGATGGCAATGGTGGTATGGCCCGCAACTATGCATCGGCGTCGGATGTGCTGCGCTACCACCTGCTGTATCACGAAGGCGGCCTTTATATGGACCTCGATGACCACCTGCTGACGCCTGGTGAATTTCCCCAAGGCGAACGTGCAGGGCTCGCCGGCCGAGTCATCGCCGATCTGCGCCTGCCGTGCAGCGCTGACGGGCTACTGCTGCCTTACCCTGTCTCCAACGAAACCCTGGGTATGAATGGGCTGTTCAACAACAGCATCATCGGCAGCCAGGCAGGCAACCCAACGCTTCTGGCCATCAGCGCCGAGATGAACGAACGCTGGCTGGCAGAGCCGGATTTCTACTTGAGTAAGCCAAGCCAGTTGGAAGACCCTGAGGCGTTCGGCCGGTATGCCAAGACCCTGAGCCGTCTCACCGGCCCGCAACTGCTCAGCGACATGATCGACCGTCACTTGCCAGCCCTGGCACAGTTGCGCCAGTTGTGGAACCTGCACGGCATCAAGATGCTGAACAGGCGCTACATCGCTACACCTGAAGCCATGCTGGTAGCGTTCGACCACGGCTTCCCACTTAGCCGGGTAGCGCAGATTGGCGGTACCCAGTCATGGGTGCACACCTGACATTGAGGGTCGGAGGCGAGCCGCGCACGCGTGGCTCTACTCTCAGTCGGCTCGATGCAACTTGCTCATCAACTCCGCCTCTGCCTGGGTCAGGCCGCAGCTTTCGGTCAACTCCGACACGCTGGCGCCCATGCCCACCAATCTGGCCGCCTGGCTGAAGGTGACGCTGCTGGGGTCGCGCTGTTCCAGGCGCTCCAGGCGGTCTGGCACGCTGGCCACCGCCGCACGCAGCTCATGGATGGCCTCACCCATGCGCACGGTGCCGTTCTGGTAGTCATCCAGGCGCTTGGCCAAATCCTTGATGCGCTGGTCGCGCAGCGCATCACCCACGGCCTGCTGCGCGGCCAGTTCGCGCTGGCGTTTGCTGTAGTTGAGGAAAAACCACAGGCTCACTGCCCACAGCAGCGCCAGGAAGATGACAGCAACCTCGAAGATCAACTCAGATGTTCTCCAGCTCGGACCACTCTTCCTCGGTCATCATCTTGTCCAGCTCGACCAGGATCAGCAACTCGCCGTTCTTGTTGCACACGCCCTGGATGAACTTGGCCGATTCTTCGTTGCCGACGTTCGGCGCGGTCTCGATCTCCGACTGGCGCAGATAGACCACCTCGGCCACGCTGTCGACCAGGATGCCAACCACTTGCTTGTCGGCCTCGATGATGACGATACGGGTGTTATCGGTCACGTCCGACGGCATCAGGCCGAAGCGCTGGCGGGTGTCGATCACCGTCACCACGTTGCCGCGCAGGTTGATGATGCCCAGCACGTAGCTCGGCGCGCCCGGCACCGGAGCGATCTCGGTGTAGCGCAGCACTTCCTGCACCTGCATCACGTTGATGCCGTAGGACTCGTTGTCCAGACGGAAGGTTACCCATTGCAGGATCGGATCTTCTGAACCCTGTGCAGACGACTTTTTCATTCCCCTAGCCCTCAAAATCCGCCATTGGCGGTGTGTTCGCAGTTATTTGTGGTTGGCGTGCAGCTGCTTGACCGCGCCACTGGCGATCAGCTCGGCCAATTCGGCGACGTCGAGCAGTGCACACATGTGTTCGATGACCGTGCCGGCCAGCCACGGGCGCTGGCCACGCTGGCTGCGCCACTTGATTTCGGCCGGGTCCAGGCGCAGCGAGCGGCTGACCTGATGCACGGCCAGGCCCCATTCGTAGCCCTGCACGGAAATCACGTAGTTCAGGCCCTGGCGGAAGTCGTCCCGGTAACGGTCGGGCATCACCCAGCGCGCGGTGTCCAGCACCTTCAGGTTGCCCGCCTGGCAGGTCAGAATGCCGAGGAACCAGTCCGGCTGGCCGAACAGTGGTGTCAGCTCCTGACCTTCCAGGCTGTAGATCGAGCCCAGGCACACCAGCGGTACCGCCAACGTCAGCCCGGCGACGTCGAACAGCAGGCACTCGAACGGCTCGGCCGCCCACAGCGGCCGGCCATCGACCGTGGCTGGCGGGGCCGGCACGTTCGGCGCAGGCAGGTGCACCTCGACCAGCGGCGCAACCGGTTCGGGCGCCTGGATTTCGGCCAGCACCGGGATGCTGGCTTCGGCCACCACCTCGGCCTCGACCACCGCAACCACCGGTTCTTCGACCGGCAGTACGGTGGGCAGCACTTTCAATTGCGGCTCAGCAAAAGGCCTTGGCGCTGGAGCGCTGACAGGCGCTTCGGCGTGCTGGCGGGCGTCGCGGGCCTGTTCTTCACGCACCGCGTCGGCGAATTCGTCGCGGGCAGCCGGCGATGGCAAGTCGAGAAGATCCTCGGCTTCGGTAGCCTCCTGCAGCAGGCCATCGAGGTAGGACTGCAGGGCCAATTGCGGCCGGCTGCCGGTCTTGATCGTCATGACGCCACCTGCACGGCAGTCTTGTAAGTGAGCAGGTGTTTGAGCAGCGCCCGGTAAGCGATCACCCCACGGCTCTTGCCGTCGAACTGCGACGGCGTGACACCGCTGCGGCTGGCATCGCGCAGGCGCGTATCGACCGGGATATAGCCCTGCCACACCTGATGTTCATAGGTATCACGCAAAACCTTGAGCGTGCCCAGCGAGGCTTGCGTACGGCGGTCGAAGAGGGTCGGCACGATCTGATACGGCAAGGCCTGCTTGCGCGAACGGTTGACCATGGCCAGGGTGCCGATCATGCGTTCCAGGCCTTTTACCGCGAGGAACTCGGTCTGCACCGGCACCACCAGCTGCTGGCTGGCGGCCAGGGCATTGACCATCAACACACCGAGCAACGGCGGGCTGTCGATCAGGGCGAAGTCGAAATCCTGCCACAGCTGCGCCAGACTCTTGGCGATCACCAGGCCCAGGCCACTCTGCCCGGGCGACTGACGCTCCAGCACCGCCAATGCGGTGCTCGACGGCAGCAGCGAGATACGCTCGTGGCTGGTCGGCAACAACAGCTGCCCAGGCAAACCTTCCGGCACCTGGCCCTTGTGCAGGAACAGGTCGTAGCAGCTGTGCTCCAGGGCATCGGGGTTGTGCCCGAAATAGCTGGTCATCGAGCCATGCGGGTCGAGGTCGACGACGACCACGCGCTTGCCCGCCTCAGCCAGCAGGCCGGCCAAGGCGATAGTGGTGGTGGTCTTGCCGACCCCGCCTTTTTGATTGGCTACTGCCCAGACTCTCATAGGACAACTCTTGACTCGTTGATGCCGCAGGGTAGCGGTGACAGAGAATTGACGAGTTACTGCCCCGCCCCCATTGCTGGCGTTGCCGGTGCACTTTGTGTGCCAGCCCGACGCAGCGCGGCGTCCGGGCTGGCATTGGCAGTGCCGGAGCCCGTGAGGCTGCGGCGCACTTCGAGGTTGCGGGAAATCACCAGCACCACCCGGCGGTTGCGCGCGCGGCCCTCGGCGGTGTCGTTGCTGGCCAGCGGCTGGTATTCGCCGTACCCGACCGACGCCATGCGCGCCGGATTCACCCCTTCCATCGCCAGCAGGCGGACGATGCTTGCCGCCCGCGCCGAAGACAGCTCCCAGTTGGTCGGGTATTGCGCGGTGCGGATCGGCAGGTTGTCGGTGAAGCCTTCGACGTGCACCGGGTTGGCGAACGGTTTGAGTATGTTCGCCACCTTCTCGATGATGTCGAACGCCTTGTCACTGGGCATCGCATCGCCGCTACCAAACAGCAACGAAGAGTTGAGCTCGATTTCCACCCACAACTCGTTGCCGCGAACCGTCATCTGGTCAGACTTGATCAGGTCGCCAAAGGCATCGCGCACGTCGTCACTGATGGCTTTCAGCGGGTCGACGCTGCTCTGCGCCAGGCCCGCGTCAGTCTGTTCGCTGTCCTTGATCAACGGCTCGGCCGGCTTGACGCTGAGCGGCTGCTCATCGCCGATGGGGATTGGCTTCATGCTCCGCTCCGGGTCGTTGAACACCCCCAGCAGCGCTTGCGAAATGACCTTGTACTTGCCCTCGTTGATCGACGAAATCGAGTACATGACCACGAAAAAGGCGAACAGCAAGGTGATGAAGTCGGCGTACGACACCAGCCAGCGTTCGTGATTTTCGTGTTCCTCGGTATGGCGACGGCGACGCATGGGTTACTCCATGAAGCCTTGCAGCTTCAGCTCGATCGAGCGCGGGTTTTCACCCTCGGCAATCGACAACAGGCCTTCAAGCAGCATCTCGCGGTAGCGCGACTGGCGCATGACGATGGCCTTGAGCTTGTTGGCGACCGGCAGCAGGATCAGGTTGGCGCTGGCCACCCCGTAGATGGTGGCGACGAAGGCCACGGCGATGCCGTTGCCCAGCTGCGACGGGTCGGCCAGGTTGCCCATCACGTGGATCAGGCCCATTACCGCACCGATGATGCCGATGGTCGGCGCATAGCCGCCCATGCTTTCGAACACCTTGGCGGCCTGGATATCGCGGCCTTCCTGGGTCAGGAAGTCGACTTCGAGAATGCTGCGGATGGCCTCGGGCTCGGCGCCGTCGACCAGCAGCTGCAAGCCCTTGCGGGCATACGGGTCGGGCTCGCCATCGGCCACGCCTTCCAGGCCCAGCAGGCCTTCCTTGCGCGCCGTCAGGCTCCAGTTCACTACCCGGTCGATGCCACCGGCCAGGTCGACCCGTGGCGGGAAGATGATCCAGCGTGCAATCTGCATGGCACGCTTGAACGACGACAGCGGCGACTGCAGCAACGCCGCCGCCAGGGTGCCGCCGAGCACGATCAGCGCCGCCGGGCCGTTGATCAGCGCGCCGACGTGGCCGCCTTCGAGGAAGTTGCCGCCGATGATGGCGACGAAGGCCAGGATCAGACCAATCAGGCTCAGGACATCCATCAGACGCAGGCCTCGACCAGGTGCTTGCCGATTTCATCCAGGCTGTACACCGCATCGGCCAGGTTGGCTTTGACGATGGCCATGGGCATGCCATAGATCACGCAGCTGGCTTCATCCTGGGCCCACACGGTGCTGCCTCCCTGCTTGAGCAGGCGCGCGCCTTCTCGGCCATCGGCGCCCATGCCGGTGAGTACCACCGAGAGCACCTTGTCGCCGTAGGATTTCGCCGCCGAACCAAAGGTAATATCCACGCAAGGTTTGTAGTTCAGGCGCTCGTCACCGGGCAGGATCTTCACCGTGCCGCGGCCATCGATCATCATCTGCTTGCCGCCGGGGGCCAACAGCGCCAGACCGGGGCGCAGCAGGTCGCCGTCCTCGGCTTCCTTGACGGTGATCTTGCACAGCTTGTCGAGGCGCTCGGCAAAAGCCTTGGTGAACGCCGCCGGCATGTGCTGAATCAGCACGATGGGCGCTGGGAAGCCTGCTGGCAGCTGAGTCAGCACGCGTTGCAGCGCTACCGGGCCACCGGTGGACGTACCAATGGCCACCAGCTTGTAAGGCTTGCGCTTGGGCGCTGGCGAATGTGCAGGCGCCACTGGTGCAGTGCGGGCAGGCACCGCCGCGCGCGCCGGGGCGTGGCTGGCAAGGCTGCTGACCGGGGCCGGAGCGCTGCTGGCAGGTGCTGGCGCGGCGACCGGCGCCGGGCTTGCGTAACCGCCAAAACGGCGGTTGCTGCGCGAAATGGTATGCACCTTTTCGCACAGCATCTGCTTGACCTTCTCCGGGTTGCGCGAGATGTCTTCGAAGTTCTTCGGCAGGTAATCCACCGCGCCGGCGTCCAAGGCATCGAGGGTCACCCGAGCGCCTTCGTGGGTCAGCGAGGAGAACATCAACACCGGCGTCGGGCAGCGCTGCATGATGTGCCGCACAGCGGTGATGCCATCCATCATGGGCATTTCGTAGTCCATGGTGATGACATCGGGCTTGAGCGCCAGCGCCTGGTCGATCGCTTCCCTGCCGTTGGTCGCGGTACCCACGACCTGGATCGTCGGGTCGGCCGAGAGGATTTCCGAGACGCGGCGGCGGAAGAAACCGGAATCATCCACCACCAGGACCTTGACTGCCATAAACACTCCATTAGGCGGCGCAGCCCATCAGGCCGCGCCACCGAAATCAAATACGCCGCGCCGCGTAACGCTTGAGCATGCTCGGTACGTCGAGAATCAGCGCAATGCGACCGTCGCCGGTGATGGTGGCGCCGGACATGCCCGGGGTGCCCTGCAGCATCTTGCCCAGCGGCTTGATCACCACCTCTTCCTGGCCCACCAGCTGGTCGACCACGAAGCCGATACGCTGGGTACCCACCGAGAGAATCACCACATGGCCCTCGTGCTGCTCTTCGTGCACCTGGCCCTGGACCAGCCAGCGCTTGAGGTAGAACAGCGGCAGCGCCTTGTCGCGCACGATCACCACTTCCTGGCCGTCGACCACGTTGGTGCGCGACAGGTCGAGGTGGAAGATCTCGTTGACGTTGACCAGTGGGAAGGCGAATGCCTGGTTGCCCAGCATCACCATCAGGGTCGGCATGATCGCCAGGGTCAGCGGCACCTTGATGACGATCTTCGAACCCTGGCCCTTGGCCGAGTAGATATTGATCGAGCCATTGAGCTGGGAAATCTTGGTTTTCACCACGTCCATGCCGACACCACGGCCAGACACGTCTGAAATTTCCGTCTTGGTCGAGAAGCCCGGGGCGAAGATCAGGTTGTAGCAGTCCGACTCGCTCAGGCGCTCGGCGGCGTCCTTGTCCATCAGGCCCTTTTCCACGGCCTTGGCCCGCAGGATGTTGGGGTCCATGCCCTTGCCGTCGTCAGAAATCGACAGCAGGATGTGGTCGCCTTCCTGTTCGGCCGACAGCACCACGCGGCCGGTGCGCGCCTTGCCCGAGGCTTCACGCTCATCCGGCATTTCGACGCCATGGTCGACCGCGTTGCGCACCAAGTGCACCAGCGGGTCAGCCAGGGCCTCGACCAGGTTCTTGTCGAGGTCGGTCTCTTCACCGACCAGTTCCAGGTTGATCTCTTTCTTGAGCTGGCGAGCCAGGTCGCGGACCAGGCGCGGGAAGCGGCCGAAGACTTTCTTGATCGGCTGCATGCGGGTTTTCATCACCGCGGTCTGCAGGTCGGCGGTGACCACGTCGAGGTTCGACACGGCCTTGGACATGGCCTCGTCGCCGCTGTTCAGGCCCAGGCGCACCAGGCGGTTACGCACCAGCACCAGTTCGCCGACCATGTTCATGATCTCGTCCAGGCGCGCGGTGTCGACGCGCACGGTGGTTTCCGCCTCGCTGACGTGCTTCTCGGCAGCCGGGGCCGGAGTACGGGCCGGCGCGGCGGGCTTGGCCACCGCAGCGGGCGCCGGCTGGGCGACAGGCTGGCTTTGCGGCCTGGCGGCGACAGGCGCAGCAACGGCAGCCGGCGCTTCGGCGGTGACGGCATCGCCAGAGAACTTGCCTTTGCCATGCAGCTGGTCGAGCAGTGCTTCGAACTCGTGTTCGCTGATCTCATCGCCGCTGGCGGCAGCCGGTGCAGCGTTGACCTGTGCAGGCGCGGCAACCGGCAGCGCATCGGCCTGGAAGGTGCCTTTGCCGTGCAGTTGGTCCAGCAGCGACTCGAATTCTTCGTCGGTGATCTCGTCGCTGGCCGGCGCACTGGCGGCAACGGCAACCGGCTCGCTGGCAACGACTTCAGCCGAGAACTGGCCCTTGCCGTGCAACTGGTCGAGCAGCGACTCGAACTCGGCGTCGGTGATCTCGTCTGCTGCGCCGCTCACGGTTTCGCCCTGCAGCTGCTGTTCTGCAGCGGCAGCTTCGGCCTTGACCGCGTCGAGCGAGTCGAGCAGCTGTTCGAATTCGGTATCGGTGATGTCCGCCTCGGCGGCAGGCTCGGGCGCAGCCTCGACCACTGCGGCAGGGGCTGGCGCAGCGCCTGGTTCGGCCAGGCGCGACAAGGCCGCCAGCAGCTCGGGCGTGGCCGGAGTCACTTCGCTGCGTTCACGCACCTGGCCGAACATGCTGTTGACCGTGTCGAGCGCTTCGAGCACCACGTCCATCAGTTCCGCGTCGACCCGACGCTCACCTTTGCGCAGAATGTCGAACACGTTCTCGGCGATATGGCAGCACTCCACCAGCTCGTTGAGCTGGAGGAAGCCGGCGCCCCCTTTTACAGTGTGGAAACCGCGAAAGATCGCATTGAGCAGGTCGGCATCGTCGGGCCGGCTTTCCAGCTCGACCAGTTGCTCGGACAGTTGCTCAAGAATTTCGCCGGCTTCTACCAGGAAATCCTGAAGGATTTCTTCATCGGCGCCGAAGCTCATTAAACGTGCTCCTCAAAAACCCAGGCTGGACAGCAGATCATCGACATCGTCCTGACCGGACACGACGTCTTCACGCTTATCGGCATGAATCTGCGGACCTTCACCCCGAGCCGGATATTTTTCTTCATCTTTTTCAGCACGTAGCTGCTGGTGGTCATGTTCGATACCGGCAAAACGGTCGACCTGACTGGCCATCAGTACGAGCTTGAGCAGATTGCTTTCGACTTCGGTCACCAGCGTGGTCACCCGCTTGATCACCTGCCCGGTCAGGTCCTGATAGTCCTGGGCCAGCAGAATGTCATTGAGGTGGCCAGAGACCTTGCGGTTACCTTCGGCGCTGTGCGTCAGGAAACTGTCAACGCGCTTGACCAGGTCACGAAATTCCGGCGCAGCAACTTCGCGGCGCATGAAGCGCTGCCAGTCGACACTCAGGTTCTGCGCTTCGGTCGCCAGGTCGTTAAGCACCGGGGTGCTTTCCTCGACCAGGTCCATGGTGCGGTTGGCGGCGCCTTCGGTGAGCTTGACCACGTAGGACAAACGCTCAGTGGCGTCGGTGATCTGCGAGACTTCCTCGGCCTGCGGCATGCGCGGGTCGATCTGAAAGCTGACGATCGCGCTGTGCAGCTCGCGGGTCAGCTTGCCGACTTCCTGGTACAGGCCACGGTCGCGGGTCTGGTTGAGCTGATGAATCAGCTGCACCGCCTCGCCGAACTGCCCCTTCTCCAGGCTTTCGACCAACTCCTGGGCATGCTTCTTCAGGGTCGATTCGAACTCCCCCAAAGACGTTTGTGATGATTCCATGGCGCCCCCTGAGCTGATTCAGCCGTTGACGCGTTCGAAGATCTTCTCGATCTTTTCTTTGAGCACCTGCGCGGTGAACGGCTTGACCACGTAGCCATTGACCCCGGCCTGGGCCGCTTCGATGATCTGGTCGCGCTTGGCTTCGGCGGTCACCATCAGCACCGGCATGCCCTTCAGGCGCTCGTGCGCGCGCACCTTGCGCAGCAGGTCGATACCGGACATGCCCGGCATGTTCCAGTCGGTCACCAGGAAGTCGTAATGGCCGCTTTCGAGCATCGGCAGCGCCGTGGTGCCGTCGTCGGCTTCGTCGGTGTTGGTGAAGCCCAGATCACGCAGCAGGTTCTTGATGATCCGCCGCATCGTCGAGAAGTCGTCAACGATGAGGATTTTCATGTCTTTGTTCAATTAGACCTCCAAGCAGTCTCTAACGCGCTCGGCCCCGAGCGCGCACTCAATCAATTCGGTACAACGTGAAAACGACTGCAACGACCCCCGGCTCAGCGCGCCCGCCACTCCCCCAGACGGCTGCGCAGGCGCGCGGCACACTGGCTATGCAGCTGGCTGACACGCGATTCGCTGACCCCCAGCACCTCACCGATTTCCTTGAGGTTCAGTTCTTCGTCGTAGTACAGCGCCAGGACCAGCCGCTCACGCTCCGGCAGGTTGGCGATGGCATCGGTCAGGGCGACCTGGAAGCGCTCGTCTTCCAGGTCGCGCGACGGCTCGACCTGGCCACTGGCGCCATCCTCGTGCAGCCCTTCGTGTTCGCCGTCCTGCAACAGGTCGTCGAAACTGAACAGGCGGCTGCCCAGGGTATCGTTCAAAATCCCGTAGTAATCATCGAGACTCAATTGAAGTTCGGCAGCAACTTCATGATCTTTAGCGTCGCGGCCGGTTCTGGCTTCAACGGCGCGCATCGCGTCGCTGACCATGCGGGTGTTGCGGTGCACCGAACGCGGCGCCCAGTCACCCTTGCGCACCTCATCGAGCATGGCGCCGCGGATGCGGATGCCGGCGTAGGTTTCAAAGCTCGCACCCTTGCTGGCGTCGTACTTGTTGGCGACTTCCAGCAGGCCGATCATGCCGGCCTGGATCAAGTCCTCGACCTGCACGTTGGCCGGCAGGCGCGCCAGCAGGTGGTAGGCAATACGCTTGACCAGCGGGGCGTAGCGTTCGATCAGTTCGTACTGGGCGTCCTTGGACGCCTTGCTGTACATCTTGAAGCCGCTCGCACTCATAGCACTGGCCCTGCACTGGTGGGCTGAACCAGGCGCTCGACGAAGAACTCCAGGTGCCCGCGCGGGTTGGCTGGCAACGGCCAGCTGTCGACCTTCTGCGCAATGGCCTTGAACGCCAGCGCGCATTTGGAGCGCGGGAAGGCCTCGTAGACCGCCCGCTGCTTTTGCACCGCCTTGCGCACACACTCGTCGTACGGCACGGCGCCGACGTATTGCAGGGCGACATCGAGGAAGCGGTCGGTGACCTTGGTCAGCTTGGCGAACAGGTTGCGACCTTCCTGCGGGCTCTGCGCCATGTTGGCCAACACGCGGAAACGGTTCATCCCGTAATCGCGATTGAGCAGTTTGATCAGCGCGTAGGCGTCGGTGATCGAGGTGGGTTCGTCGCACACCACCAGCAGCACTTCCTGCGCCGCGCGGACGAAGCTGACTACCGAGTCACCAATACCCGCAGCGGTGTCGATCACCAGCACGTCGAGGTTGTCGCCGATCTCGCTGAAGGCCTGGATCAGCCCGGCATGCTGGGCCGGCGCCAGGTGCACCATGCTCTGGGTGCCGGAGGCTGCCGGCACGATGCGTACACCGCCTGGCCCCTGCAACAGCACGTCGCGCAGCTCGCAGCGCCCTTCGATGACATCAGCCAGGGTGCGTTTGGGGGTCAGGCCCAGCAACACGTCGACATTGGCCAGGCCCAGGTCGGCGTCCAGCAGCATGACCCGGCGGCCGAGCTCGGCCAGCGCCAGGGACAGGTTCACTGAAACGTTAGTCTTGCCGACGCCACCTTTGCCACCGGTTACGGCGATCACCTGTACGGGATGCATGCTACCCATGTTCGTTGTTTACCTTGTCTCGCTTGGACCCAAGCCACACGAGGGGCGATGCGGCAGCCCCCTTGGTGTAGGTATTTTGGACACGCTTCATCAACCCGCTCGCCGTGGATTGTGATAGAGATCAGCGAACATGTCGGCCATGGCCTCTTCGCTGGGCTCGTCCTGCAACTGCACATTCACTGCGCGGGTCACCAGCTGGTGCGCCCGTGGCAAGTGCAGGTCGTCAGGAATGCGCGGGCCATCGGTGAGGTAGGCCACGGGCAGTTCATGACTGATGGCCAGGCTCAGCACATCGCCGAGGCTCGCCGTTTCATCGAGTTTGGTCAGGATGCAACCGGCCAGGCCGCAGCGCTTGTAGCTGTGGTAGGCGGCGGTCAGCACCTGCTTCTGGCTAGTAGTGGCCAGCACCAGGTAGTTCTTCGAGGCGATGCCACGGCCGGCCAGGCTTTCCAGCTGCATGCGCAGGGCCGGGTCGCTGGCCTGCAGGCCGGCGGTATCGATCAGCACCACGCGCTTGCGCAGCAGCGGCTCCAGCGCCTGGGCCAGCGACTGGCCCGGGTCGACGTAGGTCACCGGCACATTGAGGATGCGCCCCAAGGTCTTGAGCTGTTCCTGGGCACCGATGCGGAAGCTGTCCATGCTCACCAGCGCCAGGTTCTGCGGGCCGTACTTGAGCACGTAACGCGCGGCCAGCTTGGCCAGGGTGGTGGTCTTGCCCATGCCGGCGGGGCCTACCACGGCAATCACACCACCCTCTTCGATCGGCTCGACCTCAGGTACCTCGATCATCCGCGCCAGGTGCGCCAACAGCATGCGCCAGGCATGGCGCGGCTCTTCGATTTCCTGGGTGAGTTCGAGCAGCTCGCGGGCGATCGGGCCGGACAGGCCGATACGCTGCAAACGGCGCCAGAGGTTGGCCTGGGCCGGCTTGCTGCCTTGCAGCTGGTTCCAGGCCAGCGAACCGAGCTGCACTTCCAGCAGTTCGCGCAGGCCGGACAGTTCCGAGCGCATGGCATCGAACAAACGAGGGTCGACCGGCGCCGGGGCGGCCGGGGCTACTGCAGCTGGCGCATCCACGTGCGGCTCGATCAACGGCTCCGATGCGGTCAGCGACTGGCCGGCAAACAATTGGCGGCTGCCTTCGCTGGCCTCGCTGCGGTTGTCCAGCTCGGCCTGGGCGGTGGCGATCCGCGTGTGGGTCTTGCGCAGCTCTTCTTCGAGCTCGGCATTGGGCACGCGCGGGGCCAGCGCGGACAGCTTGTAGTCCAGCGCGGCCGTCAGCTCGACACCGCCGGCGATGCGGCGGTTACCGATGATGGCGGCGTCGGAGCCCAGCTCATCACGAACCAGCTTCATGGCCTGACGCATATCGGCGGCGAAAAAACGCTTAACTTGCATAACCCACTACCTCAGCCGTTGGGGCCCACGGTGGCAACGATGGTGACTTGCTTGTTATCCGGTATTTCCTGATACGCCAGAACATGCAAATTCGGTACAGCCAGGCGGCCGAAGCGCGACAGCATGGCACGGATCGGGCCAGCGACCAGGAGGATGGCCGGTTGGCCTTGCATCTCCTGGCGCTGAGCCGCTTCGATCAACGAACGCTGCAGCTTTTCGGCCATGCTCGGTTCCAGAAGAACACCGTCTTCCTGACCTTGCCCGGCCCTTTGCAGACTATTGAGCAAAATCTGTTCCAACCTTGGCTCAAGGGTGATCACAGGCAGCTCGGACTCAACGCCGACAATGCTTTGCACGATGGCACGACACAATCCGACGCGCACTGCCGCGACCAACGCGGCGGTATCTTGACTCTTGCCGGCATTGTTGGCGATCGCCTCGGCAATACTGCGGATGTCACGCACCGGCACTTGCTCGGCAAGCAGCGCTTGCAGGACCTTGAGCAGGCCCGACAAGGAAATGACACCCGGCACCAGTTCCTCAGCAAGTTTAGGCGAAGCCTTGCCCAGCACCTGCAGCAATTGCTGGACCTCTTCGTGGCCAATCAGTTCGTGGCAATGCTTCTGCAGAATCTGGTTCAGGTGGGTGGCCACCACAGTACTGGCATCGACCACGGTATAGCCCAACGACTGCGCCTGGGCGCGCTGAGCGATGTCGACCCACACCGCCTCCAGGCCGAATGCCGGATCGCGGGCGGCGATACCGTTGAGGGTGCCAAATACCTGGCCGGGGTTGATCGCAAGCTCCCGGTCGGGGTAGATCTCGGCCTCGGCCAGAATCACGCCCATCAGCGTCAGGCGGTAGGCGCTGGGCTGCAGGTCGAGGTTGTCGCGAATGTGCACGGTGGGCATGAGGAAGCCCAGATCCTGGGAAAGCTTCTTGCGCACCCCCTTGATCCGCGCCAGCAACTGGCCGCCTTGGTTGCGGTCGACCAGCGGAATCAGGCGGTAGCCGACTTCCAGGCCGATCATGTCGATCGGCGTCACGTCATCCCAGCCCAGCTCTTTGGTTTCCATCGCCCGTTGCGGCGACGGCAGCAAGTCCTGCTGGCGCTGCGCTTCCTGCTGCGCGACGACTTTGGCCTTCTGCTGCTTCTTCCACACCAGGTACGCACCACCACCGGCCAGCAGGCCAAGGCTGAGGAAGGCGACGTGCGGCATGCCTGGCACCAGGCCCATGACGATCATCAAACCCGCCGATACACCTAGCGCCTTCGGCGAATCGAACATCTGCCGGTTGATCAGCTTGCCCATGTCCTCGGAGCCCGAGGCACGGGTAACCATGATCGCGGCCGCAGTAGAGAGCAGCAGTGATGGCAATTGCGCCACCAAACCGTCACCGATGGTCAACAGGGCGTAGACCTTGCCGGCATCGCTGAACGACATGTTGTGCTGCAACATGCCGATGAGCATGCCGCCGATCAGGTTGATGAACAGGATCAACAGGCCGGCGATGGCGTCACCGCGGACGAACTTGCTGGCACCGTCCATCGAACCGTAGAACTCGGCCTCCTGGGCCACCTCGGCGCGACGCGCCTTGGCCTGGGCCTGGTCGATCAGGCCGGCGTTGAGGTCGGCGTCGATGGCCATCTGCTTGCCGGGCATGGCGTCGAGGGTGAAACGTGCGCTGACTTCGGAGATACGCCCGGCACCCTTGGTCACCACGACGAAGTTGATGATCATGAGGATGGCGAACACCACCGCACCGACGACGTAGTTGCCGCCGATCACCACTTCACCGAAGGCCTGGATCACCTTGCCCGCAGCGCCGTGGCCCTCTTGACCATGAAGCATGACCACACGTGTAGAGGCGACGTTAAGCGCCAGACGCAGAAGTGTGGCGACCAGCAGAATCGTGGGGAACGCGGCGAAGTCGAGCGGGCGCAAGGCGTATACGCAGACCAGCAGGACCACGATCGACAGGGCGATGTTGAAGGTGAAGAACACATCGAGCAGGAACGGCGGTATCGGCAACATCATCATTGCCAACATCACCAGCAGCAACAGCGGCACACCCAGGTTGCCCCGACCGAGGCCAGCCAGGTTGTGGCGTGCGTTGCTGATTAACTGAGTGCGATCCACCGGGTGTCCTCTTCGAGCAAAACTTTGACGCCCAAGGGGCGCTTGGGCGTGGCTCTGCAAGAAGCTTTCCAACTTTGCAGGTATCAGGGCTCATCTCCCCAATGCCGTGGCTGACGGCGACCTGCCTCAGCCTCACAGCCATAGCCTTGGCGTGGGTCAACTGACAAATATGCCAGTAGCGGCCTCATCTGCTGAATTGTAGGTTCAACGCTGACTGGCTCATCGAAACGTCATCCAGCAATCACTGGAAACGGGTAGTCGCGCAGGCCGATCGGGAACCTACATGAGGCCTGAGATTATGAAGTTTTTGATACTGCTTCTATTGAATTTGATGCTGGCAGCATGTGTCAGCCCGCCGCGCACACCATCGACGAATACCACTTCGACACTTGACGGCGAAGCTACCGCCGCAGCGCTCACCGAGCAATACATGGATACCACGCCCAGGTGCAACAACTCGGACACGCAACCCGCGTTTCTTTGCTCGGGCGTGATCATTCGAGTTACCACTTACTCCGATGACTATGAGTCGTGGGACCCCAGCCCTATGGCCAAGAAAAAGCGCGCTGTCTCATTCTCTTACCTGCGCAAGGATCAAAACTTCGGACTTTTCGCCTATAGCCGCCCCAACGCTAACGGCTTCATCTTTTATCCCAACTTCAAAGTCACGCCGGAGCGGCGCATACCGGTACTCTGCTTCTAACCACAGGACGCGATGACCGACCTGCGTGTTGAAAAAGGACCCTGCGGCCGCTATCCCAACAATCCCACAAGCGAAACCTGCTGGGGTCGAAATCCGCCCATTTATACAGCCCAGCAATGGGTTGCCGCCTACCCCGCCACCCCCCAATTCAATGCCAACATCTGTGCGTTTGATGTAAGAGATGAACGCGATGGACATGCCACAGGTGCCTTCCATCATGGCCTGCTGGCGAAACGGCTGGATTCGTCGAGATTCTTCATGGCATGGAACGAGCTATTGCTGAGTGTGTGGACCGACGACACGGATGGTCTCCTACCCATACAGGCATTTTTCTACAACACCGCCACTGCGTTGGTAGACGCTAGAAAAGACAGAGACCGATTTCGCGTAAAAACCGGCATCGACATTCCACTGATCAAAGTCACTCTACCCACTGCTGCAACGGGTGATGCCAAATTCGAGTTTATCCAAGCCGATCAATAGCCTGCGGCAAGTGCATCAATCATCCCGCCGTAAATCCGGCGGAATTGGCAAGTCTTCCTTCAACGGCTCCGGCCGCTTGCCCTTGCCCGATCGGTACTGGCGAATCTGGAACACATACGCCAGCACCTGTGCCACTGCCAGGTACAAGCCCGCCGGAATTTCCTGCTCAAGCTCGGTGGAGTAATAGATCGCCCGCGCCAGCGCGGGCGACTCCAGAATCTGCACCTTGTGCTCGACGCCAATCTCGCGAATCTTCAGGGCGATGAAATCCGTCCCTTTGGCCAGCAGCAACGGCGCCACCCCACCCTTCTCCGGGTCGTATTGCAGGGCCACCGCATAGTGCGTCGGGTTGGTGATAATCACATCCGCCTCGGGCACTGCGGCCATCATGCGTCGCTGCGAAGCTTCACGCTGCAGTTGGCGAATACGCTGCTTGACCTCAGGCTTCCCTTCGCTGTCCTTGTACTCGTCCTTGACCTCCTGCTTGGTCATCTTCAGCTTCTTGTGCGTCTGATACAGCTGGAACGGCACATCCGCCGCCGCAATGATCAACAGCCCGGCGGCCATCCACAGTGCACTCCAGCCGACCACCTGAACACTGTGGATGATCGCCTGCTCCAGCGGTTCGTTGGCGATCGCCAGCAGCGCCTGACGGTCGTTACTGAGCACCACCAGCGCCACGATGAGGATCATGAAGAACTTGGCCATCGCCTTCAGCAGCTCGGTCAGCGCATTCATCGAGAACATGCGCTTGATCCCTGACAACGGGTTCATGCGGCTGAATTTGGGCTGCAGCAGGCTGCCCGAGAAGATAAAGCCGCCAAGGGCGACGGGCGAGATCAAGGCGACAATGAACAACAGCACCAGAATCGGCTGCGTCGCCCAGATGGCCATCTTGCCCGAGGCCAGCAGGAACAGGCCCATCGAGCGCTCATCGGTGAGCACTTCGCGGGTCAGCGAAAAATTCATCTGCATCAAGGTCATCAAGGCCTCGGCCAGATTGCCACCAAAAGCCAGCAATGCACCGGCACCGCCCAGGGTCACCGCGACGGTGTTCAGCTCTTTGGAGCGGGCGATCTCACCTTTTTCACGCGCGTCACGTTTGCGCTTGTCGGTGGGGTCTTCTGTCTTGTCCTGGCCGCTCTCGCTCTCTGCCATGCTCAGCGCGCCCTGGCCAGTTCACGCAGCCATTGCAGCGCTTCGCTGGCCAATGCCTGGTAGTGGGACAGTATGTCGGCCAGGCCGACCCAGAAAATGCCGATGCCCAGCACCAGCGTCAGCGGGAAACCGATCGAGAAGATGTTCAGCTGTGGCGCGGCACGCGTCATCACGCCAAAGGCGATGTTGATCACCAACAGCGCGGCGATCGCCGGCAGGATCAGCAACAGCCCGGCACCGAACACCCAGCTCAGGCGCCCTGCCATCTCCCAGTAATGATTGACCACCAGCGCCTGGCCAACCGGCAAGGTGGTGAAGCTCTCGGTCAGCACCTCGAACACCACCAGGTGGCCATTCATCAGCAGAAACAGCACGCTCACCAGCATGGTCATGAATTGGCTGACCACGGCCACGTTGACGCCGTTGGCCGGATCGACCATCGAGGCGAAGGCCATGCCCATCTGAATCGCGATGATCTGTCCGGCAATGACGAACGCCTGGAACAGCAACTGCAGCGAAAAACCGAACAACGCGCCGACAATGATCTGCTCGCCGCAAAGCAGCAGGCCGCGCAGGCTCAAGGGGTCGAATTCAGGCAAGGGTGGCAGCGCCGGGACGATCACCACGGTGATCGCCACCGCCGCATACAGGCGCACGCGCGCCGGCAGCATGCGGGTGCCGAAGATCGGCATGGTCATCAGCACCGCCGTCACCCGGAACAGCGGCAGCAGAAAGGTGGCGACCCAGGTGCCGATCTGCGCGTCGGTCAGCTCCAGCATGGCCGTCTCAACCGATCAGCTGCGGGATGCTGGTGTACAGGCCGATGAAGTACTCCATGAACTTCTGCGTCAGCCAAGGCCCGGCCACGATCAGCGTCACCAGCATCACCAGCAGACGCGGCAAAAAGCTCAAGGTCTGTTCGTTGATCTGCGTGGCGGCCTGGAACATCGCCACCACCAGGCCGACCAACAGGCTTGGCACCACCAGGACAGCGACCATCAGGGTGGTCAGCCAGAGCGCGTCACGGAACAGGTCGACAGCGACTTCAGGTGTCATGCAAGGCTCTCCTTGGCAGCGTCAGACGCCACCGAAACTGCCGGCCAGGGTACCCATGATCAGCGCCCAGCCATCGACCAGGACGAACAGCATGATCTTGAACGGCAGCGAGATGATCAACGGCGACAGCATCATCATACCCATCGCCATCAGCACACTGGCGACCACCATGTCGATGATCAGGAACGGGATGAAGATCATGAAGCCGATCTGGAACGCGGTCTTCAGCTCAGAGGTGACGAACGCCGGCACCAGAATGGTCAGCGGCACCTGGTCGGGGCCGGCGATGTCGGTACGCTTGGACAGGCGCATGAACAGGTCGAGGTCGCTTTGCCGGGTCTGCGCCAGCATGAAGTCCTTGAGCGGGCCTTGAGCCTTGTCGATGGCCTGCTGGGCGGTCATCTGCTCCTTCAGGTACGGCTGCACGGCATCCTGGTTCACCCGGTCGAACACCGGCGCCATGATGAACAGGGTCAGGAACAGCGCCATGCCGGTCAACACCTGGTTCGACGGCGTCTGCTGCAGGCCCAGTGCCTGGCGCAGGATCGAGAAGACGATGATGATGCGCGTGAAGCTGGTCATCAGGATGACGAACGCTGGAATGAAGCTCAGCGCCGTCATGATCATCAGGATCTGCAGGCTGACCGAATACTCCTGCTGCCCGTCCGGGCCGTTGGACAGGGTAATGGCCGGGATCGACAGCGGGTCGGCGCCCAGGGCCAGCGGTGCGGCCAGCAGCAACGCCAGGGTCAGTACGATGCGCAGCGCGCCAGTCATCACTTCTTGTCCTTCTGATCCTTGCCCATCAGCTCCATCAGCCGCTGGGCGAATTCCGGCGTCGCCTGGCGGGCGCTGGCGGGCACTTCCACGGGTTCGGCCATCACATGCAAGGCTTCGATGCTGCCTGGGGTATGGCCGATGAGGATCTGCTCCTTGCCGACCTGCACCAGCAACAGCCGGTCACGCGGGCCGAGGGCACGGCTGCCAACAATCTCGATTACCTGGCCGCCCTTGGGCGCGGCGCCCTGCATGCGCCGCAGCAGCCACGCCAGGAAGAAGATCAGGCCCACTACCAGCAGCAGGCCCAGCACCATCTGCGCCAGCTGGCCGCCGAGGCTGCCAGGCGCGCCAGCCGGTGGCGTGGCCGGCACGGCCGGGGCGGCTGCGGCGATCACCACTTCGCTGACAAGCAGCGTGGCCAGGGCCGTGACGGCCCGCATCGTGCCCTTCACTCAGCGCAGCTTCTTGATACGTTCGCTGGGGCTGATCACATCGGTCAGGCGGATGCCGAACTTCTCGTTGACCACCACCACTTCGCCGTGGGCGATCAGCGTGCCGTTGACCAGCACGTCAAGCGGCTCACCGGCCAGGCGGTCGAGCTCGATCACCGAGCCCTGGTTGAGCTGCAGCAGGTTGCGGATGTTGATCTCGGTGCTGCCCACTTCCATGGAAATGTTCACCGGGATGTCCAGGATCACATCCAGGTTCGGGCCTTCCAGGCTGACGTTTTCCTTTGGCTTCGGGGAGCTTGCGAACTCCTCCATCGGCAGCCGGCCAGCGCCAGCGCTGCCGCTGTCGCCGCCCAGCAGCGCGTCGATGTCCGCCTGGCCGGCATCACCGGTTTCTTCAAGTGCCGCAGCCCACTCGTCGGCCAGGGCCTGGTCTTCCGGGGAGGTGATCTCGTTTTCGTTAGCCATGATGTCCTCGACAGGCATTCAATTCGTAGTGAGCGACCGGCACGCCGTCAGCGGCGTTCGATCGGGTCAATGATCTGCAGGGCCAGGTTGCCCTTGTGCGAACCCAGGGTTGCCTTGAACGACGGCACGCCGTTGGCGCGCACCACCAGGTGTTCAGGCAGCTCCACCGGGATCACGTCGCCAGGCTGCATGTGCAGCACATCGCGCAGTTTCAGCTGGCGACGGGCGACCGTGGCACTCAGCGGCACGGAAACGTCCAGCACATCCTCGCGCAGGGCCTTGACCCAGCGCTCGTCCTGGTCGTCCAGGTCGGACTGGAAACCGGCATCGAGCATTTCCCGCACCGGCTCGATCATCGAGTACGGCATGGTCACGTGCAGGTCGCCGCCGCCGCCGTCCAGTTCGATGTGGAAGGTCGACACCACCACCGCTTCGCTCGGCCCGACGATGTTGGCCATGGCCGGGTTGACTTCGGAGTTCATGTACTCGAAGTTGACCGGCATGATCGCCTGCCAGGCTTCCTTGAGGTCGATGAAGCACTGGTCCAGCACCATGCGCACCACGCGCAGCTCGGTCGGGGTGAACTCGCGGCCTTCGATCTTGGCGTGACGACCGTCACCGCCGAAGAAGTTGTCCACCAGCTTGAACACCAGCTTGGCGTCGAGGATGAACAGCGACGTGCCGCGCAGCGGCTTGATCTTGACCAGGTTGAGGCTGGTCGGCACGTACAGCGAATGCACGTACTCGCCGAACTTCATCACCTGCACGCCGCCAACCGCCACGTCCGCCGAGCGGCGCAGCAGGTTGAACATGCTGATGCGGGTATAGCGGGCGAAGCGCTCGTTGATCATCTCCAGGGTCGGCATGCGACCGCGCACGATCCGATCCTGGCTGGTCAGGTCATAGCTCTTGATGCTGCCGGGCTCGGCAGCGCTCTCGGTCTGTACCAGCCCATCATCGACGCCGTGCAACAGGGCATCGATCTCATCCTGGGACAGCAGGTCCTGTACGGCCATTGCGGACTCCTACTGCAATACGAAATTGGTGAACAGCAGCTGGTCGACCACCGGCTTGCCGACTTCCTTCTGCGCCACTTCCTGCACCACCGCGGTGGCTTTCTGGCGCAACATCTCCTGGCCCACAGGGCTGCCCGCCAAGGTGTCGAAACCTTGCCCGGAGAACATCATCACCAGGTTGTTGCGGATCACCGGCATGTGCACCTTGAGGGCATCCAGGTCGGCCTGATTACGGCCTTGCAGGGTGATGCTCACCTGCATGTAGCGCTGACGACCGTTCTGGTTGAAGTTGACCACGAAGGCCGGGGCCAGGGGCTCGTAGATCGCCGCCGGCTTGACGTTGGCCACAGCCGGGTCGGCTGCTGGAGCAGACTCGCTCTTGTGCATGAAGAACCAGGTGGCGCCCACCGACAGGCCGACCGCCAGCAACAGGGCCAGCACCAGCAGCAGGATCAGCTTGAGTTTGCCTTTAGTGGCGGGGTCTTTCACTGCGTCGCTCTTCGCCATGCCAATAATCCGTCGTCCATCGGGGTTTCAAAGGAGGATGACGTGGCTTGAGCAAGTGTTATGCCAGGTTTGGCGGAAAGTGGAGATGCCACAGGCATAATTGGCCGTAGGTAGACCGTAGGAGCGGATTCATCCGCGATGCGCCGCGCGGGCGGCGCTCGGTCTCAAACCCACCACACCCCTCAAGCGTAAAAATCAACCGCACTATCACCAATAACCACCTGCTGCTCAACAGCCCGGCCAACCTCGGCAACCTCCCCCTGCTCACCCCCACCGCCACTCTGCGCCCGCCGCGCCGCCACGCCGGACAACTGCGACCCCTCCTGCTGCGCCTGCTGCTGTTGCTGCCCACGCGACTGGTCCGCCACGTTGACATCCGGCTGTGCCAGCCCTTGCTGGGCAAACAGTTCACGCAGGCGATGCACCTGGCTATCCAGCGCATCACGCACCCCGGCGTGACCGCTGATGAATGTCACCTGGGTGGATTGATCCGCCGCCACATTGACGCGAATGTCCAGGCGCCCAAGCTCAGCCGGCTCCAGCTGGATATCCGCCGACTTGAGGTTTTGGCTGGACAGGTACATGACCCGATTGACCAGGCCTTCGGTCCAGGCATTCTGGTTCATCGGCAGCGGCTGGTGCAGCGGGCTGCTGCTCACCGGCACGGCATTCGCGGTCTTTGCCGTTGCAGCTTGGGTCAGGCTGGCCAGGCGGTTGGCGAAGTCATCGATGCGTGTATCGCTGCTCGCTTGCTTGGTGTCTTTGAGGCCGTCTTCAAGCAACGCACCGAACGCCTTGTCGCCCGTCTCGGACTGGCCCGCCTCGGCTTCGATCGTATCCATCAAGGTCGCCAACGGATTGACGGCAGGGTGACCATCGTCGGACTGGGGCTGGGCGGCATGGGTAGAGGTCGTGCCTTTTGCCTGGGCACTTTGCTCCAACGCCAGGCGCAGGGTCGGCAGATTGGCCAGGGGGTCGGCATCCGGGTCAAAGGCCTCGGCGGTGGGTTCTTCCGGCAATGGCTCGGTGAGGGGGGCTTGCGGCGGCTGCACAGCAGCCTGCAAGACAGGCGCCACCGCCTCTGCCTGAGCTTGCAGCAGTTGCGCCCCCGGCTGTGCATCGGTGATCTGGCCGGCCACCAGGTTGGCGTCCAGCGAGCTCGAATCATTGCCTGCGGCAGCATCGGCTTGCGACTGATCGGTTGCTGGCAATTTGTTGCCGTCATCGGCAACCGCCGGTTTATCGGCAGCGTCTTTCTTGCCGCCTTGGGCAGGTTCAGGTTTGTCCTTTGGCTTGGCCTGGGCGACCTTGTCGTCGCGAACCGGCACCTTGTCACGGGCCTGGCCAGCCATGACCTGATCAAAGCCGCCACCCTGCGCGGCCGCTGCCTGCGCCGGCTTGTCCGCCACCGAAACACCCGCGCGCGACGGCTTGCTCAGGATGTTGGCTTGCAACAATGGATTGGGTGCGACAGGCATTGATGGGTCTCCGCGCCAGAAACAAAAGTATCGTCTGGACACAGACAGGCAAAAGTCGCGCCAACTGGCTAATCAGCCTGCAGAAACCCGCTCGCGTTCACCCCGATAGAACCGCTGCACTTCCTGGTACTCCTGGTCGATGCGGTTGATCAGGTCTTCGATGCCATACAGCGGCCGCTCCTTGACCCGCTCCTCCAGCTGCTGGCACAGCTGCGCAAGGCCAATAGCGCCCATGTTGCTGCTGCTGCCCTTGAAGCTATGCGCTGCCATGCCGAGCTCGTCGGAATTACGGGCGCCGTGCAATTGGCTCAGGCGCCGCTCGGAGTCTTCCAGAAAGGTTTCAAGCAGCTGCAGGTAGCCATCTTCCATGACCTCCTGCAGGTCGCTGAGCACTTTGTGGTCAATATGCTTGTCAGTCACTTGCTCACTCCTTGATCAAGCCAGATTATGCCTCAGCCGCCAGACAGCTCACCAATCGAACTGTACCCAAGCGCAACGGCCGCCTTCTCGCCACCCGGCGTCACTGCCAAGGCGCCTTACCAGATTCAGACCGCGGCCACTCAAACCCTGCTCGCTGGCCGGCCTCGCCAGCACATGCAGCACGTCGAACCCCGCCCCACTGTCGCGGACCTCGATAGTCAGACGCCCACCTGCGGCCAGCGGTTCCACTTTCAAATCGATCCGCACAAAACCGTCGACCAACGCCAGCAGACGCCGGGCGCGCTCCTGATAATAGTCGGCAAACCCGTGCACATCACGCTTGAGCCGTGAGTCCAGGCCCAGCACGCCATGCTCCAGGGCGTTCGAATACAATTCGCTGAGCACGCTGTGCAGGGCGCCAGTGCGTGGCCGCAGGCCATGAATTTCCTGCAACAACTGCACGAGATAGGGTACCGGGTTGAAGCGCTTGAGACTTTCGCTGCGCAGCTCGAACCCCAGCGACCAGTCCAGCGGGCTGGAGCGCCCACTGTCAGAGTAGATCGTCGGCGCGGGCACTCGCTCCTCTGCGGTAAACATACGGATATCGCACAGGCTGATATCATCCCGGGGGCTGCCGCCAAAGCGTTCCAACGCCAGCATCACTTCGTCGAACAACTGCACCGGGTCGCGATTGGCAGCCAGCACCGCACGCAGACGCTCGACGCCGAACAGACACTCCTGCTCGTCCGCCGTGTCTACCACGCCATCGGACAGCAGCAGCAAGCGCTCACCCGCCGCCATCGGCAGTACCTCGGTACTGTCATCGAAGCGCTCCGCCGCGAGAATTCCCAATGGCAGGTGACGCGAGGGCAGGCTCGACAGCACTTCGCCGCACGCCGAAAGCCGGTAACCGTCGGGCATGCCGCCGTTCCACATCTCCACCGTACCGCGCTGCACACTCAGGCTGAGCAATTGCGCGCAGCAGAACATGTCCACCGGCAGGATGCGCTTAAGCTTGGCATTCATTTCGCGCAGCATCTGCGCCAGGCCATAGCCCTTGGCCGTCATGCCGTAGAACACTTCCGCCAGGGGCATGGCGCCGACTGCGGCGGGCAGCCCATGGCCGGTGAAATCGCCGAGCAGCACATGCATGTCGCCGGACGGGGTGAAGGCTGCCAGCAGCAAGTCGCCGTTGAACAACGCATAGGGCGATTGCAGGTAACGAATGTTGGGTGCTGTGATGCAGCCGGAATGGGCAACCTTGTCGAACACCGCCTTGGCCACCCGCTGCTCGTTGAGCAGGTGGTGGTGGTGACGGGTGATCAGGTCGCGCTGCGCCAGCACGGTCGCCTGCAGCCGCCGCAAACGGTCCATGGCACGGATCTTGGCACCGAGTATGACCGCGCTGTACGGCTTGGCCATGAAATCGTCGCCACCGGCCTCCAGGCAACGCACCAGGGCCTCCTCCTCGTTGAGCGAGGTGAGAAAGATGATCGGCACCAGCGCTTCGCCAGCCAGCGCCTTGATTTGCCGCGCCGCCTCGAAACCGTCCATAACCGGCATCAAGGCGTCGAGCAGGACCAGTTGCGGGCGCTTTTCGGCAAACAGCGCCACTGCCTGCTCGCCGTTATCAGCGGTAAACACGTGATGCCCCTGGCGCCGGACGATTTGCGCCAGCAACAAGCGGTCCGTAGCCCCATCTTCGGCCACCAGCACGGTCAGCGGCTGATCAGCCGGCATCTGGGCGCTCAACTGATATCGAACAGTTTTTCGAAATTGGAGATCGCCAGGATCTTGCGCACGTCGGAGCTGGCATGCACCACCCGCACGTCCGATTCGTCGCCGCCGGCATGATCGCGCAGCAGCAGCAACATGCCCAGTGCCGAACTGTCCAGGTAAGTGGTGTCTTTAAGGTCGACGACCACCGAGTCGGGCCGCCCCGCCTGACGTTCGTAAGCATCGCGAAACTCCTGATGCTTGCCGAAATCGAAGCGTCCTTTGACCTTGATCGTGAGCTTTTTCCCGTCCTGCGAAAAATCAGTCTCGACTGCCATGCTAGCGATTCCTTCGATGATGGCGAATGCAACTCTTCAAGGTTTAGCAGGCGGTGGTAACTGCCGCAAGCTAGAGATGCCCCTGCCGAGGCAAGCGCTGCGACAACTCATCCAGCAAGCGCTGCTCGCGCTTGTCTTCCGCCCGCCGCGCCTCGTCCATGTAGCGCTGCACCAACTTGCGCAGCCCCTCCACCCGGGCATAGGCCTGTTGCCAGGTGCCACGGGCATTGTTCAGGTTGTTCTGGTGCCAGGTCAGGCTCTGGCGCTGCTGGGTCATGGCCGTTTCCAGCTGCCCGAGAAAGCGCTGGTAGTTGACCAGCCAGCTGCCGTTGACGCCCTGACCACCGCGATTGATCCACTGCGCCTGGTAGCCCTCGCGAAACGACTCAAGCTCCGCCAGCTTGGCCTGGGCCTGTGCCACCAGCTGCTGGAAATGCCCAAGCCGCTGCGCGGCCTTGCGTTCGGCCTCTTCGGCCATGTTCACCACCGGCGCCAGGCGCGCGGCGCGGCTGGGCAGGCTCATGGCTTATCCGCCATTGGCCGGCGGCATGAACACTGCCCCCAGCTGCTGACGGCTCTGGCCCATGCCGACATTTTCGTCCAGCCCCTGGCGCAGGAAGTCCACCAACTTTGGCTGCAAGGCGATGGCCAGGTCGGTTTCCGGGTCGCCACCGGCCACATAGGCGCCAACGCTGATCAGGTCGCGGCTCTGCGACAGGCGCGACCACAGCTGTTTGAACTTCTGCGCCTGACGCAGGTGGTCGGCATCCACAACCTGCGGCATGACCCGGCTGATCGAGGCTTCGATGTCGATGGCCGGGTAATGGCCTTCTTCAGCCAGGCGCCGAGACAATACGAAGTGGCCGTCGAGCACGCCGCGCGCCGAGTCGGCGATCGGGTCCTGCTGGTCGTCGCCTTCGGACAGTACCGTGTAGAACGCAGTGATCGAGCCGCCGCCCGCTTCGCCATTGCCGGCACGCTCCACCAGCTTGGGCAGCTTGGCGAACACTGACGGCGGGTAGCCTCGGGTGGCCGGCGGCTCACCGATGGCCAGGGCGATTTCCCGCTGGGCCTGGGCGAAACGGGTCAGCGAGTCCATCAGCAACAGGACGTTCTTGCCCTTGTCGCGGAAGTATTCGGCAATGCGCGTGCAGTACATCGCCGCGCGCAAACGCATCAACGGCGCGTCGTCAGCCGGCGATGCCACCACCACCGAGCGCTTGAGGCCCTCTTCACCGAGAATGTGCTCGATGAACTCCTTCACCTCGCGACCCCGCTCGCCAATCAGGCCGACCACGATGATTTCGGCTTCGGTGAAGCGGGTCATCATGCCCAGCAGCACCGACTTACCCACACCAGTACCGGCGAACAGGCCCAGGCGCTGGCCACGGCCTACCGTCAGCAGGCCGTTGATGCTACGAATGCCCACGTCCAGCGGCTGGCTGATCGGATCACGATTGAGCGGGTTGATGATCGGGCCGTCCATCGGCACCCAGTCCTCAGCCTTCATCCCGCCTTTGCCGTCCAGGGCACGGCCGGCACCGTCCAGCACCCGGCCGAGCATGCTCATGCCCATCGGCAGGCGGCCACTGTCGTCCAGCGGCACCACCCGCGCGCCTGGTGCGATACCGGCGATGCTGCCGACCGGCATGAGGAAGACTTTGCTGCCGGCAAAGCCCATGACTTCGGCTTCGACCTGCACCGGGTGATAGGTGTCGTCGTTGATCACCAGGCAGCGAGCGCCCACGGCAGCGCGCAGGCCCTCGGCCTCCAGGGTGAGGCCGACCATGCGTAACAGGCGGCCTTCGACCACCGGCTGCACCGGCAGCGCGATCGCCTCGGCATAACCGCCCAGGCGCTTGCCGAAGCTGGTACGGTCAAGGCGCATCGGTAGCGCCCAGCTCGATCGAGACGTCCGGCGCCGCCGGGTGCAGGGACTGATCGTGCAACTGATCGAACAGCTGGGCCACGGCCTTTTCGATACGGGTTTCCATGGTTGCGTCGATGCGGCTGTGCGCGGTCTCGATGCGGCAACCGCCCGGCAACAGCGCGTCGTCTTCGAGCAGCTTCCAGCTTTCTTCATGGCGTTCGCGCAAGGCTTTGGCCAGTTCGAAATCCTGTGGGTTGAGGTGGATGCGGATGTTGTCCGCCCCCATCGGCAGCAGCTTCAAGGCTTCACGCAGCACCTGGGTGATCTGGCTGGAATCGCTGCGCAGCTCGCGGCCAATGACCTGGCGGGCCATGTGCGCGACCAGGTGCACGAGGGATTTCTCGATCTGCGTGTCCTGCTCGGCAATGGGTTCGAGCAGGTGCGCCATCAATTGCTCCAGGCCCGCCAGCTTGGCACTGAGCGCTTCCTCGGCCTCCTGGCGCACCTTGAGCTGAGTGCTGTGGAACCCCTCGCGCTCGCCGGTGGCGAAGCCTTCGTTGTAGGCCTCCTGGCGGATCGCTTCGAGCTCTTCGAGGGTCAACGGCTGGACTTCCTCCAGCGGCACTTCCTCGACTTCTTCCTCGATGATCTCGGGCTCTGGTTCCGGCTCGGGTTCTGGCTCAGGGTCGAAGCTGGGCAATGCCCAGACATCGACGCCTTCCAGGTCACGGGCACGAATCAGGTCGCTGGGGTGGTGTTCTTTGCTGGACATGTTTATCAACTACTCAACACTGACCAATGCAGTCTATGTGGGAGCGGCTTTAGCCGCGAACACCGGCAAAGCCGGTGCCATCAACCGCGTCGTTCACTTCGCGGCTAAAGCCGCTCCCACAGGAAAATCAGATCATTTCCTCGGCACCCTTGCCACCGAGCACGATCTCGCCGGCCTCGGCCATGCGTCGGGCGATGGTGAGGATTTCCTTCTGCGCCGTTTCCACGTCGCTGACACGCACCGGGCCTTTGGCTTCGAGGTCGTCGCGCAGCAGCTCGGAGGCACGCTTGGACATGTTCTTGAAGATCTTGTCCTTGACCCGCTCGTCGGCGCCCTTGAGCGACACCACCAGCACGTCGGAGGACACTTCGCGCAGCAATGCCTGGATGCCACGGTCGTCGACGTCGGCCAGGTTGTTGAAGACGAACATCAGGTCTTCGATCTGCTCCGAGAGGTCGTTGTCGATCTCGCGGATCGAGTCCATCAGTGCACCTTCCACGGAGCTGTCGAGGAAGTTCATGATGTCGGCGGCACGCTTGATGCCACCCAGGGTGGTGCGCGCGGCGTTAGAGTTGCCGGAGAACTGTTTCTCGAGAATCTGGTTCAGCTCCTTCAGCGCCGCTGGCTGCACGGTGTTGAGCGAAGACACGCGCAGGATGATGTCCAGGCGCACCTTGTGGTCGAAGTTGCTCAGCACTTCGCCGGCCTGATCGGGGTCGAGGTAGGCAACCACGATGGCCTGGATCTGCGGGTGCTCGAAGCGGATGACGTCGGCCACGGCACGCGGCTCCATCCACTTGAGGCTGTCCAGGCCGCTGGTGTTGCCACCGAGCAGGATGCGGTCGATCAGGCCGTTGGCCTTGTCCTCGCCCAATGCCTGGTTGAGCATCTTGCGGATATAGCCGTCGGAGCCCACGCCCAGGCTGGTCTGGTCGCCGACGATCTCGACGAACTCGCTCATCACCTGCTGCACCTGCTCGCGGTGTACGGTGCCCATCTGCGCCATGGCCACGCCGACCCGCTGCACTTCTTTCGGGCCCATATGGCGCAGCACCTGGGCAGCATCGGTCTCACCCAGCGAGAGCAGGAGGATCGCCGCCTTGTCGGTGCGGCTCAGCTTGGCGGTAACGGCTCGGTTGTCACTCATCGGCGTTGATCCACTCTTTCACGACCTGGGCCACGCGGCCCGGGTCTTCGGCCACCAGGCCTTTGATTGCGTTGAGCTGTGCCTCGTAACCCTCGCTCGGGCTTGGCAACAGAATGCTTGTCGGGCCACCCAGACTGACGCGGTCGTTGGCCAATTCGCCATCCAGACCGATCATGCCGCCCAGCTCCATGTCGCTGTCCGTCGCAGCAGCTTGCTTGCCGCCGCCAGTGATGTTGTTGAGTACCGGGCGCAACACGCCGAATACCAGCACCAGGATGAACACCACGCCCAGCACCTGCTTGACGATGTCCCAGAACCACGGCTGCTGATAGAACGCGATTTCTGCGATGTCTTCGCCACGGTCGGCGGCGAAGGGCACGTTGATAACGGTCACGCTGTCGCCACGGCTGGCATCGAAGCCCACCGCGTCCTGCACCAGGCGAGTGAAGCGCGCCAGGTCTTCAGCCCCCCACGGCGCGCGGGTGGCCTCGCCATTGGCATCGAGCTTGACCTGGTCGTCGACCACTACCGCCACCGACAAGCGGCTCAGACGGCCCTGCTGTTGGCGGGTGTGGCTGATCGAACGGTCCAGCTCGAAGTTCTTGGTGGTTTGCACACGCTTGTCGGCCGGGTATGGCGCGAGCATCGGCTGGCCGGTGGCCGGGTCCATGATCTGCTGACCGTTGGCATCCACCAGCGGCTGCCCCGGCTGGATGGCACCAGCGGCGGGTGCGGCAGTGGTGGCATTTTCCGGCGCCGAAGCGCCGGCCGGTGGCTGGTTGCTCAGCGCACCCGGCACGCCTTGCGGGCCAGAGCTGCTGGAACGCTGCTCATTGACCGCCTGCTCGCTGCGCAGCGCCGGCTGGTCCGGGTTGAACTGCTCGGAGGTGGATTCGGTCGCGCTGAAGTCGAGGTCGGCGGAGACTTCGGCCTTGTAACGGTCGTTGCCCAGCACCGGCTGCAGAATGTTGTGCACGCGCTGGGTGAGCATGCTCTCCATGCGGCGGCTGTAGTCGAACTGCTTGCCGGCCATGGTCAGCGCGGTGTCCTGCAACTGTTCGGAGAGCAGGTTGCCTTTCTGGTCGACCACGGTAACTTGCGATTTGTCCAGCTCAGGAACGCTGGTGGCGACCAGGTTGACGATGGCCATCACCTGCCCGGCTTCCAGCGCACGGCCTGGATACAGCTCGACCAGTACGGAAGCGCTTGGCTTGCGCTCGTCACGCACGAACACCGAGCTTTTCGGGATCGCCAGGTGCACGCGAGCAGCCTTGACGTTGTTCAGGCTGGAGACGGTGCGGGCCAGTTCGCCTTCGAGGCTGCGGCGATAACGGGTAGCCTCCATGAACTGGCTGGTACCCAGGCCCTGCTCCTTGTCGAGCAGCTCGAAGCCGACGTTGCCGTCGCTCGGCGCCACGCCCGCGGCCGCCAGCTTCAGGCGCGCACGGGAGAGGTCGTCGGCCTTGACCAGCAGAGCACCGGAATTGGGCTCGACATTGTAGGGGATGTCCGCGGCGGCCAGGGTATCCATGACCTGCTTGGTGTCCATGCCGGCCAGGCTGCCATACAGCGGCCGGTAGTCCGGCTGCTGCGACCACAGCACCACGGCGAAGCCGATCGCCACGCTCGCGGCCAACCCGACCAGCAGGCCGACCTGACGCAGCATGGGCATCTGCGAGATGTTTTCCAGGAACGACATGCCGAACAGCGGCGGTTTGGACGCTGGCGGGCCACTCTTGGCGGGGGGATTATCGACGACTGCTTCAGCCATGACTTACTTCCGTCCTCAAACCGGCATCTGCATGATGTCCTGGTACGCCTGGACCAGCTTGTTGCGTACCTGGGTCAGCGCTTGCATGGACACACTGGCTTTCTGCGAAGCAATCATCACGTCGGTCAGGTCGACACCGCTCTTGCCGATCTCGAAGGCATTGGCGAGCTGGGTCGACGCCTGCTGGGTCTCGTGCACCTTGCCGATGGCCTGGCCGAGCATATCGGCGAAGCTGCTTTGGCCTGGGGCCAACTCAGGCGCAGCAGTGGCTTTAGGCAACGACATGGCATCGGCCTGCATGGCCCGCATGTCCAGCATCAGACGGTTGAATTCAACACCTTGGCTCATGAACTTCTCTCTCCGGCGGCCGCATTTTTTTGACACTCATGCGGCGGATAGCCCAGAACTAGCAACAAGAGTGCCAGCCCGCTGCGCACACCTTCAATTAACTGAATCAGCCGTACAGGCTGGCTTCCACATCGAGCCCGGCATCGCGCATCTGCGCCAGCTTGTAGCGCAGGGTGCGCGGGCTGATACCCAGACGCTCGGCGGCCTCTTTGCGGCGGCCACGCTCGGCGCGCAGGGTGTCGATGATCATCTGGAACTCGTGGCGGCGCAGGTCATCGCCAAGACCTGCGGAGTCAAGCGACTGCTCGACGGCGACAGGGGCGACCGCCGACAAGGGAATGACACCCGCCAGACAGAAATCCGCCGCCTCGATCACACCGCCCTGCTGCAGGATCAGTGCACGCTGCAAAGCGTTATCCAGTTCGCGCACGTTGCCCGGCCAGGCATAGGCCTGCAGGCAGGCTTGCGCTGCGGCGGAAAGGCGCACCGGGGCATGCTTCATTTTCACTACGTGCCGTGAGAGCAGGCGCTCGGCCAGCGGCAGGATATCGCCACTGCGCTCGCGCAGCGGCTGCCAGGCCAGCGGGAACACCGAAAGCCGGTAGAACAGGTCCTCACGGAACCGCCCTGCCGCCACCTCACCCGCAATATCGCGGTTGGTGGTCGCCAGAATGCGGATATCCAGCGCAATCGGCTTGCGCCCACCCACCCGCTCCACTTCGCGCTCCTGCAACACGCGCAGCAGCTTGGCCTGCAGGCCCAGCGGCATTTCGGAAATCTCGTCGAGCAACAAGGTGCCGCCTTCGGCCTGCTCGAACTTGCCGGCTTGCGCAGCGATGGCCCCCGTGAAAGCACCCTTCTCATGGCCGAACAGGGTGGCTTCGAGCATGTTGTCAGGAATGGCCGCGCAGTTGATCGCGACAAAGGGCTGCGCTGCCCGTGGCGACTGCTGGTGGATGTAGCGTGCGAGCACTTCCTTGCCAGTGCCCGACTCACCCGAAATAAGCACGGTAGAATCGCTGCGCGCGACACGCGAGGCCAGCTCTAGCAGTTGTCGGCTGGCCACTTCGCAAGCCACCGGCCCCTCACTGTCGGCCTCACCCAGGCGTCCGGCAGCGTGACGCTCGACCAGGCTCAACAGCGCATTGGGCTCGAATGGCTTGACCAGGTAATCCGCAGCGCCCTGACGCATGGCCTCCACGGCGCGCTCCACCGCTGCGTGGGCGGTCATCAGCAGCACCGGCAGGTGCGGATGGTGGCGGCGCAGCTGCGCGAGCAGTTGATGCCCATCCATCCCCGGCATGTTCACATCGCTGACTACCAGGCTGTACGCCTCGCATTCCACAGCTTCCAATGCCTCTTCTGCACTGCCCACGGCACGATAGGCGAAGCCGCCAATCTCCAAGGTATCGCCCAGCGCCTGGCGCAACACGCGGTCATCTTCGACCAGCAGCACCTTGATGGTCATTACACAGCCTCCACAGGCTGCCCGCCGATCAACGGCAACTCAACCGTGACACAGGTGCCGCGCCCTACCTTCGAACGCAGCCGCAATGTGCCCTGGTGCGCACGCACCACGGCCTTGACCACCGCCAGGCCGAGACCGGTGCCGGTGGCCTTGGTGGTGAGGAACGGCTCCCCCAGACGACCCAGCAAATCAGCATCGATGCCACTGCCGGCATCACTGACGCACAGCCGCAGGGTGTGGCCGCGACGGAACAGGTGCACTTTGAGCCGCGCCTCGCCATTGCTGGCCTGCAGGGCGTTCTCGATCAGGTTGAGCAAGGCACCGACCAGGGTGTCGCGGTTGCACAGCAATTCACCCAGGTGGCTGTCGCATTGCCAGCGTACGGCATGCCCCTGCACGTGCGGCTGGGCAGCTTGCTGCAAGGCCTGGAACAGGCCCTTGGGCGTCAGCCGATCACCCAGCGGTAACTCGCCACGGGCAAACACCAGCATGTCGCGCACTTGGTGCTCCAGCTCGTGCAGGCGCTCTTTGAGGCTGCCGGCGAAGCGCTGGCGGGTCTCTGGCGCCAGTTCGCGCTCGGCATCGGCCAGGTGACTGGCGTATAGCATGGCCGCCGACAGCGGCGTGCGGATCTGATGGGCCAGCGAGGCGACCATACGCCCCAGCGACGACAGCCGCTCGTGCCGCGCCAGCTGGTCTTGCAGGCGACGGGTTTCAGTCAGGTCGTTGAGCAGCACCAACTGGCCGGGTTCGGCGTCCAGCGAGCGGGTGGCAATCGACAGGCGCCGACCATCGCGTAGCGAGACCTCGTGGCCATCGTCCTTGCGTGGCGCAAAACTGCGGGCGATCACTTCCCGCCACAGCTGGCCGAGCAACGGTTCACCAAGCAGTTCGCAGGCCGCCGGGTTGGCTTCGCGCACCCGGCCCTGGTCATCGATCACGATTACCCCGCCAGGCAGCAGATCGAGCAGGTTTTGCAGGCGATTGGCCAGGCGCTCCTTCTCGTTCAGCTCGGCCATGCGCTGGGCGCCGACCACCGCCAGCTCGCCCTTGAGCTCGCTGACGCGGGCTTCGAGCAGGCTGTAGGACTGATTGAGCTGGGTGGACACCTGGTTGAACAGGGCGAATGCCTGCTCCAGCCCCTGTCGACTCTCCTGTTCGACCGGGGAGTGCCCCTGCGGATCAGGGACTCGGGATAAGTGGGCGGCCTGGGGCATCGTGCTCTCTCGCGTGGCTGACCGTCATAAAAACGGTGTGGTGAGAGCGGTGTAGCAATAGCCGTGCCGGGGATGGGGTTTTGGAGGGTTGGGAGGCAGGTCTTGAGATTTGCAGTGATGCGTAAATCGAGCGCCGCGCGGGCGGCGCTCGATCTAAAGGGCGCCAGAGCACTCACGACTAGCCCCCCCCAACCCCACCTCAATCCTCCGCCTGGTCCTCGCCACCCTGCCGGCTCATCCCATACTTGCGCATCTTCTCCACCAGAGTGGTACGGCGAATACGCAAACGTTCAGCCGCCCGCGCCACGATACCGTTGGCGTCGTCCAGCGCCTGCTGAATCAGGCCCTGCTCCAGGCTGCCAAGGTAGTCCTTCAGATCCAGACCTTCAGGTGGCAGCATGGCATGGCTGGAGAAGTTCGGCGCATGGCCATTGATCGCCACGCGTTCTTCGAGGTCGCTGCGCAAACTGTCGACCAGTTGCTCGTCCTCGTCGTCGATGTAGCGGAATTTCTTTGGCAGCTCCGACACGCCGATCACCCCGTACGGGTGCATGATCGCCATACGCTCGACCAGGTTGGCCAGCTCGCGCACGTTGCCCGGCCAACCATGCCGGCACAGCGACATGATCGCGGCGGAGTTGAAGCGGATGGAACCGCGCTTCTCGTGCTCCATGCGTGAAATCAGTTCGTTCATCAGCAGCGGAATGTCTTCCACGCGCTCACGCAACGGCGCCATCTCGATCGGGAACACGTTCAGGCGGTAGTACAAGTCTTCGCGGAAAGTCCCGTCCTCGATCATGCTTTCGAGGTTCTTGTGCGTCGCGGCAATGATGCGCACGTCGATGCTCTGGGTCTTGTTGCTGCCGACCCGCTCGAAGGTACGCTCCTGCAGCACACGCAGCAGCTTGACCTGCATCGGCAGCGGCATGTCGCCGATCTCGTCGAGGAACAGCGTACCGCCGTTGGCCAGCTCGAAGCGCCCGGCACGGCTGGTGATGGCACCGGTAAAAGCGCCCTTCTCATGGCCGAACAATTCGCTTTCGAGCAACTCGGCCGGGATCGCCCCGCAGTTGACCGGTACGAACGGCGCTTCGCGGCGCTTGGAATGGTAGTGCAGGTTGCGCGCCACCACTTCCTTGCCTGTGCCGGACTCACCGAGAATCAGCACGCTGGCATCGGTGTCGGCCACCTGCTGCATCATCTGCCGCACATGCTGGATGGCACGGCTGGTGCCGACCAGGCTGCGGAACAGATTGGGTTCACGCTGACGACCGCGCTCACGGGCCTGGTCGTACATCTCGCGATAGACCTGGGCACGGTGCAGCGAATCGAGCAGCTGGCTGTAGCTCGGCGGCATTTCGAGGTTGGACAGCACGCGACGGCGCAGCTCTTCCGGGTAGTCCGCAGAAGAAATTTCGCCAATCAGCAACACCGGAAGGAACTCATCCCATCCGGCCACTGTCTTAAGCAACCCCAGCACATTGCCTGGAGCATTCACGGTTCCGATCAGCACGCAGAGGACTTCACGGCTCGAAGACAACGACTCCACCACCTGCTGCCAGTCCTGGCTCGAGCAGGGCAGGTTTTCTTCGCCGAGAAAATTCAGGACCACCGCCAGATCGCGGCGGCGGGCGCTGTCGTCATCGATCAGGAGAATCTTGGTTTCACGCCACATGCAATAGCAACTTCCCTAGTCATATCGGCGCCCGAAGGCGTGCTCGACATCATTCTGACTGAATGGTCAGTGGTCGGACGTCTGAAATACGAAAACAGCCACTAGTAAAGTCAAAAAAAAGCATACAGTCAAATTAATGGCGCACGACTTTTAGGACATCTGTGGTCAACTGAACAGATGGTATACCTTGGCAGCGTTTTTCGCCTGACGGATTTGTGTCATTTCATCGACTATGGATTGACGCTCGCCACTTGCAACCTCGATTAATTGCCGATAAACGGCCAGCAACTGCTCCAGGCTATCGCGCACGTCCGCCTCCTGGCCCTGCGCTTCGGCCAGCACATCATTGATGCGCAGGCGGCATTCCAGGTCCAACTCGCCCACGGCATCCCAGTCGCGGCTGGCCAGGGCGGCCAGCAGCAACTCGCGGGTCTGTTCGATACGGGTGATTACCTCGCTCATGGCATCCTCCTTGACTAGGGGGCCGGCGACTGGTCGCCGATCGCGTCCCAACCTTCCTTCACGGTGATCAGCAAGCGCGCCACTTCATCGATGATGGCGGGGTCGCTTTTCACGTTGGCTTCGATCAGTCGGCGGCTCATGTAGGTGTACAGGCTATCGAGCTCGGCCAGACTGTCGGCGTGGTTTTCCAGGTCCAGGCCTTCGCGCAGGCCACCGATGATGTCGATGGCCTTGCCGATGAGGATGCCCTTCTGGGCGACATCATTGCGCGCAATCGCGCCCTTGGCCTGCGCCATGCGGTCAAGGCCGCCCTGCATGAGCATCTGTACCAGACGGTGCGGACTGGCCTCGGAGGTCTGGGCCACGCCATTGACTTTCTGGTACTGCCGAAGGGCCAACATCGGGTTCATGGATCTACCTCGTTGCAGCGAAAAAGGTTGCTTGTACCCTGTGTATCGCCGGGCCGTCAAAAAACTTTAGGGGCAAAACAAAAAGCCCGGCACGTCGATGGACGCTGCCGGGCTTTTGTCACTCAGGGACGATCAGGAGTTCTTGGCCTGCGCATTGAGGGCGTCGAACACGGCCTTGATCTGGTTGGCCTGGGCATTGAGCTTGGCCACCGCGGTGTCCATGGCCACGTACTTCTTGGTCAGCGACTCGGTCAGCGACTCGGTGCGACGCTCCAGCGCAGTCTGCTGGTCCGCCAGATTCTTCGCGACCTTGTCCAGGTTGGCCTTGCGCGTGGCCAGGCTGCCGTCAGTGGCATTGTACGGATCGATCGCCTTGTTCATCCGCTCGAAGATACCGTTGGTGCCGGTGAACAGCTCCTGCACCTCGGCCCCCAGCTTCTTGTCATTCATCGCGGTGGTGAACTTGGTGGAGTTGAACTCCAGGGTGCCGTCCTTGGTGGTGTTGATACCCAGCTGGCTCAAGCTGGTCAACTGATCACCTGCCCCCACCTCAGTCAGCACCTTGCGCACATCGCCGAGCAACGAACGGGTCGTTGGGTCGTTGGTCAGCGGGCCGAGCACGAGGTTATCGTTCTCGTCGCGACTGGTGGTGGTCAGCGAGGTGATCGCCTTCTGCAGGGTGTTGTAGGCGTCAACGAACGACTGGATGGATTTCTGCAGCCCCTCGTTGTCTGCCGCAACGGTGACCTGGGTCGGGCTACCAACGCCATTGGTCTTGGTGCTGACCCCGGTCAGCTCCAGCTTCATGCCACTGATGGCATTGTCGATGGTGTTTTTTGCACTGGTGACTTTCAGGCCATCGATGGTCAGCTCGGCGTCCTGCGCCAGGGCGGTGATGAAACCTGCGCCGGTACCGGACATCTGCGTGGTGCCGTCGATTTCCAGCTCGGGAATACCACTGAGCGACAGGTCGGAACCCGCCCCGGTGGTGGTCGAGCTGAGCACCAGGCGCGAACCACCTTCACCGTTGACGATGTTCGCCGAAATGCCTTGCACGCCCAGTTCTTTGTTGATCTGGTCGCGCACGCTCTCCAGCGTGGCACCGGCGGCGATGTCCAGCTTCCAGGTATTGCCGCCCTGGCTGACGCTCAACTCGCCCGCCGTGATCGCGGAGGTCGAACCACCGGCAAACTGCTGGCTGGCCACCTTGGAACCGGTGGCCAGTTGATTGACCACGATATCGTAGTTGCCGGCAACGGCGGTATTGCCTGAGGTGACCTTGACCACAGCATCGTTGGCCGACTTCGCCGCATAGGCATTGAACGCCGGCGCGCTGGTGTCATTGAGTTTTTTCATGGCGTCCTGGAACGCCGTAAGGGCACTGCGCAGCGAGCCCACACCGGAGATCATCGCGGAGTTGTTGCTGGTCTGCCGAGTGATCTGCGCTTTCTTGGCTGCAGTATCAGCAGACACCAGCGCTTCGACCATTTCGGTAATATTCAGCCCGGTACCCTGGCCGATACTGGAGACAATGGTGCTCGCCATGAAATTATCCCTCTTCGTGTAACGTCAACCCTGCTCCTGCAAGCCTGACATGAACTGCGCCTAAAGGCATTCGCCGCCGATCAGACCTTGGCGTCGAACAAAAGACTGCTTACATCGCTCAGGCTGTTGGCGATTCGCAACGCTTCTTCAGAAGGTAATTGACGAATCAGCTCACCCGTCTCGCTGGCGATGACCTTGACCACGATCTTGCCGGATTCTTCGTCCGTGGAGAACTCCAGGTTGCGTCGTGACGAACTGAGGAACTTCTCGATTTCCGAAACGGCGCTTCTGACCTTTTCGGCATCAGTCCCTTTTTCGGCCGCAGTGACGGCCTTGGGTTCCAACGTATCACTGCCGCGGGGCGCATCGGCCGACCGGGCAACCGGCTTGTCGCCGACCTGTTCGGTCGAACGAGCAGTCGGGTAGGACAGATTCAACTTGACGCTCATGTCCATGACTTACCACCTCGCAACGAAAAGGCGGGGAAGCGCCTCAAAGTGCACTCCCCCGCCGGTCACCATCAGCGATTACTGAAGCAGCTTCAGTACAGCGGATGGCAGCTGGTTGGCCTGAGCCAGAACCGAGGTCGAAGCTTGCTGCAGGGTCTGCTGCTTGGTCAGCTGGGCAGTTTCAGCAGCGAAGTCGGTGTCCTGTACACGGCCACGGGCAGCTTCGGCGTTCTCGTTGATGTTCTGCAGGTTGTTGACGGTGCTGGTCAGACGGTTCTGCGAAGCACCCAGGTCAGCACGGGTGGTGTTGATGGTTTGCAGAGCGGCGTCGATGGCGTCCAGAGCAGCGTTCATGCTGGCTTCGGCTTCAGCGCTGGTGGAACCGGTGATGGCGATGGTAGCCGAGTCAACGCTCAGGGCGGCAGCGTCGAAGCCGCTGTCCAGGGAGATGCTGATCTGGTTGTCAGCGCCCGAGTTGGAGCCAACCTGGAAGGTCAGAACACCAGCGGTACCGTCCAGCAGGTTCTTGCCGTTCAGCTGGGTGGACTTGGCGATACGGCTCAGCTCGTCGGACATCTGCGCGAATTCTTTGTTCAGCGCGGCGCGGTCTTCGGTGCTGTTGGTGTCGTTTCGCGACTGGACTGCCAGTTCACGCATACGCTGCAGGATGTTGGTCTGCTCTTGCATCGCGCCTTCAGCGGTCTGGGCGATGGAGATACCGTCGTTGGCGTTTTTGATAGCCATGGTCTGACCACGGATCTGCGAGGTCATGCGGGTAGCGATCTGCAGGCCGGCGGCGTCGTCTTTGGCGCTGTTGATTTTCAGGCCGGAGGACAGACGGGTCATCGAGGTGCTCAGTGCATCGGAAGCACGGTTCAGGTTTTTCTGAACGCCCAGAGAGGTGGTGTTGGTGTTAACGGTCAAAGCCATGACGAATTCCTCGTTGGATTGGGTACTGCGGCTTCCGGCCTTGGCAATTCGCCGGGTGTGGCACAGAGAACCTTCGTAATAGTTATCGTCGTCAAGGCGGGTTGCTTTAGGGGATTTTGGAAAAAATTTGCTGGCATCCGGCCAGCCCAATGAAATCAAGGAGTTGACGCCAGATTACAGGCGCGCCACGGCAGTAGATTAGAAAAGAAAACGCCGCCAGGCAGTGGCGGCGTCTATCACGGCGATGAACGGTCAGTCACACCGCTCAATGATTGCCGAGCCCCACGACAGGCCCACACCGAAGCCGCTGAGGGCTACACGCCGGTGTTGCGAGCCGAGCACGTGCTTTTCAAGCAGCAGCGGAATGCTCGACGACACAGTATTGCCAGTCTCGACCATGTCCTTGACGAATTTCTGCTTGTGCTCACCCTCGACAAAGCGCGCCGACACCGCATCGACAATCGCCGCGCTGCCCTGGTGCAGGCAGTAAAGGTCGATGTCGCTCGCCTGCAGGTCGCTGGCTTCGAGCAACTGATGCAAATGCGCCGGCACCTTGACCAGGGCAAAGTTGTACACCTGACGGCCATTCATGAAGAACTTGCCGTCGGTGGTGCGCAGGTGCTCGGCACCGGCACCGTCACTGCCAAACAGCGACTTGCCCAGTTGCCAGGTAGCGCCCTCGCCCATCCAGGTGGCGGTGGCGGCATCACCGAACAGCATGGTGGTGTTGCGATCTTCGGGGTCGACAATCTTCGAATAGGGGTCGGCGGTGATCAGCAGGCCGTTCTTCAGGCCAGCGGCTTCCATGAAGCCCTTCATCGCGTACAAGCCGTAGACGTAGCCCGAACAACCCAGCGAGATATCGAAAGCGGCAATGGCGGTCGACAGGCCAAGCTTGTGCTGGACGATCGCCGCTGTGTGCGGCAGGCCTTCGGCATCACCGTTCTGGGTGACCACGATCACGGCATCAATGGATGCCGGGTCCAGCGATGGATTGGCAGCGAACAGATTCCTGGCGGCCTCGACACACAGGTCGGAGGTTTCCTGGGCGGCTTCCTTGCGTGGCAAGAAGGTCGAGCCGATCTTGCCAAAGATGAAATCCTGGTCCTTGCCGAATTTCGCGCCCTGGGCGTAGTTGTCCACGCCTTCAGTCGGCACGTAACTGGCGATGCTTTTAATGCCAATCATATGGCTTCCCAATTCAGTAACAGCGAAATACCCGCCACCCTGCAAACGGCAAAACGCCAGGCGATACGGGGTTTCCGATCCCTGACGGTTTGCCCGGGCGCATGAAGCGGCGGTTCCCGGTTTCGACAATATACAGTGAAGATGCGCGTTCTGACTCTCAAGTCACGCTCTTTTTGTCGAATCGACAAAGCACACCGCGCCACCCATAAAAAAGCCATGACCACCGTGCAGCGGTCATGGCTTGGCACAGCTTAAAAGCTGCTGTCAGTCGAGCAACGCCTGCCAATCGACCGAGCGCTGCCGATCGATGCTGAACAGCTTGTCGTCACGACTGTGGTTGGCGTTGTAGCAAGGGTCCTGAGCCAGCATGTGCGCCCAGCGCTCACGCATGGCCGTGCAGCCCATCGCATCATCGCTGACCTGGGCGTGGCGCACGGCCTGTGCCTGTGGTGTCCATACCACCAGCAGGCCGGCTGCGGCTGCCTGCAGACACAGGTCAACCTGCGCCGCGCGCACATCCGGGGCCTGCTCATCGAGACCACCGGCAGCGCGCAGCAATTCGGCACGCAGCATGATGCAACCCGACACCGCAGAAACGCCATGCTCCACCAGCAGGCGCTGCAGGGAGCCCGGCGCATGCTTGCCTTCGCCGGCAAACGCCGCGCGCACACCGGCCTGCGCGGTCAGTACCAGCCCCGCTTCGACAACCTTGCCATCCGTACCCAGCAGCTTACCACCCACCACACCGACCTCTGGCCGCTGGGCCTGGTTGAGCAACCCTTCCAACCAGTTGGCGTTGAGCACTTCGGCCGAACTTTCCAGCAGCACCAGGTATTCGCCACGGGCTTCACGGCTGGCCAGGTTGAGCATGGCAACGGGCGCCAGCGCCTGCTCACTGCGGATCACCCGCACCCGGTTGCCGGCTGCCTGCAGGCTCCCCAGCCAGTCGCGCAACTCGGCAGAGCGGCTGGCATTGTCGGCGATGAGGATTTCGTGGTTCTGGTAGCGGGTACGTTGCAGGACACTGACCATGCACGCCTGCAAGGCCTCGAAATTGTCCTGGCAGTGCAGGAGGATCGAGACCATCGGGCGGTCCTGGTGACGGTAATCGATCTGCAGCGTACCGGGGTGAGCCGAACCGACCGATGCCGCGTAACCGCGCTGAGCGATGTGCTGAGCCAGCACCGCTCGCTCCTGGTCGTGACTGTCGGCGCCCGGCGCCGTGCAAATCAGCAGCGGCTCGGCGAGGTGTGCCAAGCCGGCCATTCCGGCATCACCCACCAGTCGCAGCAACAGGTCGAATTCCAACGCCTGCGGATAACGCGCGTCGAAGCCACCCGCCTCCAGCCACAGGTCGCGACGCACCAGCCAATGCCGGGCCATCTGCCCCGGCACACTCTGCAGCAAGTCCAGATTGACGCCCGGGCGCAACACTTCACGCAACGAACCATCGGCCTGGCTTTGCAGCTCATCCATCGCCACCGCGCGCACGCCCTCCACGCCCAGCAACTCCAGACCCGCACGCAACAGGCCGGAGCCGGTGAACGTATCACCGCTTTCGGCCAGCATGACCCAGTCGGTATCCAACTGCCTGGCCGCCTCGTTCATGCGCTGGACATGGTCTTGCGCCGTGACCTTGACGAAGTGCACGGTCTGCTGCGGGCGGGTGACCGCCGGCAACTCGCCGGTGGTCAGCACCACCACCTTGAAGGCACGGCAATGGCTGCGCATGAGGCTGTCGAAGGTTGCCTGCAGCTTGGCCATGTCGGCTTCGAGGTCGAGCAGCAGGATACCGAACGTCGGGCCACCCTGATGCTGCGCCAGGTGCTCGGCAGCCACACGGGCCTGCTCGGCATCCGGCTCGCGGCGCTGCAACCAGTTGAGTAATTGCCCTGAGGGCAGGCTGTCCAGCAACGCCTGGCTGTCATAGCACGGCACCGACTGCAGGCGCTGCAACCAACCGCGCAGGGGCGCGGCCTCGGCTTCGTCACCGGCTTCTTCCAGCGAGGCCAGCAGGCACTGCACCACGGTGCGGTTGAACGGGCTGAGGGTCAATGCCTCCCACAGGCGACTACGCCGAGTGCGCGCATCGTCGTTGGCGTGAACCTGCATCAGCTGCCATTGGCGCAGCAGAATCGGCTCCAGCTCGATCAACTGCTGACGGCCGGCCGGCATGCTGTGAATCAGGAATTCGAACTCGGCGAGCAGGTCGAACATCGGTTTGTTATAGAACGGCATCTCGACGAACTGTTGCTCACCGAAAATGCGTCGTGGCTCAGGTTCCGCCAGCTTCCAGTGCGAACGCACGATGACGCAGCCCTGCAGCGCCACGCCGGTCAGCAGGCCCTCGGCCATCGCCTTGAAGCTTTCCAGGGCAATACGCTTGACCGCCTCCACGCCCTTGTCGCTCAGCGCGGTCGGGATCGACGCGAGAAACTCGGCGAAGTCTTCGCGGTCCTGGCGCGATTTCTCATCCTGCAGTGCCAGCACCGTGAGCACGTTGGTGTTGTGCTCGGAGCCGCCGTAATTGACCTCGCGCACGGCGTAGGGGATCGGCAGGATCCGCGCCTTGGCATTGGCCAACAGGTAGAAGGTGTGGCCGATTTCCTGCCACTCGAAGTTGGTGCCCGGCGGCAACAGGGCGTACCACTGCTGCAACAGGTCGGTGCGGGTGACCGCGTAGAACGGCGGCAGGAACTGTCCCATGAATTCGATCAGGCGCTGCTCGGGCTGCTCGGCGCAGTAGTCTTCCTGCACGCGGTTGTCGCGCTTGTAGAAATCCACCTGGGTACCACGCCCCAGGTACATCATGCCGTAGCCGTGGCACACGCCGTAGTCGGGATTCTGTTCGAGGAACTCCACCGAACGGGTCATGCCGTCATGCAGCAGGAAATCGTCGACCGCCGCGAAGGTCATGAACGGTGTGCGCACCTGGTTCACACCGTAGGTCAGCTTTTCCTGCAGCCCCGCATAGGAAAACTGCGGCAAGTGGCGGTAATCGACCTGCGGGTAGTCGCGCATCGCCTCTTCGTCAGCCTGCAACGAAGAGTCCAACACCAAAATGGTCGCCGGGTAGTTGCGATAGTAATACAAGGTCCGACGCAAGAACGCCGGGCGATTGTGGGTGATCACCACCAGGGTGAGGCGGTCCTTGAGCGACGTGTCGTCTGGATGCTGTGCATGAGCCTGCATAAATGTTCCTGCCCGTTGTCCGGCTGGTTCGAGGGTTCAGCGCACGCGGCGCAGGTAGCCGTCACGGGCCACGGTGATCAGCAGCTTGTCGTGGATGTCGGCATCGATGACGAAGTCTTCGGTTTCCTTGAGATAGGCCCACACGGCGGTGCGCGGGTTGTCGCCGACACCCCATGGGCGATTCGGGAAAGCGTCTGAAGGCATGTCCTCGACCACGGTGTCCATCACCACGCAATAGCAATCCTGCGACACCAGCGGCGCGTAAGCGCGCAGCTCAGCCAGCACATGCTCGTGAGTGTGGTTGGAGTCGAGCACCACCATGACTTTCTTGCCTTCTGCCAGGGCGCGCACCTGCTCGACGATTGCCGGATCGATGCTGGAGCCCTCGATCATGCTGATGCGCTTGAACATCGGATGGCTTTCGATGGCCTCGCGGTTATGCGGGCGGATGTCCAGGTCAATGCCGAGTACCTCGCCGTGGCCGACCAGTTCCATCATCGACGCGTAGTAGATGATCGAGCCACCGTGGGCGATGCCGCACTCGATGATCAGGTCGGGCTTGAGCTTCCAGATCAGCTCCTGCATGGCGACCATGTCCTGCGGCAGCTGGATGATCGGGCGGCCCATCCAGCTGAAATGGTAGGTGTACTTGTGCTTGGCCGACTCGTTGTAGAAGGTCTGGGCCAGTTCGCACAGTGCGGCGTTGCTGCCCTGGTCGCGGATCTCGGCCTGGCACTCTTCGGCAAATTCCTGCTGTGGCGTCTTGTTGCTCATGTGAAGCCTCATGAAAGTGTTGACCCGGCGGCACTAGCGGCGCACGGGTTCGGAAATGGATTGCAGTACGTGTTGCAAACGGTCGGTAACTGCCCAGAACGCCATGGGCTCGTGGGCCGGATAGGGGTAGTGGCCAAGGTTCAGTTGCACCTTCGCACCGCGCTCGCGCAGGCGTTGCTCGACCAGGCTGCGCACCGCGACTGGCTGGCCGCTGGCGCAGTTGACCACCCCGCTGAATTCCCGGCACTGCAAAAGACCCGCAAGCTGGCGCGCAGCCTGGGTGATCGGCTGGAAGTCGCGCAGCTGTTCGCCGCCTGACATGTCGAACGACGTCGCGCCACTGTCGATGGCGCGATCGAGCGCCGCCAGCAGGCTGTTGGGGTTCTGCCCCTCGCCATGCAGGTAGAACAGCCGCGCCCACTGCAGGGTGAACGGGTGATGGCGCTGCATGGCCTGGAGAAACTGATGCAGGCTGTGCTTGGCCAGCCCGTAGGGGTTGTCCGGCCGCGCCGGGCATGCTTCGCTCAAGGGCCCGCTCTGCATGCCGTATTCGAAGCAGGTACCGGTGACCAGCACCTGGGGCACGCCCGCCAGCACCAACTGTTTGATGAAGCGGTAGTCGGCCATCAGGTTCTGCTCCAGGTGGAACAGCGCCTGGTAGTTGGGCAGCCCCGGCCAGGCCAGATGGGCGACGGCATCGATCCCCTCGGCCAATTCGGCGATCTGCTCGGCCGTGGACTGGTGCAGGTCGGCACTGACGAACTGCACCTGATCGAACCAGGGCATCGCCTGGGCACGCTGGGCATCACGCGCCACAGCCCGCACGCGACAGCCACGCGCCAACAATTCGGCGACCAGATGGCGACCGACGAAACCGCTGGCGCCCGTTACCAGTACATGCTGCGCCGTCATAGCACGGTCAGCTCGGGCACGGCGATGACGAAGCGCCCACCCCATTCACGGACACCGGCCTGCTGTTCGCTGACCTCGCGCAGCAGGTTCCACGGCAGCACCAGCACGTAGTCCGGCTGCTCCTCGGCCAAGCGCGCCGGGGCCACTACCGGGATTCGGCTACCCGGCAGGAACTTGCCTTGCTTGTGCGGATTGGCGTCGGCGACCCAGGCCAGCAAATCGGCCTTGACCCCGGCGTAGTTGAGCAAGGTGTTGCCCTTTGCGGCGGCACCGTAGCCGACCACGCGCTTGCCCGCGGCCTTGGCCTCCAGCAAGAAGCGCAACAGCTGCAGCTTGATCCGCTCGGCAGCCGGGGCCAGCGTTGAATAGAACTCAGCGGTGCGCACGCCGACATCCGTTTCAATGGTGAGCAAGTCCGCCACTGCTGCGGTTACCGCCCGCCGCTCGCCGTCGGCGCGCTGCACGAACACCCGCAACGAACCGCCATGGGTCGGCAGTTGCTCGACATCGAAAATCTCCAGGCCGTTGCGCTGGCAGAGAATCTGCACGGCGGTCAGCGACAGATACGAATAGTGCTCGTGGTACAGCGTGTCGAACTGGTGCTCGGCCATCAGCGTGAGCAGGTGCGGGAACTCGAACGTCGCGACGCCCGTCGGCTTGAGCAGGGTGGTGAAACCGGCAAGGAAGTCATTGATATCCGGCACGTGGGCGAGCACGTTGTTCGCCGCCATCAGGTCGGCACTCCAGCCTTCATCCACCAGGCGGGAGGCCTCGGCACAGCCAAAGAACACCTCGCGGATGTCCAGGCCTTTGGCGCGGGCGGCGTCGGCGGTACTGCGGGTCGGCTCGATGCCCAGGCACGGGATGCCGCGACGGGCGACGTACTGCAGCAGGTAGCCGTCGTTGGCGGCGATTTCCACCACCCGGCTGTCCGCGTTCAACCCGAAGCGCTCGACCATGCTCGCCACATAAGCCTCGGCATGGGCCAGCCAGGAGCTGGAGTAGGAGCTGAAATAGGCGTAGTCGGCATCGAACAGCTGCTCGGCCCGGGTGTAGTCTTCGGTCTGCACCAGCCAGCACTGCTCGCACACCGCCACTTTCAACGGCACCCATTGCTCAGCCTCGGCCAGTTGCTCGACACGCAGGTAGGCATTGGACGGCGGCGACGTTCCCAGATCGATCAACGGCAAGTGCAGCGCACTGCCACAGCCTCGGCAATTCATAGGGTCACTCCGGTAAAGCGGTCATCCAGCCAGGGATGCTGTTCATCCCGGGCCGAGAGGTTGATCACAGGCAAGGGCCAGTCGATGGCAAGGCGCGGGTCGAGCACCGACAGGCCGCCCTCGTGTTCCGGCGCATAGTCGGCGCTGTGCAGGTAAAGCAGCTCGGCGTCATCGCTCAGTGCCTGGAAGCCATGGGCAAAGCCGGCCGGCACCAGCAGGCTGATGCCCTCCCCGGCCTTGAGGTATTCGCCGTGCCAGTGCAGAAACGTCGGAGAACCGGCACGCAGGTCGACCACCACATCCCACACCTCACCCTGCAGGCAGGTGATGTATTTGCTTTCCGGCTGCGGCCCAGCCTGGTAATGCAGGCCGCGCACACTGCCGCGCTCACGGGTCAGCGAGCGGTTGATCTGGCGGATATGGAAGGGTGCGCCGAAGCGCTCCAGGCTGGCTTCGCAGTACAGCCGCGAAAAGGCGCCGCGCGCATCCTCAAAGCGGCGATGCTCGACCCGGGCCAGGCCTTCAAGCGGCAATGGGTTCAGGGTGTACTGGCTCACAATGACTCCTGGTACAGGCTCAACTGGGTCAGGCTGATGGCGCGCATGTCCATGCCCTTGCGCCAGGCCAGATGCCAGCCCAATGTCCGCTCCAGGCATTCGTGCAGCGACCAGCGTGGGCGCCAGCCGAGCAACTGGCGGGCACGCGAACTGTCCAGGCGCAGCAAGCCGGCTTCGTGCATGTCGCTTTGTTGAACATTGACCCCAGGCGCTTGCGGCCACTGCCCGGCCAGCAGCTGCACCACATCGCCGACACTGCACATGTCGTCTTCACCGGGGCCGAAGTTCCAGGCACCGGCGAACCGCTGGCCCTGCTCATACAATCCAGCGGCCAGTTGCAGGTAGCCGGCAAGCGGCTCCAGGGCGTGCTGCCAGGGCCGCACGGCCTGCGGCAGGCGCAGGGTCACCGGCTCACCCTCGGACCAGGCCTTGAGCACATCGGGGATCAGCCGCTCCGGCGAGAAGTCGCCACCGCCCAGTACGTTGCCGGCGCGCGCCGTGGCCAGGCTCAGGCCATGCTCGGCAAAGCGTTCGGCCGGGAAAAACGATGCCGCGTAGGACTGCGCGAGAATCTCGCAGCAAGCCTTGCTGCTGCTGTAAGGGTCGTGCCCGCCCAGCGCTTCGTTTTCGCGATACGGCCAGGCCCATTCCTGGTTGGCGTAGACCTTGTCGGTGGTGACCACCACGCAAGCGCGCACGCCGCCGACCTGGCGCACGGCCTCGAGCAGGTTGAGCGTGCCCATGACGTTGGTCGAATACGTGCCCAGCGGATCGCGGTAACCTTCGCGTACCAACGGTTGGGCAGCCAGATGCAGGACGATCTCCGGCTGCACTTCGGCGACCAACTCCAGCAACACGCCCAGGTCACGTATGTCGCCACGCCGGTCATCGATGCCTTCACCGGCACGGGCCAGCTCGAACAGGCTCGGCTCGGTGCTCGGGTCAAGGGCGAAGCCTGTGACCTTGGCACCCAGTTGCTGCAGCCAAAGCACCAGCCAGCTGCCCTTGAATCCGGTGTGGCCGGTGACCAGCACACGCTTGCCGGCCCAGAACGCGGGGCTCAGTCCCATTGCTTCCATGGCGCCTCCCCACTGGCCCAGAGCTGCTCCAGGTGGTTCTTGTCACGCAGGGTGTCCATCGGGTGCCAGAAGCCGTCGTGTTCGAACGACATCAGTTGGCCCTCTTCGGCCAGGGTGATCAACGGCTCGGATTCCCACGGCGTGGCGTCGTCGGCAATGTACGGAATGACCTTGGGCGACAACACGAAGAAGCCGCCATTGATCCAACCGCCATCACCTCGCGGCTTCTCACTGAAGCCGCGCACCAAGTTGCCTTCGCGCTGCAAGGCACCGTAGCGTCCCGGCGGTTGCACGGCAGTGACGGTGGCCAGCTTGCCGTGGCTGCGGTGGAAGTCGACCAGCGCCCCCAGGTTGATGTCGGACACACCATCCCCGTAGGTGAAGCAGAACGCGTCGTCATGCTCCAGGTAGCGCGCAACACGGCGCAAGCGGCCGCCGGTCATGCTCTCGTCTCCGGTGTCGACCAGAGTCACGCGCCAGGGTTCGCTGTAGTTCTGGTGCACGTCCATGCGGTTGGCGCGCATGTCGAACGTCACGTCCGAGGTATGCAGGAAGTAGTTGGCGAAGAAGTCCTTGATCGCGTAGCCCTTGTAGCCCAGGCAGATCACGAAGTCGTGGATACCGTGCGCCGAATACTGCTTCATGATGTGCCAAAGAATTGGCTTGCCACCGATTTCGATCATCGGTTTGGGCTTGAGGTGCGACTCTTCGCTGATGCGCGTACCGAGACCACCCGCCAGAATGACTGCCTTCATCGATTTCCTCATGTACTTCGCGCCCCCTGAACCACCAGGGTGAAGGATTTATGGCGTTTTCAGCAGCATTGCAGGAACTGCGCCAAGTACACGAAAGAGAACGGCGTCTTGCGACGCCGTTGCTTCAGGTCAATCTGCCAGCCAACCCCATTCCCAATGCCGCAGGTTGTCATCGCGCAGGACGAAATCGCGCATGACCGCTTCGCGCAGCTCGTCGCCCATGCGGTAGCTGGCCGCCGGATCGGCCAAGTGCGAACGGATCGCCTGCAACCACTCCTCGGTACTGTTGCTGTAGACCCGTGTGCACGGCAGGTAGCCGCGATAGGCTTCGGTATCGGTGCAGATGGTCGGGTAGCCGCAGGCCCCGTATTCCAACAGGCGCAGGTTGCTTTTGCAGTCGTTGAAGATGTGGAATTCCAGCGGCGCCAGTGCCAGGTCGAGGTTGAGGCTGGCCAGCTTGGCCGGGTACGCCTGCAGGCTGACACCGGGGTGGAACTCATGGATGTAAGGCTTCAACGCCTCTGGGCACATGCCGAAGAACACCCACTCCACCTCCCCGGCCAGTTCGCGCACCACTTCGGCGATGATTTCCAGATCGCCGCTGTGGCTGGTGCCTCCCCCCCAGCCTACGCGTGGCTTGCTCGACGTGCCGCGGCGGCTCGGCGGCAGGTTCGCCCACAAGCGCGGCGCCAGCATATTCGGCACCACGCGGATGTCGCTGTGCATGTCCGCCAGCGCGTTGGCCAGCGCCTGGGTGGTCACGACCAGGCGGTCGCACAAGCCGATGCCACGGCGCAGGTGCTGCTCGATATCGGCCGGTTTGTTACGTGCGTGGCTGTTTTTCTTGGGCGCGCTGAGCACGTAGTCATCGATTTCGAATACCCGACGGGCATTGGAGAAACGCTTGATGCGCTCGATATCGCGCACCGAGTCGTCGGCATGGCGCAACTGCAGAATGATCACGTCGGGGTCCATCCGCGCCAGCTGCACCACGCTGGGCGATTCGTAGGCATAGCGCCCGACGATCCGTCCGGCCGCCTCCAGCTGGCTGAACGGCTCGGTGACCCGGTAATGCCCCACCGCACTGTCGTTCAGCGGCAACCCCAGCACCGACGGCAGGGCACGAGCGCACAACGGATTCCAGCTGCCCCGCAGGCTCGGCTCAAGGCTGAAATCGGCACTGGCCAGGCTCAGGCTGGGGTTGTAGGCCGGGTCGCGAACGACTTTGCTCAGCCAGCGCTCACAGAACAACTGTTGTTGCTCAAGCAATTGCTCATGGCTGAACTCGGCCTGGGCTGCCGGCCCATCGGCCTTGAGCAGCAGCGCATAAGGCGTACCCACCACCAGATAACCCTGGCGCCCTGCGCGCAGGCACAGGTCGACCTCGGCCAACCCCTGCCCAAGCCCTTGCCCAGCCAGCCCACCGAGGTCGTCGAATACCGCCTTGCGCACCATCAGGCAGTCGCTACCGACCGCACTCCAGTCCTGGACCACCTGCAAGCGCTGCAGGTATCCACGCGCCTGCAGGTCTTCCCCCGCAAAGGCCGGCCCAGCGCCACTGGACACACCCAGCACGCGCCCGGCCTCGACCACGCGCCCCTGGCCATCGACCAGCTTGGCGCCCACCACGGCAACTTCCGGGCGCCGGGCGTGCTGCAGCAGCTCATCCAGCCATTGGCCATCGAGCACTTGCAGTGAAGCATCGAGCAACAGCAAATATTCGCCACGGGCCTGCGCCGCTGCCGCGTCGATCAGCTGGACACGCAGACTGCTGTCCTGCTGTAGCACCCGCAGCATGCCCGCACCCAGCTCGGCCATTGCCTGCAGCCATTGCGCCATGCCCGCCTCGACCTGTGCACCCGCCACCAGCAGCAACTCATAATGGCCGTTGGCCGTGTGCTCGATCAGGCTTTGCACACAACCCTGGAGCCTGGCGAGGTCATCCCCGACGGGAATGATGATAGACACCAGCGCCGGGTGCTCATGCGGGTAGTCGACCCGGTTGAGCAGGGCGAGATCATCGTGGCGAATCCGGTGGACGACACCGAGGCGGTTCAAGTGCGCCGCCAACACGGGTTCACTTTGGGCGATCACTTCGGGCAGCGACAGCCACTGGGCAAAGCTCAGCGCCGACTGCACCTGGATTTCGGCAATGTGTTCGACCACCTGTGGGCCGCGGCTTTCGACCAGGCGCCAGAGCAAGTCATGCGGCGCCAGCTCGGCGAACGCCGGGTCGAGCCCACCCAGGTCGAGCATGGCTTCACGCGCGAATGCCAGCGCCCGCCCCACGTAGGGATAGCTGCGCAACAGATCCAGGTTGAAGCCTGGCTTGAACACCGGCTCGCCCGGTTGGCCGTCAAGCCAGGCCCCTTCGTCGCCATAGGCGCACGCCACCTCCGGGAACACCGCAACGCGCTCGGCGAGCAGCAAGACCGCCGACTCGCTCAGGCGATCACCGGCGCGCAGCAGGTAGATCCAGTCGGCATCGTGCAGCGAGGCCAACAGCAGGTTCAACTGCCGCGGCCAGTCCGCCTGCAACGGCTGGTGCACCAGCGGGATATCGCTCACGGGCAGTTGCTCGCCCAACAAGACGCAGGCATGCACCGGATACAGCTGCGCGGACAGGCTGTCGAAAGTCTGACGCAGCGCCTCGGCATCGCCGTCGACATCCAGCACCACCGGCACGATGCGCGGTTGCCGTGGCCAGGCCGCCACGGTCTGCGGCAACTGGCGGCGCTGGACCTCGCTGAACTGACGCGCGGCCAGCCACTGCTGGTACAGCTCGGCATAGCTTTCGCTATCGCTGCCCACACGCCCGCTCAGGCGCGTTGCCCAGTTGCTGATGATTCGCGCCACGCACAGCTCTTGCCACTGCCGCGGCTGCTGCTGCGCTTCGTGCAGCGGTACGTAGCGAACCCAGCCGCTGGCCGGTGCGGCTTCGCCGCTGCGCGCAGCGACCATCTGCAGCAGCCAGCGCCATTCCTGGGGGGCGCCCTGGGCAATGCCCGGTTGCTTGCTCAGGCGCTGCGGGTGCAGGCGTTCGAGCAAGCCGGGCTCGCTGAGCATGACCATGTTGCTACGCCGCATCAGGCAGGCGAACAGCGCCAGGTCGAGCAGCGCGACAAAACTCTGGCCTTCGCCGGTCAGCGCCTGCAACCACTGCAGCGCCTGCTCGCGGCGCATCAGCGCGGCCGAGAAGTTGCCGAGGAAGTTGACCGGCCGACCGTCGAGCAACGCCAGCATGTCCTCGCCCTTGAACAGGCTGTCGACATTGGCAAAGCGCGCGTTGGCCAGGCGCATCGGCAGGATGAAGTTGTTCTCGTCGGCCAGCAGGCGCTGCGACATCACCAGGCCCACCTCGTCATGCGTCTGCAGGACTTCGGCCTGGCGCGCCACGCAGTGCGGGAACAGCCGGTCATCGTCACACAATAGCTTGACCAGTGAGCCGCGCGCCTGCGTCAGGCCGTGCAGCAGATTGCCGATGAACCCCATGCGCGGGGTGTTGCGCAGGTAACGCAGACGCGCGCCCTGCTCCGCCTGCGCGGCGCGAACGATCGCCTCGATCTCGTCGCCCTCGCTGTCATCGCAAACCAAAACCTCCAGTTCGGCATGGGTCTGGCCGAGGGCACTTTCCAAGGCCATCGCAAAGAAACGTGGGTTGTAGGCAGGGATGACGATACTGACGAGCGGCTTTTCGTTCACGTTGACGACCTTGGAAAAAAAAGTGCGCCGCACCTGACGGTGACGGCGCACGTTTGACTGCGCACGGGGCGCTATCAGATGTAGTTGACCAGCGACAGCCCGGCGACCTTGGCATAGGCCTGCAGCGAGGCTTGCAGCATGTTGGTCTGCAACTGCAGGCGCACCATGACTTCAGCCGGGTCGCTTTCGCGGATCGAGCTTTGCGTCTTGGTGTTCTCGGCGCTCAGCGCTTCGTTGGTTTCGGCCTGCACGTCCAGCGCCTGACCACGGCCACCGATCGAGGCGATCGACGAGGTCACCTGGTTGGTCGCGCTGCCGATGTTGCCGATGGCCGAGTCCAGTGCCGCCTTCAATTTCTGCTGGGCCTCGGGGTCACCATCGACCGGGCTGTTGAGTGCCGCACGCAGTTGGCCAATGGTGTCGAGGACGTTCTGGGTCTGATGGGTGTCGACCTTGATGCCGAACGAGTCGCCCGCGCTCGGTGCACCCGACAGCTCGAATTCGACGCCCATCGCCGTGGCAGTAGTGCCGCTCAGGGTGCCGGTGGAGATCGGCTTGCTGTTGGCACTGACCGGCGAGGCATACAGTTCGAAATCGGTCGCGCTGGTGAACTTGAGCACCGCGCCTTCCGGGAAGGCGGCCTGGTAGGCGGCCTGGTCGGTGATCTTGGCACTGGTCACCTGGGTCGACGAAGGATTGCCCGGGCTGCGCGTGCCAGTGATCTCGTCGGCCTTGGAGCTGAGGCTGAAGGTGTGGCCGGCGATCGCGGCATCCGGATTGGCTTCATCACCCGCCTTGAAGCTGATGTCCAGGCGCAGGTCGACGCCACGGAAGCTGATCATGGTGTTCTCGCCCTTGGGGTCGAACTTGCCCCCTTGGGTGGCTTCGAGGGTCACGTCGTTGCCGCTGGCATCGGTGATCTTGAACTCGGTGCTGCTGGTGAATTCGACGCTGTACGGCTCGCCGCTGCGGAAGCGATCGTTATAGGTCGAGCTACCGGAAACCTGGCCGTTGGACAGGCTGACCCGGCCATCGTCGACCGCCGGCGAGGTCAGGCGCGTTTCGCTGCGGCTGGTATTCAGCGCCTGCTCGAAGGCATCGTAGCCGTTCTCGTTGGCCGCCAGGCTGATCATGTCGCCCACCTGCAGCTTCAGCTGGCCCTGGTCGCCCTGATAGCTGTAGGTGCCGTCGGCGTTGCGTACATAGGGCTGGGTATCGCCCTTGGAGCCGGAGAACAGGTACTTGCCGTTCTCGTCCTTGCTGTTCATCAGGGTGAACAGCTGCTGCTCCAGCGAGTCCAGTTCGGCGGCATTGGCCTTGCGGTCGGCGTCGGTGAAGCCGGCGTTACCGGAGCTTACCGCCAGTTCGTTGACCCGCTGCAGGATGGTGCCGATCGAGTTCAGGGTGCTTTCGGCGCTGCCCAGGGCGTTGCGCACGGTGGTGATATTGCCCTGGTACTGATTGAGCATGTTCTGCTGCTGCTCAAGCTGCAGCAGGCGCGCCGCGCCAACCGGATCGTCGGCGGCGGTGCGCACGCGGATGCCGTCGCTGGCCTCTTGCTGAGTTTTCACCGTACTGGCGAAATTCTTCTGATAGTTGGCCTGGTTGGTGTTGTAGAACTGCGAAGTAGAGATGCGTACGCTCACGATCTACGGCTCCTTAAAGACTGTTGATCAGGGTGGCGAAGGTTTCCTGGGCCGCCTTGATGATCTGCGACGACGCGGTGTAGTACTGCTGGAACTTGATCAGGTTGCCGGTCTCTTCGTCGATCGACACGCCCGACAGGCCGTTACGGCTGTCTTGTGCAGAGGTGTGCAGCGCCGTGGTGGCATCGCTGTCCATCTGCGCCTGGCCGGCCTTGCCGCCGACGTTGGACACCAGCTTGGCGTAGGCATCGGTGAAGCTGATGCCCTTGCCGTCGGCGCCGACTTCGACGGTGGACTTGGTCTGCAGGTCGATCACCGACTGGCCGTTGCGGTTATCCGCCGAGCCTGCGCCAGTCAGCGCCACGGTGTAGCTGTCGCCATTCTTCGGGGCGCCGGAGACGCTCATCTCGAAGGTGAAGTTGCCGCCCAGCGAGTTGCCGTTGGCATCGACCATCGGCACCGACAGCTGCAGCTTGTTTTCCTGGCCCGGCACGATGGTGCCGCTGCCGATTTCGGTGCCCTTGGCGTCGTACATCTTGTACGCCTGGGGCGAGGTGGTTTCGTCACCGAACACCAGCTTGACCGGGGTCGAATACTTAAGGCCGTTCTGCAGCTGGGTACGCTGGGCGGCGTCGTATATATCCAGTTCGGTGGTCAGCGTCGGCTGGCTGATCACGCCCGTGCCCTTGTTGCCGGAACCGCTGGTGGCGGTCAGCGGCGACGCCAGCGCCAGGCGCTTGGGGTCGGTGAGCACGGTGTCGATGTTGGCCGCGGCGTTGCGGGTCGGGGTGATCTTGAAGCTGTCACCGGCGCTCAGGCCACCGCCATTGAGCGACAGGCTGAAACCGTCGATCACGGGTGGTGGGTTGTCGGTCAGGTCGAAACTGCCCATGTCGGTGCCTTCGGGCAGCTTGCGCACGTTGTAGCCGGTGGCGCTGGTGAAGGTCACCTGGTAGTCGCTGGTGGACAGCTTGCCGGTGTCCTTGATGGTCACATCGAGGTTGCCGGAACCGGCGCTGTTGCCGGTCTTGGCAATGCTGCGCTGGGCGATGGCGGCGGCGCTGTTGATGTCGCCGAACAGGGTGGCGCCGAAGTCGCCATTCTTGTCGATGCCTTGGGCCAGTTGGCTGTTGATCGCGTCGGCCACCACCAGGGCCACGCGGCCCAGCTCGTTGAGCGCAGGGTCCAGGGTTTCCTTGCGGTAGCGCAGCAGGCCGCCGATTTCACCACCGCTGGTGCTGCTGGTGATGTCCATCTTGGTCGAGCCGCGGTTGAGGATCAGGCTCATGCGGGTCGGGTCGGTGGCACTCGGCTCGACGCCGATGGTCTGGGTGGTGTTGCCCAGCACCAGCGCCTGGCCGTTCTTCAGGTAGATGTCGTAGTTGCCGTTCTTCTGCTCTACCACATCGGCGCCGATCAGCGCCGTCAACTCGCGCACCGCGCCATCGCGCTGGTCGAGCAGGTCGTTGGGCTGGCCGTTGATGGCGCTCAGCTTGGAGATCTGGCCGTTGAGGTCGGCGATGGTCTTGGTCAGGTTGTTGACCTGGGTAGCCATCGACCCCAGATTGGCGTTGATGTTGCTGTTCTGCTGGTTGAGCTGCGACGACAAGGTATTGAAGCGCTTGGCCAGGGACTGGGCGCTGGTCAGCAGCAACTGGCGCGAGGCGTCTTCGGTCGGCTTGGCGGCGGCATCCTGCATGGCCGTGAAGAAGCTCTGCAGCGCGGCGGTGATGCCGGTGTCACTGCTGGACAGGGCGGTGTCCAACGGCGTGATCTGGTCCAGGTACGAGGAGGCCTCGCTGCTCAGCGACGTGGTGGTGCGCAGCTGGTTCTCGAGGAACGCGTTGTACACCCGGCGCACATCGGCCAGCGTGGTGCCGCTGCCGATGAAGACCTGGCCGACCTGCTGGCCGCCCTTGGTCTTCTGTACGTTCTGCTGGCGCGAATAGCTCTCGACGTCGGCGTTGGCGATGTTGTTACCGAGGGTGTACATCCCCGATTGCGCGGCGCCAAGCCCCGACATACCAATATTGATCAGACTCGCCATGGTTCCATGCCCTTAAAGTTTCGTTGTGGTACCGAGCGTTGCGTATTGCTCGTACGACTGCATCTGCTTTGCTATCTGCGAGATCTTGCTGGCGTAATTCGGGTCGGTGGCGTACCCGGCCTTTTGCAACTCTTGCACGAACTGTTCTGGTTTATCGGCTGCCTTCACCGCATCTTGATAGCGGGAGTTGTTCTGCAGCAGGCTGACCAGGTCGTGGAAGCTGTCCTGGTAGGAATCGTAGGAACGGAACGCCGCGGTCTCCTTGACGAACTGGCCGTCGCGGAACTCGCTGGTGATCGCTCGCGCCGAATCGCCTTGCCAGTTGCCGCTGGCCTTGATGCCGAACAGGTTGTGGCTGCTGCTGCCATCGCTGTTGCGCATCACCGACTTGCCCCAACCGGTTTCCAGCGCCGCCTGGGCCACCAGGTAGCGGGGGTCGATACCGATGCGCTTGGCGGCCTGTTCGGCCATCGGCAGCATGGTGGCGACGAATTCATCGCTGTCGGCAAAGGCCTTTTTCGGCGCCAGCGGTGGCTGCGCCACGGCGCGGCCGGTGATGCGCAGACCGTTGTCCGGGACGGCAATGGCCCTGGCCACCTGCTGCCCATCCCGCGCCGGCACGGCGGCGGTATTGGTGCTGGCAGCCGGGTTGGTAGCCGAAGGCACGATACCCGCCAGCAGGCGGTCGGTGAGCTTGCCCGGCAACGCCAGGCGCCGCGAATTGAGCGCGGCGACGTCGTTGCGGCTGGCCGACTGGGCGGCGTGCACCGGCTCGGCCACCTTGTTGCCCCACAGCGTCGGGGCATTGCCCTCGATGCGCGGGAACGGGCTGGTGTTGGCCGGGGTGCTCTTGTTTTTCGACAGCTGGCGCACCAGCACGTCCTGCAGGCCGATACCACCGCCCTCGCGGGACATGCTCACGGCCAACTGCTGGTCGTACATGTCGCGGTACTGCTTGACCGTCTCGCTGTTCATCGGGTTGTCGTCGGCCAGCACATCGCTGGCCTTGCGCGAGGCCTTGAGCATCTCGCTGATGAACAGCGACTCGAATTCCTGGGCCACCTTGCGCACGTTGGCGTCGCTGTCGCGGTCGCCGTGCTTGAGCGAGCTCAGGCGGTTGAGGTCGGTGTAGGCGCCGCTGTCGGCGGTGCTGGAAACCAGGCTTTTCGAATTCATCCGTGGCGTCCTCAGATCACGATCAGGTCGGCCTGCAAGGCGCCGGCCTGTTTCAGGGCTTCGAGGATCGCCATCAGGTCGCTAGGCGCCGCGCCGACCTGGTTCACCGCGCGGACGATTTCATCCAGCGTGGTGCCCGGGCCGAACTTGAACATCGGCTTGGCTTCCTGTTGCGCATTCACCCGCGAGCGCGGCACCACGGCGGTCTCACCGTTGGAAAACGGCCCCGGCTGGCTGACGATCGGGTCTTCGGTAATGGTCACGGTCAGGCTGCCGTGGGTCACCGCTGCCGGCGAGACCTTGACGTTCTGGCCGATGACGATGGTGCCGGTCCGCGAGTTGATGATGACTTTGGCCACGGCCTGGCCTGGGTCGATCTCAAGGTTCTCAAGAATCGACAGGTAATCGACGCGCTGGCTCGGGTCCATCGGCGCGCTGACACGCACCGAACCACCATCCACGGCCTGGGCCACGCCTGGGCCGAGCAGTTCGTTGACCTTGTCGACGATGCGCTTGGCGGTGGTGAAGTCAGGGCGGTTGAGGTTCAGGGTCAGGGTGTTGCCCTGGTTGAAGCCGCTCGGCACGGCACGCTCGACCGAGGCGCCACCAGGGATGCGGCCCGCCGACGGAACGTTGACGGTGATCTTCGAGCCGTCGCGGCCTTCGGCGTCGAAGCCGCCAACCACCAGGTTGCCCTGGGCGATGGCGTAGACGTTGCCGTCGATCCCTTTGAGCGGGGTCATCAGCAGGCTGCCGCCGCGCAGGCTCTTGGAGTTACCGATCGACGACACGGTGATGTCCACCACCTGGCCGGGTTTGGCGAACGCCGGCAGGTCGGCATGCACCGACACTGCGGCGACGTTTTTCAGCTGCACGTTACCGGAGCCGGCCGGCACCTTGATGCCGAACTGCGACAGCATGTTGTTGAAGGTCTGCAGGGTGAACGGCGTCTGGGTGGTCTGGTCACCCGTGCCGTTGAGCCCCACCACCAAGCCGTAGCCGATCAACTGGTTGGAACGCACGCCAGAAATGCTGGCGATGTCCTTCAGGCGCTCGGCATGGGCGCCGAACGCACAGGACAGAAGCAAGGTTGCGGCAATCAGCTGCCTGACGTTGAACATGTTCATCCGTACTCAGAAAGGCCAAAGCGGGCTGATGAAGAAGCGGTCGAGCCAACCGGGCTGGCTGGCATCGGCGAACGAGCCGGTGCCCGAATAGGTGATGCGCGCATCGGCCACGCGGGTGGACGGCACGGTGTTGTCGGTGGCGATGTCGTCGGCGCGGATCAGGCCGGCGATGCGCACCAGCTCCTCGCCAGTGTTCAGGGTCAGCCATTTCTCGCCGCGCACGGCGATGATGCCGTTGGGCAGCACTTCGGCGACGGTCACGGTGACCGAGCCGGTCAGGGTGTTGCCCTGGGTGGCCTTGCTGTCGCCCTTGGTGGTGCGGTCACCGCTGTAGCCAGCTTCGAGCGAGAGGTCGCCACCGCCGAACGGGTTGTTGGTGTTCGGTGTGGCGCCGAACAGCGAGGTCAGGCCGATGTCTGCCTTGCTGTTTTTCTGGATCTGCGAACCGGCATTCTTGCTCGCCGAAGTTCGCTCGTTAAGGGTGATAGTGATGATGTCACCCACCCGGAACGCCTTACGGTCGGTGTACAGGTTCTGGTCGAAGCCGGCCTGGTAGATCGAACCGTTGTTGGCCGCGGCCGGCAATGGGGTGCGCGGCAGGACCGGCGCATAGTACGGGTCGTTGGGCTTGGGCGTCGGCGCGACGCAACCAGCCAGAACCACCACCCCCCCCAGGGCGAATACGGACAACAAACGCTTCATGACGCATACCTCACGGTGTAACGGAACCTGGTGGGCTTACAGCTGCTGGGTGACGAACGACAGCATCTGGTCTGCGGTGGAAATGACCTTGGAGTTCATTTCGTAGGCGCGCTGAGTGGTGATCATGTTCACCAGCTCTTCCACGGTGCTGACGTTGGAGTTTTCCAGGGTCTGCTGCAGGGTGGTGCCGAAGCCGTTCAGGCCTGGAGTACCCACCTGTGGCGCGCCGCTGGCGGCGGTTTCCAGGAACAGGTTCTCGCCGATAGCCTGCAGGCCTGCCGGGTTGATGAAGTCGGCGGTCTGGATGTTGCCGATGACCTGCGCGGCCGGGTTGCCGGCGGTGGTGATCGACACGGTGCCGTCCTGGCCGACGGTGAAGGTCTGGGCGTCGTTCGGCACGACGATCGCAGGCTCCAGGGCAAAGCCGTTGGCGGTGACGATTTGGCCATCGGAGTTCAGGTGGAAGGTACCGTCACGGGTGTACGAGACAGTGCCGTCCGGCTGCAGGACCTGGAAGAAACCACGGCCATTGACCGCCATGTCCAGCGGGTTTTCGGTGGTCTGCAGGCTGCCGGTCTGGAAGTTTTTCTGGGTGCCGACGATGCGCACACCGGTACCGACCTGCAGGCCCGACGGCAGCTCGCTGTCCTGAGTGGACTGCGCGCCTGGCTGGCGTTTGATCTGGTACAGCAGGTCCTGGAATTCAGCGCGGTCGCGCTTGAAACCGGTGGTCGAAACGTTGGCCAGGTTGTTGGAAATGACCGTGAGATTGGTGTCCTGGGCGGACAGGCCGGTTTTAGCGACCCAAAGAGCCGGAAGCATCAGTATTCTCCTCGTGCGCCTGTTTTACGGCACCCGTTCAAGTGTGGTTAGCCGATTTGCAAAACACGCGCCATGGCTTCATCGCCTTCCTTGGCCGCGTTCATCATCTTCACGTGCAGTTCGAATTGGCGGGACAGCGCCAGCACCGAGGTCATTTCCTCGACGGCATTGACGTTGCTGCCTTCGAGAAAGCCCGACACCACCTTGACGTTGACGTCGGCTGCCGCTGGCTGGCCATTGGTGGTGTGGATCAAGCCGTCGAGGCCCTTGGTCATGCCCTTGGTGTCCGGGTTGACCAGCTTGATGCGGTCGACCTCGGCCATCACCCGCGGGTCTTCACCCATGGAGCGGATGCTGATGGTGCCATCGGAGCCGACTTCGACTTTCTGCTCTGGCGGAATGGCGATCGGGCCGCCGTTGCCGATCACCGGCATGCCATTGCCGGCGCGCAATACGCCGAGGGCATCGATGTTCAGGCTGCCGGTGCGCACATAGGCTTCGCTGCCGTCCGGGGCCTGCACGGCGATGAAGCCCTGGCCACTCACGGCCACGTCCAGGTCACGCCCGGTCTCGATCATCGGCCCTTCGCTGAAGTCGGTGGCGGGACGCTCGGTCATGGCGAAGGCCCGCGACGGAAAGCTGTCGCCGAACACCGGCATCGAGCGCGCCTGCTCCAGGTCACGCTGGAAACCATTGGTGGAAATGTTCGCCAGGTTGTTGGCATGGGCCTTCTGCGCCAGCGCGTTCTGGCTGGCGCCGGTCATGGCCACGTAAAGCATCTTGTCCACAGTCATCCTCCGCTGCACTGGCGATCGCTTGCCGCTCGCCGTTGCTGTGCAGGCACTAAAGCAAGTTCCGAACCAACTTTTAAAAATTGGGAAAAGGCCCGTGAATACGGGCTTTTGCGGGATAGGGTGATGAGAGGAACGCCGGTTATCCGGCGCCGGATTGCCGGTGGCGGCAAAGGGGTGTGTCGTCAGTGCCGGCCTCTTCGCGGCTAAAGCCGCTCTCACAGGGACCGTACTGAATCTGTGGGAGCGGCTTTAGCCGCGAAGAGGCCGGCACAGGATTCACCGATCCCGGCACCCACCATTGTTGTAGGGCCCGGCAAACCGCTTCCAGCCCTCCCCCGGCGGCCACTGCGAGCACACCAGGCGCCCATCCACCTGACTCTCCCAACGCCACCAGGGCGCCGGGCCTGCCTGCACCTGGTACAGACAGAACATCGCCAGCAATGCCACAAGCCACTTCTTCATGATGCCTCCGGCAAAAACGACGAACCCCTTCACGACAAAGGGGTTCGCCTTCACGCCATCAACCCGCGACCATCAGGTCATCTGGATGATGGTCTGCATGATGGTGCTTTCGGTGGAGATGGTCTTGGCGTTCGCCTGGTAGTTGCTCTGCGCCTTGATCAGCTCGACCAGCTCCTGGGTCAGGTTGACGTTGGAGCCTTCCAGCGCGTTGGACTCCACGCTGCCCAGGGTGCCGGTCTTCGGCGCATCGATGCCGGGAATGCCGGACGCGTAGGTTTCAGTCCAGCGAGTACCGCCAACCTGCTGCAGGCCCTGCTCGTTGGCGAAGCTGGCCAGGGCCACCTGGCCGATGGCGCGCGACTGCTGGTTGCTGAAGCTGGCGAACAGCACGCCGGTGGAGTCGATGCTCAGGCTCGACAGGATGCCGGTGGCGTAACCGTCCTGGGACTGCGACATGCGCGCTGTCTCGGTGTTGTAGGAGGTGGTGCTGTTCATCGATAGCTTCATGCCGTCGGCATTGCCGGTTGCACCGTTGGACGCCCAGTTGCCCGAGGCATCTTCAACCGCAGGCACCCAACCAGTCATGGTGAAGGTGTTGTTGGTCACGGTGAACGACGAACCGGTCGGGTGGTCGGTGTTGTCAGCCGTCATGGCCTTCACCGAGCCATCGCTGTTGAAGCTGATGGTGCCGGTCAGTGGCGTGGTGGAAGACGGATCGAACGGGTTGCGGCCGTCGACCAGGGTGTACATGGTCCACTCATTGGTGCCGGTCTTGCGGTAGTACTGCTCCATGGTGTGCTCGTTACCCTGGCTGTCGTACACCTTGGTCGGGAACGACTTGGTGTAGGTCGACTCGTCAGTCGGGTCGAAGGCCAGGTTGGGGACCATGTTGCCGGAGCCATCGTCGATTTCCAGCGGAATGTCTTTGGCCGAGGAGTTCAGGTTGATGCCCTGGTCGATCAGCGAGGTGGACTTGGGCTGCAGTGCCGAGGTGTCGATCTGCAGGTCGGTCAGCACGCCCTTGGCGATCTTGCCAGTGGAATCGGCGGCGTAGCCTTGCAGGCGCAGGCCGTCCGAGGTGACCACGAAGTTGTCCTTGTCAGCCTGGAAGGCACCGGCACGGGTATAGACGCGCGAGCCGTTGTCGGACAGCACGAAAAAGCCCTGGCCCTGGATGCCCATGTCCAGCACGTTGCCGGTGGTGTTGACGTCACCTTGGGTGAACTGCTGCGACACCGCCGCCAGGCGCACGCCGTTGCCGACCTGGTTCTTGCCCACGCCCAGACGGTTGGCGCCGGCGTAGACGTCGGCGAACTCGGCACGCGACGATTTGAAACCGGTGGTGTTGACGTTGGCGATGTTGTTGCCGGTAACGTCCAGCTGCTTGTTGGCTGCGTACAGACCGCTAAGGCCGATATTGAAAGACATGAATTCGCTCCTGTGCCGCGCTAGCGGGCCTTAGATACCGATGGTTTGTACGTCGGAGAGGGAAACTTTGCCGACACCCGCGAGGTTGAGCACCATTTCGCCGGTGGCGTTGAAGCTGACGCTGGTCACCTTGGCCGGCAGCAGGGTGCTCATCTGCACCGACTGGCCATCCACGGTGGTGCTGGCGGTGAAGGTGTAGGTACCCGGGTCGACCTTCTCGCCGCTGTTGTTGGTGCCATCCCAGATGAAGTCGGCATAACCGGCTTTCTGCTCGCCCAGCTCGATGGTCTTGACGGTGTTGCCGTCCTTGTCCTTGATGGTGATCTTCGCTTCGCTGATCGCCTGCGGCACCACGAACTGCGCATTGAAGCTCTCGGCGGTATCGACCACGGCCTTGTCGTTCTGCACGACCACCGAACGGCCGACCAGCGACGACGCCTGCAGGGCCTGGGACGAGGCCATGGCGTTGGTGATGCTGGTGACCGAATCGTTCAGCGAGGTGATGCCTTCGAGGCTGCTGAACTGCGCCAACTGCGCCACGAACTCGCCGTTGTCCTGCGGGTCCAGCGGGTTCTGGTGCTGCATCTGGGTAACCAGCAGCTGCAGGAACGCGTCCTTGCCGAGCGTGTCGGTACCGGTCTTGGACGCGGTATCGGCGGTTTTCTTGGTGGTACCACCTACACCCGATGCCGTCAGGACATCGTTGAGGTTCACACCGCTGGTGCTATCGACTGCCATGGTCTGGATTCCTTATCACTGACCCAGGGTCAGGACTTTCTGCATCATGTTCTTGGCGGTGTTCATCAACTCGGCGTTGGTCTGGAACGCCCGGCTGGCGGAGATCATGTCAGCCATCTCCTCGACCACGTTGACGTTCGGGTAATAGACGTAGCCGTCCTTGTTCGCCGCTGGATGATTGGGCTCGTAGCGCGCTTCCAGATTGCTCTGGTCTTCGATGATGCCCTTGACCTGCACGCCCTGCCCCGCCTCGCCCTGGTCCTCGAACAGTGACTGGCTGCCGCCGCTCTGGGCGGTCTGGAAGGTGGTGGCGAATACTGGGTGGCGCGCGCGGTAGGTCTGGTCGATGCTCGACGAGACGGTCTCGGCGTTGGCGATGTTCGAGGCGACGGTGTTGAGGCGGGTGTTCTGCGCACTCATGCCGCTACCGGCAATGTTGAAAACGCTGGACAGGGACATGGTTATTCTCCGCGCAGGGCCGATACCAGCCCTTTGAATTTGCTGTTGAGCAAGGTGAAGCTGGCCTGGAAGCCCATGGCGTTTTCCGTGTAGTTCGCTTGCTCGACCTGGGCGTCCACGGTGTTCTGGTCGATCGACGGCTGGGTCGGCGTGCGGTACTGCAGCGTGTCGTCGGCCATCGCCAGGCCTTCAGCCTCGATGTGACGGCTGTTGGTTCGGTCCATGGCGAAGCGGCCACCGGTTTGCTGCTTCTGGCTTTCGGCGGCGAGCACCGAAGAGAAGTCCAGGTCACGCGCCTTGTAGTTGGGCGTGTCAGCGTTGGCGATGTTGTTGGCCAGCACTTCGGCGCGCTGGGCGCGGAAGCCCAGGGCCTTTTCATGGATGCCAAGCGCCTTGTCGAAACTGATGCTCATGTCGGGGAAACCTTCGAAGGTTGACCGGAAACTTGTTGGCCAAGCTATAGCAAGGGCTGTGCCAACCGGTTGAAAGCCCGAAAACACTGGGCTGCGACATGAATCATTGACGGCTTGCTGCCAGAAAAGCGGCAAAGTGCTTCCGCTTGATGAGGGGAAAGCGGCAATTGCCGGGTGGCAAAAGCGGCAAAACAAAAAATTGACGTCAGCCGTTTTGCAGAGATCGAGCCGGTAGTCATTCAACAATGACCAGCACAACGTCATGACGAAAGTTCCTACAGCGTTTTAGGAATGCATCAACTGCCCCGCGAATCACTTCCTCGCTAGTGTTCAGGCCCTCATTGAAGCGCACATCAGGCCGCCAACGGACCTTTGTCGACTGATCGGCGCCATATGCACAGGGAGCTAGTCATGAGCATCAGCAACGCCATCGACCTCGCCACGCGCCAGGCCATCACCAATCCACAGCTGACCTGCAACACCTGCCGCCGCTCCGGCCTGCCCATCCTGCTGTTGCGCACCGCCTACGCGCCGCACCCGCGCAAAACCCAGTCCTACCGCCTGGCCGTCGACAGCGAAATCACTCACCTGCCCATGCGCACCGACCAGTTGCGCACCCTGCGCCAGGGCTACGTCTACGTCCTGCTCGACCAGCAGATCTGGCAGGCTTACCAGGTCACGCCTGAAGGCGCACTGCGCCAATTCTCGCCGCTGCAACCACCGCTGGCACCGGGCAAACCGCTGCCCGAGCATTGCGCCACGCAGTGTCACGACGTGATCGCCGCCTTCATCAACATCAACACCCTGCTCTACAGCAAGGCCTGGATCGCCTTCGCCAACGACCCCTGGCCGCGTGAGGTGCTGGACTTCTACCGCGACGGGATTGCCAGCAATACGCCAGACTGCGTCGGCCGTTTCGTCGAGCTGGACCTGAACGTCGCCCGCAACGACCCCGCCAGCGTCGGCATTGCCATGACCGAAACCGATCTTGGCCTCGACGACGTCCTCGAATATGCCAGCGCTTACGCCGGCAAGTATTCCAGCGT
>NZ_JBIVYQ010000009.1:0-179237 GCF_044772285.1 Pseudomonas sp. NPDC090233 | reverse complement strand
CCCGCTCGATCCGGAAAACCGCCTGGGCGCCATGGTCAGCAAATCGCACTTCGAGAAGGTCAAGTCGTACCTGGAATACGCCGCCGAGCACAAACTCGACGTCGTTCAAGGTGGCGAGGCCGAACAGGGCGTGTTCATTCAGCCGACCATCGTCGACAACGTGGGCCGCGACAACAAGCTGTTCATCGAAGAGATCTTTGGCCCGGTGCTGAGCGTGACCAGCTTCGAGACCATCGACGAGGCGATCGAACTGGCCAACGACACCGTCTACGGCCTGGCCGCTTCGGCCTACACCGGCAGCCTGCGCAACGCGCTGCGCCTGTCGCGTGAAATCCGCGCGGGCGTGGTCACGGTCAACTGCTTCGGCGAAGGCGATGTGACCACGCCGTTCGGTGGCTACAAAGAGTCCGGGTTCGGTGGGCGTGACAAGTCCATCTGGGCCCATGATCAGTACACGGAGCTGAAGACCATCTGGATCAACGCTTCGTGAGCTGATTGCAGGACGGTGCTGTTCTGACGGAGCTCAGCACCCGGCCGCCTCTGGTTTTGCCAGAGGCGGCTTTTTTTGTTACTTGAACTTCGGCCCCGAGCGGGTATTCAAGCCCTTGGCCAGGCGGTCATACAGCACCACATTCACCGTCGCCGCGAGGTTCATGCAACCTTCGGTCGGAATGTAGATGGTCTCTTCGCACCAGCCCCGCACCTCTTCACTTAACGAGCCATCTTCAGGCCCGAAGATGTAGATCGCACGATCCGGGTGGGTGTATTCAGGCAGCGGCCGCGCCCCTTCGACCAGCTCCACGGCAACCGGCGTGCAGCCCAGGGGGATGATGCGCTGCAGGTCATCGATGCCGATCAACGGGATGTCGTAGTGCACGCGCTTGGTGTCGGTGACGAAATCACGCGCGCGTTCATAGCGCTTGCCGGTGTAGAACACCGAGTTGACGCCGTAGCAACCCGCTGCGCGCATCACCGAACCGACGTTTTCCGCAGACTTGGGGTTGAACAGGCCGATGCAGCTGTACCGTTTGTTTGCCACGTGCCGGGGCCCTTCGCAAAAAAAGCGCGATTATACGGGCTCGCCGGCGGCAGCGGGGGCGGTATCGACGGTCAGTCTTTTTTCAGCATGCCAGCCAGGGCGGCAAATGGGTTGTGCGTGGCCTTGGCGATGCTCGGGGTGCTGGTGGAGCCTTCGCTGAAGTACTGTTGGTCGGTGTAGCGCGAGTGCTCGTTGTCGTGGCAGTACAGGCACAGCAGTTCCCAGTTGGAGCCATCCTGCGGATTGTTGTCGTGGTTGTGGTCACGGTGATGCACGGTCAGCTCGCTCAGGCGCTTGCCGGCGAACTCACGGGCGCAGCGCCCGCAAACGTGCGGGTACATTCTCAGGGCCTTGTCGCGGTAGCCCATTTCCTTGTCGCGCTTGGCGTCGGCGAGGATGCGGTCGAGGCGGGCGGTGGCGGCGGAAGTGGAAGCCGAACTCATGGTGTTTCCTTTGTTCTGATCAGGCAGGTGACGGTTATGCCATTGAGTCTAGCGCGCTTGCAGGGCGGGCGGACAGGCGAAAAGGTTCATAAGGGCGTAGCCTGTAGGAATGTTCAGACAGGAGGTGGCTGATGTTACAAGCGATCCTCACCGCGCTGCTGCTGGCCAGCGTGCCCGTGGCCCAAGCCGCCGGCACGCCGCCACGTATCACCACGCCGGTGCCCGGCGCGCCAGGCACCGCGACGCCCACGCCGTATCCGCAGATCACCCCGAGCACGCCGCCCAAGGCCTATGACAATCAGCCGGGTGCGCCACTACTGCCGCCGATGCCGGTGCCGGGACCGCCGAAGGACCAGCCGTTGCCGGGGTTGCGAACGGAGCCGGCCAAGCCGGCGGGGGATGATGATTAGAGCGACAGGCGCTGGCCGTCCTGCATCCGCAGGCGCTTCGACAGGGCCACCGCCAGTGCGCGGATGATCCGCGCGGCGATGCGTGGCGCTTCGTTGAGCATCTTCTCCAGTGAGTCCTTGCCCAGGGTCAGCAGCTGACAGTCGCTGGCGGCGACGCAGGTTGCCGAGCGGCGCTCACCGTCGAGCACGGCCATTTCCCCGAAGGCGCGGCCACTGCGCAGGGTGGCGATTTCGACTTGATTGCCATCGCCATCGAGCTTGCGGACGGAAACGACGCCTCGGTGGAGGATGCACATGAACGTGCCGGCGTCGCCTTCGTTGAAGATGGTTTCGCCTTGATCCATGGTGGTAAGGCTGAAGTAACCGGCGGCGGTGAGGCAGTCGCTGGGCTGGAAGGTGTCGAACAGGCCGCAGTCCATGAGCATGTCGCGGATTTCGGCGCTGAGGTGGGTCGGGTCGGGCATGTGTTGTTCTTCGTGTTGTCCGGTATCTGTTGAACACCCCATCCCGTTGTGGGAGCGGCTTTAGCCGCGAAGCCAGCGACTCGGTGGATGGCACCGGCTTCGCCGGTGTTCGCGGCTGAAGCCGCTCCCACGGGGGCAGAGGTGGTCTTTGCTAATGAAGCGAGACCACTAAGACAACAAAAAACGCGTTTTACACCACGCCCAGCTCAGCAAACACGAACGCATATTCCAACGCCACATCCCGCAGCCCCTGATACCGCCCGCTCATCCCACCATGCCCCGCGCCCATTTCGGTCTTGAGCAGCAGCAGGTTGCTGTCGGTCTTACGCGTGCGCAGGCGCGCCACCCATTTGGCCGCTTCCCAGTACTGCACGCGGCTGTCGTTGTAACCAGCCACCACCAGCATGGCCGGGTAAGGCTGGGCGCTGACGTTTTCATACGGCGCGTAGGCCTTGATCCGCTCGTACACCTCGGGTTCTTGCGGGTTGCCCCATTCGTCGTACTCGGTGACGGTCAGCGGCAGTTCCGGGTCGAGCATGGTGTTGAGCACATCGACGAACGGCACCTCGGCGATCGCGCAGCGGAACAGCTCAGGGCGCAGGTTGAGCACCGCGCCCATCAGCAGCCCGCCCGCGCTGCCGCCGCTGATGGCCAGGCGGTCGGAGGCCGTCACGCCTTGGGCGATCAGATGCTCGGCACCAGCGATGAAGTCGCTGAAGGTGTTGTGCTTGTGTTCCTGTTTACCGGCGCGGTACCAGGCTTCACCCAGCTCACCGCCGCCGCGCACATGGGCGATGGCAAAGCCCACGCCGCGTTGCAGCAGGCTCAGGCGGGCGTGCGAGAACCACGGGTCGAGGCTTTCGCCGTAGGCGCCGTAGCCGTACAGGTAGAGGGGGACGGTCTTGCCCAGGTCCTGCTTGCGGCGTACCAGGCTGATCGGCACCTGGGTACCGTCCGCAGCGGTGGCCCACAGGCGCTCGCTGACATAATCGTCGGCATCGAACTCGCCCAGTACCGGGGTTTGCTTGAGCACCACCTGCACGCCGCTGGCCAGGTCCAGCTGACGCACCTGGGCGGGCCGGTTGAGCGCTTCGTAGCGCAGGCGCACGCGGCTGCTGGCGAACTCCAGGCTGTCCTGCACGTACAGGCTGTAGGCGGCGTCCGGCAGTTCGACGCGGTAGGCCGGCAGGCCTTGCGGGCGCACCTCGATGATCGGCAGGCCGCCTTCGCGCAGGCTCAAGGTGAGGGCGCCGGCATTCAGGCTGAGGCCTTCGAGCATGATGTCGTCGCGGTGCGGCACCAGCACTTGCCACTGCTCGCGTGTTGGCACGTGATCTGCCGGGGTTTGGTACAGCGCGAAGTTGATGCCGTCCTGGTTGCTGCGGATGAACCAGCGCCACTGGCCATCGAGCTGGCCGTGGTCGGGGAAGTATTCGTGGCCTTCGACACGCGGCGCCAGGCAGGTGAAGTCAGCTTGCGGCGTTTCGGCGTCCAGCACCCAGGCTTCGCTGGTGGTCTTGCTGTTGAGCAGCAGCACCAGCTGCTTTTCCGAGCTGGAGCGATAGCAGTGCAGGAAGAAGCGGCCATCGGCCTCCTCGAACACCGTGTGCGCGTCGGCTTCGCCCAGGGTATGGCGGCGCAAGCGCCAGGGCCGGTGAGTGTCATCCAGTTCGGCGAAGAACAGCGTCTGGCTGTCGTTGGCCCAGGTCAGGCTGCCGTCGCAGTCGTCGAAGGGCAGGGTGGTGACGTTGCCGCTGGCCAGGTCCTTGACGTACAGGGTGTAGATTTCGTCGCCGCTGGTGTCGAGGCTGTAGGCCAGCAGGCGGTGGTCGGGGCTGATGTTGAACGCACCCAGGGCCAGAAAGCCGCCGTTGGCCAGGGCGTTGGGGTCGAGCAGCAGCTGTTCCTGGCTTTCATCCACCGTGTTGGAATCGTCCGCCGGGCGAGGGCAGCGATAGTGGCGCGGGTACTCGTCGCCCGCAGTGGTGCGGGTGTAATACAGATATGGCCCCCAGGGCGATGGCAGCGACAGGTCGGTTTCGAGGATACGGCCCTTGATCTCTTCGAACAGCTGCTCGCGCAGCGGCGCCTGGTCGGCCAGGCAGGCTTCCTGGTAGGCGTTTTCCGCCTGCAGGTAGTCGAGCACTTCAGGGGTGTCGCGCTGTTGCAGCCAGGCATAAGGGTCGGCGGCCTGGTCCTGGCGGGCGATAGGGGGCTGGAGCGCGTTGGGCATCGGGGATCTCTTGGCTAGGGGGCGCCTGCGCCCGGAAAAGTGTTTATCATAGGCAACTCTTTGCCTGGCTTGCACGAACACCATGACCGAGAACGACTATACCCTCGCCTGGGGCCTCTACGCCGTTGCTGCCCTGGGTTGCATCTGGGTGGGTTTCAAACTTACCGGCTGGATGTGGCGCTGGCTGCGCGAGCCGCTGCGAGTGATCCTCGCGGTCCTGCTGCTGACCCCGACCGTGGTCGACCCCGGCAAGGACGCCATGGCCCCGGCCGTGGCCATCACCGCCCTGGACGTCGCCTTCAAGGTCGGTAATAACGCCTGGCGCGCCGTGTCGGACTTCGCCATGTATGGCCTGATCGCCTTTGGCCTGTATCTCGCCTTTGTGCTGTTGCGCTGGCCGCTGGAAAAACGCGCCCGCGAGCGCCGTGAACAGGCCGAGGCCGCCGTCAAGCGCCAGGCCGCCGAGGATGAGGCGGTCATGGTCGACACGCCGCTGGCCGGCGAACGTCGCGACCGTTACCGCAATGACCAACCGCCTGCCGCCCCCGCTGGTGGTGGCCGGGTCGAGCCACGTCTGTAAGCCGGGAGGCCACCATGTGCGAACTGCTGGGCATGAGCGCCAACGTCCCCACCGACATCGTCTTCAGCTTCACCGGCCTGATGCAGCGCGGCGGACGAACGGGCCCGCACCGTGACGGCTGGGGTATCGGCTTCTATGAAGGGCGCGGCCTGCGCCTGTTCCAGGACCCGGCGGCGAGCAGCGAATCGGAAGTGGCCAACCTGGTGCAGCGTTACCCGATCAAGAGCGAGGTGGTCATCGGCCACATTCGCCAGGCCAATGTCGGCCGGGTGTGCCTGTCCAACACCCACCCGTTCGTCCGAGAAATGTGGGGCCGCAACTGGTGCTTCGCGCACAACGGCCAGCTCGGCGAGTTCCAGGGCGAAGCGACCTTCTACCGGCCGATCGGCGACACCGACAGCGAAGCCGCCTTCTGCGACCTGCTCAACCGCATCCGAGCCGCCTTCCCGGAACCGGTGGAAGTGGAACAGCTGCTGCCAGTGCTGGTCGAAGCTTGTGCCGAATATCGCGGCAAGGGCGTATTCAACTGCCTGCTCAGCGATGGCGACTGGCTGTTCTGCTTCTGCTCGACCAAGCTGGTACACATTACCCGTCGCGCGCCGTTTGGTGCCGCGCGCTTGAAAGATGTCGACCTGATCGTCGATTTTCATACCGAAACCACCCCCAATGACGTGGTCACGGTGATCGCCACCGAGGCCTTGACCGAGAACGAGACCTGGCGGCGCTACGAGCCCGGCCAATGGGGCCTGTGGCGGCACGGCGAATGCGTGGCGCAGGGCCAGAGCTAAGGACGCTGCATGTTCAGAAGTTACCTGCGGTTGCTGCTGTTCACCTTCGGCCTGCTGGCCGGTATCCAGGTGCCTGGGCTGGTCAAGGACTACAGCCAGCGGGTCGAGGCGCACCTGTTCGAATCGCGTCAGGCGCTCGACGGGTTCAAGCAGACCGCCGAGCGCTTCTTCAAGGGTGACCTGCAGGCCTTGTTACGGCACTACCGCAGCAGTGACGACCCGGTGTTCAACAGCGATGCCAACAGCATCGAGAGCCTGATGATCCGCAACCAGTTACTGGAAGACGAGTGGCAGGCGCTGCAGGGGTCATGGGTCACCACCACCTGGCATGTGCTGGTGCAGCCGGACCCGCAGCTGCGGGAAGAGACGCTCAAGGGGTATAGCTACCAGATTCTGCTGGTGCCGGAGGCGATTGGCTGGGGCGTTGGCGCCGGGTTCGTGCTGGCATTCGTGGTCGAGAGCCTGTTGCTGGGGATTGGCTGGGTGATTCTCGGTGGGCGGCGCAAGGCGGTGAAAGAGAGCTGGCGCTGACACTCACTCAGACCAACACAATCCGCTGCCCACCCACATCCCGCGCATACCGCTCCAGCACCTGCCGGCAAACGCCAACCACCTCATCCACCAGCGCCACGCCAGTCTGCCAGGCCACCACCAACTCCAGGCTCGGCGGTGGCTGCAGGCCCTCCAGCAGCACCAGCTCACCACGGCTCAACTCGGCTTCCACCAATGCCGGTGGCAGCGCGCCAATGCCAAAGCCATCGCGTAGCAAGCGGGTAATCGCCGCCACCGAGTTCACGCAGTTCAGCCGTGGTGTTTCGACACCCGCGCCCTGCAACAGGCTGAGCACTTCCTGATGCGGCCGCGAATTCTTCGAGAAGGTGACGATACGCTCACGGGCAAGCTCGGCCAGCGAGGCGTAATCGCGATGTTGGGCCCCACCTGCGGCCACCACCCAGCCCATGGGGTAGCGCGCCAGGTCCAGGCTGCGGATTGACTGCTCGCGCAGCAGGTCGGTCTGCAGGATCACGTCGAGAAAGCCTTTTTGCAGCTGTTCGCGCAAATTTAGCGCCGTATCGGCCACCAGTTCGATCTCGACCTGCGGGTAGCGCTCGCTCAGCTCGGCCACCAGCGCGCTCATCCAGGTGTGGATCACCGTATCCATCACCCCCAGACGGATACGCCCGACCTTGGCCCGGTCGCTGTCCAGCGACTGCTTCATGGCCTTGGCGGTATCGAGCATGCGCTCGGCATACTCCAGCACCTTGCTGCCCTCCGGGGTCAAGCTGACGCCGCGCGAATCGCGCAGCAGCAGCTTGACCCCAAGGTCGGCCTCCAGCGCGGCGATGCGGCTGGAGACCGACGCCTGGGTGGTGAACAGTTTTTCAGCGGTGAGACGGAAGCTCTTGAGCCGGGCGACCCACACGAAGGTTTCGAGGAAGCGAAGGTTCATGATCAGTTTTTCTTGTTCCAGACCGGCGGTTTTTCTCGTTGGACGCAGCTGGCGCGGGCTCTGAACATGACGCACAGGCCGCGACGCCAGACGTCGCCCATAAAACAATACCAACAAGCCGAGGCAAGCATGAACCCAAGCGGCGTGCAGCAACAGGTGCAATCCCCACCTTCGACCGGGCCGTTCGCCTGGTACCGCGACATCGACTCCCAGCAACGGCGCACCTTCTGGAGCTGCAAGATCGGCTATGGCCTGGATGGCATGGACACGCAGATGCTCAGCTTCGTCATCCCCACGCTGATCATGCTGTGGGGCATCAGCACCACCGAGGCCGGGCTGATCCACACCAGCACGCTGATCGCCTCGGCCGTCGGTGGCTGGGTCGCCGGCATCCTTTCCGACCGCATCGGTCGCGTGCGCACGCTGCAGCTGACGGTGCTGTGGTTCGCGTTCTTCACCTTTCTGTGCGGCTTCGCGCAAAACTACGAGCAACTATTGATTGCCCGCACCCTGATGGGCTTCGGCTTTGGCGGCGAATGGACCGCTGGTGCGGTGCTGATCGGCGAAGTGATCCGCGCCCAGGACCGTGGCAAGGCGGTGGGCATGGTTCAGTCGGGTTGGGCCATCGGCTGGGGCCTGACAGCGATCCTCTATGCTCTGCTGTTCTCGTGGCTGCCGCCGGAGCAGGCCTGGCGCGCGCTGTTCCTGCTGGGGCTGGTGCCGGCGATTTTCGTGATCTTTGTCCGCCGTCTGGTCAAGGACCCCGAGGTGTATCGTCAAGCCAAGGCCGTGGAAGCCGCCGAAGCGCCTGCGCAGTGGTACGAGATCTTCGCCCCCGGTCTGCTATGGACCACGGTGCGCGCTTCGTTGCTGACCACCGGTGCGTTGGGGGGTTACTACGCCATCACGTCGTGGCTGCCGACTTTCCTCAAGAACGAGCGCGGCTTGAGCGTGCTGGGCACGGGCGGCTACCTGGCGATGGTGATCGTCGGCTCCTACGTCGGCTATGTGGTCAGTGCGTACCTGTCCGACCTGCTGGGCCGTAAGAAGAACTTCATCCTGTTTGCCGTGGGCTCGTTCATCATCGTGCTGCTGTACACGCAGATGCCGGTCAGCGACGGCGTGATGCTGTGGCTGGGCTTCCCGCTGGGCTTCTTCGCCTCGGGTATTTTCAGCGGCATGGGGGCTTTCCTTACCGAGCTGTTCCCCACCCGCATTCGAGGATCGGGACAGGGCTTCTGCTACAACATCGGCAAGATCTTCGCGGCGATGTTCCCCTTGCTGATCGGCCTGCTCGGCCAGAGTATTCCGCTGGGCCTGAGCATTGGCGGGTTTGCCGCCGTCTCGTATGGCGTGGTGATCCTGGCGGCCTTGAGCCTGCCGGAAACCCGCGGCAAACATCTTCAGGCGCGCTAAGGTAGGCACATGAACATCGACACAGGAGCACGCCAGGTGAACCGCCTGCTACTCAATTGCGACATGGGCGAAAGTTTCGGCAGCTGGCGCATGGGCCTGGATGCCGAGGTGATGCCTTACATCGACTGCGCCAATATCGCCTGCGGCTACCATGCCGGCGACCCCAGCATCATGCGCCGCACCGTGGCGCTGGCGCTGCAGCACGGGGTGACCATCGGTGCCCACCCGGCCTACCCGGACCTGGTCGGCTTCGGCCGCCGCTCCATGGCCTGCAGCAGCGAAGAGATTCGCGATCTACTGCACTACCAGATTGGTGCGCTGGACGGCATCTGCAAGGTGCTTGGCGGCCGCGTGGCCTACGTCAAACCCCATGGCGCGCTGTACAACGACATGATGGCCGACCCGCTGAAGTTGCGTACCGTGCTCGAAGCCGTGGCGGCTTATGGCAGCGATTTACCGCTGATGCTGATGGCCACTGCGGACAACAGCGCAGCCCAGGCCCTGGGTGATGAAATCGGCGTGCCGCTGAGGTTCGAAGCCTTCGCCGACCGCGCTTACACCGCCAGCGGTCACCTGGTGTCGAGGCGCCTGCCCGGTGCAGTGCACCACGACTCGGCCCTGGTGGTCGAACAGGCATTGCGCCTGGCCAAGGGTGAAACGCTGGTGGCGGACGACGGTAGCGCGCTGCGCCTGCAAGCCAGCACCCTGTGTGTGCACGGCGACAACGACAGCTCGGTAGCGGCGGTACGGCAGATTCGGCAGGCCCTCGATGCACTGGAGCCCGCATGAAAATCCGCATCGAGGTAGTCGCCATCGACAGCCTGATGGTGCGCCTGTTCGACACCATCGATGAGGCCAACATGCCGTGGATGCTCGCCGCCAGCCAGCGCCTGAGCGCCGCGTTCGGCGAGCGGTTGGTGGACCTGGTGCCGTCCTACACCACGCTGATGGTGCAGTTCGACATGCCGCCAGGGCAGGCGAGGGCGCTGATCGCCCAGGCATTGGAGGGATTGCAGCCCGACACCGGCAGCGGTGGTCGCCTGCATGAAATCGCCGTGTGGTACGACGCCAGTGTCGGCCCTGAACTGCCCGTGCTGGCTGCGCGCAGCGGTCTGAGCGAGGAAGAGGTGATCCGACTGCACAGCGCGCGCGACTACCCGGTGTTCGCCCTGGGCTTCGCACCCGGCTTCGGCTTCATGGGGTTGGTGGACGAACGACTGGCATCGCCGCGCCTGAGCACGCCACGCAAGCGCGTTGCGGCCGGCAGCGTGGGCATCGCCGAGCGCCAGACAGCCGCCTATCCAGCGGTCTCGCCGGGCGGCTGGAACCTGATCGGGCGTACCCCGGTGCGCCTGTTCGACCGCGAGCGTGAGGGTTACAGCTTGCTGCAACCAGGCGACCGGGTGCGCTTCGTAGCGGTTTCGCGGGCCGAGTTCGTGGCACTGGGCGGCGATGTGGAGGCGCAGGCATGAAGCAATTGCAGATCGAGGCGAGTACCGCCTTGTGCCAGCTGCAGGACGCCGGACGTTTTGGCGTGCGTCACTTGGGCGTGACCCAGGGCGGAGCGCTGGATTGGGTGGCGATGTACTGGGCCAACTGGCTGCTGGGCAATCCGCTGGGTGCGCCGGTGGTCGAGGTGGCGCTGGGTGGTTTCACGGTCGTGGCCGAGCAAGACTGCGTGCTGGCCATTGCCGGTGCCGACCTGGATGCTCGGCTCGATGACCAGTCCTTGGCGCCTTGGCGCAGTTTTGCCTTGACCAAAGGCCAGCGGCTGACCTTGAAGCAGCCGAAGCAGGGCGTACGTGCCTATCTTGCGGCGCCGGGTGGATTTCTGGGAGAGGGTGTGCTGGGTAGCTGCGCCACTGTCGTGCGTGAAGAACTCGGTGGCATTGATGGCCGGGGTGCTGCCTTGAGTAAAGGCCAGTTTCTGGCGTTTAGCGGCGAACGGCAGGCCCTGCGCGAAGTACCTGAGGCACTGCGACCGGTTTATCCGCAAAAGCCCACGCTCGACCTGGTGATGGGCGCGCAAATTGGCGATTTCAGCGGCATCAGCCTGTTCGAGGCGTTCAACAGCGATTGGACGTTGGACAGCCGCGCCGACCGCATGGGTATCCGTTTGCTTGGGCCGCAGTTGGTCTATCAGGGTGTGCCGATGATTTCCGAAGGGATCCCGCTGGGGGCGGTGCAGGTACCGCCGGATGGGCAGCCGATCGTGTTGCTCAATGATCGGCAGACCATTGGTGGATATCCGCGGCTGGGGGCGTTGACGCCGTTGGCGTTGGCGCAACTGGCGCAGTGCATGCCGGGTTCGGTGGTGCGGTTCAGGGCAGTAGTGCAGGATGAGGCTTGGCGGGAGCAGCGGGATTACCTCAGCCGCTGGCGGTGAGGCTACCGGCCTCTTCGCGGGGCAAGCCCGCTCCCACAGGGATCGCCGCCGACCGAACCTGTGGGAGCGGGCTTGCCCCGCGAAGAGGCCGGCTCAGGCGACGTCACTTGGACAAATACCGCATCCCATCCTCCAACCCCTGCAAGGTCAACGGGTACATCTTGTCTTCGATCAGATCCCGCACCAGGTGGGTCGACGCGGTGTACTCCCAGGCCTGCTTCGGATAAGGGTTGATCCAGATGACCTTCTTGAATTTTTCCATGAAGCGCTGAATCCACACATACCCGGCTTCTTCGTTCCAGTGCTCGACGCTGCCACCCGGCTGGGTAATCTCGTAGGGCGCCATCGCAGCATCACCGACGAACACCACCTTGTAGTCATCGCCATACTTGTGCAGCAGGTCGAACGTGGAAAAGCGCTCCGAGGTGCGGCGCAGGTTGTTCTTCCACACCGACTCGTAAACGCAGTTGTGGAAGTAGTAATACTCCAGGTGCTTGAACTCGGTCTTGCAGGCCGAGAACAGCTCTTCGCAGACTTTGACGTGGGCATCCATCGAGCCGCCGATGTCGAACAGCAACAGTAGTTTCACCGTGTTGCGCCGCTCGGGACGCATCTGGATGTTCAGCAGCCCGGCATCACGCGCGGTATGGTCGATGGTGCCGTCGATGTCCAGCTCTTCGGCGGCGCCTTCGCGGGCGAACTTGCGCAGCCGGCGCAGGGCCAGCTTGATGTTGCGGGTGCCCAGCTCGACCTGGTCGTCGAGGTTCTTGTACTCGCGCTGGTCCCAGACTTTGACCGCCTTGCCCTGGCGCTTGCCGGCCTCGCCGACGCGGATGCCTTCGGGGTTGAAACCACCCGAGCCGAACGGGCTGGTGCCGCCGGTGCCGATCCATTTGTTGCCGCCAGCGTGGCGTTCCTTCTGCTCTTCGAGGCGCTTCTTGAACTCCTCGATGAGCTTGTCCAGGCCGCCCAGCGACTGGATCTGCGCCCGTTCTTCATCGCTGAGCGAACGTTCGAATTCCTTGCGTAGCCAGTCTTCGGGGATCAGGGCTTCGAGGTGTCGATCGAGGTTTTCCAGCCCTTTGAAATAGGCGGAAAACGCCCGGTCGAACTTGTCGAAATGGCGCTCGTCCTTTACCAGGATGGCCCGGGCCAGGTAGTAGAATTCGTCCATGTCGGCGAACACCACGCGCTGCTGCAGGGCATTGAGCAGGTCGAGCAGTTCGCGCACGGACACTGGCACCTTGGCCGCGCGCATTTCGTTGAACAGGTTGAGCAGCATGGCCGGCTCCTGTCAGCGGTTGCCGCGCCGGCTCATGAAGGCCAGGCGCTCAAGCAGCTGCACGTCCTGTTCGTTCTTCACCAGGGCGCCGGCCAGGGGCGGGATGGCCTTGGTCGGGTCGCGTTCGCGCAGTACCGCTTCGCCGATGTTGTCGGCCATCAGCAGCTTGAGCCAGTCGACCAGTTCGGAGGTGGAGGGCTTTTTCTTCAGGCCCGGCACCTTGCGCACATCGAAGAACACGTCCAGCGCTTCGCTGACCAGCGATTGCTTGATGTTCGGGTAGTGCACGTCGACGATCTGCTGCAAGGTGGCGCGGTCGGGGAAGGCGATGTAGTGGAAGAAGCAGCGGCGCAGGAAGGCGTCGGGCAGCTCTTTCTCGTTGTTCGAGGTGATGATGATGATCGGGCGCTGCTTGGCCTTGATGGTCTCGTCGATTTCGTAGACGTAGAACTCCATCTTGTCGAGTTCCTGCAACAGGTCGTTGGGGAATTCGATGTCGGCCTTGTCGATTTCGTCGATCAGCAGGATGACGCGCTCTTCGGATTCGAAGGCTTCCCAGAGCTTGCCCTTTTTCAGGTAGTTGCGCACGTCGTGGACTTTTTCGGTGCCCAGCTGCGAATCGCGCAGGCGGCTGACCGCGTCGTATTCATACAGGCCTTGGTGGGCCTTGGTGGTGGATTTGATGTGCCAGGTGATAAGGCGCGCACCGAACGAGGCGGCGAGCTGTTCGGCGAGCATGGTCTTGCCGGTGCCGGGCTCGCCCTTTACGAGCAGCGGGCGTTCGAGGGTGATGGCCGCGTTGACCGCCAGTTTCAGGTCGTCTGTGGCGACGTAGTCGCGGGTGCCTTCGAACTTCATCGATTTGTCCTCTGCGGGGTGCCTAGTTGTCGTGTGTCAGCGACTATACCCCGGCCCCAGGCAGCTGCAAACGCAGACCGGGTATTCAGTCCCTGAATGGCCCGTCACGCACATTCAGTCCGCATCAGGCTTGGGCTGCTCGTACCGTGCATTGAACGCCTGAACAAAGCCATTGCGCAAAATCTGCAGGAACGCCTCGAAGGCGCTGATGTCCTGCTGGTGCACGCTGCCGCTGAGCTCCACGCGGGTGGCGAACTGGTTTTTCGGCTGGTTTTTCAGCACCGTTTCACTGGCCCCTACCAAGGCCTCCCACACCGAACGGAAGAATCCCTTGTTCTTGTTCTCGACGTCCTGCTGCCAGTTGAACACGTCGACATCGCGCAGCAGCGGCTTGATATAGCCATTGAGCCGGCCTTTTTCAGCCTGCGCTTCGATCACCACATCGCCGTGGCCGGCATTGAAATCGAACTTGCCATAGGCACTGGCGAAATCGTTGAGTCGGCGCAGTTCGATGCCTGTGGCGCGCAGGCGGAACTGGAAGTCGTCGAAGTCGCTGAACGGGTCGAAGGTGGCGCGGCTCTCGACCTTGGCATCGCCCAGCAGCAGGGCGTTGGCGTCGAAGCTGGCGTCGCGCCGGCCTTTTTCGTCGCGCACGTTGGTCAGGTTGCGGATGTTGGCGTCCAGGCGGGTGGCCTTGAGGTCGACCGGCGGCTTGGAGTTGAAGTTGCGGAAGGTCAGTGTGCCGTTGTCGATACGGACTTCGTTGAGGGTGATCGGCAGCAACTTTTCCAATTGCTGGCGCCAGTCGGTGCCGCGGCCGGTCTGCGAGGCCTGCTTGCTGCCGCCGTCGACGAAGTTGAGCTCGGGGCGCACGAAGGTCACTTCAGCCACCACAGCCTGGTCGTACCACAGTGAATGCCAGCTCACCGACAGGTCGATCAGCGGCGCGTCGAGCAACGGCACCGGCACCTTGCCGGTGGTCTTGACGATCTTCAGCCCGTTGATCTGGTAGGCGCCGCGCCACCAGGCCAGGTCCACATCCGTCACCTGGCCACGGTATTCGCCCATGTTCGCCAGCTTGTCGTTGAGGTAGTCGCGCACCAGGTACGGCAGCGCCAGGTGCAGGGCCACCAGCAGCACGACCAGGCTGGCCAGGCCGACCAGCGGCCAGCGGTAGCGGGCTTTCATCGCGGTGTTCTCCTAGGCGGGTTGTGCGGTTGACCGCAGGCCGCCCGGGCGAGTTCGAACGGGCTTTACGGGCCTTCGGGGCAGGCTTACCCTTTAAGTCTTTCCCTGCTATTTCATGCCAAGGACCCTGCCATGAGCCGTATCTACGCAGACAACGCCCATTCCATCGGCAATACGCCGCTGGTACAGATCAACCGCATCGCCCCGCGAGGCGTGACCATCCTGGCCAAGATCGAGGGACGCAACCCGGGCTACTCGGTCAAGTGCCGGATCGGCGCGAACATGATCTGGGACGCCGAAAGCAGCGGCAAGCTCAAGCCCGGCATGACCATCGTCGAGCCCACTTCGGGCAACACCGGTATCGGCCTGGCCTTCGTCGCCGCCGCCCGTGGCTACAAGCTGATGCTGACCATGCCGGCGTCGATGAGCCTGGAGCGACGCAAGGTGCTCAAGGCCCTGGGTGCCGAGCTGGTGCTGACCGACCCTGCCAAGGGCATGAAAGGTGCGATCGAGAAGGCCAACGAGATTGTCGCCTCCGACCCTGCGCAATACTTCCTGCCGGGCCAGTTCGAAAACCCGGCCAACCCGGCCATCCATGAAAAGACCACCGGTCCGGAGATCTGGAACGATACCGACGGCGCGGTCGACGTGCTGGTCGCTGGCGTCGGCACTGGCGGCACCATCACCGGTGTATCGCGCTACATCAAGCACACCCAGGGCAAGTCGATTCTCTCGGTGGCGGTGGAGCCGGTGTCCTCGCCGCTGATCAGCCAGACCCTGGCGGGCGAAGAGCTCAAACCCAGCCCGCACAAGATCCAGGGCATCGGCGCCGGCTTCGTGCCGAAGAACCTCGACCTGTCGATCGTCGACCAGGTTGAGACCGTGACCGACGACGAATCCAAGGCAATGGCCATTCGCCTGATGCAGGAGGAGGGCATTCTCTGCGGTATTTCCTGTGGCGCGGCGATGGCGGCAGCGGTGCGCCTGGCGGAAAAACCTGAAATGCAGGGTAAGACCATCGTCGTAATCCTGCCCGACTCGGGCGAGCGCTACCTGTCGAGCATGCTCTTCAGCGACCTGTTCAGTGAGCAGGAAAACCAGCAGTAATCAGCCTTGGCGCTGATCCGGCGCAACACTCGGGGGCGTCATTCATTGCAAAATCTTCATGAGTGAGATCCCGCCCCGGTGGTTTGTACCGGGGCGGGATGGGTTTATGATGGCCGGATGATTTTTCTGGGGGCAGGCAGCGCTGGCCTGCTTTCATTCCAAGGAGTGTTGCATGACCTTTTCCTTTGTCGCCAAGGCGGGTGTCCTGCTGGTGTTTTTCGGCAGCGTGCTGTACGTGCATCTGCGCGGCAAGGCACGCCTGCCGGTGCTGCGCCAGTTCGTCAACCATTCGGCGCTGTTCGCACCCTATAACAGCCTGATGTACCTGTTCTCCGGCGTGCCGTCCAAGCCCTACCTGGACCGTCAGCGCTTCCCTGAGCTGGATGTGCTCAAGGACAACTGGCAGGTGATTCGCGAAGAGGCCATGCGCCTGTTCGACGAGGGGTACATCCGCGCCGCCGAGAAAGACAACGACGCGGGCTTCGGTTCGTTCTTCAAGAAGGGCTGGAAGCGCTTTTACCTGAAGTGGTACGACAAACCGCTGCCATCGGCCGAGACGCTGTGCCCGAAGACCGTCGAGCTGGTCAGCAGCATCCCCAACGTCAAGGGTGCGATGTTCGCCCTGCTGCCCGGTGGCAGCCACCTGAACCCGCACCGCGACCCGTTCGCCGGCTCGCTGCGCTATCACCTGGGGCTGTCGACGCCGAACTCCGACGACTGCCGCATCTACGTCGACGGCCAGGTCTACGCCTGGCGTGATGGCGAAGACGTGATGTTCGACGAGACCTACGTGCACTGGGTGAAAAACGAAACCGACGTCACCCGGGTGATCCTGTTCTGCGACATCGAGCGCCCGCTGAGCAGCCCGCTGATGACCCGCATCAACCGCAAGGTCAGCGCCTTCCTCGGCCGCGCCACCGCGCCGCAGAATACCGACGACGAGCGCGTGGGCGGGATCAACCAGGCGTATGCCTGGAGCAAGCGCTTCAGCAACAAGATCAGCACCCGCGTGAAGCAGTTCAAGCGCGCCAATCCCAAGGCCTACCGCATCTTGCGGCCGGTGCTGGCGGTGGTGGTGGCTTACCTGCTTTATCACTGGTTGTTCTGACCGGCCTCTTCGCGGGGCAAGCCCGCTCCCACAGGGATCACCACACCCCCTGTGGGAGCGGGCTTGCCCCGCGAAGAATCCACCGCTATAGTCCAGACCATTCACTTCTTCAAAAGCCCCCGATCATGCCAGCCATCCCTTCCACCACATGCTTTGCCTTCGCGCCAGTCGCGGGCACGGTCGTGCGTGGCAGTCAGCAGCCGGCCATGATCAGTCATTACCCTCCACCTGTCAGTGGTGTCGTAGGCGGCGTAGCTCCGCCTCCTTGCGTGGTCGTACACGCAACCTACTGAACACGGTCGGCTACTTCCTCTACTGAAGTTCACGCCCACCGTTCGGCTTATCTGCCCGAATACAGGTGCATGCATGTCTGTCTTTTCCAAAACCTCCGTGGCCTCGGCGGCCACTACCAGCCTGTTCGTCCTGCTCTGGAGCAGCGGCGCCATCGTTTCCAAACTCGGCCTGGCCCATGCCAGCCCCTTCGCCTTTCTGCTGTTGCGCTCCGCGCTGGCACTGACCGGGCTGCTGCTGATCGGCCCGCTTTTGGGCCTGCGCTGGCCACGTACCCGGGGTGCGATATTGCGCGCCCTGGGCACCGGTTGCGTGCTGCTCGGCGCCTACCAGATCTTCTACCTGCTGGCGCTCAATACACATGTCACCCCTGGCGTGATGGCCACGGTAATGGGCGTGCAACCGATCCTCACCGTCGTGCTGATGGAGCGCCAGCGTTCCTGGAGTCGTTTTTTCGGCCTGAGCCTTGGGCTTGGCGGGCTGGTGATGGTGGTCTACCAGAGCATCAATCTGGGTGGCGTATCGCTGGCGGGGATGCTGTTTGCCTTGTTGGCGCTGGCCAGCATGACCTTCGGCTCGATTCTGCAGAAGCGCATCACCGACAATCCAATGGGCACACTGCCGCTGCAGTATTTGGCGGGGTTTGCCATGTGCGCGGTGTTCGCGCCGTTGCAATCGATGCACGTCGAATGGAACGCCAGCTTCATCAGCGCGCTGCTGTGGATGGGGCTGGTGGTGTCCTTGCTGGCGACCTTGCTGCTGTATCGACTGATCGCCAAAGGCAACCTGGTCAACGTCACCAGCCTGTTCTACCTGGTGCCGGCGGTGACTGCGGTGATGGATTTCCTGATCTTCGGTAACCGCCTGGCACCGCTCAGCCTGCTGGGCATGGGGTTGATCGTGGTCGGCTTGCTGTTCGTGTTCCGCAAGCCCGCGGCACGCTTGGCTGAAGCGTAGGCCCTTAGCGGAATTCTTCGGGGATGGCGTGGCGCAGCACGCCTTCCTCGAAGTCCAGAGTGCCGGCTTCGCGCTGGGTCAGCAGGTAGTAGAGCAGGGTGTCGAGGGAACGCGAAGGCGGGACCTCGACGGCCAGCATTCTTACGGCCTTCTCGACTTGGCAGGGGCAGCCGAAATCTTCGAGTGCGGCGCGTACCTGCTCCAGGTCGCCTGCGACTTTCACAACAATCCGGAACACCGAAGCGCCGCCGCTTTGTTGTAGGCAGTCGAACCAGGATTGCTCGCCATCTTCAGTGATGCTGATGATGTCGCCGGGTGCGATGCCGTAGGCATAGAAGGGAACGCTGTCGACCTGGTAGCCGGCTGCGGTGGGCTTTGCCCAGAGGCCTTCGACCGACGCTGGTGGATAGCCTTGGGCATCCTGCTCCAGGCGCCAGAGCACGATCTTGTAGTCGGAGGACATGGGGCGTTTTATGTCGTGGGGGCCGGTTATGGTAATCCGCTTTGCGTGTGTTGTCTGTACCGGCCCCACAAGGCTTAGAAGTAATACCCGATGTTGATATTGGTCCGGTAATACCAGTCATTGCTGCCCACCGAACTGGTACTGGTCCAGCCAGTGCCATTCTCCGCCCCACCAAAGGGGTTGGCATTGCGCGCCCAGGTCAGGTCGACCCAGGCCATGATCGGCATGGCCAGGAACTGCGCGCCGACGGTGAACATCTGCGAATCGTCCCAGCCATGCTCATCTTTCATCATCCGGCTGTAGTCGGTGTAGAACTTGATCTTTTTCAACTGCCCAAGCTTGGGAGTGAACACGTCATAGCCAACGTTGACTGCGGCGATGGTCGCCTTGGCGGCGATCAAGTAGGCCGGTGTCAGGCCGTTGCCGCCCATCAGCACCGCGTTGTCGCTGACGCCGGCCGGGTTTTTCGGGTCGTATTCGTAACGGATGGCCTGGCCCGTCACTGTCCACGGGCCTTTGTTGAACAGGGCGTGCACACCGCCTGCCCAGTAGTCGCCGTCGTCACGGGTGGTGGCGTTGTACAGTTCGGCGGCGGCCAGCGAAGCGCCCAGCTCGCTCTTCCAGCCATCGCCAGTGAAGGTGCGGGCGACGCGGGCGTTGACCTGGTTGCGTTTCTCATTGTCTTGGCGTGATTGGGTGAAGGGCACGGCGTTATCGTCGAGGTCGGCGTAGCGCCCGACCTCCGGTGAATAGCGCAGGCTCGATGGCAACATGCGGGGGAAGTAGCCCAGTTGCAGGTCCCACTGTGCGTCCTTGTAACTGTACTTCAGCCCCGAGCCTGCACTGACGCCGTAACCCATGAAGAACGGGATGTGATAGCTCCAGCCGAACTGCGGATAGGGTTCCAGCCCGAACGGCTTGAACGGCGCGCCGAGTTGCAGGTTGGCCTGCGGGCTGAAGCGGTAGCCGATGTAGCCGCGGTCGATGGAGCGTTTGCCGTCGTCCTGGAACCAGTAACCGACATCGCTGAACAGCTGGCGGTGGCTGGCCTGCACGTCCAGGCGGAAGGTGTCGAAGAGCAAGCGGCCGTTGTTTTCGGTGGTGTCCCAGTGTTCGTCGCGGTAGTTGACGCGCAGGGCACCGCCGATGTCCAGGCTGCTCTGGCCGTCGTCGCTGCGCCAGGCGAAGTGCGGGAAGGGCTTTTTCGCGGTGGGTGGCTGGTCCGGGGCGGCGGGGCCGGGTTCGGAGGCGACGCTGGTGCAACTGGAGACGAGCAGACCGAGGGTGATCAGGTACCTGTTCATGTTGTGCCCTGCAAGGTTGGGGAGTTTTCGCGGGCAGCAGCGGGCCGTCATCCCATCAAGGAATGTTTCGGAAGTCGGCTGGCTGAACGCGGAAAACTGGGGTGGTTGTTATTGTTTTAATCTTGGGGTGTCAGTGCCGGCCTCTTCGCGGCTGAAGCCGCTCCCACAGTTACCGCGCTGGATTGAAGTTGTGGGAGCGGCTTTAGCCGCGAAGAAGGCGACACCGATTCAAAGGTCGAGCACCAGGCGCCGGCTCTTGCAGCCCGATACACACACCATCATCGATTTGTTCGCCGCGCGCTCAGCCTTGCTCAGCACGCCGTCGCGGTGGTCGACATCGCCTTCCAGTACCCGTGTTTCGCACGAGCCGCAGACCCCTTCGCGGCAGCTGTAGTCGATGTCACAACCGGCCTCAAGCAGCACATCGAGCAGGTTCAACCCAGGCTCGACGCTGACCGTCTTGCCCGTTTTGCTCAACTCGACGCTATAGCTACCCAGGGCATCTTCCGACGGTGCCACTTCAGCAGCGGTAAACCGCTCGATATGCGCATGCGGGTAGCCTAAGCGTTCGCAAGTCTGTTCGAAGGCATCGAGCATCGGCGTCGGCCCACAGCAATAGAAGTGCGTATCGGCAGGCCGCCCGGCCAGATAGCCGGCCAAGTCCGGGAGGCAGCCCTTTTCGTCGTTGAAGTGGTAGACCACCTTCGCCCCCAGCCCGCCGATCTCCTCCAGCAACGCAGCCTCGGCGCGCGAGCGGGCGCAGTAGATCAGCTCGGCCGAGCGCCCCAGCGCCAGCAGCTGGCGGAACATGCAGTAGATCGGCGTGATGCCGATACCGCCGGCCACCAGTACGCTGTGGCTGGCGCGTGTGTCCAGGGCGAAGTTGTTGCGCGGCTGCGAGATCTGCAGCTGCGTGCCCACCCGCAGTTGCTCGTGCACGTAGCGCGAGCCCCCACGGCTGGCGCGGTCCCGCAGGATGCCGACCACATAGCGGCCCTGGTCGCTGGGCGCGTTCAGCAGCGAGTAGCTGCGCACCAGGCCGTTGGGCAGGTGCAGGTCGATGTGCGAGCCGGCCTCGAACGGCGCGAACACGGTATCGCCCCACGGGCGCAGCTCGACGCTGATGATGCCTTCGGCTTCATGGCGCAGGGTGTGCACCAACGCGCTGACGGTGGAAGAGTTGGACATCGGTCACCTCAGGCTCAGGCCAGTTGCTGGGTTTCGATCAGGGCCAGTTGTTCCTTGGCCTTGGCCTTGAAGTAGCGGCGCAGGCGCACCACGCCAAGGTCGTGCTGGTAGAGGTTTTCGCGCTGGTTGGCGTCGAACTCCATGAATTCCAGCAGCACTCGGTCCTGCTCCAGCACCGCCCAGTGGCGCGCCTCCAGGCGGTTCTTGTAGAGGAAGCGCCAGGTGTCGCGCTGCCAGCCGGTCAATGGCCGTGCGCGCCAGTGGAACACGGCCGACAGGGCACGGCTGCTTGGGGTGTAGCTGCCGATGATGGTGAAGTTGCCGCCTGGGCCGCCGGTTTTCGGGTAGGGGATTTCCAGGCGCATCCAGTGGCAGCCGTTGTCGAGGAACTCGGTCCAGTCGAAGTTGACCCCACGCTGGCCTTCCTTCTCGAAGACGAAGCCTTGCTCGGTGTCGCGGGTGACGAACCTGGCGGTGGCTTCACCCTCGCTCATGGAGTGCGACATCTTGTGCAGGTAGTTGCCGTGCATCGGGTCCATGACGTTGTCGAGCACGTAGCGGTAGTCGCCTTTCCACTCGGTGTAGCAGAGGAAGCTGCTCCACTCGGGCGAGGTCAGCTGCTCGGGCAGCACCAGTTCTGGCGGGGTGTCCAGGTGCGGGTCGGTGGCATTGAACAGGAAGATCGCACCTGCGGCCTCGCGGGTATGGAACATTCGCGTCGGGCGGCTGCCTTCAAGCTTGCAACCCGGGCTGCCGGGCACTTTGGTGACGGTGCCGTCGCAGCGCACTTCGACGCCGTGGTAGGGGCACTGCAGGCGGTCGCCCAGCACCGGCCCCTGGGACAGCGGCGCACCGCGATGCGGGCAGTGGTCTTCGAGGGCGTGAACGCGGCCATCGTTGTCGCGCCACAGGGCGATCTTGTAGCCCAGGCGGCGAATCGAGACGGGTTTCTCGCTCAACAGTTCCGACGGCAAAACCGGGAACCAGAGGTCTTTCAGGCCATTGGCCAGGTGCTGCTCAACAGGGTCGACGGTAATCTGCATATTCATCTTGTTTTACCTCCAGCGGGTCATGCGCCCAGCCGTGCCATCAGGGTTTTGAATGCGTCTTCGGTCCACTCGCCGCTGGTCAGCGGGCAGGGCGGGCCGGCCAGGTTCAGGTGCGCGAGCAATTCGCCAAGCGCGCTCACGCCATTGCCATAAGCGCGCTCGATGGAGTCGCCGAGCAGGTCTTCAAACGGCGTGCTGGGGCGTTTGCGCGCCTGATGCGGTTGCAGGTAAACCTCGGTTGTATTCATGGGATAGACCTCAATTGTTCTTGGGCTTGTCGGTGAGGAATTTGCCTTGCGGCGCTTCGGCGTGCTGCTGGCGCCGGGTGTTGCCATCAATGCCGCCAGCGATTGCCCATTCGGCGAAGACCGTCGGGCCGGGTTCGAATTCGCGCGGTTGCCAGTCGCCGGTCAGCTGGTCTTCGTCGGCGTAGTACTCGACCAGCGCGCCAGCCGGATTCTTGAAATACCAGAAGAACGCCGACGACACCGGGTGGCGGCCCGGGCCGATTTCGGTGGCCCAACCGCAGCGCGAGATATGCATGCCGCCGCCGAACACTTCGTGCAGGTCACGCACGGTGAAGGCCACGTGGTTGAGCCCGGCGCGCGGGGCCGGCAGTTGCAGCATGAACAGATCGTGGTGGCCGCCTTCCTCGGCGGTACGCAGGAAGGCGCCACGGTTGGGATAGCGGTCCGAGGCCTGGAAACCGAAGCGCTCGTGGTAGAAGGCTTCGCAGGCGTTCACATCCTTGACGAAGAACACCACGTGGCCCACTTCGATTGGCGTGGCACGTTCGTAGACAGGCGCCGGCTTGTTGATCCGGCCCTTGGTCTGCCAGGTGTTGTGGCCGCTGCACTCGATATCCAGCGCGCGTTTGCGGGTGACCTGCAGGCGGATCGCCAGACCGTTGGGGTCGGTGCAGCCGATGCGGCCGTTGCCTTCGACAAAGCCCGGGTCATTGGCGATGCGCTGGCTGTACAGCGCCAGGTCGGCCTGGCTTTCGACGCCCCAGACCACTTCGCGCACGGTCGAGCCGGGCTCGATTGCAGGCGGCAGGCCGGGTTTGTCGAGGGCGGCCAGTACCACGCGGCAGCCGTTGAGGGTTTCGAAGATCACCTCGTCAGGTTGCTCGCTGACTTTGTTCAAGCCCCAGTCGGCGAAGAAGCGCGCGCAGGTGGCGAGGTCTTCCACGCCATAGGTGACTTCGTCGATGCCCAGTACGCTCATTGCCCTGCCTCCACGCCGGCCCAGGCCAGCGGCTGTGTGTTCATGCCCCAGTAGAGGCTCTTCTGTTCCATGTACTGCAAGATGCCCAGGCGGCCTTTTTCGCGGCCCAGGCCGCTGTCACGCCAGCCGCCGAAGGGCGTCGAGATGGAAAACTGCTTGTAGGTGTTGATCCACACCGTGCCGGCCTGCAACTTGCGCCCCAGTGCCCAGGCGCGTTTGTAGTCGCGGCTCCAGATGCCGGCGGCCAGCGCATAGAGGCTGTCGTTGGCCTGAGCCAACAACTCGTCTTCGCTGTCGAAGGGCATGGCCACCAGCACCGGGCCGAAGATTTCTTCCTGGCACACCTGCTGGTGATTGCCCAGGCCTTCGAGGATGGTCGGCGGGTAGAAGTAGCCCTCGCCGCTCGGGCGTTTGCCGCCCAGGCGCAGGCGGCCACCTTCGGCCAGGCCCAGGGCCACGTAGCGCTCCACCGATTCGCGGTGGGCGGCGCTGATCAGCGGGCCCATCTGCGTGCACTCGTCGGCAGGGTCGCCCAGGCGAAGTTGCGCGGCGGCGGCGGTCAGGCGGGCCATGAACGGCTCGTACAAGGCGCGCGCGACGAACAGCCGGGAACCGGCGATGCAGGCTTCGCCCGAGGAGCTGAAAATGCCGTACAGCACACCGGCGACAGCGTGGTCGAGGTCGGCGTCGTTCAGGACAATGGTCGGCGACTTGCCGCCCAGCTCCAGTGACACCGGCATCATCTTGTCGGCGGCGATATGGGCGATGTGCTTGCCGGTGCGGGTGCCGCCGGTAAACGACACACGCTTGACCAACGGGTGACGGGTCAAGGCATCACCGAGCAGCGAACCTTTGCCCGGCAACACGCTGATCAGCCCCTTGGGTAGCCCCGCGTCTTCGCAGATCTGGGCCAGTTGCAAGGCCATCAGCGGTGTGATTTCCGCAGGTTTGATCACCACCGCATTGCCGCCGGCCAGGGCCGGGGCGACCTTCTGCGCCTCGCTGGCAATCGGCGAATTCCAGGGGGTGATCGCCGCGACCACGCCCATCGGCTCGTACACGCTCATGCTGACGAAATCGCCGCGCGATGGGGTGATGGTTTCTTCCAGCGTTTCGCAGGCGGCGGCGAAGAACTGGAAGGTGCCCGCCGCGCTGGCGACCAGGGCACGGGTTTCGTTGATTGGCTTGCCGTTGTCCTGGCGTTGCAATTGCGCCAGCTCTTCGCCGCGCTCGCGGATCAGCTCGGCGATGCGGTACAGCACGGCGGCACGTTCGTGCGGCTTGCGCTGGGCCCAGCCGCTGTGCAGGAAGGCCCGGTGCGCGCCCTGCACGGCGGCTTCGACATCGTCCAGGCTGGCGGCATTGAGCCAGGCGACCGGCTCGCCGGTGGCGGGGTAGCAGGTGGCGTAGCGTTCGCCACCCCCCAGGCGCCAGGTGCCGGCGATGCAAATGGGTAAGGTCTGTTCCAGTGTCATTGGCAGTCCCCTAAATGGAAATGGCATGGGCGTGGTTGCCAAGGGCGCGCACCACGCTGTAGACGGTCAGCGCCGAGGTCTTCGGGTTGGCCGCCAGCGGTTTGCCGCGCAGGCTCATCTCGAAGCGGCCGAAGGCGCCACGGGCTTCAACCTGGTGCACATTCTCGTCGCTGTGCGGGTCGGCGATCAGGGTCACACGGGTGCGGTCCAGGCCCAGCCCGGCCAGCGACAGGGTGGCCGCGACGTTGGCGTTCTTCGGGTAGAGCCGCGCCGCTTCACGGGCGCTGCCGTCGAAGATCACCGTCGCTTCGCTGAGGCTGTGCAGCGTGCACACCTGTTCGGCCGGGGTGTGCTTCCAGGCCAGCGCCGGTTTGCGGCCGATGTAGGTGACCGCATCCAGGCCGCCGACCTTGGCCGCCGACAGCGCATCGATGCCGCCGATGGCGCCTGGCAGCAGCTCGATGCGCGTATTGCCGCGTGCCGCTGCCGCTTCCAGGCGCTCGACCAGGCCGGGTTCGGACAGCGCGCCGACCGAGACGATCAGGCAGGCGATGCCGCGCTCCAGCGCCGGCAGCACGTGCTCTTCGATGGCCTTGTGGCCGGCGCACTCGACCAGCAGGTCGGGGCGTGCGGCGGCGGGCAGGGCGGTGAGCACCTGTGGCGGCTGGTGGAAGCTGGCCAGGCGCTGGCGCACCAGGTTCTCGGAGCCGGCCGAGGCGATCACCGCATCGACGCACAGCTGCGGGTCTTGCTCCAGCAGTTCCAGCACGCTGACACCAATGGCGCCGCAGCCGATCATGGTGATATGCAACATGGCGGGGTCCTCAGGCCGTGGCCTTCTGCGCCTTGGTTTCGCTGTTTGGGGGGCCGGCGAACTGGGTGGCGAAGCCGCCGACGCTGAGCATGTCCACTTCCAGCAGGAAGGGGCCTTGCTCGTCCAGTGCGCCTTTGAGCACGTCGCCGAAATGCTTCAGGTCGCTGACCAGGCCGTGGCGCAGGCCGAGCGATTCGGCGAGCTTGCTGTAGTTGGGCGTGTGCAGTTCGACGTAGGCGTGGCGGGCGCCGTAGATGGCGTCCTGGATGTTGCGGATCACGCCGTAGCGTTGGTCGTTCATCAGCAGGATGACCACGTTGGCTTTCTCCTGTACCAGGGTCGCCAGCTCGCCCAGGTTGAGAATGAAACCGCCGTCGCCGGCCAGGGCAAACACCTTGCGCCCGGGTGCCGTTTCCGCTGCCGCCACCGCCGCGCCAATGCCCATCGCCAGGCCCTGGCCGATGCCGCCACCGAGGGCGTGCACGCCCGACAGCGGGTGGTAGAGGTTGAGCAGGCGGTTGCCCCAGATGCTGTTGGACAGGGTCACGTCGCGCACCCAGGTGAAGTTGCGCCCGGTCTGCGCCTGCAACTGCTCGACCAACGCCGCGTAGGGGCCGAGGTCGGCGACCAGCTGCTGGCGCGATTGCTCGCGCACGGCGTTGAGTTCGGCGAGGAAGTTCGGGTCGATGTTGAGGCGGCCTTGCAGGCGGTCGGCCAGGCCCTCCAGGGCCAGCGCGGCGTCGCCGCAGACGAACAGGTCGCTGGGGTAGCTGCGCCCTTCGATGGCCGGGTTGACGTCGATGCGCAGGGTGGTGCGCGGCAGCTTCAGGGCGTATTTGAAGGTCTCGTTGCTGCGCAGCCGCGAGCCGGCCACCACCAGCGCATCGCAGGTCTGCATGAAGCTTTCGACCCGCTTGTTCTGCGAGAACGCGCCCAGGCAGCGAGGGTCGTCTTCGTTGACCACGCCTCGGCCCTGGGTCGAGGTAATCACGCCGACACCCATGTCCAGCAGGCGCTTGACCTGCGTGCCGGCATGCCGGGCGCCGCCGCCCAGCCACAGCAGCGGGCGGGTGGCGCTGGCCAGGCGCTCGGCGACCAGGTCGAGGGCCTCGGCGGCAGGTGCGGCGACCGGGATCGGCAGCGGCGACAGGTCGCTCGGCATGGGGATGAAGGCCGACTGGATATCGATCGGGATTTCCACGCTGACCGGGCCGGTGGGTGCGGTCAGGGCGGTCTGCACGGCGAGTTTCAGGGTGCTCAGCGCGGTTTCCACGCTGCGCACGCGGAAGGCCGCCTTGGACACGGCCTTGAGCATGGTCAGCTGGTCACGCGCTTCGTGGATGTAGGCCAGCTCCTGGTCCAGGTACGGCGTTTCGATCTGCCCGGTGATGTGCAGCAGCGGGGTGCCGGCGGTCAGCGCTTCGACCATCGCCCCGGCCGCGTTGCCGGCGGCGGTGCCGGTGGAGGTCAGGCACACACCGAGGCCGCCGCTGCTGCGGGCATAGGCATCGGCCATGTTGGTCGCCCCGGCTTCACCGCGGGCCATGACGAAGCGGATGTTGCCGCGCACGGCGAAGGCATCGAGGATCGGCATGTTGTGAATCGAGATCACGCCGAACGCCGCCTTGACGTCGCATTGTTCGAGGAACGCGGTGATGACGGCACCGACGGTGACAGTGTTTTCGTTACGCATGGCGGGACAGGCCTCCGGATACATCGATATGACTGCCAGTGGTGTAGGCCGACAGGGGCGAGGCGAGGAACAGGATCGCCTGCGCCGCTTCCTTCGGCAGGCCAAGGCGGCCCAGGGGAATTTGTTTGCGTTGTGCCAGCTGCGCGGTCCATTGCGACCAGTCCAGCTCGCGCTCTTCGCGGGCCTCGAAGCGGCGCCGCCATTGCCCGGACTCGACCAGGCCGATGAGGATGCCGTTGACCCGGATGCCGTGTTCGGCGAATTCGAACGCCATCGAGCGCACCAGGTTCTTGATCCCGGCACGGGCGGCCGAGGTGGCGACCATGTGCGGCTCGGGCTGGCTGGCCAGCAGCGAGTTGACGCAGACGATCGAGGCGTTGGCCTGGCCCTGCAACTGCGTCATGAACGCGCGTACCGGGTGGATGACCGAGAAGAACTTGAGCTGCAGTTCGTCGTGCCAGGCTTCGTCGGTGGTGCTGGCGAAGGTCGACACGCGGCCCTGGCCTGCATTGTTGACCAGCACCTGGGCTGGGCCGAGTGCTGCCAGGCTGGCGGCGGCGAAGGCCTGCACGGAACCGGCATCGAGCACATCACACACGTGCGCCAGCAATTGCGCTTCGGGGAAGCGTTCGCGCAGCCGCGCTTCGGCGCTGCGCAGGCGGTCTTCGTTGCGCCCGCAGAAGGCCACGCGCGCGCCGGCTTCGAGCAGCAGTTCGACGCATGCGTAGCCGATGCCGGACGAGCCGCCGGTGACGATCACCGTGCTGTCGTGTAATTGATAGGGGTTCATCTCAGTCCCTCATCAGTGCAGTGACGTGGCCGCTGCCGGGGCGGTAGTTGAGCAGGCGCGACAGCTCATCGGCGCTGCCGCGCACCTGGCCGAGCAGGTTGTCGAAATTGACGTGGCCGATCTGCACGGTGGGGATGGTCAGGCCGAGCGCGGCGACCACCTGGCCGCTGGCGTCGCGCACGGGCGCCGCCACGGTGGAGATGGTCGACTCGAAGAAGCCTTCGCCACTGACATAACCGCGCAGGCGGTCGGCCTGGACCAGGTCGAACAGCTCCAGCACGGTTTTTGGCGTGCAGGGCGAGTACTGCTCCAGATGCTCTTCGGGGTACAGCTCGCGCAGCTCGGCCAGGCTCAGGTCGGCCAGCAGGATGCGCCCGAGCACGGTGGCGTGGGCCGGCAGGCGGGTGCCGACGGTGACGGCGCTGGAGAACACCGACGGTGGCGAAACCTTGGCCACGTAGACGATCGAGCGGCCGTCGCGCACCACCAGGTTGCTCGGGTAGTTGAGGTGGTCGCACAGCCGTGCCAGCAGCGGCTGGCCCAGTTCGGTCAGCTCCAGCGAGGCCAGGTATTCGAAGCCCAGGCGCAGCACCGACATGCCCAGGCGGTACTCGTTGCCGCTGCGGGTAACGAAGCCCATGGTTTCAAGGGTGGTCAGCAGGCGGAAGATGGTCGAGCGCGGCAGCGACAGGCGCCGGGCCAGCTCGGGGGCGGTCAGGGTGCGGTTTTGCCGGCTGAATTCACACAGCAGCAGCAGGCCGCGTTCCAGGCCCGGGACAATGTATTTGTCCTGGTTTTCCTTCAACGGATCCATATCGTTCATAGCACGCTACCTGTGAGAGAGGCGTCCAGGGCACGGGCCAGCAGGCCCGTCACCGTGTCGGGTTGTTCGATGGCGCAGGCATGGCCGGCGCCGGGTATCAGGTGAAATGGCGCGCCCAGGGCGTTGGCCAGCGCCGCGCAATCTTCAGCGAGGGTGATGCTGTCGGCGCTGCCGCAGTGCACTTCGCAGGGCACCGCTTGGCTCGCATAGCGCAGCAGGTAGTCGCCGCACAGCAGTTCGATGGCCTGGCGGTAGCCGTGGGGCTGCAGGCGCGCCATGTTCCACTGCACCCAGTCCAGGGCCTCGCGGCTGGCGCTGGCCGACAGCAGGTGCGCGCTGCGTTCGCGAGCCATCTGCTCGATACCCAGCTGTTCCAGGCTGTGCAGGCGCTTGCTGCGCACGGCCTGGCCTTGTTCGGCTTGCGCCCCGTAACCGCGTGCCGGGCTGAGCAATACCAGGCGGTTGACGCGCGCGGGGTGTGCCTGGGCGAAGGCGCTGGCGGTCAGTGCCCCGAGGGAATGGCCGACCAGCACGCAGCGGTCGATGGCCAGGGCGTCGAGCGTCTGCAGCAGGCGCCGGGCATAGTCCTGCGCATCGGGTGCGGCCATTGCCAGGGGCGTGGACCGGCCGTAACCCGGCGCATCCCAGGCAATCACCCGGGCGCGCTCGCTCAAACCCATGGCCACCTGAAGCCAGCTGGCCGCACCCGAACCGATGCCATGCAGCAGCACCACCGCCTCACCACTGCCGGCCTGGCGCACGGCAACTTGGCCGCCGTCCAGGTGCAGCAGGCACTCGGTGAAGCGCTGATCGAGCAGGGCGGGAGAGGGCATGAGCATCGGCTTACCCGCGCTTGATCGAGGCCAGCGGGTGCGCTGGCGGGTAGGTTGGGGTGACCGGCTTCTTGGCGCCGAGCATCACGCACATCAGCGCGTCCTCATCGCCCACGTTGATCTCTTCGCGGTACACCCCTGGCGGCACCGAGATCAGGTCACGGTCGGTGAGGATGGTCTCGAAGCGCTCGCCGTCTTTTTCGATGATTACCTTGAGCTTGCCGCGCAGCACGAAGAACACTTCCTCGACGTCGGTGTGCAGGTGCGGCGGGCCTTCGTGGCCGGCCGGGATGACCATGGTGGAAAAGGTGAAATGCTCGGACGGGATGGTGTTCATGTCACTGCCGACTCCCGTGCCGCCAGTGCCCACGTAACGCATTTGCGCGCGGCGGAACTTGGGGTCGTAGTCGGCCTGGAACTTCAGCGCGTCCCAGTCGTAGCGGCGGGTCTCGTAGCGGGCGATGCGGGTCTGCATCCAGCCGGCCAGGTCGGAACCTTCCGGTTGATCCCAGGTTTTCGGGGTGGCTTGTTGCAGGGAAAGGTCGGTCATGGCGGTCTCCTTTGCTCAGGGCATGACGAACCCGCCGTTGACCGGCAGGGTTTGTCCAGTGATGAAGCGCGACAGGTCGGACAGGGCGAACAGCACCGCGCCACTGACGTCGTCAGGCAGTTGCGGGCGCTGGATGGCCCGTTGTTCGGTGTACATCCGGTGGCGGGCCTCGGGCACGTAGGCGGTGGCCTCGACCAGCACCAGGCCGGGGGCGATGGCGTTGACGGTGATGTTGGCGTTGCCCAGCTCGCGGGCCAGGCTGCGGGTCATGGCGATCACCGCGCCCTTGCTGGCGACGTATGCCAGCAGGTTCGGCGCGCCCCACAGCGGGGTGTCGGAGGCCAGGTTGATCACCGCGCCGCGGCCGCTTTCCCGCAGCGCCGGCAGGGCGGCGCGGGTCATCAGCCAGGTGCCGCGCACGTTGACCTGCATGACCTGGTCCCAGGTCTCGATGTCCAGCTCTTCGCAGCTCTTGCCACCGGAGTTGGTGATCGAGGCATTGTTGACCAGGCCGTCGAGGCCACCCAGGCGCTTGACGGTGCGTTCGATGCAGGCGTCGATCGACTCGGGGCTGGCCAGGTCCAGGCTGACGCCGCTGACGTCCAGGCCCATGCCGCTCAGTTCGCAGGCGGCCTGTTGCACGCGGCCGGCCAGCACATCGGCGATCACCACCCGGGCACCGGCCTGGGCGATGGCCTGGGCAAAGGCATAGCCCAGGCCGCGAGCACCACCGGTGACCAGCACGCGGCGGCCTTGGAGAAGGTTGTGGAAGCTGCTCATCATTGGCTACTCAGCATGGCTTTGGGGAGGTAATGCAGCACGCGCTTCTCGGCCCAGACCACAGCGCCGTAGGCCAGCACGCCGATCAGCGTGAGCATGACGATGGCCACGAACACCCCGGCGGTGTTGCCCTGGCCCTCGGCGTCCACCAGCAGGAAGCCCAGGCCCTGGTTGCCACCGACCAGTTCGCCGACGGTGACCCCGATGACGGCCAGGGTCGAGGCGATGCGCAGGCCGGAGAACAGCGCGGCCATCGCCGAAGGGAACTCCACCAGGCGGAAGATCTGCCAGCGGCTGGCGTTCATGGTGCGCACCAGGTTGATCATGTCCGGGTCGACGGTGCGGATGGCCGAGAGCACGTTGATCATCACCGGGAAGAACACGATCAGGATGGCGATGAGGATCTTCGGGTAGATGGTGTAGCCCAGCCACATCACGAACAGCGGGGCGAAGGCCACCTTGGGCGCGATCTGCAGGGCCAGGATGTACGGCGACAACATCGCTTCGGCCGAGGGCGACAGGCCCAGCGAGACACCGATGGCCACGCCCAGCAGGGCACCGAGCACGAAGCCGACGATGATCTCGAAGGCGGTGATCAGGGTGTGCTCCAGCAGGCCGCCGGAGTGCCACATCAGCAAGCTTTCCTGGGCCACGCGGCTCAGCTGCGGCATGACGAACTCGGGCATGCCGACCAGCCCCGGGCCCCATTGCCAGAGCGCCAGGAACAGGACCAGCAGGGCGACGCTGCCGGCCACGGATGGGTTGAGGTTTCTCATCAGGCGGTTACCTTGTTATTTGGCCGCGGTGCGGGTTTCGATGAACTGGTTGCTGTACAGCTCGTCGAGCTTGGGTTCGCGGGTGACGATGCCTTCGCTGACGTAGAACTTGCGCACGGCGTTCAGGCGCGCCGGGTCGATGCGGCCGAGCACCGGCTGGCCGGCGTAGACATACTCCACGTACAGGCGCAGGGTTTTTTCCAGCGACGCTTCCTTGCCGGCGTAGGCCGGGACGGCGCGGGCGAAGCTGGCGGCGGCGGCCTTGGGGTCGTCGATGATGTCCTGCAGGCCGCGCAGGGTGGCCTGGACCACGCCACGGACGATCTCGGGGTGGTGCTCGATGGCGTCGTCGGAGGCGAGGATCGCCTGGGCCATGCTTTCAAACACCTGCTCGCGCGGGATCAGCGCGTACTTGAGCCCGGCGTCCTCGGCGTTGATGACCCAGTCCGGCACACCGGCCATGGCCTGGGCCTTGCTGGCCGAGAACAGTTGCCAGACGCCCGACGGGCCGGCGGCCTGGATGTCCACGTCGTCCTTGCTCAGGCCGGCCTTGCGCAGCGAGGCGAGCAGGGCGTAGTAGGTGGTGTCGGAGTACGACATCACGGTCAACGTCTTGCCCTTGAGCTGCTGGATCGACTGGATGTTCTCGCCGGCATTGGTGGCGATCATGGTCACCCCACCGCCGCCGAGCACGGCCACCGCTCGCACCGGGATGCCGTTGGGGCGGACGATGATCGGCGTGTCACCGATGGCGCCGCCGACCAGGGCATTGCCGGCGCCGATCTGCTTGGCTACGTCGACCCCGCCCTTGGCGGCGATGAAGGTCAGGTCCAGGTCCTGGGCCTGGTAGTAGCCCTTTTCCTTGGCGATGATCCACGGCGCGAACGCCGGCAGGCTGGGCGGGGCGGGCAGCAGGTAGGTGACCTTGGTCGGCTCGGCCTGGGCCGTGAGGCTCAGGGCCAGGGTAGCCACGGCGGTGAGCGCCACGCGCTTGAGGTGTGTGGTGAACATGCGAACTCCCGAATGATGAGTGGGGCGTCGGTCAGTGCAGGTCGAGGTCTTCGCCGACCTTCAGCAGATCCATCAGGCGGCCGGCGAGCGGGCCGATTTCCGGCAGCTTACGGCGCTCCAGCGGGTTGTTGCGGTGGGGCAGGTCGATCTCGATTTCCTCGATGATCGTGCCGGGGCGTGCGCTCATCACCAGCAGGCGGTCGGACAGGGCGATGGCCTCGACCAGGTCGTGGGTGATGAACAGGGCAGTCTTCTTTTCCTCGAACAGCATCTGCGCCAGGTCCTGTTGCAGGATCATCTTGGTTTGCGCATCGAGGGCCGAAAACGGTTCGTCGAGAAACAGCACCTGCGGGTCGATCGCCAGAGTACGGGCGAGGGCGGCGCGCTGGCGCATACCGCCGGACAGCTGGAATGGGTAGTGGTCGGCGAAGCCTTGCAGGTGGCAGCGCTTGAGCAGATCTTTGGCGATGACCTTGCGCTGGGCGGCGGGCATGCCCTGGATCTCCAGGCCCAGCTCGACATTGCGGCGGATGCTGCGCCACGGCATCAGCAGGTCTTTCTGCAGCATGAAGGCGACTTTGGGCACCGGGCCGTTGACCGCTTCGCCGCTGACCAGCACCTCGCCTTCGGTGGGGCGGTAGAGGCCGGAACCCATATTGAGAATGGTGCTCTTGCCACAGCCCGACGGGCCGATGATGGACACCACTTCGCCACGACGGATCTGGAAGTTCACCCCACGGATGGCGAACGGAGCCTCGGCCTGGCCCTTGGCGGGAAACGCTTTGCCGACGTTGCGAAATTCGATTTCCGTTGCTGCTGCGTGGCGCGGTTGTTCATGCCATTGCGGGGCGATTGCGTACATCTCTTTCACAGCCATGGGAATGTTCTCTGGTCTGTTTTATAGGTGATACGCCGTTTAGTGCATGAACAATGCCAGATGCTAAGTTTCGCTCAAATTTTAAGAAATGACTTATTTATTAGAGAGTTGCAGAATGAAGATGGTTTAGTTGGTGTTTTATATATGAAACAAGGTTTTCTATATGGCACGAAAATGCCCAGCAACCGCGCATGAAATTGTGATCGTGCGAGGGAGTTGGGCATTTTGGGGTAACGCGACAAGGCTTGGTTTTATAGGTGAAACGAAGGTGTTTACTTGGTGGGCCTTAGAACTAGCCACAGTGCAGCGGCAATCAGCAATCCACCATATAGGTGCCCCATCGACAGCGACTCATTCAGCAGCCAGGCCCCCCACAGCACACCGAATACCGGGATCAGGAAGGTCACGGTGCTGGCCTTGACCGGCCCGATCTCGGACAGCAGGCGGAAGTACAGGATGTAGGCGAATGCCGTGCACACAAGGCCCAGGCCCAGCAGCGACAGCCACACTTGCCAGCCACCCCAGCTGGCGGGTGGCTGGGTGAGCGCGCTCCAGGCGAACAGCGGGGTCAGCAGCAGCGTGGCACCGAGCATGCTGCCGAGTGCCGACAGGCGGCTGTCCAGGCCGCTGATCCAGCGCCGCGCGAGAAAGCCGGCAAAACCGTAACAGGTGGTCGCCGCCAGGCAGGCCAGCGCGCCTTGCAACAGGTTCAGGTCCAGCGCCACAGGGCCGGCACCGCTGAGGATGCCGACACCGAACAGGCCAAGGAAGATGCCGCACAGTTTGGGCAGGGTCATCGCCTCGTGGAAGAACAGCGCGCCGATCAGCACGCCCATCAGCGGTGTGGTGGCGTTGAAGATCGCCGAGTAGCCGGCTGGCAAAACTTGCGCCGCCACCGAATAGAAGGTGGCCGGGATGCCCGAGTTGATCATGCCCAGTACCAGGCAGGCGCCGAGCTTGCCCTCGAAGTTCCAGCGCACCCGCGCTGCGGCGAGGATGGCGATCAGGCCCAGGCAGGCGATCGACACGCGGAAGAAGGCGGTGGGCACGGTGCCGAGTTCCGGGGCGATGATGCGCATGAACAGAAAGCTCGCCCCCCAGACGGCGGCAAGGGTCAGCAGGCGGGCTAGGGCGATGGGGCTCACGGCGGTCTCCGGGTACAGGGCAGGGCGCGAGTGTACGTGATGGTGGATGGGTGTTTCTTGTCCTTTCTTGCTGAGCAAACCGGGTCGGCTAAGCTCAGCCGATGACTTCTGCGCAGAGATACCGGTATGACCCAGCACTGGCCGGCCGGCGAGATCGCCCGGATGATCCTCGATGGCTTCGACGACTACCGCGAGCACTTTCGCCGCATCACCCTCGGCGCCCGCGAGCGCTTCGAGCAAGCGCGCTGGCAAGCTATCCAACGGGCGGCGGCGGCGCGGATCAACCTGTACGAACAGAAAGTCGGCGAGGTCAACGGCTGGCTGCGGGATGCGTTCGATGACGAGGTGCTGCTGGAGGTCGAGCAGTGGCCGCTGGTAAAAAGTGCCTATATCCGCCTGATCGACCCGCGCCTGGACGATGAATTGTCGGAAACCTGGTACAACTCGCTGTTCTGCAGCTTGTTCAGCCACGACCAGATCAGCGACGGCTGCATGTTCATCCACACCACCCGGCCATCGATACGCAGCCATCTGCGCGCGGCGCAAACCCGTACCTTTACCCCCGAGGGCAGCCTTAAAAGCCTGCTACGGGCGATTCTTGATGACTATGGCTTTGCCTATGGCGACCTCGCCGGCGACGTGTCGCGCCTGCAGCAGCAGCTGAAGGAGTGCCTGCCGGACTGGGTATGCAAGGACCCGGCCCTGGCCGTGGAGTTGTTCGTGCCAGTGCTGTACCGCAACAAGGGCGCTTACCTGGTCGGCCGGTTGTACAACACAGACGAGCAGTGGCCGCTGGTGATCCCGCTGCTGCACCGAGAAGGCCACGGCATCGAGGCGGATGCGCTGATCACCGACGAAGCCGAGGTGTCGATCATCTTCTCTTTCACCCGCTCGTATTTCATGGTCGATGTGCCGGTGCCGGCGGAGTTCGTCAACTTCCTCAAACGTATTCTGCCGGGCAAGCACATCGCCGAGCTGTACACCTCGATCGGTTTTTACAAGCACGGCAAGTCGGAGTTCTACCGCGCCCTGATCAACCACCTGGCCAACAGCGACGATCGCTTCGTCATGGCCCCCGGTGTGCGCGGGATGGTCATGAGCGTGTTTACCCTGCCGGGATTCAATACCGTGTTCAAGATCATCAAGGATCGTTTTGCGCCTTCGAAAACGGTGGACCGCGCCACGGTGATCGACAAGTATCGCCTGGTGAAGAGCGTCGACCGGGTCGGGCGCATGGCCGATACCCAGGAGTTCGCCGATTTTCGCTTCCCGGTAGACAAGTTCGAGCCTGAGTGCCTGGCAGAGTTGTTGGAGGTGGCGCCATCCACCGTTGCCCTGGAAGGCGATACGGTGTTAATCCGACACTGCTGGACGGAACGCCGGATGACCCCGCTCAACCTTTACCTGGAGCAGGCCAGCGAAGCCCAGGTGCTCGAAGCGCTGGAGGATTACGGCCTGGCCATCAAGCAGCTGGCGGCGGCGAACATCTTCCCAGGTGACATGCTGCTGAAGAACTTTGGGGTGACCCGCCATGGCCGGGTGGTGTTCTACGACTATGACGAGATCAGCTACCTGACCGAGGTGAACTTCCGTCATATTCCGCCGCCGCGTTATCCGGAGGATGAGATGTCGGGCGAGCCATGGTATTCGATTGGGCCGCACGACGTTTTCCCCGAGGAATTTCCGCCGTTTCTGTTTGCCGATATCGGCCAGCGGCGGTTGTTCAGCCGGCTGCATGGAGAGTTGTATGACGCGGATTATTGGAAGGGGCTGCAGGCATCGATTCGCGAGGGCAAGGTGATTGATGTGTTTCCCTATCGGCGCAAGGGGCGGTGATCTTGGGGTGCCTGTGCGGGCCTCATCGCGGCTGAAGCCGCTCCTACAGGGGCTTCGGCGATACCTGTAGGAGCGGCTTCAGCCGCGATGAGGCCGGTACTGATTCACCCTTTCATGCACTTGAGCTCACTGAAGTCGGTACGCACCTTGGCCAGCCGCGCCTGCAAAAATTGCCGCTGCGTCGGGCTGCTCTGCTGCATTAAATCGATCAACAGGCTGCGGGTCTGCTGCTCGCTGTTCTGAAAAGCGGCGCGGTACTCCGGCGTCCACAGGCTTTCCTTGCGCTGCAGCAGTTGCGCCAGGCGCGGCTCGAAGCTGGCGTCACCACGTTGGTTCATGGCCAGCACCAGCTGTTGCTGCCAGTGCGCGCGGTTGGCGATCGCCTGACGGTTCTGGTCGCCCAGCGCCTGTGACCAGCTTTGCACACGTTGGCGTTGGCTCGCCGTCAACTCGCCAAACCAGGGTTCGAGACGTTTTTCCATACGTTCGGCCCGCCGCGCGATCTGTTTGGCCAGCGGTGTTTCGACATATTTCTTTTGCCGTTCGTTGATATCGTCCCGGAAGGCATCGCGCATTTCCGCGACCTGGGCATCGCTCATGCCGCGCAGCAGTTCGCTCGCAGATGGGGTGATCGCTGCGGCGACGCGGCCAATCGCCTGACGGGCCTCGACCGTGCGTTGTTGCACGGCCTGGTCGGTGACCTGGTCCTCGGCGACCATGTCGCGCACCCGGTCGAGCCAGTCGAGGTAGCCTGGCAGTTGAGTCTTGCAGTGCCAGGCCAGCTGCTGCTTGAGCCGTTCGTCGAGCAGGGCTTTCTGCTCGCTGTTCATGTCCAGGTAGTCGCTGAGCGACCACGGCACCAGCCGGTCGAGGTTGCGGTAGGCCAGGTCCATGCGGTTGCAGGCCATCAGTGCCAAGGCGCACGCCGTGGCGATGAGCAGGGCTTTGAACAGGCGTGTAGGCATGTGCTGTTCCTTGCAAGGTGGCTGGCCACTCGGTAGACGCAAGGGGATCGCGACGGTTCCGCCGAATCAGCGGTCGGGCGGCGCGCTGGCTTCAGGTGTAGAATAGCCGCCTTGTCTTGAGGAACATCGGAAATGGCTCTGCTTGGGCGTTACAACAGTTTGCAAATCGTGAAACACGTGGAGTTCGGCCTTTATCTGGACGGCGGCCCCGACGGCGAGATCCTGCTGCCCGGGCGCTACATCCCGAAAAACGCCGAAACCGAGGTCGACGACTGGCTCAACGTGTTCATTTACCTGGACAGCGAAGACCAGCTGATCGCTACCACCGAGAAACCCAAGGTGCAGGTGGGCGAGTTCGCCAGCCTCAAGGTCAAGGACATCAACGGTGCGGGCATTTTCCTCGACTGGGGGCTGTCCAAGGACCTGCTGATGCCGTACTCGGAAGAGGCGCGGCCGCTGAAGATCGGCGATTACTGCGTGGTGCACGTCTACCTCGACAAGCGCACCCGGCGCATCACCGCCACGTCGCGCCTGGACCGCTACCTCGACCGCACGCCTGCGGATTACCAGGTTGGCCAACCGGTCGAACTGCTGGTGGCGGGCGAGACGCCGATGGGCTTCAAGGCGATCATCAACAACCGCCATTGGGGCCTGATCCACAAGAATGAAATCTTCAAATTCATGCGCTCGGGCATGCACGAGAAAGGCTACATCAAGGAAGTGCGCCATGACGGCAAGATTGCGCTGAGCCTGCAGCCGGTGGGTCAGGCGCTGGCCGACGGGCTGCACGAGCAGATCATGCAGCGCCTGGAGGCCGAAGGGGGCGTGTTGCCGGTGTGCGACAAGAGCGACCCGGAAGTGATCAGCCGCATGTTCAACGTCAGCAAGGGCAACTTCAAGAAGGCGATTGGCGCGTTGTTCAAACAGGGCCGCATCGTCATCCATGACGACCGTATCGAGCGGGCCTGAGGTCAGGCCTGCACGAAAGTGCTGAAGTCCAGCTGCTCGCCACCCGGGCGGGTGTCGCGCAGCAGCGAATCGCGGTCGGCGCTCAGCGCCAGGCTGATGGTCGAGCGGCGCTTGCCGGGGTTGCGCACTTCCATCTGCTCCTGATGAGCCTTGATGAAGTTGGTAGGCACCTTGAGGTGCTGCAGCTCATCGCTTTCAGGGGTGTGCAGCAGCAGGTTGACCCAGTCGGGCTGGCCTTTGCGCAGCAGCGCCACCGGCACTTCGAACCACCACAGGTTGCGTTTGCGGTCGAGAATGGCGAACAGGGTGTTGGCGCTGGTGAGCACGGGCTTGGCCAGGGCCTGATTGCGCCGGGCGATGGCGGCGGGTTTGTCGAGTTTCATGCAGGTTCCTGCGGTGTGACGCTATAAAGGCCTGCATTGTGAGGGGTGGCACGGGGCGGGGCAAGGTTTCCCATCAGCATCGACTCGACTGGCCTCTTCGCGGCTAAAGCCGCTCCCACCGGTGGGAGCGGCTTTAGGCGCGAAGAGGCCGGTCGCCTCAACGTCTGATCGGCAGGCTCAACTCGGATGTGGCGCCATCCGCCGTCGTCACAGTGGCCGTAAAGCTGCGCATCCCACCTGCATTCTCCAGCACCTGCGCAAACCGCGCGTGCCCCTTGGCATCGCTGTTTACCAGCACTTCCCCCAGATACTGCTCAGCCTCAGTGCCCTCAGCCTCGATATTGCCGAACACCTCGACCCGCAACAGGCTCGACGCCGGCCCCTGCACCTCACCCCGCAGAACATTGCCACTGAGCCCCAGCAGCCGTGGCGCCTGCTGGTTGTGGTTGGGCAGCGGCTGGCACGGTTTGGGCTCGCCCTTGGCATCGCAGATGATCGCCTGGTCCTGCTTCGGCAGGTCCGCGCCGACCCCGCGCGAGCCGACATACAACGCATGGGCCTGGGCCGGCACGCCAAACACGATGGCCCCGGTGCGTTGCTCCGCCACACATGAGCCGCCGGCTTCACAGCGGCGAATATCCTGGCTGTTGCCCCAGATGCGGTTGCCGGTCAGGCGCGTGCTGGTGACCTCCGGCTCCGGGCGCAGGGCCACACCGATGCGGTTGCCGTGGATCAGGTTGCCGTCGAGGATATTGCCCTCGCCGGTGACGCTGACGCCGATCGAGTTGCCGCTGAAGGTGTTGGCGCCCAGGTAATTGCGCTTGCCCCAGTTGATCTGCAGGCCGTCGGAGTAGTTTTCGAAGCGGTTGCGCACCACGCTGTTGTCGTTGCCCAAAAGAATTTCAATCCCTTGGGACGGCTCAGGGTTGGCCGCCGTGGAGCGGAACAGATTGTCGGCCACCAGGTTGAATGCGGCGCCGCGGGTCAGCTCCAGGCCGTCGCCATTGTCGATCAGCTGATTGCGCAGCACTTTGTTGTTATTGGTGGTGGTGGCGGTCGGATTACCGGCGCCGTCATCGCCAGTGAGCATGATGCCGGCACCGCCCTTGTTGGCGACGACGCGGTTGTCTTCGATGACGTTGTTGCTGGCGCGGTTGACCAGGATGCCGATGCAGAAGTTACGCACTTCCAGGCCGCTCAGGTGCACGCCTTGGGTGTCGCGCAGGACCAGTCCGGGGTTGGTGGTGGTGCGCACGTTGGTGCCGAACTGGCCGGGGAGGGCGCCGGGGCAGGTGCGCACGCCCTGATCCTTGATGTAGGCGGAACCGTCGATCGCGATGTACTGCCCGTCGCGTGCCCAGGGCAGGCCGGTGATGCGGACCGGGCCCTTGATTTCCGGCAGAGCGCGGCTCGGGCGTATGACGTACGGGGCTTGGCCGACGGCGAGGATGTCGATGCGGTAGTGGCCGGGGTTCTGGTTGCTGGTTTCGATTGCCCAGCGCAGGGTGCCGGGCTGGCCGTCGTCGCTGTAGCGGTCGACCGTAAGGGTTTCGCTGGCCAGGGCAGGCAGCGGCAGCAGCGGCAGCAAGGCTGCGAGCAGAGACATCAGACGCATGGTGCGGGTTTTCCGTAAGCTTTTGTTTTTATAGGTTTGCAACCTGCATCGGGTTGCTGTTTGCCGATGATTCTAGGGCAGCCAGCAGCCGTTGCGCAGCGGTGCGTGGCCGAATCGGTGCGGTATTCGCCCGCAGATTTACCGTTCGGCTTGAGAGGGGAAAATTCTTTGAAACTCCTGACGCAGGTGGCCGGTCCACCTTTTGTCGACACGGTTCACGTGTCTCCACTTGCAGGAGAATTGCCATGAGCGGCACTAAAGACAAAGCGAAAGGCTTGGCTAACGAAGCGATGGGTAATGTCAAGCAAGGCGTCGGTAAAGTCACTGACAACGACAAGTTGCGTGCCGAAGGCAAGGCCCAGGAGCTCAAGGGTGAGGCACAGCAGGTGAAGGGTGACGTCAAGGATGCGGTGAAGAAGCCTTGATGCGTTTCGCAGGCCAGCTGCGGCTGGCCTGCGACTTCTGTGTAGCCGAATTCTGAATATACGGCAGGGAGAAGCACATCAGTCGCGTGGTCTATTAGACTTCCTGTTTTACTGATCAAGCGGCGAAAGGAGACGCTATGATTTTTCCCGACCTCGGCGGCCTGCCCCTGCACCGCGTACTGGTGCGCACCGTCAAGGAGTTCCTTGACGACGAGATGTCGACCTACGCGTCCGCGATGGCGTACCAGATGCTGTTCTCGCTGTTCCCGTTCCTGCTCTTTCTGATCGCCTTGATCGGTTTCCTGCACCTTCCCGACTTTTTCTCCTGGCTGCGCCTGCAGTCCGAACTGGTGCTGCCGCCCCAGGCTCTGGAGCAGGTCAACCCGGTAATTGACCAACTGCAACAGTCCAAGGGTGGGCTGTTGTCGGTGGGTATCGTCATCGCGCTGTGGACCGCATCGGCCGGCGTGCGCTTGATGATGAGTGCCATGAACGCCGCCTATGACGTCCCGGAAGGCCGCCCGGTGTGGAAGCGTATTCCGCTGTCGATCTTCTACACCGTGGGTATTGCCGGCATGCTGCTCGCCGCCGCAGCGCTGATGGTGCTGGGGCCGCAGGTGATGGAATGGATTGCCGCGCAGTTCGGCATGCAGGAATTCATCGTCACCGTGTGGACCATCCTGCGCTGGCCGGCAATCATCATACTGTTGATGGTGGCGGTGGCGCTTATTTACTACGTGATGCCGGATGTGAAGCAGAAATTTCGCTTCATTACCCCAGGTTCTGTGCTGGCGGTTGTAGTATGGATCATCGCCTCCCTGGGCTTTGCCTACTACGTCAAGACCTTCGCTGACTACAACGCCATGTATGGCAGCATCGGTGCGATCATCGTGCTGTTGCTGTACTTCTACATTTCCGCCGCCGTGTTGTTGCTGGGCGCGGAAATGAATGCGGTGATCGAGCACATGTCGAGTGAGGGCAAGAACCCTGGTGAAAAGGACTTCGAGGGCGATAAACCCAAGGAAACCCTCACCGTGCTCGGCCATGAACACCCGGTCGAGCCGCACGCCTCCGAGCCGAACCCGCGATGATCCGTGACATTCTCAAGATGGGCGATGAGCGCCTGCTACGCATCGCCCCGCCAGTGCCCGAGCACCTGATTGGCAGCGCCGAACTGCAGCAGTTGATCGACGATATGTTCGAAACCATGCGCCATGTCGGCGGCGTCGGCTTGGCAGCCCCGCAGATCGGCGTCGACCTGCAGCTGGTGATCTTCGGTTTCGAGCGTAGTGAGCGTTACCCGGACGCCGAGGCGGTACCGCAGACCATCCTGCTCAACCCAGTGATCACGCCACTGACCACCGAGGTCGAGGATGGCTGGGAAGGCTGCCTGTCGGTACCAGGCCTGCGAGGGGTGGTGCCGCGCTTCAAGCACATCAGCTATGAGGGGATCGACCCCCAGGGTAATCCGGTGAACCGCTTTGCGGATGGCTTCCATGCGCGTGTGGTGCAGCACGAATGCGATCATTTGATTGGGCGGCTGTATCCATCGCGCATTCAGGATTTCGCCAAATTCGGTTACACCGAAGTGTTGTTCCCGGGCTTGGACGTCAGCGACGATTGATTGCGCGCCATTGCTACCAGGCGTTTGCTGCGCTGGTAGCGTGCCAGGCGTGAGGCCAGGGCTTCTGGCAAGTCACACGCCAAGGTGAAGCCCAGGCGCTTGTAAAAGGCTTCCAGGTCGGGATGGCAGAACAGCCAGGTGGGGCCAACGCGCCCCGCCAATGCAACTTCTAGCAGCTGCGCGGCTATACCCTGATTGCGCCACTGCGGAGCAACCAGCAGACCAGTCAGCCAGCGACCTTCGGCGACTGCGCTGAGGCTCAAGCCAGCAATGATAGCGCCCCTGCGCGCCACCCATAGTTCACCTTCACTGGCCGCACGCATGCGCGAGCCGTGCTGCTTGTAGAAATGATCGAGCAACTTTCGTTCAAGGGCGGATAGCGGGGTGCAGTGTAGGGGGGTCATGGTTTTCCATCAGCAACGGCTCTGGCCCAGGCTTTTCAGGCCTGCAAGCCGCTTCGCTTTGTCGCAGATTGTTGCAAAAGCTGCAAGGGTGAATGTCCGACTTCGGGGTTCAACTATTGCAGACCGGGAGTAGAATTTCACCTATCCCCCCTGGCAGTACGACGAAGCGGGACCGGTACTTCGTGTCATCTTCGCAGTCGATGACAACTTCTCCGCGCCATTGACGGCATATGAAGTCAATCGATCAGTTTGATTGCTTTGAAGGCCAAACATCCATGAAACCATTACTGATTCTTGCATTGGTCGGTATGTCCTCGTTCGCCCTCGCCGATGAGGCCAGACCCGTCTCCAGCGAGCCTGTGGCCCAGCAGTACGATTACTCCATGAACCTGGACATCAAACGGGTGATCAACCTTTCGACCATCCCCAATGTCTGCGAAGTGGTGCCTGCGACCATGACCTATGAAGACCATCAGGGCCAGGTGCACACCATTCAGTACCGCGCCATGGGCGAAGGTTGCCAGCAGGGGTGATCGCGTCATGTCAGTGGCCTCTTTACGCCAAGCGGCGGTGAAGAGGCTGCTGTCATTTGCTAACGATCTGAAAGTATCCCACGCACCACCTCCAACCCGCGTTTCAGCTCAGCCCGGCTGCCCGCCGCCGACAGGCTGATGCGCACGGCCTGTACCTCGCTCGCGCCGATGGCGAAGACGCTGGCGGGGACGATTTCCACTCCTTTTTCACGACACGCGCTAACCACCCTTTCCGCGCCTTGGGGCGTGGCCACCCATGCGTGGGGGGAGGGGTGGACGCTGTTTTGCAACCCATCCCCCAACAGTGTTCGGGCCAGGCGCCAGCGCTCGTGGATCTCATCGCGCTGCCAGGCCAGCCGTCGCGCCGCAGTGCCTTCCTCGATCCACTGGCAGGCGACCTGCAGGTTCAAGGGCGAAACGGACCAATGACTGGCCTGAACGTGTGGATCGACCAGCGCCAATAGCGTCGGGTGGGCCACGATCCACCCCAATCGCAACCCTGCCGCCACCGTCTTGGACAGGCTGCTGATGAGAATGCCTTGATCGCCCAAAAGCGGATAGAGCGGCGGGCGGTCGCTGAGTGCCCCATACACGTCGTCTTCGATCACCAGCAACCCCAGGCGTTTGACTACCCCCGCCAGTGCCTCGCGGCGCGCGTCATCCATGCACGCGCCAGTCGGGTTGTGCAGGGTCGGGGTGGTCACCAGTACGCGGGCTCCGCTGGCGCGGGCGACGCGGTCGAGGTCATCTGGTCGCAAGCCTTGGCTGTCCAGCGCTACGCCGTGTACAGGCAGGCGCAATTGGCGGCAAGCCGCCTTGATGCCCGGTGCGGTCAGGGCTTCGAGCATCACCGCAGCACCGCCCTGGCAGAACGACTGCAATGCCAGCGTCAGTGCCTGCTGTGCTCCGCCGCACAGCAGCAGTTCGTCCGGTGCGAGCGCCAGGCCGCGATTGGCCAGCCAGTGTGCGCCGTGGATCCTGCCCATCAATAACTGGTCCGGCCCCAGGTAATGGTCGAGCAGCCCGTTATCGCGTTCCAGCAAGCGCTGCAGGCTGTCGCGCAGATCCTGATTGTACGTATCGGCTACCGGCACGTTGGTCGAAAGGTCGATCAGCGGTGCCTTTGCGTCAGACTGCTTGAGGCGAAACAGGGTTGCTTCCTTGCTGCCCGCCAGCACGTAGGTGCCGCGGCCCACCTCACCGGCCACCAGATGGCGAGCGGCCGCTTCGCGGTAGGCCTGCTGGGTGGTGCTAGGGTTCAGGCCGAGCTTCCACGCCAGGCGCCGTTGGGGGGGCAGGCGGTCACCGACCTTGAGCTCGCCGCTTTCGATGGCATTGGCAATGGCATCGACCAGTGCCAGGTAGCGGGGTTGGTCATCTTCGCTGAGGTGCGGGATCCACACGAAATTGCTACCCATGCAATATAGGAATGTACCCATACAATGCCCCGCGCGTAGGATCGGATCAACCCACTCTCGAAGAAGGATGTTCGCCATGTTCGACCTCGCCGCCCTGCGTGAAGCTGCCGACTTCGTGCACCAGCATGTCCCCCCGACGCCGCAGCACGTCTGGCCCTTGCTGGCCGAACGGCTGGGTTGCCAGGTATGGGTGAAGCACGAAAACCACGCGCCCACGGGGGCCTTCAAGGTGCGTGGCGGGTTGGTCTATGTGCGTTCGCTGCTGGCGAGCGGCGAACCGCCCCGAGGGTTGGTCACCGCCACGCGTGGCAATCATGGGCAGAGCATGGCATTGGCGGCTCGTCAGGCTGGCATTCCCTTGGTGATCGTCGTGCCAGAAGGCAACTCGAAGGAAAAGAACGCCGCCATGCGCGCACTCGGTGCCGAACTGGTGGAGCACGGCGTCGATTTCGATGTCGCCCGCGAAGAGGCCGCTCGGCTGGCGGGTGAGTTGGGCTATGAGATGGTGCCATCGTTCCACCCGGAGCTTGTGCGTGGGGTGGCCACTTACGCCCTGGAGCTGTTCGAGGCCGTGGGTGATCTTGATTGCGTGTATGTGCCGATCGGCATGGGCTCGGGCATCTGCGGGCTGATCCAGGCTCGCAACCTGTTGGGACTGAAAACCGAGATCGTCGGCGTGGTATCCACCGCCGCCGATGCCTATGCGCAAAGCTTCGAGCAGGGCCGCATCGTCACCACTGCCACCGCCGAGACCTTCGCCGACGGCATGGCCTGCCGGGTGCCGCATCCGGAGGCGTTTGCATTAGTGCGGGAAAATGCAGCGCGGGTCGTGAGGGTGACTGACAGTGAGGTTGCCGAAGCCATGCAGGTTTATCACGAGGCCACGCACAATACCGCCGAGGGCGCAGGCGCGGCTGCGCTGGCGGCGTTGATGCAGGAGCGTGGGCGGCAAGCGGGTAAGCGGGTGGCCGTGGTGCTGAGTGGGGCGAACGTGGACCGGGCGCGTTATGCGCAGGTTCTGGCGAGCATTGACTGATGCGTGAGTAAAGTACTCCTGTAGGAGCGGCTTCAGCCGCGAACACTGGCGCAGCCGGTGCCATTCACCGCGGCGCTTGCTTCGCGGCTGAAGCCGCTCCTACAGGTATTTGTGCTTTCAATTCCGTGATGACTCGTGGCAGCCTCAGTCGCGCTTAATTGGCCGGTCATCGAGTACACAATGCCTTTCTCCAACGGTTTTCTCCTCAGCCTGTCCCTGTGCCTCGATATCGGTATTGCCAATATCGCCATGATCACCCTGGCCATGCAGCGTGGCTTCTTGCAGGGCTTCTGGCTCGGCCTGGGGACCTGTGTGGGTGACCTGATCTATGCCATCGCGGCACTGGCGGGGATGACCGTGTTGTTGCAGTTCGAAAGCGTGCGCTGGGCGCTATGGCTCGGCGGTTCGGCCCTGCTCGTGTGGTTTGCGCTGAAGATGCTGCTGGCGGCCTGGCGCGGCGGGCATATGGAAGCGCGCAGCGAAGTGGTGGTGGAGTCGGCCTGGCGCGAATTTTTGCGCGGCATCTTCCTGGCCATGTCGTCACCGACCGCCATTTTGTGGTTCGCCGCCGTGGGTGGCGTGCTGATTTCCCGCTCGGGCGGTGGCAGCTTGCTCGATGCGGGCTTGTTCCTGGGCGGCTTTTTCGCTGCCGGATTGGTCTGGTGCCTGAGCCTGTGTGGCATTGCCAGCCATGGCGAGCGCTTGCTCGGGGATCGGCTGCTGACCTGGTCCTACCTGCTGTCGGCGGCGATTTTCTGTTATTTCGCGGTGTATGTGATCGTTTCGGGTTACCGTGAATTCATTCTTGCCAGCCCTGGGCTTGGCTGAGGCAACAATTTTTCAGCGTGCTGTCGATTCTTGCAGCTACCGTTCGACAAAGAGCTGAAGGGTACAGGCCGTTCTGTACTCGAATGCTCATGAACGATCGGAGAAACAGCCGATGAATACCGCCGCCGAAAACGAAATCCGCGAACTGATCGACGACTGGATGCAGGCCGTCCGCGACCGCGACATCGCAAAAATCACCGCGCCCTATGCCGACGACATCGTCGCTTTCGATGCCATCAAAGAACTGCAGTTCAAGGGCAAGGCTGCCTACCAGGCGCATTGGGAAATGTGCATGACCATGTGTACCGGGCCCATGGTGTTCGAGCTCGCCCAACTCACCGTGCACGCCGACGGCGACCTGGCCCTGGCCCACTGGCTCAACCGTTGTGGGCCGGGAGATGACGAAAGCCAGTGCGGCTTCATGCGTGCCACCGTCGGCTATCGCAAGGTCGGGGGCAAGTGGCAGGTGATCCACGAACATTGGTCGGCGCCTTTCGACATGGAAACGCAGAAAGCACTGTTCGATCTCAAGCCCTGATCCGCTATCGCCAAACGCACTTTGCCAATGCCGTGGAGACGACCATGAAATACCTGTGCCTGGTCTATTGTGACGAGGGGCTGCTGCACAGCTTGCCTGACAGCCCGGAAGACGCTGAGTGCATGGCCTACGCCGAGTCGCTGCAAGGCTCCGGGCGCATGCTCGCGGCCGAGGCGCTGAAACCGGTGCAAACCGCCACCACGGTGCGCATGCGTGGTGGCCATATGAGCCTGACCGATGGCCCGTTTGCCGAAACCAAAGAACAGCTGGCGGGCTTTTACCTGGTCGATGCCCGTGACCTCAACGAGGCATTGACCATTGCCAAAGGCATCCCCGCCGCGCGAGTCGGCAGCGTTGAAGTAAGGCCAGTGCGCGAACTGCAACCCTGACAGCAACGGAGAACAACAAGAATGAGCCTTGCCCAACCTGCGCAAGCGCAGCACGAGTTGTCCATCAGCCGTCTGATCGACGCCCCGCCCGCCAAGGTATTTCGCGCCTGGACCGAGCCCGAGTGGCTGATGCAATGGTGGGGGCCGCATGGCATGACCACCCCGGAATGCGAAATGCAACTGTGGGTCGGAGGCCTGTTCCGTACCCTGATGCGCGCGCCCGATGGCACCGAGTACCCGACTCAGGGCGTCTTCCTGGAGATCGCGGCGCCCCGCCGGTTGGTGTTCACCGACGCCTTTGGGCCGGGCTGGGTGCCATCGGCCAAGGCCTTCATGACCGCCGTGGTGACCTTTGACGAGGAACAGGGCAAGACGCGCTACACCGCTCGCGCCTGGCACTGGAGCGAAGCCGACAGCCGGGCTCATGAAGAAATGGGTTTTCACCAGGGTTGGGGAGAAAGCCTGGACCGTCTGGTGGAGGTCGTCACCCAGCGGATGCCGGACTGATGACGGCGCTGGCGCAGGTGTGCGCCGAGGTGGAGGCGGTGTACCGCCGTGATTCGCGGCGCATTCTGGCGACGCTGATCCGCCTGCTGGGGGATTTCGACCTGGCTGAGGAGGCGCTGCATGATGCCTTCTTCATCGCCGTCGAGCGCTGGCAGCGTGACGGCATTCCGCACAACCCGCGGGCGTGGCTGGTGTCGACTGGCCGCTTCAAGGCCATCGACGCGGTGCGCCGGCGTGCGCGGTTTGATCGTTGGCAGGCGGACCTGATCATGCTCATCGAGGGCCAGGGGCAAGACCCAAGCGAGGAGGAATTGTTGGCCGACGACCGTCTGCGGTTGATCTTCACCTGCTGCCACCCAGCGTTGGCGGCCGATGCCCAGGTGCCGCTGACTTTGCGCGAAGTCTGCGACCTGACCACCGAGCAGATCGCTCGCGCCTTCTTGCAGAGTCCGGCGACCATCGCCCAGCGCATCGTCCGCGCCAAGGCCAAGATCCGCGATGCACGCATCCCGTACCAGGTGCCGGAGCTGCACGAGTTACCCGAACGCCTGGAAAGCGTGTTGCGGGTGATTTATCTGGTGTTCAACGAAGGGTATTCGGCGTCCTCGGGCGAGACACTGATGCAGCAGGCGTTGTGCGACGAAGCCATCCGCCTTGGCCGTTTGCTGGTGCAACTGTTGCCGGATGCAGAAGCGGTGGGGCTGCTGGCGCTGATGCTGTTGCAGGCGTCTCGCCAACGCGCACGCAGTGATGCACAGGGCAATCTGGTGTTGCTGGACCAGCAGGATCGCAGCCTGTGGGACCGCGAGCAGATCGATGAAGGTTGCGAGCTGGTGCGATTGGCGCTGAGCAGTCGGGCGATTGGCGTCTATGCCGTGCAGGCAGCGATTGCGGCGCTGCATGCCGAGGCGGCGAGTGCCGAGGAGACGGACTGGGCAGAGATCGTCGGGCTGTATGATGTGCTGCTGAGGCATTGGCCTTCACCGGTAGTGGCGCTCAATCGGGCGGTGGCGCTGGCCAAGCGGGATGGGCCACAGTCAGGGTTGCTGGAGGTGGAGGCGATTCTGGCGGCCGGCGACTTGCGCGATTATCACCTGGCGCATGCGGCGCGGGCGGAGCTGCATCAGCAGCTGGGGAATGTCGAAGAGGCGCGTACGGCCTGGCGTCAGGCGCTGGAGCTGACACTGCAGGAGCCGGAGCGGCGGCATATCGAACGGCGTCTGCGCGCGCTGATGTAATGGCTTCAATGGCCTCTTCGCGGGGCAAGCCCGCTCTCACAGAGATCACCACTGACCCTGTGGGAGCGGGCTTGTCCCGCGAAGAATCCAGCACAATGCTTAGCTGGCGACAAAATTCGGCGGCGATACCAGCTCGACGGTCTGCTGCTTGCGCGGCGCCAGAATCTCGGCCTCACCCTCGACCACCAGCTCATCGTTCTGGTTGTAAACGTTGGTGGCGATACGCACTTTGAACTTGGGCAGTTTCTCGAGAATTTCCAGGCGCACGGTCAAGGTGTCGCCGATTTTCACCGGCTTCTGGAAGCTCATCTGCTGGCCCAGGTAGATGGTGCCAGGGCCAGGCAGGGTGCAGGCGACTGCGGCACTGATCAGCGCACCGCTGAACATGCCGTGGGCAATGCGTTCGCGGAACATGCTCTTGGCCGCGAATTCGGCATCCAGGTGCACCGGGTTGTGGTCACCGGACATCGCGGCGAACAGCTGGATGTCGCGTTCTTCCACAGACTTTTTGTACTCGGCCTTCTGGCCGACTTCTAGAGCTTCGTAAGGCGTGTTGGTGACCTGGGTCATTGGCGCTTCCTTGATGGACGGACGAGGCCGCTATCATTCACTGCGGACAGGGCGGCCAAGGGCCAGCGCCTGCTCCAGCCACGCGAGGATATCGGCGCTGACCTCGTCCCGATTGAGTTCGTTGAGCACTTCGTGCCGCGCCTCAGGATAGACGCGCAGCTGCACATGTCGATTACCGGTCGCGCGCAGGGCGTCGGCCAGATGGGTGAGACGCTTGCCGGCACTCACCGGATCACATTCTCCGCCAATTACCAGCAGGGGCAAGTTCGGGTCGATTTGCGCGAGGTTGCGTTTCTGGCTGATCTGCGCAAGGCCCTGCAGCAAGTCGAGCCACAATTGATTACTGCAGCGAAAGCCGCACAGCGGATCGTTGACGTACTTGTCGACTTCCTCGGGGTTGCGGCTGAGCCAGTCGAAGGCCGTGCGGTTGGGCTTGAAGGCCTTGTTGAACGAGCCGAACGACAGCCATTCGATCAGTGCGCTCTTGCCTTGCGGGCCTTGGCGCCAGGCTTCCAGGCGCGCGATCAGGCGCGCTGTGCGGTACAGCGCAGCGGGCTGGAAGTTGGAGCCGCTGAGGATAGCGCCTTGCACGCTGCCACTGTGGTGCATCAGGTAGGCCTGGGCGATGTAGCTGCCCATGCTGTGGCCAAACAGAAACAGCGGCGTGCCGGGGAACTGCTGGCCGATGTGCTGTGCCAGCAGGCCGAGGTCGTTGACCACGGCATTCCAGCCATGTTGCCGGGCGAACAGGCCGAGGCTGCCGAGCTCGGCGGTGCGACCGTGGCCGCGCAGGTCGGGGGCCAGCAGCGCGAAGCCGGCAGCGTTCAGGGCCTGGCCCAGGTGCTGGTAGCGCCCGGCATGTTCGGCCATGCCATGCGCCAGCAGCACCACGGCCTTGACCGGCGTGGCCGGCAGCCATTGGTGCACGTACAGGCTGCAATGCTCGCTGGCGGGCAGCCAGAAGGCGTCGTGGGGCATGGCGAATCCTTTGCGCTAAGGGTACGAGCACAGTGTATGCACAAGCGGCCGGATTGCAGGAAGGGCACAAATAAGATTCACAATGTTAATGGCGGCACTTGGCGTATATGCCGCCTCGGGCTTACCTGCTAACGTCGGTTGAACGCCTTTTTGCCATCAGGCAAAGGGATTACAGGCTCAGTGCAGGTTCAGGCAGAGGAACAATAATAAATGCAAGCCGACTTCTGGAATGACAAGCGCCCGGCGGGCGTGCCTTCCACCATTGATATTCATGCGTACAGCTCGGTCGTCGAGGTGTTCGAGCGCTCCTGCAAGCGCTTCGCCGACCGCCCGGCGTTCAGCAACCTTGGCAAGACCCTGACCTACGCCGAACTCGATCGCCTTTCGGCGGCTTTTGCCGCCTGGCTGCAGCAGCATACCGACCTGATGCCGGGTGACCGCATCGCCGTGCAGATGCCCAACGTTCTGCAATATCCCATCGCCGTGTTCGGCGCCATGCGTGCCGGGTTGATCGTGGTCAACACTAACCCGCTGTACACCGAGCGTGAGATGCGCCACCAGTTCAAGGATGCCGGCGCCCGCGCCCTGGTGTACCTGAACATGTTCGGCAAGCGGGTGCAGGAGGTGCTGCCCGATACCGGCATCGAGTACTTGATTGAGGCCAAGATGGGCGATCTGCTGCCTGCGGCCAAGGGCTGGCTGATCAATACCGTGGTCGACAAGGTGAAGAAGATGGTCCCGGCCTACCAGTTGCCGCAGGCCATATCGTTCAAGCAGGTGCTGCGCGAGGGCGGGTCACTGAGCCACAAACCGGTGCCGCTCAGCCTCGACGACATCGCCGTGCTGCAGTACACCGGCGGCACCACCGGGCTGGCCAAGGGTGCGATGCTCACCCACGGCAACCTGGTGGCCAACATGCTGCAGGTGCTGGCGTGCTTCTCGCAGCATGGCCCGGACGGGCAGAAGCTGATCAAGGAAGGCCAGGAGGTGATGATCGCGCCGTTGCCGCTGTACCACATCTATGCCTTCACCGCGAACTGCATGTGCATGATGGTCACCGGCAACCATAACGTGCTGATCACCAACCCACGCGACATTCCAGGCTTCATCAAGGAGCTGGGCAAGTGGCGATTCTCGGCGTTGCTGGGGCTGAATACGCTGTTCGTGGCGCTGATGAATCACCCAGGTTTCCGCCAGCTGGACTTTTCCGCGCTCAAGGTCACCAACTCGGGCGGCACGGCGCTGGTCAAGGCTACCGCCGAACGTTGGGAAAGCCTCACGGGCTGTCGCATCGTCGAAGGCTACGGGCTGACCGAAACTTCGCCGGTCGCCAGCACCAATCCCTACGGTCAGCTGGCCCGCCTCGGAACGGTGGGCATACCGGTGGCGGACACCGCCTTCAAGGTGATCGACGATGAGGGCAATGAGCAGCCGCTGGGCGAGCGGGGCGAGCTGTGCATCAAGGGCCCGCAGGTGATGAAAGGCTACTGGCAGCAACCCGAGGCCACCGCGCAGGCGCTGGATGCCGAGGGCTGGTTCAAGACCGGCGACATCGCGGTGATCGACCCGGACGGTTTCACCCGCATTGTCGATCGCAAGAAGGACATGATCATCGTCTCGGGCTTCAACGTTTACCCCAACGAAATCGAGGACGTGATCATGGGCCACCCGCAGGTGGCCAACTGCGCCGCCATCGGCGTGCCGGACGAGCGCTCGGGCGAGGCGGTGAAGTTGTTTGTGGTGGCGCGTGAAGGCGGGCTTAACGTCGATGAGCTGAAGGCCTACTGCAAGGCCAATTTCACTGGCTATAAGGTGCCCAAGCACATCGTGGTGCGCGACTCGTTGCCGATGACGCCGGTGGGCAAGATTTTGCGGCGTGAGCTGCGCGATATCGCTTGATAGCATCTTACTGACTTGTGGGAGCGGGGTAAGCTCGCTTCCACAGGCTCTATATTGAGGTGTTCTGCCCGATTCGCGACATTTTGGATAAATACTCTAAAAATGACTTGTATAGTTCATTGAGTCATTTTTGTGACCATTAGGCCTGATTTGGCCTCTAGGCGACCCTCTGTAAAGCTGTTACGCTCGGCCCGCTTTCAGATGATACGGTTTGCAACGAACCGCCATCTCATATCAATAATAAACGCATAGACGCGTGAATCGAACTTCGCTGTTGCTGAAGGAGTGGGCTTCCATGATCGACCATTTTTGGAAGGATAAATACCCAGCCGGGATTACGGCGGAAATCAATCCTGACGAATTCCCCAACATCCAGGCGGTACTCAAGCAATCCTGCCAACGCTTTGCCGATAAACCGGCCTTTAGCAACCTGGGCAAGACCATCACTTACGGCGAATTGTATGCCTTGTCGGGCGCTTTTGCGGCCTGGCTGCAGCAGCATACCGACCTCAAGCCGGGTGATCGTATTGCCGTCCAGCTGCCGAATGTCCTGCAGTACCCGGTAGCCGTGTTCGGCGCCATGCGCGCCGGCCTGATCGTGGTCAACACCAACCCGCTGTACACCGCACGGGAGATGGAGCACCAGTTCAACGACTCCGGCGCCAAGGCCCTGGTATGCCTGGCCAACATGGCGCACCTGGCCGAGAAGGTGGTGCCCAAGACCCAGGTCAAGCATGTCATCGTCACCGAAGTGGCTGACCTGCTGCCACCGCTCAAGCGCCTGTTGATCAACAGTGTGATCAAGTACGTGAAGAAGATGGTGCCGGCCTACAACCTGCCGAATGCCGTGCGCTTCAACGATACTCTGGCCCAAGGCAAGGGCCAGCCGGTCACCGAAGCCAACCCGCAAGCCAATGATGTGGCCGTGCTGCAATACACCGGCGGCACCACCGGCGTGGCCAAGGGCGCGATGCTGACCCACCGCAACCTGGTGGCCAACATGCTGCAGTGCCGCGCACTGATGGGCGCCAACCTGCAGGAAGGCTGCGAGATCCTCATCACCCCGCTGCCGCTGTACCACATCTATGCCTTTACCTTCCATTGCATGGCGATGATGCTCATTGGCAACCACAACGTGCTGATCAGCAACCCGCGTGACCTGCCAGCGATGGTCAAGGAACTGGGCAAGTGGAAGTTCAGCGGCTTCGTCGGCCTCAACACCCTGTTCGTTGCCCTGTGCAACAACGAGGCGTTCCGTGCCTTGGACTTCTCGGCGCTTAAGATAACCCTGTCCGGTGGCATGGCGCTGCAATTGAGCGTGGCCGAGCGCTGGAAGACCGTGACCGGTTGCGCCATCTGCGAAGGCTACGGCATGACCGAGACCAGCCCGGTGGCGGCGGTCAACCCGGCCGAAGCCAACCAGGTCGGCACCATCGGCATTCCGGTGCCGTCGACCCTGTGCAAAATCATCGACGACAGCGGCAACGAGCTGCCGCTGGGCGAGGTGGGCGAGTTGTGTGTCAAGGGCCCGCAGGTGATGAAGGGCTACTGGCAGCGTGAAGACGCCACTCATGAGATCCTCGACAGCGAAGGCTGGCTGAAGACCGGTGACATCGCCCTGATTCAGCCGGACGGCTACATGCGCATCGTCGACCGCAAGAAGGACATGATCCTGGTTTCGGGCTTCAACGTGTACCCCAACGAGCTGGAAGATGTGCTGGCGGCTCTGCCAGGCGTGCTGCAATGCGCGGCGATTGGTGTGCCGGACGAGAAGTCGGGTGAGCTGATCAAGGTGTTCATCGTGGTCAAGCCGGGCATGACCCTGACCAAAGAGCAGGTGATGGAGCACATGCGTGCCAACGTCACCGGCTACAAGGTGCCGCGCTACATTGAGTTCCGCGATGCGTTGCCGACGACCAATGTGGGCAAGATCCTGCGTCGTGAGTTGCGTGATGAAGAGCTGAAGAAGCAGGGGCTGAAGAAGATCGCTTGATCCGTCCTGATGGCCCCATCACCGGCATATCGGCGATGGGGTCATTCAAATCAGCGCAGTTTTTCCAGCATCTGGTAGTACCACATCCCCGCCGCCAACAGCGGATTCCCCAGCAAGTCCCCCATCGGCACCTTGATGTGCTTGCAGCCCGCAAAGGTATCGAACTTCTCCAGCGTCCCGGTCAGCGCCTCGGCCATGATCTCGCCCATGATATGACTGGTGGCGATGCCATGCCCCGAATAACCCTGGCAGTACCAGACGTTATCCGACAGTTTGCCCAGCTGCGGAATGCGGTTGACCACGATGCCCATGGCACAGCTCCACTGGAACTCGATCGGCACGCCCTTGAGCGCCGGGAAGGTGCGCTCGATGCATGGGCGCAATTCGCCAGCGATATCCCGCGAATCCTTGCCTGAATAGTTGGCGCCGCCACCGAACAGCAAACGCTTGTCGGCGGTGAGGCGGTAATAGTCGAGGACGAAGCGGCAGTCATAAACCGCCAGGTCTTGAGGGTTGATCTGATCAGCCAGTTCCCCCAGCGGCGCGGTGGTAACGATGCCGCCCATGGCGGGGAAGATCTTGCCCTTGAGCTGACGCTTTTCCAGCTTGTGGTAGACGTCGCCGGCCAGCATCACCTGGCGCGCCTCGACACGGCCATGGGCCGTCACCACAGCGGGGCGCGGGCCGTGGACGATGTCCAGCACTTCCGAGTTCTCGAAAATCAAGGCACCCAGCGCTTGGGCGGCACGCGCCTCGCCCAGGCACAGGTTCAGCGGGTGCAGGTGCAGGTTGCGCAGGTTCTTCAGCGCGCCGAGATACAGCGGGCTCTGCAGGTGCTCGGCAACGGCAGCTCGGTCGAGCATTTGCACCTGGTCGCCCATGCCGCGACGCTGCGCTTGAGCCTCGAAGCCGCGCAGTTCGGCGAGGTGCGACGGTTTCATGGCCGCGTGCAGATGGCCCCGTTTGAGGTCACAGTCAATGCCATAGCGCTCGACCCGCTGCTCGATAATCTGGTGCCCGCGCCAGCGCAGGTGCCAGATGAAGTCGTCGACCTCGCTGCCCAGGCGGTCACGCATCTGCGTGCGCATGGCTTCGTCGCCCGACAGGCTGCCGGTGACCTGGCCGCCATTGCGGCCACTGGCGCCCCAGCCAATGCGGTTGGTTTCGACGATCGCCACCTTGAGCCCGCGCTCGGCCAGCTCCACGGCGGTGGCCACGCCGGTGAAGCCGCCGCCGATGATCGCCACGTCGACCTGCACGGTGCCCTTGAGCTGCGGGTACTGCGTGGGGTCGTTGAGGGTGGCGCTGTAGTAGGACGGCGCACGCTGGGCCGGGCCGTTGTTCACTGCTGCGTTCATGGGTGTTCCTTGTTCTGAATGGGGTGAGGCTCAGGCCTGGTGCAGGTACCAGCGCCAGTCCTGTTCGCTGACTTCGGCCATGAACTGGCGGTACTCGGCGCGCTTGACCTTCAGGTACACCCCGAGGAAGTCAGCGCCGAGCGCTTCGCGCGCCCACTGCGAATGCTCCAAGGCGTCGAGGGCGGTGAACCAGTCGGTCGGCAGGTGTTCGGTGGCCTGGGCATAGCCATTGCCTTCGACCGGCGCACCCGGGTCGAGCTGCTCGCGGATACCCCGGTGGCTGGCGGCGAGGATGGCGGCTGCGGCCAGATAAGGGTTGGCGTCGGCACCACAAATACGGTGCTCGACATGCCGGCTGTTGGCCGGCCCACCCGGTACGCGCAGGCTGACGGTGCGGTTGTCGACGCCCCAGGTCGGGGCCAGCGGTGCATAGCTGTTGGCCTGGAAACGGCGGAACGAGTTGGCGTTGGGGCAGAACAGCAGCAGCGATTCGCGCAGGTGGCGCAGCATGCCGGCCACTGCCTGGCGCAGCAGCGGGGTGCCGGCCTTGTCTTTACTGGCGAACAGGTTGTTACCGGCGCTGTCGGCCAGGCTCAGGTGCATGTGCATGCCGGTGCCGGCCAGTTGCGCGAATGGCTTGGCCATGAAGCACGCCTGCATGCCATGGGCATGCGCCACGCCTTTGACCAGGCGCTTGTAGCGCACGGCCTGGTCCATGGCTTGCAGAGCATCGCCATGTTCCAGGGTGATCTCTACCTGGCCCGGTGCATATTCGGAGATCGCCGTGCGCGCCGGGATACCCTGTGCCTTGCAGGCGGCGTAGAGGTCGGCGAGAAATGGCTCGATCTGCTCCAGCTCACGCAGGCCATAAACCTGGGTGCTGCGCGGGCGGCCCCCGTCGTTGTCCAACGCCGGTTGCGGTCGGCCCTGAGCGTCGCGCTTCTGATCCAGCAGATAGAACTCCAGCTCGCAGGCCATCACCGGGTGATAGCCGTCGGCTTTGAGCGCTTCGATGGTGCGCAGCAGTACATGGCGTGGGTCGGCGACGCTGGCCGGCAGGCCTTCGCTGGGGTGCATGCTGACCTGCACGGCGGCGGTCGGCACCCGCCGCCAGGGCAGGCGCACCAGGCTGCCTTCCAGGGGGTAGGCACGGCAGTCGATGTCGCCGACGTCCCACACCAGGCCGGAGTTTTCCACGTCATCGCCGTTCAGGGTAAGGCCAAGGATGGTGCTCGGCAGCGGGCGGCCGGTCTGATATACCGCCAGCAGCTCGTCGCGGTGCAGCAGCTTACCGCGCGGGACGCCGTTGGCATCGAGGATGAACAGTTCGAACAGTTCGATATCGGGGTTTTCGGTGAGGAAACGGCTGGCGTGCTCTACAGGTGCAAAGTGCATGATGGATTCGCTCGTGGGCGCACAGGACCACCGCGCGAGGGCGGTCCAGCTGAGTCAATCGGCCGGAAGGCGGCCGGGTCTGGTCAGTGAGGCGTGAGCGAAATATCCGGTGGGCGCGCATGGCGGCAGTGCCACAGGGCCCAGAAGGCGAGAATCACATGCACCAGCGGATTTTCGCCAGCGCAGGTCCTGGCCTTCGCTAGCGAAGGGCGGGGCAGCGGTGGGGCGATGGGCTGGGCGGGGGTCATGCCTTTGATACTCACATGCTGATTAAGGTTGATTAAAGCAGTGAATGGCAACCTTTACATCGGGTGTGACTAAACATTTGAGAGGGCAGGACGGCCAGCAGAGAACCGGCAAATCTGCGACAATCGCGCATCCTTCGAATGCCGATCATGAAAAAGCAGGCTCACCTGCATCACTAAAAAGCCCCATGACTGACCACGCCATCGACAAACTGCTGCAAAACCTCGACCACGCCATGATCGCCGACCGCCATCGCCTGCGCCGGCAACTGCATGAGCTGCGCAAACGCCCCGACGAGGCCAAGCTGGCGCAGTGGGTGGAGAAGGTCCAGGCGTCCTGCGCCCAGGTCACCGCACGCCAACAGAGCGTGCCGCTTGTTCGTTACGACGACAGCCTGCCAATCGCCGCCAAGCGCGACGAGATCAAAAAGGCCCTGGCGGAAAACCAGGTCCTGGTCATCGCGGGTGAAACCGGCTCGGGCAAGACCACCCAGCTGCCGAAGATCTGCCTGGAGCTGGGGCGCGGCAGCCACGGCCTCATCGCCCACACCCAGCCACGCCGTATCGCCGCCCGCAGCGTTGCGGCGCGGGTCGCCGAAGAGCTGGGCACGCCGCTGGGCGCTCTGGTCGGCTATCAGGTGCGCTTCGAGGACCAGAGCGACAGCAATACCCTGGTCAAGCTGATGACCGACGGCATTCTGCTGGCCGAAACCCAGCATGACCGCTTTCTCGAGCGCTACGACACGATCATCGTCGACGAAGCCCATGAGCGCAGCCTGAACATCGATTTCCTGCTTGGCTACCTCAAGACCCTGCTGCACCGTCGCCCGGACCTGAAGCTGATCATCACCTCGGCGACCATCGACCTTGAGCGCTTCTCCCAGCACTTCGATGGCGCGCCGATCATCGAGGTGTCCGGGCGCACCTACCCGGTGGACACCTGGTACCGCCCGCTGACCAGCGAGCAGGACGAAGAGGGCAACCAGGTCGAGGAAGACCTCACCGTCGACCAGGCCATCCTCGCCACCCTCGACGAGATCGCCCACCACGAGCGCAGCGAGGGCAAAAGCCCTGGCGACGTGCTGGTGTTCCTGCCGGGCGAGCGGGAGATTCGCGATGCCGCCGAGATCCTGCGCAAGGCGCAGCTGCGCCATACCGAGATCTTGCCGTTGTACGCGCGGCTGTCACCGGCCGAGCAGCAGCGCATCTTCCAGTCGCACACTGGGCGCCGCGTGGTGCTGGCGACCAACGTCGCGGAAACCTCGCTGACCGTGCCCGGCATCCGCTACGTCATTGATACCGGCACCGCGCGCATCAGCCGCTACAGCTACCGCGCCAAGGTCCAGCGCCTGCCGATCGAAGCCGTCTCCCAGGCCAGCGCCAACCAGCGTAAGGGCCGATGCGGGCGGGTCGAGCCGGGCATCTGCATTCGCTTGTACAGCGAAGAGGATTTCAATGGTCGGCCGGCATTCACCGACCCCGAGATTCTGCGCACCAACCTGGCGGCGGTGATCCTGCAGATGCTGCACCTGCGCCTGGGTGCCATCGATGCCTTCCCGTTCATCGAACCGCCTGATGGCAAGGCCATCAGCGATGGCTTCAACCTGTTGCAGGAGCTGTCGGCGGTCAACCGCGAGAACCAGCTGACGCCGTTGGGCCGCCAATTGGCACGGCTGCCGATCGACCCGCGGCTGGGCCGCATGCTGCTCGAAGGCGCCCGTCAGGGCAGCCTGCAGGAAGTGCTGATCGTCACCAGCGCGCTGTCGGTGCAGGATCCGCGCGAGCGTCCGCCCGAGCGCCAGCAGGCGGCCGATCAGGCGCATGCCCAGTGGAAGGACGTCGATTCCGACTTCGCAGCGCTGGTCAACCTGTGGCGCGGCTTCGAAGAACAGCGCCAGGCGCTGACCGCCAACCCGCTGCGCAACTGGTGCCGCAAGAATTTCCTGAATTACCTGCGCCTGCGCGAATGGCGCGATGCCCATCGCCAGCTGGCGCTGATCTGCCGTGACCTGCAGTTGACGGTGAACAAGGAACTGTCCGACTACCAGAAGATGCACAAGGCCATCCTCAGCGGCCTGCTCAGCCAGATCGGCCACAAGGCCGAAGAGGGCGACTACCAGGGTGCCCGCCAGCGACGCTTCTGGGTCCACCCGTCTTCGGGCCTTGGTCGCAAGCGCCCGCAGTGGGTAATGGCCGCCGAACTGGTTGAGACCACCAAGCTGTATGCGCGCATGGTCGCCAAGATCGAGCCTGACTGGATCGAGCCGCTGGCGACCCACCTGATCAAGAAGAACCACTTCGAACCGCACTGGGAGAAGAAGCGCGGGCAAGTGGTCGCCTACGAGCAGATCACCCTGTATGGCCTGATCCTGGTCGGCCGCCGCCCGGTGCATTACGGCCCGATCGACCCGGTCACCTCCCGTGAATTGTTCATCCGTGAAGGGCTGGTCGGAGGCGAAATCCAGTCGCGGGCCAAGTGCCTGGCGGCCAACAAACGTCTGCTCGAAGAACTCGACGAGCTGGAAGCCAAGGCCCGTCGGCGCGACATCCTCGCCGATGAAGAAACCTTGTACGCCTTCTACGAAGCTCGCCTGCCAGCGGAGATCCACCAGACCGCGACCTTCGACAGCTGGTACCGCATGGGCAGCCAGAAGGACGCCAGCCTGCTGATCATGCGCGAGGAAGACGTGCTGGCCCGTGAGGCCAGTGAAGTCACCGCCGCGCTGTATCCGGACAGCCTGCAGGTGGGCGAGCTGCGCCTGCCGCTGAGTTACCACTTCGAGCCGGGCCACCCGCGTGACGGCGTCACCGTGCGGGTGCCTGCGCCGCTGCTGCCGAGCTTACCGGGCGAGCGCCTGGAATGGCTGGTGCCGGGCCTGATCGAAGCCAAGTGCGTGGCCCTGGTGCGCAACCTGCCCAAGGCGTTGCGCAAGAACTTCGTGCCGGTGCCGGACTTCGTCAAGGCTTCGCTGTCGCGCATGACCTTCGGCCAGGGGGCGTTGCCCCAGGCCCTGGGCCAGGAGTTGCTGCGCATGACTGGGGCGCGGGTGTCCGACGAAGCCTGGGCCGAGTCGGTCAGCCTGGTCGAAGGCCATCTGCGCATGAACATCGAAGTGGTCGATGGGCAGGGCAAGTTCCTTGGCGAGGGCCGTGACCTGGCCGAGTTGACCGCACGTTTCGCCGCCGCCAGCCAGGCGGCGCTGGCGGTGCCGCGCAGCGACAAAAGCGAGCAGCCGGTACAGGCCAAGGCCTTCAGCGAAGTGAAGCAGACCGCCCAGCAGAAGATCGCTGGCCTGTCGATGACGGTGTACCCGGCGCTGGTGGAAGAGAGCGGCAGCGTGCGCGAAGGGCGCTTCTCGACCCAGGCCGAAGCTGAATTCCAGCACCGCCGCGCCTTGCAGCGCCTGTTGCTGCAGCAGTTGGCGGAGCCGGCCAAGTTCCTCCGTGGCAAGCTGCCGGGGCTGACCGAATTGGGCCTGCTGTACCGCGAACTGGGCCGGGTCGAGGCGCTGGTCGAGGACATCCTGCTGGCCAGCCTGGACAGCTGCATTCTCGAAGGCGAAGCCACGCTGCCACGCGACGGCGCCGCCTTGGCCGGGCTGGCCGAGCGCAAGCGTGGCAGCTGGGCTGAGCATGCCGAGCGATTGGCCCGTCAGACCCTGGAAGTGCTGAAGCTGTGGCACGGCCTGCAGAAGCGCTTCAAGGGCAAGATCGACCTGAGCCAGGCGGTCGCACTGAACGACATCAAGCAACAGCTGGCCAACCTGGTTTATCCCGGCTTCGTGCGCGAGACGCCAGCGGCCTGGTTCAAGGAATTGCCGCGCTACCTCAAGGCGGTGGAATTGCGCCTTGAGAAACTCGGCAGCCAGGTGCAGAAGGACCGGGTGTGGAGCGGTGAACTGAGCAATCTGTGGGCGCAGTACAAGGCCCGAGCCGACAAGCATGCCCAGGAGGGCAAGCGTGACGAGCAGTTAGTCTTGTACCGCTGGTTGCTGGAGGAATACCGGGTGTCGCTGTTTGCCCAGCAGTTGGGCACCAAAGTGCCGATTTCTGACAAGCGTCTCAGCAAACAGTGGTCGCAGGTGGAAGCCTAAACCCCAGGAGATGTGGCAATATTGGTGGAATTTGGGGCCGCCTTGCGGCCCATCGCGGATGAATCCGCTCCTACTGTCCCGTAGGAGCGGATTCATCCGCGAACGAGGGCGCAGCCCTCGCCCGTAAACTGGCACTAAAGTGCCATTGTTCGTCATATTTCCAGCCAGCGCCCCGTGGCGATGGCCTTTGACCAGAGGAACGACCGTGCATAACGTCGTGATCAGCGGCACCGGCCTGTATACCCCGGCCCAGAGCATTTCCAACGAAGAATTGGTGGAATCCTTCAATACCTGGTCGCAGCAGTTCAACCGCGACAACGCCGCCGCCATCGAGCGCGGTGAAGTCGAGGCGGCGCCCTTGTCCGACGCGGCGTTCATCGAAAAGGCCTCGGGTATCAAGAGCCGCTTCGTGATGGACAAGGCCGGCATTCTCGACCCGCAGCGCATGAAGCCGCGCCTGCCGGAGCGTTCCAACGACGAACAATCGATCCTCTGCGAAATGGGCGTTGCCGCCGCGCGTCAAGCGCTGGAACGCGCTGGCCGCACGCCTGCCGATGTCGACGGGGTGATCGTTGCCTGCTCCAACCTGCAGCGCCCCTACCCGGCGATTGCCATCGAAGTACAGAACGCGCTGGGCATCCAGGGTTTCGCGTTCGACATGAACGTGGCCTGCTCGTCGGCCACCTTCGGCATCCAGACCGCCGCCAACAGCGTGCAGCTGGGCCAGGCCCGGGCACTGCTGGTGGTCAGCCCGGAAATCTGCACCGGGCACCTGAACTTCCGTGACCGCGACAGCCACTTCATCTTCGGTGACGCGGCCACCGCCGTGCTGGTCGAGCGTGCCGACCTGGCCACTTCGGCGCATCAGTTCGACATCCTCGGCACCAAGCTGCAGACCGCGTTCTCCAACAACATCCGCAACAACTTCGGCTTCCTCAACCGCGCGGCAGAAGAGGGTGAAGGGGCGCGCGACAAACTGTTCGTGCAGGAAGGGCGCAAGGTGTTCAAGGAAGTCTGCCCAATGGTCGCCGAACTGATCGGCAAGCACCTGGGCGAGAACGACCTGCAGCCGTCCGACGTCAAGCGCTTCTGGCTGCACCAGGCCAACCTGAGCATGAACCACCTGATCGTCAAGAAGCTGCTGGGGCGTGAAGTGGCCGAGGAGGATGCGCCAGTGATTCTCGACCGTTATGCCAACACCAGTTCGGCGGGGTCGGTGATTGCGTTCCACCTGTACCAGGATGATCTGGCCGAAGGTGCGCTGGGGGTGCTGAGTTCGTTTGGTGCGGGGTATTCGATTGGTAGCGTGATTCTGCGTAAGCGCTGATTTCCAACAGACGAAAAAAAGCGGGAAGCACCGGATGGGGTCGGTGCTTCCCGCCTCAATAACGCAAGGGAGCTACAGCTTAGAACTTGGCTTCCAGATCAACCTGCAGGGTGTCTACATCAGCATTGCTGTTAGGCAATTGCGACAGGTCGGTCTTGGCCATCAGGTAGGCAGCACCCAGCGAGAAGTTCTTGTCGATTTCGTAACCGACCTTGAACTTGTGGCCACGCGAACCGGTGAAGCCGTTACCGAAGTCAGAGTCGGTGAACAGGCTGACCACGGCGTTACGCTGCACATCGCGGTAGTTGTAGTCCAGGCTCCAGGCGCCGACCTTGGTCTTCAGACCGGCCAGCCAGGCCTGGTCTTCGCCGTCGGTGCTCTCGGTGTTCTTCACGTATTGGCCGTAGGCCGACAGTGGGATGGCAAAGCCGGTGAAGTCCAGCTGACCGAAGCCTTCCACCAGGTTGAACTCGTTGGTGGTGTTGCCGAACGACTGCAGAATGGCGGCTTCCTTGTCGTTGTCGTAGCCGTAGATGCTTGCACCCACGGTGACCTTGAGCGCGTCGACCGGCGCGAACTTGGTGCCCAACTGCGCGTGGTAGACCTGGGCGTCGTGCTTGTACTGCACGCCGTCGCCGTCCACGTTGTCCTTGAGGGTGTACTGGCCGGCGCTGGCGAACACCTCGGCACCGCCAAGGTCAGCCTTGTAGGTGGCGGCTACGCCTTCCGGGTTGATGTCGCTGTCCCAGATGATGTCGCCCATGCTCACCCAAGGCTGCTGCATCTTGCCGCCGATCAGGTGCAGGTTGGGGATGGCGGTCGGGTGCCAGTCCAGGTAAGCCAGGTCGACCCACAGCGATTTCTTGTCGAAGTAGTTGTCGAAGCTCTGGTTGGTCGAACGGCGGTCGGCGCTGCTGCCGGTGGCGATACGCACGCCAGCGTCGACTTGCGGGTTGATCTCGCTGTAGAAGCCGACGCGGGCACGCACGCGCTGACGGTCCTGGTTGCCGCTGCTGCTGTTTGGATCGTCGACGTTGACGTCTTCGTAACGCAGGCGCACATCACCCTTGATCTGGGTCTTGGCGGCCCATGCCACTTTCTGTTCGAAGGAGCTCATACGTTCGGACTGAGCTTTCTGGTCGGCCTTTTCCTTGGTTTCTTTTGCCAGGTCGCCTTGCAGTTCGTTGTACTGCGCCTGGTTGATCGAGCCGTTGGCGCGGAGCATTTCGAGCAGCTTGGCGTCGACAGCAGCACTGGCCGGAGTACTCAGAGCCAGCATCATGCCGGTGAGGCTCACTCCGGTAAGTGTAGAAACAAGACGCATAAGGTTCTCCCTACTGAAAAATATTGGGGAGGCTCAGCGCCCGCCCCCATGTTGGCATGTCTTCGGAAAGGGCCTGAATAGACAGGTTCTGGGGTTCCGAAAAACAGGCGCCAGTATTGCGGGGGCGAATGACAGAATAATGTCTAATTAGTGGCACTGCGGTTAAGTAATTGAGAATAAAAGGATCGGCCAGGCATTCGTCATTTGAGTGGGGGACGCTTGTTGCCTGATACTGATGCCTTCGAAAAGCGAGTCGAAAACGTGACCAGCCTCTACAGCCTTGCCCACCTGCGTGACCTGCCAGCGGCGACCTGGGACGCCCTGGTGCCTGCCGGCCAGCCGTTCCTGCGCCATGCGTTTCTCAGCGCCATGGAGGACAGCGGCAGCGTCGCCCCGGCCACCGGCTGGGCGGCTGAGCACCTGGTGCTGGAGCGCGACGGGCAGGTGCAGGCGTTGTTGCCGGCTTACCGCAAGTGGCACTCGTACGGCGAGTACGTGTTCGACCACGGCTGGGCCGACGCCTGCGAGCGTGCCGGCATCGCCTATTACCCCAAGCTGCTCGGCGCCGTGCCGTTCAGCCCGGTCAGCGGACCACGCCTGCTCACGGCCGACCCGGCCGATGGGCTGCTGGTGCTCCAGGCCTTGCCCGAATACCTGAGCAAAGCCGGGCTTTCCGGAGCGCACATCAACTTCACCGACCCGCAACTGGACAGCCAGCTGGCCGGGCTGCCGGGCTGGATGGAGCGCCTGGGTTGCCAGTACCACTGGCACAATCGTGGCTATCGGGACTTCCAGGACTTTCTCGATAGCCTGAGCTCGCGCAAGCGCAAGCAGATGCGCAAGGAGCGCGAGCAAGTGGCGGGGCAGGGCATCGACTTCCGTTGGTACCGGGGCGATGAGCTGGATGAGGCGCAGTGGGATTTCGTCTACCTGTGTTACGCCAATACCTACGCTGTGCGCAGGCGCTCGCCGTACCTCACCCGTGAATTCTTCAGCCTGCTGGCCGAGCGCATGCCCGAAGCGCTGCGGGTGGTGATGGCCCGTCAGGGTGGCCGTGATGTCGCCATGGCCCTGAGCCTGGTGGGCGGCGACAGCCTGTTCGGCCGGTACTGGGGTTGCCTGGACGAATTCGACCGGCTGCACTTCGAGACCTGTTTTTACCAGGGCATGGACTTTGCCATTGCCGAAGGCTTGCAGCGTTTCGATGCCGGCGCGCAGGGCGAGCACAAGTTGATTCGTGGTTTCGAACCGGTGCTGACGCGGTCGTGGCATTACCTGTTGCACCCCGGCCTGCGGCGGGCGGTAGAGGATTTTCTACGCCAGGAGCGGGCCGGCGTGCAAGGCTATGCCGAGCAGGCGCGGGAGATGCTGCCCTACCGCCGGGAGTGACGGCGTGTTCAGGCTTTGCGCGGGTTGAGGATCAGCAAGGTCAGCACCCCCGCGACAATCCCCCAGAAGGCCGAGCCGATTGAAAACAGCGTGAACCCTGACGCCGTGACCATGAAGGTGATCAACGCCGCCTCACGCTCACGCGCCTCGCCCATGGCCACGGTCAGGCCGTTCATGATCGAGCCGAACAGCGCCAGTGCCGCAATCGACAGCACCAACTCCTTCGGCAGCGCGGCGAACAGCGCTGCCAGGGTGGCACCGAACACGCCGGCAATGCCGTAGAAAATTCCGCACCACACGGCAGCGGTGTAACGCTTGCTCGGGTCCTCATGGGCATGTGGCCCCGTGCAGATCGCGGCGCTGATGGCCGCCAGGTTCACCCCATGGGAGCCAAACGGTGCCAGCAACAGCGAGGCAAAGCCTGTCGCTGAAATCAGCGGTGAGGCCGGCACCTGGTAGCCGTCGGCGCGCAACACGGCAACGCCCGGCATGTTCTGCGAAGTCATCGCCACCACAAACAGCGGGATGCCGATACTGATGGTCGCGGCCAGCGAGAAGCTTGGCGTGGTCCATACCGGCGTGGCGACCTGCAGCGTGAAGCCGCTGAAGTCCAACAGGCCAAGGGCGCCGGACAGCGCCGTGCCCACCAGCAGTGCAGCCAGCACGCAATAGCGCGGCGACAGGCGCTTGACCAGCAGGTAACTGAAGAACATGCCCAGCACCAGCAGCGTGCGGTGCTGGGCGGCGACGAAGATTTCGCTGCCGATCTTGAACAGAATGCCGGCCAGCAAGGCCGAGGCCAGGGATGCCGGAATGCGTTTGACCAGGCGCTCGAAGCTGCCGGTCAGGCCACAGATGAGCACCAGCACCGCACAGGTGACGTAGGCGCCAATCGCTTCGCCATAGCTGACCCCGCCCAGGCTGGTGATCAACAGCGCCGCACCTGGGGTCGACCATGCCACGGTGACCGGTGTGCGATAGCGCAGCGACAGGCCGATGCTGCAGACCGCCATGCCGATCGACAAAGCCCAGATCCACGATGAGATCTGCGCGGTGGTCAGGCCCGCGGCCTGGCCGGCCTGGAACATCAGCACCAGCGAGCTGGTGTAGCCGGTGAGCATGGCGATGAAGCCGGCGACCACCGCCGACGGAGAGGTGTCTGCCAGGGGCCGCAGGCGTGCGGAGGTGGCATTGGTCATGGGGTATGTCCTTGTCCATGTGTAAGCATTTTTTTCAGACTAACGCGGCGAAGGTTGATCCTTGCCATACAGCAGGCATTGCTTTTAGCCGTACAGTCGCCAACTATTGGGCACGATTGCGCAACTGCATGGGAGGGAGGGGCGATGTACAAGGTCTATGGCGATTACCAGTCGGGCAACTGCTACAAGGTCAAGCTGATGCTGAGCTTGCTGGGCCGTCCGTACGAATGGCACCCGGTAAACATCCTCAAGGGCGAGACCGAAACGCCAGAGTTCCTGGCCATGAACCCCAATGGCAAGGTGCCGGTGCTCAAGCTGGAAGACGGTACCTGCCTGTGGGAGTCCAACGCCATCCTCAACTTCCTCGCCGATGGCAGCGAGTACCTGCCCAGCGAGCCACGCTTGCGAACCCAGGTGCTGCAGTGGCAGTTTTTCGAGCAGTACAGCCATGAGCCATACATTGCCGTGGCGCGGTTCATCCAGTTCTACCTGGGCTTGCCGGACGAGCGCGTGGAGGAATACCGCAAGTTGCACAAGGGCGGCTACAAGGCGCTGAAGGTGATGGAGCGGCAGTTGCAGATGACGCCGTACCTGGTGGGGGAGCAGTACTCGATTGCCGATGTGGCGTTGTATGCGTACACCCATGTGGCGCATCAGGGTGGGTTTGATCTGGCCGAATACCCTGGGGTCAGGGCATGGTTGGAGAGGGTGGCTGCACATCCTCGGCATGTGCCGATGGTGGATTGAGCCTGCAGGGGCCTCATCGCGGCTGAAGCCGCTCCTACAGGTACCGCGCAGTGCCTGTAGGAGCGGCTTCAGCCGCGATGAGGCCGGCAAGTGATATCAAATAGCTGCAAACCGCTTGTCCAGGTAAGCAATGATGGCCTTGGACTCATACATCCAGGTCACCTCGCCGGCCTCCTCGATGCGCAGGCACGGCACCTTCACCCGGCCACCCCCTTCAAGCAACGCCTGGCGGTGCACCGCATCGTTCTTGGCATCACGCAGCGCCACCGGCACGTTCAGGCGGTGCAAGGTGCGGCGGGTCTTCACGCAAAACGGGCAAGCATGAAACTGGTACAGCGCAAGGCCTTTGGCTTCCTGCTCGACACGCGCCTGGGCGGCGGCATCGCGCTTGCGCTTGGCCGGGCGGCTGATCCAGTCGCCGAATACGATGAGCTGGCCGAGGCCGACCCGCAAGGCTTTGACGATCATGGGCAACTCCTGAAATGAAAAAGCCGACCCTCAGGGCCGGCTCGGGATCACGCGCCGATCACTTGATCAGGCTGAGGAACTCGCTGCGGGTGGCGGCGTTGTCACGGAACTCACCCAGCATCACCGAGGTGAGCATGGTCGAATTCTGCTTCTCCACACCACGCATCATCATGCACATGTGCTTGGCTTCGATGACCACGGCCACGCCTGCGGCGCCGGTGACCTGCTGCACGGCATCGGCGATCTGGCGGCTGAGGTTTTCCTGGATCTGCAGGCGGCGGGCGTACATGTCGACGATCCGCGCAACCTTCGACAGGCCCAATACCTTGCCCTTGGGCAGATAGGCGACGTGGGCCTTGCCGATGAACGGCAGCATGTGATGTTCGCACATCGAGTACAGCTCGATGTCCCGGACCAGCACCATTTCGCTGTTGTCGGAGGTGAACAGCGCGCCGTTGGTCACTTCTTCCAGCGTCTGCTCATAACCGCGGCAAAGGTACTTCATGGCCTTTGCAGCCCGCTTGGGCGTGTCGAGCAGGCCCTCACGGGAGACGTCCTCGCCGATCTGGCTGAGGATCTCGGTGTAGTTCTGTTCCAGGGACATGTATCTACCTGTGGGAAAAAATCGCAAAAACGAAGGTTACGGCGGCAAAGCCTGCGCTGCAAGCGCGGCGTTACTCGTCGCGGCCTTCCATCATGGTCCGTTTGAGCATCACGTATACCGCGCCGGTGCCGCCGTGGCGGGCCTGGCAGGAGGTGAAACCGAGCACCTGCGGGTGCTGGCGCAGCCAGGTGTTGACGTGGCTCTTGATCATTGGGCGCTTGCCGTCCAGGCGTGCGGCCTTGCCGTGGGTCACGCGTACACAGCGCACTTCCAGCTTGGTGGCTTCGGCGATGAAGGCCCAGAGGGTCTCACGGGCTTTCTCGACACTCATGCCGTGCAGGTCGAGGCTGCCCTCGAAGGCGATCTGGCCGAGCTTGAGCTTGCGGATCTGGCTTTCCTGCACGCCATCGCGGCGCCACATCAGGTCATCTTCGGCGCCCACGTCGATGACGAACTGGTCGGACAGGCCGTCGATCACCAGCGTTTGATCACTGCGTATGGTCGCTGCCTGGCGCAAACCAGCCAGTTGCTTGCGGTCGGCCTTGGGCTTGCCGACTTCGGCACGGTCATGCTTGATCGGCTTTACGCCGCGCACTTCGGCGCTGAAGAGGGAAAAATCGTCGTCTTGCATGGTGCCTCCACGTGGGCGGCGTAGTTTACGCGATCAACCCCATGACGTCAGCACTGGCCCTTGCGGACGCTTCAATCGTGCTTCTTCATCAGGTGCGGCGACAGGTTGAGCTCCCGCCCGCGACGCAGGCGAATGCGGCTGCGCCGCCAGAAGCGCACACCCAGATACAGCATCACCAACCCGACCCCGGCAAGGATGCTGGCAAGGGGGCGGTTGGCATTGAGTTCGGCAAACGCCGAATAGTTACCGAGCAACCCGGCAAATCCGGCCATGGCCAGTAGCACGCCGAACGTTGCCAGCAGGGCCGACAGGCCGGCGGCCAGGCGGGCACCCCAGTTACGCGGTTCGCGCTGGCGCAGACGCTTGGCGTCGAAACTGCCTTTGAGCTTCATTCCGATTTCCTCTGTGGACATCCGGAATCCGACCTGCAGCGCCCCATTGGGTTCCGCCCGGCTGCCGGGCGGTCGTCACTGTGCCAGGCTCAGATCAAGCTGGCAGTCGGGGCAACGCAGGCGAAGTTGTCGGCCATCACGGCCATTTCGCATTCGTGGATCAGCGCGGCGGGGATCACGCGATCCTTGAGCGCCAGGTCGCGGGTTGCCGAGGCGTCTTCCACCAGGGTGCAACGATAACCATAGTCCTTCGCCCGGCGCACGGTGGTGCTGACGCTGGAATGGCTCATGAAACCGCAGACGATCAGGTCGAGGTGACCCAACTCCTGCAGGGTTTCGTGCAGCTTGGTGTTCTTGAACGCATTGGGCATGCGTTTTTCGATGATGATTTCACCGTCGCGAGGCTCCAGCCCCGGGATGAATTCACCTGCAGCGCCTTGCGGGTCGAAACGCCCACCGACGGTGCCGAGGTGGCGGACGTGGATGATCGGACGGCCGGCCTTGCGGGCGGCGTCGAGCAACCTGGCGATGTTGGCCACGGCCTCGTCCATGCCCGACAGCGCGAGCGGACCACTGAGGTACTCCTTTTGCGCATCGATGATGATCAGGCTGGCTTGGCTCAGCTTGGCCGGCGGGTAGTCGCGGCCAGTGAGGCGGAACATCGTGGTTGGAACGGACATCAATGGCTCCTTGGAAGGGCTTTTGTATACCTATTCTCCCTTGCCTTGACGCCAATGGGAATGGTTGACATCGCATCCAGCGTAGTTACTGGCCTGTGGCTACCCGGCGGACGATTCGCAGCAACAATTGTGCGGTGCGGGCTGTTAGACTTTTGGATGGTCTGAATTAGGAGTACCCCGTGATCACATCTCGTCTGCGCACGTTGCGCGACCACATCCGCTGGGCGGTCAGCCGCTTCCATGAGCACGAGCTGTTCTTCGGCCACGGCGCCGACAATGCCTGGGACGAAGCCCGGCTGCTGGTGCTCGGCGCCGTGCACCTGCCGTGGGAGGTGGCCGACAGCTACCTGGACTGCCAGCTCGAAGACGACGAGCGGGTACGCCTGCAGCACTTGCTCAAGCGCCGCATCGAAGACCGTGTGCCAACCGCCTATCTGCTGGGCGAGGCGTGGTTCTGTGGCATGTCGTTCATTGTCGACGAGCGCGTGCTGGTACCTCGCTCGCCGATCGGCGAACTGATCGAGAAGCGCTTCGAACCATGGCTGGCCAGTGAGCCGGCGCGCATCCTCGATTTGTGCACCGGTTCCGGTTGCATTGGCATCGTCGCCGCCGAAGTGTTCCCCGAGGCCGAGGTGGTGTTGGCTGACTTGTCCTTCGACGCGCTAGAAGTGGCCAACCAGAACATCGAGCGTCACGGCCTCGACGAGCGCGTGTTCACCGTGCAGGGCGATGGTTTCGCCGGCCTGCCGGGGCAGCGTTTCGACCTGATCCTGTCCAACCCGCCCTATGTCGATGCCGAAGACTTCGGCGACATGCCGGCCGAGTATCACCACGAACCGGAGATGGGCCTGGCCTGCGGCAACGATGGGCTCGACCTGGTCCGGCGCATGCTCGCCGAGGCGGCCGAGCACCTGACCGACAAGGGCCTGTTGATCGTCGAGGTGGGCAACAGCCAGGTGCATGTCGAGGCGCTGTACCCCGAGGTCGATTTTGCCTGGCTGGAATTCGAGCGCGGCGGGCACGGCGTGTTCATGCTGACGGCGGAGCAGTGCCGGCAGCATCAGGAACTGTTCAAAGCGCGGGTCTAACTGGCTTAGGGGCTGCATAGCAGCCCCGGGTTTCTAACGGGTGGCAATCCAGATCAGCAGGCCGGCCTGGAACACGGCAAACGCCACCAGGCAGGTGATGGTGAAACGCAAGCCGCTGTCTTCGCGTCGGTACTTGGCCACCCGCTCATCGCGCTCGCGCAGCTGCGTTTCCTTCTCCAGCAGATTCTGCTCGGCCTGCTGCAGCATCCCGGCGGCGTCGAGAATGCCCACGCGCTGCACCTTCTCGCTGTTCCAGCCGCCCTTGAGCTGGCCGACCGTGGCCTCGACCGTGCGCCCTTTGAGGTGCTGCGGGTCGGCATATTCGACTTCGAGGCCCGTAGCGCTGATGAATCGGTCACGGCGCAGGCGCGTGTCTTCGTTCAGCGCATCCTTGTTCGGCAGCGCCATGCCTTCGACCCGATAGTGTGACCACTTGCGCTGCAGCCATTGCACGGCCTGGGACATCATGAAGCGGCCTAGGCCGCGGTTTAGAGGCTCCAGTTGAAGGCCACTGTCGCTGCCGAGCGTTACCAGGCGCTCGGTATGGTCGACACGCACATCCAGCAGGTTCTGTTCCTTGCGCACTTTCTGCCCGGGCAGGCGGATTTCCATGCGCAGCAGGCTGTGCGCCTTGTCGTGGCGCTCGGCATGGCCGAACTCGACGAAACGCAGCGGCCGTGCCCCGCTGTTGCGGTCGGTGGGCAGCGGCGCCAGGCGCAGCAACTCGAAGTGTTCGACAGCAAGGTCGGCCCACGGCAGCGTGGCGCTGTCCGGGGCTTGCGGCTCTTCGGCCGGCTCTACGGCGACGGGGGCATCGGTCATCACGGCGTTCTCAAATACAGGCCAATACCGAGCTTATCGGCAGTATTGGCCAGGACCTGAGGCAAATAAGCTGCGATCTCTTTAGGCAGAGGGCAGCTGGTGAATGAACGTCACCAGGCGTTGGCCGAGTTCGCGGGCCAGTGGCAATTCCGGGTTGAGGTAGCTCTCGCGTTGTTGGCTCATGGCCTTGGGACTGATGCGCAGCATGTGGTTCATGCCGTCGATCAGCACCAGTTGGGCATCCGGTTTGGCGGCCTTGAGGCGCTCGGCGTCGGCCACGTCTACCTGGATGTCGTTGCGGCCCTGAACGATCAGCGCAGGCATCGGCAGGCGTGCGAAGGCCTGGGCTGGGTCCTGGCGGAACAAGGAGATCAGGTACGGCTGCACGCTGGGGCGGAACACCTGGCGCAGTGGGGCGGGTACATCCAGGGTGGTCTGCCCGGCTTGCAGGCGGTCGAGCAGGGCGCTGCCACGGGCCAGTTGCGCCGATGGCAGGCGTTGCGCCAGTTGTTCACGCACGACATCGGCGATGGGCCGACCGCTGCCAGCCAGGGTGATCACCGCGCTGGCGCCCGCTTGCTCGGCGGCCAGGCTGGCGATCAACGCGCCTTCGCTGTGGCCGACCAGGATCAGTTGGCCGAAGCGCGGGTCGGCCTTGAGCTTGCGGCCCCAGGCCACGACGTCGGCGACATAGCGCTCGACGCTGAGGTTGCGCTCATCGGGTGTGGCCGGCAGGCTGGCGGCCACGCCGCGCTTGTCATACCGCACGCTGGCAATGTGCTCATTGGCCAGCAGCAGGGCCAGGCGCTTGAGGTTGTCGATGCGCCCCGAGGCCGGGTTGTTGCCATCGCGGTCGGTGGGGCCGGAGCCGGCGATGATCAATACCACCGGAGGTGGGGTGGCCTGTTGCGGGAGCAGCAGGCTGCCGTGCAGCACGCCCTGGCCGGTGTCGAGGTCGATGGGGCGTTGCAACACGGTTGGCGCAGCGGCCTGGGCCAGGCCAGAGCAAAACAGGAAGAGCAGGGCGACAAGGCGCGACATCGGGCGGTACTACATGGGGAGATGTCGGTTTGACCCAGTGTTTGCGGGAAGGTTCGGCAAACTCGCCTGTACAGGCGAGCAACCCGCGTGAAATTTTCCGTATACTGGCCGCCTCGTTCACCTCAGGCAGACTCGCGGAGCGTCCATGTCCGGCAATACCTACGGCAAGCTGTTCACTGTCACCACCGCTGGCGAAAGCCATGGCCCGGCGTTGGTCGCCATTGTCGATGGCTGCCCACCGGGCCTGGAAATCTCGCTCGCCGACCTGCAGCATGACCTCGACCGGCGCAAGCCCGGCACCAGCCGGCACACCACCCAGCGCCAGGAACCGGATGAAGTGGAGATCCTCTCCGGCGTATTCGAAGGGCGCACCACCGGTTGCTCGATCGGCCTGCTGATCCGCAACACCGACCAGAAGTCCAAGGACTACTCGGCGATCAAGGACCTGTTCCGCCCGGCTCACGCCGACTACACCTACCACCACAAATACGGCATTCGTGACTACCGTGGCGGTGGCCGCAGCTCGGCCCGCGAAACCGCCATGCGCGTGGCGGCCGGTGCCATCGCCAAGAAGTACCTGGCCACCCAGGGCATTCAGGTGCGTGGCTACATGAGCCAGCTGGGCCCGATCGAAATCCCGTTCAAGACCTGGGACTCGGTGGAAGACAACGCATTCTTCAGCCCGGATCCTGCCAAGGTGCCGGAGCTGGAGGCCTACATGGACCAGCTGCGCCGTGACCAGGATTCGGTCGGGGCGAAGATCACCGTGGTCGCTGAAGGCGTGATGCCGGGGCTGGGCGAGCCGATCTTCGATCGTCTCGATGCCGAACTTGCGCATGCGCTGATGAGCATCAACGCGGTCAAGGGTGTGGAAATCGGTGCAGGTTTCGCCAGCATCGCCCAGCGCGGCAGCGAGCACCGTGACGAGCTGACCCCCGAAGGCTTCCTCAGCAACAACGCCGGCGGCATTCTGGGCGGCATCAGCTCGGGCCAGCCGATCGTCGCCCACCTGGCGCTGAAACCGACCTCCAGCATCACCGTGCCGGGCCGCTCGATCGATGTCGATGGCAACCCGGTCGAAGTCATCACCAAGGGCCGTCACGACCCGTGCGTGGGCATCCGCGCCACGCCGATCGCCGAGGCGATGATGGCCATCGTGCTGATGGACCACCTGTTGCGTCATCGGGCGCAGAATGCCGAGGTGAAGGTCGGGACCCCGGTGCTGGGCCAGCTCTGATCCTACAGTGGCGGCCTCTTCTCGGGCTTGCCCCGCGAAGAGGCCGGTTCAGGCACCCCAAAAGGCCCGCCCATGCCCCCAATTCCCTACTGGCGCCTGTCCAGTTTCTACCTCTTCTACTTCGCCCTGCTAGGCTCGACCGCCCCATTCCTCGCTCTCTATTTCGATCACCTGGGTTTTTCCCCCGCACGCATCGGCGAGCTGGTGGCCATCCCCATGCTGATGCGTTGCATCGCCCCCAACCTGTGGGGCTGGCTGGGTGACCGCAGCGGCCAGCGGCTGCTGATCGTTCGCCTGGGGGCATTGTCGACCCTGGCCACCTTTTCGCTGATCTTCTTCGGCAAGAGCTACGCCTGGCTGGCACTGGTGATGGCGTTACACGCGTTCTTCTGGCACGCGGTGCTGCCGCAATTCGAGGTCATCACCCTGGCCCACCTGCATGGCCAGACGTCGCGCTACAGCCAGGTGCGGCTATGGGGCTCGATTGGTTTCATTCTCACCGTGGTCGGCCTGGGCCGGTTGTTCGAGTGGCTGAGCCTGGATATTTACCCCGTGGCGCTGGTGACCATCATGGCCGGCATCGTCGCCGCCAGCCTGTGGGTGCCCAATGCCCAGCCGGTGGAGCAGGGCGAACGTCGTGAGGCGGGCGGCTTTCTGCGTCAACTGATGGCCCCTGGGGTGGTCGCCTTCTATATCTGTGTTGCCTTGATGCAGCTCAGCCACGGACCTTATTACACCTTCCTCACCTTGCACCTGGAACACCTGGGCTACAGCCGCGGTGCCATCGGCCTGTTGTGGGCGTTGGGGGTGGTGGCCGAAGTGCTGATCTTCATGGCCATGAGCCGCATCTTCGCGCGCTTCAGCGTGCAGCAGGTGCTGCTGGCCAGCTTCCTGCTGGCCTCGTTGCGCTGGTTGTTGCTGGGTAACCTGGCGGATCAGCCGGGTGTGCTCATCCTCGCCCAAGTGTTGCATGCGGCCACGTTCGGCTGCTTCCACGCCGCGTCCATCGCCTTCGTGCAGGCCAGCTTCGGCGCGCGTCAGCAAGGGCAGGGCCAAGCCCTGTACGCGGCGCTGTCGGGCACCGGCGGTGCGCTGGGGGCGTTGTATTCGGGCTACAGCTGGAATCTGCTGGGGCCGACCTTCACCTTTGGTATGGCCAGCGCCGCAGCACTGGCGGCAGCCGTTATCATTGCCACTCGTTCGAAATCGATCAGGACCCGCCGCTGATGAGCATCCTCTGTGTTTTCCACCCGTCGAGCCCAGGCTTGCCGAACAAGGTACTGACCCACCACGACGATATCGCCTCGACCTTGGCCGAGCAGGGCGTGGCGTTCGTCCATACGCCGCTGGAACTGCGCGTACGTCCTGGTAGTAGCCAGGAGGAAGTGCTTGAGGTATGCCGTGAGCACCTCGACCAACTGATGACTGCACATGGCAGCGCTGCCTTCTCCTTGCTCAACCGTGATGGTGTCGACCCAGAATATGCCGACCTGCGCGATGAGCATGTCCACGAAGCTGAAGAGGTGTTTGCGGTGGTGACTGGTCGCGCCCAGGTCGGCCTGCGCCTGGGGGACTATGTCTATACCGTGTTGTGCGAGAAAGGTGACCAGCTGGTGATACCGGCCGGCAGCCGGCGCTGGTTGGAACTAGGGGATAACCCGTTCTGCCTGGCATTGCGCATATTTGCCAGTGAACCGGGTCTGGAAGCGAAATTTACCGGTGATGCGACTGCCCGCCTGTACGCGGGAATCGACGAACTTTAGTGTCCGCTCCGGCCGCTGCAGGTATCGGTACCCCGCCATCCCTATGGGCAATGCAGTACCGTACCTGCGGCAGCCGGTGCAGACAAAACTCAGCGATAGGTCGGCAGAGCAAAGCGCTGCTGACTCTGCAACATCGAAATCACCGGCAGCTCACTGGCCTGTTCGGCCAAATCACGGCGAATGGCGCTGATCGCCCAGGACAGCTGCTCGGCACTGTGCAATTGCCCGTAGGTCAGCACACGGCGGGTGACCTTGCCATCGGCGGCGCGCAGGGTCAGCAGGACACCGCCATCGGGGCGAGGCTGGGTTGCGACCTGATAGGCCGAAAACACCGAGACGAACTTTTCCTGAATGAGGTCCATATCAACTCCTGACTGATGTGTGGGCAGACGTGAGTTGATGATTGCAGTGAACGTGCCAATTCTTGCTCTGTTGAAAATTCCTTTAAATTCAATGGTTTGAGTGATTTGTTAGAAGGCGGTGTCGTGCAGGCTGCATGGTCGTGCATTTTGCATAGTGCAATATGCACGAGTCTGGCTGTAGCTATCGGCCCCATAGATTCTGAACCTTTGACCTGCTGAGCATGCCTGACAAACACTTGGGCAATCTTTTCTGCCAGGAGGTTCCAGATGTCCGATCAACCCGCACCCGCCGCCATGACCGATGAAGAAACCGCCGCGTTCGCCGAGCAGGTCTTCGAACGCGCTCGCCAGGGCGATGCCCAGATGCTCGAACGGTTGCTGGCCAGTGGCCTTCCTCCCGACCTGCGTAATCACAAGGGTGACACGCTGTTGATGCTGGCCAGCTACCACGGCCACTTCGAAGCCGTGCAGGTGCTGCTGGCCCATGGTGCCGACCCGCTGATCGCCAATGACAACGGTCAACTGCCGATTGCAGGCGCTGCGTTCAAGGGTGACCTGGCGATGATCCGCCTGCTGCTGGAAAACGGTGTGCCGGTGGATGCCGCGGCCCAGGACGGGCGTACCGCGCTGATGCTGGCGGCCATGTTCAACCGCAGCGAGATCCTCGACTACCTGCTGACCCAGGGCGCCGACCCGGCCCGCCAGGATGCACGCGGCGCCACCGCATTGATGGCTGCCCAGACCATGGGCGCGGCGGACACGGCAGCACGCCTGCAGGCGCTGGCCGGCTAACCGTTTGGGGGCGTTTGCGGCTATCCTTGGCGACTTTTCACCCGCCGCAGGCCCCCTTACATGAAAAACCAGTTGCTCGAATTCATCAGCCTCATCGCCGCCGGCTGCATGCGCGATGAAGACATCGAGCGCATCGCCGACGAGGCCGCCCAGGCCTACGCCGACCCCGCTGCCTTCCTCGCCGCCAACCCGGACATCAACTACGACGACAGCTTCCCCATCCCGTTGGGCGAGTGGGTGGTGCTCGGCAGCCTGCCGGACACTGTGGTGTTCCAGGCCGACAGCTACCAGGACCTGTTCCAGCAGATCAGCGATTCGTTCGACAAGAGCGTGCCGTTCACCCTCAAGGCCAAGCAGTTGGCGCGGACCGAGCCGCTGACGGCGCTGAATCGTATTCAGGTGCAGATGGGGGCGTTGAACAAAGAGGCTGGTGGGTATGTGCTGCTCAACTTCAGCCAGTTGCTCGATGATGAGTTGCAGGTGGTGATGGTTGGCCAAAACGACCTGGCGCGGGTGCTGGAGTTGGGGGGGGAGGTTGGGATCAAGGTTGAGCCGGCTTTGGAAGCTTTGAAGGTCGCGGTTCACAATTGAGTTGATGGGTTGGTAGGGCCGGCTTCATCGCGGATGAATCCGCTCCCACATGGAGCGGATTCATCCGCGATGAGGCCGGCCCAGGCAATCAAGATTTCAACCCAGCGCAGTATCCAGAAACATCATCACCGCAAACCCACCCATCAACCCCAGTGTCGCCGAAGTCTGGTGGCCATTGCGATGAGTCTCGGGAATCACCTCGTGGGACACCACGAAGATCATCGCCCCCGCCGCCAACCCCATGCTGATTGGATAGGCCAGGGCAAAACCGGTGGAAATCCCCAGGCCGATCACCGCGCCCAGCGGTTCCATCAGGCCTGAACCGATCGCCACCAGCGCCGCCTTGAAGTTCGACAACCCCGTCGCACGCAAGGCCAGCGCTACGGCCAGTCCCTCGGGAATGTCCTGAATGGCAATCGCGCTGGTCAGCGGCAAGCCGATATTCATGTCGCCATTGGCGAAGCTCACGCCAATGGCCATGCCTTCCGGCAGGTTGTGCAGGGTAATCGCCAGCACGAACAGCCATACCCGGCTGATGCGCTCGGCCTCGGGGCCGCAGCGCCCGGTGCTTTCATGTTCGTGCGGGGTAAAGCGGTCGAGGCCGAGCATCAGCAACACGCCCAGGCCCATGCCCAACACCACGGTAAAGGCTGCGGCCGGGCCGTTGCCGGTAATTTCGCGGGCCGCATCCAGCCCCGGCAAGATCAACGAGAACGAACTGGCCGCGAGCATCATGCCGGCGGCGAAGCCCAGCATCACATCCTGGCTGCGCGCGCTGACGTCGCGCAGTATCACGGCGAGCACCGCGCCCAGCGCCGTAGCCCCGAAGCCGGAAAGACCGCCGAGCAACGCCAGGTGCAAGTTGTCGGCATGGTCGCCGTTGATGGCATTCCAGAAACTCGCCGCCAGTAGCACGATGACCGCCAGCAGGCTTACCCCCAGGCCGGCGCTGAGCCAAGGGGTGTTCACCGCCTGTTGCTTCCAGGCGCTCAGCAACGAGTGTGGGGCGGCGCTTTGAGTGTGGGCTGGGGGCATGCGAACCTCGAAATCGATGGATACCGGCAGTCTACCCAGTGACCTGCGGGGCAGGCCAAGGATTCCCTTCTATCGACGTGATAGCTGGCTATGCTGTGCAGCATGCACCTTCGACGGGAGTTTTGGCATGGGTTCCACATTCAATGGGCTGGTTGGCCTGATCATTCTGGCCCTGGATATCTGGGCGATCCTCAATGTGATAAAGAGCGGTAGCGAGGTCGGGATCAAAGTCCTGTGGATCCTGCTGATCGCTTTGTTGCCAGTAGTAGGTTTGGTGATCTGGGCGATTGCCGGGCCCAGGGGCAATGTGCGGATCGGATAACGGCAATTTGCTGGCAAAGACAAAATCAGCAACAGCCCCGTGACAAAATTTTCACATTGGTTTAAACAGAATCCGCACCCGCACAATGCTGCGTTGGTCTAGCACCGGCGCCATCCCCGCAATCACGCAATCCTAGGACCTCTCCATTCATGGCTAACACGGATGCCTTGAAGCAACAGGGCGCGCGAGCTTTTACGCCGACCTTGAAATCGCACCTGGCCTACACGCTGCTCTGCGGCCTGGTGATCATGTTGATGCTCAGCCTGGTACGCCTGGCACTGCTGCTCTACAACAGCGACATGATCGGCGACACCCCTTACTCGACGGTCGCTGAAGGCTTCCTCAACGGTTTGCGCTTCGACCTGCGGGTGGTGGTGTACCTGAGCATTCCGCTGCTGCTGGCAATCCTCAGCCCTTGGGCCATGGCCCAGCGCGGCCTGTTCCGTTTCTGGCTGACCATCACCTCGAGCATCGTGATGTTCCTCGGCTTGATGGAAATGGACTTCTACCGCGAGTTCCACCAGCGCCTCAACGGCCTGGTCTTCCAGTACATCAAGGAAGACCCGAAGACCGTCATGAGCATGCTCTGGTACGGCTTCCCGGTGGTCCGCTACCTGCTGGCCTGGCTGTTCGGCACCTGGTTGCTGAGCCTGCTGTTCAAGGGTATCGACCGCCTGACCCGCGGCAATGGCCTGCAACGCGTGGCGCCGTGGTACCACCGCCTGGCGGTGTTCATGGTGATCCTGCTGGTGGCCGTGGTCGCCGCCCGTGGCACCCTGCGCCAGGGCCCGCCGATGCGCTGGGGGGATGCCTTCACCACCGATTCCAACTTCGTCAACCAGCTGGGCCTGAACGGTACCTTGACCCTGATCGACGCAGCCAAGAGCCGCTTCGGTGAAGATCGCGCCAATATCTGGAAACCGGTCCTGGAGCAGAACCTGGCCACCCAGACCGTGCGTGAACAGTTGCTGACCCCGCACGACACCCTGGTCGACGCCGACGAAGCCGCCATCCGCCGTGACTTCGTGCCACCGGCCGAGCGTACCCTGCCGGTCAAGAACGTCGTGGTGATCCTCATGGAGAGCTTCGCCGGTCACTCGGTCGGCGCCCTGGGCAGCCCGAACAACATCACCCCATACTTCGACAAACTGGCAAAAGAAGGGCTGCTGTTCGACCGCTTCTTCTCCAACGGCACCCATACCCACCAGGGCATGTTCGCCACTATGGCCTGCTTCCCCAACCTGCCGGGCTTCGAATACCTGATGCAGACCCCGGAAGGCGGTCACAAATTGTCCGGCTTGCCAGCGCTGCTCAGCGCCCGCGACTACGACGATGTGTACGTCTACAACGGCGATTTCGCCTGGGACAACCAGTCCGGTTTCTTCGGCAACCAGGGCATGACCACCTTCATCGGCCGTAACGATTTCGTCGATCCGGTGTTCTCCGACCCGACCTGGGGCGTGTCCGACCAGGACATGTTCGACCGCGGTAACGAAGAACTGGCCAAGCACGATGGTAAAAAGCCGATCTACGCGCTGCTGCAGACGCTGTCCAACCACACGCCGTATGCGCTGCCCAAAGACCTGCCGGTCGAGAAGGTCACCGGCCAGGGCCGCCTGGACGAGCACCTGACCGCCATGCGCTACTCCGACTGGGCGCTGGGCCAGTTCTTCGAGAAGGCCCGCAAGGAGCCGTACTTCAAGGACACCCTGTTCGTCATCGTTGGCGACCACGGCTTCGGCAACCACCAGCAGGTCACCGAACTCGACCTGGGCCGCTTCAACGTGCCGTTGCTGCTGATTGCACCGGGCATCCAGGAAAAGTTTGGCGCAGTCGACCACACTGTCGGCACCCAGGTCGACATCGTGCCGACCATCATGGGCCGCCTCGGTGGCCAGGCGCGTCACCAGTGCTGGGGCCGCGACCTGCTCAACCTGCCTGAGGGTGACCAGGGCGTGGGCATGATCAAACCGTCGGGTAGCGAGCAGATCGTGGGTCTGGTGCAGGGTGATCGTATCCTCATCGAATCCAAGGACATGAGCCCACGCCTGTACCGCTACCAGTTGGGCAGCGAGTTCAAGGCCGAGTTGATCGAAAGCCCGGATCAGCCTGAGATGCTCAAGAAGCTTGAGGCCTACATCCAGACGGCGACCAAGAGCCTGCTGGATAACACCGCAGGCGTCGTGCACGGCACGCCAAAGGACTAAAAGCGAAAGCCCGCCCTGGGCCGGATCGGACTGAACAAATCCCCCGGCCCACGGTCAAGCTATAACAGGCATCACCCCAGATGTTCTCTGCTTGAGAGGGCTATTCGATGAAAGAGTGGGAAGTCATCTTTGCCGACCAGAAAGGCGAGCCAACCACACTGCTGTTGCGTGGTGAACAGTGCCCTAGCGAGGAGGAAGCGGCTCGCGCCATCCGTTCGCATCTTTTTCCGGTCATGGACGAGCTTGATCTCAACGACTTCCAGGACCGCACTCCATCCCCCACTGCACGCTGGCTCAAAGAGCAGAACGGCGTGGTCATAACCCGCATCCAAGAAGCTTCCTGACCCGCAGGTTGGCGTGGTGCCCTGGTAGGCACTACGCTGGTGGGAGGTGTTGGCCTGTTCTGCGGGGCTGCACCTGTTTCATTCGCGTCTTGCATCAGCTCGATCTGCCCGGCCATGCCGGCGGGTGCGTAGTGCACGGAAAGTCTATCCATTGCGTTATTCAGGAGGACGATTCATGAGCAGCCACGACGATATCAGCAGCAATGTCCTGCGCCAGATGAAAGCTGGCGGTTTCGATTTCAGCCAGATCCACCCCATCGAGTTCTATGCGGTTTTTCCAGATGAAGCCGGCGCGCGGCGAGCGGCCGGGCAGTTTCGCGGCGAGTCGCTCAATGCTCAGGTGCATGAACGGGACGATGGTGTGTGGCACCTGGAATTGAGCAAGGTCATGTACGCCACCTATGGCGGCATCGGTGACTTCGAAGAGGCTTTCGAGCAGGTCGTCTCACCCTATGGCGGGGAGGTAGAGGGGTGGGGGGTCAAGCAAGAGCGGCCGATGGCCTGATCCAACCTGGGGCGCAGAGCGCCCCTAAGCCTTTAAGGCTTGCGCTTGGCCATATGGGCCAGATAGGCAAGCAACGCATCCAATTCCTGCTCACTCAGTACGCTTTCGCTAAACCCGGGCATCCGCGCCTGCGGCCATTGCCGCAGGCTTTGCGGGTCGCGGATGTATTGGCGCAGGAAGGTCGGCTGGAAATACTCGGTTGGGTTATGCGGCACATTCAGGTCCGGCCCGAACTGCGCATCCCCTGCGCCATTGAGCCGATGGCAGGCCAGGCAGTTCTGTTTGAACAGGGCGAAGCCCTGGCGTACGGGGTCATTGGCGGGTAGTTCCGCGGCGGGCAGTAGTGCTGGGAAGCGCTGTTCGACCGCTGCCAGGCGGCGGATCGTGGCGATCTGGAACGGCCATTGCTCGGGACGGATGCCGCTCGCCTGCGGATCGGTCCACACCAGATAGAACGGCCCCGCGCTCGGCTTGCCCTTGCCCAGTGGCGGCCACGGTGTGCCAGGGTCCTCCACCGCCAGCCAGGCGCGCGCCGGGCCATCCTGTAGCAGCGGCGCGGCGGGCATTTCGGCGGCGAAACCATCCAGCGCAACCGCTTGCAAGTGGTCACGCGCATCGATGCCCTGCAGCAGCGATGCGAGCGGCACGGCGCGATAGCGCATAGGGCGTTTATAGGAAACGTCCTGCTCGACGCTGATTTCCCGGGCCTGCGGCAGGCTCAGCAGCTCGGCGCTGTCCCATTGGCGCGGCGTGCCGCCAAGTTCCAGGTGCAGTTGCGCCGCCGACAGCGGCAGATTGAAAAGCAGGGCTAGCAGGGCAATGCAGTGGCGCATGGGCAATCTCCGACCGTCATGGCCGGCAGATTACCTGCGCATTACCTGTCAAGGCCACAGCCACCATCATCCGAACAAACGTGTGAGGTTCGGCAAGATCAGCAGCAAAGTCGTGGCGAATAAAATGAGCCCAGCTTGGCGAAGTTTCGATTGTCTGTACATGGCGGACCGCCTTCTTGTTGTTATTCCTGAATACCCGTTGGCTTCCTTGTCGCGTTTCGGGTCGATCACCGCAGCGTGAGTCCACGCCCGTACCACTTACCTCTTTGAATCGATATACAACCAACAGTAGGGGGTGCGTCATCCTTGTTTCAGAACCCTTTCTTCTATTGAAACAAGTGATCAATCGCGATCTGCTATGAGGCCATAAGCCAGCTCGCTGGCACGCTCTGGCTAGACAGTTGCGCGTGCCCCCCTTACAACCCGACAGAATGTGACCGTTCGTCAGTACAGCCTACTTGCTTGTACGTGCCATTCGCGGCAGTCTCTACAGCAGATTACCACCCATGTCGTTCAGGACTATCCCTATGTCGTTACGCATCTGCATCCTTGAAACCGATGTCCTGCGACCGGAGTTGACCGCGCAGTACCAGGGCTACGGAAGGATGTTCGAGCAGCTCTTCTCGCGGCAGCCGATTGCAGCCGAGTTTCGTGTGTACAACGTGATGAACGGCGACTATCCCGCCGAAGACGAACGTTTCGATGCTTACCTGGTGACCGGCAGCAAGGCCGACTCGTTCGGCACCGATGCGTGGATCCAGACCCTCAAGGCCTACCTGCTGAAACTCTACGAGCGCGGCGAGAAGCTGCTTGGCGTGTGTTTTGGTCACCAGTTGCTGGCGTTGACCCTGGGCGGCAAGGCCGAGCGCGCCGACAAGGGCTGGGGCGTGGGCATTCATCGCTATTCGCTGGCGGCGCATGCGCCGTGGATGGACCCGGAGGTTTCCGAGCTGACCTTGCTGATCAGCCACCAGGACCAGGTGACCGCGCTGCCCGAAGGCGCCACGGTCATCGCGTCGAGCGATTTTTGCCCGAATGCGGCGTATCACATCCGCGATCAGGTGCTGTGCTTCCAAGGGCATCCGGAGTTTGTCCACGACTACTCGCGGGCGCTGCTCGATGCGCGTCAGGAGTATCTGGGCGATGAGGTCTACCACAAGGCGATTGCCAGCCTGGCCAGCGAACACCAGGGCGACCTGGTCGGCGAGTGGATGATGCGCTTTATTCAGCAGCCGACCAAAGCGTGATTCGATGGGGCTACAAAGCAGCCCCACGATTTACAGCCAGCCCGATCTCTTGAAACTGGCAAACAGTCCCGCGCAGCCCAACCCGATCACTCCCAGCACACCAAAATACCCATACTGCCAACCCAGCTCAGGCATGTTCTGGAAGTTCATCCCGTAGATCCCGGCTATGGCTGTGGGGAAGGCCAAGATCGCCGCCCACGCCGCGAACTTGCGCTGCACGATGCTTTGCCTTGAAGACTCCAGCAGCATGCCGATCTCGATGGTCTGGCTGGCGATGTCACGAATCCCGGCCAGGTCTTCCATCTGCCGCGTCACGTGGATCTGCACGTCGCGAAAGTACGGGCGCATGTTCTTGTCAATGAATGGGAAGCTCAGGCGCTGCAGTTCCTCGCTCACTTCCACCATCGGCGCCACATAGCGGCGCAGGCGCAGGATATCGCGGCGCAGGCTGTGCAGGCGGCGGATGTCTTCTTCGAGCAACGAGCCGCTGAGCACACTTTGCTCCAGCTCCTCGATCTCGCCATGGATGGCTTCGCTGACCGGCTGATAGTTTTCGGTAACGAAGTCGAGCAGGGCATAGAGCACGAAATCTTCACCATGCTCCAGCAGCAGCGGGCGCGCTTCGCAGCGTTGCCGCACCAGGGCGTAGGATTTCGAGTGGCCGTTGCGGCAGGTGATGATGTAACCGTTGCCGGCGAAGATGTGGGTTTCGATGAACTCCAGCTTGCCTTCATGGCGCACCGGCGAATAGGTGACGATGAACAGCGCGTCGCCGAAGGTTTCAAGCTTGGGCCGGCTGTGTTTCTCCAGGGCATCCTCGATGGCCAGTTCGTGCAGGTTGAACTGGCATTGCAGGTTGGCCAGCTCCTCGGCGTTGGGTTCTTCCAGGCCGATCCAGACAAAATGCCCAGGCTTGCGCGCCCACTCGCTGCCCTCGTCGATGCTGATATTGGTGACCTTTCTGCCGGCGCTGTATACCGCCGATGCCACGACTCGACCCATGGTTATCCACTTGTTCGGTTGCACACGGGTGACAGCTTGGGCTGTCTGGAGCAGGACGGCAACCTGGCGGGTGCCAACTTACCGTCCATGGGGGCGCAAGATTCAGCCCATATGCCCCTGATCCAGCTCAATGGCTTCATCCAGAGCGTCCAGCAGCCCCTTGCGCACCTTCAACTTGGTGTTCTTGTGCGCCAGCATGTTCAGCTTCTTCAGCTCGCGTGCAGCGGCCAGGGCGGTATCGAGCAACTGTTCTGCAGGCACCACCTTGTCGAGGAAGCCAGCTTCCACCGCGCCTTGAGGGTCGAAGATCTCGGCATTGTTCACCGAGCGCTGGAAGGCGGCGCGGCTCAGGCGGTCGCGGGCCAGTTCGATGCCGGCGTGGTGCATGGTCATGCCGATCTGCACTTCGTTCAGGCAGATCTTGTACGGGCCTTCCACGCCGATACGGTAATCGGCCGAAAGCAACAGGAAGGCGCCTTTGGCGACGGCATTGCCAGGGCAGGCGACGATCACTGGGAACGGGTGCGACAGCAGGCGTCGGGCAAGGGTTGAACCGGCGGTGACCAGGCTTACGGCTTCCTTGGGCCCGGCGGTCATCACTTTAAGGTCGTAGCCTCCGGACAGAATGCCCGGCTGGCCAGTGATGATCACCACGGCACGGTCTTCCTTGGCGCGGTCGAGGGCGGCATTGAAGGCGGTGATGACATCCGGCGAGATGGCATTGACCTTGCCGTTGTTCAGGGTCAGGGTGGCGATGCCGTCTTCGGCGTGGTAGGTAATCAGCTCGCTCATGGCAGAGTCCTTTAGGGTGCGTGGCGATGACGTTACCCAGCGCCGCGGGCCAGGTAAAGCAGCAAGGCTGACTGGCCAGTCAGCGTCAGGTCGCCGTGCCTTGCGCTGCCGGGGCAGGGCTTAGGTTTGCGGAAAAAGCGCAGGCGAGATTGGCAGCATTGCCCTGGTAACCTCGGTTTTTCAGCGGGTTGGCTTAAATACATGAAAAAACTGAAAAAAATGCTTGCCAAAGAAAAGCTCTTCTACTAAATTACGCCGCCTCGACAGGCTGAACAGCTTGAAGAGAAACGGTGAAGTGTCCGAGTGGTCGAAGGAGCACGCCTGGAAAGTGTGTATACGAGAAATCGTATCAAGGGTTCAAATCCCTTCTTCACCGCCACATTCTACGAAAAGCCCCCGAGCTGAAAAGTTCGGGGGCTTTTTGTTTGTGCCGCGCAATGTACTCCCCACATTCCTCATGGTTGAACTCATCCGCCGCAACCCGCTAAGGTCGCCGCCTTGATTTACGAGAGGCAACCATGGGCTACCTGATAATCGTCGCGCTGATTCAGGCGTTTTCCTTCAGCTTGATCGGCGAGTACCTGGCCGGGCACGTCGACAGCTACTTTGCCGTGCTTGCGCGGGTCGTACTGGCGGGCCTGGTGTTTTTGCCGCTGACCCGCTGGCGCCAGGTCGAGCCGCAGTTCATGCGCTCGATGCTGCTGATCGGCGCGCTGCAGTACGGCATCACCTATGTCTGCCTGTACCTGAGCTTCCGCGTGCTGACGGTGCCGGAAGTATTGCTGTTCACCATCCTCACGCCGCTGCACGTGACCTTGATCGAAGACGCCCTGAACCGCCGCTTCAACCCTTGGGCGCTGCTTGCCGCCCTGGTGGCGGTCGCCGGCGCGGCGGTGATTCGCTTCGACAGCATCAGTGGCGACTTCTTCATCGGCTTCCTGCTGCTGCAGCTGGCCAACTTCACCTATGCCGCCGGCCAGGTGCTGTACCGTCATCTGGTGGCCCGCCACCCCAGCGACCTGCCGCACTACAAGCGCTTCGGCTATTTCTACCTGGGTGCGTTGATAGTGGTGCTGCCGGCCTTCCTGCTGTTCGGCAACACCCAGCACCTGCCGAGTACCGATGTGCAATGGCTGGTGCTGTTGTTCCTCGGCCTCTGCCCCACGGCGCTGGGTTTGTACTGGTGGAACAAGGGCGCGTGCCTGGTTTCCGGTGGCACGCTGGCGGTGATGAACAACCTGCATGTGCCGGTGGGGCTGTTGCTCAATCTGCTGATCTGGAACCAGCACGAGCCACTGGGGCGGCTGTTCATCGGTGGTGCGATCATCCTCGCGTCGGTGTGGTTGAGCCGTCTGGGCAGCCGTGCTGAAGCTCCGCTGACTGGCAAAGCCTGATATGCATAATCTTCTGGTCATCCTCGCGCCGATCTTCGCCCTGATCCTGGTCGGCTACCTGTGCCGCCGCACCAACAAGCTCGGTGACAAGGCCGCCGCCGAAATCAACAAGATGGTGGTCTGGCTGTGTCTGCCGGCCTTGCTGTTCAAGGTGACCGCCACCGCGACTTGGAGTGAAATCTGGCACCCAGGGTTTATCGTCGCGTTTGGTGCCGGGGCGCTGGCGATGTTTGTGATCACCCTGGGTTGGCGGCTGTACAGCGGGCATGGGCTGGTCGCGGCGAGTATCGATGGGCTCAGCGCGGGGTATGCCAACACCGGTTATATTGGCATTCCTCTGTGCCTGCTGTTGTTCGGCCAGCCGGGGCTGCAGCCGGCGCTGATTTCGTCATTGATCGTGGTCTGCCTGGTGTTCGCGATCTCGCTGACGCTGATCGAGATCGGCTTGCAGGAGGAACGGCGGATCGGCCGTGCGATGTGGGTCGTGAGTAAGGCACTGGCGAAGAACCCGCTGGTGGTTTCGCCCGTGGTCGGTGCTGTTTGGGCCATGTCCGGGTTGGGCCTGGCTGAACCGGTCATGCATTTTATCGACATGCTGGCGTTGGCCACCACGCCGTGTGCATTGATCTCGCTGGGTGCGTTTTTGGCTGAGAAGCGCACGGGTACCCAGGCCAGCCCTTGGCCGTTGGTGGCGTTGAAGCTGGTTGGCCAGCCGGCGCTGACCTGGGTGCTGGCGTTCAAGGTGTTCAGCCTGCCGACCATGTGGGCGGCGTCGGCTGTGCTGTTGGCGGCGCTGCCGACTGGGACAGGGCCGTTCATGCTGGCGGAGTATTACAACCGGGAGGCGGGGTTGATATCGCGGACGATTTTGTTGTCGACGGTGGCGTCGCTGGTGACCCTGACCGGGTTGTTGTACCTGTTGGGGTATGCGGGGTAGCTGAGGGCCCTTCGCGGATGAATCCGCTCCTACAGGGGTACGTCAATCCGTAGGAGCGGATTATCCGCGATGGGCCGCGAAGCGGCCCCAACACTCTCAAGCCTCGCTCAACTCTTCCAGCCGATACGGCACTCGCCCCGCCAACCCCGCCCGCATGTCATTACCACTCGGCTGCTGATAAAGGCTCAGCCCAAACTCCGGCAACACCGCCAGCAGGTAATCGAAGATATCCCCCTGAATCCGCTCGTACTCGGCCCACACCGTGGTGGTCGTAAAGCAGTAGATCTCCAGCGGTATCCCTTCGGCGCCGGTCTGCATCTGCCGAACCATGCAGGTCATGTGCTGGTGCACGTTAGGGTGGTTCTGCAGGTACGCCAGAGCAAACGCGCGGAAGGTGCCGATGTTGGTCAGTTTGCGGCGGTTGGCTGAAAGCTCCGCCACCGGACCCAGCGCTTCGTTCCAGGTCTGCAGTTCCTGGCGCTTGCCGGCCAGGTAGTCACCCAGCAAGCGCACCTGGCTCAGGCGCTGTTCTTCCTCACGGGTCAGGAATCGCACACCGGCTGCATCGATGAACAGGCTGCGCTTGATCCGTCGCCCACCCGATTGCTGCATGCCGCGGTAATTGCGGAACGACTCGCTCATCAAGCGCCAGGTAGGGATGGAAACGATGGTCTTGTCGAAGTTCTGCACTTTCACCGTGTGCAAGGTGATGTCCACCACATCGCCGTCAGCGCCGACCTGGGGCATTTCAATCCAGTCACCGACATGCAGCATGTCGTTGCTGGTGAGCTGCACGCTGGCGACGAACGACAACAAGGTGTCCTTGTACACCAACAGCAGCACCGCCGACATCGCACCCAGGCCCGACAGCAGCAACAGCGGCGAGCGGTCGATCAGCGTGGCGACGATGACGATCGAGGCGAAGATCCACAACATCATCTTGGCCAACTGCACATAGCCCTTGATCGAGCGGGTACGGGCATGCTCGGTGCGCGCATAGATGTCCAGCAGGCCATCGAGCAGGCATGACAGCGCCAGGGTCATGAACAGCAGGGTAAAGGCCAGGGCGACATTGCCGAGGAAGTGCTGGGCGGTGTCGGAAAGCTCCGGTACCAGCTTCAGGCCGAACTGGATGACCAGCGATGGCGTGGTCTGTGCCAGGCGGTGGAACACCTTGTTATGCCGCAGGTCGTCGAGCCACTTGAGTGCTTGCTGGCGCGCCAGCAGACGGGTGGCGTGCAGGACCAGAAAGCGCGCCAGGCGGCCTATCACCAGTGAGATGACCAGCAATACGGCCAGGCCGATGGCGGCGTGGAGCATGGGGTGTTGGTCGAGGGTGCCCCACAGGTCGAGGCTGTCACGCCAGATTTTTTGTATATCCATGAGCGTCAGAACGGTCTTTGCTTGCGAAACGAAGTGCCATTAGAGCGCGGATGGCGACAAAGTTGCCAAAAGAAATTCGGCTCCGGCGGCAGAAAACGTTACCCTATGCAACTGAATTTCCCCGCACTTGCCTGAGGTTACCTCCGTGTTCTCCCAATTCGCCCTGCATGAACGCCTGCTTAAAGCCGTGGCCGAGCTTAAATTCGTCGAGCCAACCCCGGTGCAGGCTGCGGCCATCCCCCTGGCCCTGCAAGGGCGTGACCTGCGCGTGACCGCGCAGACCGGCAGCGGCAAGACCGCCGCGTTCGTCCTGCCGCTGCTCAACCGGCTGGTCGACCTGAAAGGCCCGCGCGCCGAGATCCGCTCGCTGATTCTGCTACCGACCCGTGAGCTGGCCCAGCAGACCCTCAAGCAAGTGCAACTGTTCTCGCAGTTCACCTACATCAAGTCAGGCCTGGTCACCGGCGGTGAAGACTTCAAGGAACAGGCCGCGATGCTGCGCAAGGTGCCGGACGTGCTGATCGGCACCCCAGGCCGCTTGCTTGAGCAGCTCAATGCCGGCAACCTCGACCTGTCCCACGTCCAGGTGATGATCCTCGACGAAGCCGACCGCATGCTCGACATGGGCTTTGCCGAAGACATGGAGCGCCTGTGCAAGGAATGCGAGAACCGTGAGCAGACGCTGCTGTTCTCCGCCACCACGGGCGGCGCGGCGCTGCGCGACATCATCGGCAAGGTGCTGAAAGACCCTGAGCACCTGATGCTCAACAGCGTCTCGCAATTGGCCGAAGGTACCCGCCAGCAGATCATCACCGCTGACCACGATCAGCACAAAGAGGCGATCGTGCAGTGGCTGCTGGCCAACGAGACCTTCGACAAGGCGATCATCTTCACCAACACCCGTGCGCTGGCCGACCGCATCTATGGCCACCTGGTGGCCAAGGACGTCAAGGCCTTCGTGCTGCACGGCGAAAAGGACCAGAAAGACCGCAAGCTGGCCATCGAGCGCTTCAAGCAGGGCGGCTCCAAAGTCCTGGTGGCCACCGACGTCGCGGCCCGTGGCCTGGACATCGACGGCCTGGACTTGGTGATCAACTTCGACATGCCACGCAGCGGTGACGAGTACGTACACCGGATCGGCCGCACCGGCCGTGCCGGCGGCGAAGGCCTGGCGATTTCGCTGATCACCCACAATGACTGGAACCTGATGTCCAGCATCGAACGCTACCTCAAGCAGCAGTTCGAGCGCCGGGTGATCAAGGAAGTCAAAGGCACCTACAGCGGGCCGAAGAAGGTCAAAGCGTCGGGCAAGGCTGTTGGTACCAAGAAGAAGAAGGGGGACAAGAAGACCGGTGACAAGAAGGTCGCCGCCAAGCGCAAGCCGACCGCCAAGCCACGGCCGAATGCGCCGCTTGCCAGTGGTGATGGTTTGGCGCCGCTGAAGAAGCGCAAGCCTGCGGCTGAGTAATTAGCCTGTTCCGTCCCTATCGGCGGCTTGCCGACGATAGGGACGCTGGTCAAATCAATCTGCTTTCTTCTCCGCCTCTTTCAGCTCCTTGATCCGCTTGTCGATCAGCTGACACTTATCCGGCAAGTCTTTGCTAGCCGTCCCCAGCTCCATCCCCTGGAGCTCATCATTGATCTCCTTGGCCTTTTGCGGATTCTGTTCGGTCAGCTGGCTCACCAGCCCGGCCAGCTCTTCACGTTTCTGGGTCGCCTCTTCCGGCGTGCAAGCCCAGGCGGGCAGGGCGCAGAACAGGGCGGTCGCACAGGCGATGCGCAGCAGCGGTTTCATCCTTTCTACCTCCGGCGTTGATGATGCCCGGTGGAGGCTTGTGCGCGACGGTTAGTTCAATCGCCAGGACTGGCGGCTATACCTCTGGGTATATTTACCGCGCTCCTCCTCAGCTCTAGTTTGGTCACACAAGCACAACAACTGAGGAAGACCTCCATGGATCGATTGAAAGGCAAGGTGGCACTGATTACTGGCGGAGCAGGGGGATGTGGCCTGGCCGCGTCGGAGCTGTTCGCCGCCGAGGGCGCCAAGGTGGTGATCCTCGACTTGCCCACCAGCCAGGGCGAAGCGGTAGCGGCGCGTATCAATGCCAAAGGGGGACAGGCGCTGTTCGTCGCAGCCGACGTGTCGCAGGCCGACCAGGTGCACCGCGCCGTCACTCAAGCCCAGGCGCACTTCGGCCCAATCACGGTGCTCATGAACCACGCCGGTATCATTGCCGCCGGTCCCTTCCTCGAAACCAGCGAAGCCGACTGGGACCGTTTGATGAGCGTCAACGTGAAAAGCATGTTCCTGGTCACCAAGGCAGTGCTGCCGGGCATGCTCGCCGCGGGTGGTGGCAGCGTGATCTGCACCTCGTCGATTTCGGCTGTGGTGGGCACGCCGATGGAGGTGCTGTATTGCACCACCAAGGGCGCCTGCCACATGTTCGCCCGTGCCCTGGCGGTGGAATACCGCGACCAGAACATCCGCAGCAACGCGATTTGCCCAGGCTTCATCGGTACCGCCCATGGTCGACGCGAGCTCGACCTGCTGCGCGGTTACGGCGTGGACGCCTCCGACGAGGCGATCAAGACCATGCAGGGCCGGCTCTGCGATCCCGCCGAAGTGGCCTCTGCCGCGCTTTTCCTCGCCAGTGACGAATCAAGCTTCGTCAGCGGCTCGCACCTGTTTGTCGACAACGCCTACACCGCCATGTAAGGCCCTACAACAAGAACAGCAACACCCTTCAATTCTGCCCCCAAGCCAACTCCAACAACACAGAGGCAGCAGATGGAAAACATAGGCACTTACGTCATCTACGTGATCATGGCGTGCGCCGTGGTCGGCGCCATTGCGTCAATCATCAACGCCGAATCGGAACTGGCCAAGGAGTTCACCGCCGGCCTGCACAGCATCGGTCCGATCTTCATCCCGGTGGCCGGGATCATGGCCGCCATCCCGTTCATTTCCAGCTTCATCAGCCAGTTCATTGGCCCTTTGTTCCAGGCGATGGGCGCGGATGCCGGCATTGCCGGGCCAATCTTCATCGCCTCGGACCTTGGCGGTTACCAACTGGCACAGGCGCTGTCGCACAGCCCTGAAGGCTGGATTCTTGGGCTGATCACCGGTTTTCAGTGCGGTTCTACCGTGATCTTCGTGATCCCGGTAGGCTTGGCCATGCTCAACAAGGCTGACCACAAATACATGGCGCTGGGCATCATGGCCGGTTTGCTGAGCATCCCGATCAGCATCGTGCTGATCGCCATGGGCATGCAGGCGATGGGCCTGGGAGTGCGCCCGGACATCGCCACGACAGGCGCGGCGACCCAGGCGCTGCACTTCACCTTGTCCACGCTGCTGCGCAACCTGTCGCCGCTGATCCTGTTCTGCGTGGCGCTGGCGGCAGCTCTGCGTTACTTCCCCAACCTGATGGTGAGCCTGTTCCTCAAGCTGGGGCAACTGATGTATGCGGCGGTGACGCTGGTGCTGGTGGCATCGATCGTCGAGTATTTCACGGGCGTGTTCACCGCGCTGTTCGGCGGCTGGGGGTTTGCGCCGATCATCGCCGACAAGGACGATCAGTTCCGTGCGCTGGAAATCGCCGGTTACGTCGGCATCATGCTGTGCGGGGCATTCCCGATGGTCTACCTGATCAAGCGTTTCCTGTCGCGGCCGATCGAAGCGGTGGCTTCCAGGTTTGGCCTGTCTCCAGTCGGCGCTGCCGGCGTGCTAGCTGCCTCGGCGAATATCCTGGCGATGTTCCGCCTGGTGGCCGACATGCCGCCGAAGGACAAGGTGCTGGTGATCGCCTTCGCCGTGTGCGCAGCGTTCACCTTTGGTGATCACCTGGCCTACTCGGCAAACTTCCAGCCGACGCTGATCGGGCCGCTGATCATTGGCAAACTCGCCGGTGGCCTGCTGGGCATGCTGCTCGCCTACTGGCTGGCGGTGCCCAAGGCCGAGGAACTGGGCCGTCAGGAAGAACAGGCCGGGTTGTTGCAGGTCAGCGCACCGTTGCACTGATGAGGTCAGGCATCGTTCAATGCTTTCCGGGCGCGTTTTGCGCGCCCTTGACCCCAATCACGCAGGCCGCAGCCATGAACAGCGACCACGCCAACCGCCTTGCCGCGGTGATCCGCAGCATTGGCAGCGATGCCCTGGGCCCGGCCATCGACAGCGCGCTCAAGGGTGTAGTCGATTTCGACATGAGCTGCGCTTATCTGTTCCGCTTCAACCAGCCAGCGCTGCTGGTACACGATGGCTACCAGCAGCGGGTAACCGAGCGCACGCTCAAGGCCTACCTGCGTGGCGGTTACCTGCTTGACCCGTTCTATGTCGCCTGTACCAACAATCACCCCGCAGGGTTGTGGCGCATGAGCGAGCTGGCGCCTGACAGCTTTTACGCCTCGGGCTTTTCCATCTCGCCCGACATCCACCCCTGTGTCTCGTCGCACCACGGCAGCCTGATCGAAGAAATCGGCTTCATCGTCCCTGTACGGCAACGTTCGGCGCTGGTGTTTTCCTTGATGCGCGGCCTGGACAAAGGGGCTTTTGAAGCCGATGAAGTGCAGCGCCTCTTTGCGTTGACACCGTTGATCGATGCCATTTTCAGTCAGCACCTTCAACTGGCGCATGCGGGTGACTTGGCCGACCCGCAGGATTCGGATAGCCAGCTGGAGGATGCGTTCGTCGATATCCTCCAAGGCCAGCTGACCGAAACCCAGCGGCACGTGGCCAAGCTGATTCTGCAGGGGCATAGCAGCCAGTCGATCTCGCGAGTGCTGGGGATCTCAGAGGGGACTGTGAAAGTCCACCGGCATAACATCTGGCAGCGGCTGGGGATTGCCGGGAATGCGGAGCTGTTTCGGTTGTTCATTAGCTATCTCACGAAGCTGCAATGAGTGGGCGTGATTTTCCCCTTAGCTCTGTAATCCCATTCTGAAACTGCCATTTATGCTGCCGATCCTATTGATACGTACGGGAGGGCAAGGTGCAGTAATCGCATCATGTCTGCACGTAAAGCCACCAGATGGGAGGCCAAACACTATGACCAAAGCATCGAAAACTGACTGGAGCCTCCTGGCTCAACTGGAAGACAAAGATGTCGATACCTCGGATATTCCCGAGTTGGACGAGATTTTCTTCCAGCAGGCCGAGTTACGTGTTCCAGCGAAGCAGGCGGTGACCATTCGCCTGGACTCTGATGGAACGCTACAGACCCCGTCAGGTCCCAACCTGTGTACCCCATGCGTCCACAGCAAGAGGCCAACTCCATGAGCATCACCTACGACTGGGACCTGATCGAGCGTTTGCTGCACGAAGTGCAAAACGGCGCCGGTCAAAGCTTCACCCCACGCCCCTATGCCGAGCAGCACGCGGCTGCGCTGGCCGCCGATGGTCAGCCGGTGGGGGATGTGGACCATCTGAAAACCCGTGCGTGCGAGTACGAAAAGCTGCTGTTCGAGCGCGGCTTCATCGAGTCCCGGCCACCGGAAGAGGGCGGCAACGGTGAGAACTTCGTGCTGACCGAGCGCGGATCGCGGTTGATGAGCCTGATCGACAGCAGCATCCCCGGCTTCGAGCACCCGCGTCAGGTGCTGGATGATCAGAAAGATGCGCTGGACGAAACCACCTTCGAGCACGTGTCTGCAAAAGCGCAGATCGCTTGAGGTCGTTTTGAGGCTGGCGAGGTAGGCCCGGGAAACCCGATAATCGGTCTTCCTTGAAGACTGCCGAGCCTTGCCCATGCCATCGATCACCCTGAAGGGCCGCCCATGAGCGCGGCCCGCAAGAACCCCGACGCCTTTGCTTTTCAGGTGATGCTGGGGCTATGCCTGATCTGGGGTTACCAGCAGGTGCTGATCAAGACGGCTGCCGTCGATATCGCCCCGGTGATGCAGGCTGCGCTGCGAAACTGCCTGGCTGCCGTGCTGGTGGGGTTGCTGATCTGCTGGCGCGGCGGTTGGGGGCAGGTGGGCAACACCTGGCGAGGTGGGCTGCTGGCCGGCGGGCTGTTTGGCCTGGAGTTCTTGTTCATCGCCGAGGGGTTGAAGCTGACGTCCGCGGCGCACATGTCGGTGTTCCTTTATACCGCGCCGGTCTTCACCGCCCTCGGCCTGCACTTCATGCTGCCCAGCGAGCGCCTGCGGTTGCTGCAATGGCTGGGCATTCTGCTGGCGTTTGGCGGGATTGCCACCGCGTTTGCCGGGGGCATGTCGTTTGATGAGATGGACGGGCGCATGCTGCTGGGCGATGCCTTCGGTGTACTGGCCGGTTTGGCCTGGGGCGCGACCACGGTGGTGGTACGTGGCTCGCGTTTGTCCGAAGCGCCCGCGACCTTGACCCTGTTCTATCAGTTGGCGGTGGGCTTTGTCGGCTTGTTGCTGATTGCCTTGCTCAGCGGGCAGATCGGCAAGGTGTCGTGGACGCCCCTGGCGATCGGCAGTGTGCTGTTTCAGGGCATTGTGGTTTCCTTCATCAGCTACCTGACCTGGTTCTGGTTGCTGCGCAAGTACCTGGCATCGAACCTGGCGGTGTTTTCGTTCATTACGCCGTTGTTCGGGGTGACCTTTGGCGTGCTGTTGCTGGACGAGCCGCTGAGTGTGAATTTTGTGCTCGGCGCCGTCATGGTTCTGCTGGGGGTGGTGCTGGTCAGTGCCGAGCCCTGGGTGAAGCAGCAGCTGCGCAAGTTTGTAGGTTGAGGCTGCTGGTGCCGGCAAGTACCAGAACGCCTGCCAGCCCCAGCCCTGCAGCCGCCAACAGTAAAGCCGGCTGCAGGCTACCGCTGTAATGGTTGCTCAACGCCGCCAGCAATGGTCCGCTGAGTTGCCCCAGGGCAAAGCAGGCGGTCAGCAGCCCGGCATTGCGCTGTGTCGCATGCGGCGCCAACTCCCGCGAACGTTGCATCACCAGCTGCATGCAGGCCAGGAACGGCGTACCGCACAACACCACCCCCAACGCCAGGCCGAGGCCACCGCCCATCAGGCAGGCCAGGACCCCCAGGCCCTGTAGCCACAAGGTCGCGATCAGCCAGGTCGAAGTCCGGCCGCTGCGCCGCATGCTCACCAGCGCCACGCCAAATGCCGCCGCTAAACCAAAGGCCGGCCAGAACAGGTCGGCCATCCAGTTGCCCTGGAACTGCTGATTGGCCATTTGCGACAGGAAAGTCGCCGGCAAGATATAGCCCACCCCGTACAAGGCATACACCAGGCCCAGACGGCCGATGCCCACGCTGCGCGATGCCCCTTGCTGCGTCACGCTCGGCACCACGGCGGGCTCCAGCGCACGCGGCAGCCAGGGGCGCACCGCCAGCAGCATGGCCAGCGCTGCAACCGCGTAGATCAGCCACAGCGCCGCCGAGCCCATCCCCAGCAGGTGGGCAACCAGCGCCAGCAGGCCGGTGAGGGCAATGCCCAAGCCGGGTCCGGCGAACACCAGGGCACCCAAACGCTGGCGGTTATGAGCGTTGGCCAGCTGCTGGCTGAGGCTGGTAATCATCACTAATACCCAGGCACTGGCGACGCCGGTGCCGAAGCGCAGCAGCAAGTGGCTCCAGAATCCGTCAGCGGCCGTTGATGCCAGGGTCAGCAATACACAAAGCCACAGGCCACCCTGCAGCCTCAGCCTGACCTGGTTCGGCTTGCGGGCGAACATCGCATCGGCCGCGCCAATGAAGTAACCGAGGTAGTTGGCCGCCGCAACCAGGCCAGCGGCCGTCAGGTCGAACTGGCCCTCGGCGATCAACTGCGGCAGTTGCGGCGTCAGGGCGAAGCGGCCGATGCCCATGGCCATCATCAGGGCTACGGCGCTGGCCAGCAGTTGTACGAAAGGCGACATGGGAAAGCTCCTGCACGGATGTAAGCGATGGAAGGCAGGTTAGGGGGCTTTTATATTCAATAAAATTGAATAATTATGATCAGGTTGTTCTGTTTTGGAGAATTAAGTGGAGTTCAGCCAGCTGCGCATCTTCCAGGCCGTGGCCGAGGAAGGGTCTGTCACCCGTGCCGCCGAGCGCCTGCACCGTGTGCCGTCAAATCTATCTACGCGCCTGCGCCAGCTTGAAGAGCAACTGGGCGTCGAACTGTTCCTGCGCGAACGCCAGCGCTTGCAGTTGTCGCCAGCCGGTAAGGTGCTGCTCGATTACGCCAACCGCCTGGCGGCACTGCGTGACGAGGCCATGTCGGCGGTTCAGGGCGGGCAGCCGGCCGGAGATTTCGTGCTGGGCACCATGTACAGCACAGCGGCCATCCACCTGCCGGCGCTGCTGGCCCGCTACCACCAGGCGTATCCGGATGTGAACCTGCAAGTGCAGGCCGCACCCAGTGGTGATTTGCTCGAAGGCTTGCTCAGCCACCGCCTCGATGCTGCGTTCGTGGATGGCCCGCCGAGCCTGGCTGGGCTGGATGGAGTGCCCTTGTGCGAAGAGCAACTGGTGCTGATCACCAGCCCCGAACACCCGCCGGTACTCAGCGCCAGGGATGTGGCGGGCAAGGCGGTGTTCACCTTCCGCCAAGGCTGTTCCTACCGCATGCGCCTGGAGGCCTGGTACGCCCATGCCCACACGCCGATGGGGCGGGTGATGGAAATCGAGTCATACCAGAGCATGCTGGCCTGTGTAATCGCCGGCGCGGGCGTTGCGTTGATGGCCCAGTCGATGCTCGACAGCCTGCCCGGGCGGGACCGCGTACGCGCCCATCGTCTGCAGGCGCCGTTCGATCAGGCGGTGACCTGGCTGATGTGGCGGCAGGGGATGCGCGGTGCGAATTTGCAGGCGTGGGTCGATTTGCAACAAAGCGAAACGATTAACCAGTCGTCGGAATCGGGCATTTCCGCTTGATCCGAGTCAAACTCGCCCCTATCTGTAAGAACAAGGGCATGCGTAAGATGGGACATCGGACTATGATCTGTATGAAACATCGCAGGATTGATTGACCGTGAGGCTGACCCGTCAAGGGGGCAATATGAGAAACCAAATGTTCAACTGGCTCCACGACTTGGCTGTTGCCTTGGGGCTGATACCACCACCCTTGCAGCCGGTGCCGATCCCGACTGATGAAGAACAACGCCGGCGCCAGCCGCGCCGCCGCTGAAAACATCAAGGCCGCCGCATCAGTGATGATGCCGCGGCCTTTTTGCTTCTTCAGGTTTTTGCGTTGATCAGGCCAGTTTCGCAACCCCTACGGTTTTGCGCGACAGCAGGCTGACCATTACAAAACTCACCAACCCAACCGCCAGGCTGTAGTAGATCGGCGTGTTGGCATCCAACCCATCCTTGAACATGAACAGCAGCGCGGTGGCAAAGCCCAGCGACATGCTGGCGATCGCCCCTGCGGTGGTCGCACGCTTCCAGAAGATAGCCCCGATCAGCGGGATCAGCATGCCGCCGACCAGCAGGTTGTAGGCCAGGGTCAGGGCGCTGATCACATCGTTCACCGCCAGGGCGATGCCCAGCACCACCAGGCCGGTCAGCAGGGTGAACAGGCGGCTCACGCTCAGGCTCGATTGCTTGCCGCCACGCAGCTTGGGCAGCAGGTCTTCGGTGATGGTGGTCGAGGCGGCCAGCAGGCCGGCACTGGCTGTCGACATCATCGCCGCCAGGGCAGCGGCCATCAGCAGCCCACGGATGCCGTCAGGCAGCTGGCTCTTGATCATTTCGGCGAACGCGTTGTTCGGGTTGGCCAGGTCCGGCATCAGCACATGCGCGGCCATGCCGATCAGGGCGCAGGCCAGGCCGTACAGCACGCAGTACACGCCTGCGGTGGTGCCGGCACGTTGGCAGACCTTTTCGTCGCGGGCGGTGAATACCCGCTGCCAGATGTCCTGGCCGATCAGGATGCCGAAGAAGTAGATCAGGAAGTAGGTGATGATGGTGTCCCAGCCTATGGTGGTCCAGGCGAAGCTGGCCGACGGCAACTTGGCTACCAGGGTGTCCCAGCCTCCTGCGTTGTACAGGCACACCGGCAGCAGGATGAACATCAGGCCCACGGTCTTGATCACGAACTGGACGATGTCGGTGAGGGTCAGCGACCACATGCCGCCAATGGTCGAGTAGACCACCACCACGCCGCCACCGAGCAGCAGCGACATCCAGAACGGCAAGTCGAGCAACACCTGCAATACGGTCGCCATGGCCAGGGTCGAGGTCACCCCGATCATCAGCGCATAGGCCAGCATGATCGCGGCGCTGGCCTGGCGGGCCATGGGGTTGTAACGACGCTCCAGCACCTGGGTCACGGTGAAGATCTTCAAGCGCAGCAGCGGTTTGGCGAGGAACAGGTTGAGGGCGATGATGCCCAGGCCCAGGGCCGCGCACAGCCAGAAGCCGGAGATGCCGTGGACATAGCCCAGGCGTACGGTACCAACGGTGGAAGCGCCGCCCAGCACCGTGGTGGCCATGGTGCCCATGTACAGCGTTGGGCCGAGGTTGCGCCCAGCCACCAGATAGTCTTCGTGGGTTTTCGCGCGCCGCATGCCATACCAGCCAAGCCCGAGCATGCCGGCGGTATAGATCATTACAACAATGATGTCCAAGGCCATTGGGGGTCTCCCGATTATCTTTATTATGGCGAGATCGACCGCTCAGGCGTGTTCACGGCGCCCGGCGGTCTTGTCTTGTGTTGGCGGGCCTCAGTGGCCCTCCCTCATGGCTCCTGCCCGGGTGTAGCGGTATCAGCGACGCACGACGCCCGGCAGCACGCAGAGCATTTCGAACAGCAGGTTTGCACCGAGCAGCGAAGTGTTGCCGGTGGTGTCGTAGGGTGGGGAGACTTCAACCAGGTCACAGCCGATCAGGTCCAGGCCGTGGCAGCCGCGAATGATCTCCATCGCCTGGATGGTGGTCAAGCCGCCGATTTCCGGAGTGCCGGTGCCTGGCGCCCAGGCCGGGTCGATACCGTCGATGTCGAACGACAGGTACACCGGGCCGCCACCGACTTTTTCGCGCACTTCGGCCATCAGCGGTTCCAGCGATTTGTGCCAGCACTCTTCAGCCTGCACTACGCGGAAGCCCTGACGGCGGCTCCAGTTGAAGTCGTCGGCGGTGTAGCCCTGCGCGCGCAGGCCGATCTGCACCACGCGGTCGCAATCGAGCAGGCCTTCTTCCACGGCGCGGCGGAAGGTGGTGCCGTGGGCGATCTTCTCGCCGAACATGTGGTCGTTGACGTCGGCGTGGGCATCGATGTGCACCAGGCCGATCTTGCCGTACTTCTTGTGCAGGGCGCGCAGGATCGGCAGGGTGATGGTGTGGTCGCCGCCCAGGGTCATCGGGATGACGTTGTGCTCGACGATCTCGTCGTAGGCTTCTTCGATGATGCGCACGGCGTCGAGCAGGTTGAAGGTGTTGATCGCCACGTCACCGATGTCGGCCACCGACAGCGAGTCGAACGGGGCGGCGCCGGTGGCCATGTTGTACGGGCGGATCATCACCGATTCGGCGCGAATCTGCCGTGGGCCGAAGCGGGTACCGGAGCGCAGCGAGGTGCCGATGTCCAGGGGCACGCCGATGAACGCGGCGTCCAGGCCCTCGGCGCTTTGCAGGTGGGGAAGGCGAAGCATGGTGGCGATGCCGCCGAAACGCGGCATTTCGTTGCCGCCCAGTGGTTGGTGGAGAACTTTGTCCACGGTGGGCCTCATCAGTCGGTCGATTGTTTTGTTTGTTCGAACCTGTGCCGCCGCGCGCCTTGTAGTGGGGTGGTGCCGGCGGGCAGGGACATTTCGGCCAAGTCTGCTGGAAGGTAGTGGGTGGGAAAAATCGCTACCGGCAAAAACTTACTTCAGGAATTTCTAAACTAAAGGCGGGCGCAGCGGGTAGACTGCGCGCAAATAATATTGCGGACCGTTGCACCATGGCCTCGACCTTGCCCGACCTGAAACTGCTGCGCATCTTCGTCAGCGTGGTGCGCCACCAAGGCTTCGCCAATGCCCAGCGCGAGCTGAACCTGTCGACCTCGGCCATCAGCACCTACATGAGCCAGCTCGAAGGCGCGCTCGGCATCGTCCTGTGCCACCGTGGCCGTGGCGGTTTCAGCCTGACCAGCAAGGGCGAGCTGTTCCACCAGGAGACCTTGCGCCTGCTGGCCGAGCTGGATGGTTTCGAGCAGTACGCCGCAGCGCTCAAGGGCGAGTTGCGCGGCACGCTCAATCTCGGGGTGATCGACTCCACCGTCGGCGATCGTGCGCTGCCCCTGGCCGAGGCGATCGGCGCCTACAGTCAGGAACACCCGGCGGTGCACCTGCACCTGTCGGTGTCCAGCCCTTACGAATTGCAGCTGGGGGTGCAGGACAATCGCCTGGACCTGGCCATTGGCGCGTTTTCCTCGCGCATGAGTGGCCTGGTCTATCAGCCGTTGTATCGCGAGCAGCATTGGCTGTACTGCAGCAGCCGCCACCCCTTGTTTGCCGAGCGGCGCATCCATGAACCGGTGGTGACCCAGCAGCGCATGGTCGGGCGCGGTTACTGGAGCCAGGCAGAACTGGCAAGGCACGGCTTCAAGCACAGTGCGGCGACGGTTGAAAGCATGGAGGCGCAATTGATTCTGATCTTGTCAGGCGCCTACATCGGCTACTTGCCGGAACACTATGCCCAGGCGTGGGTCGACAAGGGTGATCTGCGCGTACTATCGCCGGCTACTTTCGGCTATCAAGCGCCATTTTCGCTGATCATCCGCCGTGGGCGCAGCCGTGAACCGTTGATCCAAACCTTCCGGGATTTGCTCAAAAGCCAGCTCAACGTGGGCTGATGGGCACGCTGTTTCAGTCATTCCGTCGGGATAAGCGCATTTCCTGCAAAAGCTGACCGCTGTGCCTTTTGCGCTCTGCTAAACCTCTACTTGCTTTGATGATTTTCCCTTTCATCTATACAAGCAAGGATCGCCCAAGATGCGCATGAATTTGCCCGTCACTGAGCACGAAAGAACGTTTTCCAGCGACCAGCGCCTGATCTCCACCACGGACCTCAACAGCCGCATCACTTACTGCAACGACGCCTTCGTGGCTATCAGCGGGTTCACCTACGACGAACTGGTCGGCCAGACCCACAACCTGGTTCGGCATCCCGACATGCCGCCAGCGGTGTTCGGCCATATGTGGGACACCATCAAGCAAGGCAAACCCTGGATGGGCGTGGTGAAGAACCGCGCCAAGAACGGTGATTTCTATTGGGTGAGCGCCTACGTCACGGCGATCTACGAGAATGGCCGGGTCAGCGGTTACGAGTCGGTGCGCTCGGTGCCGACACGCGAACAGATCCGCCGCGCCGAGGCGTTGTATGCGCGCTTGCGTGCCGGCCGCTCGGCGGTACCTTGGGCGGTGCGCCTGGGGCATGGTCTGGGCAATGGCTGGCCACTGCTCGGGGCCGGTCTGCTGTCGGCGGCCGGCTACCTGTGGTTACCACCTTATGCTGCATTGGGCGTGTTGATGGCCAGCTTGCTGGTGGCCTGGTACCTGATCGAACAGCGGCAGAATCAGGCTATCCGTCGAACCCTGGCCGAACACCCCAAGGCTTTTACCAGCCCGCTGGTGGCGCTGACCTACAGTGACAATCCAGGCCTTCACGGCCAGCTCGACCTGGCGATCCTCAGCGAGGAAGCGCGCCTGCAAACCGCACTGACGCGCCTGGTGGACGCCGGTGTCGGGGTCAAGTCACGGGCCGCGCAGTCTGCCGACTTGTCCGATGCCCAGGCACAGATGCTCGATCGCCAGCGCAGCGAGACCGACCAGTCGGCTACCGCCATCGCGCAGATGGCGGCGACCATCCAGGAAGTCACGCACAACGTGCAAAGTACCGCGCATGCCGCAGGCGATGCCGACCAGCTGGCCCAGCAGGGCAGCGAGCTGGCGCAGCAGAGCCTGAAGGCGATGGGCAGCATGAGCGAGGCGGTCAGCGACATCGGCCAGGCCGTCAATGCCCTGGCCGAGCAGACCCAATCGATTGGCAGCGTGGTCGACACCATCACCTCGATTGCCGAACAGACCAACCTGCTGGCGCTCAACGCCGCGATCGAGGCCGCGCGCGCGGGTGAGCAGGGCAGAGGCTTTGCCGTGGTCGCCGATGAAGTGCGCTCGCTGGCTCAGCGCACGCGTTCCTCTACCGATGAGATCCACCACATCATCGCCTCCCTGCGCGCAGGTGCTGAACGCGCGGTGAGCACCGCCACCCGTGGCGAGCAGATCTCGCGGGACAGCGTGCACAGTGTCGAGGCGGTGCAGTCGGCGCTGGCCGGGATCGCCCAGGCGGTCAGTCGTATTACCGGCATGAGTCAGCAGATGGCTACGGCTTCGGAGCAGCAGAGCCACGTTGCCGAAGATATCAATCAACAGATTGTGCGTATTGCTCAGCTGTGCGATCAGACGGCGGGGCAGGCCAAGCAGGGGGCGGAAATCAGCCAGGACCTGGAGCGTATGGCGGAATATCTGCACAGTCTGGCGGAGCGGTTCAACCGCTGATCCTCAGTCTCCCACAAGGATGTGGGGCTTTTCCGCAGGGCTGTGGCACACTGCGCCCGGTAAGGAGAAGCCAATGCCCAGACCCCGCTGCGAGCGATGCCAGCGCCCGCTCGATCACTGCCTTTGCCCACTGATCCCCTCGCTCGACAGCCGCACCCGCGTGGTCCTGCTGCAGCACCCCAGTGAAACCTCGCACGCCCTGAATACCGCTCGGCTGGCCGCACTTGGCCTGGTCAATGCCGAGTTGCGCATTGGTGAGGTGTTCGAAGACCTTGGCGGATTACTGCAGACGCCAGGTTACCGGCCGGTGCTGCTGTTCCCTGGCGATGATGCCCAGGTGCTGACTACCTATGGCGAAGCGGACGACACGCCTCTACTGCTGATCGTCCCCGACGGCACCTGGCGCAAGGCGCGCAAGCTGCTATACCTCAACCCGCTGCTGGACGCGCTGCCCCGGGTGACACTGGCGCAGGTGGCCCCTTCACGCTACCGCCTGCGCAAGGCCCCGGAGCCCGGAGCGGTGTCGACCATTGAAGCGGTGGTGCAGGCGCTGAACGTGCTGGAGCAGCCGGCGTGTTTCGATGGGTTGCTGCGGCCGTTCGAGGCGTTGATCGAGGGACAGATCAGGGCGATGGGGGTGGAAACATTCGAGCGCAATCACGGGGAAGGCTGAGATTCACGGTTGCCCGTGCAGGCTTCTTCGCTCTTACGGAAATTGAATCCGATTCACACAACATTGGTGCTTGCGATAGCGAGCACAGGGGGATAGATTCCCTGTGTCGCGGCAAATTCCGCGATCGGGTTTGGCGACCCGGATAACTTGGCGCAACAGCGCCCCACACGATTGCAGGCGCTTTTTTTGCGTCCGCAGCCTCGTGCCATGGCGGCTGTGCGTGGGAGACCTTCAGGTCTGCCGGGTTCCAAGTTCCCGGTTCGCCAACCTGCGTACAGCTGCCACCCAATTGTTTGGCGACGATGCGTGGCAGCTCCAACCTAACTTGGAGTTTCATGCATGCTTACCTTGAGCTTTGCCAGGATCCTCGCATTCGTTCTCCGCCGCAGTAAATCGCCGGCGCAGGCTGCACATCGGTTTTCTCCGTTCCACAGCCAAACCCGCTCCGCAGGCGCAGCAAGGCAGGTGCCTCATGACTGATCAGGAGCGCTTGTCCAATATTCAAAACTATGCCTGGACACTCGAACTGTTAGGCGAGGCGCTGGTCCAGCATGATGAGATGCTGGAGTGCGAGCACAACCCTCATCTCAGCTTTCGCAATACTGCCGGTATTCATCAAGCAATCCGGATCATTAGTCGCCTGGCCAGTGAGCAGTGTGGCAAGTTGGAGCAGATGAAGGGTCAGTCTGTGCCAGATTGATTGGCAGTACCGGCCTCTTCGCGGGGCAAGCCCGCTCCCACAGGACGGCGCTATTCTGAGTTTGATGAAATAGCTGTGGGGCTTGCCCCGCGAAGAGGCCGCCATGACAACTCAGCGCTCCCGCAACGCCTCAGTCCGTGCCTTGAGCACCGGCTTGAGCAGGTAATCCAGCACACTCTTCTGTCCGGTGATGATATCCACCGTCGCCACCATCCCCGGGATGATCAGCAGCGGCTTGTTATCCCCCCCCAGGTGATTCTTCTCGGTCCGCACCTGGATCACGTAGAACGCATTGCCTTTCTCATCCGTCACGGTATCGGCACTGATCAACTCAAGCTTGGCCTTCAACCCACCATAGATGGTGTAGTCATAGGCACTGAACTTGACCATCGCCGGCTGCCCCGGGTGCAAAAACGCCACATCTTGCGGTCGGACCTTGGCCTCGATCAGCAAGTTGTCCTCGATCGGCACGATCTCCACCAGGTCGCTGCCCGGCTGCACCACGCCGCCGATGGTGTTGACCTTGAGCAGCTTGACGATGCCGCGCACCGGCGACACCACGGTGGTGCGGTTTACCCGATCATCGATGGCGATGCTGGTGGCGGTGATCTTCGACAGCTCAGTGCGTTTGTCGTTGAGCTCTTTGGCCGCGTCGGAGCGGAAGCTGGCGTCGGACTCCTGGATCTTGCTGCGGATCTCGGCCACAGCCGCCTCGGCGCGGGGGATGGCCAGGCTGGTTGCGTTGAGCTGGCCGCGGGCTTCGACCGTGCGCTGCTTGAGGCGCAGGATTTCCACGGGCGAGATGGCGCCTTTGCTCACCAGCGGCGCCGACATGTCTGTTTCCTGTTGCAGCAGGCTGACTGCCGAGCGGTATTGCTCGACCTTGGAACGAAACTCGGCCAGCTCCTGAGTCTTCTGCCGCAGTTGCTCGTTCAGGGTCTGTTTCTCGCTGGCCAGGCGGCGCTGACGTGAGTCATACAGCGACAGCTCGTCCTCGGCTACTTGCGGCGCCTTGGCACGTACTTCGTCAGAGAGCACGAACGGCTTGCCTTCAGCCTCGGCTGAGAGCCGTTCAACCTGGGCGGTGAGGGCATAGCGGTCAGCCTCGCTTTCGCCTTTGTTGGACTTGAACCGCGTATCGTCCAGGCGCAGCAGCGTTGCGCCTTTTTCCACCATCTGGCCTTCGCGTACAAAGATTTCGGTGACGATGCCGCCTTCGAGGTTCTGCACCACCTGCACCTTGCTCGACGGGATCGCCTTGCCTTCGCCGACCGTCACTTCGTCGAGCACCGCCAGGCTGGCCCAGACCACGGCAACCAACAGCAATGCGGCCGCCAGCCACACGGTCAGGCGCGACAGGCGCGGGGAGTCCTGCAGGGTGGCGCTGGCCAGCTCCGGCATGTAGTCGCGCTCGGTGCGCGGGCTGGTGCTTGCGTGTGAACTGCGTACGCTGTGGCTTGTGGTCATGGCCTAACTCCCACAGAACAAACGGTGACTCATTGATTTAGTGAACCCCCTGTAGGAGCGGCTTCAGCCGCGAACACCGGCGAAGCCGGTGCCATCCACCGCTTCGCTTGCTTCGCGGCTGAAGCCGCTCCTACAGGGTTCTTGCCGTTCTACAGTGCTGCACCGATGCGGCCTTTGCGCAGGGCGTCGATGACCGCATCCTTCGGCCCGTCGGCGACGATCTTGCCGTTGTCCAGCACCAGCAGCCGGTCCACCAGGCTGAGCATCGAGGTGCGGTGGGTGACCAGCAGCAGGGTCTTGCCCGGCACCCAGCTGAGCAGGCGCTGGCGCAGTTGCTCTTCGCTGCTGTTGTCCATGTGGCTGGTGGGCTCGTCGAGGATCAGGATCGGCGGCTCCAGCAGCAGGGCGCGGGCCAGCAGCACGGCCTGGCGCTGGCCGCCGGACAGCAGCTGGCCACGCTCGCCCACTGGGCGGTCGAAGCCGTGCGGGTGCTGCCGGGCCAGCTCGCTGACGCCGGTCAGTTCGGCCACTTCGAGCATGCGCGCATCGCTGATGTGGCGCGCGCCGAGGGTGAGGTTGTCGCGCAGGCTGCCGGCCAGCAGCGGCAGGTCGTGGGCGACGTAGCCGAGCTGGCTGCGCAGGTCGGCGATGTCCAGTTGGCGCAGGTCGAGGTTATCCAGTAACACCTGGCCTTCGTCCGGGTGATGGAAACCCATCAGCAGGCGGCCCAGGGTGCTCTTGCCCGAGCCGCTGCGGCCGATGATGCCGATGCGCTCGCCGGGTTTGATGGTCACGTTCACATCCTGCAGCGCCGGGCTGGTCTGCGCCGGGTAGCGGAAGCTGACATGGCTGAGGGTCAGGCCTCCTTTGAGGGTGGTGTGCTCCAGCGCCTGCTGTTCGGCCAGGCGTTCCTGGGGCAGGGCCATCAGCGCATCGGTGCTGCGCATGGTCAGCTGTGCCTGCTGGTAGCGAGTGATCAGCCCGGCGATCTGGCCGAGTGGCGCCAGCACGCGGCTGCCGAGCATGTAGCTGGCGACCAGGGCGCCGACGCTGAGGTTGCCGGCGATGATGCTGTATACCCCGGCGACGATGGTGGCCATGCCGCAGAACTGCTGGATGAACAGTGTGCCGTTGCTGGCCAGCGACGACAGGTTGCGGGCGTGGGCATCGAGGCGGGCCATGGCGCCGTTGGTGTGTTCCCACTGGTACTGGCGCTCGCTTTCCGCACCGCAGGCCTTGAGGGTTTCCAGGCCGCCGAGGGTTTCGATCAGCAGGGCCTGGCGCACGGCGCCGAGGCTGAGGCTTTTTTGCACGGTGTCGCGCAGGCGCGCCTGGATGAACAGGGCAAAGCCCACCGCCAATGGGAAGGCGATCAGCGGAATGACCACCAGCCAGCCACCAAGCAGACCGATCACCAGCAACATCAGGGCGACGAAGGGCAGGTCGATGATGCTGGTCAGGGTCACGGCGGTGAGGAATTCACGCAGGCCCTGGAAGTCGTGGATGCTCTGGGCGAAGCCACCGATGCTGGCGGGCTTGGCCTTCATGGCCATGCCGGTGATGCGCTCGAACAGGGTGGCGGAGAGGATCAGGTCGGTCTTCTTGCCGGCCTGGTCCAGCAGGTGGGCGCGGACCATGCGCAGCACCAGCTCGAAGGCGGTGCCGATGAACAGGCCGGCAACCAGCACCCACAAGGTCGACAGCGCCTGGTTGGGCACCACGCGGTCGTAGGTCTGCATGACGAACAGCGGCACCATCAGGCCCAGCAGGTTGATCAGCAGGCTGGCCAGCAGGGCATCGCCGTACAACCAGCGGGAATGGCGCAGGGTATCGCGGAACCAAGCTTCGACCCGTGGCAACAGCGGCGAACGAACTTCTTCGAGGGTGTGACGAGGGCGGGCGAACAGGGCGTGGCCGCTGTAAGCCTGCTGCAGCGCCTCGCGCTCGACCCATTGTTCGCCGCCTTCGGCTTCGCAGGGCAGGATCAGCGCCCGGCCATCGTCGCCCCAGCGCTGCAGCACGGCGCTGCGCCCGTCGTTGAGCAACAGCAGCACCGGCAGGTTGAGGGGGGAAATGGCTTCCAGCTCACGCTGCAGGACGCGCCCTTGCAAACCGGCACGGGCTGCCGCCCGTGGCAGCAGGTCCGGCCCCAGGCGCTGGTGCAGCAGGGGCAGACCGCTGCTGAGGCTGGCGCGGCTGGCGGGCCGGCCGTGCAAGCGGCAGAGGATCAGCAGGCCATCGAGCAGCGGGTCATCGACATCGGGGCGCGGTTGCGCGCTTTGCATACTGGTCACGATGGACTACTCCCGCCTCGGTGGATGGGGGTGATGCCTGGCGATCCCTGCCTGCTGAGCGCTGGCGTCAGCGCATGTCGGGTAACCGCGCTTCAGTACGCACTTCGTTGGTGGCGATGGCTTCCGGCGGCAGAGAAATGCGCTGTTTGCTCAGCAGCTCACCCATGGTCGCCAGCACGCGGTACATCGAATATTCCTCGGTGTAACGCACTTCGGTGTAGCGACGGTTGGCGTTGTACAGTTCGTTTTCGCTGTCGAGCACGTCGAGCAGGGTGCGTTGGCCGAGGCCGAACTGGTCCTGATAGGCGGCGCGCACGCGTTGGGTGGTCTCGGCATATTCGCGCGCGGTCGGGGTCTGCTTGCGCGCATTGTTCATGGCGTTCCAGGCCAGGCTGAGGTTTTCGGTCAGCTCGCGCAGTGCGTTGTTGCGGATATCCAGGGCCTGGTTGATCTTGTGCGCATCGGACTGCAGGCGCGCCTTGTCGCTGCCGCCACGGAACAGGTTGTAGCTGAGTTCGACGCCGGCCTGCCAGTCGTTGTTGCTGTGGCCTTTCTCGCCACCCAGATTGTTGTTGGCACCGGTGGCCAATACCGCGTCCAGGCGTGGATAGAACGGCGACTTGGCCACTTCGTATTGCTGCTCGGCAGCGTTGACGTCGGCTTGGGCGGATTTCAGGTACGGGTTGTTCTGGCGCATGCCTTCGCGGGCTTCGTCGAGGGTGCCCGGCATTTCCACCTTCACCGATTGCGGGCCTTCCAGTTCGTCTGGCAGGCGGCCGACCACGCTGTAGAAATTGGCCTCGGCATCGGCCAGGTCGACTTCGGCGGTGTCCAGGTTGTTCTCCGCCAGGGCGCGACGGGCCCGGGATTGGTCGAGGTCAGCGGTGCTGCCGACGCCACGTTCGCTGCGCAGGCCGATCTGGTCGTTGACGCGCAGATGAGCCTGCAGGTTGTTCTTGGCGAGGGTCACCAGCTCCCGGCGCTTGAGCACTTCGAGGTACACCTCGATGGCGCGCAGGGCAACATCCTGGGCGACCGCCTGGGTGTAGTAGGCACGCGACGTTGCCACCGCCTGGGTGCGCCCGACTTCGTTGGAGGTGTTGAAGCCGTCGAAGATCATTTGCCGAAGACGCAGCTCCGACTGGGTGTAGTTGAGCGTCTCTTTGTTGTGGTTGCGGGTGCCATCGGCATTCACGCCGCGGGTGTTGATGTTGTCTGAACGCTGCCTGCCGTAACCGGCAACCAGGTCGACGGTTGGGAAGTACCCGCCACGGGCGAATTTCACATCCTCATCAGCCGACAGCTTGCTGTTGCGGTTGGAGCTGATTTCCGGGTGATAGTCCACGGCGCTCTGGACAGCCTCGTTGAGTGACATCGCCTGAACGTTGGCGCACGCCATGGCCAACAGAATTGCACTGGTGATGGGGGTTAAAACGCGCATGGGGTACTTCTCCCTGGTCCTAAAATGGCCTTGCTAGTCGCCAATAAAATGACGATTTTTATAATTTAAATAGTTTCACGTTTGTAACAACAGAGCTAAGAACATTTAACGCGCGAGCTAAGAAGATTTTTTCATAAGGGCTATGCGAAAAAAAACTTATGCGATCTATCAAAAACCAAGACATTGTTTCACTCAAGCGATTTCGGATGCCGCCACAGCATGCGAGTTTCCGGCGTCGGAGCGAGTTCCAGATTTTTTCCAGCTAAGGACGCAAGACGGTTAGGTGAAAGCGGAATTTGGCGACAAAATTTTGGCATCTAACGATGGCAATCTTACATTGCGACTATCGCCAAAGTAGTGGTCTGAGAGAACGATTCTCACCGTTGAAACACTCGGGCGCGAAACCGTTGACCCACCCGCCATGTCGTTGGCTGTGTAGCCAATCGGTAAGGGGAGGCGTGCACTCATGGCTAAATTGGTCGGTGTGGTCAGCAAGGTGGTGGGTCAGGTCTTCGCCGTTGGCAGCGACGGTAGCCGGCGCCCCTTGATCGAGGGCGACCGCCTGTTCGCGGGCGAGCAGCTGGAAACCGGTGCTGTTGGCGCCGTGGCCGTGCGCTTGCAGAATGGCGCCGAGCTGACACTGGGGCGCGACAGCAGTCTGACCATGACTCCGGACTTGCTGGCCAATCAGGCAGCTCATGTGCAGACCCAGGACGGCCCGCCGAGCGATGCCCAGCTGAGTGATGTCGAGCGCATCCAGCAGGCGATTGCCGCAGGTGACGACCCTACTACCACCGCTGAAGCGCCTGCTGCCGGAGCTAATGGCAGCAGTGCACCGGGGGCATTGGGCGGCGGCCACAGTTTTGTCCTGCTGACCGAGGTGGCTGATCGGGTAGACCCGCAGATAGGCTTCCCGACGGCAGGCTTCAATGGCATTCCGGAGCTTGCCAACCGCTACGTCGGAGATCTGGACAGTGGCCGTGGACGCGACGTCTTCGGTTCAGGCAACGGTGGCAACGGTGGTGGCATAGACAACGGCGGCAACGGTGGTCTGCCACCGGGCCAGCCCAACCCGCCAGGCCAACCCACTCCCCCCGAACAGCCAAACCCACCGTTGATACCCGACACTCCGGATCGACCGGTCGAATTGCGTGGGCTGGATGTGAACCCTGGCGAACTGGTCCTCGACGAGGCCAACCTGCCTCTGGGCTCGGCCAGCAATCCAGCAGCCCTGACCCAAACCGGCAGCTTCACCGTGGTGGCCCCGGACGGCGTGCACAACCTAAGTGTCGGCGGCATCAACGTGGTCACCGCGGGCGTGGTGACTGGCGTCGGCCAGTCGATCACCACCGGCTTGAGCAACACCCTGACCATAACGGGTTACAACCCGACCACGGGCGTGGTCAGCTACAGCTACACCCTGACCGGCGCCGAACAGCACGCCGACGGCGCAGGTACCAACGCGCTGAGCGAGCACCTGCCGGTGCTGGTCAGCGACAGCGACGGCGATGTCGCCCAAGGATCGCTGGATGTGATCATTCGTGACGACGTGCCCAAGGCCGTCGACGATAGCAACCCGCTCTCGGCCACCGAGCAGCACATCGAGCTGACCGGCAATGTGCTGAGCAACGATGTGCAGGGCGCCGATCGCGTTCCCGGCGGCCCGGTCATCGCCGGTACCTTCACCGGCACCTACGGCACGCTGGTGCTGGCTGAGGACGGTTCCTACACCTACACCCTCAACACCAGCGACCCGGACTTCAAGAACCTGGGCGGTGGCGGCCATGGCGTGGAGACCTTCACCTACACGATCAAGGACGCCGACGGCGACAGCAGCAGTGCGACGCTGACGCTGAACATCAACAACCTCGACGACCCGGTGAAACTCGACGGCCTCGATGCGCAGGGCGGTGAAGTGACGGTCTACGAGAAGAACCTGCACGACGGCAGTGCCCCGGATGCTGGCGCGCTGACCCAGCAAGGCACCTTCAAGGTCACCGCGCCAGACGGCCTGCAGAGCCTGACGGTGGGCGGTATCAGCGTGATCAGTGGCGGTGTGGCGGCGGGCTTCCCGCAGTCGATCGTCACGCCCGAAGGCAACGCCCTGACCATCACCGGCTACAACCCCGCAACCGGGGTGGTGAGCTACAGCTACACCCTGCTGGACAACGAAAACCACCCCAACGGCGATGGCAGCAACAGCATCAGCGAACACTTCCAGGTGGTTGCCAAGGATGTCGACGGCAGCACCGCCACCGGCAGCCTGGAGGTCAAGATCGTCGATGATCTTCCGCAGGCGCATGACGACTACACCAGCGTGGCCAAGGGCGACGTGGTGCGCGGCAACGTGATGTACAACGATGTGATCGGTGCCGATACCCGTGGCGATGGCCAGTATGTGGTCGGTGTGCGTGCCGGCAGCGACACCTCCAGCTCAGCCTTCGGCCAGCTCAACACCCAGGTCAACGGCCAGTACGGCTACCTGACCATCGATGCCCAGGGCAATGCCGAGTATCACTCCAACCCCAATATCGCCTCCCCGCGGGATGCCGTCGACACCTTCGTCTACACCATTCGCGATGCCGATGGCGACGAGAGCACCACGACCATCACCATCAACGTGCACAACTCGTTGATGGCCTGCGAAGACCGTGATGTCACCGTGTACGAAAAAGCCCTCGACCTGCACAAGGATGGCAACGACCTGGCGGCGGGCAGCGTCACTGGTAGCGATCCGAGTTCGAACCAGGAAACTGCTACCGGCACCTTGGTCGGCTCGGCCAGTGGTGGAGTCGGTACGCTCACCTACACCCTGGTCGGCAACCCTGTAGGTCAATACGGCCAGATCCACCTGAATGCGGACGGCTCCTACACCTACACCCTGACTTCTCCTGCAAACTCGCCGACCCATGCCAACGATGGTCCGAACACCGTGACCGAATCTTTCACCTACCAGGTGCAAGATTCGCTGGGCAACACGATCACCAGCACCATCGTCATCACCGTCGTCGACGATGTTCCTACTGCCAACAGCGACTTCGTCAGCGTGTTCAAAGGCGATGTGGTGCGCGGCAATGTGATGTACAACGACGTGGTCGGCGCCGATACCCGTGGCGACGGCCAGTATGTGGTCGGTGTGCGCGCCGGCAACGATACCTCCAGCTCGGCCATCGGCCAGCTCAATACTCAGGTCAACGGCCAGTACGGCTACCTGACCATCGATGCCTACGGCAATGCGGAGTATCACTCCAACCCCAACATCGCCTCGCCACGCGATGCCGTCGACACCTTCGTCTACACCATTCGTGACGCCGACGGCGACGAAAGCACGACGACCATCACCATCAACGTGCACAACGGCTTGATCGTGTGCGCGGATCGCGATGTCACGGTTTATGAAAATGCGCTGGACCTGCACAAGGACGGTAGCGACCTGGCAGCGGGCACGGTGACCGGCAGCAACCCTGGCTCCACCCACGAGACGGCCTCGGGCATGGTGGTGGTCAGCGGCGTGGGTGCCGTGACCTTTACCTTGGTTGGCAGCGCCGTAGGCCAATACGGCCAGATCCAGCTGAACGCGGACGGCTCCTACACCTACACCCTGACTTCTCCTGCCAATTCCCCGACCCATGCCAACGATGGTGCCAATACCGTGACCGAGACCTTCACCTACCAGGTGCAGGATTCGCTGGGCAATACGGCCACCAACACTATCGTCATCACCATCGTCGACGACGTGCCGACCGCCAACAGCGATTTCGTCAGCGTGGCCAAAGGCGATGTCGTGAGCGGCAACGTGATGTACAACGACGTGGTCGGCGCCGACACTCGTGCAGACGGCCAGTATGTGGTTGGCGTGCGCGCCGGCAGTGACACGTCCACGTCGGCGATCGGCCAGCTCAACACCCAGGTCAACGGCCAGTACGGCTACCTGACCATCGATGCCTACGGCAACGCCGAGTATCACTCCAACCCCAACGTCGCCTCGCCACGCGATGCCGTCGATACCTTCGTCTACACCATCCGCGATGCCGACGGCGACGAGAGCACCACGACCCTGACCATCAACGTGCACACGGCGTTGATGACCTGCGAAGACCGTGACGTCACGGTCTACGAGAAGGCCCTGGACCTGCACAAGGACGGTAACGACCTGGCGGCCGGCAGCGTGACCGGCAGTGAACCGGGCTCAACCCAGGAAACGGCCTCCGGCACCCTGGCTGGTTCGACCAGCGGCGGCGTGGGCGCACTGACCTACACGTTGGTCGGCAATGCTGTAGGTCAATACGGCCAGATCCATCTGAATGCCGATGGATCCTACACCTACACCCTGACTTCCCCGGCCAACTCGCCGACTCACGCCAACGATGGTGCGAACAGCGTGACCGAAACCTTCACCTACCAGGTGCAGGATTCGCTCGGCCATTCGACCACCAGCAGCATCGTCATCACCATCGTCGACGACGTACCCACGGCCAACAGCGATTTCGTCAGTGTTTACAAGGGCGAGGTGGTGTGCGGCAACGTGATGTACAACGACGTGGTCGGCGCCGATACCCGCAGTGACGGGCAATATGTGGTTGGCGTTCGCGCGGGTAGCGATACGTCCACATCCGCCATCGGCCAGCTCAACACCCAGGTGCAGGGCCAGTACGGCTACCTGACCCTCGATGCCCAGGGCAATGCCGTGTACCACTCCAACCCCGATGCCGTGGCGCCGCGCGATGCCTTGGACAGCTTCGTCTACACCATTCGCGACGCCGACGGTGACGAGAGCACCACGACGGTCACCATCAACGTGCACAACCCAGCGCTGCAGCCGTGTGGCGATGGTGGCGTGTGGGTCTACGAGAACGCGCTGGACCTGTACAAAGACGGCAATGACCTGGCGGCGGGCACTGTCACGGGCAGCGACCCGGCCTCGGCCCGCGAGACTGCCTCGGGCAGCCTGGTCGGGCAAGTCGCCGGTGGCGTGGGGGCATTGACCTACACGCTGGTCGGCAATGCCGTCGGCCAGTTCGGCCAAATGCACCTGAACGCTGACGGTTCCTACACCTACACCTTAACGTCGCCAGCGAACTCGCCGGTCCATGCCAACGACGGCGCCAATACCTTTACCGAATCCTTCACCTACCGGGTAGAAGACACGGTCGGCAACTGGACCACCAGCACCGTCAAGATCACCATTGTCGATGACGTTCCCCAAGCCCATTGCGACTTCGTCAGCGTGGCCAAAGGTGACGTGGTGCGCGGCAACGTGATGTACAACGATGTGGTCGGTGCAGACACCCTGAGCGACGGTGCCTACGTGGTCGGTGTTCGCGCCGGTCATGACACCTCAAGCTCCGCCATTAGCCAACTCAATAGCCATGTCTATGGCCAGTACGGCTACCTGACCATCGACGCCCAAGGCAACGCGGAGTATCACTCCAACCCCAATGCCGTCGCGCCGCGGGACGCGATCGACACCTTCGTCTACACCCTTCGCGATGGCGATGGCGACGAAAGCACCGCAGTCGTGACCATCAATGTCCACGACCAGTCGCTGCACCCGTGTGGCGATGGCGGGGTCACGGTGTTCGAGAAAGCCCTGGACCTGCACAAGGACGGCCATGATCTGGCGGCTGGCAGCGTCAACGGCAGCGCCCCTTGTTCGCCTGCAGAAACCGCATCCGGCAGCCTGGTCGGGCAGGTCGGCGGTGGGGTAGGGGCATTGACCTACACCCTCATCGGCAATGCCGTCGGCCAGTTCGGCCAGATTCACTTGAATGCGGATGGTTCCTACACCTACACGTTGACCTCGCCAGCGAATTCGCAGCCGCACGCCAACGACGGTGCCAACACCGTCAGCGAGTCTTTCACTTACAGAGTCGAAGACACGGTAGGCAACTGGACCACCAGCACCGTCCGCATCACCGTTGTCGACGACGTGCCGCAGGCGCATTGCGACTTCGTCAGCGTCAGCAAAGGCGATGAGGTGCGTGGCAACGTCCTGTACAACGACGCGATCGGTGCCGATGTGCCTGCCGACTGTGGCTATGTCGTCGGTGTGCGCGCCGGGCACGATACGTCCAACTCGGCCATCGGCCAACTCGGCAGCCATGTCGCGGGCCAGTTCGGTTACCTCACCCTGGATGCCCAGGGCAATGCGGTGTACCACTCCGACCCGAATGTCGCGGCGCCGCGCGACGCCACCGACACCTTCGTCTACACCATCCGTGATGGCGACGGCGACGAAAGCACTGCAGTCATCACCATCAACGTGCACGACAATTCCATGTCCGGATGTGCCGACGGGTATGGCAGAGGCCAGGAGCAGCGGGTTGTCGATCGCGGCTCGTTCACCCTGGATGCGAGCAGCATGACCGCCGCGCTGGTAGTGCTCGGCTACCTCGGCGCCAGCGGTACTGCCGCCGCTCAGGGTAATGCGGAAGAAGTGATCAACGTCAGCCTGCGCAAAGGCGAAACCCTGCAGCTGAACCACGACGCGCACGATGGCAACCTGGCGCTGGAATGGAAGGATGCCGGCGGCAGCTATCAGTCCATCGCTGCCGGCGACAGCTTCACGGCCAGCCATGACGGTGTGTACAGCATTCACGTCAGCGACCCACAGGGTGCGAGCAAGGGTGGCGAAAGCTACAAACTGAGCCTGGTGCTCGACTATGCAAATGCCCAGGAACCGTCGCCACACATGGGAGGCAGTGATCATGGTGCCGCCGGCCTCTCCAGCCCGGTCGACATCGCTTCGCTGGAGGCGCATGCCCCCGCTGGCGACGAGCACAACGGCCACACGGCCAACTACGCCCTGGCCAAGGGTGCGGTGACCATCGACCTCGGCCATGAAGGGCCACAGGACACCGGTGGTGCCGGTGTGGAAACCTTGAACGGTATCCATAACCTGGTCGGCTCAGATTACGGCGACACCTTGATCGGCAACAGCGCCGACAACGTGCTCAACGGCGGTGCGGGCAACGATGTGCTCAAGGGCGGAGACGGCAATGACATCCTGATTGGCGGGCCAGGCAACGACACGCTGACGGGCGGCAATGGCAACGACACCTTCGTCTGGCAGAAGGGCGACAGCGGCCACGACACCGTCACCGACTTCACCCCCGGCAGCGACAAGCTCGACCTGTCGCAACTGCTGCAGGGCGAGCATGCCACGGCGTCGTCACTGGATGATTACCTTCACTTCAAGGTCAGTGGCTCGGGGGAGAATGTGGTGTCGACCATCGAAGTCAGCAGCGTGGCGGGGGCTGCGCCAACTCAGACCATCGACCTGGCCGGGGTCGACCTGGCCCAGCATTACGGGGTGACGGCAGGGGCGGGTGGGGTGATTTCGGCGGGGCATGATACGGCGACCATCATCAATGGGATGCTGGATGATCACTCGTTGAAGGTGGATACGGTCTGAGTTGCACGGTACAGCCCATCGCCATGCCGGCGATGGGCTCAACCCGGCTTGCGCAACGTCTTCTGCCTGAGAATGTACACGCTCACCAGCACCGCACTGGTGAGCATGAACGCCCGCGCCCAGAACAGCGGCACCAGGTAGCAGGACAGGCCGATGCTCGCCCACATCAGCCCGATCGCGTAGACCTTGCCCTTGAGCGGAATGCCCGCGCCGCTCAGGTAGTCACGGATCCACGGCCCCAGCTGGGGGTGGTTGATCAACCAGTGATGAAAGCGTGGCGAGCTGCGGCCAAAGCAGGCCGCCGCCAACAGCAGGAAGGGGGTGGTGGGCAACACCGGCAGGAAGATCCCCAGCACTCCCAGCGCGACGCTGAGCCAGCCGATGGCCAGCAGCAGGTAGCGCACGGCCAACTCAGTGGTGGCGCGGTTTGAGCAGCGCCGGCTTCTCTTCAGGGGCGTGCAGCAGCAGGAACAGTGCGCTCAACGCTTCCGGGATCTGCACGATCATGTCGTCCTGCAGGTTGGCGTTGCTGGCGATGTCGGCGAACTCCGGTTGTTCGTCGAACAGGCCCGAGCCGACCATGATCGGCAGCAGCATCTCGCTGACTTCTTCTTCGGCGTTCTCGAACCAGGCCTCTTCGCGCAGGAACACGCCTTCCATGAAACCGATGCACCAGCCGCGCAGGTCGGAATCGTCCGGCTCGTCGGTCAGGTCCAGCTCGCACGGCAGGTCGAACTCGTCGTCGCTGGCCAGCTGGCGGGCGATGTGGCCCTTCAGTGCAACCAGGGTCGCTTCGATTTCAGTGCGCTGGGCATCGCTGGCGTAATGGGGTTCTTCGGCGAACAGCGCGTCGATCCATTCACGCTCAGGCACCTCCTCCGAGCAGATCGACAGCGCGGTCAGGTAGCCGTGGGCGGCGACGTAGTCCAGCGCTTCTTCGTGCAGTTCGTCGGCGTCGAGGAAGGCTTGCAGGCGGGTCAGTTGCTCGGCGAAGGACATTACAGGGCTACCTTGGGGAATATACGATGCTGAATTCTAGCACCTTGCGGCGATGCCGGGGCAAAGGGAACGTCTGTCACCGGGGCATCCTGCGCGAGTCGGCACTGGGGTATACTTCGCGGTTTTTCACCCAGGGGCAAGGTTTGCCGGCCCTCTGGTAAAAGCCGCTTACGCATTTGGCGTGTGCGGAGCGGGTTTTTCGTCCAGCCTGTGTCCAGGATGGTACGGCGATTTGTGGAGTTGCACATGCTCGAACAGGCTCAGCGCGTTCTCAAGGATATCTTCGGCTACGACAGTTTCCGTGGGCGCCAGGCAGCGATCATCGAATGCGTGGCCAATGGCGGCGATGCCCTGGTGCTGATGCCCACCGGCGGCGGCAAGTCGTTGTGCTTCCAGGTGCCGGGGTTGTTGCGCCCGGGCCTGACCGTGGTGGTGTCGCCGCTGATCGCGCTGATGGACGACCAGGTCGCCACCCTCGATGAACTCGGCGTCGCGGCAGCTGCGCTGAACTCCACCCTGAGCGCTGAGCAGCAGCGTGACTTGGCCGGGCGCCTGCGCCGTGGCGAAGTGAAGATGCTGTACCTGGCGCCGGAACGCCTGGTGCAGCCGCGCATGCTGGACTTTTTGAGCGGGCTGGATGTGTCTCTGTTCGCCATCGACGAGGCGCACTGCGTTTCGCAATGGGGCCATGATTTCCGCCCGGAATACCTGCAGCTGGGCCAGTTGGCCGAGCTGTTCCCGCACGTGCCGCGCATCGCCCTGACCGCCACCGCCGACATGCGCACACGCGAGGAGATCGTCCAGCGCCTGCACCTGCAGGGCGCCGAACGCTTCCTGTCGAGTTTCGACCGGCCGAACATCTTCTATCGCATCGTGCCCAAGGAGTCGCCGCGCAAGCAGCTGATGACGTTCCTCGCCGAGCGCCGTGGCAACGCCGGCATCGTCTATTGCCTGTCGCGCAAGAAGGTCGATGAGACCGCTGCCTACCTGTGCGAACAGGGCTTCCCGGCGCTGCCTTACCACGCCGGCCTGGCGGCGGAAACCCGTTCGGCCAACCAGCACCGTTTCCTCAACGAGGAAGGGCTGATCATGGTCGCCACCATCGCGTTCGGCATGGGCATCGACAAGCCCAACGTACGTTTCGTCGCACACCTCGACCTGCCGAAGTCGCTCGAAGCCTACTACCAGGAGACCGGTCGCGCCGGCCGTGATGGCCTGCCGTCCGATGCCTGGATGGCCTACGGCCTGCAGGACATGGTGATGCTCAAGCAGATGCTGCAGAACTCCGAAGGTGACGAGCGCCACAAGCGCGTGGAGCAGCACAAGCTCGACGCCATGCTGGCGCTGTGCGAGGAAACCCGCTGCCGCCGCCAGTCGCTGCTGGCCTATTTCGACGAAGTGCTCGAACAGCCGTGCGGGCATTGCGACAACTGCGTCGACAAGGTCCAGACCTGGGATGCCACCGAGCCTGCGCGCCAGGCACTGTCGGCGGTCTTCCGTACCGGCCAGCGCTACGGCGTCGGCCACCTGATCGACGTGTTACTGGGCAAAGACACCGAGAAAGTGCGCAATTTCGGCCACGAAAAACTCGCGGTGTTCGGCGTGGGCAAGGCGATCGCCGAGGTGGAATGGCGTTCATTGTTCCGCCAGCTGGTGGCGCGGGGCCTGGTGGACATCGACCTGGAGGGTTATGGCGGCCTGCGTCTGTCCGACAGTTGCCGGCCACTGCTGCGCGGCGAGGTGACCTTGCAGTTGCGCCGCGACCTCAAGCCGCAGACCGTGGCCAAGGCTTCTTCCAGCGGCGGCAGCCCGGCCAGCCAGCTGGTGCGCGCCGAGGAGCGCGAACTGTGGGAAGAACTGCGCACACTGCGGCGCAAACTGGCCGAGGAGCACAGCGTGCCGCCCTACGTCATCTTCCCCGATTCCACCCTGTTGGAGATGCTGCGCAGCCAACCGACCAGCCTCAGCGACATGGCCCAGGTCAGCGGCGTGGGTGCACGCAAACTGGAACGTTACGGCCAGGCCTTCCTCGAAGTGCTCAATGGTGCCGGTGGCACGCAGGAGGCGCCCAAGGTGGTCCTCGACCTGCGCCACGAGCTGGTCAGTCTGGCCCGTGCCGGCATGACCCCGGCACAGATCGCCGGCCAGCTCAATTGCAGCGAGAAGAACGTCTACAGCCTGCTGGCCGAAGCCATCGGCCGCCACGAATTGAGCCTGGACCAGGCGTTGGACCTGCCCGAAGATTTGCTGATGGAAGTGCAGGATGCATTCCTCGACGGCGAAGGGGAGTTGCCGCCGGTGTCGGCCATCGCGCCACTGTTTGGTGGGCGCATTCCAGAAGGGGTGCTGTATTGCGTACGTGCGGCACTGGCGGCGGAATTCGAGCTCTGATCGGGGGACATTTCGGACATCCTCTGACCGTTGTCATCCTTTTTGACGATTATCGGTCGTTTGCGCATCAGGCAGCCTTGCCTGATGGTCCGGGGCATGGTTAGCTGACTAATAATTAGTTCTAGTCAATGAGTTGCTTATGCCCCTGACCGACAATCAACACCGCTTCGGCATGCAGCTGGCGCAGATGTCCCGCGGCTGGCGCGCCGAGCTGGATCGCCGCCTGGCCGGGCTCAACCTGTCCCAGGCGCGCTGGCTGGTGTTGCTGCACCTGGCGCGTTTCGAAGAAGCGCCGACCCAGCGCGAACTGGCCCAGAGTGTCGGCGTTGAAGGCCCGACCCTTGCGCGCTTGCTCGACAGCCTGGAAAGCCAGGGCCTGGTGCGGCGCCATGCCGTGCTGGAAGACCGGCGGGCGAAGAAGATTCAGCTGTGCCCACCGGCAAAGCCCTTGATCGAGCAGATCGAGACCATCGCCAATGCCTTGCGCCTGGAGCTGTTCACGGGCGTGGATGAGGCGGACCTTGAGGTGTGCATGCGCGTCCATGCCAAGATTCTCGCCAACCTCGAAAAGTCCTGAAAGGCCGGGGCCGCCTTGCGGCCCTAGAAGGTATGCCCCAGGTTCAGATACACCGCCTGTTCATGCGCACTGTTGGCCCCATACGTCAGGTTCAACGGCCCCAGCGGTGTTTCCAGCCCCAGGAACACACTCGCCGCATTGATGTAGCCACTGTCGAACTCATTGTCGTTGTTCCACGCCCGCCCACGCTCAAGCGAGCCGCCGATGTACAGCGGGAAGTCCAGCGGCAGGTAGCCACGCGGGGTGAGGCGCCGGTAATAAACCACGCGCAGCAGGCTGATGTTCTGCCCTGACACCGAATCCTGGCGGAACCCCGAGAGCTCCCGCGCACCGCCCATCACAAAACTCGACGGCACCACTTCGGTGGGGTCCAGCGTGCGCCCATAACGCCCGCCAAACACCCAGGTGTTCGGCCCGCTGCTGATGGCCTTGTCCAGGTTGAGCAGCCACTGCCGGTAATCCTCATCCGAATCGAGCGATTTGTCGTACTTGCGCAGGGTCAGGCCGAGGTCTTCACCGCTGTGCGGGAAGTACACGTTGTCGAGGGTGTCGAACGAATATTTCAGCTCGTAGAAGCCTTCGTTGAAACTGAACTTGGGCAAATCCTGATCGCCGATGCGCACCTCGGCTTCGCCCCAGGCCTTGCCCACGCCCAGGCGTACCTCGCCATAGGTGCCGATCTGGCGGCCGACGTTGAGGCCGAACTCGTAGCGTTCAAGGCGGTACTCTGCGACCGGGTCGTTGTCCAGGGTGGCCTCGATATTCTGCGAGCCGAAGTCCAGATAAGGCGCGATGAAGTAGCGCGAGCCCACGTCCAGCGGTTGGTAGAACTCGCTGTACAGCTCCTGCTGGTCGCCGATCTGCGCGCGCGTCAGCCACTCTGCGCCCAGGCGGTTGATGCCATTGACGCGGTAGCTGGCGCCCAGGTTGAAGGCGCTGTCGCCGCGCAGATCGTCGGACAGGTTCAGGCCCAGGCGCAGGTAGTCGGTGCCGCCGCGCTTGCCCCGGGCGTTGATCACCAGGATATGGTCGTCGCCCTTGTGCACCACGCGGTATTGCACGCGGTCGAAGTAGTCCAGGCCGTAGAGAGTGCCCATGTCGGTCTGCAGGCGGTCCAGCTCCAGCGGCTCGCCGATCGGCTGGCGGATGTAGTAGCGAATCACGTCGTCACTGACTTTGGAATCGTTCTCCACCCTGATCGCAGTGATCACCGGCGTGCGCTGGCGGGGCGAGCGCGCCACGGCCAGCTCGGCGTCGCCTTCGGGCTGGCGCAGCGTGGCCAGGCGCGGATCGAGCAGGCGCGTGGCGCGGTAGCCGGCGTCGATCATGTCGCGGGCGCGGCCAAAGTCGGTAACACCGAAGGCGGCCAGTTGGGGTTGGATGAGGATGTCGTCGCGCTGCAGGCTGGCCAGTTGTTCTTCGGAATTGCGCCGGGTCATCAGGGTTATCGACTGGTTCAACACATCGACCACCGTCGCCAACTGCTTGCGGTCGCGCAGCGGGGTGCCGATGTCGACCACGATGGCCAGGTCCACGCCCATCTCCCGCGCCACGTCGACGGGGATGTTGTCGACCATGCCGCCATCGACCAGCAGTCTGCCATCCAGCTCAACCGGGGCGAACACTGCCGGGATCGACATGCTGGCGCGGATCACCTGGGGCAGGTGGCCGCGACTGAACACCACTTTTTCGCCACTGGCGATGTCGGTGGCGACGGCGCGGAACGGGATCGGCAGTTTGTCGAAATCGCGGGTGTCGGCGGTGTGGGCCAGCTTGCTCTCCAGTAGCAGGGCGAGGTTCTGGCCCTGGATAACTCCCAGTGGCAGGCCCAGGCTGCCGTCGTCGCGAAAGCTCAGCTTCTGTTTGACCAGGAAGTCGCGGTCGTCCTGCTTGCGCCGGAACGGTACATCCTTGCGCGGCGGCGCGTCGGACAGTGCCTGCTGCCAATCAAGGGTGGTGGCGAGTTTTTCCAGCTCTTCGACGCTGTAGCCCGACGCATACAACCCGCCCACCACGGCGCCCATGCTGGTGCCGGCAATGGCGTCGATGCGCACGCCCTGTTCTTCCAGGGCCTTGAGCACGCCGATGTGGGCCAGGCCACGGGCCGCGCCACCGGAGAGCACTAGACCGACCTTGGGGCGAGGCGGCTCGGCGGCAAGCACCGTGAGCGAAGTGAGCGTCAGCAAAAGGCAGAACAGCAGGCGGTGCATCGTGAGTCTCAAACCGAGGGCTAAAGACCGCTAGTATAAGCGGCCCCCTACCTGGAGATCGCCCATCATGGCCGACAGCAAGCCGGAAATCGTCATTACCTATTGCACCCAGTGCCAGTGGCTGCTGCGCGCCGCCTGGTTGGCCCAGGAGCTGCTCAGTACCTTCACCGATGATTTGGCCCGGGTGGCGCTGGAACCGGGTACCGGCGGCATCTTCCGCATCACCTGCGACGGCGTACAGATCTGGGAGCGCAAGGCCGACGGTGGCTTCCCCGAAGCCAAGGTACTCAAGCAGCGCGTGCGCGACCAGATCGACCCGCAGCGTGACCTGGGCCACAACGATCGTTGATCAGACGCCCTCGGCCACTTCGCGCTGCTTGGGTGGTTGTTCGGCCGCCAGGCGGCTGGACAGCACGATGGCGAAGATGATCAGCGCACCGCCCAGCAGCATGCGCAGGGTGGGCGTTTCGGCGAACACCACCCAGGCCACGGCAATGCCATAAACCGGTTCCATGCCGAACACCACCGCAGCGGTACGCGCCTTGATCACCGCCAGGCTGGCGACGAACAGGCTGTGGGCGACGCCGGTGCAGAAGATGCCGAGCAGGGCGATCCACAGCCAGTCCATGGCGACCACGGCGCCAAGGCCTGGGGCGGCGAATGGCAGCAGGCACAGGCCGACCACCAGGTTTTGCCACAGCGCTGCCTGCACGGCCGGCAAGCGGCCGGAGCCGGCGCGGTTGGTCAGCGACAGCAGCGAGAACAGCAGGCCGGAAAGCAGTGCCCAGAGCAGGCCGCCGGTGGCTTCGCTGGCCAGGTCGAATGACGGGGTCACCAGCACCAGGCCGAGGCTCACCAGAATCACCAGAACCGCTTCGTTGCGGCGGATACGTTCGCGGAACAGTATCCCTTCGAGGATAACGGTAAACGCTGGGAAGCTGGCAAAGCCCAGGGTGGCTATGGCGACGCCGCCGACTTTGACGGCGATGAAGAAGCTGACCCAGTGGCCGGCCAGCAGCACGCCGCCGAGCAGCAGGCGGCGTAGGTCCTGGCCGCTGAGGCGCCGCCAGCCCGGGCCGGTAAGGCTGGCGAACAGGGCCAGGGCGAGCACCGCGAAGGCGGCACGGCCGAACACGATGATGGACGGGCTGGCGCTGGCGGCCAGTTTGCCGAAAACGCCGGTGAGGCCGAAGAACAGTGCGCCGATGTGCAGCGCGCCGAGGGCGGTGCGGTGGTTCATGGTGGTCCTTGAGCGAGTGTGTTGTCAGTGCCGGCCTCATCGCGGATGAATCCGCTCCTACAGATACCCCACAACCTGTAGGAGCGGATTCATCCGCGATGACGCCGGCACAGGCTCAGTGTAAAGCCGCAGACAAACAAGTTCTGTCGCCCCCTTAGCGTGCTTTATCGCCAGACTCTCGCCGCAACGCCCCCGGCGAACACCCGAACGCCCGCAACATCGCCGCCGAAAACGCACTCTGCGAGCCATACCCCACCTGCGCGGCAATCTCTCCCATTGGCAGCAGCGTCTGAATAACCAACTGCCGCGCCTTGAGCAAGCGCCGCTGGCGAATGTAGTCCATCGGCGTCATCGCGCATTCAGCGGCAAACCGCGCATGCAGTCGCGCACTCGACAATCCGGCAATCCGTGCAAGATCGGCAACTTGCAACGGGTACGCCGCATGTTCCTCGATATACCGGTCAAAGGCCGCATAGGGCAGGCGCTTGCTCGGGGCGACGATGGCCGCAGCCGTCGGGCTGAGACTGGCCAGCAACAATCCCGCACCCTGGCGAGCAATCAGCGGGTCGTCCATCGCGCTTGCCGCCAGCCAATCCACCAGTTGCTGCTGGCGGTCATCCAGGCCTATGGCGGCAGGCTGGTCGAGCAACCGTTGGCTGGCATCGGCATGCTCGCCCAGTTGTTCACGCAACCAATGTTCGCCCGGCACATCGAGCACCAGGCAATGGCTGCCCGCATCGCTGGCGCAGGTGTGATGGGCGCCAGCGGGCACCACGATCAGGCCCTGGCGGTCGATTAGCGCCCCATGGCCATTCACCTCGAAATCCAGCCGCCCACGCAGGCCGAACACCAGCTGAGGGTGCTCGTGGCTGTGGGCGATCAGTTCGTCACGGTAATGGCGCAGGGATAGAATCGGGCCGGCGGTCATGGGGCGTCCTCGCAGGGCAGGGCACCATTGTGCCGCATTGTGGGCTGACCATCACCCGTCACAAGGTTGCCACCAACCTGTCATGCGCGCCTGCCAGTCTCCAGCAAACAGCGCCGGAGCCCGCCCATGAGCCATGCCGAACTCTCTCGCCCGTCGCGCAAGCAACGCGTGCGCACCCTGTGGATTTCCGACGTGCACCTGGGCACCCGTGATTGCCAGGCCGAACACCTGTCGCAGTTTCTCAAGGGCTACCAGGCCGACCGCATCTACCTGGTCGGTGACATCATCGATGGCTGGAAGCTGCGCAGCGGCATCTACTGGCCACAAGCCCATACCAACGTGATCCGCCGCCTGCTGACCCTGAGCAAACGCGGCACCGAGGTGATCTACGTTACCGGCAACCACGACGAATTCCTGCGCCGCTACTCCAAGCTGATTCTGGGCAACATCCAGCTGGTGGACGAAGCAGAGCACCTGACAGCCGATGGCCGCCGGCTGCTGGTCATCCATGGCGACCAGTTCGATGTGATCACCCGCTATCACCGCTGGCTGGCTTTTCTCGGTGATCGCGCCTACGAGTTCACCCTGGTGCTCAACCGCTGGCTCAACCATTGGCGTGCGCGCTACGGCTATGGCTACTGGTCGTTGTCCGCGTATCTCAAGCACAAGGTCAAAGGAGCGGTGAACTTCATCAGCGACTTCGAGGATGCCATTGCCCATGAGTGCACCAAGCGGGGCTTTCATGGCGTGGTGTGCGGGCATATTCACCACGCCGAGATCCGCAAGGTCGGCGAGGTGGATTACCTCAACTGTGGCGATTGGGTGGAGTCGTGCACGGCGCTGATCGAGCATTGGGACGGCAGCATCGAGCTGTACCGCCTGGCCGACGCGCAGGCGCGGCAGGCTGAAGCTGCTGCGGCGCTGCGCGAGCCTGCTTAGGACGCTACAGGCTGATCCTGCCGAGCAGGATGTCGCGGAACATGGCGAAATCGCCAATCAGGCTGTACAGCGGATGCTTGAAGGTCGCCGGGCGGTTCTTCTCGAAAAAGAAGTGGCCGACCCAGGCGAAGCCATAGCCAAACAGGGGTACCGCCAACAGCAGCAGCCATTTGCCGCTACCGATCGTGTACGCCAACAAGGCGATGACCAGGCTGGTGCCGACGAAATGCAGGCGCCGGCAGGTGGGGTTGTTGTGCTCCCCCAGGTAGTAGGGGTAGAACTCGGCAAAACTGCGAAACTGCGCTGTGCTGTTCATGGGCAGTGCTCCGGGATTAACACTTTTTGACAGGATACACGGCGTGGAGCCTGAATCGAGTCTAGAGTCATTGACGGGGCTCGCCAGTGACCACGGGCGCCATTTGAGTATCCTTGGAGTTCACCGCATGAAGCGGTAAGAAGAAGCCTGTCATGAGTGAGAGAACAACGTCTGCCAGCTGGGCATCAGGGATTGTGAAAGCGCTGGAGCTGGAAGGGCTCGATTGCCCAGCCATGTTCAGGCAGCTCGGTTTGGATTTCGCCGCCCTTGACGACCCGGACGCCCGCTTCCCACAAGACGCCATGACCCGCCTCTGGCAACTGGCTGTCGAGCTGTCGGGCAACGAAGCCATTGGCCTGAACATGGCGCGGGTGGTGCGGCCAGCGTCGTTCCATGTGGTGGGCTATGCGTTGATGTCCAGCCGCACCCTTGCCGAAGGTTTCGACCGCCTTGTGCGGTATCAGCGCATCATTGCCGAAAGCTCCGACCTGAGTTTCCGCCTGGGGCCTGAAGGCTATTCACTGATTCTTACCGTGCACGGTGATCACCTCCCACCCACCCGGCACAGCGCCGAGGCGTCGCTGGCCTGCGCGCTGGCATTGTGCAAGTGGCTCAGTGGCCGGCCGATCCAGCCACGGCGGGTACTGGTTCAGGGGCCGCAACCGAAGAACATCGAGCCTTACAAGGTGGCGTTCCATTCCCCACTGGTGTTCGGGGCGCCGCACGACGCCCTGGTGTTCGAGCGCGCCGACATGGAAGCCCCCCTGCCAACGGCCAACGAAGCAATGGCCATCTTGCATGACCGCTTTGCCGGGGAATATCTGGCGCGTTTCTCGGAAAGCCGAGTGACCCATCGGGTCCGTCAGGTGCTGTGCCGCATCCTGCCGCAAGGCGAACCCAAACGGGAAACCCTGGCTCAGGCGCTGCACCTGTCCCAGCGCACCCTGCAGCGGCGCCTGCAGGAAGAGGGCACCAGCTTCCAGGCATTGCTGGACGACACCCGCCGCGAGTTGGCCGAGCAATACCTTGCCCAGCCAGGCATGACCCTGCTGGAAACCGCGTACCTGTTGGGCTTCGCCGACCCGAGCAACTTCTACCGCGCCTTCCGCCGCTGGTTCGATGTGACCCCCAGCGAGTACCGTGCCCGCCTAGGCGGGGACAGCGAAGGCGTCAGTGACGCCAGAACGCCGGCATACACAGCACCAGCACCGTGATGATCTCCAGGCGGCCGAGCAACATGCCGCCGGCAAGAATCCATTTGGCGGCGTCCGGCAGCGTGGCGTAGTTCCCTGACGGCCCGATCACTTCGCCCAGGCCCGGGCCGACGCCGGAAACGGTCCCTGCGGCGCCGGTCAGCGCGGTCATCCAGTCGACGCCCAGCAACGACAGCAGCAAGGCCATTACGCAGATGGTAATGGCGAAGAAGAACGAGAAGGTCAGGATCGAGCGCACGATATCTTCGTCGAGGCGGTGCCCGTTGTACTTCTGCTTGATCACCGCGCGGGGGTGGATCAGCTGGTTGAGGCTGGCCTTGAGCAGGATGTAGGCCACCTGGAAGCGGAAGATCTTGATGCCGCCGGCGGTCGAGCCGGAGCAGCCACCGACGAAGCCCAGGTAGAAGAACAGCATCAACGAGAAGTTACCCCACAAGCTGTAGTCGCCCAGGGCGAACCCGGTGGTGGTGACTACCGAAGTGACGTTCAGCGCCACATGGCGCAGGGCATCCAGCCAGTGCAGGTTGGTCGAGTACCAGTACCAGGTGCCAAGCACCAGCCAGGTGACGACCAGCATGCCCAGCAAGCCCTGCACCTGCTGGTCGCGGATCAGTGCCTTGCGGTTGCCGCGCAGGGTCGCCACGTACAGCGTGAACGGCAGGCTGCCGAGGATCATCACCACCACCGCCACCCAGTGCACCGCTGGGATGTCCCACTTGGCCAGCGATTGGTCGGAGGTGGAGAATCCGCCGGTGGAGATGGCCGACATGGCGTGGTTGATGGCGTCGAACGGGCTCATGCCGGCCCACCAGAAGGCCAGCGCACCCAGCACAGAAAAGCCGACGTATACGCCGACGATCGACTTGGCGACCATGTGCGAGCGCGGCATGACCTTTTCCGAACGGTCGGACGATTCGGTCTGGAACAGGCGCATGCCACCGATGCGCAGCAGCGGCAGGATCGCCACCGCCATGGCGATGAAGCCGATACCGCCGAGCCAGTGCAGCATCGAACGCCACATCAGGATGCCCGGCGACATGCTGTCCAGCCCGCTGAGTACGGTGGCGCCGGTGGCGGTGATGCCGGACATGCTTTCGAAGAAGGCGTCGGTGTAGCTGATGTGTTGGGTCAGCAAAAAGGGCAGGGCGGCGAACACGCACACCACCAGCCAGCTGCTCACGGTCAGCAGGTACATGTCGCGCGGGCGCAGGTGCACATGTTCCGGGCGGCCCTGCACGACCATCAGCAGGCCGGCGACGAAGGTGATCAGGCTGGACCAGAGGAACGACGGCATGTCGCCGGTGCGTTCGAAGATCACCAGGGTCGCCATGGGTACGACCATGCTGACCGCCAGGGTGATCAGGAAGATGCCGATGATGAAACCAATGATCCTTAAGGTCGGCAACGCCATGTGATCTGCTCTGACTCTGAACGGAAGGGCGCCATTCTACCTATGGGTCTGGTGATGTAAACGCTAGAATGGCGGCACATTCACCTGCCAGGAGGGTAGCCGATGGAGGCTCTCGACGCATTGCTCAACCGTGTTTCCGTGCCACGCCTGACCGAGCCGGCGCCCAATGACGCCCAGCGTGAGGCATTGTTCCAGGCGGCGCTGCGTGCGCCGGACCACGGCCAACTGCGGCCGTGGCGGTTCCTGACCATTGAAGGCCAGGGGCGCGAGAAACTCGGTGAGCTGTTCGCCGAAGCGGTGCAGCACAAGGGTGACGCGACCCCGGCGGCACTGGACAAGGCACGTGCCATGCCGCTGCGCGCACCGTTGCTGATCGTGGTGATCGCCAAATTGCAGGACCACTTCAAAGTGCCCAAGTCGGAGCAGCGGTTGGCGGCCGGGTGTGCGGCGCATGGCATTCTGATTGCGGCGCACGCGCAGGGGATCGGTGCGGTGTGGCGTACCGGTGACATGGCCTTTGATGCCCATGTGCACAAGGGGCTTGGGCTGGCCGAAAACGAAGAGTTGATCGGTTACCTGTACGTTGGGACGCCGATGGCCGAGCCGCGCACGGCGCCGATTCTGGAAACGGCCGAGTACGTCAGCGCCTGGGGCCAGTAAGGCGGTGAATCCTTCGCGGGGCAAGCCCGCTCCCACAGGTTCTGCATAGTACCTGTAGGAGCGGATTCATCCGCGAAGAGGCCGGAAGACCCAACCTCAATTCAACTGCCAATCTCCACCACCAGCGGCAACTCCAGCCTGGCTACAAATCCACCCTGTGGATGATTTTCCAGCACCAGACTCCCGCCATGCCGCTCCGCCGCCTTGCGCGCAATCGCAAGCCCCAGCCCATGCCCCGCCGCATCCTGCCCCGGTGCCCTGAAGAACGGCTCACCCAACTGCGCCAGGTGCTCAGCCGATACCCCCGGCCCATGATCGCGCACGCTCACAACGATTCGCTCCTCCTCGCGCACAGCGCGCACCTCGATCGGCTGTCCCGTTGGATTGAAGCGCAGCGCGTTGCGCAGCAGGTTGTCCACGGCACGCTCGATCAACGTCGGCCAGCCCTGCAGGGTCAAACCCGGCTGCGCTTCCAGGCGTACGTCCTGCTCCGGCGCACTGAGCTGGGCGTCTTTGCGCACACTGCCGAGCAAGGCGTTGAGGTCGACAGGTTCGGCGTGGGCCTGTTCGGCATCGACCCGGGCCAGGGTCAGAATCTCGCTGATCAAGTCCTCCAGGCGGTCGCATTCGCGAGTCAGGCGAGGCCACAGGGCCTGGCGCTGCTCGGCTTCGGCGCGTTCGGCCAACGCCAGGGCGATGCGCAAACGTGCGAGGGGGGATCGCAGTTCGTGTGAAACATCACGCAGCAACTGACGCTGGCTGCCAATCAGGCTTTGCAAGCGTGCGCCCATCTTGTTGAAGTCCTTGGCCAGCACGCCGAATTCGTCGCGCCGGGCGGCGAGGCGGGCCAGGCTGTTCTGCTGGTAGCTGGCCTGGCCAAGGTCGTGCACCGCACTGCGCAGGCGACTCAGGGGGCGGGTGATGGACAGGGTCACCAGAAGGCTGAACAAGGTCAAGACCACCAGGGCGATGCCCAACGCACTCAACGGCCAGAGCAGGCTTTCGCGGTGCCAGGCATCCAGTTCCGGATGCGGAATGCGGTAGATCAGCAGGTAGGTTTCACCGCTGTCGGGGCTGGTGTATTCCTCGGTCAGGCGGCGCCACGGCAGGCGGCGTTCGTCATTGTGCTGGCGCGCCTCGAAGGCGGCGGCGCGGCGCGGGAAGGTGCCGGGCACCACCGCCTCGCCACTGTCGTCGAGCACCTGCACGTCGATCTTGAAGCGCTGCTTGCGGCGTTCAAGGAAGTGTTGCGCCGACTCCAGGCCTTCCTGTTCATAGTGCTTGGCCCAGTGGCTGGCCAGGGTGTTGAGGCCTGGGTGACGGCTGAGGATCCAGGCGTCCTGGTTGAGCATGTGGCCCAGCAGGATCGACAGGCCTGCGACCAGGGTGATGGCTAGCCAGAAACTGGCCAGGATGCGCCAGAACAGAGAACGCAAGAGCACCTCCTGTAAACGGGAAAAGCCCGGCCCGCTTGTGGGCGGGCCGGGCAGTGGGGAACAGCTTACTGGGCCTTGCCGGCTTTTTCAGCTTTCCAGGCCTGGAACTCCTTCCATTCGGCCTTGCGTGCTTCACGCTCTTTCTGCAGTTCGTCGAACTTCTTTTGCTGCTCAGGCTTGAGCAGGGCGCGCACCTGGCTGTCGGCCTTGTCGCGGCTGGCCTTGAGCTCGTCCTTCATGGCCTTCTGATCGGCAGCAGGCAGCTTGGCCAGGTAGCGCTCGGTGATGTCGCGGCGGTTCTTCATCTGGTCGCCCATCAGCTTGCCGATCTGCTGGCGCTGGTCGCGGCTCAGGTCCAGTTGGGCGAAAGGCGCGTCACCGCGATGATGCGGGCCGTCGTGACGCGGGCCGCCTTCAGGCATGGCCATGGCCACGGTCGGCAGGGCGGCGGCGAACATCAGGGCGATTAGGGTCTTGCGCATGGTGTCTCTCCTGTCATGGGCCGGTGGTTACCGGATGAGCTCAGTCTAGGGAGATGGAGGTCAAGCGCCGTCAGTGAAGGGTAAAGGCAGGGTAAAGACGGTCAGGGCCGCAGTGCGGCCCGGGGTGGTCAGAGGCTGTAGTAATAGCCGCGGCTGCGCAGCGCGACGATGCGCGGGCGGCCGTCGGCGTGGGGGCCGATCTTCTTGCGCAGGTTGCTGACGTGCATGTCCAGGCTGCGATCGTACAGGGTCAATTTGCGGCCCAGGCCGATCTGCGCCAGGTCCTGCTTGTCCAGGGGCTCGCCCGGTTGACGCAGCAACGCTTCGAGGATCCGGCTTTCGGACAGGGTCAGGCTCATCTCGCGGCCATCGATGCTGACCACGCCGCGCACCGGGCTGAAAGCCAGGTCTCCGAGCTCGACTTGGGTAGTGGTGGCGGTCGGGTGGCTGCGGCGCAGCACCGCGCGCAGGCGGGCGGTGAGTTCACGGGGGTCGCAAGGCTTGGCCAGGTAATCGTCGGCGCCCAACTCAAGGCCGAGAATGCGGTCCAGCGGCTCGCCGCGCGCAGATAGCATCAGCACCGGCAACTCGGCGTGGTCGCTGCGCAGCTGTTTGAGCAGCTCCAGGCCGCTGCCGTCGGGCAGCATCACATCGAGTACCACGGCCGCCGGCGCGTGTTCAGCCAGGGCCTGGCGCGCGCTCTGGCCATCGTGGCAGGCGCGGACAACAAAACCTTCCTGGGTCAGCCAGCTGCCGAGCAGCTCGCAGAGTTCCTGGTCATCATCAATCAGTAACAGCTCGCTCATGACTCACTCAATTCAAATCGACAGCGTCTGACGCGCTCGCCAGTGGCAAAGATACCGCAGACGCCGCCAATTTATAAATCGATCAGGGCAAGACTTGTTTGAAAGGTTTTACGATGACCTTGTCGTACACGCCAGCGGCAATGTACGGGTCGGCATCGGCCCAGGCCTGGGCGGCGCTCAGCGAGTCGAACTCGGCAACGATCAGGCTGCCGCTGAAGCCGGCTTCGCCCGGGTCGTTGCTGTCGATAGCCGGGTGCGGGCCGGCCAGCACCACGCGGCCTTCGGCCTTGAGCTGTTGCAGGCGCTCGATGTGCGCCGGGCGCGCGGCCAGGCGTTTTTCCAGGGAATTCGCGACGTCGCTGGCAATGATGGCGTAAAGCATGTCAATCCTTGGTCTTGGAAGTGGAGGGGTCGTCATGCAGGTGACGCGACAGGTAGACACCCTGCGCCACCAGGAAAATCACGGTCATGCCCAGGCTGCCGAACACTTTGAAGTCGACCCAGAAATCCTGGAAGGTGAACGCGACGAACAGGTTGGCCGCGCCGCAGAACAGGAAGAACGCGATCCACGCCACGTTCAGGCGGGCCCAGATGGCATCGGGCAGGGTCAGGGCGTGGCCCATGATGCGCTTGATCAGCACCCGGTCGCCGATGAAGTGGCTGCCGGCAAAGCCCAGGGCGAACAGCCAGTTGACCACCGGCGCCTTCCACTTGAGGAAGGTTTCGCTGTGGAAGGTCAGGGTCAGGCCGCCGAACACCAGGCAGGCGACCAGGGTCAGCCACTGGCCTTTCTCCAGCTTGCGCTGGCGCAGGAACAGCGCGCCATACACCACCAGCGAACTGATGATCAGCATGGCCGTGGCGCTGTAGATGCCGCCGAATTCGAAACTGTGGCCAGCGACCTCCAGGGGGCGTGGGTCGAGCTTGTAGACGATGAAGAACAGCAGCAGCGGGATGAAATCGATGAATTGTTTCACAATGGCAGCCAGAATCGGGATGTGACGGCATAATAACAAACATCGATTCCAGCGGTAGCACCCCTCCATGAATGTTGATCTGCACTGTCACAGCACGGCCTCCGACGGCGCCCTGTCGCCCACGGTCCTGGTCGCCCGGGCCCATGAACACGGGGTACAGACGCTGGCACTGACCGACCACGACACCCTCGAAGGCTTGGCCGAGGCCCGCCAGGCCTGCGCCGAGCGCGGCATGCGCTGGGTCAGCGGGGTGGAGCTGTCGTGCACCTGGGGTGGCGCGACCATTCATGTGCTGGGCTACGATTTTCCGCTCGATGCGCCGCCGTTGCTCGAAGCGATCGAGTCGCTGCACCGAGGACGCTGGCTGCGCGCCGAGGAAATCGACAAACGGCTCGCGGCCAAGGGCATGGTCGGCACGCTCGACGGTGCCCGCGCTGTGCAGCAGGAGCTCGGCGACAGCGGCAACGCCCCGGCGAGGCCACATTTTGCCGAATACCTGGTGCGTGCCGGGCACGTCAAGGACCGCGGTGAAGCCTTCCGCAAGTGGCTGGGCGCCGGCAAGCTGGGTGACGTCAAACTGCATTGGCCCACTCTGGAGGAAACCGTTGCCACCTTGCGCCAGTCCAACGCTTGGGTGAGCCTGGCACATCCGATGCACTACGATCTGACCCGCAGCAAGCGCAGGCGGCTGATTGCCAACTATATTGAGGCAGGCGGGCAGGCGCTTGAGGTGGTCAACGGGATGATGCCGGCCGAGCAGGTGGGCACGATGTCCATCCTCACCCGTGAGTTCGGCCTGCTGGCAAGCGCTGGCAGCGATTTCCACGGCCCCGGCACCTGGGGCGAGATCGGTGCCTACCGGCCATTGCCTGAGGATCTGCCACCTTTGTGGCGTCGATTCAGCCATGAACAGCCTATGGCGATATGAACAGGATGACTTCGTGAGCCAATTTTTCCAGATTCATGCGGAAAACCCGCAAGCGCGCCTGATAAAACAGGCCGTCGAGATCATTCGCAAGGGCGGCGTGGTGGTGTATCCCACCGACTCGGCCTACGCGCTGGGCTGCCAGATTGGCGACAAGACCGCTGTAGAGCGGGTTCGCCGCTTGCGCCAGCTGGACAAGCAACACAACTTCACGCTGTTGTGCTGCGACCTGTCGCAAATGGGGCTGTTCGCCAAGATCGATACCTCGACCTTCCGCCTGCTCAAGGCCCATATCCCCGGCCCGTATACCTTCATTCTCAACGCCACCCGTGAAGTGCCACGCCTGCTGATGCATGAAAAGCGCCGTACCATCGGCCTGCGCGTGCCTTCCAACCCGATCGTCCTGGCGCTGCTCGAAGAGTTGGGCGAACCGCTGATGAGCGTGAGCCTGATCCTGCCGGGCGATGAAGAGCCGATGACCGACCCTTACGAGATCCGTCAACGTCTGGAGCACCATGTCGACCTGATCATCGATGGCGGTTTTGGTGACCTCAAGGCCTCCACGGTAATCGACCTGACCGGTGACGAGCCTGCATTGATCCGTGAAGGCTGCGGCGACCCCACGCCCTTCCTGGTCAACGCGTGAGCCAGCTGGATACCCCCGAGGCACCGAGTATCGACGCCGAATCGCCCCAGCAATTGCAGTTGGCCCTGGTCTACGGTGAAGCGCTGACCGAAATGCCGGTGGATCTGTACATCCCACCGGACGCCCTGGAAGTCATCCTCGAAGCCTTTGAAGGCCCGCTCGACCTGCTGCTGTACCTGATCCGCAAGCAGAACATCGATATCCTCGACATCCCCGTGGCGGAAATCACCCGCCAGTACATGGGCTACGTGGAGCTGATGAAGAGCGTGCGCCTGGAGCTGGCAGCCGAATACCTGGTCATGGCCGCCATGCTCGCCGAAATCAAGTCGCGCATGCTGCTGCCGCGCTCGGCCGAAATCGAGGAAGAGGAAGGCGACCCACGCGCCGAACTGATCCGCCGCTTGCAAGAGTATGAGCGTTTCAAGGCCGCCGCCGAGGGCATCGATGAGCTGCCGCGGGTGGGCCGCGACGTGCTCGTGCCGCACCTTGTGGCGCCGCAGGCCAAGGTGCGCAAGCTGCTGCCGCAGGTCAGCCTGGAAGAGCTGCTGGTGTCCATGGCCGAGGTCATGCGCCGCAACGACCTGTTCGAAAGCCACCAGATCACCCGCGAGACCCTGTCCACCCGCGAGCGCATGAGTGACGTGCTGGAGCGCCTCAAAGGCGGCGGTTTCGTGCCCTTTGTCCAGCTGTTCACGGCCGAAGAGGGCAAACTGGGTGTAGTAGTGACATTCATGGCGATTCTGGAGCTGGTGAAGGAGTCGCTGATCGAACTGGTGCAGAATGAGCCTTTCGCCGCGATCCATGTCCGGGTGCGTGCCGAGCCTGTCGAAGAAGCTGATGAATCTGAATGAACCCCGCGACCTGGCGTCGCTGATCGAGGCCTTTCTGCTCGCCTCTGGCAAACCGCAATCCCTCGAACGCCTGTACGAGCTGTTCGAGGAAGCCGAACGCCCGGAACCCAAGGTCTTCAAGAAGGCTCTGGAAGTGCTGGGCAAGTCCTGCACTGGCCGTGCTTTCGAGTTGAAGGAGGTGGCCAGCGGTTACCGCCTGCAGATCCGCGAGACCTACGCGCCGTGGGTGGGCCGCCTGTGGGAAGAACGCCCGCAGCGTTACTCCCGGGCGCTGCTCGAAACCATGGCCTTGATCGCCTATCGCCAGCCGATTACCCGTGGCGAGATCGAGGATGTGCGCGGTGTGGCGGTGAACAGCAACATCATCAAGACACTGGTGGAGCGCGAGTGGATCCGCGTGGTCGGCTACCGCGAGGTGCCAGGGCGGCCGGCGATGTTCGCCACCACCAAGGCGTTTCTCGATCATTTCAACCTCAAGAGCCTGGACGAGTTGCCGGCACTGGCCGAGCTGCGTGAGATGGAACCCGCGCCAGTGCTCGATGACCCGGATGAAGCGCCGGTGCCGGCACACCTGCAGGCGTTGGCCGATGCCAGTCTGGGTGAGGAACATGAGGTGGCCGAGCCGAAGGAGGAAACCAGCTTCCGCAGCCTCCTGGTTGAGCTGGATGCCATGGAGGAGGGGCTGAAGACCGACTTCGATGATTTGCGTGAGGAAGAGGCTTCGGTGGGGGAAGAGGGTAAGTTGCAGTCTTGAGGTCCCTGCAGTCAGTGCCGGCCCTTCGCGGATAAATCCGCTCCTACAGATACACCGCTGGGCTCCTGTGGGAGCGGCTTTAGCCGCGAATAGGGACCACCTGGCAGAAAACGATCCCCGCTCTCACAAAACCCTCTACGCTGCAGTGCGTTCCCGCACCGAACCGCGTATGATGCGCGGCCTTTTGGCGCGTTCGTCGCCAGAACTCTTTTCATTCCTACACCGGGAGGTGCCCAGATGAGTGAGCAAGACCTGCAAAATACCGAAATCACCCCACCAGCCGGCGAAAAGCTGCAGAAAGTGCTGGCCCGCATTGGCGTGGGTTCGCGCCGTGATGTCGAGGCCTGGATCAGCCAGGGTCGCATCAAGGTCAATGGCGTCGCCGCCACCCTCGGCCTGCGCGTCGACCTGCACGATGCCATCACCGTCGACGGCAAGCTGATCAAGCGCGAAGAGGCCGCCGAGGCCACCCGCCGGGTGATCATGTACAACAAGCCCGACGGCGAGATCTGCACCCGTGACGACCCGGAAGGCCGTCCGACCGTGTTCGACCGCCTGCCGCGTCCGAAAGAAGGCCGCTGGATCAACATCGGCCGCCTGGACATCAACACCACCGGCCTGCTGCTGTTCACCACCGACGGTGAACTGGCCAACCGCCTGATGCACCCTTCCTACGAGATGGACCGTGAATACGCGGTGCGTGTGCGTGGCGAAGTCGACGACGAGATGCTCGACCGCCTCAAGGCCGGCGTGATGCTCGAAGACGGCCCGGCCAAGTTCACCGACATCCAGAAGGCGCCGGGTGGTGAAGGCTTCAACCACTGGTACCACTGCGTGGTGATGGAAGGGCGCAACCGTGAGGTGCGTCGCCTGTGGGAATCCCAGGGCATGGTGGTCAGCCGCCTGAAGCGCGTGCGCTTCGGCCCGGTGTTCCTCAACTCCGACCTGCCGATGGGCCGCTGGCGTGAAATGACCCAGGGCGAAATCGACATCCTGGCCGCTGAAGTGGGCTTGCAGCCGGTTGCGTTGCCTGCCATGAACCTCAAGTCCAAGGACAAGATGGAGCGCCTGCAGCGCAAGTCCACTCGCCCGATGGGCCGCAACGAGCGTGTACGCAGCCTGCGCCCGGCGCAGGACGCCGGCACCGCCGAGCGCCCTGCACGCCAGCCGCGTGAAGAAGCGCCGCGTAAAGGCAGCCGTGGCAGCGCCGTGGCCGAGCGCCCAAGCGATATGCGCAAACGCCCGTCCAAGCCTGATGGTGACAAGCCGGCAGGTCGCGGCGGTCGCGGCAAGCCGCGTGGCTGATCTGCTTCGCCAGTGATGAATGAGCCAGCCTTCGGGCTGGCTTTTTTGTGCCTGCGGTTTAGCCGCTCAGCGCCAAGACCTTGAACAAAAAGATTTTTTCGGACGACTGGCAAGTTTTCAAACCGGCTTGTAAAGAAATCTATACAAAATCGACAGATTTCGCGGGTCACAATTATTTTCTGTAAACAGATCTTGCCGCAACACCGTCCGCAGTCTTCCATTCCAGCCCGCCCCCCTATTGCTCAAACCCCCGTGCCACGGGGATATTGCGGCCATTGCCGTGTGCAAAGAGCCTGTCCACAGAGCCGGGCTGATAAAACAACAAATGGAGGCGCCATGTACGCCGATCACACCGCCTTACCAGGCATCTACCACAGGATCGCTGCGTTTTTTCCCAAGGGAACAACGCAACGCGTTGACGCCTGCGCGCTTGCAGGGGTATACAGTGCGCCGCGTTTTACCTGTGACCCTTTTGCGTACCGCGCACTCTTGCTCACACCCGGCTGAGCCGCTCTGGCGGCACCTGTGTTCAAGAAACCCAAGGTAACCACCTTGCCCATTCCGCTGCGCCACGAGCGCGGTGGGTCCGATCCCGTCACAGATAAAAACAATGCAGGTGACTTCGTTCATGAGTGAACACAACATGCATTCAGGCGAGCTCAAGCGGGGCCTGAAGAACCGCCATATCCAGTTGATCGCCCTCGGCGGCGCAATTGGTACCGGTCTGTTCCTCGGTTCGGCAGGCGTGATGAAATCCGCCGGCCCGTCGATGATCCTCGGCTACGCCATCTGCGGCTTCATCGCCTTCATGATCATGCGCCAGCTCGGCGAAATGATCGTCGAAGAGCCGGTCGCCGGTTCGTTCAGCCACTTTGCCCACAAGTACTGGGGCGGTTTCGCCGGCTTCATGTCGGGTTGGAACTGCTGGGTGCTGTACATCCTGGTGGGCATGTCGGAGCTCACCGCGGTCGGCAAATACATTCACTACTGGTGGCCGGAAATCCCGACCTGGGTGACGGCGGCGGGCTTCTTCCTGCTGATCAACTTTATCAACCTGATGAACGTGAAGGTGTTCGGCGAGGCCGAGTTCTGGTTCGCCATCATCAAGGTCGCGGCCATTGTCGGCATGATCGGCCTTGGCGCTTACCTGCTGACCAGCGGTAGCGGCGGCCCCGACGCCTCGGTGACCAACCTGTGGGCGCATGGCGGCTTCTTCCCGCATGGCGTCAGCGGCCTGGTCATGGCGTTGGCGTTCATCATGTTCTCGTTCGGCGGCCTGGAAATGCTCGGTTTCACTGCCGCCGAGGCCGACAAGCCGAAGACCGTGATCCCCAAGGCGATCAACCAGGTCATCTACCGCATCCTGATCTTCTACATCGGCGCGCTGGTCGTGCTGTTGTCGCTGACCCCGTGGGACAACCTGGTCGCCAGCATCGACGCCTCCGGCGGCAGCTACGGCAGCAGCCCGTTCGTGCAGGTGTTCTCCCTGCTGGGCAGCGATGTGGCCGCGCACCTGCTGAACTTCGTGGTGCTGACCGCGGCGCTGTCGGTGTACAACAGCGGCACCTACTGCAACGCCCGCATGCTGCTGGGCATGGCCGAACAAGGTGACGCTCCGGCCGGCCTGGCCAAGGTCGACAAGCGCGGTGTGCCGGTGCGTTCGATTCTGGCGTCGGCTGCAGTGACCGTGATCGCAGTGCTGCTCAACTACTTCATGCCGCAGAATGCGCTGGAGCTGCTGATGTCGCTGGTGGTGGCGACCCTGGTGATCAACTGGGCGATGATCAGCTATTCGCACCTGAAGTTCCGCCAGCACCTGGACCGTACCGGCCAGAAGCCGCTGTTCAAGGCGCTGTGGTACCCCTATGGCAACTACATCTGCCTGGCGTTCGTGGTGCTGATCCTGGGCATCATGCTGCAGATCGATGGCATCAAGATCTCGGTGTATGCGATGCCGGTATGGATCCTGGGGATGTTCGTGCTTTACCTGATCAAGCCCAGGCGCAGAACGCTGGGTAATGGCGCGGCCGCCGGTACTGTCGCCAAGTAAGGGCAGCAGGCGGTAAGCGAAACCCGATGCCAGGTGACTGGCATTGGGTTTTTTGTTACTGGGTCAGATCTGCTCCAGCAACCAGCTGCGAAATGCCCGCAATGAAGGCAACGCCTCATTCCTCGGTGGATAGATGAGGTAGTAGCTGCGCTGGCTTGCAAATGCCTCTCCCGGGCTGTACAGCTCGCCTTTGGCCAACTCCTCTTCCACCAGTATCCGTGGTACCAAGCCGATCCCGATCCCGGCGCGTACCGCCTGGATCAGGTGCGACGTCAGCTCGAAGCTCGGCCCCAGGCGCATCGAGCGGTGCGCCAAGCCATGGTGCGAAAACCACTCACCCCAGGCATGCGGATTGTTGGCGACATTCAGCAGCACCTCGGCGCTGATCCGTGCCGGGTCCCAACCTTGAGGGGCGCCACCGGCTTCTGGAGGCAGAATCACCACCAGTTCCTCGGCATGCAGGCGATGGCAGATCAGCCCAGGCAGGTCATGGCTGGCCACGCCGATGGCGGCGTCGATCTCGCTGGTGTCGAAGTTGATCGCTTCGATGCGTGAATGAATATGCACCAGCATCCCTGGGTGGGCGCTGTAGAAGGCGTGCAGGCGCGGCAACAGCCACTTTGAACCGAATGTGGGCAAGGTGGCCAGGCGCAGGGTGCCGACCCCGGACTGATAGGCGAGCGCCTGCAAGGTGGCACTGCGGATGCGCCCCAGAGCTTCGCTGAGCTCGCGCTGGTATAGACGGCCGACGTCGGTGAGCTGCACCTGGCGGCCCTCGCGGCGGAACAGGGTGAGGCCCAGTTGCTGCTCCAGCGCCTGCACCTGGCGGCTGACCGCGCTCTGGGTCAGGGATAGCTCGGCGGCGGCGCGGGTGTAGCTTTCATGCCGGGCAGCGGCCTCAAAAGCCAGCAGCAGCGACATGGACGGTGTCAGGTGTCGGTAATTCATTCATAAAAGTCATCGATAGCGGCAGGATTATCCGTTTGCCCCTGAAGCGAAACTACAGGAACATTGGCCTATACGTCACCCCGCATGGTTTGATACATGCCGGCATGACAGGAATTCCGTGAATTAGCCCATATCAAGAGGCCATCCTTCGATGATCGCCCAGCTGCCGACCGTTGCGCCGAGCGCCAACTACCCCGAATTCCTCGAAGCCCTGCGCAACAGCGGCTTCCGTGGCCAGATCAGCGCCGACTACGGCACCCGTACGGTGCTGGCCACCGACAACTCGATCTACCAGCGTCTGCCCCAGGCGGCGGTGTTCCCGCTGGACGCCGACGACGTGGCGCGGGTCGCCCGGCTGATGGGCGAGGCGCGCTTCCAGCAGGTCAAGCTGACCCCGCGCGGTGGCGGCACCGGCACCAACGGTCAGTCGTTGACCGACGGCATCATCGTCGACCTGTCGAGGCACATGAACACCATCCTCGAAATCAATGTCGAGGAGCGCTGGGTGCGGGTGCAGGCCGGTGTGGTCAAGGACCAGCTCAACGCTGCGCTCAAGCCCTACGGCCTGTTCTTCGCCCCCGAGCTGTCCACCTCCAACCGCGCCACCGTCGGTGGCATGATCAACACCGACGCCAGCGGCCAGGGCAGCTGCACCTACGGCAAAACCCGTGATCACGTGCTGGAGCTGCACAGCGTGCTGCTCGGGGGCGAGCGCCTGCACAGTCGGCCGATCGACGATGTCGCGCTGGAGCAGGCCTGCGCCGCGTCTGGCCGTGTTGGCGAGGTCTATCGCACCGCCCGCGAGATCCAGGAAACCCAGGCCGAGCTGATCGAAACCACCTTTCCCAAGCTCAACCGCTGCCTGACCGGCTACGACCTGGCACACCTGCGCGACGAGCAGGGCCGCTTCAACCTCAACAGCGTGCTGTGTGGCGCCGAGGGTTCGCTGGGCTACGTGGTCGAAGCCAAGCTCAACGTCCTGCCCATCCCGAAATACGCGGTGCTGGTCAACGTCCGCTACACCAGCTTCATGGACGCGCTGCGCGATGCCAACGCGCTGATGGCGCACAAGCCGCTGTCGATCGAGACGGTAGACTCCAAGGTCTTGATGCTGGCGATGAAGGACATCGTCTGGCACAGCGTTGCCGAGTACTTCCCGGCCGACCCCGAGCGTCCGACCTTGGGTATCAACCTGGTGGAGTTCTGCGGCGACGAGCCGGCCGAAGTCAATGCCCGGGTGCAGGCCTTCGTCGAACACCTGCAGGCAGACACCAGTGTCGAGCGCCTTGGGCATACCCTGGCCGAAGGTGCCGAGGCCGTTACCCGTGTCTACGTAATGCGCAAGCGCTCGGTAGGGCTGCTGGGCAACGTCGAGGGCGAAGTGCGCCCGCAGCCGTTCGTGGAAGACACGGCGGTGCCGCCGGAGCAACTGGCGGACTACATCGCCGACTTCCGCGCGCTGCTCGATGGCTACGGCCTGGCCTACGGCATGTTCGGCCACGTCGACGCCGGTGTGCTGCACGTGCGCCCGGCGCTGGACATGAAAGACCCGGCCCAGGCCGCACTGGTCAAGCCGATTTCCGATGCCGTGGCCGCATTGACCAAACGCTACGGCGGCCTGCTGTGGGGCGAGCACGGCAAGGGTTTGCGTTCGGAATACGTGCCGGAGTACTTCGGCGAGCTGTACCCGGCGCTACAGCGCCTGAAGGGCGCCTTCGATCCGCACAACCAGCTCAACCCCGGCAAGATCTGTACCCCGCCAGACAGCGCCGAGGGTTTGACCCCGGTGGATGGCGTGACCTTGCGCGGCGACCTCGACCGCACCATCGATGAGCGCGTGTGGCAGGATTTCCCCAGTGCCGTGCACTGCAATGGCAATGGCGCCTGCTACAACTATGACCCCAACGACGCCATGTGCCCGTCGTGGAAGGCCACCCGCGAGCGCCAGCATTCGCCCAAAGGCCGTGCTTCGCTGATGCGCGAATGGCTGCGCCTGCAGGGCGAGGCGAACATCGACGTGCTGGCGGCCGCGCGTAACAAAGTGTCCTGGCTCAAGGGGCTGCCTGAGCGGCTGCGCAACAACCGTGCCCGCAGCCAAGGCCAGGAGGATTTTTCCCACGAAGTCTACGACGCAATGGCCGGCTGCCTGGCGTGCAAATCTTGCGCTGGCCAGTGCCCGATAAAGGTCAACGTGCCGGACTTCCGTTCGCGCTTCCTGGAGCTTTACCACGGCCGCTATCAGCGCCCGATGCGCGATTACCTGATCGGCTCGCTGGAGTTCACCATCCCGTACCTGGCCCACGCACCGGGGCTGTACAACGCGGTGATGGGCTCGAAGTGGGTGAGTAAACTGCTGGCGGACAAGGTCGGCATGGTCGATAGCCCGCTGATCAGCCGCTTTAACTTCCAGGCCACCCTGACCCGCTGTCGGGTGGGCGTGGCCAGTGTGCCGGCATTGCGCGAACTGACCCCGGCCCAGCGCGAGCGCAGTATCGTGCTGGTACAGGACGCGTTCACCCGCTATTTCGAGACGCCGCTGCTGGCCGCGTTCATCGAACTGGCGCATCGCCTTGGTCACCGAGTGTTCCTGGCGCCCTACAGTGCCAATGGCAAGCCGCTGCACGTGCAGGGTTTCCTCGGCGCCTTCGCCAAGGCGGCGATTCGCAACGCCACCCAGCTCAAGGCGTTGGCCGACTGCGGTGTGTCACTGGTGGGCCTGGATCCGGCGATGACCTTGGTGTATCGCCAGGAGTACCACAAGGTACCTGGCCTGGAAGGTTGCCCGAAAGTTTTGCTGCCTCAGGAATGGCTGATGGATGTGCTGCCCGAACAGGCGCCGACCGCGCCCGGCAACTTCCGCCTGATGGCGCACTGCACCGAGAAAACCAACGTGCCGGCCAGTACTCGTCAGTGGGAGATGGTGTTTGCGCGCCTGGGCCTGAAGTTGTCGACCGAGGCCACCGGCTGCTGCGGCATGTCCGGTACCTACGGGCACGAGGCGCGTAACCAGGGCACGTCACGGACCATCTTCGAGCAGTCGTGGGCGACCAAGCTGGACAAGGAGGGCGAGCCACTGGCCACGGGCTATTCGTGCCGCAGCCAGGTCAAGCGCATGACCGAGCGGCAAATGCGCCACCCGCTGGAAGTGGTGCTGCAGTATGCGCAGCGTTGACTGATCGGGCCAAGGGGCGCAATGCGCCCCAGCTTGCTAACTGTTCCTGACGCGTAGTGCCTGCCGGTACAAGTACAGGCTCAACACCAGCCCGCAACATGCAGCCGCTGCCGCGAACAGGAACATTGACGCAAACCCGAACCCGGACGCCACCGCGCCCACCAGTGGCCCGGTGACCCCCAGTGACAAATCGATGAACAATGAATACGCGCCCACCGCCGCCCCGCGGTTGGCGGCTGATACCTGATTGACCGCCTCCACCCCCAGCGCCGGAAACACCAGCGAGAAGCCGAAGCCGCTGAGTGCGGCTCCAGCCAATGCCATCTCGGCGCTGGGTGCCAGCCACAGCATCAGCAGGCCCAGGGTCTCCACGGAAAGGCAGGCGATCGCCACGCGAAACCCGCCAATCCGGTTGATCAGGTTGCCGAACAACAGCCGCGCGCTGATAAAGCTTGCGCCGAACAGGCTCAAGGTCAGTGCCGCATTCGCCCATCCTTGGCTGGCGTAATACAGGGTGATGAAGGTGGCGATGGTGCCGAACCCGATCGAGCCCAGCGCCAGCCCCGAACCATGCGGGAACACTTTGCCCAGCACTTGCAGGAACGGCAGGCGCACGCCGCTGACGATCGGCGCCGCCCGTTTTGGCCAGGCCAGCAACAGCCCGAGCGCGCACAGCAGAATGATGCTCACGCCCATGCTCCACAGCCCCAGTTGCTTGACCATCAGCACGCCCAGCGGTGCGCCGATGGCCAGGGCGCCGTAGCTGGCGATGCCGTTCCAGGAAATGACCTTGGCCGTGTTGTCGGCGCCGACCCGGCCAATGCCCCAGCCAATCGAGCCTGAGCCCACCAGGCTCTCGGCGCTGCCCAGCACCAGGCGGCCGAGCAGCAGGCAGGCCAGGCTCAGCCACGGCAGGTGGGTGAGGTAGGCGCAGGCGAGCATGAACACACCGCTCAGGCCACACCCGGCAAGGCCATACATGACCGCCTTCTTGCTGCCCAGGTTGTCGATGATGCGGCTTGCAGTGGGGCGGCTGAGCAGGGTGGCCAGGTATTGCACGCTGATCACAAGGCCCGCGATCACGGTGCTGAAGCCCAGGTCGTTGTGCACATAGCCAGGCAGCACGGCCAGGGGGATGCCGATGTTCAGGTAGCCGATGAAGGTGAACAGGACGATGGAGACGACTTGCAGGGTGACCGCAAGGGGGCGCGGTGAGTGGGGCATGGGGGCCTACTGTTCTGGACGGTGTGAAAACGTGATGAAGGCGGTAGTCCGCAGATCAGCCGTTTTCACACTGTCGGGGGATGCGCGGTTATTCCTGGTCAGCGCTGGATTGATCGTCGCCATCCTCGACGGCAGGCGTCGGTTCGGAGTGGGCGGCAACGGTGGGCTCTTCTGGGTTCAGGCTTGGGAAGGGAAGATTCGGGATCTCGTGCATCTCGTCGTCCTCGCAAGAGTGAGTGAAAAGTCTGCGCCAGGCGCGTTTGGAGCTTTGCAAAGCTGGGGCAGGATACACAAGTCTGGATGACAGTTTGGATTTTTTCCCGGTCGCTTGTCGGTTTTGCGGGCGGATACCGGACATTATCGGGCAAAAAAACAGGGCCGTTGCGGCCCTGTCGGTGGTGTTTACTTACGGCCTTCGGCCGTTTCGGCCACCTTGTCGGTGCGCGCGCACATGATGAAATCGTTGCGGTGCAGGCCTTTGATCGAGTGGCTCCACCAGGTCACGGTGACCTTGCCCCATTCGGTCAGCAGGCCCGGGTGGTGGCCTTCGGCTTCAGCGATTTCGCCCACGGCGTTGGTGAAGGCCAGGGCATGCTTGAAGTTCTTGAACAGGAACACGCGCTCCAGCTCCATGTGGCCGTCGCGTACTTCGATGTTCCAGTCCGGGATCTCGCGGATCAGTTCGGCCAGCTCGTCGTCGGTGACTTTCGGTGCATCGGCGCGGCAGGCTTCGCAGTGGGCTTGGTTCAAGGCATTCATGGGTTGTTTTCCGGTTCGAGTTGTTGTCGCAAGGCCGCTCAGGCGGCGACTTTGGGTGGAAACTTCGGTGCATGCAGCCCCAGCTGCATGGCGTGCTGGACCATGCCCATGATGTCTTCGTGGGCCAGGTCGAACAGGCGCTTGAGGTTCGGCAGCACGAAATACAGCGGCTGCAGAATGTCGATACGGTACGGGGTGCGCATGGCTTCGACCGGATCGAAGGCCTGGTACTCCGGCTCGCCGGACAAACTGTAGACGGTCTCCTTGGGCGAGGAGAGGATGCCGCCGCCATAGATCTTGCGACCTTGCGGGGTGTCCATCAGGCCGAACTCGATGGTCATCCAGTACAGTCGCGCCAGGTATACGCGCTGTTCCTTGGTGGCGGCCAGGCCGAGCTTGCCGTAGGTGTGGGTGAATTCGGCGAACCAGGGGTTGGTCAGCAGCGGGCAGTGGCCGAAGATCTCGTGGAAAATGTCCGGTTCCTGCAGGTAGTCCAGTTCTTCCGGCGTGCGGATGAACGTGGCGACCGGGAAGCGTTTGCTGGCCAGCAGTTCGAAGAACGTCTGGAAGGGGATCAGCGCCGGCACACGGGCAACCTGCCAGCCGGTGGTGGCGCCCAGCACCTTGTTGACCTCGCCCAGTTGCGGGATACGGTCATGGGGCAGCTTCAGCTGGTCGATACCGTCCAGGTACTCCTGGCAGGCGCGGCCTTCGATGACCTTCAGCTGGCGGGTGATCAGCGTGTTCCACACCGCATGCTCTTGCTGCGGGTAGTCGATAAAACCGTGCGCATCGGGCTCGCGTGCCACGTACTGCGTCTGTTTCATGTGGCTCTCCTGGTGAGGCTTTCTTGTTATGTCCACGACATACGCTTAGGAATATCCCTTCACTCGCCCAAATGCACGGGGGGCACAGGGTGCTATGCGAGGTTTTTGCGGATATTTCGTAACGATAATTTTACAAAAAGCCCGCCATCACGGAAAATTCGGCTCATCTGGCTGGCGTTAGTGCTCTTTTTGTCAGCTTATCTTTACGACTTTTCTGCGCGCAGTTAAAAAACTTCGCTGCTTCGAGAGCTTTCATGCGTATCAAAGTGCACTGCCAGAACCGAATCGGCATCCTTCGCGACATCCTCAACCTGCTGGTGGAGTACGGCATCAACGTGCTGCGTGGCGAGGTGGGGGGCGACCATGGCAACGCCATCTATCTGCATTGCCCGAACCTGATCAATCTGCAGTTCCAGGCACTGCGGCCGAAATTCGAGTCGATTGCCGGGGTGTTCGGGGTCAAGCGAGTGGGCCTGATGCCCAGTGAGCGGCGGCATATGGAGCTCAATGCGCTGCTCGGTGCGCTGGATTTTCCGGTGTTGTCGGTGGATATGGGGGGCAGCATCGTGGCCGCCAACCGTACCGCTGCGCAGCTGCTTGGCGTGCGCGTGGACGAGGTGCCGGGCATGCCGCTGGCGCGTTACGTCGAGGACTTCGACCTGCCGGAGCTGGTGCGGGCCAATCAGTCGCGCATCAATGGCCTGCGGGTGAAGGTCAAGGGTGATGTGTTTCTGGCCGACATCGCGCCCTTGCAGTCCGAACACGATGATAGCGAGGCGCTGGCCGGCGCCGTGCTTACACTGCACCGCGCTGACCGTATCGGCGAGCGCATCTATAACGTGCGCAAGCAGGAACTGCGCGGCTTCGACAGCATCTTTCAGAGTTCGCGGGTGATGGCGGCGGTGGTGCGCGAGGCGCGCCGCATGGCGCCCCTGGATGCGCCCCTGCTGATCGAAGGCGAGACCGGCACGGGCAAGGAATTGCTGGCGCGTGCCTGTCACCTGGCCAGCCCGCGCGGCCAGGCGCCGTTGATGGCGCTCAACTGTGCCGGCCTGCCGGAATCCATGGCTGAAACCGAGCTGTTCGGTTATGGCCCGGGGGCTTTCGAGGGGGCACGCGCCGAAGGCAAGCTGGGGTTGCTGGAGCTGACCGCCGGCGGCACGCTGTTTCTCGATGGGGTAGGGGAAATGAGCCCCCGGCTGCAGGTAAAACTGTTGCGCTTTCTGCAGGACGGGTGCTTCCGGCGTGTCGGCAGCGATGAAGAGGTGTACCTGGATGTTCGGGTGATCTGCGCGACCCAAGTGGACCTTTCCGAATTGTGCGCCCGTGGCGAGTTCCGTCAGGACCTCTATCACCGCCTCAATGTGCTGTCGTTGCACATACCGCCGCTGCGCGAGTGCATGGATGGCCTGGAGGGGTTGGTACAGCACTTTCTCGATCAGGCCAGCCGACAGATTGGTTGTGCCATGCCGCGCCTGGCGCCAGCGGCGATGGACAAACTTGCGCACTACCATTGGCCGGGCAATGTACGGCAACTGGAGAACGTATTGTTCCAGGCCGTATCGTTGTGTGAAGGCGGGGTGGTGAAGAGCGAACATATCCGCTTGCCGGATTATGGTGTGCGGCAACCGTTGGGTGAGTTTTCCCTGGACGGAAATCTTGCAGATATTGTTGGGCGATTTGAAAAGGCGGTATTGGAAAGTTTGTTGGGGGAATACTCAAGCAGCCGCGCACTGGGTAAACGCCTGGGTGTATCCCATACGACGATCGCCAACAAGTTAAGAGACTATTCGCTTGGCAAGTCTGCCGATTAGTTGAATCACGACAGGGCCCCCGCGGGGCCCTGTTCAGTCGAAGCGATCAGCCGTTGGAGCAGCCGTTGCCCATCACGCGGTATTCGAGAATGTGCTTCTGGCCCTGGGAATCTTCATAGGTCATGCGGGCAGGCACCACTTCGCAGACATTCGGCACTTCGCTCATGGAGATGACGCGGGCGATGTCCAGGTGCTGCGAGTAACTGTACTGTTCAACCGGAATCTGCTCGACATCGTTTGCCTCGCCGGCTATCGCCGCGCTGCAAAGACTGCCAAGTACCAATGCCAGTAAAGCTTTCATTTTCTATTTACCTGTCTAAGGTCGTGAAGGGGCGCGCGGCACTTGTGGCGCCGCGAATAAAGCCAAGTTTTCAACTATCGGATTAGAAGGGGATTAACAGATTGCCTTCGTGGGGGCTGTTACTGTTTCCAGTTGTTAATCCCTTGCCGTTGCTGGCGAGGTGAATCTTATGCCTGGCTAATTAAGGGAAACAGAGGGCGTTTTGATAAAGTTTTTTCGCCTTTTGACAGAATCTGTAACAATCCCTCGGCAGAATCTTTCGTTTTTACCCCTCGCCGGGCCGCCGGCTGCGGCCTAGAGCCTTTTCCACCCAATGCTGGGTTCGCATTCGGTCGCGTTACTACCATCGTCGTATGGCTTTTGCCGCTCTGGTACAGTTACAAACGGTTCCATACAAAAACAACTATTACACCGAGGTAACACAGATGAGTGCGGCTCCACTGTATCCCGTTCGTCCCGAGGTTGCGGCCACTACCCTGACCGACGAGGCCACCTACAAGGCCATGTACCAGCAATCGGTGATCAACCCGGACGGCTTCTGGCGTGAGCAGGCCCAGCGTCTCGACTGGATCAAGCCTTTCACCAAGGTCAAGCAGACCTCCTTCGACGACCATCATGTCGATATCAAGTGGTTTGCCGACGGCACTCTGAACGTTTCTTCCAACTGCCTGGACCGCCACCTCGCCGAGCGCGGCGACCAGCTGGCAATCATCTGGGAAGGCGACGACCCTTCCGAACACCGCAACATCACCTACCGCGAGCTGCACGAGCAGGTCTGCAAGTTCGCCAACGCCCTGCGTGGCCAGGACGTGCACCGAGGCGATGTGGTGACCATCTACATGCCGATGATCCCGGAAGCCGTCGTGGCCATGCTGGCCTGTGCCCGCATCGGCGCGATCCACTCGGTGGTGTTCGGCGGCTTCTCGCCGGAGGCGCTGGCGGGGCGGATTATCGATTGCAAATCCAAGGTGGTGATCACCGCCGACGAAGGCGTACGGGGTGGTCGTCGTACCCCGCTCAAGGCCAACGTCGACCTGGCGCTGACCAACCCGGAAACCAACAGCGTGCAGAAGATCATCGTGTGCAAGCGCACCGGTGGCGACATCGCCTGGCACCAGCACCGCGACATCTGGTACGAAGACCTGATGAAGGTTGCCTCCAGCCACTGCGCACCCAAGGAGATGGGCGCCGAGGAAGCGCTGTTCATCCTTTATACCTCCGGCTCCACCGGCAAGCCCAAGGGCGTGCTGCACACCACTGGCGGCTACCTGGTCTATGCCGCACTGACCCATGAGCGGGTGTTCGACTACCGCCCGGGCGAAGTGTACTGGTGCACCGCCGACGTCGGTTGGGTCACCGGCCACAGTTATATCGTCTACGGCCCGCTGGCCAATGGCGCGACCACGCTGCTGTTCGAAGGCGTGCCGAACTACCCGGACATCACCCGCGTGTCGAAGATCGTCGACAAGCACAAGGTCAACATCCTCTACACCGCACCGACCGCCATCCGCGCGATGATGGCCGAAGGCGAGGCCGCCGTTGCTGGCGCCGATGGTTCCAGCCTGCGCCTGCTGGGCTCGGTGGGTGAGCCGATCAACCCCGAAGCGTGGAACTGGTACTACAAGACCGTGGGCAAGGAGCGTTGCCCGATCGTCGACACCTGGTGGCAGACCGAAACCGGCGGCATCCTGATCAGCCCGCTGCCGGGTGCCACCGGCCTCAAGCCGGGGTCGGCGACCCGGCCGTTCTTCGGCGTGGTGCCGGCGCTGGTGGACAACCTGGGCAACCTGATCGACGGGGCGGCCGAAGGTAACCTGGTCATCCTCGATTCCTGGCCGGGCCAGTCGCGTTCGCTGTACGGCGACCACGACCGCTTCGTCGACACCTACTTCAAGACCTTCCGTGGCATGTATTTCACCGGTGACGGTGCGCGCCGCGACGAGGATGGCTACTACTGGATCACCGGCCGGGTCGATGACGTGCTCAACGTGTCCGGTCACCGCATGGGCACCGCCGAGATCGAGAGTGCCATGGTGGCCCATGCCAAGGTGGCCGAGGCTGCAGTGGTGGGAGTGCCGCACGACATCAAGGGGCAGGGCATCTATGTCTATGTCACCCTGAATGCCGGTGTCGAGTCGAGCGAGCAATTGCGCCTGGAACTCAAGAACTGGGTGCGCAAAGAGATCGGCCCGATCGCTTCGCCGGATGTGATCCAGTGGGCGCCAGGGCTGCCGAAGACCCGCTCGGGCAAGATCATGCGGCGGATCCTGCGCAAGATCGCCACCGGTGAATACGATGCGCTGGGTGATATTTCGACCTTGGCCGATCCGGGTGTGGTGCAGCATTTGATCGATACCCACAAGGCGATGAACCTGGCTTCGGCCTGATGTACGGGTCGCGGAACCTGTGGGAGCGGCTTTAGCCGCGAAGCAAACGCCGCGGTGAATGGCACCGGCTTCGCCGGTGTTCGCGGCTGAAGCCGCTCCTACAAAAAATATCTGACCTCCAAAAATCCCCGCACGGGCAACCGGCGGGGTTTTTGCTTTACTGTTACCCGACATTCATCGGTAACTCTTCTGTCACCGCATTCGCACGAAAACGGGGCGCCGCGAAACAGTCGAGGGCTCTTTGGGTGCGTTTTTTCCGACATTTTGTGCGGCCCAGCACGCTGCACTTGCCGTAGCACAAGGCTTTGCCAATAATAGGCCCAGTAATTGCTAGTTCTATGGGTTCTATTTCCCTCGCATTTGCATATTTTGCAAAGGCTGTCAACCTGGCTCGCTGCGATTTCAAGCGCTTCTGTAAGTAGTTGTCGCTTTGAAGAAATATCGACTATCGGGCTGTCGTTAAAATGCCACTCACTCGCTCGTGGTCATCGACCGACCTTGCGCGGCTTGCGTTGTACCCATTCGCATATCGGGCAGCTGTTACCCTGCCTTGTATTGCCCCGTACCGATGGAGTTACCTGATGAAGAAGCTCGCACTGCTTGGCGCCCTGGCGCTTTCCGTGTTTTCCCTGGTGTCGCAGGCCGAAGAAAAACCGTTGAAAATCGGTATCGAAGCCGCCTACCCACCCTTCGCCTTCAAGCAGCCTGACGGCAGCATCGCCGGTTTCGACTACGACATCGGCAACGCCCTGTGTGAAGAGATGAAAGCCAAGTGCACTTGGGTCGAGCAGGAGTTCGATGGCCTGATCCCAGCCCTGAAAGTGCGTAAGATCGATGCCATCCTGTCGTCCATGTCGATCACCGAAGACCGCAAGAAATCGGTCGACTTCACCAAACGCTATTACCTGACCCCAGCCCGTCTGGTGATGAAGGAAGGCACTGCCGTGAGCGACAGCCTGGCTGAGCTCAAGGGCAAGAAGATCGGTGTGCAGCGCGGCTCGATCCACGACCGCTTCGCCAAGGAAGTGCTGGCTCCGCAAGGCGCCACCGTCGTGCCGTACGGCACCCAGAACGAAATCTACCTGGACGTCGCCGCTGGCCGCCTCGACGGTACCGTGGCCGATGCCACGCTGCTCGAAGACGGCTTCCTGAAAACCGACGCCGGCAAAGGTTTTGCCTTCGTAGGCCCATCGTTCACCGACGTGAAGTACTTCGGTGACGGCGTTGGTATCGCCGTGCGCAAGGGTGACAAGGCCAATGCCGACCGCATCAATGCCGCCATCGATGCCATCCGTGCCAACGGCAAGTACAAAGAGATCGAGAAGAAGTACTTCAACTTCGACATCTACGGTCCAGACTCGAAGTAAGACGTCGAGTTTCACCTGTGCAATGGTGCAAACAGCAGAAGCTCTGAGGTTTGCACCATTTTTCATTCTCTAGGTCGAGGACCTCATCATGTTGAAAGGCTACGGGGCAGTCATCCTCGACGGGGCGTGGCTGACGCTGCAGCTCGCCCTGTCGTCGATGGCCCTGGCCATCGTGCTCGGCCTGATCGGCGTGGCGCTGCGCTTGTCGCCGGTGCGCTGGCTGGCCTGGTTGGGCGATATGTATTCCACGGTGATCCGTGGGATTCCGGACTTGGTACTGATCCTGCTGATCTTCTATGGCGGCCAGGACATCATCAACCGAGTGGCGCCGCTGCTCGGCTACGACGATTACATCGACCTGAACCCGCTGGTCGCCGGTATCGGCACGCTGGGCTTCATCTTTGGCGCGTATCTGTCGGAGACATTCCGCGGCGCCTTCCTCGGTATTCCCAAGGGCCAGGCCGAAGCCGGCGTGGCCTATGGCATGAGCAACCGTCAGGTATTCTTCCGCATCCAGGTGCCGCAGATGATCCGCCTGGCGATACCAGGCTTCACCAACAACTGGCTGGTGCTGACCAAGGCGACTGCGCTGATCTCGGTCGTCGGCCTGCAGGACATGATGTTCAAGGCCAAGCAGGCGGCAGATGCCACGCGCGAACCCTTTACCTTCTTCCTGGCGGTGGCGGCGTTGTACCTGGTGCTGACCAGTGTCTCGCTGCTGGCCCTGAAATATCTTGAGAAGCGCTACTCGGTGGGCGTCAAGGTGGCTGAACTATGATCTTCGACTACAACGTCGTCTGGGAGGCCATGCCGCTGTACCTTGGCGGCTTGCTGACCACGCTCAAGTTGCTGGCGTTATCGCTGTTCTTCGGCCTGCTGGCGGCTGTTCCGCTGGGCCTCATGCGCGTGTCCAAGCAACCGGTGGTGAACTTCACGGCCTGGCTCTATACCTACGTGATTCGCGGCACGCCAATGCTGGTGCAGTTGTTCCTGATCTACTACGGCCTGGCTCAGTTCGAGGCGGTGCGCGACAGTATCTTCTGGCCATTGCTGTCCAGCGCGACCTTCTGTGCCTGCATGGCATTCGGTATCAACACCAGTGCCTACACTGCCGAAATCATCGCTGGCAGCCTCAAGGCCACGCCCCATGGCGAGATCGAGGCGGCCAAGGCCATGGGCATGTCGCGCATGAAGATGTACCGCCGCATCCTGCTGCCGTCGGCCTTGCGCCGCGCGTTGCCGCAGTACAGCAACGAAGTGATCATGATGCTGCAGACCACCAGCCTGGCGTCGATCGTCACCTTGATCGACATCACCGGTGCCGCACGCACGGTCAATGCCCAGTACTACCTGCCTTTCGAGGCCTACATCACGGCGGGCGTGTTCTATCTGTGCCTGACCTTTATCCTGGTGCGCCTGTTCAAGATGGCCGAACGCCGCTGGCTCGGCTACCTGGCGCCGCGCAAGCACTGAACGCTCTGTGAGAACCGACAGCATGTACAAACTCGAAGTCCAAGACCTGCACAAGCGCTATGGCAGCCATGAAGTCCTCAAGGGCGTGTCTCTGGCGGCCAAGGCAGGCGATGTGATCAGCATCATCGGCTCCAGCGGTTCGGGCAAGTCGACTTTCCTGCGCTGCATCAACCTGCTGGAGCAGCCGCACGCCGGCAAGATCCTGCTCAACAACGAAGAACTGAAGCTGGTCGCCGGCAAGGACGGCGCGCTGAAGGCCTCCGACCCCCGCCAACTGCAGCGCATGCGTTCGCGCCTGTCGATGGTGTTCCAGCACTTCAACCTGTGGTCGCACATGACCGCGCTGGAAAACATCATCGAAGCGCCCGTTCATGTGCTGGGCGTGAGCAAGAAGGAAGCCCTGGAGAAGGCCGAGCACTACCTGGCCAAAGTGGGCGTGGCGCACCGCAAGGATGCCTTCCCCGGGCACATGTCCGGTGGTGAGCAACAGCGTGTGGCAATTGCCCGCGCGCTGGCCATGGAGCCTGAGGTGATGCTGTTCGACGAACCGACCTCGGCACTCGACCCGGAGTTGGTCGGCGATGTGCTCAAGGTCATGCAGGCGCTGGCTCAGGAAGGCCGGACCATGGTGGTGGTGACGCACGAGATGGGCTTTGCCCGTGAGGTGTCCAACCAGCTGGTGTTCCTGCACAAAGGCCTGGTTGAAGAAACCGGCTGCCCACGTGAAGTGCTGGCCAACCCGCAATCGGAGCGGCTCAAGCAGTTTCTCTCCGGCAGCCTGAAGTAAAGGCTGCACCTTTGCACCAAAGTAGGGCATGCTGCGCAGCGAGCGCAGCCTGACCTGGCGCCTCAGACTCGAACGAACTCAGGTTTCGGACCGCACCCTATGACCACCCAGCGTATCGGTTTTCTCATTTGGCCAAGCACCAAGCCTTTGACCCTGGCGCTGGCGGAGGAAGTGTTGCTGGTTGCCCAGCGGGTCCATCCCGACGTGGTCTACGAGCTGGTCTTCCTGCAGGCCGAGCCAGCCGAGGAGGGCGCCTGGCGGTTGCCGGGTGAGCCGTGGAGCGGGCGACTTGAAGGCTGTCACAAGCTGTTTTTGCTGGCCGATGAGTTGCCGCAGGCGGTCGGTTCTACCCTGTCGACGGCGCTCAAGCAGCTGGCTCGCAGCGGTTGCATGATCGGCGGCCTTTCCGCTGGCGTGTATCCGCTGGCCATGCTCGGCCTTCTCGATGGCTATCGTGCGGCGGTACATTGGCGCTGGCAGGACGACTTTGCCGAGCGCTTCCCCAAGGTGATTGCCACCAGCCACTTGTTCGATTGGGACCGTGATCGCCTGACTGCCTGTGGCGGCATGGCCGTGACCGACTTGCTGCTGGCGGTGCTGGCGCGCGATCACGGTGCCGAGCTGGCCGGTGCGGTGTCCGAGGAATTGGTGGTCGAGCGCATTCGCGAGGGCGGCGAGCGCCAGCGCATTCCGTTGCAGAATCGCCTTGGCTCCAGTCATCCGAAGCTGACTCAAGCGGTACTGCTGATGGAGGCCAACATCGAAGAGCCCTTGACCACCGACGAAATCGCCCAGCATGTCTGCGTGTCGCGTCGGCAGTTGGAGCGCATCTTCAAGCAGTACCTCAATCGTGTGCCGAGCCAGTATTACCTGGAACTGCGCCTGAACAAGGCGCGGCAGATGCTGATGCAGACCAGCAAGTCGATCATTCAGATCGGGTTGTCCTGCGGCTTTTCGTCGGGGCCGCATTTCTCCAGTGCGTACCGTAACTTCTTTGGCGCAACGCCGCGGGAAGATCGTAATCAGCGGCGTAGCAGCAGCCCGTTCGAGCTGAGCTCGGCGCCTGCCGAAAAGGGTTGAGATCTTAGTCGTCAGTGCCGGCCTATTCGCAGGGCAGGCCCGCTCCCACAAGTTGAGGTGAGCGCCAACTCTGTGGGAGCGGGCTTGTCCCGCGAAAGGGTCGGTACAAGCTACTTCCCTTCATATGTGTACACCCGTTCACCCAGCCCCTCCTCTCCCGTACACTGCGCGATTGCGACAGTGTTTGTCGCATTGCCGAAAGCCTGGGTAAAACAGGGTTTTGCGCTGTAACAAGTTGTCGCTTGGCCGCAAGGACAGGCGCTGATCAGTCCTTACAATCCCCCCATCGCTCGCCACTTCCAGGCCAGCGTTCCTCTTCAGGAGACTCAGATGTCCGTTGAGCAAGCCCCGGTGCAACGTGCCGATTTCGACCAGGTCATGGTCCCCAACTATTCTCCGGCGGCCTTCATTCCTGTGCGAGGCGAGGGTTCCCGCGTCTGGGACCAGTCCGGTCGCGAGCTCATCGACTTTGCCGGCGGCATCGCGGTGAACGCCCTGGGCCATTGCCACCCGGCACTGGTCAAGGCCCTGACCGAGCAGGCCAATACCCTCTGGCACGTGTCCAACGTTTTCACCAACGAGCCGGCCCTGCGCCTGGCGCACAAGCTGGTCGACGCCACCTTTGCTGACCGTGCGTTCTTCTGCAACTCCGGCGCCGAGTCCAACGAGGCCGCCTTCAAGCTGGCCCGTCGCGTCGCTCATGACCGCTTCGGCCCTGAGAAGCATGAAATCATCGCCACCGTGAACAGCTTCCACGGTCGCACGCTGTTCACCGTCAGCGTCGGTGGCCAGCCGAAATACTCCGACGGTTTCGGTCCGAAGATCACCGGCATCAGCCATGTGCCGTACAACGACCTGGAAGCGTTGAAGGCGCAGATTTCCGACAAGACCTGCGCCGTGGTCATCGAACCGATCCAGGGTGAGAGCGGTGTGGTGCCGGCCGACAAGGCGTACCTGGAAGGCGCGCGCAAGCTGTGCGACGAGCACAATGCCTTGCTGATCTTCGATGAAGTGCAGACCGGTGTCGGCCGTACCGGTTCGCTGTATGCCTATCAGCATTACGGTGTGACCCCGGATATCCTCACCAGCGCCAAGAGCCTGGGCGGTGGTTTCCCGATCGGCGCCATGCTCACCACCACCGAACTCGCCAAGCACCTGGCCGTCGGCACCCACGGCACCACCTATGGCGGCAACCCGCTGGGCTGCGCAGTTGCTTGCGCCGTGCTGGACGTGATCAACACCCCGGAAACCCTGGCTGGCATCAAAGCCAAGCACGAGCGCTTCAAAGCCCGTCTGGAAAAGATCGGCCAAGAGACCGGCCTGTTCTCCCAGGTGCGCGGCGTCGGCCTGCTGATCGGCTGTGTGCTGACCGAAGCCTGGCAGGGCAAGGCCAAGGACATCCTCAACGCCGCCGAGAAGGAAGGTGTAATGGTGTTGCAGGCCGGCCCGGATGTGGTGCGTTTCGCGCCAAGCCTGGTGGTCGAGGATGCCGACATCGACGAAGGCCTGGACCGCTTCGAGCGCGCCGTGGCCAAACTGACCCAGGGCTGATCCGCCTGCGGTCCTTTCGCCGGCCCTGAGCGGGCCGGCGATACCTGAATTCCAGTGCGGGCGCGTGCTTGCAGATTCATTCACGCGCCCGCCGTTTTTCCGTGCCGTCCTGAGCGGCCCGTTTTTCCAAAGGAGTGACACCATGCTGGTGATGCGCCCCGCGCAAATGGCTGATCTGAACGAAGTGCAGCGCATGGCTGCAGACAGCCCCGTTGGTGTCACCTCGCTGCCGGACGATACTGCCCGTCTGGGCGACAAGATCGCCGCCTCGGAAACATCGTTCGCCGCCGAAGTCAGCTTCAACGGTGAAGAGAGCTACTTCTTCGTGCTCGAAGACAGCAAGACCGGCAAGTTGGCCGGTTGCTCGGCCATCGTCGCTTCGGCCGGTTATTCCGAGCCGTTTTACAGTTTCCGTAACGAAACCTTTGTGCACGCGTCGCGCGAGCTGAAGATCCACAACAAGATCCACGTCCTGTCACTGTGCCACGACCTGACCGGCAACAGCCTGCTGACCAGCTTCTATGTGCTGCCCGAACTGGTCGACAGTGGCTGGGCCGAACTCAATTCGCGCGGTCGTCTGCTGTTCATGGCCGCGCATCCGGAGCGCTTCGCCGACTCGGTGGTCACCGAGATCGTCGGTTACAGCGACGAGCAGGGCGAATCGCCGTTCTGGGACGCCATCGGTCGCAACTTCTTCGACCTCAACTACGCCCACGCCGAGCGCCTCTGCGGCCTGAAGAGCCGTACCTTCCTCGCCGAGCTGATGCCGCATTACCCGATCTACGTACCGCTGCTGCCCGATGCCGCGCAGGAAGCCATGGGCCAGGTGCACCCGCGAGCGCAGATCACCTTCGACATCCTCATGCGCGAAGGCTTCGAGACCGAGCACTACATCGACATCTTCGACGGTGGCCCGACCTTGCACGCGCGCGCCTCGGGCATTCGCTCGATCGCCCAGAGCCGCGTGGTGCCGGTCAGGTTGGAGGAGGCGCCGGTCAAGGGTGGCCGCCCTTACCTGGTGTGCAACGGGCAGTTGCAGGATTACCGGGCCGTGCTGGTGGAGCTGGACTGGGTGCCGGGCAAGCCGGTCAGCCTCAGTGCCGAGGCAGCCGAAGCATTGGGTGTGGGCGAAGGCGCCAGCGTGCGTCTGGTCGCGGTCTGAAGCCTGGGAACAGAGTTTTGCGGTGGCTGCAGCTGCCGCACAAGGAGATAGCATGATCGTTCGTCCTGTACGCAGCAGCGATTTACCTGCGCTGATCGAATTGGCCCGCAGCACCGGTACCACTGGGCTGACCACGTTGCCAGCCAACGAGGAGCGCCTCGGGCATCGGGTTGGCTGGGCCGAAAAGAGCTTCCGTGGCGAAGCCGAGCGTGGCGACACCGACTACCTGTTCGTGCTGGAAAACGATGAAGGCCTGGTGGTCGGCATCAGTGCCATCGCCGGTGCCGTCGGCCTGCGCGAGCCCTGGTACAACTACCGGGTCGGCCTGACCGTCAGCGCCTCGCAGGAACTGGGCATCTACCGCGAGATCCCCACCCTGTTCCTGGCCAACGACCTGACCGGCAACTCCGAGCTGTGCTCGTTGTTCCTGCGTAGCGACTACCGCTCCGGGCTCAATGGCCGCTTGCTGTCGCGCGCGCGCATGTTGTTCATCGCTGAGTTCCCTGAGCTGTTCGGCAACAAGATCATCGCCGAAATGCGCGGCATGTCCGACGAGCACGGCCGTTCGCCGTTCTGGGAAAGCCTGGGGCGGCACTTCTTCAAGATGGAGTTCAGTCAGGCCGACTACCTCACCGGCGTGGGCAACAAGTCGTTCATCGCCGAGCTGATGCCCAAGTTCCCGCTGTATACCTGCTTCCTGTCGGAGGCTGCGCGCGACGTCGTCGGCCGGGTGCACACCGACACCGAGCCGGCGCTGGCCATGCTCAAGCAGGAAGGCTTCAACTACCAGGGCTATGTCGACATCTTCGACGCAGGCCCGGCCATCGAATGCGAGACCTCGAAAATTCGCGCCGTGCGCGAAAGTCAGACGCTGGTGCTGGCAGTGGGCACGCCGGGCGATGACGCCACCCCTTACATCATCCATAACCGCAAACGCGATGACTGCCGCATTACCGCCGCGCCAGCACGCCTGGCCGCCGGGACCCTGGTGGTCGACCCGCTGACCGCCAAGCGCCTGCGCATGGGCGCTGGCGACAACGTGCGCGCGGTGCCGCTGTCGGCAAGCCGGGAGGCCCAGTAAATGAGCACACATTACATCGCCGGCCAATGGCAGGCCGGCCAGGGTGAAGCCCTGCAATCGCTCAACCCGGTCAGCCAATCCATTGTCTGGAAGGGGCAGGGTGCCGATGCTGGCCAGGTCGACGCAGCGGTCAAGGCTGCTCGTCAGGCGTTCCCGGCCTGGGCGCAGTTCAGCCTGGAGGCGCGCATCGACGTGCTGGAAAAGTTCGCCGATCAGCTCAAGCAGCACGCCGAAGCGCTGGCCCACTGTATCGGTGAGGAAACCGGCAAGCCGCTGTGGGAATCGGCAACGGAAGTCACCAGCATGGTCAACAAGGTGGCGATTTCGGTGCAAAGCTACCGTGAGCGCACCGGTGAAAAAAGCGGCCCACTGGCCGATGCCACTGCCGTGCTGCGGCACAAGCCCCACGGTGTGGTCGCCGTGTTCGGTCCCTACAATTTCCCCGGCCACCTGCCAAACGGCCATATCGTCCCAGCGCTGCTGGCGGGCAACTGTGTGGTGTTCAAGCCCAGCGAGCTGACCCCGAAAGTCGCTGAGCTGACCGTCAACTGCTGGATTGCCGCAGGCCTGCCTGCCGGTGTGCTGAATCTGGTCCAGGGCGCGCGCGAAACAGGCGTGGCGCTGGCGGCCAATCCAGGTATCGACGGCCTGTTCTTCACCGGCTCCAGCCGCACCGGCAACCTGCTGCATCAGCAGTTCGCCGGGCGCCCGGACAAGATCCTCGCGCTGGAAATGGGTGGCAACAACCCACTGCTGGTAGATGAGGTCAAAGACCTCGACGCAGCGGTGTACACGATCATCCAGTCGGCGTTCATCTCTGCCGGCCAGCGCTGCACCTGTGCCCGTCGCCTGCTGGTGCCGCAGGGCGCCTGGGGTGATGCGCTGGTTACGCGGTTGGTCGAGGTGTGCAAATCCATCACGGTCGGCGCCTTCGACCAGCAGCCTGCGCCCTTCATGGGCGCGGTGATCTCGCTGCAGGCCGCGCAGGCGCTGATGGCGGCGCAGAAAGAATTGCTCGGCAAGGGCGCCACCAGCCTGCTGCAGATGACCCAGCCACAGGTCAACGCCGCATTGCTGACCCCGGGCATCATCGATGTCACCGCGGTCGCTGATCGCCGTGACGAAGAGTTCTTCGGCCCACTGCTGCAGGTGATCCGTTACGCCGACTTCGATGCCGCCATCGATGAAGCCAACAACACCCAGTACGGCCTGGCCGCCGGCCTGCTGTCCGATTCATGTGCGCGCTACCAGTACTTCTGGCTGCGCAGCCGCGCCGGCATCGTCAACTGGAACAAGCAGCTGACCGGCGCAGCCAGCAGCGCGCCGTTCGGGGGTGTGGGCGCCAGTGGTAACCACCGCGCCAGTGCCTATTACGCCGCCGACTACTGCGCATACCCCGTGGCTTCGCTGGAGACCGCCAGCCTTGCCTTGCCGGCGACCCTGACGCCGGGCGTCACCCTATAACGACAGGTCACGGAGCCTAGCCGATGAAATCCTATGAAGTGAATTTTGATGGCCTGGTGGGGCCTACCCACAACTACGGCGGCCTGTCCTACGGTAACGTGGCTTCGCAGAGCAACAGCCAGCAGGCGTCCAACCCGCGCGAAGCGGCGCGCCAGGGCCTGGCGAAAATGAAAGCACTGGCCGACCTTGGCTTCAAGCAAGGCGTGCTGGCTCCGCAGGAGCGCCCGGATGTCGCCGCCCTGCGTCGCCTGGGCTTCGGCGGCAGCGATGCCGAAGTGATCCAGCGCGCCGCCAAGGAGGCCATGCCACTGCTGGTCGCCAGTTGCTCGGCGTCGAGCATGTGGGTGGCCAACGCCGCCACCGTCAGCCCCAGCGCTGACACCGCCGATGGCCGCGTGCATTTCACGGCTGCCAACCTGAACTGCAAGTACCACCGCAGCATCGAGCATCCGACCACCAGCCGTGTATTGGCCGCGATGTTCAACAACGAGAAACACTTTGCCCATCACCCGGCGCTGCCTGCCGTGGCACAGTTCGGCGATGAGGGCGCGGCCAACCACACCCGCTTCTGCCGCCGCTATGGCGAGGCTGGCGTGGAGTTCTTCGTCTATGGCCGCAGCGCCTTCGACAGCCGCTTCCCTGCGCCGCAGAAGTACCCGGCACGGCAAACCCTCGAGGCTTCGCAAGCGGTGGCGCGCCTGCATGGCCTGAGTGAAGGCGGAGTGGTCTACGCTCAACAGAATCCGGCGGTGATCGACCAGGGTGTGTTCCACAATGATGTGATTTCGGTGGGCAACGGCGAGGTGCTGTTCTACCACGAGGATGCCTTCCTCGAGACCGACGCGGTACTTGGTCAGCTGCAAGCTAAACTGGCCAGCAAGGGCGGCAACTTCCAGCCCATCCGCGTGCCTCGGGCGGCGGTGGCGGTAGAGGATGCAGTGCGGTCCTACCTGTTCAACAGCCAGTTGCTCAGCTGTGACGATGGCTCGATGCTGTTGGTAGTGCCGGAAGAGTGCCGCAACAACGAACGCGTCTGGGCGTACTTGCAGCAGTTGACCAGCCAGGGCGGCGCAATCAAGGAGGTCAAGGTGTTCGACCTCAAGCAGAGCATGCAGAACGGCGGCGGCCCGGCTTGCCTGCGCTTGCGTGTGGCATTGCAGGAATCGGAACTGGCAGCGGTCAATCCAGGCGTTATCATGACCGCCCCGCTGTACGACACTCTGCTGCAGTGGGTCGACAAGCACTACCGCGATCGCCTGGGCGAGGCGGACCTTGCCGACCCGCAGTTGCTGGTCGAATGCCGTACGGCACTGGATGAGTTGACCCAGATCCTGAAGTTGGGTTCGGTCTATCCGTTCCAACGCCAACCTTGAAGAGAGAGTTTGTAATGACCGACGCCCTGCGCCTGATCCTCGAAGATGAAGACGGTACCCAGCTGGAAACCTCCTGCACCCGTTTTGCCGTGGTCTGGCAAGGCAAGGAAGTGTGGATTCAGCAGGATGGCCGTGGCCAGCTGCTGATCGGTGTCGACGTCGACGAGAACGACACCGAGTACGCCAACCTGCTGCTGCGTCCGATGGCTACCAACCTGGTCAGCCTGCAGCTGGAGATGGAGCCAGCAGAAGTCGGTGAAGATGACGACCACGTTCATGGCCCGGACTGCGGCCACCACCACTAAGGAAGCGCCTATGCTCGCCCTTGGCAAATTGCTTGAGCTGACCCTGACCGATCACGAGCCGGCCGAGAAAACCCAAGTGACACCCAAGGGCGCGCGTTTGCGCTGGCTGGGGGACGGCGCACTGGAAGTCCGCCCGCCGGACGCCGAGGATTGCGGGCTGGACCTGCTGTTGTCGGCGGGCATCCATGGCAACGAAACAGCGCCGATCGAGTTGCTCGAACGTTTACTGCACGGCGTCGCTAACGGCAAGATCAAACCGCGTGCGCGGGTGCTGTTCCTGTTCGGCAACCCGGCGGCCATCCGCAAGGGTGAGCGCTTCATCGAGCAGGACATCAATCGCCTGTTCAATGGCCGTCATGAACTCTCCAGTGGTTTCGAGGCGTTGCGCGCCGCCGAGCTTGAACAATTTGCCCGGGTGTTCTTCAGCAAACCCGAGCGCACCCGCCTGCATTACGACCTGCATACCGCCATTCGCGGCTCCAAAATCGAGCAGTTCGCCTTGTATCCCTATAAAGAGGGGCGTCAGCATTCCCGGCGTGAGCTGGCTCGTTTGGCGGCGGCCGGCATGGAAGCGGTGCTGCTGCAGAGCAAGTCGTCGATCACCTTCAGTGCCTTCACCTACGAGCAGCTCGATGCCGAGGCCTTCACCCTGGAGCTTGGCAAGGCACGGCCGTTCGGGCAAAACGAGCAGGTCAATCTCGACAAGCTGGAAGAGCGCCTGATCCAGATCATCGAAGGCACCGAGCCTGAAAACGAAATCTCGCTGGATGGCTTGAAACTGTTCAGCGTGTCCCGCGAGATCATCAAGCACAGCGAGGGCTTCCGCCTGCACCTGCCGGCAGATATCGAAAACTTCTCCGAGCTGAGCAAGGGTTACCTGCTGGCCGAAGACCTGGCTGAGACGCGCTGGGTGGTCGAGGAGGAGGGCGCGCGTATCATTTTTCCAAACCCCAAGGTCAAGAATGGGCTACGGGCGGGAATTCTCATCGTGCCTGACAACGGCGCCCGATTGGGGTGACGCTCAGTACTTCAGGCGAGGTGGCAGCCCCAATTCGTGGCGTAGGGCATTCTCGTTGAACGGGGCCGGGTTGGTTCTGCTCGGTGGGGTCGAGGGATCATCGTCGAAGTCGAAGGCTTCGCCGCTGTCGAGTCCTATGGCTTGTTGCTCTCGGTTTCCCAGCATGCTGCCGGTGGCCAGGTTCCAGGCGTGGCAGAGTTCGTGGTACAGGGCGACCACCGCTGGCTCCCGGCGGACGTTGATCAATGGGTTGAACTCGATCACGCACTCAAGGATTCGATCACCGCGTTTCCCTTCATGGGCGCGGGGGGTTTGAAGAAATCGATTGCTGCGAGTGCGGGCGTTGTACAGGTCCGGCGTATTGCGAATGCAGACTTTGGTTTGATTCGCAACGAGGTCGGCGAGCAAGACTGAAGCGGTCTGGCTGCTTTTGAGCATGTTGAGCAGCACGGTGATCTTGTTTACGTAAGTGGCAGTGCCCTGGATAACGAACGTCGCGGCATAGGCTTCGGGCAGCGGCTCGTTCTTCGCCTCCAGCAACAGCGGTGCGTCATACCCGCCGGTGGCAACGACGCTTTCGGCATGGCCATAGATTCGATCGTCGAAGGGGCCATTGGTGATGGTGTTGGTTCCGCTCATCGCCTCGATGATGGCGCGTCCAGCGCCGACGTTCAGCGCATCCTCCCCGGTGCCGGCGAAGAGCATGCCGTAGGTGGCTGAGCTGTAGATCTCGTCATTGCCTGGCCCACCGTCGAGCTCTGCCTCCTGAACGTCATGGGCGACGAGCTTGTCGTCGCCTGGCCCTGCGTCCACGACCACCCGCGCCCAGTCGTCTTCGGTTATCGGTGTGTAGTTCAGTGTGATGTGGTCGTTACCCTCGCGGGTTTCGACGACTACTCGTGCATTGCCATCGGCTTCAACGTGCACGTTGTCGTTGCCATTGCCGGTCCTGACGTAGGCGATTTCACTGGACAAGAACAGCATGTCGTACTGGACGTCGCCAAGTTGTACGCCAAGGCCTGGGGGGAGGCTTGAACAAGCACCTCGACATCGTCCGTCAGCACCTCGACGATGACAGTGAATGGCGCGCTGGTGATCGATACCCGCTGGTCGTTATAGGGCAGGCATTGTTGGGTTGAAGGCGAGTCGCCTTGGGAAATAGTGAGGGTGCGCTGGCTCATGTAGAAGCATTCCATTGACTGACGTGCGCACAGGTTGACGTGAAATTCCGCGGCTCAGCGGTGCAGGGGTAGCACCGATGGCGTCGGCAGGTGGGCTGCATCGCTGGTTAACCGGCTGTTCCATTTTCCGCTACGTTGAGCGGTAATTCGCTTGCCAGCTGCAAAAGGCTGCCTTTAGCATCACAAACATGCCTTCCGATCTGTTCAGGCTTGAAAAACCGCCGGATCGACGCTTTCTAACGCATAAACACACTGCACCGAGATTGCAGGACCGATATAATGCGGCCCTTTGCCGTCGTTTCGTCGACGCGTTTGCCCCCAAAGGGCCGCCGTTTCCGTGGAAGAACCTATGAAAAGCGCAGAAATCCGTGAAGCCTTCCTTCGCTTCTTCGAAGAGCAGGGCCATACCCGAGTCGCCTCCAGTTCGCTGATCCCGAACAACGACCCGACCCTGCTGTTCACCAACGCAGGGATGAACCAGTTCAAGGACTGCTTCCTCGGTGCCGAGAAGCGTGCCTATACCCGCGCGGTCAGCAGCCAGAAGTGCGTGCGTGCCGGTGGCAAGCACAACGACCTGGAAAACGTCGGTTACACCGCGCGTCACCACACCTTCTTCGAAATGCTGGGCAACTTCAGCTTCGGCGACTATTTCAAGCGCGACGCGATCACCTTCGCCTGGACCTTCCTGACCTCCGACAAGTGGCTGAACCTGCCCAAGGAAAAGCTCTGGGTCACCGTCTACGCCAGCGACGACGAAGCCTACGACATCTGGACCAAGGAAGTCGGCGTGCCGGCCGAGCGCATGGTGCGCATTGGTGACAACAAGGGCGCTCCGTACGCGTCCGACAACTTCTGGACCATGGGCGACACCGGCCCGTGCGGCCCGTGCACCGAGATCTTCTACGACCACGGCGCCGACATCTGGGGCGGCCCACCCGGCTCCCCGGAAGAAGACGGCGACCGTTACATCGAGATCTGGAACAACGTCTTCATGCAGTTCAATCGCACCGCCGACGGCGTGCTGCACCCGCTGCCAGCCCCTTCGGTAGACACCGGCATGGGCCTGGAGCGCATCAGTGCGGTCATGCAGCACGTGCACTCGAACTACGAGATCGACCTGTTCCAGAACCTGCTGTCCGCCGCGGCCAAGGCCATCGGTTGCAGCAACGACGCCCAGGCATCGCTGAAAGTCGTGGCCGACCATATCCGTTCTTGCGGTTTCCTGATTGCCGACGGCGTGCTGCCGTCCAATGAAGGCCGTGGCTATGTGCTGCGCCGCATCATTCGTCGCGCTTGCCGCCACGGTAACAAGTTGGGCGCGAAGGGTAGCTTCTTCTACCAGATCGTCGCCGCCCTGGCCGCTGAAATGGGTGAGGCTTTCCCAGAGCTGCGCAACCAGCAGGCGCACATCGAGCGCGTGCTCAAGGCTGAAGAGGAACAGTTCGCCAAGACCCTGGAGCAGGGCCTGCGCATCCTCGAACAGGACCTGGCCCAACTGCAGAGCAATGTGGTGCCGGGCGACGTGGTGTTCAAGCTGTATGACACCTACGGCTTCCCAATGGACCTGACCGCCGACATCGCCCGCGAGCGCGAGCTGACCATCGACGAAGCCGGCTTTGAGCGCGAGATGGACGCCCAGCGTGAGCGTGCGCGTTCCGCCAGCGCCTTCGGCATGGACTACAACAGCCTGGTCAAGGTCGACACTGCCACCGAGTTCCTCGGTTATGACGCCACCGAAGGCCAGGGCAAGATCATCGCCCTGTACAAGGATGGCCAGTCCGTCGATCAACTGGGTGAAGGCGAGCAGGGCGTCGTGGTACTCGACCGCACGCCGTTCTACGCCGAATCCGGCGGCCAGGTCGGTGACAGTGGCTTCCTCCAGGCCGGCGCTGCACGCTTCGACGTACGCGATACCACCAAGACCGGCGGCGCTTTCCTGCACCACGGCGTGGTCGCCAGCGGTGCGCTGGTCATCGGTTCGCCAGTCGAAGCCAAAGTCGATGCCGACGTGCAGCACGCCACCTCGCTGAACCACTCGGCCACCCACCTGCTGCACGAAGCCCTGCGCCAGGTGCTGGGCGAGCACGTGCAACAGAAGGGCTCGCTGGTCGACAGCCAGCGCCTGCGCTTCGACTTCAGCCACTTCGAGGCTGTCACACCTGCGCAGATCAAGGCGCTGGAAGAGATCGTCAACCGTGAAGTGCGCAAGAACACCCCGGTTGAAACCGAACTGACCGATATCGAAACCGCCAAGGCCAAGGGTGCCATGGCTCTGTTCGGCGAGAAGTACGGTGATACCGTGCGCGTGCTGAGCATGGGCGGCGATTTCTCCGTCGAGCTGTGCGGCGGTATCCACGCCAAGCGCACCGGCGATATCAGCCTGTTCAAGATCATCAGCGAAGGCGGCGTCGCCTCTGGCGTGCGCCGTATCGAAGCAGTGACCGGCGCCGCTGCGCTGGCCTACCTGAACGCTGCCGAAGAGCAGGTCAAGGAAGCCGCGCAACTGGTCAAGGGTAACCGCGACAACCTGATCGACAAGCTGTCGGCTGTGCTCGAGCGCAACCGTCAGCTGGAGAAGCAGCTGGAACAGCTGCAGGCCAAGGCCGCCAGCGCCGCTGGGGATGATCTCTCCAACGCGGCCGTTGAGGTCAAAGGCGCCAAGGTCCTCGCCGCCCGCCTGGATGGGCAGGATGGCAAGGCTCTGCTGGCCCTGGTCGATCAATTGAAAAACAAGCTCGGCCACGCAGTGATCCTGCTGGGCAGCGAGCATGAGGGCAAGGTCGTGCTGGTGGCCGGCGTGACCAAGGACCTCTCCAGCCAACTCAAGGCTGGCGACCTGATGAAACAAGCTGCTGCTGCAGTCGGTGGCAAGGGCGGTGGCCGTCCGGACATGGCCCAGGGTGGTGGCGTTGACGTCGCTGCGCTGGACCAGGCCCTGGCGCTGGCTGTGCCATTCGCAGAGCAGGGACTTTGAGATGAAGGGGCGGGTGGTCTAGTCACCCGCCCCTTCATGTTGGATGGTTTTTTTGGGGCCCTGTATGGGCTGAGGCACCATTGAAATGGCGTTGATCGTACAGAAATTTGGCGGCACCTCTGTCGGTTCCATCGAGCGGATCGAGCAGGTTGCCGAAAAGGTCAAGAAACACCGTGAAGCGGGCGACGACCTGGTGGTTGTGCTGTCGGCCATGAGCGGCGAAACCAATCGCCTGATCGACCTGGCCAAGCAGATCACCGATCAGCCGGTGCCGCGTGAGCTGGATGTGATCGTGTCTACCGGCGAGCAGGTCACCATTGCCCTGTTGACCATGGCCTTGATCAAGCGTGGCGTGCCAGCGGTGTCCTACACCGGCAACCAGGTGCGCATCCTTACCGACAGCTCGCACAACAAGGCGCGCATCCTGCAGATCGACGACCAGAAAATTCGCGCCGACCTGAAGGAAGGGCGCGTGGTAGTCGTGGCAGGCTTCCAGGGTGTCGACGAGCACGGCAGCATCACTACCCTTGGCCGTGGTGGCTCCGACACCACCGGTGTGGCCCTGGCTGCAGCGCTCAAGGCTGATGAGTGCCAGATCTACACCGACGTCGACGGCGTCTATACCACTGACCCGCGTGTCGTGCCGCAGGCCCGCCGCCTGGAGAAGATCACCTTCGAAGAGATGCTGGAAATGGCCAGCCTCGGGTCCAAGGTGCTGCAGATCCGTTCGGTGGAGTTCGCCGGCAAGTACAACGTTCCGCTGCGCGTGCTGCACAGCTTCAAGGAGGGTCCAGGTACCCTCATTACCATTGATGAAGAGGAATCCATGGAACAGCCGATCATTTCCGGTATCGCCTTCAACCGTGATGAAGCCAAGCTGACCATTCGCGGCGTGCCGGATACCCCAGGCGTCGCCTTCAAGATCCTCGGCCCGATCAGCGCCTCGAACATCGAAGTGGACATGATCGTGCAGAACGTCTCGCACGATAACACCACCGACTTCACCTTCACCGTGCACCGCAATGAGTACGAGAAGGCCTACAGCGTGCTGGAAAACACCGCGCGTGAAATCGGTGCCCGCGAAGTCATCGGCGACACCAAGATCGCTAAGGTGTCGATCGTCGGCGTTGGCATGCGTTCCCACGCTGGTGTGGCCAGCCGCATGTTCGAAGCCCTGGCCAAGGAGAGCATCAACATCCAGATGATTTCCACGTCCGAGATCAAGGTTTCGGTGGTCATCGAAGAGAAGTACCTGGAGTTGGCCGTACGCGCGCTGCACACCGCGTTCGAGCTCGACGCTCCTGCCCGACAGGGCGAGTAAGGCGTTGCCTTGAGGGGCGCGGCTTGCCGCGCCCTTCGCGTTTCTGTGGTTTGCGCAGGCCCTGTCCTGCCAGCGTCACCGCTATCAAGGCCCTGCGTCGCTGTCCACGACCAGGCCAGTTGTTCCCAGACTGTTATCCCTGAATGTTTGCGTAAGGAGAAAGCTATGTTGATTCTGACTCGTCGGTGCGCCGAGAGCCTGATCATTGGAGACGGCGAGATCACCGTGACGGTGCTCGGCGTGAAAGGAAACCAGGTGCGTATCGGCGTCAGCGCTCCGAAGGAAGTGGCCGTTCACCGCGAGGAAATCTACCTGCGCATCAAGAAAGAGAAGGATGAAGAGCCAAGCCTTTAATTTTTTTGAAGTTTTTTTCAAAAAAAGGGTTGCAAAGGTGAAAGAGGTTCTTTAATATTCGCCTCGTGTTGCGGTGAGGTGGCCGAGTGGCCGAAGGCGCTCCCCTGCTAAGGGAGTATACCTCATAAGGGTATCGGGGGTTCGAATCCCCCCTTCACCGCCATTATTCGCTTAGGGCGCTGTAAACGGTAAGAACGCTAAGTAGTTGAATTTAAACGAAAAAGTTCTTGCAAAAATGTTTCAGCGACCTATAATGCGCGGCAAGACACGGACTCATAGCTCAGCTGGATAGAGTACTCGGCTACGAACCGAGCGGTCGGAGGTTCGAATCCTCCTGAGTCCGCCACTTTTGAAGTGGCTTTGCTTACAAAGCTGTTTCGAATAACCAGTGGTAACCTGGTCTAAAACTACCATTGCGGACTCATAGCTCAGCTGGATAGAGTACTCGGCTACGAACCGAGCGGTCGCAGGTTCGAATCCTGCTGAGTCCGCCACTTTTTGAAGTGGCTCTGCTTGCAAGGCGGCTTCACTAAACCAGTGGTAACCTGGTCTAAAACTACCACCACGGACTCATAGCTCAGCTGGATAGAGTACTCGGCTACGAACCGAGCGGTCGCAGGTTCGAATCCTGCTGAGTCCGCCACATATCAAGAAGCCCGCTCATTTGAGCGGGCTTTTTGTTTTCTGTATTCCACTGATTTATCAGTGATGTCCGCTAGACTCCCAATAGACACCTACGACAATCTTTTGCGCAGCGGCTGTGCTTTTTATCCGTTGCTCGCCGTCGCACAGATAGCTTCGAGCGTTGTCCTAGCTTTATCGCGCAAACGATTGTTCTGGCCAAAAATTTAAGCGATCTGACAGCTTAGGCAGTGTATGATTGCGCCCGTCAGCCCCGCCGGGGCTTGTGGAACACCACCATGGACTTACCCAGTAGTTACTCCTTAACACGATTCATACCGCTTGATCTGACCGATTGATTCCCCCGGCGTGCTCCGCTGCTGGGAGTGGAGTTCGCCTATGACTGAAGTAGAAGTAAAAAAAGCGCAAGAGAGCCTGCAGGATCGCCTGGCCCAGGTGGTCGACCTGTTGCAGCGCCAGCGCGTAGTGGAAGACCTGACCCATCGTCAGGAAGGTCAACATAACGACCTGGTGGAAAATCTCGTCCACCGTCAGAACCTGGTCGAGCTGCAACGCAAGCTCGACGACCTGCACCCTGCCGACATCGCCTACATCCTCGAAGCCTTGCCCCTGGACGACCGTCTGACGGTCTGGCAGCTGGTACGTTCGGATCGTGACGGCGATATCCTCCTTGAAGTTTCCGATTCGGTTCGCCAGTCGCTGATCGCCGACATGGATGATCACGAACTGCTTGCCGCAGCCAAGGAGATGGACGCCGACGAACTGGCCGACCTGGCGCCTGAGCTGCCGCGTGACGTCGTTCACGAGCTGATGGAAACCCTCGATGCTCAGCAACGTGAACGTGTGCGTTCGGCGCTGAGCTACGACGAAGAACAGGTCGGTGCGCTGATGGACTTCGAGATGGTCACCATCCGCGAAGACATCAGCCTGGAAGTGGTTCTGCGTTACCTGCGCCGCCTCAAAGAACTGCCCAACCACACTGACAAGCTGTTCGTGGTCGACTACGACGGCATCCTCAAAGGTGTGCTGCCGATCAAACGTCTGTTGGTCAACGACCCGGACAAGAAAGTGGCAGAGGTTATGGCGACGGACCCGGTGTCCTTCCACCCCGAGGAAGATGCCTACGCCGCTGCGCAGGCTTTCGAGCGTTACGATCTGGTTTCGGCGCCGGTGGTAGACAAGAGCGACCGCCTGATTGGCCGACTGACCATTGACGAAATGGTCGACCTGATCCGTGAGGAGAGCGAAAGCGAAGTTCTCAACATGGCCGGTCTGCGCGAAGAAGAAGACATTTTCGCCTCGGTCTGGCGTTCGCTGCGCAACCGCTGGGCGTGGCTCGCAATCAACCTGATTACCGCATTCATCGCTTCTCGGGTCATTGGCCTGTTCGAAGGGTCGATCGAGAAGCTGGTGGCCCTGGCTGCGTTGATGCCGATCGTGGCGGGTATTGGCGGTAACTCAGGTAATCAGACCATTACCATGATCGTTCGCGCGATGGCGCTGGATCAGGTGTCGCCGGGCAACACCAGTCGCCTGATGCGCAAAGAGCTGGCGGTGTCGCTGCTCAATGGTCTGATCTGGGGTGGCGTTATCGGAGTTGTGGCGTTCTGGTTGTATGGCAGCTGGTCATTGGGCTTGGTGATGACTGCGGCCATGACGTTGAACTTGCTGTTGGCGGCACTTTTGGGCGTACTGATCCCGATGACCCTGACACGCCTGGGTCGCGACCCGGCCATGGGGTCCAGTGTGATGATCACTGCGGTGACCGACAGTGGTGGTTTCTTTATCTTCCTGGGGCTGGCAACTTTGTTCCTGCTCTGACCGCATTTGCGATGGGGGCTGTGTGCAGTCCCCAAAACACAGGGTACACAACGAAAAAAGCCAGCTTACGCTGGCTTTTTTGTGCTCGCTATGCGCCTCAGGAGGCGTCTGCGGCCATTTCCACATCGTGAGCGATGAGGGCGACCAGCGCATTCTGCTGGCGGTGGGACAGCTGGCGGAAGCGTTGCAGCAGCTCGCGCTCATGCAGGGACAGTTCAGGGCTGTCCAAGCGCGTGCTCAGCTCGTCGCCCAGCGCACCTTCCTGGATAAGGCTCTGTTCCAGGCGTGCGATGATCTCGGAGTTCATGCTGCGGTGGTGGTTGCGCGATACCTCGGCAATGCGCTCACGCATTCCGTCTGGCAGGCGGACGACGAACTTGTCAGCGGTGCGGCTCGAATAGATAGCCTGTTTCATTGGGCGCATATAAATTGACCGGTTTTTGGTTCAGGGGAAGCGGTTCTCAAATTGGCCGCACGGGATGGTGGTACGACCGTGGCGACGACAAAATGTTCAACCGACTGGAAAATTTGGTGCTCATCTTGCCTCAAGGTCGCCGTTTCCTTGGCGTCAATTCTGTGACAAATAGTGATCCCGGTAAAGGCTTTTTGCCAGTACCAATTATCAGAAATGAGTACTGGTTTGAAAAGTTTTGCATTCCCTGGTTCACCCTACCGTCAGACCTTTGCCGTCAAAAACCTGTAAAACGCAGCAAAGGTCACAGAAAACTCCTAAAATGCGCGGGTTTCCTTTCATAGAGCATAGTGGCTATGCAACATGACGCAAGCGCTCAGACTAAAGCCTCAGGCCGCCTGATATTTCTGATGGGACCTTCGGGTTCGGGAAAAGATTCCCTGATCGATGCAGCTCGAACGGATCTGACAGCCGCGGGTGTGGAAATTGCCCGCCGGGTCATTACGCGTTCAGCCGAAGCCAAAGGGGAGGCGGCACATGGCGTTACATCAGAGCGCTTCGCAGCGATGCGTGCGGCTGGCGAATTTGCCATGTGTTGGCAAGCCAATGGCTTGGAGTACGGCATCCCCGCGCAAGTGGATAAATGGCTTGGGCAAGGGCGATCTGTGCTGGTGAACGGTTCCAGGGCCTACCTGCCGGAAGCACGTTCGCGTTATCCGGACCTTCTGGCCGTTTGCCTGGAAGTCAGGCCCGAGGTATTGCGCGAACGCTTGCTCGCCCGCGGGCGGGAAACGCCGCTTGAGGTCGACCAACGCCTGGCGCGAAGTGCGCGATTGCAGGCAGAACCTGATTCGGCGGTACATCGAGTAGACAACTCGGGGGCGCTGGCTGCGGCGGTAAGTGCCTTGCTTGAGCTGCTACGCAAGGAGGGGCTGCCGATTTGAATGCGTCGGAAAGCCCCTACATGCAAAAAGCCCGATAGGTGCATGACAAACGGCAGCCCGCTGGTTAACATGCTTGCCGTCCAGCTGTGCAGCGCTCGCTGCCGGTTCTTGTGTCTCAGTAGCTCAATTGGATAGAGCATCCCCCTCCTAAGGGGAAGGTTGCAGGTTCAATTCCTGCCTGGGACGCCATATTCTCTGGCTATTCAGCGTACTCACCTTTATCTGTCAACCCTGAGGGGGATAGGGGGTATTTCGGCTGAATTGCAGTACCTCCAGCCCTGTTATCTAGCTGATTTTTCTGCCAATGTTAGCTGCGGCGCCGGCCTGAGCGTCGAATCATGTCGGGACGTTGGATGACAACTACAGAGGATGGCAGCACTCACCGTGGGTACCGACGAATCATTCCGTCGATGACCGCGCTTCTGGAATTCGAGGCGGTTGCCCGTAACAGCAGCATTACCGTCGCCGCCCGGGAGCTAGGGGTGACCCAAGCTGCAGTGAGTAAACAAATCAGAATCCTTGAGGAAAACATCGGCGTCCAGCTTTTCCAGCGTCATCACCGAGGCGTTCGGTTGACCAGTGAGGGGCAGACGTTGTTTGCGGTGATGTCGGAATCGCTACAGAAGGTCGCGGCGGTGTTTGACCGGCTTTCCGAGGGCAGTGGCGAGCAGCAATTGGTACTCAGCACCACCGCGACTTTTTCGCACCTGCGAGTTATGCCACGTTTGAACAGCCTCCAAGCTGCGATGCCCCATATACGCTTGCGGCTCGCCACTCAGATGTTTATTGGGGATCTGCGCAACCACGACGTTGACTTGATGGTGCGGTATGGCAACGGCAAGTGGGCGGATGGCAGCGCTCTGCATCTATTTGACGAAGAAGTCTTTCCGGTGTGCTCTCCGGCGTGGCTTGCTCGAAATCCAGTGCCTTCGTCACTGGAGGAGCTCTACAGTGCAGATCTGCTCGATGCGGAGGCCACTACGGAGGGCTGGATGACATGGCCCACATGGTTCCGCGCGCTGGGCGGAAATCCACCCAAACTCGATTATCGCCTGCACTGCCAGCTGTATACAGACACGATCCAAGCAGCACTTCACGGGCATGGGGTTGCACTGGGCTGGGGGCGGATGCTCGATCATCTGTTGGCATCGGGCGAGCTGGTGCGGTTGACGGATCTTGTGATCAAGCCCAGAGAAGCGTACTACCTGGTAGTGCCCCAAGGGCGCGATACCACGAAGACGATCTTGGGTCTTGCACAATGGTTGCGTAGCTAGACACGGCTGAGTGGACGTCGACCAGGGCTCTGCGACAAGCGTCGCAGAGCCCTTCAGAACGGCGGGCTAGTTGATCAGGAACGATGAGGCTTGAACTGCGGCGAATGCGCCTTCGAGGCTTTCGCGCTGGGTGCAGAGGTTTCGCTTAGCAGCTTGCCTTTGGTCTCTGGTGCGAGGAAGTAAGTAACGATCAAACCGAAGAAACTCACGCCCCCGGCGATCAGCACCGTGGTCGTGATTCCGTAGGCCTCCATGCTGAGCGGTAGCAGAAAGGTGCCTGCCGCTGCGCCGACGCGTGAAGCTGCCGTAGCGAAGCCCACACCGACACCGCGAATTTCCGTTGGGAATACTTCGCCTGGATAGACGCCGGTGAGGGTTGTCGATACCGCGTTCGCCAGAGAGAAGGTCAGGAAGCAGATTACCGTCACCACCGGCGACACATTCCAGAAGAACGCCACAATGAACAGTGCCACAGTCGCGATGGCGAAAGGTGGAATTGCCAGTTTGCGGCGGCCCACTTTTTCGATCAGAGCCACCGCGATCAGGGTGCCCCCCACGGCGATCGCGTTGATAGCGAGGCCTCCGGTAAGGCCGTCTTCGAGGCCAAGGTGCTCCAGCACGGTGGGTACGAAGGTACCGATGGCGAAGTAGGGCGTCACGAGGCAAATCCAGAATACCGAGACGAATATCGTTGCCTTGGCGTATTCAGGCGAAAACAGGCTGGCAAATCCGAGTCTCTTGCCTTCGTACTTCGCTCCCAGGTCAGCTCGCTCATCGGGCGACATGTATTCCTCGGCAAGCGCGAGGGCCTCTTGCGTTCGCCCTTTGCTCATTAGCCAGCGAGGAGACTCTGGTGTGCCCAGGCGAGCAAGCAGCACGATTACAGTCGGGATGGTGCTTAGCCCCAAGATAACGTTCCAGTTCGCAGTATCGGAGACCGTAAGGGCCCAGCCGATGGCATACGAAGCGAGATAACCCACGTACCAGCCGACCTCTTGGACGCAGAGCAGCTTGCCCCGCAGGCGCGCGGGTGCGAACTCGGCCAGCAGTGGCCAGCCGATGGCGTAGTCAGCGCCGATGGCAACGCCCATCAGCAGGCGTACGGCGAAAAGCTGCCAAGCCTCGGTGACGAAAAATTGCAAGACCGACCCGACCAGAAAGATCGCGAGGTCAATCGTGAACATCGGCTTACGGCCTATCTTGTCGGCCAAGTAGCCGCCCAGAGGGCCGCCCAGGAAGATGCCAATGAGGGCGGATGCCCCGATCAAGCCTTGCCAGGCGAGCGAGAGCTCCAAGTCATTGGTAATCGCTGGCATGACGATGCCGATGGCACCGAGGATGAAGCCATCAATCAGCATGCCGCCTGAAATCAGGGTGGTAAGTTTGATGATGAACTTACGCTGCTTATCGGACATAGCCTTCGCAGGCTGTGTTACGTGCTTGGACACAAATACATCTCCACATTGTTTTTATCGTTGGATGATTTGAGCGCTGGCAGCTTTAGCCGGCGTTTAAGATTTTCTCAAGCGCTTGGGTGCGTCGGACTCAGCCGTCGAACTTCGATGCTTTGATCACCTGAGCGGTCGTATGCAAGGGCTTGATGGAAAAGTAGGGAAAGGGCCATTGCCCGCATGAGGCAATGACCCTTGGGGTGCCGAACTCCGTCAGAACAGCACCGGTACTGCTCTATTACGAAGCGTTGATCCAGATGGTCTTCAGCTCCGTGTACTGGTCGTGGGCCCATATGGACTTGTCGCGCCCACCAAACCCGGACTCCTTGTAGCCACCGAACGGCGTGGTCACATCACCCTCACCAAAGCAGTTGACCGTCACCACGCCCGCGCGGATTTCACGCGATAAGCGCAACGCATTGCGCAGGCTGCCGGTGTAGGCCGAAGCAGCCAGGCCGTAGACGGTGTCGTTGGCCAGCTCGATCGCTTCATCAATGGTCTCGAAGCTGGTCACGCTCAGCACCGGGCCAAAGATTTCCTCGACGAACAGCTTGCTGTCACGGCCGACGTTGTCGACGATGGTCGGCTGAATGAACACACCCTGTTCGGCCTCGCCACCTTGAACGACATCGAGCTTCTGCTCGGCAGCGTATTCTAGGTACGACTTGACCTTCTCGAAGTGCGACTTGCTGACCATGGCGCCCAGGCGGTTGTCCGGATCCAGCGGA
>NZ_JBIVYQ010000008.1:252370-255718 GCF_044772285.1 Pseudomonas sp. NPDC090233 | reverse complement strand
GACAACATTCAGATGACTGTTACCCTGATCAAGACCATCGCAATGGAAGACGGTCTGCGCTTCGCTATCCGTGAAGGCGGTCGTACCGTCGGCGCCGGCGTCGTAGCCAAAATCATCGAGTAATCACTCGATCGGTTGAAAAAACCCCCGCTCAGCGGGGGTTTTTTTTATTGGGTTGACACTAAATATGGGCGTCTATAGAATCACGCCTCCTTTTAGCGGGCGTAGTGCGTCCGTTGGGAACAGCCTGGAGTCTGAAATCCAATGCAAAATCAGCAAATCCGTATCAGGTTGAAGGCTTTCGACCATCGCCTGATCGACCAATCCACCCAGGAAATCGTGGAAACCGCGAAACGTACTGGTGCACAAGTGCGTGGTCCAATTCCACTGCCTACCCGCAAAGAGCGTTTCACCGTTCTGGTTTCCCCACACGTCAACAAAGACGCGCGTGACCAGTACGAGATCCGCACTCATAAGCGTGTTCTGGACATCGTCCAGCCAACGGATAAAACCGTTGACGCGCTGATGAAGCTTGATCTGGCGGCAGGTGTGGAAGTGCAGATCAGCCTCGGCTAAGACTTCGGTCTTGTCCGTGTAACGCTCTGAAATGGGCGGCCATAGCGGGTGAAAGCCCCGTACACTCATGAGGTTACAACATGACTATTGGTGTAGTCGGTCGCAAGTGCGGTATGACCCGCATTTTCACCGAAGAAGGTGTCTCCATTCCGGTCACGGTCATTGAGATCGAGCCGAATCGTGTCACCCAGTTCAAAACTGAAGAAACCGATGGCTACCGTGCAGTGCAAGTCACTGTCGGCGAGCGTCGTGCTTCGCGTGTGACTGCCGCTCAGGCAGGTCACTTCGCCAAGGCCAACGTTGCCGCTGGTCGCGGTATCTGGGAGTTCCGTCTTGAAGAAGGCGAGTTCCAGGCTGGCGACTCGATCAAAGCTGAACTCTTCACTGCAGGCCAGCTGGTTGACGTTACTGGTCAGTCCAAAGGTAAAGGCTTCGCCGGTACCATCAAGCGCTGGAACTTCCGTGGTCAGGACAACACCCACGGTAACTCCGTGTCGCACCGTGTTCCTGGTTCCATCGGCCAGTGCCAGACTCCTGGTCGTGTGTTCAAGGGCAAGAAAATGTCCGGTCACATGGGCGCCGAGCGCGTGACTGTTCAGTCCCTGGAAGTAGTTCGCGTAGACGCTGAGCGCAACCTGCTGCTCGTCAAGGGTGCCGTTCCTGGCGCTACTGGCGGCGACGTGGTTGTACGTCCGGCTGTCAAGGCTCGCGGTTAAGGGGAAACTGACATGCAACTTAATGTAAATGACGCTCAGGCGATCGAAGTTTCCGAACTGACTTTCGGTGGCGAATTCAACGAGACGCTGGTACACCAAGCAGTCGTGGCCTACATGGCCGGCGGCCGTCAGGGCACCAAGCAGCAAAAGACCCGTTCCGACGTGGCTGGTGGCGGTAAGCGCCCATGGCGTCAGAAGGGTACTGGCCGTGCTCGTGCTGGTACCACTCGTGGTCCGATCTGGCGTGGCGGTGGTGTAACCTTCGCAGCTCGTCCTCAAGATCACTCGCAGAAGCTCAACAAGAAGATGTATCGCGCAGCCCTGCGCTCCATCCTCGCTGAGCTGGTGCGTAGCGACCGTCTGGTCGTGGTTCAGGACTTCGCTGTTGAAGCGCCGAAAACCAAAGACCTGCTGAACAAGCTGAACGGCATGGGTCTGAGCGATGTGTTGATCGTTTCGGATGCTGTTGATCAGAACCTGTACCTGGCTGCTCGCAACCTGCCGCACGTCGATGTACGTGACGTTCAGGGTTCCGACCCGGTCAGTCTGATCGCATACGAGAAAGTGTTGATCACTGTCTCGGCCGTGAAGAAATTCGAGGAGCTGCTGGGATGAACCAGGAACGCGTATTTAAAGTCCTCCTTGGCCCGCACGTTTCCGAGAAGGCTACCGTTCTGGCTGAGAAAAAAGGCCAGTTCGTATTCAAGGTTGCTACCGATGCAACCAAGCTGGAAATCAAGAAAGCTGTCGAAGGCCTGTTCAACGTAAAAGTTGAAAACGTGTCGACTGTTAACGTTCTGGGTAAAACCAAGCGTACCGCACGTGGTCTGGGCAAGCGTAATGACTGGAAGAAGGCGATCGTCTCCCTTCAGCCAGGCCAAGATCTCGATTTCAGCAGCAGTGCTGAGTAAGGAAGGGGTGCATCATGGCAATCGTTAAATGCAAACCGACTTCCCCTGGCCGCCGTTTCGTGGTCAAGGTGGTCAACCAGGAGCTGCACAAAGGCGCTCCTCACGCACCGCTGCTCGAGAAGAAATCGAAGTCTGGTGGTCGTAACAACAATGGCCGCATTACCACTCGTCACGTTGGTGGTGGTCATAAGCAGCATTACCGTCTGGTCGACTTCCGTCGCAACGACAAAGATGGCATCCCAGCCACTGTCGAGCGTATCGAATACGATCCAAACCGTACTGCTCACATCGCCCTGCTGTGCTACGCAGACGGTGAGCGTCGCTACATCATCGCCCCTAAAGGCGTGAGCGCTGGCGACCAGCTGATCGCAGGTGCACTGGCCCCAATCAAGGCCGGTAACTCCCTGCAGCTGCGCAACATCCCAGTAGGTAGCACCATTCACGGCATCGAACTGAAGCCGGGTAAAGGTGCTCAGATCGCTCGTTCCGCTGGTGCTTCGGCTCAGCTGATCGCTCGTGAAGGCGTCTACGTGACTCTGCGTCTGCGCTCTGGCGAAATGCGTAAAGTACTGGCTGAGTGCCGTGCGACCCTGGGTGAAGTCTCGAACTCCGAGCACAGCCTGCGCTCGCTGGGTAAAGCTGGTGCCAAACGCTGGCGCGGCGTTCGCCCAACCGTTCGTGGTGTTGCCATGAACCCGGTTGACCACCCACATGGTGGTGGTGAAGGTCGTACCTCCGGTGGTCGTCATCCGGTATCGCCATGGGGCTTCCCAACCAAGGGTGCTAAAACCCGCGGTAATAAGCGTACCGACAACATGATCGTCCGTCGTCGCAAGTAACTAGAGGGATACGACAGTGCCACGTTCTCTGAAAAAAGGTCCTTTTATCGATCTTCACCTGTTGAAGAAGGTCGAAGTGGCGGTGGAGAAGAACGATCGCAAACCAGTTAAAACCTGGTCGCGTCGCTCGATGATCCTGCCACAAATGGTCGGTCTGACCATCGCGGTTCACAACGGTCGCCAGCATGTCCCAGTTCTCGTGAACGAAGACATGGTCGGCCACAAACTGGGCGAGTTCGCCGGTACCCGCACCTATCGCGGGCACGTGGCTGACAAGAAAGCCAAGCGTTAAGGGGTAAGGAAATG
>NZ_JBIVYQ010000008.1:249783-252360 GCF_044772285.1 Pseudomonas sp. NPDC090233 | reverse complement strand
AAGTAGCCGCTAAGTTGTCGGGCGCTCGCATCTCCGCCCAGAAAGCCCGCTTGGTCGCCGACCAGATCCGCGGGAAGAAGGTGGGCGAAGCGCTCAACCTGTTGGCCTTCAGCAGCAAAAAAGCCGCTGAAATCATGAAGAAAGTCCTCGAGTCGGCCGTTGCCAACGCCGAACACAACGAAGGCGCAGACGTTGATGACCTGAAGGTCTCCACCGTCTTCGTCAACGAAGGGCGTTCGCTGAAGCGCATCATGCCACGTGCCAAAGGCCGTGCTGATCGCATCGTCAAGCGGTCTTGCCATATCACTGTCAAGGTTGCGGACAAGTAACGGAGTCGATCAGATGGGTCAGAAAGTACATCCCACTGGCATTCGCCTGGGAATCGTCAAGGAGCACACCTCCGTCTGGTACGCAGACGGTGCTACTTACGCAGATTACCTGTTGAAGGATCTGAAAACGCGTGAGTACCTCCAAGACAAACTAAAAAGCGCGTCCGTAAGCCGTATCGATATTCATCGTCCGGCTCAAACTGCACGCATCACCATCCACACCGCTCGTCCCGGTATCGTTATCGGTAAGAAAGGTGAAGATGTCGAGAAGCTGCGTCAGGACCTGACCAAGCAGATGGGTGTGCCTGTGCACATCAACATCGAAGAGATCCGCAAGCCGGAACTCGACGCCATGCTGGTTGCGCAGAGCGTAGCTCAGCAGCTGGAACGCCGCGTAATGTTCCGTCGCGCCATGAAGCGCGCCGTACAGAACGCCATGCGTATTGGTGCCAAGGGCATCAAGATCCAGGTGAGCGGTCGTCTCGGCGGTGCTGAGATTGCTCGTACCGAGTGGTATCGCGAAGGTCGTGTGCCTCTGCACACCCTGCGTGCCGATATCGACTACAACACCTACGAAGCTCACACCACTTACGGTGTGATCGGTGTGAAGGTTTGGATCTTCAAAGGCGAAGTTATTGGTGGTCGCCAAGAAGAACTGAAACCACAAGCACCAGCGCCTCGTAAAAAAGCTGCTAAGTAAGGGGTACGCCAAATGTTGCAACCAAAGCGTACAAAATTCCGCAAGCAGATGACTGGCCACAACCGTGGTCTGGCACTGCGCGGTAGCAAAGTCAGCTTCGGCGAATTCGCCCTGAAAGCTGTTGCTCGCGGTCGCCTCACCGCCCGCCAGATCGAGTCGGCACGTCGTGCTCTGACCCGTCACGTTAAACGTGGCGGCAAGATCTGGATCCGTGTGTTCCCGGACAAGCCGATCTCCAAGAAACCTCTCGAGGTTCGTATGGGTAAAGGTAAGGGCTCCGTGGAATACTGGGTTGCCCAGATCCAGCCAGGCAAAGTCCTGTACGAGATCGAGGGTGTTTCTGAAGAGCTGGCGCGCGAAGCTTTCGCCCTGGCTGCTGCAAAGCTGCCTCTCGCCACCTCCTTTGTTAAGCGGACGGTGATGTGATGAAAGCGAATGAACTTCGTGAAAAATCTGCACAGCAACTGAATGAGCAACTGCTCGGCTTGCTGCGCGACCAGTTCAATCTGCGTATGCAGAAAGCAACTGGCCAGTTGGGGCAGTCGCACCTGCTCTCGCAAGTTAAGCGTGACATCGCTCGCGTGAAAACTGTGCTTAACCAGCAGGCAGGTAAGTGATCATGGCTGAAGCTGAAAAAACCGTCCGTACGCTGACTGGCCGTGTCGTCAGCGACAAAATGGACAAGACCATCACCGTTCTGATCGAGCGTCGCGTAAAGCACCCGATCTACGGTAAATACGTTAAGCGTTCGACTAAGCTGCACGCGCACGACGAATCCAACCAGTGCAAAATCGGCGACAAGGTTTCCATCCGTGAAACCCGTCCGCTGGCCAAGACTAAGTCCTGGGCACTGGTTGAAGTCCTCGAACGCGCTGTTGAAGTCTAAGGGCTAGGGGTCGGAGAAATTTTATGATTCAGACTCAATCCATGCTCGATGTGGCCGATAACAGCGGCGCTCGTCGCGTCATGTGCATCAAGGTACTCGGCGGTTCGCACCGTCGTTACGCTGGCATCGGTGACATCATCAAAGTAACCGTCAAGGAAGCAATTCCACGCGGTAAGGTCAAAAAAGGCCAGGTGATGACCGCTGTTGTCGTCCGTACCCGTCACGGTGTACGTCGCGCTGACGGTTCCATCATTCGTTTCGACGGCAACGCTGCTGTTCTGCTGAACACCAAGCAAGAGCCGATCGGCACTCGCATCTTCGGGCCAGTGACCCGTGAACTTCGTACTGAGAAGTTCATGAAGATCGTCTCGCTCGCCCCTGAAGTGCTGTAAGGAGATCCGACATGCAAAAGATTCGTCGTGACGACGAGATCATCGTGATCGCCGGCAAAGACAAAGGGAAGCGCGGTAAGGTGCTGAAGGTTCTCGCTGACGACCGTCTGGTCATCGGTGGTGTGAACCTGGTCAAGCGTCATACCAAGCCTAACCCGATGGCGGGCGTACAGGGCGGTATCGTCGAAAAAGAAGCGCCTCTGCACGCTTCCAACGTTGCCATCTTCAACGGCGAAACCAACAAGGCTGACCGCGTTGGTTTCAAAGTAG
>NZ_JBIVYQ010000008.1:0-249773 GCF_044772285.1 Pseudomonas sp. NPDC090233 | reverse complement strand
CGTCTACAAGTCGACCCAAAAAGCGGTTGATGCTTGAACACTGCTAGGTAGAAGACCATGGCACGACTGAAAGAGATTTACCGGAACGAAATCGCTCCTAAGCTTAAGGATGAACTTAAGCTGTCGAACGTGATGGAAGTTCCTCGCGTTACCAAGATCACCCTGAACATGGGTCTGGGCGAAGCGATCGGCGACAAAAAAGTCATCGAGCACGCTGTAGCCGACCTGGAAAAGATCACCGGTCAAAAGCCGGTTGTGACTTTCGCTCGCAAATCCATCGCTGGCTTCAAAGTCCGCGAAGGCTGGCCGATCGGCGTCAAGGTGACCCTGCGTAGTGACAAGATGTACGAATTCCTGGACCGCCTGCTGGCGATCTCCCTGCCTCGGGTTCGCGACTTCCGCGGCCTGAATGCCAAGTCCTTCGATGGCCGTGGCAACTACAGCATGGGCGTGAAAGAGCAGATCATCTTCCCGGAAATCGATTACGACAAGATCGATGCTCTGCGCGGTTTGGACATCACCCTGACCACCACTGCTCGTTCGGATGACGAAGGCCGCGCTCTGCTGCGTGCATTCAAATTCCCGTTCCGCAACTGATTGGAGTAGGAAAATGGCCAAGAAGAGCATGAAAAACCGCGAGCTGAAGCGTCAGCTCACGGTAGCCAAGTTCGCCAAAAAGCGTGCTGAGCTGAAAGCGACCATCGTCAACGTGAATGCCTCTCCTGAAGAGCGTTTCGCTGCCGTTGTCGCTCTGCAGAAGCAGCCACGTGATGCCAGCGCTTCGCGTCTGCGCAACCGTTGCCGCCTGACCGGTCGTCCTCACGGTGTATACCGTAAGTTCGGCCTGGGCCGTAACATGCTGCGTCAAGCGGCAATGCGCGGTGACGTACCAGGTCTGGTCAAGGCCTCCTGGTAAGCACTGCAGGTGTGATCCCGGCGGAAGGGGAGCAATCTTCCGACCGTCGGTGACCTCGCCAACAAACAAGCCCCTATATGGGGCTTGTTTCGTTTCTGCCTTGTGTCTAGAATGACCGGCTCACCCGAGCCTGGGTCATTGACCCTGCCCGTTCGGGTGGTTGTGATAGCCGCAAGGCTAATAATTCTTGTATCAGGAGCATCTAGCCCATGAGTATGCAGGACCCGTTAGCGGACATGCTAACTCGCATCCGTAATGCCCAGATGGCTGAAAAGTCCGTCGTAAGCATGCCTTCCTCCACGCTGAAGGTTGCGGTTGCCAAAGTTCTGAAAGACGAAGGTTACATCGCTGGCTACCAGGTAACTGGTGAGGCCAAGCCTTCCCTTTCGATCGAGCTGAAGTACTTCGAAGGCCGTCCGGTCATCGAGGAACTGAAGCGTTCCAGCCGTCCTGGCCTTCGTCAGTACAAGGCCGTTACAGACCTGCCGAAAGTTCGTGGCGGCCTGGGCGTGTCTATCGTCTCCACCAACAAAGGTGTGATGACTGACCGCGCTGCGCGCGCTGCCGGTGTCGGCGGCGAAGTTCTGTGCACAGTGTTCTAAGGGGAGATAGGCATGTCTCGCGTTGCTAAGAACCCCGTTAAGCTGCCTTCCGGTGTCGAAGTCAAATTCGCCGGCCAGCAGCTTTCGGTGAAGGGTGCCAAGGGCACTCTCGAACTGAACGTTCACTCGTCTGTTGAAGTTACCGAAGAGTCCGGCGAACTGCGTTTCGTCGCCCGCAACGGTGATCAGCAAGCTCGCGCCATGGCCGGTACTACCCGCGCTCTGGTGAACAACATGGTCCAAGGCGTAAGCCAAGGCTTCGAGCGCAAGCTCCAGCTGGTCGGTGTTGGTTACAAGGCACAGGCTAAAGGCACCGTCCTGAACCTGGCTCTGGGCTTCTCGCATCCAGTGGACTACGAACTGCCAGCCGGTATCACCGCTGAAACTCCTAGCCAGACCGACATCCTGATCAAGGGTATCGACAAGCAGCTGGTAGGTCAGGTGGCCGCTGAAATCCGCGACTTCCGTCCACCAGAGCCTTACAAAGGCAAGGGTGTGCGTTACGCGGACGAAGTAGTCCGTCGTAAAGAAGCCAAGAAGAAGTAGGGCCTAGCAAATGACCGACAAAAAAGTTATTCGACTGCGTCGCGCTCGCAAAGCACGTCTCAAGATGCACGAACTCGAAGTCGTGCGCCTGTGCGTGTTCCGCTCCTCGCAGCACATCTACGCCCAGGTCATTTCGGCCGACGGCAGCAAGGTTCTGGCAAGCGCCTCGACCTTGGACAAAGACCTGCGTGATGGCGCCACCGGCAACATCGACGCGGCCACTAAGGTTGGCAAGCTGGTAGCTGAGCGTGCGAAAGCCGCCGGTGTATCTCAAGTTGCCTTTGACCGTTCCGGCTTCAAGTACCATGGCCGCGTCAAAGCGCTGGCTGATGCTGCTCGTGAAGGCGGGCTGGAGTTCTAAGTTATGGCAAATAACGATCAAAAGCGCGACGAAGGCTACATCGAGAAGCTGGTTCAAGTTAACCGCGTAGCTAAAACCGTTAAAGGCGGCCGTATCTTCACCTTCACCGCGTTGACCGTGGTAGGTGATGGCAAAGGTCGCGTCGGCTTCGGCCGTGGCAAATCGCGCGAAGTACCTGCCGCGATCCAGAAAGCCATGGAAGCTGCTCGTCGTAACATGATCCAGGTTGACCTGAAGGGCACCACCCTGCAGTACGCCACCAAGGCTGCCCACGGCGCCTCGAAGGTTTACATGCAGCCTGCCTCGGAAGGTACCGGTATCATCGCCGGCGGCGCCATGCGTGCTGTCCTGGAAGTTGCTGGTGTTCAGAACGTCCTGGCCAAGTGCTACGGTTCGACCAACCCAGTGAACGTGGTTTACGCCACCTTCAAGGGTCTGAAAGCCATGCAATCTCCTGAGTCCATTGCTGCCAAGCGCGGCAAGAGCGTTGAGGAGATCTTCTGATCATGGCTACCGTAAAAGTAACGCTGATCAAGAGCGTCTCGGGCCGTATCCCTAACCACAAACTGTGCGTTAAGGGTCTGGGTCTGCGTCGCATCGGTCACACCGTAGAAGTCCAGGATACTCCCGAGAATCGCGGGATGATCAACAAGGCTTACTACATGCTGCGCGTCGAGGGTTAATCGATGAAACTCAATGATCTGAGTCCAGCGCCGGGTTCCCGTCGCGAAAAGCATCGTCCGGGTCGTGGTATCGGTAGCGGTCTGGGTAAGACCGGCGGCCGTGGCCACAAAGGTCAGACCTCCCGTTCGGGTGGTTCGATCGCTCCGGGCTTCGAAGGCGGTCAACAGCCGCTGCACCGTCGCCTGCCGAAGTTCGGCTTCGTTTCCCTGAAAGCCATGGACCGCGCAGAAGTGCGTCTGTCCGAGCTGGCCAAAGTGGAAGGCGACGTGATCTCCGTGCAGTCCCTGAAGGATGCCAACGTGATCAACCAGCACATTCAGCGTGTGAAAATCATGCTGTCTGGCGAAGTTACTCGCGCAGTCACCATCAAGGGCATCGCAGCCACCAAGGGTGCGCGTGCGGCTATCGAAGCAGCTGGCGGCAAATTCGAGGAATAAATGGCTAAGCAAGGTGCTCTCTCTTCGCTCGGTAAGGGCGGGATGTCGGAACTCTGGGCTCGTCTGCGCTTTCTGTTCATGGCGATCATCGTCTATCGGATAGGTGCGCATATCCCGGTTCCAGGCATCAATCCGGACCGTCTGGCGGATCTGTTTCGGCAGAATGAGGGGACCATTCTTAGCTTGTTCAACATGTTTTCCGGTGGCGCGCTTGAGCGCATGAGCATCTTTGCACTGGGGATCATGCCGTACATCTCGGCATCGATCATCATGCAGCTGATGACCGCGGTCAGCCCGCAACTGGAGCAGTTGAAGAAGGAAGGTGAAGCTGGCCGTCGCAAGATCAGCCAGTACACCCGCTACGGCACCGTTATCCTGGCGCTGGTCCAAGCCATTGGCATGTCCATTGGCCTGGCCAACCAGGGCGTGGCGTTTTCTGCAGGCCTTGGCTTCCATGTGGTCGCCGTCTCCACGTTCGTGGCAGGCGCGATGTTCATGATGTGGCTGGGCGAGCAGATCACCGAGCGCGGTGTGGGCAACGGTATCTCGATGTTGATCTTCGCAGGTATCGTTGCCGGTCTTCCGAGAGCAATCGGGCAGTCTTTCGAGTCTGCGCGCACAGGCGATATCAACATTTTCGCCCTGGTCGCTATCGGTTTGCTGGCAGTAGCGATCATCGGTTTCGTGGTGTTCATTGAGCGTGGTCAGCGTCGTATCGCCGTTCACTACGCCAAGCGTCAGCAGGGCCGCAAGGTCTTCGCTGCGCAGACCAGCCACTTGCCGCTGAAGGTGAACATGGCGGGGGTTATCCCGGCCATTTTCGCGAGCAGCATTCTGCTGTTCCCGGCTTCGCTGGGTGCCTGGTTCGGTCAGTCCGAAGGTATGGGCTGGCTGCAGGACATCTCGCAGTCGATCGCTCCTGGTCAGCCGTTGAACATTCTGCTGTTTAGTGCAGGGATCATTTTCTTCTGCTTCTTCTACACAGCGTTGATGTTCAACCCGAAAGACGTAGCGGAAAACCTGAAGAAGTCCGGTGCCTTTATTCCGGGTATCCGTCCTGGTGAGCAGTCGGCGCGCTACATTGATGGCGTTCTGACCCGTTTGACCATGTTCGGTGCTCTATACATGATGGCCGTCTGCCTTCTGCCCCAGTTCCTGGTGGTGGCAGCAAATGTGCCGTTCTACCTTGGCGGGACCTCGTTGCTGATTGTGGTAGTGGTTGTGATGGACTTCATGTCCCAAGTACAATCGCACCTCGTTTCGCACCAGTACGAATCCCTGATGAAGAAAGCCAACCTGAAAGGCTACGGTGGCAGCGGTTTGCTGCGCTGATACGCCCCTAAGGTTCGAGGAGTCGGTAATGAAAGTTCGTGCATCGGTGAAAAAGCTGTGCCGTAACTGCAAGATCATCCGTCGCGAAGGCGTCGTACGAGTGATCTGCAGCGCGGAACCGCGTCACAAACAGCGCCAAGGCTGAGTGTGATCTGCGCTTCAAACCCAGCAGCTAGTGTGCTGCTGGGTTGATTAATCGTTTATACAGCGATATTATCTCGCGCCCTATTTCTTGGCTTCCGGGGCGTAGGTAGCTGTCAATTGGAGTCCCACTGAATGGCCCGTATTGCAGGCGTCAACATTCCAGATAACAAGCATACTGTTATCTCGCTGACCTACATCTATGGTGTCGGTCGCACAACTGCACAGAAGATCTGTGCAGACGCTGGTGTAAATCCAGCCGCTAAGATCAAGGATCTGAGCGACGAGCAAATCGAAACCCTGCGTGGCGAAGTCGCGAAGTTCACCACCGAAGGTGACCTGCGTCGTGACATCAACATGAAGATCAAACGCTTGATGGACCTGGGTTGCTACCGCGGCCTGCGTCATCGTAAAGGTCTGCCGGTTCGCGGTCAGCGCACCAAGACCAACGCACGCACCCGTAAGGGCCCGCGTAAGCCGATCCGCAAGTAACCGCCCAGGAATATAGACATGGCAAAACCTGCTGCTCGTCCTCGTAAGAAAGTCAAAAAGACAGTGGTTGATGGCATCGCCCACATCCATGCGTCTTTCAACAACACCATCGTGACCATCACCGACCGTCAGGGCAATGCTTTGTCCTGGGCGACCTCCGGTGGTTCGGGTTTCCGTGGTTCGCGCAAATCCACCCCGTTCGCAGCTCAGATCGCTGCTGAGCGTGCTGGTCAAGCTGCGCTGGAATACGGTCTGAAAAACCTCGACGTGAACGTCAAGGGTCCAGGTCCAGGTCGTGAGTCCGCCGTTCGTGCATTGAACAGCTGCGGCTACAAGATCGCCAGCATCACCGACGTGACGCCAATCCCGCACAACGGGTGCCGTCCGCCGAAGAAGCGCCGCGTGTAATCAGGAGACAGAAGAATGGCACGTTACATTGGTCCAAAATGCAAACTGTCTCGTCGTGAAGGCACTGACCTGTTCCTGAAGAGCGGCGTTCGCGCTCTGGAATCGAAGTGCAACATCGAAGCAGCCCCAGGTATCCACGGCCAGCGCCGTGGCCGTCAGTCCGACTACGGTACCCAGCTGCGCGAGAAACAAAAAGTCCGTCGTATCTACGGTGTTCTGGAGCGTCAGTTCCGCGGTTACTACCAAGCTGCTGCCTCGAAAAAAGGCGCAACCGGTGAGAACCTGCTGCAACTGCTCGAGTGCCGTCTGGATAACGTCGTTTACCGTATGGGCTTCGGCTCGACTCGTTCCGAGTCCCGTCAGCTGGTTTCGCACAAAGCGATCAGCGTCAACGGTAAGACTGTAAACATTCCATCCTACCAAGTTCGTCCGGGTGACGTGGTCGCGGTTCGCGAGAAGTCGCTGAACCAGCTGCGCATTGTTCAAGCCCTTGAACTGTGCGCCCAGCGTGGCCGCGTTGAGTGGGTTGATGTGGATGCTGCTAAAAAGTCGGGCGTTTTCAAGAACGTTCCTGCTCGCAGCGACCTGTCTGCCGACATCAACGAGAACCTGATTGTCGAGCTCTACTCCAAGTAAGGGCTAGAAAATAGGTGCATCCATGCAGATTTCGGTAAATGAGTTCCTGACTCCCCGCCACATTGATGTGCAGGTAGTCAGTCCGACCCGCGCCAAGATCACGCTCGAGCCTCTCGAGCGTGGCTTCGGCCATACCCTGGGCAACGCGCTGCGCCGCATCCTGTTGTCCTCCATGCCTGGCTGTGCAGTAGTCGAGGCCGAGATCGATGGCGTACTCCATGAGTACTCCGCGATCGAAGGTGTACAGGAAGACGTCATTGAAATCCTGTTGAACCTGAAAGGCCTGGCTATCAAACTGCACGGTCGTGACGAAGTTACGCTGACCTTGTCGAAAAAGGGTTCGGGGGTGGTTACCGCTGCCGATATTCAGCTGGATCACGATGTCGAGATCGTCAACCCCGATCACGTAATCGCGAACCTGGCGTCGAATGGCGCCCTGAACATGAAGCTCACTGTAGCTCGTGGTCGCGGTTACGAGCCGGCCGACTCCCGTCAAACCGACGAAGACGAAAGCCGTAGCATTGGCCGTCTGCAGTTGGACGCTTCGTTCAGCCCGGTGCGTCGTATCGCCTATGTGGTCGAAAACGCCCGTGTTGAACAGCGTACCAACTTGGACAAGCTGGTCATTGATCTGGAAACCAACGGCACCCTGGATCCTGAAGAGGCTATCCGCCGCGCTGCGACCATCCTGCAACAGCAGTTGGCCGCGTTCGTCGACCTCAAAGGTGACAGCGAGCCTGTCGTAGTCGAGCAGGAAGACGAGATCGATCCGATCCTGCTGCGTCCGGTTGACGACCTGGAACTGACTGTACGTTCGGCCAACTGCCTCAAGGCGGAGAACATCTACTACATCGGCGACCTGATTCAGCGTACCGAAGTAGAGCTGTTGAAGACTCCTAACCTGGGCAAGAAGTCCCTGACTGAAATCAAGGACGTCCTGGCCTCTCGTGGTCTGTCTCTCGGCATGCGCCTCGACAACTGGCCGCCTGCAAGTCTTAAGAAAGACGACAAGGCGACCGCCTGATCGTCGTAATCACCGAACGTAGTGTTTGGTAAGGAATGAATCATGCGTCATCGTAAAAGTGGACGTCACCTGAGCCGTACCAGCTCTCACCGCAAAGCTATGTTCCAGAACATGGCGGTGTCGCTGATCGAGCACGAGCTGATCAAAACCACCCTGCCAAAAGCCAAGGAACTGCGCCGCGTTGCCGAGCCGCTGATCACCCTGGCCAAGGAAGACAGCGTTGCTAACCGCCGTCTGGCTTTCGACCGTACCCGTTCGAAAGCTGCTGTTGGCAAACTGTTCAACGACCTGGGCAAGCGTTACGCCACCCGTCAGGGCGGCTACCTGCGCATCCTGAAGTGCGGTTTCCGCGCTGGCGACAACGCGCCTATGGCGTACGTCGAGCTGGTTGATCGTCCAGTCGGTGGTGCTGTAGAAGCTGCCGAGTAAGACGTTCTGTCTGCTACAAGAAACCGGGCCTAGTGCCCGGTTTTTTGTTTGTACCTGTATTGTTTATTTCTATTGATACAAGTCATGTAATGAATTTGTTCTGAAACGACTGCTCGTCAATACTCCTATCCAAGCCGATTAGCCGGCAGTTCAAGACCGATAAGGAGAGCCCATGAGCAAGATTCTCACCACCGCCAGCGGTGCCCCCGTAGCTGACAACCAAAATTCCCGCTCTGCCGGCCCGCGTGGCCCGCTGCTGCTCGACGACTTCCACCTGATCGAGAAGCTCGCTCACTTCAACCGCGAAAACATCCCCGAGCGTCGTGTCCACGCCAAAGGCTCGGGCGCCTACGGCACTTTTACCGTTACCCGCGACATCAGTCATTACACCAGCGCCAAGCTGTTCGAGCAGGTCGGCAAACAGACCGAGACCTTCCTGCGCTTTTCCACCGTGGGTGGCGAGCGAGGTTCCGCCGATACCGAGCGCGATCCTCGTGGTTTCGCGGTCAAGTTCTACACTGAGGAAGGCAACTGGGACATCGTCGGCAACAACACCCCGGTGTTCTTCATCCGTGACCCGCTCAAATTCCCCGACTTTATCCACACCCAGAAGCGTCACCCGCAATCCAACCTGAAGAATGCTCAGATGATGTGGGACTTCTGGTCGCACTCGCCCGAGGCGCTGCACCAGGTCACCATCCTGTTTTCCGACCGCGGCATTCCCGACGGTTACCGCCACATGCACGGCTTCGGCAGCCACACTTACAGCCTGATCAGCGCTGCAGGCGAGCGCACCTGGGTCAAATGGCACTTCAAGACCCAGCAAGGTATCAAGAACCTGGCGCCCGCTGACGCCGCGCGCCTGGCCGGCACAGACCCGGACTACGCCCAGCGCGACCTGTTCGAAGCCATCGAGCGTGGCGACTACCCACGTTGGACCGTGTGCATTCAGGTGATGAGTGAAGCCGAGGCGGCCAGCCGCGATGAGAACCCGTTCGATGTGACCAAGACTTGGTCGCAGAAAGACTATCCGCTGATCGAAGTCGGCGTACTTGAACTCAATCGCAACCCGCTCAACTACTTCGCGGAAGTCGAGCAAGCCGCATTCGGCCCGAGCAACATGGTTCCAGGTGTAGGCCTTTCGCCGGACCGTATGCTGCAAGGCCGCGTGTTCGCTTACGCCGATGCGCACCGCTATCGCGTCGGTACCAACCACCAGCACTTGCCGGTCAATGCACCCCGCTGCCCGGTAGCCAGTTACCAGCGTGATGGTGCGATGGCGGTTGGCAGTTATGGCAGTGCGCCGAACTATGAGCCCAACAGCTACGCCGATGCGCCGAAGCAGTCGCCACGGCATGCAGAGCCTGCGCTGGCCCTGCAGGGAGCGGCGGATCGTTACGATCACCGCGAAGATAACGACTACTACAGCCACGCCGGTGCGCTGTTCCGCCTGATGAGCGATGACCAGAAAGCGCTGCTGATCAGCAACATTGCCGGAACCATGGCTGGGGTCAGCGACGATGTCGTCCAGCGCCAATTGCAGTACTTCTTCAAGGCCGACCCGGCTTACGGCGAAGGCATCGCCAAGGCGTTGGGCGTAAATCTCGCCTGAGTCGAAATGATAAGTAGAACCGCCCTCATTTGGGCGGTTTTTCAATGAATATCACTACTGTTTAACCGATTTTTTGCTTCTAATTGCGCGTTTTTCAGTGACCGCCAGCGAAAGCTGGTTCACACTATGTGCAACTAGCCGAATTCACATGGAGAAGCAGGGCGATGCAAGGTCACCCGGACGTCATCAATTACCTCGTCACGTTGCTGAAGGGCGAACTGGCAGCACGCGACCAGTACTTCATTCACTCGCGCATGTACGAAGACTGGGGCTTGTCCAAGCTCTACGAACGTATCAACCACGAGATGGAAGAAGAGACCCAGCACGCCGATGCCCTGATGCGCCGCATCCTCATGCTCGAAGGCACTCCCGACATGCGAGCGGATGACCTGGATGTGGGCAGCACCGTGCCGGAAATGATCGAAGCCGACCTCAAGCTCGAGTACAAGGTCCGTGCCGCGCTGTGCAAGGGCATCGAGCTGTGCGAACTGCACAAGGACTACATCAGCCGTGACATCCTGCGCGCGCAGTTGGCCGATACCGAAGAAGATCACACCTACTGGCTGGAGAAGCAGCAGGGCCTGATCAAGGTCATCGGCCTGGAAAACTACCTGCAGTCGCAGATGTAAGTTATCCACAGCTGTTAAAAAGCCCCTGGCACCGTCGGTACCAGGGGCTTTTTCATGTGCAGGCCAATCAGGCCCGGTCACGCTCCAGCAGTGGCTTGAGGTAGTGTCCGGTGTAGGACTGCTTCATCTTCGCCAGCTCTTCCGGCGTACCGCTGGCGATGATCTGGCCGCCCTTTGAACCACCTTCCGGCCCCAGGTCCACCAGCCAGTCGGCGGTCTTGATCACGTCCAGGTTGTGTTCGATCACCACCACGGTGTTGCCGTGGTCGCGCAGGCGGTGCAGTACATCGAGCAGCTGTTGGATATCGGCAAAGTGCAGGCCCGTGGTCGGTTCGTCGAGGATGTACAGCGTCTTGCCGGTATCGCGCTTGGACAGCTCGCGGGACAGCTTGACCCGCTGCGCTTCACCGCCGGAAAGGGTGGTCGCCGACTGCCCCAGCTTGATATACGACAGGCCGACGTCCATCAACGTTTGCAGCTTGCGCGCCAGCGCCGGCACGGCGTCGAAGAACTCGCGGGCATCCTCGATGGTCATTTCCAGCACCTCGTGGATGTTCTTGCCCTTGTACTTGATTTCCAGGGTTTCGCGGTTGTAGCGCTTGCTCTTGCACACATCGCAAGGCACGTAGATGTCCGGCAGGAAGTGCATCTCCACCTTGATCAGGCCATCGCCCTGGCAAGCCTCGCAACGGCCGCCCTTGACGTTGAACGAGAAGCGGCCCGGACCGTAGCCGCGTGAGCGCGATTCCGGCACGCCGGAAAAAAGCTCGCGAATCGGGGTGAAGATGCCGGTGTAGGTCGCCGGGTTGGAGCGCGGCGTACGGCCGATCGGGCTCTGGTCGATATCCACCACCTTGTCCAGGTGCTGGAGGCCATCCATGTTGCTGTGCGGCGCCGCTTCAAGGCTGCTCGCGCCGTTGAGCGCGGTGGCGGCAAGCGGGTAGAGCGTGTTGTTGATCAGCGTCGACTTGCCCGAGCCCGAGACCCCTGTCACGCACGTCAGCAAACCGATTGGGATTTCCAGGTCGACGTTTTGCAGGTTGTTGCCGCGGGCGCCCTTGAGCTTGAGAGACAACTTCTTGTTGCGCGGTGTTCGCTTGGCTGGCACGACGATCTTCTTGCGACCCGACAGGTACTTACCGGTCAGCGAGTCAGGATGCGCCATGACTTCCTGCGGCGTGCCTTCGGCGACGATCTGGCCGCCATGCACGCCGGCACCGGGGCCGATGTCGACGACATAATCGGCCAGGCGAATGGCGTCTTCATCGTGCTCGACCACGATCACCGTGTTGCCGAGATCGCGCAGGTGGTTGAGGGTGGCGAGCAAGCGGTCGTTGTCGCGTTGATGAAGACCGATGGACGGTTCATCGAGGATATACATCACGCCCACCAGCCCGGCGCCGATCTGGCTGGCCAGGCGGATACGCTGCGCTTCGCCGCCTGACAGGGTGTCGGCACTGCGGTCCAGGGTGAGGTAATCCAGGCCAACGTTGACCAGGAACTGCAGGCGTTCGCAGATTTCCTTGAGAATCTTTGACGCGATCTCACCACGGCGCCCTGTCAGGGTCAGCTCGCCAAAGTAGTTGCTGGCTTCGCCGATGGGCAGGTTAGTCACGGCCGGCAGGGTCTTTTCGCCAACCCATACATGGCGCGCTTCACGGCGCAGGCGTGTGCCACGGCAGTCGGGACATGGCTGGGTGCCGAGGAACTTGGCCAGCTCTTCACGCACAGTGGCCGACTCGGTCTCGCGGTACCGCCGCTCCAGGTTCGGCACGATGCCCTCGAACGGGTGCGAGCGCTTGACGATGTCGCCACGGTCGTTGAGGTACTTGAAGTCGACGCTCTGCTTGCCGCTGCCCTGCAGGATCACCTTCTGGTGCTCGGCCGACAGCTCGCCGAACGGTTCCTCCAGGCTGAAGCCGTAGTGCGCGGCCAGCGAACCGAGCATCTGGAAGTAATAGACGTTGCGCCGGTCCCAGCCGCGGATCGCGCCCTCGGCCAGGGTCAGCTCGACGTTGACCAGGCGCTTGGTGTCGAAGAACTGCTTCACCCCCAGGCCATCACAGGTCGGGCAGGCGCCGGCCGGGTTGTTGAAGGAGAACAGCTTGGGCTCCAGCTCGCTGATCGCATGACCACAGACCGGGCAGGCGAAGCGGGCGGAGAAGATCGTTTCTTCGCCTTCTTCGTCATCCATCGGCGCCACCAGAGCGATGCCATCGGCCAGCTTGAGCGCGGTCTCGAACGACTCAGCCAAGCGCTGCTGCAGGTCGGCGCGGACCTTGAAGCGGTCCACCACCACATCGATGCTGTGCTTTTTCTGCTTGTCCAGCTTGGGCAGTTCGTCGAGCTCGTAGAGCTTGCCATTGACCCGCGCACGGACGAAGCCTTGGGCGCGCAGCTCATCGAACACCGCCAGGTGCTCGCCTTTGCGCTCGCGAACAACCGGGGCCAGCAGCATCAGCTTGCTGCCCTCCGGGCGCTCCAGCACCAGGTCGACCATCTGGCTGATCGTCTGCGCTTCCAGCGGAATGTCGTGGTCCGGGCAGCGCGGGGTGCCGACACGGGCATACAGCAGGCGCAGGTAGTCGTAGATCTCGGTGATGGTGCCGACCGTGGAGCGCGGGTTGTGCGAAGTCGACTTCTGCTCGATGGAAATGGCCGGCGACAAGCCTTCGATGGTGTCGACGTCGGGCTTTTCCATCATCGACAGGAACTGCCGGGCATAGGCCGACAGCGATTCCACATAGCGGCGCTGACCTTCGGCGTACAAGGTGTCGAACGCCAGGGACGACTTGCCGGAGCCGGACAAGCCGGTGATCACGATCAGCTTGTCCCGCGGCAGGGTCAGGTCGATGTTCTTCAGGTTGTGGGTACGTGCCCCACGAATCAGGATCTTGTCCACTGCGGCCTCGCTCGGCGGGCATAAACAAGGAAGTATACGGCGCGCTGCCAGTACGCGGCAAAGCGTCGCGTAGATGCCGTCAAGCTGTCGGACTGATAGAATCGCCGCCGGTTCACACGAGGTTAATCCATGCACGACACCCACAACGAGCGCATGAGTGGCAGCGAAACCCGCGCCGCTGGCGGCCTGGCCCTGGTCTTTGCCTTTCGTATGCTGGGCATGTTCATGGTCTTGCCGGTGCTGGCCACCTACGGCATGGACCTGGCCGGTGCCACGCCCGCGCTGATTGGCCTGGCCATTGGCGCCTACGGCCTGACCCAGGCCTGCCTGCAGATCCCGTTCGGGATGATTTCCGACCGCATCGGCCGCCGCCCGGTGATTTACCTGGGGCTGGTGATCTTCGCCCTGGGCAGCGTCCTGGCGGCCCAGGCCGACTCGATCTGGGGCGTGATCGCCGGACGTATCCTGCAGGGCGCTGGGGCGATTTCCGCCGCTGTCATGGCGCTGTTGTCCGACCTTACCCGCGAACAGCACCGCACCAAGGCCATGGCTATGATCGGCATGAGCATCGGCCTGTCGTTTGCCGTGGCGATGGTTGTTGGCCCGCTTCTCACAAGTGCCTTCGGCTTGTCAGGATTGTTCCTTGCCACGGCAGGACTTGCCTTGGTCGGCATCCTGCTGATCGCCTTCGTCGTACCTAGTGCCCACAGCACCCTGCAGCACCGCGAGTCAGGCGTGGCGCGCAAGGCACTGGGTCCGACCCTGCGTCATCCGGACCTTCTGCGGCTGGACATCGGTATTTTCGTCCTCCACGCCATCCTCATGGCCAGCTTCGTCGCACTGCCCCTGGCCCTGGTCGAACGCGGTGGCCTGCCCAAGGAAGAGCACTGGTGGGTATACCTCACCGCGCTGTTCATCTCATTTTTTGCAATGGTCCCGTTCATCATCTACGGCGAAAAGAAGCGCAAGATGAAACGCGTGCTGGCCGGCGCGGTCAGTGTCCTGCTGCTGACGGAGATATACTTCTGGGAGTGGGCTGACGGTTTACACGGACTGGTGATTGGCACCGTGGTATTCTTCACCGCATTCAACCTGCTGGAGGCGTCGCTGCCTTCGCTGGTGAGCAAAGTGTCACCTGCGGGTGGCAAGGGCACGGCGATGGGGGTGTACTCCACCAGCCAGTTCCTTGGCGCTGCGCTGGGAGGAATCCTCGGCGGCTGGTTGTTCCAGCACGGTGGGCTGAACACGGTGTTCCTCGGTTGTGCGGTGTTGTGTGCCATATGGCTGGTCGTCGCCTTGCGCATGAATGAGCCGCCGTATGTGACCAGCCTGCGCATGCCGTTGACGCCTGAGGCAGTCCGGGAAGCCGGCCTGACCGAACGCCTGATGGCCGTGCCGGGTGTGACCGACGCCGTTGTGGTGGCAGAAGAAGCCGCCATCTATATCAAACTGGATACGAAAATTTTGGACCGTGCGACCCTCGAGCGTCTGGTGAACCCAGCCTCTTCGGCGTGCGAAGCCTAGGAGAACGTTATGGCCCGTGGGGTTAACAAAGTCATTCTGGTCGGCACCTGTGGCCAGGATCCCGAAGTCCGCTACCTGCCCAACGGTAACGCCGTGACCAACCTGAGCCTGGCTACCAGCGAGCAGTGGACCGACAAGCAGTCGGGCCAGAAGGTCGAGCGTACCGAGTGGCACCGTGTGTCGATGTTCGGCAAGGTCGCCGAAATCGCCGGCGAATACCTGCGCAAGGGTTCGCAGGTGTACATCGAAGGCAAGCTGCAGACCCGCGAGTGGGAAAAAGACGGCATCAAGCGTTACACCACCGAAATCATCGTCGACATGCAGGGCACCATGCAGCTGCTCGGCGGCCGTCCGCAGAATCAGCAGGGTGGCGGCGACCAGTACAACCAGGGTGGTGGTAACAACTACAACCAGGGCGGTGGACAGCAGCAACAGTACAACCAGGCGCCACAGCAACGTCAGCAGGCCCCGCGCCCGCAGCAGCAACAGCGTCCGGCGCCACAGCAGCCTGCACCGCAACCGGCGGCTGACTTTGATAGCTTTGATGACGATATTCCGTTCTGATTCAAACGTCAGGCATCGCGCCTTACAGAAACCCGGAGCAACCGCTCCGGGTTTTTTTATGGCTGTGGAAAAGTAGCTGATAAGTTAGGAGGCGAGTTCGAAGTATCTGAATGAAATATCTCACTTTGCCGTAGGACCTTCCTGATATTGAAATGCTCGAGATCTATCTACTGTCGCAATTGCTTATTATCCATGTTTTCAAAGGAGATGATGATGCAAACTTTGGATGACCGTCTCGCGCGGGAAGTGAAGCTGCAGCCAGGCAGGGAGGGTTACCAGGTTATCGGCTTTTCCAAAGCTTATGAAACCTACTCAGAGGTATGCGCTGATAAGCGTTTCGGGGCCGGATTATTGATAGTTATAGGTCTTGCAATATCTGCTTTGGGCATCGGCATTTGGATATTTGGGCCTTCGACTATTTACTACAATCGCTACAGTGGTATGACCTTCGTACAGCACATGCAGGCTGCTCCTCATCTCGTCATTATGATAGGCACTTTTTGCCTGGCGCTCGCCGGAAGAGTACGAGGTGGAGACCAGCTCAATCGAGAGTTATTTCTGCTTGCGCATTGCAAGATTGTCGATAACGACGGTAATGACGTCAGAGAGCAGGTCGATATACTTCATGTTGAGGGAGACGGCTTCAGTATTTCTTTGAAGGAAGTCATGAGAGCGGGTATTGAATAGGTTTCTTCGAAATTAATTGAACTGGAATGTGAGCTAGCCATTAAAGTTGCTGCCGGCAATTTTCTAAGCTCATAGGTTTACGCCAGAGCATCGCGGTTTGACCAATGCTGGCGCTATTCCGACTACGGCCTGGTTTGAGAAGCTTTTCTCCCTCAGGAATCCATGGCAGAGGCTCTGAATTTTTATGCCAAAGATACGCAGCAGTTCAGACGCCATCCAGCGCCGCCTGTGCAAACTGCGAATCCAGTTCCGGCGTAGCCCCGCTGATGCCGATCCCACCGATATGTTGACCTTGCGCATCCATGATCGGCAGCCCTCCGCCCAGCAAGGTAAAGCCTGGCAGTGACGCATAGGGATTCGCAGGTAGCGCTGCGCTGCGTTCTGCCAGGGCGCTGGACGAGAGCGGAAAGCGGGCGGAGGTGGCGGCCTTGAGCTGTGCGACTTTTATGCTGCCGCTGCTGGCGCCATCCATGCGGTGAAAATGTTTGAGGTTGCCATGGTTGTCGACAATGCTGATGACGATGGCATGGCCCTGAGCGCGGGCCGCGCGCTCGGCGGCTGCAGCCATTGCTCTGGCGGCCTCGGCAGTGATTACAGAGACTGGGGTGGTTTCTAATGGTTGAGCGAATGACGGTGTCGCCAGCACAAGCGAGAACATCATGAGCGTGACACGGCAATAATTCGGATTCATTCGAGCACCATCCCTAGGTAGGTTTTTGCCGAAACCTAGCAAACAAACGGCGCTCTTGGATGTAGTCCGTTTCCGAAATTGATGTGCGGTCTAGATGGCGCAGAAGCCTACCCATCCCGCGCTAATAGAAAAGCCTCGGCTCAGGTGAATCCAGCAGACTGGCCAGTTTGGTCAATGCAAAACTCAGCTCAACGCGGCTCGTTGTCATGAGAGCGATGCGCACACCATGGCTGGCAGGGCTGCGCTCAGGCAAGAACTGACTGCCGCTGACCACCGTCACGCCATTGTTGCGCGCCAGGTTGGCGAACTCGTCGTTGGTCCAGGGTTCGGGAAGCTCCAGCCAGATATGGAAGCTGTAAGGCTGGCTGCGAATCTTGTATTTGCCCAGAATTTCCTTGGCCATCCGCTGACGCGCGGCGGCTTCGTCCTGCTGCACGCGAACGAGCTGATCGGCCATGCCGCTGTTGATCAGGTTGCTGGCTAGCTGAGCCATGAGCGGGGAGGGCATCCAGACACTGCTGCGCACCATCGACGATAAACGCGACAGCGTTTGCGGCGGTGCGTACAGGTAGCCGATGCGCAGTGCCGGGAGCACGCTTTTGGACAGGCTGGTCAGGTACACCGAGCGCTCGGGGGCATAGGCGGCCAGGGGCTGGTAGTCGGGCTCGGGTTCAAGAAACCCGTAGATATCGTCGTCGACGATGAACAGGTCGAACTCGCGGGCAATCTCGGCAATGGCTTCGCGACGCTCGCGGGGCATGATCGAGTTGGTGGGGTTTTGGCATGAATGCGGTGGATGCGCTGTACCGCGATGTGCAGGCAATCCTGCCCGAGGACATCGCCGCCACGGTGGCGTGGATCGCCGAGCAGCCGCCGCATGTGAACATCAATACCCTCGAAATCATGCCGGTCGCACAGAGCAGCGCGGCGTTGAATGTGGCGCGCAACCTGCCGCCGTGCTGACCGGGGTCAATCGCACTTTCGCCATTCTTGACTAGTCTTAACGTTTGGCGGCATCACTTTGCCGCCACCGTGATGACCCGAGGTGCCGGCAATGTCCCGTGCGCCCGAAACCTGATCAGGAGTGCACGATGGACCTCAACCGTCGGCAGTTCTTCAAGGTCGCCGCTGTCGGCCTTGGAGGCTCGAGCCTGGCGGCGTTGGGCATGGCCCCGACGCCGGCGTTCGCCGAGCAGGTGCGCCACTTCAAGCTGGCGCACACCAAAGAAGCCCGAAACACCTGCCCCTACTGTTCGGTCGGCTGTGGCCTGATCCTGTACAGCCAGGGCGATGCGGGCAAGAACGTCAAACAAAGCATCATCCACATCGAAGGCGACGCCGACCACCCGGTCAACCGCGGCACCCTGTGCCCGAAAGGCGCGGGCCTGCTCGACTTTATCCACAGCCCCAGCCGCCTCAAGTACCCCGAAATGCGCAAGGCAGGCAGCAATGAATGGGTGCGAGTGAGCTGGGACGAGGCGCTCGACCGCGTTGCCGACCTGATGAAGCAGGACCGCGACGCCAATTTCATCGAGAGGAATGCCCAGGGGCAGACCGTCAACCGCTGGCTCACCACCGGTTTTCTCGCTGCCTCCGCCGCCTCCAGCGAGGCTGGCTACCTGACCCACAAGGTCGTCCGCGCAACCGGCATGCTGGGGTTCGATAACCAGGCACGTGTCTGACACGGCCCGACGGTGGCAAGTCTTGCCCCGACGTACGGCCGTGGCGCCATGACCAACCACTGGTCAGATATTGCCAACGCGAATCTGGTCCTGGTGATGGGTGGCAACGCAGCAGAAGCGCATCCGTGCGGCTTCAAGTGGGTGACTGAGGCCAAGGCGCACAACAAGGCGCGGCTGATCGTGGTCGACCCGCGGTTTACCCGTACCGCCTCGGTGGCGGATTACTATGCGCCGATTCGTACCGGTACCGACATCGCCTTCATGGGCGGGTTGATCAATTACCTGTTGAGCAATGACAAGATCCAGCACGAGTACGTGCGCAACTACACCGACGTGTCGTTCATCGTCAAAGAGAGCTATGGCTTCGAGGATGGGCTGTTCAGCGGCTACGACGAGGCCAAGCGCGTCTACGCGGATAAATCCGGCTGGGGCTACGAGCTGGGCGAGGACGGCTTCGCCACGGTCGACCCGACCCTGCAGCACCCACGTTGCGTCTACCAGCTGATGAAGCAGCACTACAGCCGCTACACCCCGGAACTGGCGAGCATGACCTGTGGCATGCCGCAGGACGCCATGCTGAAGATCTGGGAAGAGATCGCCACCTGCTCGGCACCGGGCAAGACCATGACGATTCTTTATGCGCTGGGGTGGACGCAGCATTCGATCGGCGCGCAGATCATCCGCAGTGCGGCCATGGTCCAGCTGCTGCTGGGCAACGTCGGCATGCCCGGTGGCGGGGTCAATGCGCTTCGCGGGCACTCCAACATCCAGGGCCTGACCGACCTCGGCTTGCTGTCCAACTCGCTGCCGGGCTACCTGACCCTGGCCGGTGATGCCGAGCAGGACTACGCCACCTACATCGACAAACGCGCCTCCAAACCGCTGCGCCCGGGGCAATTGTCGTACTGGCAGAACTACGGCAAGTTCCACGTCAGCTTGATGAAGTCCTGGTTCGGGGCCAATGCCACGGCGGAGAACAATTGGGGCTACGACTGGCTGCCCAAGCTCGATGTGCCGGCCTATGACGTGCTGCGCATGTTCGAGATGATGGGGCAGGGCAAGGTCAACGGCTACATGTGCCAAGGCTTCAACCCGATTGCCGCGCTGCCGGACAAGAACCGCGTCACCGCAGCACTGGCCAAGCTCAAGTGGTTGGTGATCATGGACCCGCTGGCCACTGAAACCTCGGAGTTCTGGCGCAACGCAGGTCCCTTCAACGACGTCGACACGGCCAATATCCAGACCGAAGTGATCCGCCTGCCCACCACCTGCTTCGCCGAGGAAGATGGCTCGCTGGTCAATAGCAGCCGCTGGCTGCAGTGGCACTGGAAGGGCGCCGATGGGCCGGGCGAAACGCGTACCGATGTGCAGATCATGAGCGAGCTGTTCATCCGCCTGCGCGAGCGCTACAGCAAGGAAGGCGGCGCCTATCCGGACGCGATGATGAACATCGACTGGCCGTACAAGATCCCGGAAGAGCCTTCACCGGAAGAGCTGGCCAAGGAGATGAACGGCCGGGCCGTGACCGACGTCACCGACCCGACCGGGGCGCTGCTCAAGGCCGGCCAGCAGCTTTCGGGCTTCGGCCAGCTCAAGGACGACGGCAGCACTGCGTCCGGGTGCTGGATCTTCGCCGGCTGCTGGACCGAGCAGGGCAACCAGATGGCGCGTCGCGACAACAGTGACCCGTTCGGCATGCACCAGGTGCAGAACTGGGCCTGGGCCTGGCCGGCCAACCGGCGCATCCTCTACAACCGCGCCTCCAGCGACCCGCAGGGCAAGCCCTGGGACCCGGAGAAAAAGCGCCTGGTTTGGTGGAACGGCAAAGCCTGGACCGGCACCGACGTACCGGACTTCAAGACCGACTCGCCACCGGAAGCGGGGATGAACCCGTTCATCATGAACCCCGAGGGCGTGGCGCGGTTCTTCGCCATCGACAAGATGGCCGAAGGCCCGTTCCCCGAGCACTACGAGCCGTTCGAGACGCCCATCGGCATCAACCCACTGCATCCGCAGAACAAGAAGGCCACCAGCAACCCGGCCGGGCGGATCTTCGATTCGGTGTGGGACACCTTGGGCAAGCACGACGAGTTCCCCTACGCGGCGACCACCTACCGGCTCACCGAGCACTTCCACTTCTGGAGCAAGCATTGCCGGCTCAACGCCATCGCCCAGCCCGAGCAGTTCGTCGAGATCGGCGAGGTGCTGGCCAACGAAAAGGGCATCAAGGCAGGCGACCGGGTGCGGGTGTCGAGCAAGCGCGGGCATATCGATGCGGTGGCGGTGGTGACCAAGCGGATTCGCCCGCTGCAGGTCAACAACCAGACCGTGCACCAGATCGGCATCCCGTTGCACTGGGGCTTCACCGGCGCTACACGACACGGCTACCTGACCAACACCCTGGTGCCGTTCCTCGGTGACGGCAACACGCAGACGCCGGAGTCCAAGTCGTTCCTCGTCAAAGTGGAGAAACTCTGATGGCCAGCCAAGACATCATCGCCCGCTCGGCCACCACCACGGTTCCGCCCTCGGTACGCCAGCTGGAGGAAGTCGCCAAGCTGATCGACACCACCAAGTGCATCGGCTGCAAGGCCTGCCAGGTGGCGTGTTCGGAGTGGAACGAACTGCGTGACGAGGTCGGCCACAACCACGGCACCTACGACAACCCCCAGGACCTCACGGCCGAGACCTGGACCCTGATGCGCTTCACCGAGCACGAGCGCGACGACGGCAACCTGGAGTGGCTGATCCGCAAGGACGGCTGCATGCACTGCGCCGACCCCGGTTGCCTGAAGGCCTGCCCAAGCCCGGGGGCGATCATCAAGCACGCCAACGGCATCGTCGATTTCAACCAGGACCACTGCATCGGCTGCGGCTACTGCATCACCGGTTGCCCGTTCAACATCCCGCGCATCTCGCAGAAGGACCACAAGGCGTACAAGTGCACGCTGTGTTCCGACCGCGTGAGCGTGGGCCTGGAGCCGGCCTGTGTGAAAACCTGCCCGACCGGGGCGATCGTGTTCGGCAGCAAGGATGAGATGAAGGTGCATGCCGCCGAGCGTATTGTCGACCTCAAGTCGCGCGGCTACGACAACGCCGGGTTGTACGACCCGGACGGCGTCGGCGGCACCCATGTGATGTACGTGCTGCACCATGCCGACACGCCCAGGCTTTACGCCGGCTTGCCGGACCAACCAGTGATCAGCCCGCTGGTGGGCTTGTGGAAGGGCTTCACCAAGCCGCTGGCGCTGCTGGCCATGGGCGCGGCGGTGCTGGCCGGGTTCTTCCATTATGTGCGGGTCGGCCCGCAGCGGGTCGAGGAAGACGAGCATCCAACGTCAGCCGATGACAGCGTGCATCAGGTCGACCCGGCCGTGCATGTCTACGATCCGAAGCAGCCCGGTGGGCAAGGGGAGCAGCGGCCATGAACGACAACAAACCCATCCTGCGCTACAACGCCAACGAGCGGACTAACCACTGGATCGTCGCCATCCTGTTCTTCATGGCCGGGTTGTCCGGGCTGGAGCTGTTCCACCCGTCGCTGTTCTGGCTCAGCCACCTGTTCGGCGGCGGGCCGTGGACACGCATCCTGCACCCGTTCATGGGCGTGGCGATGTTCGTGTTCTTCCTGTTCCTGGTCATCCGGTTCTGGCGCGCCAACTTCATCACCGCCAACGACCGCCTGTGGCTGCGCCGCATCGATCGGGTGATGGTCAACCGCGAAGACGGCGTGCCGCCAATCGGCAAGTACAACGCCGGGCAGAAGCTGCTGTTCTGGACGCTGCTGCTGTGCATGCTGGTATTGTTGCTCAGCGGCGTGGTGATCTGGCGGGCGTACTTCAGCCACTTCTTCGACATCGGCTCGATTCGCCTGGCGTCGCTTGCCCACGCGCTTGCGGGCTTCGTGCTGATCCTCAGCATCATCGTGCACATCTACGCCGGCATCTGGATCAAGGGTTCGATCGGGGCGATGCTGCATGGTTGGGTCAGCCGCGCCTGGGCGCGCAAGCACCATGAACTGTGGTACCGCGAAGTGACCGGCGACAAGACACCGAGCAATCACGGACGTAAAGAAGGATAAGCGCTTGAGCACGATACTCGAACCCGGGCAGATCGAAGCGTCGGCGGTGATGCCGCCGTTTCTGCACTTGCCGCCCGCCAACTTGTTCGAACTGCGCGCCCTGCGCCTGGGGCAGTTGGCCGAAGGGCATGCGCTGGGTGACTACCTGCGGCTGATTGCCCGACTGTGCCGAATTCAGCAGCAGCTTGTGGATAACCCTCCTGAGGGTTTGCCTGTGGCAGAGGAACGTCAGCGCCTGTGTATAAGTCATGGGTTGCCGCCGCTTGCGGCTGACAGTCTGGTGCGTGAAGGGCCATGGCTGGTGTGGTTGCAAATGTTGATTGAGCGTTTTGCCGTTGAGACTGAAGGGCCGCTGGCTGTTGCTTTGCAAGACTTGCGAAACAGCGACGAAATCCAACGCAAGGGGTGGGGCATCGCGTTGCTCGCCGGCCAGTACGACGCGGTGCCTGCTGCACTTGTTCCATTCCTCGGCGCAGCGCTGCAAGCGGCCTGGTCCAGCTGGCTGCTGGCGCTGCCGTCACCCGAACTCAAGCCCTCAGGCAGCCTGGCCCAGTGCCCGGCCTGCGGCTCGCCGGCCATGGCCGGGGTGGTGCGTAACCGGGGCAAGCACAACGGCCTGCGTTACTTGGCTTGTTCCTTGTGCGCCTGCGAATGGCATGTGGTGAGGGTCAAGTGCGTGTATTGCGAGTCGAGCAAGGATTTGCGCTACACCAGCCTGGAGGATGACCGCCATGCGCCGGGCAAGGCGCCGCTGCGCGCGGAGTGCTGTCCGGGGTGCAACGCGTACCTGAAGCAGAACTACCAGGAGAACGATGCGGCGGCCGAGCCGTTGGCGGATGACCTGGCCAGCCTGGCGTTGGATATGCGTTTGGACGAGGAGGGCTTTGATCGCCTGGCGCCTAACTTGATGCTGGCGCCGGGGAGTGGGTGAGTGTCTACACTTCAGTACCGAGTCGCCCTCATCGCGGATGAATCCGCTCCTACAGGTACTGCGCAAGCCTCAAATGCAGCGCGGACCCTGTGGGAGCGGGTTCACCCGCGACGAGGCCAGTACAGACAACGGATTAGCCAAGGTAGTACTGCATGTCCTCCAGCCTCGCCAGCGAAACCCCACGCCTGCCCTCGATCGACACCCTCCTGCGCCACCCGGCCTGCCTTCCGCTGATCGACCGTCACGGCCGCGACGCCGTGCTCGCCACCCTGCGCCAACTGCTCGACGACCTGCGCGAACCCACGCGCCTGGGCCAACTCAGCGCCGCCGAACTGGCCGCCGAGGTACTGCTCGGCCGCTGCGGCGAGCGCCTGGCCATTCAGCAGCGCAGCCAGGTCCGTCGCGTGTTCAACCTCACCGGCACCGTGCTGCACACCAACCTCGGCCGCGCGCTGTTGCCGGAAGAAGCCGTCGAAGCCATGCAGACCGCCGCCCGCTACCCGCTCAACCTGGAATTCGACCTGGCCACCGGCAAGCGCGGCGACCGTGACGATCTGATCGAAGGCCTGATCCTTGAGCTGACCGGCGCCGAAGCCGTAACCGTGGTCAACAACAACGCCGCGGCCGTGCTGCTGGCGCTCAACAGCCTGGGCGCGCGCAAGGAAGGCATCATCTCCCGGGGCGAGCTTATCGAAATCGGCGGTGCCTTCCGCATCCCCGATATCATGGCGCGGGCCGGAGTAAAACTGCACGAGATCGGCACCACGAACCGCACACACGCCCGGGATTACGAAGCCGCCATCGGCCCTCGCACCGGTTTGTTGATGCGCGTGCATTGCAGCAATTACAGCATCCAGGGCTTCACCACCCAGGTATCCACCGCCGAGCTGGCGCGCATCGCCCATCTACATGAACTGCCGCTGCTCGAAGACCTCGGCAGCGGCAGCCTGCTTGACCTGACGCGCTGGGGCTTGCCCGCCGAGCCGACCGTGCGCCAGGCCCTGGCCGATGGCGCCGATATCGTCACCTTCAGCGGCGACAAGCTGCTAGGCGGCCCGCAGGCGGGGATCATCGTCGGGCGCAAGGAACTGATCGCCAAGATCAAGAGGAACCCGCTCAAACGTGCCTTGCGCGTGGACAAGATCACCCTTGCCGCACTCGAAGCCGTGCTGGCGCTGTACCGCAACCCGGACCGCCTGGCCGAGCGCCTGCCCAGCCTGCGCCTGTTGACCCGCAGCCAGGCCGAGATCCAGGCCCAGGCCGAGCGCCTGGCACCCGCGCTCAAAGCTCGTCTGGATGCGCAATGGACCGTCAGCGTGGAGCCGGCACTGGGCATGATCGGCAGTGGCAGCCAGCCGGTGGCGCGGCTGCCGAGCGCCGCTTTGTGCTTACGCCCGCAGGTGTCGAAAAAGCTGCGCGGGCGCAGCCTGCATGTGCTGGAGCGCGCCTTGCGTGAGCTACCGGTGCCGGTGCTCGGCCGCATCGACGACGACGCGCTGTGGCTCGACCTGCGCCAGCTGGACGACGAAGCCCAGTGGCTGGCGCAACTGCCCGCCCTGCGACTGGGGCCGGTGCAGTGATCGTTGGTACCGCCGGCCACATCGACCACGGCAAGACTGCATTGCTCCAGGCCCTGACCGGGCAGGCCGGCGACCATCGCCAGGAGGAACGCGAGCGCGGCATGACCATCGACCTCGGCTATCGCTATGCCGCCCTGGCTGAGGGCGCGCCCCTGACGGGCTTCATCGACGTACCTGGGCACGAGCGCTTCATCCACAACATGCTGGCGGGGGCCCATGGCATTGACCTGGTGTTGTTGGTGGTGGCGGCGGACGACGGCGTCATGCCGCAGACCCGTGAACATCTGGCGATCATCGAGTTGCTGGGCATTCCCCAGGCGCTGGTGGCGATCAGCAAGTGCGACCGGGTAGCGCCTGCGCGGGTCGCCGAGGTGCAATTGCAAGTGGCTGAACTGTTGGCGCCAGGGCCCTATGCCGGCGCGCAACAGTTGCCCTTGTCGAGTGTGACCGGCGAAGGTATCGACGCCTTGCGCCAAGCACTGCTTGCGGCCGCCGCTCGCGTGCGGCAGCGCAGCGTGCAAGGCGGTTTTCGCCTGGCGGTCGACCGCGCGTTCGCCGTGACCGGTGCCGGTGTGGTGGTCACCGGCACCGCGTTGGCCGGTCGGGTCAGTGCCGGCGACACGCTGTTGCTGGGCAAGGCGGGTAAGCCGGTGCGGGTGCGTGGCCTGCATGCGCAGAACCAGGCCGCGCTGGTGGCGGAGGCGGGGCAGCGAGTGGCGCTGAACATCGCCGCCGAACGCCTGGCGGTGGAGCAGGTGCACCGTGGCGACTGGCTGGTGCCTGAGTGGCTGCATTCGCCCAGCGTACGGGTCGATATCGAACTGCAGTTGCTGCCGGGAGATAGCCGGCCCTTCGAGCATTTCAGCGCCGTGCATGTGCACCTGGGCACCCAGGATGTCACCGCCCGCGTCGCGCTGCTCGAAGGCGAGCGCCTGCTGGCAGGCCAGCGCATGTTTGCCCAGTTGCTGCTCAACGCGCCGCTGCAAGCCGTGCACGGCGACCGCCTGGTGCTGCGCGACCAGCGTGCCCAGCGCACACTCGGCGGTGGCATGGTGCTCGACCCGTTCGCGCCGAGCCGTCAGCGCCGCAGTGAGGCGCGCCTGCGCCAACTGCAGGTGCTGCGTGATGCCGAAGGTCTGGAGGACGCTTTGGCGGCATTGCTCGACACCGCGCCAGGCGGTCTTGACCCTCAACGCCTGGAACGCCAATTCAACCGCTTGCGTGAAACCTGGCAGTTATCTGCCGACGTGCTGGTTGTAACCACAAAGCAGGGCCAGTTGCTGTTCGCCAACACCCAGTGGCAAGCCCTTAAACAACAGTTACTGGAGCAACTGGCGCTATTCCACGAGCAGGAGCCTGATCAACTTGGCCCAGACCGCGATCGCCTACGGCGCTTCGCGGCGTTGCCAGTCGAACGCCCAGCATTCGTCAGCCTGCTGGATGAAATGCTCGGTGAAGGCAGTATCGCCAGCAGCGGTCCGTGGCTGCACCTGCCGGATCACAAGGTTCAGTTGAGCGAAGCCGACAGCGCTTTATGGGCGCGTCTGCAACCCAGGCTACTGGAAGGACAGTTCGACCCGCCGTGGGTCAGGACGCTGGCCAGCGATGAAAAATGCACCGAAGCAGAGGTGCGGCTGTTACTGCGCAAGCTGGCCAGGCTAGGGTTGGTGCATCAGGTGGTCCGTGACCTGTTCTATCCACAGACGACCCTGCAGCGCATGGCAGAGCTGTTGCTTGGGCAATCCCGTGAAACGTCGATAGTGCAGGTGGCCGCGTTTCGCGATATGTTGGGCATCGGTCGCAAGCGCAGTGTGCAGGTTCTCGAATACTTCGACCGCATCGGCCTGACCCGCAGGGTCGCCGATCAGCGTCATATCCGCGCCGACAGCGCGCTGGCCCAGCAACAGGCCAGTCCCTGAGTTCAAGGAAGGCAATCGCGCCCGGTGGCGCGGCCGGGCTTCAAACCCGGTTGGGGACGGCAGCCGTTCCCGGGCAGGTTCGACTCCCGCTGCCTTCCGCCATTTACGCTTTCAAGCGCGCTCGCCGCACAGGTCCAGAGCGAACCACTGCTCTGCAGCATCGACATCCAACCCGGCACCCAGCAGCGCAAACATCTTGCCCAGTGCCGCCTCACGGGTCATGCCACCGCCACTGACCAGCCCGGCAGCGCGCAGTCGGTTACCCGCCGCATAGGTGTCGAACACCACCGAACCCTCTGGGCACTGGCTGATGGCAACCAGCAGCACCCCGCGCTGGCGCGCCGCGCGCAGTACGTCGAGCAAGGCTTGATCGTCCGACGGCCCGGTCCCACTGCCATAGCATTCCAGCAGCAGCCCTTGCACGCCAGTGTCGAGCAGCGCGCGCAGGTGCTCGGCCTGCAAACCGGGAAATACCGGCATAACCGCGAGGTTGACTGGCTGGCGCTGTTGGCCATAACCCAAGGCAGCAGGCAGCTCGCCCGCACGCTCGCCTTCGCGGTGGCGCGGCAATGCGGCAAACGCATCGAAGGCTTCACTGCGCAGCTTCGACGCGCGGCAGCCCGGCAGCAACTGGCCGTGGAAGTACAGCTGCACGCCATTTTCCAGGCCCTGCTCGAACTGGCGCAGGGCACCGCAGAGGTTGTCCCAGGCATCGCTGCCCGGTGCGCCTGCCGGCAACATCGAGCCGGTCAGCAACACCGGCACCGGCAAGCCAAGCAGCAGGAACGCCAGCGCCGAGGCACTGTAGGCCAGCGAGTCGGTGCCGTGCAGCACCAGCACGCCGTCATGCCCACCAAGTTCCACCGCCGCGACGATGGCATCGCGCATGGCCAGCCAGTTGTGCTGCTGCATGTTGGCGCTGTCGAGCAGCGGGTTGAGTTCCTGCAGCGTCCAATGTACCTGGGGCGCATCGCTCAGCTGGGCGAAGTGTTCGCGCATGCGCGCGTCGAAACCACCGGCCGGCGCCAGGCCTTCGGTAGTTTGGAGCATGCCGATGGTGCCCCCGGTGTAGAGGACGAGAAGATTCTTGACTGCACGCATGGAAAGCATCCGTAGCGGTGAGCGGAGGGTATGCAGCCGCCCACGGACGGGGCGGCTGGGCAGGGCAGGATATCAGCGCTGCGGCTGGGCTTGGCCGACGCTATTGTCAGCGGCCGTTTCAGCCTGCGGATTGGCAGGCCAGGCATTGCGGTCTAGGTCCAGGTCGGCGAACTTGGCCGAGTCGAACACCGGCTGCTTGATGCCCGCCTTGCGCTGCTCGTCGTAGTCGCGCATCACCCGCAGGCCGACCTTGAACAGCAGGGCCAGGGCGATCAGGTTGACGAAGGCCAGGCAGGTCATGGTGATGTCGGCGAATGCGAACACCGTTGTCAGATCCTGCATCGAGCCCCACACCACCAGCGCCAGCACCAGGCCACGGAACAGCATCAGCACGGTACGGTTGCGGGTGAGGAACTGCAGGCTGTTTTCGCCCAGATAGTAGTTGTAGAGGATGCAGGTGAAGACGAACAGCGACAGCGCGACGCTGACGAACAGGCGGCCCCAGTCACCGACCACGGCGGCCAGCGAGTTCTGGGTCAGGACGATGCCGTCACCCTCGAAGCCTGGGGTGTAGAAGCCCGACAGCAGGATCAGCAGCGCGGTGCAGGTGCAGATCACGAAGGTGTCGAGGAACACGCTGAAGGCCTGAACCACGCCTTGCGCGCCCGGGTGCTTCACGGCCGCAACGGCGGCGACGTTGGGCGCACTGCCCAGGCCCGCTTCGTTGGCGAACACGCCACGCTTCACGCCCATGACGATGGCGCTGCCGAGCAGGCCGCCGAACGCTGGGTCAAGGCCGAAGGCGCTCTTGAAGATGGTTTCCAGCATGGCCGGCACATGTTCGATCTGGGTGCCGATCACGTACAGGGTCACGCCGATGTAGGCCAGGGTCTTGACCGGTACCAGCAGGTCCGACACGGCGGCGATGCGCTTGATGCCGCCGATGAAGGTGATGGCCAGCAGCACGGCCAGGACGATACCGGTGTGGCTCGGGTCGAAGGCGAAGGCGTTCTGCAGCGAGTGGGTCACGGTGTACGACTGCAGGCCGATGAAGGCGAAGCCGTAGGTGACCAGCAGCAGGATCGAGAACACGATGGCCATGCTTTTGCGCTTCAGGCCATGCAGGATGTAGTAGGCCGGGCCGCCACGGTACAGGCCGTCGCCATCGGCGCGCTTGTAGACCTGGGCCAGGGTGCACTCGAAGAAGCTGCTGGACATGCCCACCAGCGCAGTGACCCACATCCAGAACACCGCGCCTGGGCCGCCCAGGGTCACGGCGATGCCGACACCGGCGATGTTACCGGCGCCGACGCGGCCGGCGAGGCTCAGCATCAGGGCCTGGAAGGAGCTCAGCTGGCCTGCCTGGCCACGCAGCGATTCCTTGAACACACCGAACATGTGGCCAAAGTGGCGGAACTGGACGAAGCGCGAGCGAATGGTGAAGTAACCGCCGAGACCGACGATCAACACGATGAGGAGCTTCCCCGAGAGGAAATCGTTGAGTACTTCGAGCATTGGAAAATGACCTCGATTCTTATTCTTCGTGTGAAAAGACCAGCGGACGGCAGGCGCACCGCTATCGTTGGGGCGCATGGTTGGCCATGACAAGAGTGGTTACAATTTCGCGGGTTGCTCTGACTTGATGCGACTTGATGCTACACTGGCGCCATTCGCGTCATCCTGGATCCTGACCATGAGCGATCATTTCGCTACCAATCTCAAACTGGCCTGCAGCCACTACCGCTCTATCTCCGAAGTTTGCCGCCAGCTGTCGATCAACCGCGCGCAGTTCAACAAGTACCTGAGTGGGCAGAGCCGTCCGACGGCTTACAACCTCAAGCGCATCGGTGATTTCTTCGGTGTCGAGGATTACGAACTGAATGTGCCGCCCGAACAGTTCGCCCGCCTGATCGGCGCCCGGGTGTCGGCAGTGAGCGACCAGCCCAGCGACCCGATCAGCGAACTGTTCCGTCCGTTGCAGGAGCACGCCGGCAACCTGTCACGCTATTGCGGCTACTACTTCGAGTACTCCAATTGCATGTCGGTACCGGGCAGCATCCTGGTATCGCTGGTGCACCTGCGCGAAGAGCGTGGCCGCTTCCTCTTCGAGCGCCAGGAGCGGCAAGAACGCTCCAGCGCCACCGACCAGCATGCCGAAGTGCGTTGCCGCTACCTGGGCGCGGCGTTCCAGTTGCAGGACCGGGTGTTTCTCATCGACTACGAGTCGCTGACCCTGAACGAGATGAGCCAGACCATCCTCATCCCCAGCTTCAAAAGTCGCATCACCCGCTTGAACGGCCTGAAGACCGGCGTTTCCAGCGGCGACCGGCGCAACCCGGCCTGCACCCGCGTGGTATGGGAGTACCTGGGGGAAGAGATCAACCGCATCAATGCCTACCGCCAGGTGAAGTTGTATCGGCCGGATGACCCACGGATCGATGACGATGTGCGCGAGCGGTTGAGTGTGGGGCCGATCAGTAACGGCTTGTTCGAGATCGAGTAGGTCTTTACCGGGTGGGGCGCCACATGGCACCCGCCGGCCCCCCACCCATGTTGGACTTCCCCGCCCGGAAACCGCAAAATGGCCTCTTTCCTCAATCAACCTGTTCGGATCTGCTGACTCTATGCGTATGCGCCTGATGCTGTTGGGTGGTGGCAATGCCCTCGGGCAAGCGCTGATTCGTCTCGGGGCCGAGGAGGACATCGCATTCCTGGCGCCGCGCCCGCCGGAAGATGGCTGGGCACCGGCCAGCCTGACCCAGTTGCTCGATGATCATCGCCCCGATGCCCTGGTCAACCTGGCTTACTACTTCGACTGGTTCCAGGCCGAGTCGGTCAGCGAACAGCGCCTGGCGCTGCAGGAACGGGCGGTGGAGCGGCTGGCAGAGTTGTGCCAGCACCATCAGATCACCCTGGTGCAGCCGTCCAGCTACCGGGTGTTCGATGGCTCGCGGGCCACGGCCTACAGCGAAAAGGACGAGCCGGTGCCGTTGGGACTGCGTGGTCAGGCCTTGTGGCGCATCGAGCAGAGCGTGCGCGCGGCTTGCCCGCAGCATGTGTTGTTGCGCTTCGGCTGGTTGCTGGACGAGAGCATCGACGGTGCCTTGGGCCGCTTCCTGACCCGCGCCGAGCAACCGCAGGAGCTGCTGCTGGCCGATGACCGCCGGGGCAACCCGACGCCGGTCGACGATGCCGCCCGGGTCATCCTCTCGGTGCTCAAGCAGCTCGACTGCAGCGCGCCGTTGTGGGGCACCTACCACTACGCGGGCAACGAGGCGACCACGCCGCTGGCGCTGGGCCAGGCGATCCTCACCGAGGCCGGGCAGCATCGCCAGCTGGCGGTGCAGGCGCCGACCGCGCAGGCGCATGCCGCCCGGCCGGATGCCAGCGAAGAGCCGCAGAATGCGGTGCTGGCCTGTAAGAAAATCCTTCATACCTTCGGCATCAAGCCGCGTGCCTGGCGCGCTGGTTTGCCGCCACTACTGGACCGATTCTACCGCCATGGCTGATGCCCCCATCCTGATCACCGGCGGCGCCGGCTTCATTGGCTCCCACCTGTGCGATGCGTTGCTGGCCAAAGGCTACGCGGTACGTGTGCTCGATGATCTCTCCACTGGCAAGCGCGACAACCTGCAACTGGGAAATCCGCGCCTGGAACTGATCGAAGGTGATGTGGCTGATGCCGCATTGGTCCAGCGTGCTGCGGCTGGCTGCAGCGCCGTGGTTCACCTGGCCGCTGTCGCCTCGGTACAGGCTTCGGTCGAAGACCCGGTAAAGACCCATCAGAGCAATTTCATCGGCACCCTCAATGTCTGCGAGGCCATGCGCGTGCACGGTGTGCGCCGCGTGCTGTTCGCCTCCAGCGCAGCGGTTTATGGCAACAACGGCGAAGGCCAGTCGATTGCCGAAGATACGCCCAAGGCGCCGTTGACCCCCTACGCGGTGGACAAGCTGGCCAGCGAGCAGTATTTGGACTTCTACCGCCGCCAGCATGGCCTGGAGCCGGTGGTGTTCCGCTTCTTCAACATCTTTGGCCCACGCCAGGACCCTTCCTCGCCGTACTCCGGGGTGATCAGCATCTTCAGCGAGCGGGCGACTCAAGGCTTGCCGATCACGGTGTTCGGCGATGGCGAGCAGACCCGGGATTTCCTCTATGTAGGCGACCTGGTGCAGGTGATGGTGCAGGCGCTGGAGCAGCCGCAGGTAGAAGAGGGGGCGGTGAATATCGGCCTGAACCAGGCGACTTCGTTGAATCAGCTGCTCAAGGCGCTGGAAACGGTGGTTGGGAGCTTGCCGGCGATCAGCTACGATGAAGCGCGTTCGGGTGATATTCGTCACTCGCGGGCAGATAATCAGCGGTTGCTGGCGCGGTTCGAATTTCCGGAGCCGACATCGATGGTCGAAGGCCTGGCTCGCCTGCTCGGCAAGGCCTGAGAACGAAGCCCCCCTGTGGGAGCGGCTTTAGCCGCGAATCAAGCGACGCGATGGTTGGCACCAGCTTCGCCGTTGTTCGCGGCTGAAGCCGCTCCCACAAAGCTTTCAGCGCTTCCGGACGCAGTCTTCAGGCCCTAACACACGCCCATCCTGGGCAAGCACCCGAAGCGTCTCGACCGGCTGCCCCTTGGCACTGTCCAGCAACGCCGAGCGCGTTTCCCCCGCCGCGAACAAAAACCGCTCCCCCCACTGTCGCAGCCCCACCACGATCGGAAACACCGACCGCCCTTTGTCGGTCAGCACATATTCCTTGTAGGCACTGCCATCTGACGCCGGCTGCAGCTGCAGCAAGCCGCTTTCCACCAATAACTTCAGCCGTGACGCGAGGATGTTCTTCGCCAATCCCAGGTTCTTCTGGAATTCACTGAAGCGTCGCAAGCCATCGAAGGCATCGCGCAGGATCATCAACGCCCAGCGGTCACCCAGTACCTCCAGCGCCCGTGCTACGGGACATTGCGCATTCACTTCATCGAGCATCGGGCCTAACCTGCTGTGCTTATCTGGTTGCAGATTAAAACCACATTTGCTAAATAGCCAGTAAGTGGTTTTGATTTGAAACCAGGTTTGCAGGAGCTGACCCGATGAACTCGCCGACACGCTGGATAACCCTTTTGCTCGCCGCCACCTGCGCCATGGCCGTGGCCACGGTGTACTTCGCCCAACCGCTGCTGGAGTCGATCGCGGCGGACCTTGGCGTTGCTCAAGCGCGTATCGGCTGGGTAGTCGGTGCAACCCAGGCGGGCTATGCCTTGGGGCTGATTCTGATCGTGCCGCTGGGTGATCTGTTCGACCGCAAGCACCTGGTGCTCGGCCAACTGCTGGTCGCGGCGTTGGCGCTGGTCGCCGCCGGGATGGCGCAGGACTGGGCCGTATTGCTGGCAGCCCTCGCGCTGGTCGGGTTGATGGCGGTGATGGTGCAAGTGATGGTGGCGCATGCCGCGACCCTTGCCTCACCCGCCGAGCAGGGCCAGGCCGTAGGCACGGTGACCAGCGGTGTGGTGCTGGGCATTCTGCTGGCGCGCCTGGTGTCGGGTGCGCTCGCTGATGTGGCCGGCTGGCGTAGCGTCTACTTCGTGGCGGCGGGGGGCCTGCTGTTGATGGCGCTGGCGCTATGCTACTGCCTGCCGGCAGGCCGCCGCCCGGTGCATCGCTCGGGTTATGTGGCACTGATCAAGTCACTGTTCAGCCTCTATCGAGACGACCGCCTGCTGCGTCGGCGAGGGCTGTTCGGCTTGCTGATTTTCGGGGCCTTCAGCGTACTGTGGAGCAGCATGGTCTTGCCCCTGGGCAGCGCCCCTCTGGGGCTGAGCCATACCGAAATCGGCCTTTTCGGCCTGGCCGGCATTGCCGGCACATTGGCAGCTGCGCGTGCCGGCCGGTGGGCCGATCAAGGGTCGGGCGAACGCACCACGGGTCTGGCGCTGGCACTGTTGACGCTGTCCTGGCTGCCCACGGCCTTGGTCGGGCAATCGTTGATCGCGTTCACGCTCGGCGTGCTGATGCTGGATTTTGCCGTGCAGGCGGTGCACGTCACCAACCAGAGCCTGCTGTTGGCCGGTCGCGCAGCGATGGCCAGCCGATTGATCGGCGCCTACATGTGCTGCTATTCGATTGGCAGTGGCCTGGGTGCGGTAGTGGCGAGTTGGGTGTACGCCCGCTGGGGCTGGCACGCGGTGTGCGCGTTGGGGATGGCGATCAGCGCGGTAGCGCTGGGTTACTGGCTGTGGCTGCAAACAGAAAGGGCGGCCTCGGCCGCCCTTCACTGCAATGATCAGAACTTGTAGCCAAGGCCGACCATGTACACCCACGGGTCGACTTCCACATTGACCTTGGTCTTGCTGTAGCCGAGTGCGCTCGGGCCATCGACGCTGGCCTTGGTGTCGATATCGACGTACCAGACCGAGGCGTTGACCAGCAGGTTGTCGGTGAGCATGTAGTCCATGCCCAGCTGGCCGGCAATGCCCACCGAGTCCTGCAGCTTGAGGTTGCTGAAGCCCTGTTGCTTGCGCTCGCTGCTCAGGTCTTCATCGAAGAACAGCGTGTAGTTGATGCCGATGCCAGCGTAGGGCTGGAAGCGCGAGTTCGGCTCCATCGGGTAGTACTGCAGCGACAGGGTCGGTGGCAGTTGCTTGATGTCGGCCAGCTTGCCATCCAGGCCGCCGCCCAGGCCCTTGACGCCGACGGTGTGCTGGAACGGCGTGGCGGCCAGCAGCTCGACGCCGATGTGGTCGGTGAGCATGTAGGCGAAGGTCAGGCCCAGTTGGGTGTCGCTGTCCAGGGTCGCCTTGGTGCCCGACACCTTGTTGCCGTCGAACTTCAGATCGCCGCTGCTTTCGTTCGGGGCGGTGGTGATGGCGCCTGCGCGCAGGATCATGTCCCCCGCCTGATAGGCGTGGGCGGCAGGGGCGACGAGCGCAAGGGCCACAAGCGAGGCACCGAGCAAGGACTTGTTCATGGAAGCTCCCAAAGGACGTTATTAATCGAGTAGTCCAATGGTACGGAGCGGTCTAAACCGATTGTTTGACCCAGCTCAAATAACTGTGTTCACGAATTCGAAACAGTTCTCACTTCAGCTCATAAGCGTATATTTTCTCGGCTTCCATCTGGTAACCGGCGTCGGCCAGTTCGCTGCTGGAGGCTCTAACCTGCATCTTTCCTTCGATCCAGTAGGGCTGGTAGAGGTCTTCGACGCGTACACCCATCTCGCTGAAAATATGCACGATCTGGTTGGACGGCGGTGGCGGCACATGGATGCACGCGCCGTAGTAGGGCACCAGCAGAAACTCGGTGGTGCGGCCTTCTTCGCTGACTTCCAGCGGCACGATATAGCCCGGCAGCTTGATCTGCTGGCCGTCCAGGCTTTTGACCACCGGCGCATCGGGCGCCTGTTGGCGCGCCGGGGGGGCCGATTCGGCGGACAGCGCGTTGCTCAGCTGCGACATGTCGTGCAGGGGTGCCAGCTGAGGCGGGATGACCGGTGCACCTTCCGGGATCAGTGCAGGCCAGTCGAGTTCGTGGGGCTCCGCCGCCCAGGTTGGGGCGGCGAACATCAGCAGGGATAACAACAGCGCGCGAAGCATGGCGTTCTCTCAAAGGTGTATCGACAGTCCATCGGCCAGCGACTGCCGGTAAGCGCGCCAGGCCGGCACGCTGCCCATCAGCAGGGCGGCGCCGAGGATGATAGCCAGCAATGTCCACTCGTGCGCGCTGGGCCAGGCCAGCGGCAGGTACAGGCCATAGCTGGCCTGCACGTAACCTTGGGCGAGGGCGATGCCAGCGTACATAAGGCCGAGGCCGGCGACGATCCCCGCCGTCGCCAGCGCCAAGGCTTCCAATACCAGCAAGCCGGCAATGTGCCAGGGGCGGGCACCCACCGAGCGCAGGATCGCCATTTCCCGACGGCGTTCGTTGAGGCTGGTGAGGATCGCCGTGAGCATGCCGATCAGCCCGGTCAGCACGACGAACAGCGAGACCACGAACAGCGCCTGTTCGGCCGTGCCCATCAGGCTCCACAGTTCCTGCAGCGCGACCCCGGGCAAGATCGCCAGCAGCGGTTCGTTGCGGTATTCGTTGATCTCGCGTTGCAGGCTGAACGTGGCGATCTTGTTGTTCAGGCCGAGCATGAACGCGGTGATCGCCGCTGGCTGCAGGTCCATGCCGCGTGCCTGCTCGGCGCTGATGCGCCCGGCGCCACGGGCTGGCACGCCGTTGTGCCAGTCGACGTGGATGGCCTCCATGCCGGCGAGGCTGATGTGCAGGGTCCGGTCGACCGGCGTGCCGGTGCGTTTCAGTACGCCCACTACGGTAAACGGTTTGTCGTCGTGCTTGACCAGGCTGATCGCCGCCACGCCATGGGCCAGCACCAGCTTGTCGCCAAGCTTGTAGTGCAAGGCGTCGGCGACTTCGGCGCCGAGCACCACTTCGAACGGATCATCGGCGAACTCACGGCCCTGGCTTAATTCCAGATGTTGCCGGCGCCCGTACTGGTAATGGCTGAAGTAGTCGCCGGTGGTGCCCATCACCCGGTAGCCCCGGTGCGAGTCGCCGAGCGAGATCGGGATCGCCCACTTAACCCGTGGGTCTTGGGCGTAGTGCTGGTAGCTGTCCCAACGGATGTTGTTGGTGGCGTTGCCGATTCGGAACACCGAATACAGCAGCAGGTTCACCGACCCCGAGCGGGCGCCGACGATCAGGTCGGTGCCGCTGATGGTGCTGGAGAAGCTGGCGCGGGCTTCGGTACGCACGCGCTCGACGGCCAGCAGCAGGCATACCGACAAGGCGATGGCGAAGGCGGTGAGGAAGGCGGTGAAGCGGCGGTTGGCCAGGCTGGCCAGGGCAAGGCGAAGCAGATACATCAGGCCTCCCGGGGCTTGGCCGCGCGGTTCAGCTCGGCCAGGGACAAATGACGGTCGAACAGCGGTGCCAGGCTCTGGTCATGGCTGACGAACAGCAGGCTGGAACCGGCCGCCCGGCACTCGTCGAACAGCAGGCGGATAAAGGCTTCGCGGGTGTCGGCATCCAGCGCCGAGGTCGGTTCGTCGGCGATCACCAGCTCCGGCTGGCCGATCAGCGCACGGCCGGCGGCCACGCGCTGCTGCTGGCCGATCGACAGGCTGCCGGCGCGGCGGGCGAGCAGCGTCGGGTCGTTCAGGCCCAGGTGGGCGAGCAATTCGGTAGCCGCCTGGTCGACACTGCCATGGCGCTGCCGCGCACGCTCGGCACGGCTGTGCGAGAAGCGGCAGGGCAGTTCGACGTTTTCACGCACCGACAGAAACGGCAGCAGGTTGAACTGCTGGAAGATATAGCCCGTGTGGTCGACCCTGAAACGGTCGCGGGCGCCTTGGCCCAGCGCGGCGAGGTCTTGGCCCAGCAGCCGGATGCGGCCCTGGCCCGGCAGGTTGACACCGCCCAGCAGGCCCAGCAGGGTGGTCTTGCCACTGCCGCTGGGGCCTTTGAGAAACAATGCCTCGCCGGCGTCCAGGCACAACGCCGGGATCTCCAGCAGCGGCGCCTGGCCTGGCCAGGCGAACACCAGGTCCTGCAGGTCGATCAGTGGCTGGCTCATTCAGAACGCGACCACGGCCTTGGCAGGCGAGGTTTCCAGGCCTTTCTGGCCGTTCGGGCCGATCAACTGCACGTTGATCTTTTGCGTGGCGGGGAAGGTCTTGAACAGCGGGCTGAGGTCGAGCTGGGTGAGTTTTTCCGGCGCGGAACAGTTCAGCTGATAGTGGGCATTGATGTCGCTGTGTTGGTGGCCGTGCTCGTGTTCATCACCGTCGTCATCCTTTGCCGCATCACCGAACAGCGGGCTCTCCAGCTCCTGAGCGTCTTCCTTGCAACCGGCTGCCGCTGCCAGGCCGAACAGCTTCAGCGGCTGTTCGAGTTGCTGGCGCACGGCGGCGACCTTGCCCTTGTCGGCGTCGCTGCTGGCGCTGTGCTCGAAACCGACCAGGTTCATTGCCGGGCTGTCCAGCTCAAGCTCCAGGGTATTGCCGTCGAGCACCACATTGAGTTTGGCCACGCCATGCTCGTGAGCACCGAGCGTGCCGTGGGCGTGGTCATGGTCATGATCGTCGTGGGCATGGGCCACGGCCAGGGGCAGCAGGGCGAAGGGCAGGGCAAGCAGCAGACGACGCATGAACGACTCCAGGAGCAGGCTGTGAATGATTTAGTAATGTTATAACAACTTTTGTCGGCGCCGCCAGCCTGCGTGGCGCAGGTTTCATGTTGCTGTAGCATGGCCCTATTGACCTGCGATCAAGGAAATCATCGTGAGAATTCGTGGACAGATTGGTGACTGGCCGGTGGACCTGACCATCGAGCTGGAGCCGGCGGAGTGGGCGCAGTTGGGGCGGCAGATCGAAGTGCCGGTGGTGACCGAAGCGGCGGCAACGACTACGCCTGTGGTGTCGCGCCAGGATGACGGGCAGTGGTCGGCGGCGCGTGAGGTGTTACGCCAGGCGGGGCAGATGAACGGGCCGGAGTTGCTTGATCGGCTGGAGGGGCTGACGGGCAGTACGGCGGCGGGTAAGCGGCTGCTGGTGCGGTTGCGGCACAGCAGTGAGGTGAAGGTGGAAAGTGGGGCGGATGCCCCGGTGTATCACTGGGTCGGTTGAGTGCTAAAGCACATGGGGCCGCGATAGCGGCCCCATAACAGCTTCAGAACATTGCCGAAGACAGCCGACGGCGATAAACACCCACCAACGGATGATCTCCTCCCAGCAATTCGAACACCTGCAACATCGCCTTTTGCGGCAACCCGTTCTCATAGCCCCGGTTACGCTGGAACAGCTTTAACAGCCCATCCAGCGCCGCCTCGTATTGCTGGCGCGCCAGTTGCTGGATGCTCAGCTGGTAAGCCGCTTCATCATCCTGCGGGTTCTGCGCCAGGCGGCTCTTCAGCTCGGCGACTTCCGGCAGGCTGGCGGCCTGGCGCAGGAAGGTGATCTGGGCCTTGGCGCCGGCCAACGCTGCCTTGTGCTCGTCGGTCTTGACTGCGTCCAGCACCACCTGGGCTTCACCCAGCTCATTGCGCTCGGCCAGGCAGCGGGCATACAGGATCAGCGCCTCGGCATTGCTGTTGTCTTCACCCAGCAGCGCCTGCAACAAGGCTTCGGCCTCGGCGAAACGGCTCTCGGCGAACAGGCCCTTGGCCTGCTCCAGCGGCGAGGCTGCTGGTGGTGGCGGCATCTGCACGTGCGGTTCGAGCAGGGCGCGGATCGCCGACTCCGGCTGCGCACCGGCAAAGCCATCGACCGGCTGGCCATCCTTGAACAGCACCACGGTCGGCAGGCTGCGAATGCCGAACTGGGCGACGACTTGCTGTTCCACATCGCAGTTGATCTTGGCCAGCAGCAGCTCGCCCTGGTAACCCTCGGCGATTTTCGCCAACAGCGGCATCAACGCCTTGCACGGCGCGCACCACTCGGCCCAGAAGTCCACCAGGACCGGCTTGTGGAAGGAATTCTCGATCACCAGCTGCTGGAAGTTGGCATCGGTGGCGTCGAAGATGTAAGGCGTTTCCTGACTCATCTGGACTCTCGCAAATCGGTGAATGGCACCACTATAAAGGCTCGCGGCTGGCGTGGTACAGGCTGACCCGGCGGAATTCGTGCGGCTCGGCCAGGTCGGGTAGGGTCAGCGCTTCGAGCACGCCTAATGGCCGATACAGCGGATGATTGAAATCACGGACCCGCGAATCGGCCACCAGTGCCTGGCGACCCCGGCCGAGAAAGGCATCGAGCAGCGGCAGATTGGCGCGGTCATAGAGCACATCGGCGACCAGAATCAGGTCGAATCGGTCGGCTTCATTGAAGAAATCACTGCTGTAGCCCAGCTCCACGCCGTTCAACAGTGCATTGGCCTGACACGCCTGCAGGGCCAACGGGTCGAGGTCGCAGGCCACCACTTCCAGGGCGCCGGCACGCGCCGCGGCAATCCCGGCGATACCGGAGCCTGCGCCAAAGTCGAGCACCCGTTTGCCCGCCACCCACTCTGGGTGTGTCGCCAAGTAACGGGCCATTGCCAACCCGCTGGCCCAGCAAAAGCTCCAATACGGCGGCTCTTCAAGAATGCGCCGGGTTTCTTCGCTGCTGAATGCGCGGTCCATGTTCTGGTCGTCGATCAACCAGAGCTTGAGCGGGCACTCCGGCAACTCGCTGACCACCAGACGCGCCTCACCGATCAGGCCACTGAGTGCCTGTTGCAGGGCAAGCGGCGCCACTTACGGCGCCTTTTCGAATTGCAGCGGGCCGGTGGCCTGGGTCTGGGCCTGGGTAATGCGTACGGGCGGCAGGTGCAGGATCAACTGCCCGGAGTTGCTCGCACGGCCTCGCAGTTCTACCCGCGCACCGGCCGGAAAGGCTTCGGGGTTGAAACGCAGCTGGTAGGGCAGTGCCTGGCCGGTGCCGGTCAGGGTGCTGCTGGCCAGCAGCTGTTGCGGCCGGCCGCGCTCGTCGATGATCAGCAGCGCCAGCTCCACGTCGGCGCCGGCCGGAATTGCCATCAACGTGCCGCTCAGCTCGCGCTGGTAGGCCGGCAAGGGGCCGAGCGGTTGGGCCTTTTTCGCCACCTTGGCGGGTGCGGGGGCGGGGGCTGGTTCAGATTTGGGCCGGTCACTGCCACAGGCGGTGAGCAGGGCGGCGCAGCACAGCACGGCGAGCGCTCGAAGATGCATGGGGTAATCCTTCACGGACAGAATTCCATGGATGTTAACCCCTTTGGCTTGTCTTGCCAGTGGGATGCGCTACCATGGCCCTCCCTTTTTTTGTTGCCTGCCACCATGCACTGTCCCTTTTGCGGTGCCAACGACACCAAGGTCATCGACTCGCGCCTGGTCGCCGAGGGCGAGCAAGTGCGCCGCCGTCGCGAATGCGTCGCCTGCGGCGAGCGCTTCACCACCTTCGAAACCGCCGAGCTGGTATTGCCCCGGCTGATCAAGCAGGACGGCACCCGCCAGCCTTTCGACGAAGACAAGCTGCGTGCCGGCATGCAGCGTGCGCTGGAAAAGCGCCCGGTCAGCGTCGAACGCCTGGAAGCTGCGCTGGCGCATATCAAGAGCCGCCTGCGCGCCACTGGCGAGCGTGAGGTCAAGTCGCTGGTGGTCGGTGAATTGGTGATGGCCGAGCTGCGCAAGCTCGACGAAGTCGCCTATATCCGTTTCGCTTCGGTGTACCGGCGCTTCCAGGACCTCGACGAATTCCGCGAAGAAATCGACCGCCTGGCCCGCGAGCCGGCTAAAGAGTGAGCATGCCGAGCCAGACTGCGATCCTCGACGCCCACTACATGGCCCGTGCCCTGGAGCTTGCGCGCAAGGGCGTCTACACCACCCACCCCAACCCGCGTGTGGGTTGCGTGATCGTCCGCGATGGCGAGGTGGTCGGTGAGGGCTGGCACGTGCGCGCCGGGGAGCCGCATGCCGAGGTGCATGCCCTGCGCCAGGCCGGTGAGCGTGCCCGCGGCGCCTGTGCTTACGTGACGCTTGAACCGTGCAGCCACCATGGCCGCACCCCACCCTGCGCCGAAGCGCTGGTGAAGGCGGGCGTGGCGCGCGTAGTCGCCGCCATGCAGGACCCCAACCCGCAGGTCGCGGGTCAAGGCCTGCAGCGTCTGGCCGATGCCGGCATCGAAGTCGCCAGCGGCGTGCTCGAAGCCGAAACCCGTGCCCTGAACCCCGGTTTCCTCAAGCGCATGGAACGTGGCCTGCCGTTCGTCCGCGCCAAGCTGGCCATGAGCCTGGACGGCCGCACCGCCATGGCCAGCGGCGAAAGCCAGTGGATCACCGGCCCCGCCGCCCGTTCCGCCGTGCAGCGCCTGCGGGCCCGTGCCAGTGTGGTGCTGACCAGTGCCGCCAGCGTGCTGGCCGACAACGCGCGGATGACCGTGCGCGCTGCCGAGCTGGGCCTGGATGAACAAACCACCGCCCTGGCGATGAGCCGCACACCCCTGCGCGTACTGATTGATGGCCGTCTTCGCCTGCCGCTGGATGCCCCATTCTTCCAGGCCGGCCCAGCCCTGGTGGTGACCGCCCAGACCGGTGACCCGCGTTACGCCGAGGCCGGCCACGAACTGCTGAGCCTGCCCGGCGGCGACGGCCAGGTAGATCTTCCATCATTGCTGAAGGCCCTGGCCGCCCGTGGGGTCAACGAGATCCTCCTGGAAGCCGGCGCCGGCCTGGTCGGCGCCTTTGCCCAGCAAGGCCTGGTCGACGAGTACCAATTGTTCGTCGCTGGCACCTTCCTCGGTTCCCAGGCCCGGCCGCTGCTGGACTGGCCGCTGAGCAAGATGAGCGAAGCGCCAAGGCTGAAAATCACCGAAATGCGCGCAGTGGGCGATGACTGGCGGGTCACGGCCATCCCCCTGCCGGCGCCCGGCGTATAATGCCGGGCTTGCCCCGCGCAACCCGTTTTTGAGGAAGACCCCATGTTCACCGGCATCATCGAATCCATCGGCACCATCCGCAGCCTGACCCCCAAGGGCGGTGACGTGCGCGTCTACGTCGAGACCGGCAAGCTCGACCTGGGCGACGTCAAGCTCGGCGACAGCATCGCCGTCAACGGCGTGTGCCTGACCGCAGTCGAGCTGCCAGGCGATGGTTTCTGGGCCGACGTCAGCGTTGAAACCCTCAAGCGCACCGCCTTCATCGACCTCAAGAGCGGCAGTAAGGTCAACCTGGAGAAAGCCCTGACCCCAACCACCCGCCTGGGCGGCCACCTGGTCAGCGGCCACGTCGACGGCGTCGGCGAAATCATCTCGCGCAGCGATAGCGCTCGCGCCATCCAGTTCCGCGTGCGTGCGCCCAAGGAATTGGCCAAGTACATCGCCCACAAGGGCTCGATCACCGTCGACGGCACCAGCCTGACGGTCAATGAGGTCGATGGCGCCGAATTCGAGCTGACCATCGTCCCGCACACCCTGTCCGAAACCATCATGGCCGACTACCGCGCAGGGCGTCGGATCAACCTTGAGGTCGACCTGCTGGCCCGTTACCTGGAGCGTCTGCTGCTGGGCGACAAGGCGGCCGAACCGAGCAAGGGCAGTGGCATCACCGAAAGCTTCCTGGCCGCCAACGGCTTCTTGAAATCCTGATTGAGAAGGGGGTGCCGCGTGGCGCTCAACAGCATCGAAGAACTGGTCGAAGATATCCGCCAGGGCAAAATGGTCATCCTCATGGATGACGAAGACCGCGAGAACGAAGGCGACATCATCATGGCCGCCGAGTGCTGCCTGCCTGAGCACATCAACTTCATGGCCAAGCATGCCCGTGGCCTGATCTGCATGCCGATGACCCGCGAGCGCTGCGAAACGCTGAAGCTGCCGCTGATGGCGCCGCGCAACGGTTCGGGCTTCGGCACCAAGTTCACCGTGTCGATCGAAGCCGCCGAAGGTGTCACCACCGGCATTTCCGCCGCCGACCGCGCCCGCACCGTGCAGGCTGCCGCCGCCAAGGACGCCAAGGCCGAAGACATCGTCAGCCCCGGCCACATCTTCCCGCTGATGGCCCAGCCTGGCGGCACCCTGGCCCGCGCCGGCCATACCGAAGCCGCCTGCGACCTGGCGCGGATGGCCGGCTTCGAGCCGAGCGGCGTGATCTGCGAAGTGATGAACGACGACGGCACCATGTCGCGCCGCGCCGAGCTGGAAGTGTTCGCCGCCGAGCACGGCCTGAAGATCGGCACCATCGCCGACCTGATCCACTACCGCATGATCCACGAGCGCACCGTGCAGCGCGTGTCCGAGCAGCCGATCGAAAGCGAGCTGGGCGAGTTCAACCTGGTCACCTACCGCGACGCGGTGGAAGGCGACGTGCACATGGCCCTGACCCTGGGCAAGATCTGCGCCGAAGAGCCGACCCTGGTGCGTGTGCACAACATGGACCCGCTGCGCGACCTGCTGATGGTCAAGCAACCGGGGCGCTGGAGCCTGCGCGCTGCCATGTCCGCCGTAGCCGAGGCCGGCAGCGGCGTGGTGCTGCTGCTGGGCCACCCGCTGGATGGCGACGTGCTGCTGGCGCACATCCGCGAAAGTGCGGGTGATGCGCCGACCAAAGCCCCGACCACCTACAGCACCGTCGGCGCCGGTTCACAGATCCTGCGTGACCTCGGTGTGCGCAAGATGCGCCTGATGAGTTCGCCGATGAAGTTCAATGCGATATCCGGATTCGATCTGGAAGTTGTAGAATACGTGCCCTCCGAGTGACTTGAGGCGGCATTGACGCCCTTAAGCTCGAGTCCAGACCCCTGCCGAGGCCGCTTGTATGCGGCCTCGCTCTTGAACATGAGAATATCGGAATGACCCTGAAGACCATCGAAGGTACCTTCATCGCCCCCAAAGGTCGCTATGCTTTGGTGGTTGGCCGCTTCAACAGCTTCGTTGTCGAAAGCCTGGTAAGCGGCGCCGTTGATGCCCTGGTACGCCACGGTGTCAGCGAAAGCGAGATCACCATCATCCGTGCCCCGGGCGCGTTCGAAATCCCGCTGGTGGCACAGAAAGTCGCCCAGCAGGGTGAATACGACGCGATCATCGCCCTGGGCGCCGTGATCCGTGGCGGTACCCCGCACTTCGAATACGTGGCGGGCGAGTGCACCAAGGGCCTGGCCCAGGTGTCCATGGAGTTCGGCGTGCCTGTGGCGTTCGGCGTGCTGACCGTCGACTCCATCGAGCAAGCCATCGAACGTTCCGGCACCAAGGCCGGTAACAAAGGTGCTGAAGCTGCCCTGTCCGCTCTGGAAATGGTCAGCCTGCTGGCGCAGTTGGAGGCCAAGTGATTAGCGACGAAAGCGATCGTTTCAACCCGCGCGATCCAAAACCTGCGGATGCCGGCAAGCCATCGAAAAGCGCCAAGCGCCGCGAAGCCCGCAAGCTCGCGACCCAGGCCCTGTACCAATGGCACATGGCCCAGCATTCGCTGAACGAGATCGAAGCGCAGTTCCGGGTCGATAACGATTTCACCGATGTCGACGGTGCCTATTTCCGCGAGATCCTGCATGGGGTTCCGGCGATCAAGGGCGAAATCGACAACGCGCTGAAGCCGTGCATGACCATTGCCATGGAAGAGCTCGATCCGGTCGAACTGGCCGTGCTGCGCCTGTCCACCTGGGAATTGATCAAGCGCGTCGACGTGCCGTACCGCGTGGTAATCAATGAAGGCGTGGAACTGGCCAAGGTCTACGGCGCCACTGACGGCCACAAGTTCGTCAACGGCGTGCTGGACAAGCTGGCGCCTTCGCTGCGCGAAGCAGAAGTCAAGGCGAACAAGCGCTGATCCTGGCGCTGTCGAGCCATGGGTGAGTTCGAGCTGATCAACCATTACTTCGCCGCCGCGCCTTGTGCGCAGGGTGGCGAGGGCGTGGCCCTGGGCATCGGCGACGACTGCGCGCTGCTCGACCTTCCCCCCGGCGAACAACTGGCGGTGTCGACCGACACCCTGGTCGCCGGGGTGCACTTCCCGGCGGTCTGCGACCCTCAGCTGCTTGGCCAGCGCGCATTGGCCGTGGCGGCCAGCGACCTGGCGGCGATGGGTGCCCACGCCATCGGCTTTACCCTCGCACTTACCCTGCCCAACGTTGGCCCGGACTGGCTTGCAGCCTTTGCCGACGGCCTCAGCCGCATGGCCCAGCGTTGCCGCATGAGCCTGATCGGCGGCGACACCACTCGCGGTCCCCTGAGCATTACCGTGACCGTGTTCGGCCGTGTGCCGGCCGGCCAGGCGTTGCGCCGTAGCGGCGCTCGTCCGGGCGACCTGCTGTGTGTCGGCGGCGTGCTGGGCAAGGCTGCCGGGGCGTTGCCGCTGGTGCTGGGCGAGCGCGAAGCGCCGGCCGAGCAGGCCGAGCCGCTGCTGGCGCACTATTGGTCGCCGCAGCCCCAACTCGACCTCGGCCTGCGCTTGCGTGGCCTGGCCACGGCGGCGCTGGACATCTCCGACGGCCTGCTTGCCGACTGCGGGCATATCGCCAAGGCGTCGGCGGTCGCGCTTGAGGTGAACCTGGCACAGGTGCCAGTGTCTCCTGCATTAGAAGCCTTTCTTGGCCGCGAAGCGGCGGTGCAGGCGGCGCTCATCGGCGGCGACGACTACGTGCTGGCCTTCACGCTACCGGCTGAAGCGCTTTCATCTTTGGTCGACGCTGGTGTGTATGTTATCGGCCAGGTCCGTGAAGGGCAGGGCGTGACCCTGCTAAACCCGCAGGGCCAGGACATCACCCCCGTACAGCGGGGCTATCAACACTTTAGGGAGACACCGTGACCGACCACCCGAACCAGGTGCCTGCGGAGTTCGTTCCGCCCTCGGTCTGGCGCAACCCGTGGCACTTCATCGCCTTTGGCTTCGGTTCCGGCACCTTGCCCAAGGCCCCCGGCACCTGGGGCTCGATGGTGGCGATCCCATTCATCCCGCTGTGGCAGATGCTCCCCGACTGGGGCTACTGGCTGTTGTTGGGCGTGACCATGCTGTTTGGCTTCTGGCTGTGCGGCAAGGTGGCCAATGACTTGCGCGTTCACGATCATGAAGGCATTGTCTGGGACGAGATGGTCGGCATGTGGATCACCCTGTGGCTGGTGCCAGAAGGGTGGCAGTGGATCCTCGCCGGGTTCCTGATGTTCCGCTTCTTCGACATCCTCAAGCCGTGGCCGATTCGTTGGATCGATCGCCATGTGCACGGCGGTGTCGGCATCATGCTCGACGATATCCTGGCCGGCGTGTTCGCCTGGCTGGGCATGCAGGTTCTGGTGTGGGCGGTTGGCTGAAACAGGGAGCGCTTCGATGGCCATAAGGACTGTGCTGCTGGCAATTTTGCTGAGTTTTGTCCCTTGGGTGGCGGCGGCTGAAGGCGTGCCGAAGCAGATTCACCTGGTCAGCGAAGAGTGGCTCGACTACACCAATGCCGACGGCAGCGGAGTAGCCTGGGACGTCCTGCGCAAGGTGTTCGAGCCGGCCGGGGTCAAGGTCGTTCCCCAAAGCGCGCCCTACAGCCGTGCGGTCGGTCTGGTCAAACGTGGCGAGGCCGATGCCTGGGTTGGGTCATACAAGGACGAGAACGACGACAACCTCTACCCGCGCTGGCACTTCGATATGGACCATATCTATGCCCTGGGCCTTGCCGGCAAACCGGTGCCGACCCTGGATACCGTGGGTCAGTACCGTTTGGCCTGGGTGCGCGGCTACGACTACGGCAGTTATCTCCCCAACGTGAAGAACTTCCGCGAGATCCAGCGCCGGGAGGGCATCTTGCCGATGCTTGAGCATGACCGCGTGGACTTCTACATCGATGCACAGACCGAAGTCGATTACGTGCTCGGCCAGAGCCCACACCCCGAACGCTTCCGCCGCACCCATGTGGCCGAGTTGCCGCTTTACCTGGCCTTCGCCCGCAACGACCAGGCCAAAGCCCTGCGCGACCTGTTCGATAAGCGCATGGCTGAGCTGGTACGCAGTGGCGAGTTACGACCGATTTTCGAGCATTGGAAGCAGCCGTATCCATTCGCCACCAACAGCCAGCCACAATGATTTGACGCTGCTAAGCATCGAACTTTTCGATCTTAACCGACGGTATTCAACCGGCGCGCAGGCGCCGACCTGCTGATACAATCGCTTCACGAGAAATTTCCTACTTATCCAGGAGCACAACGTGCCCGTCGTCTTTGTTGCCGCCTCTAAACTCCCGACCCCCTTTGCGACTTTCACCATGCATGGTTTCCTCGAAGAAGCCACCGGCCGTGAGCACGTGGTGCTCAGCCTGGGTGATATCGGCGACGGCGAGCCGGTGCTGGGGCGCCTGCACTCCGAGTGCCTGACCGGCGATGCCCTGTTCAGCCAGCGTTGCGACTGCGGTTCGCAGCTGGAAGCTGCCCTCCAGGCCATCGCCCGTGAAGGCCGTGGCGTGCTGCTGTACCTGCGCCAGGAAGGCCGTGGCATTGGCCTGTTGAACAAGATCCGCGCCTACGAGCTGCAGGACGGCGGCGCCGACACCGTCGAGGCCAACGAGCGCCTGGGCTTTGCCGCCGACCAGCGTGACTATGCGATCTGCCTGCCGATGCTGGAGCATCTGGGCGTGAAATCGCTGCGCCTGATGACCAACAACCCGCGCAAGGTCAAGGCATTGACCGACATGAACATCAAGGTCGCCGAGCGCGTGCCGCTGCACACCGGGCACAACCCGCACAACCGTTATTACCTGGCGACCAAGGCCGACAAACTCGGCCACATGCTGGGTAACGAGCACCAGGGCGAGGTGCCCCAGGCGTGACCCGTGGCGAGGTGAAGCGGCGCCTGGCGCTGGCCTGGTGGCAGTACCTGGCGGTCGGCCTGGTGCCGCTGCCGGTGATGGCCTGGGCCTTTGGCGGTGGCGATGCGCTGATCCCGGTGCTGGCCATGCCGCTGTTCATCGCCGGTGCGGCGACCATGTTCCTCAGCCTGCCGCGCTTTGGCGCCTACAAGCGTGCCTTGATCGACACCTCCAAGGTCATGGGTACGGCTGAAGAACCTGCCGCCTGGATCGATCTGGCGCGCGTGCGGCGCATGGCCATGCTGTTCGCCTGCATCCCTGCGTGGGTCGCCGCGTTGTCGGTACTGGTGGGGCTTGAGGCGGTGCCGCAGATCCTCCTGGCGTTGTCCACGGCGGTGATTCTTTACCTCTACCGCATTCCGCGTCAGCTGGGCTGATGCGCGTCCTGCTTTGCCTGCTGGCGCTGCTGGCCTGCACTGCCCAGGCGGGTGAGCCGCTGCGTGTAGTCAGCCTCGCGCCCTCGATGAGCGAGATCATGCTCGAACTGCAGGCCGATGACCTGCTGGTGGGTGTGCTCGACGGCGGCGAGCGGCCGGCGGCGCTGCGTGACCTGCCTTCGGTAGGGCGCCAGGGGCAACTGGACATGGAGCGCCTGCTCAGCCTCAAACCGGACCTGCTGCTGTTCTGGCCTGGGGGTGTGGCTGCGGCTCAGCTCGATCAGCTCAAGCGCCTGGATATCGCGACCTATAGTGCCGAACCGCACACCCTTGACCAGCTAATCGAACAGATTGAGGCCCTTGCCGTACGTGTTGGCCGGGCAGAGCACGGGCGGGAATATGTCCAGCTGTTGCGCGAGCGTCTGCAGCAGTTGCGCCAGCAGTACCGGCGTGAGAAGCCGCTGCGGGTGTTCTATCAGGTATGGGACCGGCCGTTGTATACCCTGGGTGGGCATCAGGTGGTCAGCGATGCCCTGGCCGTGTGCGGGGCGCGTAACATCTTCGCCGACCTGAGCCAGCCAGCGCCGCAGGTGAATGTTGAATCGGTGCTGCTGCGCGATCCGCAGGTAATCCTGGCCGGTGATGCGGCGCAGCTGCTCAGCTGGAAGGCCTGGCCACTGCTCAAAGCGCGTTTGCTGGTAGTGCCCGACAAAGGTCTGGAGCGGCCCAGCGGGCAGATGATCGAAGCCACCGCCCGCCTGTGCGCGCTGCTTGCGGCTAAAGCGCCGGGGTCCAGGTGACGCTGAACAGGGCTGTGCGGCCTTCTTCACGGTAGCCGTAGCTGGCCCCTTGGTAGCTATACAGTGCGCGGCTGTAGCCTTTGTCCAGCAGGTTATCCAGTTTCAATTCCAGCTTCACCTCATCGGTCGCCGCCCAACTGCCGCGCAGGCCCAGCAGACCGTAGCCGCCCAGGCGATTGCGGTTGGCCTCGTCGTCATAGCTGGCACTCACGGCTTGCCAGCTGCCGCCAACGCTGAAACTCTCGAACTGCCGGTCCAGGTCCAGGCTCAGGGTGCGTCGCGCGCGGCGGGCGAGGGTGTGGCCGCTGTCCCGGTCACGTGGGTCGATCAAGGCCAGGCCGAGCTGGCTGCGCCATTCGCCCCACTGCTGGTCCAGGGCCATTTCGAAGCCGTTGATGCGCGCTGAGGCGACATTACGCGGGATCGAGTCCTGGCCGAAGATGATCGCATCGCGCAGGTCGGTGCGGTACAGCGAGGTTTCCAGGCGGCTGTTGCGGCTCAGCTGGCTGCGCCACTGCAACTCATAGCTCTTGGAATGCTCCGGGTCCAGGTCCGGGTTGCTGAACTGCGGGTAGTACAGGTCGTTGAACGTCGGGGCGCGGAAGCCTTCGCTGTAGGACAGCAGCACGTCGTTATGCGCATTCAGCGGCACGGTCAGGCTGCCACTCCAGGTGGTCTGGCCGCCGAATTGCTGGTTCTGGTCGCGGCGCATGCCCAGTTCGGTGGAGAAGTGCTCGCCGCTGAAGCGGTGCTGGACGAACGCGGCGCGGTTCCAGCGGCTGTCCTCGGTGAAGTCAGTGCTGCCGTGCACCCGGTCTTCATACCAGTCGCCACCGACCAGCAGGCTGTGTTGATCGGTCAGGGCCAGGTCGTTCTGCCAGGTGACCTGGTCGCGGTAGGTGTTGAACACGAAACGTTCGTCGCTGAGCTTGTCGCGCTTGTCGTCGCGGTTTTCGCTATGGCCGAGCTCCAGGCGCGAATGCCACACGTCATTCAGCTGGGCGTCGAAATAGGTGCCCAGGCTGCTGACGTTGAAGTCGGTGTAGGGCTTTTGCCCGAAGCTTTCGAAGGTGACCGGGTCGAAACCGCCGAATGGGTTGTCGTACTCGCTGCGGCCACGGCTGTCGAGCAGGTTCAGGCCCGTTTCGAAACGCTCGCCAAAGGTGTGGCTCAGGCTCAGGTTGAATGACTTGTCGCGGTAGGCGTCGTGGTCGCCGTCACTGGCGAAGGACGGCCCGGTGGAATCGATGCCCGCCGTCTCGTCCAGGCTGGCGCCGAGGTTGAAGCGCGTGGCGCCATCACCGCCAGACAGGCCCAGGCTGCGTTGCCAGGTCTGGTTGCTGCCGGCGGCCAGGCGCAGGCGCGGTTGCAGGCCGGGGCCGCTGCTGCGGCGAGTGAAAATCTGGATCACGCCGCCGATGGCATCGCTGCCATAGACCGCCGAGCGCGAGCCGCGCAGCACTTCGACGCGCTCGATCTGGTCGACATCGAGAAACTGCAGGCCGCTGTCGCCGGAGGTGGCATTGGCAATGCGCACGCCATCGACCAGCACCAGGCTTTGTGCGGCCTTGGTGCCGCGGATGAAGATGCCCGGCAAGCTGCCACGGCCACCGGTGGGCGCGACTTGTACGCCGGGTACGCGGGCGAGCAGGTCGGTGACGCTGGTGGGTTGCAGGCGGTCGATGTCTTTGCGGGTAAAGACGGTGTTGGCGGCGCTAGTGGCGGTGCGCGATTCGACTTGGCGGTTGGCGCTGATCAGCACGTCGGGGAGTTTCAGGGCGTCGTCGCGTTCGGCGGCCAAGATGAATGTGGGGGCGCAGAGCAGGGCGGTACAAGCGAATTTCTTCATGGGCAGTTCCATGGCATTCGCGGGGCAAGCCCGCTCCCACAGGGACTGCACAGTATTCAAGAACTGCGGCAATCCTGTGGGAGCGGGCTTGCCCCGCGAAGAGGCCTTAAAGGCCGAGCTTGGCCATCCGGGCTTTAACCGAGGCTTCGATCCCAGCAGCATCCAGCCCACACTCAGCCAGCATCTGCGCAGGCTTGGCATGTTCGACATAGATGTCCGGCAGCCCCAGGTGCAGCAACGGTTTGATCACCGACTGGCTGGCCAGGAACTCGCCCACGGCAGCGCCCGCACCGCCCATGATGGCGTTCTCTTCGATGGTCACCAGCAATTCATGGCTGGCAGCCAACTCAAGCACCAACGCCTCATCCAGCGGTTTGACGAAGCGCATGTCGACCACGGTGGCATTGATCTGCTCGGCAACTTGCAGGGCTTCGGCCAGCTGCACGCCAAACACCAGCAAAGCAACTTTTTCGCCTTGGCGGCGAACCACACCCTTGCCGATTTCCAGCGGTTCCAGGTCGCCGCTGATCGGCGCGTTGGGGCCGGTACCACGCGGGTAACGCACCGCCGCCGGGCCGTTGTAGAGGTGGCCGGTGCTGAGCATCTTGCGCAGTTCGTTCTCGTCGCTCGGCGTCATCACCAGCATGCCCGGGATGCATCGCAGGTACGACAGGTCGTAGCTGCCCGCGTGGGTCGGGCCGTCTTCGCCGACCAGGCCGGCGCGGTCGATGGCGAACAGCACATCGAGGTTCTGCACCGCGACGTCGTGGATCAGCTGGTCGTAGGCGCGCTGCAGGAAGGTCGAATAGATCGCCACCACCGGCTTGCTGCCTTCACAGGCCATGCCTGCGGCCAGGGTCACCGCGTGCTGTTCGGCGATGGCCACGTCGAAGTAGCGCTCGGGATAGCGTTCGCTGAAGTCGACCAGGTCGGAGCCTTCCTTCATCGCCGGGGTGATGCCCACCAGGCGATTGTCGGCGGCGGCCATGTCGCAAAGCCACTGGCCGAACACTGCGGAGTATTTCGGCCCGCTGGCCTTTTTCGGCGCGGCTGGCTTGTCGGCGGGTTCGAGCTTGGTGATGGCGTGGTAGCCGATCGGGTCGATTTCGGCCGGGGCGAAGCCTTTGCCCTTTTTGGTCACCACGTGCAGGAACTGCGGGCCTTTGAGGTCACGCATGTTGCGAAGGGTGGCGATCATGGTTGGCAGGTCGTGGCCGTCGATCGGGCCGATGTAGTTCCAGCCCAGCTCTTCGAACAGGGTGCCTGGGACCAGCATGCCCTTGGCGTATTCCTCGGTGCGGCGGGCGATTTCCCATGCGCCAGGCAGGCGCGACAGCACCTTCTTGCTGCCTTCGCGCATGCTCGCGTAGGTGCGGCTGGAGAGGATCTTGGCCAGGTAGTTGGACAGGCCGCCGACATTGCGCGAAATCGACATGTCGTTGTCGTTGAGGATCACCAGCATGTCGGCGTTGACTTCCTGGGCGTGGTTCAACGCCTCGAAGGCCATGCCGGCGGTCAGCGCGCCGTCACCAATCACCGCGATCGACTTGCGCGCGCTGTTCTGCAGGCGGGCGGCGATGGCCATGCCTAGTGCGGCGCTGATCGAGGTGCTGGAATGGCCGACGCCAAAGGTGTCGTATTCGCTTTCGCTGCGGCGCGGGAAGGCGGCGATGCCATCCTTCTGGCGCAGGCTCAGCATGCGGTTACGGCGGCCGGTGAGGATCTTGTGCGGGTAGGCCTGGTGGCCGACGTCCCACACCAGCCGGTCGTCCGGGGTGTCGAAGACGTAGTGCAGGGCGATCGTCAGTTCGATCACGCCCAGGCCGGCACCAAAGTGCCCACCGGTTTGACCCACGGTGTACAGCAGCTCCTGGCGCAACTCGTCGGCCAGGGTCTCCAGGTCGGCTTCGGCCAGCCGGCGCAGGCCTGCAGGCGTGTCAGCGCGGTCGAGCAACGGCGTGACCGGGCGTTCGCGGGGGATCTCTTGAAACGTCGTGGGCATCAGGCGAGTCGTTATAGGTGTTAAGACGCGGCAGTTTACCCCATTGTGGGAAATACTGCCCATTCAGACGGGTGTGCTGTTGGGCCGCAGAGCGGCCCCGATCAATGCCGGCGTTCGACGATATAGCGCGCCAACGCCCGCAGGGGTTCTGCGTTTTCGCCCAGGCCTCGCAGGGCGTCCAGCGCCTGGTCGCGCAGTTCGATCGCATAGGCCTTGGCCGCCTCCAGGCCCAGCAGGGCCGGGTAGGTTGGTTTGTCACGAGCTATGTCAGCGCCCTGGCGTTTGCCGAGGGTGGCGGTGTCGCTTTCCACGTCGAGGATATCGTCCTGCACCTGGAAGGCCAGGCCGATGGCCTGTGCATAGGTTTGCAGGGCGTCCAGCTGGGCCTGTTCGGCGCGGCCGCTGGCCAGGGCGCCGAGGCGTACGCTGGCTTCGATCAGCGCGCCGGTCTTGTGCCGGTGCATGAATTCAAGTGCCTGCTGATCGAGCTTCAGGCCCACCGAGCCAAGGTCGATGGCCTGGCCACCGACCATGCCGGCCGGGCCGGCCGCCTTGGCCAGAGCCTGGACCATGGTCAGGCGGATGCTGTCGGGCAGCGGGCTCAGGCGTGGGTCGAGCAGGGCGCTGAAGGCCAGGCTCTGCAGGCCGTCGCCAGCGAGGATCGCGCAGGCTTCGTCGAAGGCTTTGTGGGTGGTCGGCTGGCCACGGCGCAGGTCGTCGTCGTCCATGGCCGGCAGGTCGTCATGCACCAGCGAGTAAGCGTGAATCAACTCCACCGCACAGGCCGCGCCGTTGGCTTGTTCGGCCGGCGCGCCCAAGGCTTGGCAGGCGGCATAGGCGAGCAGCGGGCGTACGCGCTTGCCGCCGTTCATCACGCTGTAGCGCATGGCGGCGTACAGCCGCTCAAGCTCTTTGGAAGGCGCGATGAACAGGGGTTCGAGGGCGGCGTCGACGCGGGCCTGGCAGCTGGCCTGGTAAGCGCTGATCATGCTTCAGGCTCCGCATCGAAGGGCTGCGCGGCGAGCTCGCCGTCACGCTCCAGCAGTATCTGCACTTTCTGCTCGGCCTGGGCCAGGGCGCCTTGGCAATCGCGGGTCAGCGCGATGCCCTGCTCGAAGGCGGCCAGCGAGTCTTCCAGCGACAACTCGCCGTTCTCCAGGCGCTCGACCAGGGCTTGCAGGTCGGCGAGGGATTGCTCGAAATCGATGGAGGCTTTTTTGCGGGCCATGGCGACGGGTCTCGGTAGCGGGTCGGAACGGCGCGACGTTAGCAGAGCGGGGCGGGGGGAGCAAACTTCGGCAAAGTTTGAGGGCCTCTTCGCGGCTGAAGCCGCTCCCACAGATACTCAAGGCTGGTGGGGTACCTGTAGGAGCGGCTTCAGCCGCGAAAAGGGCCGCAAAGCGGCCCCACACAGTGCATCAGGCGAGTTCGGATTCCAACTCCACCATCGCCTCCCGACACCGCGCCAGCTCGGCAATGGTCAGCACTGGCAGATTGTACTGCCGCGCATACACCGCCACCTGCTCGCCCCGGGCCATGCTGCCATCGGGGTTCATCAGTTCGCACAGCACCGCCGCTGGGCGCAGCCCGGCCAGGCGCGCCAGGTCTACCGAGCCTTCGGTATGGCCACGCCGGGTCAGCACGCCACCGTCCCGCGCGCGCAACGGAAACACGTGGCCGGGGCTGACGATATGCCGCTGCTCGGCCGTCGAGCGCAGCGCGGCTTCGATGGTGGTAATGCGGTCCTGGGCCGAAACCCCGGTGCTGACGCCTTCGGCCGCTTCGATGGTGACGGTGAAGCCGGTACCGTGGCGGGCTTGGTTGTTCTGCACCATCGGCGCCAGCTGCAGGGCATCGACGGTGGCTTCGTCCAGGCACAGGCAGACGATGCCGCTGCAGTCGCGGATCATCATGGCCATCGTCTGCAGCGACAGGTTTTCGGCGGCGGCGACGATGTCGGCTTCGTCCTCGCGGTCGTCATCGTCGAGCAGCAGCACGGGGCGGCCGGCCTGGAAGGCGGCGATGGCGGCGGACACATTGGGGAATTGCTGGTGATGCTTGGGGGACATGAAACGCTCCTCGTGAATGATCGATGAACGTCTCGGGGCGATCAAAATGCGCGCGCAAGGGCGCCCGAACGGCCCTTGGCTGACGCCTTCTTTCATCCGGACTATGACCGTCGGCTCTGGAGTCGCACCAGATCTGCTGACCCCCGGCATGGCCGGGGCGCTCGCGGGCTCATCTTTCGATTTACCGCCGGTGGGGACTTTCACCCCGCCCTGAAGACCGGGCAAGCATACCGCAGAGTGCCACGGTGCTGGCAAGCCGATGATCTACGACCTTTGGCGATTACCGGGACATGCCTTCGATTACGGTCTTCAGCGAGGCCGGCAGCATGGGCCCGTGCCCCAGCCCCTCGAAACGTTCGTAGCGCACCTGCAACCCAGGCACCTTGGCCAAGTCCTTGGCCAGCTCCCGCGCTGGCCGCTCCACATCGCCTTTCACTCGGGCACGCGGGTTCGAAGGCTCATCACTTCCGCGCATCAGCAACAGCGCCGGGCGGCTGCCAGCCAAGCGCTGTTGCAGCCCTTGCGCTTCACGAACGATCGCCCCGTCATGCCACCACAATGACGGGCTGGCCGCCGCGTAGTCACTGAAAGCGCCAGGCCGGGTAAATAGTGCATGGAGCACGGCCAGGCCGCCGTAGGAGTGCCCCCACAGTGTCTGGCGCTGCAGGTCGATGGGTGCCACGCCAGCCACCATCGGCCGCATGCGCTGGGTCAGCAGGTCAAGGAATGCATCCACGCCACCGCTCGGCTGGCCCGTCAGCGGGTCGCGCTGTTCTGACAGTCCAGGAATTGCCGGGGTGTAGTCGTAGGTACGCCCGGCACGCTCAATGCGCTGCTCGGTCTGGTAACCCACCGCCACCAGCAGGGGCGCCTGGCCAGCGGCGAGCTTGCTCAACTGCGCGCTGTCCAGGGCGCCCAGTGCGGCATTGCCGTCGAGCATCCACAGCACCGGATAGCCCTCAGCGGGCGCGGGGCGATCCGGCTTGCCAATCCACAGGCGGTAATGGCGCTGGCCATCGGCCGAATCCAGATCGAGGCGGCTGAAGCGGTAGGCCAGGTCCTGGCGCTGCAGCAACGAGGTGTCCATTTTCTGTTCGCGCTCGGGCTGCGCCAGGGCGACCGGGGTGGCGAGGGCCAGCGCCAAAGCCAGGGACAGGGTGATCGTGCTCATCAGGCGTCTCATTGGGGCTTTGCGAGGGGCGCAAGGCGTTTGAGCGATGATGATAATCAGTCCTGATTGAGCGTAAAGCGCATTAACTTTCTAAACATTCCTGGGCGATCGGCAGCAACAGGTGCAGGCAGAGGCCAGGCTGGCCATTGCTGGCCCACAGCCGGCCGCCTTGCAATTCGACCGCGCGGCGGGCGATGGCGAGGCCCAGGCCGAAGCCTGCGCCGCTGCCTTGCAAGCGTTGGTAGGGCTGGAAGATGCGTTCGAGGTCCGCTTGTGGCACGCCGGGGCCCTGGTCGCTCAGGCGCAGGTGCCAGCAGTCGCCCTCACGCCAGCCATCGAGGCAGACCCGGCCATCGGCGGGCGAGTGGCGAATGGCGTTGCGCATCAGGTTTTCCAGCGCCTGGGCCAGGCTGTCCAGATGCACCTGCACCCGGCAATCGGTGCCGAGCGAGCAGGGCAGGCGCGCGCGGTCCCAGCCGCTTTCAAAGCAGGCGTCCTGGCACAACGCTTCCCAGACCGACACAATCAACACTGGCTCGGTGGGCAGTTGCGGTTGCTCGGTGTCCATCCAGGCAAGGTCTAGCGTGTCTTCGAGCAGCTTTTGCATGTCGTTGACTTCATGATCCAGGCGCTCGCGCATTTGCTCAGGCGGCAAGTCGCTGTCGTGAGCGATGCGCAGCCGCGCCAACGGCGTGCGCAGTTCGTGCGACAGCGTGCGCAACAGCAAGCGTTGCTGCTCCAGGCTCTGGCGCAGGCGCCCGGCCATGTGTTCGAAGGCCTGCGCCAGTTCGCCCAGCTCGTCGCGGCGGTCTTGTAGCGGCAGGCCGGGGCTGTCCAGGTCGTCCGCGCGCAAGGCGTCGGCGCGGTCGCGCAGGCGGTTCAGCGGTACGATCAATTGTCGATAGATCGCCAGGCCCAACAGCAAGGCCAGCAGCGTGGGGGCGACGCCGTGGGTGATTACGTGGGTCCAGGGTGTCAGGCCTGTCGGCAACAGGCGCTCGGGGAGTTGCAGCACCAGTCGCCCGTTTTCAGGGTGCTGCGGGAAGTCGATGCTGACGTAGGGCAGCTCATCGCGCAGGCGCCGGCTCATCGGCCAGCTGAGCTTGCGCATGAAGGTCAGGTGGCTGGCTTCCTCGGCAGTCAGCGGCGTGGTGCCGAGGCTTTGCAGATGCGGGCCGATCAACACCGCCCATGTGTCTTCTGCTTGCTCCAGTTCACGACGGTAGGCCTCGGCACCAGCCGCCCCACTTTGTTGCCAGGCCTCTTCAGCCTGCTGCGCGTAGCGTGCGAGGTAATCCTGGTCGGCCTGGGACAGGAAATAGGTGCTGCGTTCCACCGACAGACCCCAGGTCCAGATCAGCCAGGTCAGCAGCAGGCAGAAGCTGACCAGCAGGGCCGCCAGCTTCCACAGCAACGGGTGGCGGCGCATCAGGGCTGGTCCGTGTCGACCAGGATGTAACCCTGACCGCGCACGGCCTGGATCTGCACATGCTGGGCGGCGATGTCGGCGAGCTTGCGGCGCAGGTTGCACACATGCACGTCGAGCCCGCGGTCCAGGCGCGTGTACGCCCGGTGCAGCACGGTCTGGTAAAGGAATGCTTTGCTCAAAGCCTCGCCAGGGTGGGCGCTGAGCGTCGCCAGCAAGCGGAACTCGGACGTGGTGAGGCCGGCGGCTTTGCCGTGGTGCAGCACATCCTGCAGGTCCTGGTCGAACACCAGCTGGCTGGCCTCGCTGTGAGTGACCGCCCCACGACCAAAGGCCACGCGCCGCAGCAGAGCATCGACTCGCGCATCCAGCTCCGCCAGGCTGAAGGGCTTGGGCAGGTAATCGTCTGCACCGCGGGTAAAGCCGCTGATGCGGTCCTGCTCGGCGCCCAGGGCCGACATCAGCATCACCGGCACAGCCTGCTGCCGACGCAGTTCGTCGAGCAGGCTGAGACCGTCGATGCCGGGCAGCATGATGTCCAGCAGCACCAGGTCGAAACGGCTTTGCTGCACAGCACTCAGGGCGCTGGTACCGGTGCTGCAGTCGTGCACCTGGAATCCCCGGTTGAGGAAGTGGCGGTGCAAGTCCTCGCGTAGGCGTGAGTCATCTTCGACGAGCAGGAGTGAGGTGGGCATGGCGGGTCTTGAATGAGAATTCGTATCAGTTGGCGATCATCCCATTGCACGTAGGTGAAGGGCAATCGTCCCGTGCAAGCTGCATGTGTTAAGAAGGTTAAGTCTGCTGCACCCCCGGTTTTCGTCCGGTATCTTTCGCAAAAAGCAACGTGTTTCGTTTGCGATTAAATATCATTTGGGCGAAGGGTGTGTCATGAGCGGTTTTAAACGTGTGGGGAGCACGCGACGGGTTCGCGGATGGTTGGTTGTGGGTTTGCTGGCGCCATTTTCGTTGTCGGCACTGGCTGAAACGGTAGCGACCCAGGCAGCCGAGGGCAATTCGCTGGACCTGCAGGCACTGACCATCGAAGGCAACCGCCTGTACGACATGCTGCCTTCGGAGCAAACCGGTGGTTACAGCGTCGACGCCGCCACCGTGGGCACCAAGACCCCTGCAGCGCTCAAGGACATCCCGCAATCCATCACCGTCTACACCCAGGACTACGTCAAGGACCGCCAGTTCGTACACCTGGATGACCTGGCCAAATACACGGCAGGCCTGCGTACGCTGACCAACGACAGCGGCCGCTCGTCGATCTACGCCCGTGGCTACGAGTACAGCGAATTCAACATCGACGGCCTGCCGGCGCCGATGGCCAGTATCTTCGGCACCGTGCCGTCGCTGGCGGCCTTCGACCGGGTCGAGATCATGCGCGGCCCGGCCGGGCTGTTCAGCAGCACCAGCGAGCTGGGCGGCATCGTCAACATGGTGCGCAAACGCCCGACCGCCGAATTCCAGGGGCATGTCGAAGGCAGCTACGGCACCTGGGACACCAACCACGAAGAAATCGACCTGAGCGGGCCGCTGGACGAGGCGGGCCGCGTGCGCGGACGCTTCATCGCCTCGCGTGACGACACCAATGGCGAAGTCGATTACAACGCCAACACCAGCAACAGCTACTACGGCGCGCTGGATATCGACCTGGACGACGACACTCAACTGTCGTTCGGCCTGATCCACGAAGTGAAGAACATCACCCCGCACAACGGCTACCCGGCCACGCTGTCCGGTGAAGTCCCTGACTTCAGCCATTCGCGCTTCCTCGGCGCCGACTGGAACTACTTCGACGGCAAGACCACCGACCTGGTGGCCGAGCTGACGCACCGCTTCGACAATGGCGGCTATGGCCGCATCGCTGCCCGTGGCTCGCACCGCGACACCAATTACCTGTATGCCTTCACCGCGACCAACGCCACCACCGGGGCCAACTCCGAGCGCGCCAGCGCCCGTGACTTCACCCAGGACACCTACTCGCTGGACGCCAGCTACAGCCAGCCGTTCGAAACTTTCGGCCAGGTCAGCGAGTTTGTGGTCGGCACCGACTACAAGAACTACGACACCGAGTACCTCAATGGCACCACAAACCTCGGTGCCATCAACGTCAACACCTACACGCCGACCCGCTTCGCCAAGCCGTCGCCGAACTACAGCACCGAAACCGGCATGCAAGAGGAAGAATACGGCCTGTATTCCAAGGTCACCTTCCGCCCGATCGAGCGCCTGGCGCTGATTGCCGGTGGCCGCTTCAGCTGGTATCGCGGTGATTTCTACACCACGACCCTGAGCAGCGGGTCGACGGTTGACGACGACAAACGGGTGGATGGCCGCTTCACGCCATATGCTGGCGCGGTCTACGACCTGACCGAAAACCATGCGCTGTACGCCAGCTATTCGCAGGTGTTCAAGCCGCAGTCGGACACCGACAGCAATGGACGGGTGCTCAAACCGCGTGAGGGCGAGCAGTACGAATTCGGCCTGAAGAGCAGCTATTTCGGTGGCGATCTCAATACGCGCTTCTCGGTCTTCCGCCTGACGGACAAGAACCGCGCCAGCACCGAATACGATGAAGATGGCGTGGACACCGGCTTCTCCGTCGCTTCCGGCAAGACCCGCGTCAAAGGCGCCGAAGTGGAAGTCAGCGGCAAGCTCACCCCGAACTGGGAACTGTTGGCGGGCTACACCTGGATGGAAACCGAGACCGTCGATGGTGACGCCGAAACCACGTTCTTCATCATGCCGCGCAACCAGGCGTCGCTGTGGAGCAAGTACACCATCAGCCAAGGCCCGCTGACCGGGCTGGCCATCGGCGGTGGGGTTTCGGCGATGAGCAACTTCTACTCCGAGAACGGCGGCGTGCGCATCGATGCACCGGGGTATGCGACGGTGGATGCGATGTTGTCGTATCCGGTGACCTCGAAGCTAACCGCGACGTTCAACGTCAACAACCTGTTCGACCGGGATTACCTGTCGCGGGTGGGGTCGACTTCGACGTTCAACTTTTATGGGCCATCGCGCAGCATGATGGTGGGGGCGCGGTATGATTTCTGACGTGACTGCCCGGGAATCATCAGATTTTTACCGTTGCTTGTAGTCTATTTCTGAAATAGCTTCTCACCGCCTTTGCGCCATTGCGGTGGTTTTCGCTGCGGCCTAGTCTGGCCCGGTCGTTGTTGAAGCAGCGACCGGGCCTGCAAGCCCGCCAGACGATTACAACCGCTACCCGATTTGCCTTCTGGCAACCTCGGTCAATGGTGGCTGCGTGCGGGAGATCTTCGGATCTGCCGGTTTAATCGTCTGTCCGGTCTTGCAGACCCGTACGTAGCCGCCACCCATCAAATGCAAGTGATGTCGTGGTGGTCCTTCAGGGCACAGACGAGATTACAGCATGCTTAAAATTGTCCCCGATCCACCCCACGACTTTCATTCCCTCGAAGACACCCTGATCCAGGCCACGGACTACGCGCTGTGCGCGGCGACGGTCGTCCATCAGGCGCTTCTGCTGCAGCCCAAATCCCCCGCGTCGATCTTGATGATGGCCTCGATCCATGAAATGGAGGCACTGCGGGCCTTGCTCGAATCGGCGCTGATTCAGGTGCAGATGCCGGTTGGGCCGAAGACTCGGCATTGAGGCTGTAGTGATGCGTTGCTCAGGCTGGCCTCATCGCGGCTGAAGCCGCTCCTACAGGGACCGCGCAATCCTCTGTAGGAGCGGCTTCAGCCGCGATGAGGCCAGCCAGAGCAGCAAAAATTCGGGGAAATCAATCAATGATCACAATCACTTTGCCATCAAACAGGCATTAAAAAGCCGGCTTGTGGCCGGCTTCTCGGGGACGCTTCCGGCTAATTTATGGTAAGCCGCAACCGCCTTAACTGTGTGGCCAGCAAGGGCCTGGAAGAGATGGCGAACGCTCGTGTGGAACGCTGCCGAGCCCTCTGGATCGCGGCTTGCGCGGGCCTGGGCTGAATGTGCGGCGTAGCATACAAGGGCCGAGGGAGGATGCCCAGCAAAAAATGGCACAGGGTGTTTCAACCAGGGCGGTGCTGGCGGAAATGCGACCAATGGAATACCCAGCCGAGGATTTGCAGGTGTTGCGCCTGGCGCTGGGCAGGGGTGAAGCGTTCCACGGTGTAATTGCGCCGGTCGTGACTGTGCAGGCATAGGGTGCCGTTGTGGCCCAGGCTCAGGCTGTTCACCCTGAGGGTGCCGTTATGCAGCAGGGCGTAGGTTTCTCCGTCTATGACCTGGGTCTGGCTGAGGTCGATGGCCAGGATCGCGTCGCGGGGGATCCAAGGTGCCATGTTGTTGCTGGGCATGGCCAGGCAGGCCGCATTGTTCACTATCACGTCCAGGGTTTGTAATGCTTGAGCCGGAAGCTGCAGGTAATGGTTGTCGACGGAGACGAGCCGGCCATCACGCACTTCTTGATACGGCACCTGCACAAACTGCGTCGCTGGTGTCAGCAGCGAGGTTGGCGAATCTTCCCACGCGGGCTGCACGGCGATGCTGCGGCGAATCGAACTGGGGTGCTTGGGGCCTTCGCCGCTGCGCAGCCAGCGGCGCTGGACGCAGAACAGGTCGGCCAGCTCATCGAGGCGGGCCAGGGGGATGCCGCGTTTGAACCAATTGTTGACGTGCTGAGGTGTCACTCGGCGCTGGGCGGCGAAGTCGGATGGGGTCAGGCCACATTCGTGAAGCAGGGCCTTTAAGCGGTCACCGGATCTGTTCATTCGGCCGAGTCTAGCGGCGGTGTGCCAGCAGGGAAATGAACCGGATGTTGACTCGACCTGTGCGAAAAGGGATTCGTTGTAGGGCACTGGATTAGGACTGCGTAGGATTTTTTACTTCCAGCCGAGCGCCCATAAAAAACCCCGCCGAGGCGGGGCTTTCTGCAACCGGTATCAGCCCTTGTAGGCAGCGACCGATTTGGTGATCGCGGCGCGGGCGGCGTCGGCGCCGTCCCAGCCTTCGATCTTGACCCACTTGCCCTTCTCGAGATCTTTGTAGTTCGCGAAGAAGTGCTCGATCTGCTGGATCAGCAGAGCTGGTAGGTCGGTGTATTCCTTCACGTCGACGTACAGCTGCGACAGCTTGTCGTGTGGAACAGCGATGACCTTGGCGTCGCCGCCACCGTCGTCGGTCATGTTCAGGATGCCGACCGGGCGAGCGCGGATGACCGAACCTGGAGCAACCGGGTACGGGGTAACGACCAGCACGTCCAGCGGATCACCGTCGTCGGCCAGGGTGTTCGGGATGTAGCCGTAGTTGGCCGGGTAGAACATCGGGGTGGCCATGAAGCGGTCGACGAACAGGGCGTCGCTGTCCTTGTCGATTTCGTACTTGATCGGCGCGTGGTTGGCCGGGATCTCGATGGCGACGTAGATGTCGTTCGGCAGGTCTTTGCCAGCCGGAATCTTGCTGTAGCTCATTGGGCAGTGCCCCCGTGTCTGATCAGAAAAAAGTGGCGGCGATTATAGGCACATTCCGCCCCTGCATGCCACGCCCCACCTGATGCGCGGGCGCGTCAGGCGTGGCTTTGGCGATAGTCCGGGTGTTCGGCCTGCAAGCGGGTCAGGCGCGCCAGCGGGTCCTGGCGGTAGAACAGCGCGAGCTGCTGGTACACCTGTGGATAAGCTTGTTTCAGCAGGTCGGGGGCGCTGAAAAAGTATTCGCTGCTGACGGCAAAGAATTCTGCTGGGTTCTCAGCCGCGTAAGGGTCGATGGCAGTCTCGGCGTCGGGGTCTGCGTCCAGCTGGCGGTTGAGGTCGTCATAGGCCTGCTGCATGGCCGTGGCCCAGGCTTGCACCTGCATGCCCGCGTGCAGCGGCGGCAGACCGTTGGCATCGCCATTGAGCATGTCGAGCTTGTGTGCCAGTTCGTGGATCACCAGGTTATAGGCCTCCCAACCGCCACTGCTCAGCACCCCGGCCCAGGCCATGATCACCGGGCCTTGCTGCCAGGCCTCGCCGCTGTGCTCGGCATCCCACACATGTTCCACGCCGCTGGCGTCGCGGTGGCGCTGGGGGCTTTTGAAGTCGTCGGGGTAGAGGATGATCTCGTGGAAGCCCTGGTACCAGTTCAGCTCGCCCAGGTGCAGCAGTGGCAGCTGGGCCTGGGCGGCGAGGAACAGGCGCTGTTCATCGCCCAATTCGACCCCGGGCAGGGTGGTCAGGTGCTTGTCGAGCAGGAACAGGATGCAGGCATCGCGCAGCCAGCGGTCTTCGTCGTCGCTGATGCCGTCGAGCATCGGCAGGCGTTCGCGCACCGCCTGCCATTGCTGCGGATCCACCGGGTAGCGCGCCAGGGTGCGCTTGCGCCGCCAGGCGCTGAAGGACCACATGGACGTTGTCAGTGTGCCTTGGCCGTGCGGCTCAGGCGGCCGCGCAGCAGGCCGAGGACCATCGGCACCAGCGACAGGAAGATGATGGCGACCACCATCAGCGACAGGTGCTGCTTGATGAAGGGCACATTGCCAAAGAAGTAGCCGAGGGTGACCAGGCCGCCGACCCACAGGATCGAACCGGCGACGCTGAAGCCCAGGAAACGCGGGTAATGCATGTGAGCGATACCGGCGACGAACGGCGCGAAGGTGCGCAGGATCGGCAGGAAGCGCGCCAGGGTGACGGTCTTGCCGCCATGGCGCTCATAGAATTCGTGGGTGCGCTGCAGGTAATCGCGGCGGAAGATTTTCGAGTTGGGGTTGTTGAACAGCCGTTCACCCGCCGTTCGTCCGATCACGTAGTTGGTGCTGTCGCCCATGATCGCCGCGGCCATCAGCAGGCCTGCCAGCAATACCGGATCCATGCCGCCGCCGGCGGCCACGGCACCTGCGATAAATAGCAGCGAATCGCCCGGCAGGAAGGGCATCACCACAAGGCCGGTCTCGCAAAAAATCACGGTGAACAGGATGGCGTAGATCCAGGGGCCGTAGTTGGTGACCAGCAGGTCGAGGTAGGCATCGAGATGCAGGATGAGGTCCAGCGGGTTGAATTCCATGTACAGCACCTGTGTTCTTGACCCGCAGCTACGGGCACGCGGACCTGCGGGAGGGTAATTTTTCACACATGTCAGGAGAGGGCATTATACGGCTATGTAGGAATGATGCCCGGAGAGATTGTAGCGGGGGGTTACTGGGGGCAGTGCTGGCCTCTTCGCGGCTAAAGCCGCTCCCACAGTGGGAGCGGCCTTAGCCGCGAAGAGGCCGGTGCAGGCTAGTCCTGGATGATCGGCAGAATGTAGTTTTCGAACTCGGTATCCTTGCGAAACCCGATGGATTCATAGGTCTTGCGCGCCACCTCGTTGTCGGCGCTGGTCGACACCCGCATGCGCACCGCCTGGGTGTCCTTGGCCATCTTCTTGGCCTCACGCATCAAGTGGTCGGCCACCAGCATGCGCCGCGAATCTTCGGCCACGAAAATATCGTTGAGAATCCACACCCGCTTCAGCGACAACGACGAGAAGCTCGGGTACAGCTGGCAGAAGCCCAGCAGCTTGTCATTGTCGTCATCCGGCAGTGCCAGATAAATGACCGACTCGCCGCGTTTCAGGCGCGTTTCCAGAAATTTGCGCGAGCTGTCCGGATACGGCAGCTGCCCATAGAACTCACGGTAGCGGACGAACAGCGGGGTAATCAGGTCGAGGTGTTCCAGGGTTGCCTTGATGATGCGCATGTGCGGCCCTCAGAGTCCATTTGGGGAGACGGCGGAATGCCAGCAGCTTCGAAACTTATGCTGCCCAATGCCGGCCAGAAGCGCAATCCGCCTTCCGTGACATGTTGTTTACCCTTTGCCGAGCAGGAAGTTACCTTTCTGATTGGGGGTGTTTTCACTGTCGAGGGTATGGACCTCTGCTTCATCCTTCAGGTTCACGCCGGACAACTGCCGACGGCAGGCCTCGCGCATCAGGTATAGCAGGCGGTGCGCAGCCATGCCGTAACTGAGACCTTCCAGGCGAACGTTGGAGATGCAGTTGCGGTAGGCGTCGGTCAGGCCGACCTTCGGCGCATAGGTGAAGTACAGGCCCAGGCTGTCGGGTGAGCTCAGGCCTGGCCGCTCGCCGATCAGCATCACGGTCATGCGCGCGCCGAGCAATTGGCCCACTTCGTCGGCCACCGCCACGCGGCCTTGCTCCACCAATATCACTGGAGCGCTGCTCCAGCCATCAGCGGCGGCCTGCTCTTCGAAGCGGGCCAGAAACGGCAGGGTATGGCGGTGCACGGCCAGCGCCGAGAGGCCGTCGGCGACCACGATGGCCAGGTCGAACCCGCCTGGGTTGGCCTGGGCATGCTGGCGTAGCTGTTCGGCCGAATCGTCATTCAGGCGCCGCCCCAAATCAGGACGTTGCAAGTACTGATGGCGATCGCTGGCGGCACTGTGCAGCACCAGGCTGTCGCGGCCACGGCCTTTGAGCTGTTCGGTCAGGGTCTGGTGGTCGAAAGCCAGGTGCACGGCGTCACGCGCCTGGGCGTGGGCGAATTGGAAATCCAGCTGCGCCCCGGTCGGAAGGCTGGTGCCGCAGCGGCCCAGGGCGATACGCGCCGGGGTCAGGTCGCGCAGGGCCTGCCAGGGATTGTCGGGGATGGGAGTACGGTCTGCCATGGTCATCCTTATGCAAGCTGCGCCAAGGCCTGGCGGAACGCCGGCGGCAGGTTGTCGCCAAAGCGCACGCGGCCATCGGCCTGGGTGAAGATGCCGGTGCGCTGCAGCCAGGCCTCGAACTCCGGCCCCGGCTTGAGGCCCAGGGTCTGGCGCGCGTACAGCGCGTCATGGAACGAGGTGGTCTGGTAGTTGAGCATGATGTCGTCGGAGCCGGGTATGCCCATGATGAAGTTAATCCCGGCCACGCCCAGCAGGGTCAGCAGGGTGTCCATGTCGTCCTGGTCGGCTTCGGCGTGGTTGGTGTAGCAGATGTCGCAGCCCATCGGCACGCCGAGCAGCTTGCCGCAGAAGTGGTCTTCAAGGCCGGCGCGGATGATCTGCTTGCCGTTGTACAGGTACTCCGGGCCGATGAACCCGACCACGGTGTTGACCAGAAACGGCTTGAAATGGCGGGCCACGGCGTAGGCGCGGGTTTCGCAGGTCTGCTGGTCGACGCCGTGGTGGGCGTTGGCCGACAGGGCGCTGCCCTGGCCGGTTTCGAAATACATCAGGTTCTGCCCGAGGGTGCCGCGCTTGAGCGACAGGCCAGCCTCGTAACCTTCCTGCAGCACGTTGAGGTTGATGCCAAAGCCGGCGTTGGCCGCTTCGGTGCCGGCGATCGACTGGAACACCAGGTCCAGTGGCACGCCACGGTTGATCGCTTCGATCGAGGTGGTGACGTGGGTCAGCACGCAGGCCTGGGTGGGGATGTCGTAGCGCTGGATGATGGCGTCGAGCATTTCCAGCAGGGCGCAGATCGAGGCAATGCTGTCGGTGGCCGGGTTGATGCCGATCATGGCGTCGCCGTTGCCGTACAACAGGCCGTCGAGGATGCTGGCGGCGATCCCGGCCGGCTCGTCGGTGGGGTGGTTGGGCTGCAGGCGGGTTGACAGGCGCCCGCGCAGGCCCATGGTGCCGCGAAATTGGGTGACCACGCGGATCTTCTGCGCCACCAGCACCAGGTCCTGCACACGCATGATCTTCGATACGGCGGCGGCCATTTCCGGGGTCAGGCCAGGTGCCAGGGCGCGCAGGCTGTGCTCGTCGGCTTCGTCGCCGAGCAGCCAGTCACGCAGGCCGCCCACGGTCAGGTGGCTGACCGGGGCGAAGGCCTGGGCGTCATGAGTGTCGATGATCAGGCGGGTAACTTCGTCCTGCTCGTAAGGGATCAGCGCTTCAGTCAGAAAATGGCTTAGCGGGATATTGGCCAGGGCCATCTGTGCTGCCACCCGTTCACCGTCGTTGGCCGCGGCGACGCCCGCCAGGTAGTCGCCGGAACGTGCCGGGCTGGCCTTGGCCATGACGTCCTTGAGGCTGTCGAAGCGGTAGACCAGGTGGCCTACCGTGTGTACGAAACTTGCCATACAGAATCTCCAGAGCGCCGCAGCCGGTGGCTGCGGCGGGTGTCGGCGATCAGTGCAAGGCCTCTTCGGCCTTCTGGATCGCGGCGAATTCCTCTTCCGGTGTGCCCGCGACCAGGTGGTGGCGGCTGTAGAACGCAAAGTAGGCGATCAATACGGCATAGATCACGGCGGCGCCAATTACCACCCGCGGGTCGACCAGGAAGCCTGCGACCACGGCAATGCAAGCCAGCACCAGCGCCACGCCTGAAGTGATGATGCCGCCGGGGGTGCGGTAGGGGCGTTCCATTTTTGGCCGACGGATGCGCAAGGTGATGTGCGCGGCCATCATCAGCACATAGGACAGCGTGGCGCCGAACACCGCGACCAGGATCAACAGGTCGCCCTGGCCGGTCAACGACAAGGCGAAACCGATGATGCCGGGGATGATCAGGGCCAGCACCGGGGCCTTGCTCTTGTTGGTTTCGGAGAGTTTGCGCGGCAGGTAACCCGCGCGGGACAGCGCGAAGATCTGCCGTGAATAGGCATAGATGATCGAGAAGAAGCTGGCGATCAGGCCAGCCAACCCGACCAGGTTGACGAAGCTGCCCATCCAGGTAGAGCCGCCGTATGCCTTGGAAAGTGCCTCGACCAGTGGGTTGCCGGAGGCTTTCAGCGCTTCTGAGCCTGCACCACCTGGGCCAACCACCAGAATCAACAACGCGAAGGCCAGCAGCACCAGCATCGCACCGATCAAGCCGCGCGGCAGGTCGCGTTTCGGGTTCTTGGTCTCTTCAGCGGCCAGCGGCACGCCTTCGACGGCCAGGAAGAACCAGATCGCGTAGGGGATGGCCGCCCACACGCCGACGTAGCCGAAGGGCAGGAAGCTGCTGGCGCCGACCGCATCGGTTTGGGCGATGTCGAACAGGTTCGCTGCATCAAAATGGGGCACCATGCCCACCAGGAAGACAGCCAGGGCGATGGCGGCCACGGCGGTGATGATGAACATCAGTTTCAGGGCTTCACCGACGCCAAAAATGTGGATGCCGATGAAGACGATGTAGAACGCCAGGTAGATCATCCAGCCGCCGATGCCGAACAGTGACTGGCAATAGGCGCCGATGAACACGGCGATGGCCGCCGGGGCGATGGCGTACTCGATGAGGATCGCCGTGCCGGTGAGAAACCCGCCCCAAGGCCCGAAGGCGCTGCGGGCGAAGCCGTAGCCACCGCCTGCGGTGGGGATCATCGAGGACAGCTCGGCCAGCGAGAAGCACATGCACAGGTACATGGTGGCCATCAGCAAGGTGGCGAGGAACATGCCGCCCCAGCCGCCCTGGGCCAGGCCGAAGTTCCAGCCGGCGTAGTCGCCGGAAATCACGTAGGCCACGCCTAGGCCCACCAGCAGCACCCAGCCGGCGGCGCCTTTTTTCAGTTCACGTTGCTGGAAATAGTCCGAGCCGACCTTTTCGAAGTCGACGGATGCACCTGCCGGCGTGCCGGCGGATTGATCGCTTGGCATAGATTCACCTGTTGTTTTTCTTGGTGGCCGGAGGGGTTCCGGGCCGATGGTGATAAGTACTGCAGAAAGCGAGCCAGAGCGGTTCGTGCACGCGAACCGCTCTGCTGATGGGCTTAGAAGAAGCCCAGCGGGTTGATGTCATAGCTCACCAGCAGGTTCTTGGTCTGCTGGTAGTGGTCGAGCATCATCTTGTGGGTTTCACGCCCCACGCCGGACTTCTTGTAGCCACCGAACGCGGCATGCGCCGGGTACAGGTGGTAGCAGTTGGTCCACACGCGGCCGGCCTTGATGCCACGGCCCATGCGGTAGGCGCGGTTGATGTCGCGGGTCCACACGCCGGCGCCGAGGCCGAACTCGGTGTCGTTGGCGATGGCCAGGGCTTCGGCTTCGTCCTTGAAGGTGGTGACGCTGACCACCGGGCCGAAGATTTCTTCCTGGAACACGCGCATCTTGTTGTTGCCCTTGAGCAGGGTCGGCTGGATGTAGTAACCGGTGGCCAGCGAGCCTTCGAGCTTCTCGACCTTGCCGCCGGTGAGCAGTTCGGCACCTTCGTCCTGGGCAATCTGCAAGTAGGAGAGGATCTTCTCGAACTGCTGCTGCGAGGCCTGGGCGCCGACCATGGTGTCGGTGTCGAGCGGGTCGCCGCGCTTGATCTGCAGGACCTTCTTCATCACCACTTCCATGAACTGCGGGTAGATCGACTCCTGCACCAGCGCCCGCGATGGGCAGGTGCACACTTCGCCCTGGTTGAAGAACGCCAGCACCATGCCTTCGGCGGCCTTCTCAATGAAGCTCGGCTCGGCCTGCATGATGTCTTCGAAGTACACGTTCGGCGATTTGCCGCCCAGTTCGACGGTGGATGGGATGATGTTCTCGGCGGCGCATTTCATGATGTGCGAGCCGACCGGGGTGGAGCCGGTGAAGGCGATCTTGGCGATGCGCTTGCTGGTGGCCAGCGCTTCACCGGCCTCGCGGCCATAGCCTTGCACTACGTTGAGCACGCCAGGTGGCAGCAGGTCGCCGATCAGCTCGACCAGCACGGTGATGCCCAGTGGCGTTTGTTCGGCCGGCTTGAGTACCACGCAGTTGCCGGCGGCCAGGGCCGGGGCGAGCTTCCAGGCGGCCATCAGGATCGGGAAGTTCCACGGGATGATCTGCCCGACCACGCCCAACGGCTCATGGATGTGATAGGCCACGGTGCCTTCGTTGATTTCTGCGGCGCCGCCTTCCTGGGCGCGGATGCAACCGGCGAAATAGCGGAAGTGGTCGACTGCCAGCGGGATGTCGGCGTTGAGGGTTTCACGGATTGGCTTGCCGTTGTCCCAGGTTTCGGTGATGGCCAGGACTTCGAGGTTCTGCTCGATACGGTCGGCGATCTTCAGCAGCACGTTGGAGCGGTCCTGCACGGAGGTGCGGCCCCAGGCGTCGGCGGCAGCGTGGGCGGCGTCGAGTGCCTTGTCGATGTCTTCGGCAGTGGAGCGGGGAAATTCTGCGATCAGCTTGCCATTCACCGGGGAGGTGTTTTCGAAATACTGCCCCTTGACCGGAGCTACGAACTCACCACCGATGAAGTTGCCGTAGCGGCTCTTGAAGGAAACCTTCGCGCCTTCGGTACCGGGATGTGCATAACGCATGGTGTGTCTCCTGGTTAATTGTGTTTGTTGAGGAGTTGAAAAGCGTAGAGCAAAGGTCGGGCCAGCGTCGGGGCGCCTAGTTGAATCAATGGCTTAGCTCATTTCTGTAAAAAAAGCTGAAGGCTTATGTACCGGTGCTGGCACGTTTGGGGTGACACTTTGTGCCGTTTGCGACACGCGCCAGGGTGGTGCGTTGCAAAGCCTGTGCGGGTGGAGGATGCTGATGGCAGGCTTCATCTGCGGAGAACAACAACCCATGCAGAGCAACCACCTCAGCCGTCATGCCCAGCAGGTGCATACCGTGGCCCATGGCGAGGGCGGCAGCGACCCGTCCATCGCCCGCTCCTGGCTACGCTGCCTGGAGGACTACCACCTCGACCCTTCGATGCAGGCCGCACCCGTGGTGCTTGAGCATGGCCGGTTGCTGGAAAGCCGCGAGCGCCTGCGCCAGGTGCTGCAGATCGCTGACACTGAAATGAATAGCCTCCATCAACAGCTCAGCGGCGCTGGCCACGCGGTGCTGCTGACCGACGCCCGCGGGGTGATCCTCAACTGTGTGACCGCGCCCAGCGAGCGGCGCATCTTCGAGCGCGCCGGGCTATGGTTGGGCGCCGACTGGAGCGAGGCCAGCGAGGGCACCAATGGCATCGGCACCTGCCTGGTCGAGCGCCAGGCCCTGACCATCCATCAGAACGAACATTTTCGCGGTCGCCATACCGGGCTGACCTGCTCGGCCAGCCCGGTGTTCGACCCGCATGGCGAGTTGCTGGGCGTGCTCGATGTGTCTTCGGCGCGGCCGGATGTTTCGCGCCAGAGCCAGTTCCACACAATGGCCCTGGTCAACCTCTCGGCCAAGATGATCGAGAGTTGTTATTTCCTGCGCCATTTCGAGCAGCAGTGGCTGCTGCGCTTCCATCTTCAGGCCGAATCGGTGGGGCTGTTCAGCGAAGGACTGCTGGCGTTCGATGGCGAGGGTCGCATCTGTGCGGCCAACCAGAGCGCTCTCAACCTGCTGGGTACTGTGCGTGGCGGCGTGCTGGGCAAGCCGCTGGAGCGGTTCTTCGCCTGCAACCATGACGAACTGTTCAGCCGCGCCATGCCCAACGGCAGCCCCGCCTGGCCGCTGTACACCCGCGATGGTCGTCAGGTGTTCGCCAGCCTGCGGGGTCAGGCGAAAGCGCCTGTGTGGTCGGTGCCGGTCAGTCTGCCTCAGGCCCGGCATGAAGAAGCGCCGGGCATCTGCCTGCTGGACCCGGCGCTGCAGAATGACTTCCGTCGTGCCGTGCGGGTGTTCGAACGGGATGTGCCGCTGCTGTTGAGTGGCGAAACCGGTTGCGGTAAAGAGGCCTTCGCCCAGGCCGTGCACCAGGCCAGTCAGCGTCGCGGCAAGCCGTTCGTGGCGGTCAACTGTGCCTCGATCCCGGAAAGCCTGATCGAGAGCGAGCTGTTTGGTTATCGCGGCGGCAGCTTTACCGGCGCGCGCAAGGAAGGCATGCGTGGCAAGCTGCTGCAGGCCGATGGTGGCACGCTGCTGCTGGATGAGATTGGCGATATGCCGCTGGCGCTGCAGACTCGCCTGTTGCGGGTGCTGGAAGAACGTCAGGTGGTGCCGATCGGGGGTGAGCCACAGGCGGTGGATGTGCGCATCGTCAGTGCGACTCACCGGGACTTGCTGGAACGAGTGGAGCAGGGGAGCTTCCGAGAAGATCTGTATTACCGGCTCAATGGCCTGGAAGTCGCCTTGCCGGCGATACGTGAGCGCAGTGACAAGGCTCAGTTGCTGGACTTTCTGCTGCGCCAGGAGGCGCAGGGCCAGGTGATCGAGCTCGAATCGAGGGCGCGCCAGGCGCTGCTGGATTTTGCCTGGCCGGGTAATGTGCGGCAGATGCGCAATGTGCTGCGCACGCTGGTGGCGCTGTGTGAGAATTGTCTCGTCACATTTGCGGATCTGCCGGCAATTATCAGCGGCCATGGGGCCTGCTCCCACAAAAGCATTCCTGGATGCCTGGAAGAGGCTGAGCGTCAGGCCCTGCTGTCCACCCTGGAGGCAAACCGCTGGCACCTGACCCGTGTCGCCGAGCACTTGGGCATCAGCCGCAATACCTTGTATCGAAAACTGCGCAAACACGGCATCGCCAGGGGCGCCTGAGCGAAACAGCGGGTGCGATTTTTTGCGCCCTGGGCTAACCTGCCTCGATGTTTTGCGAGGTCGACCATGCATATTCACATTCTCGGTATTTGCGGCACTTTCATGGGTTCGCTGGCCGTGCTGGCCAAAGAGCTCGGCCATCGCGTCACCGGCTCGGATGCCAACGTTTATCCGCCCATGAGCACCCAGCTCGAAGCCCAGGGCATCGAGCTGACCCAGGGCTATGACCCCGCCCAGCTGGAGCCGTCGCCGGATCTGGTGGTGATCGGCAATGCCATGTCGCGGGGCAACCCGGCGGTGGAATACGTCCTGAACAAGGGCTTGCCTTATGTGTCCGGTCCGCAGTGGCTGGCTGATCACGTGCTGCAGGGCCGTTGGGTACTGGCCGTGGCCGGTACTCACGGCAAGACCACCACCAGCAGCATGCTCGCCTGGGTCTTGGAACATGCGGGCATGAGCCCGGGCTTCCTGATCGGGGGCGTGCCGCAGAATTTCTCGGTGTCGGCACGTCTGGGCGACACGCCGTTCTTCGTGGTTGAGGCTGACGAATACGACAGCGCCTTCTTCGACAAACGTTCTAAGTTCGTGCACTACCACCCGCGCACCGCGATTCTCAACAACCTTGAGTTCGATCACGCGGACATCTTTCCCGACCTGGCATCCATCGAGCGGCAGTTCCATCATCTGGTGCGGACGATTCCGAGCGAAGGCCTGGTCATTCACCCGACCACCGAGCAAGCGTTGGAGCGCGTGATCGGCATGGGTTGCTGGACCCCGGTGCAAACCACAGGTGTTGGCGGCCAGTGGCAGGCGCGCCTGCTCAGCGCAGACGGCTCGCGCTTCGAAGTGCTGTTTGAGGGTGAGGCGCAAGGTGTCGTGGATTGGGCTCTGACCGGTCAACACAACGTCGCCAACGCCCTGGCCACGTTGGCCGCTGCCCGCCACGTCGGCGTGGTGCCCGCCATGGCGATCGAAGGCCTGAGCGCCTTCAAGAGCGTCAAGCGGCGGATGGAGAAGGTCGCCGAAGTACAGGGCGTGACCATCTATGACGATTTTGCCCACCACCCGACCGCTATCGCCACCACCCTGGACGGCCTGCGCAAGCGCGTGGGCGAGGCGCCGGTGATTGCCATCATCGAGCCGCGTTCCAACTCCATGAAACTGGGCGCGCACCGGGATGGCTTGCCGGAGAGCGTCAATGATGCTGACCAGGTGATCTGGTATGCGCCGGCCAACCTGGGCTGGGACCTTGCAGCCACTGCGGCGCAGTGCAAGGTGCCGAGCGTGGTCGCAGACAGCCTCGAAGCGATCATCGACCGGGTCAAGGGCCAGGCGCGTCCGGGCACCCACGTGGTGATCATGAGCAACGGCGGCTTCGGCGGCCTGCACGGCAAGTTGGCCGAGGCTCTGAAGTGAGCGGGCCGGAACGCATCACCCTGGCCATGACCGGCGCCTCTGGCGCGCAGTATGGCCTGCGCCTGCTCGATTGCCTGGTGCGCGAAGACCGCGAGGTGCACTTTCTCATCTCCAAGGCCGCGCAGCTGGTGATGTCGACCGAAACCGACGTGGTGTTGCCGGCCAAGCCCCAGGCAATGCAGGCGTTTCTGACCGAATACACCGGGGCTGCCGATGGGCAGATTCGCGTGTACGGCAAGGAAGACTGGATGTCGCCGGTGGCTTCTGGCTCCGGCGCCCCGGCGGCCATGGTGGTTGTGCCCTGTTCCACGGGCACGCTGTCGGCCATCGCCATCGGTGCCTGCAACAACCTGATCGAGCGTGCGGCCGATGTGACCCTCAAGGAGCGTCGCCAGCTGATCCTGGTGCCGCGCGAGGCGCCGTTCTCGACCATTCACCTGGAGAACATGCTCAAGCTGTCACAGATGGGCGCGGTGATCCTGCCGGCGGCGCCAGGTTTCTATCATCAGCCGCAGACCATCGACGACCTGGTCGATTTCGTCGTGGCGCGCATTCTCAATCTGCTGAGCATTCCGCAGGACATGCTGCCGCGTTGGGGTGAGCATCATCTTGGGGCCGATGATTGAAGCGTATTTTGCTCGGTGTGCTGGCGATGCTGGCGCTTACCGGCTGTGCCACGGTGCGCACGCTGGATGCCAACAAGCCAGGCGCGCCGGTGGTGTATGCCGGGACCCGGCTGGATTTGTATGTGATCAATGGCGGGTGCTGCCCGAAGGACCGTTTTGGTGCTGAGGCGCCGGCTTATCCGAGGTTGGATCTGCCAGGGAGCATGCTGCTGGATACCTTGTTCTTGCCGCTGTCGTTGCTGACAGCGGCAGGGGTTGGTTTTCAGGCTACGGGTGGCCTTTGAATGCCGTCATTTCTTGCCTAATTTTCGCAATTCATCCGACTCGACCACCCGAATCCCGTCCTCTTCCTCCAGCGCCAGCCGCCACAGCGCTCGGGCCAAGGTGCAAGCCTCGATCCCGCGGTACTTGCCCGGAATCAGCCGGGACAGCGGCGAAATCAGCTGTTCCCCCAGGCGCGGCGGAATGCGATCGCCCAACAGCACCGACGGCCTTACGATGGTCAGCTGCGGCCAGTCCTGCGCCTTCAGCGCTTCCTCCATCTCACCCTTGACCCGGTTGTAGAAAATCGTCGACTTGGGATCGGCGCCAATGGCACTGACCACCAACAGATGGCGCGCCCCCATTTCCCGTGCGCGTTTGCTGAACGCCACAACCATGTCCAGGTCGACGGCGCGAAACGCCTGTTCAGACCCGGCCTGCTTGAGGGTGGTACCGAGGCAGCAGTAGGCGATATCGACCCGCCCGGCCAGCTGCGGCAGAAACACCGCAGGGTCGCCGACCGGGTTTTCCAGGTGCGGGTGTTCAGCCAGCGGCCGACGTGTCGGCGCCAGCACGCGGCTGATGGTGGGCTCGTTGAGCAGGCGGTCCAGCAGGTGTTCACCCGTCAGGCCAGTGGCTCCGGCAAGCAGGACATGCTGAGGCGTCAAGTACATGATGTCTCTCCTGTGTTACACACAGCTTAGTGGCTGGCGGGCTTTTTTTCCTGCTCCCCAGCGGTCGCCTGTGCGGCATTACGTAAGGCTTCCTCGGCCTGCTGCTGGCGCAATTGCTGCCAGTGTGCCAGTACTGCGGGCGGCGCCCAGATTTGTGGCTCGGAGGCTTCGAAACCTTCTCTTCCTTCCCGTTCGGCAACGCTGGCGCGTGCCAGTTCAAACGCCTGTTTCAGGTCGTCGGTCTGGTTCAGCGCCTGGGCGAACAGGGAATCGCCGAAGTAGGTGAAGTCGGCCTCTTCCGAGCAGCCGAATGACACCCGATCGGCGCGTGCGGCGGTCATGATCACGGTGCGCTCATCTTTCAACGGGGCTATGTAGCCACCGGAATAGCAGGCGGAGATGACAATCACCTTGTCGCGGTTCTTCAGTGGCGCCAGGGCGCTGGCGAGCTCGTCGGCGGACAGGTCGGCCAGCTGCAGGCGCGGCTGGTCGAACACCAGTTGGTGGTCCTGGCTGCCGTGGCTGGTCAGGTAGATGAACACCAGGTCTTCCGGGCCGCTGCGTTCGGCGAGGGTGCGGGCGGCGCGGGTGAGGCTTTCGCGGGTGGCCATGGGCCGGGTGGCCATCTGGTCGCGGTGGTTGACCAGGGTCACCTGGCCGCGCGCGCCGAAGCGTACTTTGAGCAGGTTGCTGACATAGTCGGCTTCACGCAGGAACACGCTCTGCTGGCCGTCACCGGCGACCACCAGGCTGTACAGTTGGATCGGCGGCGCGGAGTGGGGCACGCGCGCCAGGGCCTCGTCCAGCAGCTTGCCCTGGTTGAGCAGGGCCAGGTCCAGTGGGTCTGGGAGCAATCTGCCCTTGTGGTCGCGCACGCGCACACCGTTGACCCAATAACCGCTTTCGACCTTGCCGCTGGCCAGGGTCAGCTTGCCCTGGCCCTGGTAGGCGTCGTTTGCAAAACCACCGACATACTTGCTGCCGTCGGGCAGTTGCAGACTGCCCTGGCCGGCCAGGCGCCAGTCGACGAAGCTGCCCTTGAAATGGCTGCCGTCGCTGCCCAGCAGCTCGCCTTCGCCGACCAGCGAGCCGTCCTTGAATTCGCCAATCCAGACATCGCCGTCGGCGTTCTCGTAGCGGCCACGGCCCTCCAGGCGATTGTCTTTGAACTCGCCGATGTACTGCTCGCCATCGACGCTGTCATAGGTGCCGCTGCCTTGCAGCAGGCCATCGACGAAGCGGCCGCTGAACTGGTTGCCGCTGGCATCGCTGCGTACGCCGGCACCGTTGGGCTTGCCCTTGGCGAACAGGCCCTGGTAGCGGCTGCCATCGGCCAGTTCGAGCTCGCCCGCGCCATGGTACTGGTCGTCCTTGAACTGGCCGCGGTAGGTCTGGTCCACCTGTTTGAGCGTGCCTTCACCGTCGCGGCGGCCGTGGCTGAAAGTGCCGGCGTAGTGGCTGCCGGGGGTGCTCAGCTCGCCCAGGCCCTGAAACAGGCCGGCGGCGAACTGGCCGCGATAGACTTCGCCATTGCTGCCGTGCCATTCGCCCTGGCCGTGCCATTGGCCGTCCTTGAAGCCGCCGGCATACCAGCTGCCGTTGGGGTAGTCGATGCGCCCCTCGCCCTGCAGCAGGCCATCGACTACCTGGCCCCGGTAGCGGCCGCCGTCGGGCAGGCGCGCGTCCGGAGGGGACAGCGCTTCGCCATCGCCACAGGCGGCGAGCATCAGGGTCAGGGCGAGGGGCAGCAGAGCACGCATGGCGCAATCCAGGCAAAAGGTCTGCCGAGTATGCCGCAGAATGGGGCGGATGAGACAGCCATGGCAGGGGGGCCGCGTGGCGGCCCCGAACAGGTTCAGACGAAACAGAGTGAAAGCGGCTCGGCGATGTAGGCCGGTTTCTCTTCGCCTTCGATTTCCAGAGTTACGGTGGCTTTGAGCAACCATTGCCCGGGCTTCTTCTCGGTCACCTCGCCCAGGTCCACCTTCAGCCGCACCTTGCTGTCGACTTTCACCGGTTGAATGAAGCGCACGCTGTCCAGGCCGTAGTTGACCACCATCTTCAGGCCTTGCGGCAGAACCAGGATGTCCTCCATCAGCTTGGGGATCAGCGACAGGGTCAGGAAACCGTGGGCGATGGTGCTGCCAAAGGGGGTTTTCGCCGCCTTTTCCGGGTCGACATGAATGAACTGGAAATCGCCGGTGGCTTCGGCGAACAGGTTGATGCGTTGCTGATCGATCTTCAGCCAGTCGGAACGTCCCAGTTCCTTTCCAACGTACTGCGCAAGCTCGGTAACCGGTACATAGGGCATCGCGACTCTCCAAGGTTGTCATTTGGTACGAAGGTGCAAGATCAGCACGACGCATCGCAGGAGTCAAGTTGCCAGCATTCGGGCGAATAACCGCTTATAGGCTGAGGCGTGCTTATAATGGCCGGCATGCCCGAAGGAGATCCTTATGCTGTTGCGTGGTTTGACCTGGCTGGTGCTGTTTCAGCTGCTGGGTACGGCGATCAATCATTTGTTCGTGCCGATTCTGCCGGGGCCGATCATCGGCCTTTTGCTGTTGCTGTTCTTCCTCATGGCCCGTGGTGAAGTCGGCAAGCCGCTGAACGAGGCGTCCAGCAGCCTGCTGCGTTACCTGCCATTGCTGCTGGTACCACCGGCGGTGGGGGTGATGGTGTATGCCAAGGATATCGCCGCTGACTTCTGGGCCATCGCCGGCGCATTGCTGATTTCCTGCCTGCTCACCCTGGTGTTCGTCGGCGTGCTGATGCAGAGGCTCATGCAGCGCCAGGGCAAGCGTGAGGAGCAGCCATGATGTTCGATTGGCAAGGCGCACTGGATGCCGTCGTTCACCACCCGCTGTTCGGCATCGGTATCACCCTGGGTGCTTACCAGGTGGTGCTGGCCGCCTACGAGAAGACCCGCTGGATTTTCCTGCAACCGGTGCTGGTCTCGATGTTGCTGGTGATCGGCGTACTGCTGCTGTGCGGCATCGACTACCGCGAGTACCGCAAGAGCACCGAGATCATGAACATTCTCCTGGGCCCGGCCACGGTAGCCCTGGCCGTGCCGCTCTACCTCAACCTGCGGCGTATCCGTCAGCTGTTCTGGCCGACATTTACTACGCTGGTATTCGGGGGCCTGTTCGCCACGCTCTGTTGCCTGCTGCTGGGCTGGTGGTTCGGAGCTGAGCATATGATCCTGATGACCATGGCGCCCAAGTCGGTGACCTCGCCCATCGCCATGCTGGTAGCCGAGCAGATTGGTGGTGTAGCGGCGTTGGCGGCGGTGTTCGTGCTGATTACCGGGGTGATCGGGGCGATTTTCGGCCCGGCGCTGTTGAGCCGGTTTGGCGTGCACAGCCCCGAGGCGCGTGGCATGTCATTGGGTGTGACGGCGCATGCGGTGGGCACATCGGTGGCCCTGCAGGAAAGTGACGAATGCGGCGCCTTTGCCGCGCTGGCGATGAGCCTGATGGGGGTGGCCACGGCGGTGTTCCTGCCGTTGGCGGTCAGCCTGGTGGCTTGAGGAATTGTGATGACGCTACCGTTGTTTCCGCTCAATACCGTGCTGTTTCCCGGTTGCCTGCTGGATTTGCAGATCTTCGAGGCGCGCTACCTGGACATGATCGGCCGCTGCATGAAGCAGGGCGCCGGCTTTGGCGTGGTGTGCATCGTCGAAGGCGAGCAGGTGGGCAAGGCGCCTCCGGTGGTCGCCTCGATCGGCTGCGAGGCGCTGATCCGCGATTTCGTCCAGCAGGACAACGGTCTGCTGGGGATCCGCGTGGAAGGCGTGCGGCGCTTTGAGCTGAGCCAGACCGAAGTGCAGAAGGACCAGTTGTTGCTGGGCGAGGTGCACTGGCTGGCGGAGCACGCGGACAGCCCGCTAACTGAGCAGGATGACGACCTGCTGGCGCTGTTGGTGGCCTTGGGGGAGCACCCGATGGTCGAGGCGCTGGACATGCCGCGCGACGTCGATGGGCGTCAGGCGCTGGCCAATCAGCTGGCTTATCTGCTGCCGTTCATGGAAGAGGACAAGCTGGATCTGCTGGCAATCGACTCGCCTTCGGAGCGGTTGGCAGAGATCCAGAAGCTGCTTGAGCGGATTCAGGGCGAGCTGTTTGCCTGATTGATGTTCAGGGTCAGTACTGATAACGCAACAAAGCCTGCGGCAACGCATGCATGGCAAAAAACGCCAACAACGCGACACACGCCGGCAATACCAACCACCACACCCGCTGCGGCAATGCATTGAGCGGCTGGCGATGCTGTACCAGGGTCAAGCTGAGCGCACACACGCAGCAGGCCAGCAAGGCGCCCGCGAGAATATCAGTCGGCCAGTGCGCCCCCAGGTAAACCCGCGACAAGGCAATCGACAACGCCGGAATGCAGCCCAACAGAATCCAGGTCAGGCGCATGCGCGGTGGCATGCCGCGCCCCGCCAGCACCGCCATCACCAGAAAGAACGCAAACGACGCCGAGCTGTGTCCGCTGGGCATGCTGTAACTGGTCAGCGGGTCAGTCAGCACTTCTGGCCTTGCGCGCGCAAACAGCCACTTCAGCGAACCATTGGCGATCGCCGTGCCTATAAGCGCGCCCCCTGCAAACAGTGCATGCCGCCATTGGCGCGCAAGCAGCAGCAGGCCGGTGAGCAAACCGCCCAGGAAGAACTGAGTGCGGAAGTCGCCCAGGCGCGTCACCACTACAACGATGCCGTCGATGGCCTGGCTGCGATGCTCCTGCACCAGGGTCATCACGCCCTGATCGAACTCGTGCAGATAGGGCCATCCCAGAAACACCCCGGCTAAAGCCAGGAAACTCAAGCCGGCGATCAAGCGCGTACCGTGGCGCTGGTCACGGATGCTGCTGTTCAGGCTCAAGCCGATCAGCACCGCCAGGGTACCGGCGATGATGCCAGCGTCCAGCCAGAACCCTTCCGGCAGCGGCAGGCGCATGGCTGCACCGGTGGCCCAGCCCGGCAGCAGGTAAGCGACCGACCAGCCGGCACCGGCCACCAGGCTGACAGCGATGAAGCGCGGCAGCGGCATGTCGAACATGCCCGCGACCATCGGCAGCATCGGCCGCAACGGGCCGATGAAACGGCCCACCAGCAAGCTGGCGATGCCATAACGCTGGAAGTAGGTCTCGGCGCTGCCGATCCATTCCGGGTGGTGGCGCAACAGCGGCAACCGGCGAATGTTCTGGTGGAAGTACTTGCCTATCGTGTACGACAGGGCATCGCCGAGCAGGCCGCCGAGGAAGCCCAGCAGCAAGGTTTCGCCCAGCGTGAAGGCGCCGCTGCCAGCCAGCACCGCCACCGCGAACAGCAACACGGTACCCGGCACGATGATGCCGGCGATGGCCAGGCACTCGATGCAGGCCACCAGGAAAATTGCCACGCCAAGCCACTGCGGGTTGGCGCTGAGCCAGCCGGTCAGGCTGTCGAGCCATTGGCCCATGTTTCAGCTTCCTTGTTCGATGATTGAAAAGTCTTGCCCTTCGACTTGCCCCCGACGCAGCGGGTTCCGGGTGCAGAAACGGGCGTATTCGGCGTCGACGAAGCGGTAGGGCAGGTGCTCGTCGCGGCCATGTGGGATGCCCAGGCGAGCGGCCTGGATGACCCGTGGCACGGCGATGCCGCAATCCTCGACATACAGGCGGTCGGGGTCGAAGCGCTGTGCGTCCCACTGCGGCACCTTAAGGCCCAAGGCCCGGCAGAGCAGAGTCTGGCCGGCACACAGGCGTTCGGCAGGGCGCAGGTTGCCGCTGGCGTCGGGGTTGTTCAGTTGCATCTGCGCCAGGCTGTTGGCATCGGAAAGCGCATCCACCCAGGGGTAGGCGGATTTTATCAGCACCGCATTACCTGCCCCGTGGGCGCTGAAGTTCAGCGAGTCGCCACCGCGGGCGTAGTACATGTAGATGTGCCCGCCATCGAGAAACAGCGCCTTGCGTTTCTCCGTGTAGCCGAGCGACGCATGGCTACCCTTGTCGGTCAGGTAGTAGGCCTCGGTCTCGATGATGCGTGCGGCCAGCCACAGGTCGCCATGACGATGGCGGATGACTTTGCCCAGCAACGCCTTGGCCAGCGTCTGGGCATCACGGTCGAAGAAACTGTCGGGCAGGGCGCGGGCCGGGCAAGGGGCGGTGTCTGGCATGCTGAAGGTTCGTCGTGGTCGAGGCGCGGATGATAGCAATGAATGGCTTAATCGAGGCTGAACCAAGCTATTTCGATAAGCGCGGTTACATCTTTCCTACAGATCCAGTCGACCAATTTCAACCATCCGCCAGCCACCGCTGGGCGTATACCTGCGCGACAGTTATAATCAGCCGATTTCCCCTTTGCCAAGACACCGAACCCATGACTGAGTCCGTTCTTGACTACATGACCCGTTTGGGTCGTGCCGCTCGCCAGGCTGCCCGGGTGATCGCCCGTGCCAGCACCGCGCAGAAGAACCGCGCCTTGCAGGCTGCCGCCAATGCCCTGGACGCTGCGCGCGCCGAGCTTACCGCAGCCAACGAACTGGACCTGGCCGCCGGCCGCGCCAATGGCCTGGAGCCAGCATTGCTCGACCGCCTGGCGCTGACCCCGGCGCGCATCGATGGCATGATCACCGGCCTGCGCCAGGTAGCCAGCCTGCCGGACCCTGTCGGCGCCATCCGCGACATGAGCTATCGTCCGTCGGGCATTCAGGTCGGCAAGATGCGCGTGCCGCTGGGGGTGATCGGGATCATCTACGAGTCGCGCCCGAACGTGACCATCGATGCCGCCAGCCTGTGCCTGAAATCGGGCAACGCCACGATTCTGCGCGGCGGTTCCGAGGCCATTCACTCCAACCGCGCGATTGCCGCCTGCATCCAGCGTGGCCTGGCTGAAGCCGGCCTGCCGGCAGCCGTGGTGCAAGTGGTCGAGACCACCGACCGTGAAGCGGTCGGCGCGTTGATCAGCATGCCCGAGTTCGTCGATGTCATCGTCCCGCGTGGTGGCCGTGGCCTGATCGAACGCATCAGCCGTGATGCCCGCGTGCCGGTGATCAAGCACCTGGACGGCATCTGTCACGTCTATGTCGCTGAACATGCCGACCTGGACAAGGCCTGGCGCGTTGCCTTCAACGCCAAGACCTACCGTTACGGCATCTGCGGTGCCATGGAAACCCTGCTGGTCGACCAGCGCGTGGCCGAAGGCTTCCTGCCGGAAATGGCCCGCCGCTTCCAGGAGAAGGGCGTCGAGCTGCGCGGTTGCGAACGCACCCTTGCGCTGATCGATGCCAAGCCGGCCAGCGAAGACGACTGGCACACCGAGTACCTCGACGCCATCCTGTCGATTCGTGTGGTCGACGGCCTGGACCAGGCCATCGAGCACATCAACCACTACGGCTCGCACCATACCGATTCGATCATCACCGAACACCAGGGCCAGGCTCGCCAGTTCATGGCTGAAGTCGACTCGGCGTCGGTAATGCTCAACACCCCGACCTGTTTCGCCGACGGTTTCGAATATGGCCTGGGTGCGGAAATCGGTATTTCCACCGACAAACTGCATGCCCGTGGCCCGGTTGGCCTGGAAGGCCTGACCTGCGAAAAATACGTGGTGATCGGCGACGGCCAACTGCGCGGCCAGGAGTCCTGCTGAGTTGAGCAAGGCCCAGGCAGTCCGGCGCATCGGCATTCTAGGCGGTACCTTCGACCCCGTGCACATCGGCCACCTGCGCAGCGCGCTGGAGGTGGCCGAGTTCATGGCGCTCGATGAGCTGCGCCTGTTGCCCAATGCCCGGCCGCCGCACCGCGATACCCCGCAGGTGGCGGCAGAAGATCGCCTGGCGATGGTGCGCGAGGCCGTGCAAGGCGTCGAACGCCTGAGCGTGGATGCCCGCGAGCTGGAACGCGACAAACCGTCGTACACCCTCGACACGCTGGAGTCGATCCGCGCCGAACTGGCTGCCAACGACCAGCTGTTCCTGGTGCTGGGCTGGGATGCCTTCTGCGGCCTGCCCAGCTGGCACCGCTGGGAAGAACTGCTGCAACACTGTCACATCCTGGTGCTGCAACGCCCGGATGCCGACGTTGAACCCCCTGACGAGCTGCGCAACCTGCTGGCTGCGCGCTCCGAGAGCGATCCCACCGCCATGTCCGGCCCGGCGGGAAACATTTCGTTCGTCTGGCAGACGCCGCTTGCGGTGTCGGCTACACAGATCCGACAGCTGCTGGCCAGCGGCAAGTCGGTGAGGTTCCTGGTGCCGGACGCCGTACTGGCCTACATCGAGGCGCACGAGCTGTATCGTGTGCCTAACTGAAGGTGCCCCGAGGGCGCCTCATCCAACGAGTTGAACGAGTTTTCATATGAGCAAGCAAATCAAAGATATCAAAGGCGAAGACCTGGTCAAACTGACCGTCAGCGCGCTGGAAGACGTCAAGGCCCAGGACATCCAGATCATCGACGTGCGCGAAAAGCACAGCCTGACCGACTACATGATCATTGCCACCGGTACCTCCAACCGCCAGATCAACGCGATGCTGGAAAAGGTCCGTGAAGCGGTCAAGAAAGAAGGCGCACAGCCGCTGGGCGAAGAAGGCAAGGGCGACAGCGACTGGGTGCTGCTGGACCTGAACGACGTCATCGTGCACATGATGACCGCCGCAGCCCGTCAGTTCTACGACCTGGAGCGCCTGTGGCTGGGTGCCGAGCAAAGCCGCGCCGCTGATGCCAAGCACCACAGCCCGGAAAACGCCAGCGACTACTTCACCGACAAGCTCAAAGACCGGGAATAAGGAAGCGTCGTGCGTCTGCGCCTGATCGCGGTCGGCTCGCGCATGCCCAAGTGGGTCGAGGAAGGCTGGCATGAATATGCCAAGCGCCTGCCCCAGGAGCTGTCGCTTGAGCTGGTGGAAATCCCGCTGAATACCCGTGGCAAGAATGCCGACGTCGCTCGCCTGATCCGTCAGGAGGGCGAGGCCATGCTGAGCAAGGTGCAGCCCGGGGAACGCATCGTCACCCTCGAGGTCCATGGCAAGCCCTGGAGTACCGAGCAGCTGGCGACCGAGCTGGACCGCTGGCGCCTGGATTCGCGCACGGTGAATTTGATGGTGGGCGGCCCGGAAGGGCTGGCGCCTGAGGTCTGCGCGCGCGCCGAGCAACGCTGGTCGCTGTCGCCGCTGACCTTGCCGCACCCGTTGGTAAGGATACTCATCGGCGAGCAGATCTACCGCGCCTGGACCGTGTTGTCCGGGCACCCTTACCACAAATGAGCCTGTAAGCAGTCCGATGTCGCAGCCGATACGTCTCAAGGACCACGAGAAAGACGCCCGCCTGGTGCGTAACCGCGTCGTGGTCGGCGCGGTGGCGATCATGCTGCTTATTTGCGTGCTGATCGCGCGGCTGTATTACCTGCAGATCATCCAGTACGACTACCACTCGACGCTGTCGGAGAACAACCGGGTGCATGTGCAGCCGATTCCGCCAACGCGCGGGCTGATCTTCGACCGCAATGGGGTGATCATCGCCGATAACCGGCCCAGCTTCAGCCTGTCCATGACCCGCGAACGTGCGGGTAACTGGCAGGAAGTGCTGGACACCATCGTCGAAGTGCTGGACCTGACACCGGATGATCGCGCGATCTTCGAAAAGCGCATGCGCCAGGGGCGCCGGCCGTTCGAGCCAGTGCCGATCCTGTTCGAGCTCAACGAAGAACAGATCGCCCGCGTGGCGGTCAACCAGTTCCGCCTGCCCGGCGTGGAAGTGGTCGCCCAGTTGGTCCGGCATTACCCGCAGGGTGCGCATTTCGCTCACTCGGTCGGCTACGTCGGGCGGATCAACGAGAAAGAGCTGAAAGTCCTCGACCCGGTGAACTACAGCGGCACCCACCACATCGGCAAGACCGGCATCGAGCGCTTCTACGAAGACGAACTGCACGGCCAGGTCGGTTACGAGGAAGTCGAGACCAACGCCCGCGGCCGCGTGCTGCGTGTGCTCAAACGCACCGATCCGAAGCCTGGCAAGGACATCGTGCTGAGCCTCGATATCAAGCTTCAGGAAGCCGCCGAGGCCGCCCTGGCCGGGCGGCGAGGGGCTGTGGTGGCGCTCGATCCGCGTACCGGCGAAGTGCTGGCGATGGTCAGCCAGCCGAGCTTCGACCCCAACCTGTTCGTCACCGGCATCAGCTTCAAGGCGTACGCCGAATTGCGCGACTCGATCGACCGTCCGCTGTTCAACCGGGTGCTGCGCGGCCTGTACCCGCCAGGTTCGACCATCAAGCCTGCCGTGGCCATTGCCGGCCTGGACAGCGGCGTGGTCAATGCCGGCAGCCGGGTGTTCGACCCGGGCTACTACCAGCTGCCCAATTACGATCATAAGTACCGTAACTGGAACCGCAGCGGTGATGGCTGGGTCGACCTGGATACCGCGATCATGCGTTCCAATGACACCTATTTCTACGATCTTGCCCACAAGATGGGCATCGATCGCTTGTCCAGCTACATGAACAAGTTCGGCATCGGCCAGAAGGTTGCCCTCGACATGTTCGAGGAGTCGGCCGGGCTGATGCCGTCGCGCGAATGGAAGCGCGCCACCCGCCGCCAGGCCTGGTTCCCCGGTGAAACGCTGATCCTCGGCATCGGCCAGGGCTACATGCAGGCCACGCCGCTGCAACTGGCCCAGGCCACCGCGCTGATCGCCAACAAGGGCGTGTGGAACCGCCCGCACCTGGCCAAGACCATCGAAGGTCAGCCGCCAGTGGACCCCAACCCCATGGAAAACATCGTCCTGCGCGACAAGTCCGACTGGGCCAAGGTCACCCACGGCATGGAGCAGGTCATGCACGGCGCGCGCGGAACGGCGCGCAAGGCTGCGCTTGGCGCGCAATACCGTATCGCCGGCAAGAGCGGTACCGCCCAGGTCGTAGCGATCAAGCAAGGCGAAAAATACGACCGCAACAAACTCCAGGAGCGCCACCGCGACCACGCGCTGTTCGTCGCCTTCGCCCCGGCTGACGATCCCAAGATCGTCGTCTCGGTGATGGTCGAGAACGGCGAATCCGGCTCCGGCGTCGCCGCGCCCGTGGTGCGGCAGATCATGGACGCCTGGCTGCTCGACGAGAGCGGCCGGCTCAAGCCTGAGTTCGCTCCTGCCACCGTCGCCCAGGAAACGGCCCCGTGATGAACAATTTCGATCGCATGCTTTCCAGCGAGGACGTGATGCGTCGACGCGCCAGCTTCCTGCAGCGCATCCACATCGACGGCCCCTTGCTGGTCATCCTGTTGACCCTCGCGGCCGGCAGCCTGTTCGTACTGTATTCGGCCAGCGGCAAGAACTGGGACTTGCTGCTCAAGCAGGCCACCTCGTTTGGCATCGGCCTGGTGTCGATGTTCGTCATCGCCCAGCTCGAACCGCGCTTCATGGCCCGCTGGGTGCCGCTGGCGTACCTGACCGGCGTATTGCTGCTGGTGGTGGTGGACGTCATGGGCCACAACGCCATGGGTGCCACGCGCTGGATCAACATTCCAGGGGTAATCCGCTTCCAGCCCTCGGAATTCATGAAGATCATCATGCCGGCGACCATCGCCTGGTACCTGTCCAAGCGCACGTTGCCGCCCCAGCTCAAGCACGTGGCGATCAGCCTGGTGCTGATCGGTGTGCCGTTCATCCTCATCGTCCGCCAGCCGGATCTGGGGACGGCGTTGCTGATTCTGGCCTCCGGCGCGTTCGTACTGTTCATGGGCGGGCTGCGCTGGCGCTGGATCTTGAGCGTGTTGACGGCGGCGGTGCCGGTTGCGGTGGCGATGTGGTTTTTCGTTATGCACGACTACCAGAAGCAGCGCGTGCTGACCTTCCTCGACCCGGAAAGCGACCCGCTGGGCACTGGCTGGAACATCATCCAGTCCAAGGCCGCGATCGGCTCCGGCGGGGTGTTCGGCAAGGGCTGGCTGCTGGGTACTCAGTCGCACCTGGACTTCCTCCCGGAAAGCCATACCGACTTCATCATCGCCGTGCTTGGCGAGGAATTCGGCCTGGTCGGCATCTGCCTGCTGCTGATCGTCTACCTGCTGCTGATCGGCCGTGGCCTGATGATCACAGCGCAGGCGCAGACCCTGTTCGGCAAGCTGCTGGCGGGCAGCCTGACCATGACATTCTTTGTATATGTGTTCGTCAATATCGGTATGGTCAGCGGCCTTTTGCCCGTGGTGGGCGTGCCGCTGCCCTTCATTAGTTATGGCGGAACTTCGTTGGTGACGCTGCTGTCAGCGTTTGGCGTTTTGATGTCGATCCACACGCACCGCAAGTGGATCGCACAGGTTTGAATAAGGTGAAGAATTTCATGCAAGCAGTGCGTAACTGGGCTGCCCATTGTGCGCCGTGGATCGGCGCGGTGGGCCTGTTCGGCGCTGCCTCGCAGGCTCACGCCGGTGATTACGAGGCCTCGCCCCAGGTGGCCGAGTTCGTTGGCCAGATGAGCCGCGACTATGGCTTTGCCAGCGAACAGCTGATGGGCATATTCCGTGAGGTGCAGCGCAAGCAATCGATCCTCGACGCCATCTCGCGTCCGGCCGAGCGGGTCAAACCGTGGAAGGATTACCGGCCGATGTTCATCACTGACGCGCGGATCGCCCGGGGTGTGGACTTCTGGCGCCAGCACGAAGCGGTACTGGCGCGTGCCGAGCAGCAATACGGCGTGCCGGCGCAATACATCGTCTCGATCATTGGCGTGGAGACCTTCTTTGGCCGCAACACCGGCAACTATCGGGTGATCGATGCGCTGTCCACCCTGGGTTTCGACTACCCCCCGCGCGCCGAATTCTTCCGCAAGGAGCTGCGCGAATACCTGTTGCTGGCGCGTGACGAACAACTCGACCCGCTGACCCTCAAGGGTTCCTACGCCGGTGCCATGGGCCTGCCGCAGTTCATGCCGAGCAGCTTCCGCAACTACGCGGTGGACTTCGACGGTGACGGCCACATCAATATCTGGAACAACCCCGACGATGCCATCGGCAGCGTGGCCAGCTACTTCAAGCGCCATGGCTGGGTGGCGGGGCAGGGTGTGGTCAGCCGTGCCTGGGTGCAGGGTGATCGCGCCGAGACAGGGCTGACGACCGGCATCGAGCCGGTGAAAACGGTGGGAGAGTTGCGTGGGCTCGGCTGGTCGGTCCATGATTCGCTGCGCGATGATCTGCCGGTTACCGCCTTCCGCCTTGAGGGCGACAACGGCCCCGAGTACTGGATGGGCCTGAAGAACTTCTATGCGATCACTCGCTACAACCGCAGCGTGATGTATGCCATGGCGGTGCATCAGCTCGCCGAACAGCTGGTCCAAGCACGGGGCGTCAAGTAATGCGCGCAATCTTCTCTGCCAATACCTTCAAGCTGCTGACCTGCATGACCGTCGGCATGTTGCTGGTCAGCTGCTCTTCCAGCCGCCCGACCCCCACGCAAAGCAGCGGCAACACCGTTCGCGCGCAACCGGGCCTGGACATCAACCGGGCCCACAAGGACGGTGCGCCGTGGTGGGACGTGGACGTCAACAAGATCCCCGATGCCACGCCGACCGTGCACACCGGCAACTACAAGGCCAACCCATACACGGTGTTGGGCAAGACCTACTACCCGATGCAGGACTCGCGCAATTACCGCGCCGAAGGCACTGCGTCATGGTACGGCACCAAGTTCCACGGTCAGAACACCGCCAACGGCGAGCTGTACGACCTGTACGGCATGAGCGCTGCGCACAAGACCCTGCCGCTGCCGGCCTACGTGCGGGTGACCAATCTGGCCAACGGGCGCAGCGTGATCCTGCGGGTCAATGACCGTGGTCCGTTCTATTCCGACCGCATCATCGACTTGTCCTACGCGGCGGCGAAAAAACTCGGCTACGCCGAGAGCGGCACCGCGCACGTGCGTGTCGAAGGTATCGACCCGCAGCAGTGGTGGGCGCAGAAGGGCCAGCAGCCGCCCTTGATGCTCAAGGAGCCGCAGTCCGCGCAGCCCCAGGCGATCGCCGCCACTACCGGGCGGGTCGAGCAATGGACCCCGCCGCCGCAGCAACACGCGGCACCGGTAGTACCGGTGCAAGTGGGGGGTAACAGTGTGCCGACCGGTAACGGCGGCAACGTGCTTCAGGTGGGCGCCTTCGCCAACCCGGACGCCGCCGAGCTGCTGCGGTCGAAGTTGAGCACCATGGTCAGCGCGCCGGTGTTCATCAGCTCCATCGTGCGTAACCAGCAGACCCTGCACCGCGTACGCCTGGGGCCGTTCAACAACCAGGGCGAGATCCAGCAGGCGCAGGACAGCATTCGCCTGGCGAACCTTGGGCAGGCCAAGCTGGTCACAGCGGACTGACCTGTCGGTTTTGTCATGAATTGCCGGGCGCGGGCATGTACAATGTCCGCTTTTGCCCGCAGCGACATAACGCCGCACTTCAGTGGGCCAGGCCTATGGCCACAAAACTAGACTGACTGGCGCTGGGCACACGATGTGGCCCAGGGAACATCTCAGACCATTAGCGATTTTCGAGAGACGGATGAACATCACCAACCTTGCCAAACGACTTTGCCTGCCCGTACTGCTGCTGATCACGCCTGTCGCCTTCGCGGCAGAGCAGATGATGCCGGCACCCCCACAACTGGCAGCCAAGTCCTACGTACTCATGGACGCGTCCAGCGGCAACGTGCTGGTCGAGAACAACGGTGACGAGCGCCTGCCGCCAGCCAGCCTGACCAAGCTGATGACCGCCTACATCGCCACCCTGGACATCCGCCGTGGCCAGATCGGCGAAAACGACCCGGTCACCGTCAGCGAAAACGCCTGGCGTACCGGCGGTTCGCGCATGTTCATCAAGGTCGGCAGCCAGGTCACCGTCAGCGACCTGCTGCACGGCATCATCATCCAGTCGGGCAACGATGCCTCGGTCGCCCTGTCCGAGCACATCGCCGGCAGCGAAGACGCCTTTGCCGACATGATGAACAAGACCGCCGCCGACCTGGGCATGACCAACAGCCACTTCATGAACCCGACTGGCCTGCCGAACCCGGAGCATTACTCCTCGGCCCACGACATGGCCACATTGGCCCGTGCGATCATCACCGTCGACCCGGCCCACTACGCGATCTATTCGCAGAAAGAGTTCTTCTGGAACAACATCAAGCAGCCGAACCGCAACCTGCTGCTGTGGCGTGACAAGACGGTCGATGGCCTGAAAACCGGCCACACCGAAGAAGCCGGCTATTGCATGGTGGCCTCGGCCGTTCGTGACGGCCAGCGCCTGATCGCCGTGGTGTTCGGCACCAACAGCGAGCAATCGCGTGCCGCCGAAACCCAGAAACTGCTGACCTACGGTTTCCGCTTCTTCGAAACCCAGACCTTCTACCAGAAGGGCACCGAGCTGGCCCAGGCGCCAGTCTGGAAAGGCGCCACCGGCATCGTCAAGGCTGGCCTGGCCGACGACCTGACCATGACTATGCCTAAAGGCCAATTGAAGCGCCTTCAGGCTTCGATGACCATGAACCCGCAGATCACCGCGCCGATCGCCAAAGGTGACGTGATCGGTAAAGTGGAAGTCAAACTGGACGAGAACGTGGTTCACAGCGCCGACCTGATCGCCCTCGACGGCGTCGAGGAAGGTGGTTTCATCCGTCGTATGTGGGATAGCATCCGTCTATTCTTCTACGGGTTGTTCAACTGATAACGTGACCTGCCACGCCCCCGCCAATCTTGCGGGGGCGTTGTTGTTGCCACGGCTTACGAGGCCGTTTCCGCCATGAGCGAACCTGACGTCAAGTCGCACAAAATCGAATTCCCCTGCGCCGATTACCCGATCAAGGTCATCGGCGATACCGTTGTCGGCTTCAAGGACATGGTGATCGAAGTCCTGAGCAAGCACGCCAAGGTCGACCTTTCCACCCTGGCCGAGCGCCAGAGCAAGGAAGGCAAGTACACCACGGTGCAATTGCACATCGTTGCCGAAAGCGAGAATCAGCTGCACGACATCAACAGTGCCCTGCGTGCCACCGGCATCGTGAAAATGGTGCTGTGATGTCCCTGTGTCTCGGTTTTCGCGATCTTGGCCTGCAGCCCTATGAACCGGTGCTGGAAGCCATGCGTCGCTTCACCGAGCAGCGTAGCCCTGACAGCCAGGACGAAATCTGGCTGGTCGAGCACCCCGCGGTCTTCACCCAGGGCCAGGCCGGCAAGGCCGAGCACCTGCTGGTGCCGGGCGACATCCCGGTGGTGCAGACCGACCGTGGCGGCCAGGTGACCTATCACGGCCCCGGGCAGCTGGTGGCCTACCTGCTGCTGGACGTGCGCCGCCTGGGCTTTGGCGTGCGCGAACTGGTCAGCCGCATCGAGCAGACGCTGATCGAGCTGCTCGCCAGCTACGGCGTCTCCGCCGCAGCCAAACCCGATGCGCCGGGTGTCTACGTCGATGGAGCGAAAATCGCCTCCCTCGGCCTGCGAATCCGCAACGGCCGTTCCTTTCACGGCCTTGCTCTGAACGTGGACATGGACCTTGCGCCATTCCGCCGAATCAACCCCTGCGGGTATGCGGGGCTGGCCATGACCCAGCTGCGTGACCTGGCAGGCCCGATCGAACTCATTGAGGTCAGGACAAGGCTGCGCGGACAGCTGGTCAAGCACCTCGACTATGCTGAGCAGACGACCCTGACGGGCGGAATCGACTGAATATGACAACTGTGCAAGAAGCCGTGCCGAACCTGATAGCAACCCAGGATGTCACCCCGCGCCCCGCGCCGAAGAAGGTGGAAGCTGGCGTTAAACTGCGTGGCGCCGACAAGGTCGCGCGCATCCCGGTGAAGATCATCCCCACCGACGAGCTGCCGAAGAAGCCTGACTGGATCCGCGTGCGTATCCCGGTTTCCCCCGAGGTAGACCGCATCAAGCAGCTGTTGCGCAAGCACAAGCTGCACAGCGTGTGCGAAGAAGCGTCCTGCCCGAACCTGGGTGAGTGCTTCTCCGGCGGCACCGCGACCTTCATGATCATGGGCGACATCTGCACCCGTCGCTGCCCGTTCTGCGACGTCGGCCACGGCCGGCCGAAGCCGCTGGATGTCGACGAGCCGATGAACCTGGCGGTGGCCATCGCCGACCTGCGCCTGAAGTACGTGGTGATCACCTCGGTGGACCGCGACGACCTGCGTGACGGCGGTGCCCAGCACTTCGCCGACTGCATCCGCGAGATTCGCAAGCTGTCGCCGGGCGTGCAGCTGGAGACCCTGGTACCGGATTACCGCGGCCGGATGGACGTGGCGCTGGAAATCACCGCGCAAGAGCCGCCGGATGTGTTCAACCACAACCTCGAAACCGTACCGCGCCTGTACAAGGCTGCGCGTCCGGGTTCGGACTACGACTGGTCGCTGGACTTGCTGCAGAAGTTCAAGCAGATGGTCCCGCACGTGCCGACCAAGTCGGGCCTGATGCTCGGCCTGGGCGAAACCGACGAAGAAGTGATCGAAGTGATGCACCGCATGCGCGAGCATGACATCGACATGCTGACCCTCGGCCAGTACCTGCAGCCTTCGCGCAGCCACTTGCCGGTGCAGCGTTTCGTGCACCCGGACACCTTCGCCTGGTTCGCCGAGGAAGGCTACAAGATGGGCTTCAAGAACGTCGCATCCGGCCCGCTGGTGCGTTCGTCCTACCATGCCGACCAGCAAGCGCACGAAGCCAAGATCAAGCTCTGATCCTGGTGTGAGCCATCAATGCCGATGCGCGCCGAAGGGCGGCATCGGCATTTTTGTTTTAAAGGAGCTGCAATGAATTGTGCTGAGACCTTCGAATCCCGTTTGCCAAAGGCGCTGTCGCGCAATGCCTGCTTCGCCATTGTCGCGCCGGCAGGCCCGGCGCGGCTGGATACGCAGAAGGCTATTCAGTGGTTCGCCGAGCGGGGTTACCGCTGCCAGATCTACCCGGGTGCTGAGCAGGCCCAGGGTTACCTCGCAGGCTCCGATCAGCAGCGCTTGCAAGACCTGCACGATGCCTTCGCTGACCCGGCCATCGACGCAATCCTGTGCATGCGCGGAGGCTACGGCAGCATGCGCCTGCTCGACCAACTCGATTTCGAGCTGATTCGGCGTAATCCCAAGCCGCTGATCGGCTATAGCGACATTACCGCGCTGCACACAGCGATTTACCGCCATACCGGCTTGATTACCTTCCATGGGGCGATGCTTAACGCCGATCTGCTCGGCGCCAAGCGAGCACCGACCGAATCGTCGTTGCTGGCACAATTGAGTGGCACGGTGGGCGAGGGTGATGCGATCGTTCATCCGGCTGAATTCGCCTTGAGCAGCGTGCTGCCTGGCGTTGCCAGCGGCCGTTTGCTGGGTGGCAATCTGTCGATGCTTGGCGCGACACTGGGCACGCTGGCAGAGATCGAAACGAAGGGCAGCATCCTGTTCATCGAGGACGTCAACGAGCCGTTGTATCGGGTTGACCGGTTGCTGACCCAGTTGCGCCTGGCGGGCAAGCTGGAGGGCGTGAAGGGGGTGCTGGTGGGGGACTTTGCCGGGATCACCCTGGCGGCGCTGACGCCATTGCTGCAGGATATCTTCTCGCCGTTGCGCGTGCCGGTGCTGGCCGGATGGCGCAGTGGGCATTGCGATCCGAACGTGTGCTTGCCGCTGGGGGCTGAGGTAGTGTTGGACAGCGAGCAGCAACACCTGGTGTTGGCGCAGGATTTGTTCAAGGCTTGAAGTAGTTGGGGCTGCAAAGCGGCCCCAATGGCTTCAACGTTGACGCAGGCTATCGAGCAGCTTATGCGTCGGGTAGCCATCCGCCGGCCACCCCAGCGCCTGCTGGGCGTTACGAATAGCTTTGCGGGTATTGGCCCCAATGATGCCATCCGGATTACCCGCTTCATGCCCGCTGGCATTGAGCAAGTTCTGCAGTTCCATGCGCTCGCTGCGGCTCAGAGGCAGGTCTTCCTTCGGCCAGCTGCCAGCAATGAAGCCCCAACCCGAGAAGCGATCGCCCAGCAAACTCACCGCCAGCGCATACGAAGACGAGTTGTTGTACTTGAGAATCGCACGGAAGTTGTCCAGCACCAGGAACGCCGGCCCACGAGCGCCGGCCGGCAGCAGCAGGGCGGCGGACAGCTGGTTGCTGTTGGCTGGCAACTGGGTGCCTGCCGGCAGCTTCACGCCCATCTGCAGCCATTCGCTGACCGGCTTGCGCAGTGCGCCATCAGCCAGCCAGAAGTCGAAGCCTGCCGGCACCTGCACCTCGAAGCCCCACGGCTGGCCACGCTTCCAGCCGGAGCTCTGCAGGTAGTGCGCCGTCGAGGCCAGGGCATCCGGTGTGCTGTTCCAGATATCCCGGCGGCCGTCGCCATCGAAGTCCACTGCATGGGTGTTGTAGGTGGTGGGGATGAACTGGGTCTGGCCCATGGCGCCGGCCCACGAGCCACGCATCGCTTCAGGCTGGATGTCGCCGTGCTGGATGATTTGCAGAGCGGCAATCAGCTGATCCTGGGCGAACTGCGGGCGCCGGCCTTCGTAGGCCAGGGTGGCCAGCGAGCGGATCACTGACTTGCTGCCCTGGAACTGGCCGAAATTGCTCTCCATGCCCCACACCGACACCAGTACCTGGCGATCAACGCCATAGCGCTGCTCCAGGCGGGTCAACAACTCGGCATTCTGTTCAAGCAGTTTCTTGCCGTTGCGCACACGCAGTGGCGACAACGCGCCTTCGAGGTATTCCCATACCGGGCGGGTGAATTCAGGCTGGCTGCGGTCGGCCTTGATCACGTCCAGGTCCGGCGTGACGCCAAGGAACGCGCGGTCGAAGGTGCTGGCCGAAATACCGGCTTGCAGCGCTTGTTCGCGGAAACCGGCTTGCCACTGGGCAAAGGTCTGCAGCGGTTGGATTTCAGTACTGACGTCAGGCGTGGCGCTGGGCAGGGTGACTACAGGCGCGGGCTGGGCAGGGGCCAGCGGCAGGGCGTCGGCGGCGGTGGGTTTTTCCGCGCAGGCGACGAGCAGGATGAAGCTGGAGGCCGCGATCAGCTGGCGTGGGTGCCAGCGGTGGGTTTGGCTGAAAAGCATGCACTGGTCCAAGGCTTACAGGTCAGGTGGAACCATACCATGTCTGCTCCTCCGGTCGTGAGGATTAGCCGTAGAAAAGGATGAATGAAAGATTCAAAGCATGTCTGTCAACTGTTAGAACTGCCAGTTGGCCAATTCTGAAAAAACTTTATTCTTCCTGAGCCATCTTCATTTTTATATGGGGTATGAATCATGAGGGCGTTCGGACTATTCGCTGCGCTATATGCCGTATTGCTAATGGGCGGGTGTACGACGGCTAAGCCACCGCAGCCCAATGTGCCATCCCAGGCAGCAGACGTTGCCAGTCGATTGAATGAGCGGTTCAACAATGCCGTACAAGATTGTGGCGTTAACCAGCCGGCGTATGAATGTTCTGGTGTATTAATCCGGCGATCTACCTACAACCCAAATGTTGAGTTCTGGAAGCACAGCGAGGCGGCGAAAGCGTTGGGCTCTGTCACATTTTCTTTCTTGCGTACCGATGCCAATACAACGTTTTCGGATGCCAGTGGCTATGTTCTAATGGATAAGCTCACTTCAGACCAGGCAATCAAAACCTGGCCTGCATTTCGCTGTATCTATCCATTCATTGCCACCACGCAGAACGTTGGTAGACCATTGAATGGTTGTGGGTTTATTCCTACAGCAAATGATCAGAGTACCTGTGCTGGCTTGGTAGACCCGGCGGTGACGCCGGAAAAATGGATAGCAAACTTCGTTCGTTTTGGCTCGAACCCGCGGAACCAATGCTCCCTGAGCACAGAGAACCCAGAGCAATTCATTACCAGCCTGAGAGTAAGGGAGTATCTACCGGATCAGTCGGGCAAGCTGCTCAACGAAGTGCTGCTTGCGACATGGAATGAAGAAGCGCCGGAAAAACTGCCTGTCGAAGCCTTTTTCTACAACGCGGCCTTTCCAGGCAGCTTGATCAACGCTCAGGCCCTGCGCCATACCTACAAAATCAAGACGGGACAAACTCTGCCCATCGTCCGGCTCGACTTCAAGGCCGCCACCAGTAATCGTTTTTCTCTACGTCCGCAAGATCAGGAAGGGGGCTGGGAGGTCGCAGAAAGGCTGAATGCCCGCTTCCAGAATAGGGACGGGCAGTGTGCGGATGGCCGTGCTCCAGTTTATTGCAGTGGTGTATTGGCTCGCGCAACTGAACCGAATCCGCCTTACCATGTTTGGAACCCTAAGCCGGATACGAAATCTGGCGTTGCTCCGAAACCAAGCGCTACTCCGAAACCCGATGCAGTGGGCGCTGTTTCATTCTCTTACCTGAGGGCGGACATTCATACCCCGAATCTGTTCACTCCCCAGGGACTGCTTTTCGGGAGTTTGGGCTACCCGAGCGACTCAGGCATTGAAGCCATCACGCCCACATGCATCTACATGGCGGATTCCAACACATGGCAACGACCTGACCTGGGGTGTGGCCCTAACAACGGATATTATCCGGTTGACAGTGGCCCGTGTGCGTCCATGGGTATCAATGATTTGACTGCGCTGACCGAGCATTACCTTAAAGAGCCTGCCGACCCCACATGGAAGCGCATAAATCATCAATGCAGCCTGGCCATTGAACCGACCAGTTTCATGCTTTCGATCCAAGGGCGCGCTACGCTCATTAAAGGCAATGAGAGCAGCTACCATGGCTACAATGAAATTATGTTGAAGTCATGGCCGCAAGATATTCCAGACCGCTTGCCGCTGGACGCGATTTTCTACGCTGCAGCAGGGGGGGCAGCTGCATTAGGTCAGGCAAAATTGATACAACAGGATTTGTTCAAGCACTCGGCTGATCTAGTTAAACCCATTGTGCGCGTGGAACTTGGCGCGGTAGCCCCAGGGTTTACCTACCGACGCGAAGATCAAAGTTATTAAGATAGTGGACGGTTCAGCGGCCGACGACGTTTACTTACCTGGCGGTTGACCAAAATTAATGATGTGAACGCGTGTGCATCAAGCGACCGCTCTAAAGTAAGAAGCCTCCCAATCTCTCGATTGGAAGGCTTCGCGGCGGTAGCTGCCTTTGCCCTTCTCCGGTTGTTCCTGGCGGCAGCGGAACAGAGGTTGGGCGACGATGGATTTGGCCTTGTTCGGGCCGTGCTTCTTCGGCTTTTTGCTCATGGCGAGGTTCCCGTTGGGATGGAGTGCGGAGCGGACTGTAGGCCTGCTGGGAGAGCAGGGCCAATTGATTGTGTGTATTGCCCCTGGCTTGAGTGCAACCAGGGTCCCTGTGGGAGCGGGCTTGTCCCGCGAACACCGGCGAAGCCGGTGCCATGCACCGCAGCGCCTGCTTCGCGGATATCCGCTCCTACAGGGATCGCGCGAGCCCTCGAGAGCGGAGTTTATTCTGGAGGAAGACTCAATCTCTGCCCGGCCATCAGCAGCGACAAGCGCGAAAGCCCGGTCCACGGCGATCCTTCAGCCTGCCCCTTGATCTGTGCATCGATACGCTGAGCATCCTGCAGCAGTTGCGCCCAGCGCTGCGCCGACAGGCGCTGCAGGGCTTTGCTGACCAGAGGCCGGCGCTTGTCCCACACCGGTGGGCGCGCCTGGCTGAAAGCCTTGTCCAGCGGCACACCTTGGCTGAACTGCTGGGCAAGGCCCGCCAGCAGGCGCAGTTCACGGGCCAGCGCCCAGAGAATCACCGGTGGTTCGACGCCTTCACCGCGCAAGCCTTCAAGCATGCGCAGGGCATGCGCGGCTTCGCCGTTGAGGATGGCATCGACCAGACCGAACACATCGAAGCGCGCGCTGTCGGCGACGGCTGACTGCACGGTTTCGACGGTTATCTGGTTACCCTCGGCGAGCAGCTTGAGCTTTTCGATTTCCTGCGCGGCGGCCAGCAGGTTGCCTTCCACCCTTGCCGCGATCAGGTCGACCGCGTCGCGCTGGGCCGATAACCCTGCCTGGGACAAACGCTGGTTGATCCATTGCGGCAGCTGTTGGGCATCCACCGGCCAGATCTGGATGAACTGGCAATGGGCGCCTTCGATCAAGGCCTTGCCCCACTTGGTCTTCTGCGCGCTGCCATCGAGCTTGGGCAGGCTGATCAGCAGCAGGGTGTCTTCAGCGGGCCTGGCGCAATACTCGATCAGCGCCGCAGCACCTCTGTCACCGGGTTTGCCAGACGGCAGGCGCAATTCCAGCAGGCGGCGCTGGGCGAACAACGACAGGCTGGCACCGGCCTGGAGCAGGGTGCCCCAGTCGAAGTTGGCGTCGGCGCTGAACACCTGGCGTTCGTCGAAACCTTGCTGACGCGCCATGTTGCGGATGGCGTCGGCGGCTTCCTGGCACAGCAATGGGTCGTCGCCGCTGACCACGTAGACCGGGGCCAAGGCGCCTTGCAGGTGCTTGTTGAGTTGGGCAGGGGCGAGTTTCATGGGAAACGGGCGGGGCACCGAAGTGCCCCGCGCGGGCTCAGTTGCCCGGGATTTCCAGCGGCGACTGCTGCGGCGTTTCCGCCTGCTGACGGCGCGCGGCTTCCAGCGCGTCGGCTTCGGCCTTGGCGCGTTCGTCGGCTTTACGCTGCAGCTCGTCGAGCTGCGACGGGGTCAGGTTCTGCAGGCGGGCCATCATCGACTGCACCAGTTCGCGGCGCATTTCTACGCGGGCCTGGGAGGCTTCCTGGTCGGAGCCGGTGATGTTGCCACCGTCGCGCACGTAGATCTTGCGCACTTCAACCTTGTCGCTCAGCAGTTCCAGGTTGTTCAGGCCCAGGATGCTGTAGTTGAGAGTGGTGGTGAGTTCATATTCGGCGGTACGGCTGCCGCCGCTGTAGCTGGCCGAGCGCTGGTTTTCCTGCTCGTTGGTCAGCTCCAGGCGGTAAGGTGCGCCGGTGTGTACGTTGACGCCGCTGCGCTCGAGTGCAGCACGCAGCTGGACCACGGTCTGGCCGTAGGCGTTGCGTGCGCCGACGTCCATCTCTTTGACGCTCAATTCGTTGGTGCCGGTGCCGCGCAGCTGGAAACCGCAGGCGCTGAGCAGGACGGCCAGGCCCATTACCAGCAGATTGCGTTTGATCATGTTGTTGCTCCCTTGTGGGCCGATACCGCCCACCCGCACTGGATGCGGGTGGGCGTTTGCCATCAGTTGGCTACGATGTTGACCAGCTTGCCCGGTACCACGATGACCTTGCGGATAGTCAGGCCATCGATGAAGCGCAGGACATTCTCGTTGCTGCGGGCGGCGGCTTCGACTTCCTCGCGGCTGGCAGCGGCAGGCATCTCGACCTGGCCGCGCAGTTTGCCGTTGACCTGCACCACCAGGGTAATGCTGTCCTGCACCAGGGCGCTCTCGTCTACCGTCGGCCAACCAGCATCGATGACAGCCTGATCGTGGCCCAGTTGCTTCCACAGCTCGTGGGAGATGTGTGGGGTGATCGGTGCCAGCAGCAGGGTTACGGCTTCCAAGCCTTCCTGCAGCAAGGCGCGGTCCTGTTCGGTGGCCTGCGGGGCCTTTTCCAGCACGTTCATGACCGTCATCACCTGAGCGATGGCGGTGTTGAACTTGTGGAACTGGCCCACGTCAGTGCTGGCTTGCTTGATCGCAGCGTGGATGGCGCGACGGATGACCTTCTGCGCGTCGTCCAGTGCGGCAACATCCAGCTTGCCCGGCAGGCCCTGGGCGACGTGAGCCTGGGCCAGGCGCCAGACCCGGCGCAGGAAGCGGCTTGCGCCTTCGACGCCGGAATCGGACCACTCCAGGCTCGCGTCAGGCGGCGAGGCGAACATCATGAACAGGCGGCAGGTGTCGGCGCCGTAGGCTTCGATCATCGATTGCGGGTCGACGCCGTTGTTCTTCGACTTCGACATCTTCTCGGTGCCGCCGATTTCCACCGGCAGGCCGTCGGTCTTCAGGCGTGCGCCGATGATCTTGGCCTTGGCATCACGCTCGATTTCGACGTCGGCGGGGTTGAACCAGTCCTTGCCGCCATTGCTGGCAACGCGGTAGTAGGTCTCGGCGACCACCATGCCCTGGGTCAGCAGGTTCTTGAACGGCTCGTTGGAGGTGACCAGGCCTTCGTCGCGCATCAGCTTGTGGAAGAAGCGCGCGTACAGCAGGTGCAGGATCGCGTGTTCGATACCGCCGATGTACTGATCGACCGGCAGCCAGTGGTTGGCCGCTTTCGGGTCTACCAGGCCTTTGTCGTAGTTCGGCGAGGCGTAACGGGCGAAGTACCAGGACGACTCGACGAAGGTGTCCATGGTGTCGGTTTCACGCTTGGCCGCAGTGCCGCATTTCGGGCAGGTGCACTCATAGAACTCGGGCATGCGCGCCAGTGGCGAGCCAGCGCCGTCCGGCACCACGTTTTCGGGCAGGGTGACCGGCAGTTGGTCTTCCGGCACCGGTACGTCGCCGCAGGACGGGCAGTGGATGATCGGGATCGGGCAGCCCCAGTAGCGCTGGCGGCTGATGCCCCAGTCGCGCAGGCGGAACTGGGTGCGCGATTTGCCCAGCTCCTTGCGGATCAGTGCAGCTTCGATGGCGTCGAAGGCACCGGCGAAGTCCAGGCCATCGAATTCGCCGGAGTTGATCAGCTGGCCGTGCTCGCCGTAGGCAGCCTGCCACTCGTTGCCGACTTCATCGCCAGCGCTGGTGCGCACCACGGCCTTGACCGGCAGGTTGTACTTGTGGGCGAACTCGAAGTCGCGCTCGTCGTGGGCCGGCACGGCCATCACGGCGCCGTCGCCGTAGTGCATCAGCACGTAGTTGGCGACCCACACCGGCAGCTTTTCGCCGGTCAGTGGGTGCAGCACCTGCAGGGAAGTGGCCATGCCCTTCTTCTCCTGGGTGGCCATGTCGGCTTCGGCGACGCTGCCGCTCTTGCATTCGTCGATGAACGCCTGCAGCGCCGGGTTGCCCTGGGCTGCCTGAGTGGCCAGCGGATGCTCGGCGGCGACGGCGACGTAGGTCGCGCCCATCAGGGTGTCCGGACGGGTGGTGAAGACCTTCAGGGTGCCTTCGTGGCCGATGCTCGCCTGATCGAACGGGAACTGCACTTCCATGCCGCGCGACTTGCCGATCCAGTTGCGCTGCATGGTCTTGACCTGCTCAGGCCAGCCCGGCAGCTCGTCGAGGCTTTCCAGCAGCTCGTCGGCGTAATCGGTGATGCGGAAGTAGTACATCGGGATTTCGCGCTTCTCGATCAGCGCGCCCGAACGCCAGCCGCGGCCGTCGATGACCTGCTCGTTGGCGAGCACGGTCTGGTCGGCTGGGTCCCAGTTCACGGTCCCGTTCTTGCGGTAGATGATGCCTTTCTCGAACAGGCGGGTGAACAGCCACTGCTCCCAACGGTAGTAGTCGGGCTTGCAGGTGGTGACTTCACGTGCCCAGTCGATGGCCAGGCCCAGGCTCTTGAGCTGGGTCTTCATGTAGTCGATGTTTTCGTAGGTCCACTTGGCCGGGGCGACGTTGTTTTTCATCGCCGCGTTTTCCGCGGGCATGCCGAAAGCGTCCCAGCCCATCGGCTGCAAGACGTTCTTGCCCAGCATGCGCTGGTAGCGGGCAATCACGTCACCGATGGTGTAGTTGCGCACGTGGCCCATGTGTAGCTTGCCGCTCGGGTACGGGAACATCGATAGGCAATAGTAGGTGTCTTTGCCTGGCTGTTCGGTAACAGCGAACGATTGTTGCTCGTCCCAGAAGTTCTGGGCGGCGGCTTCGATATCACGGGGCGTGTATTGTTCGTGCATGGCTACTTTTGGCTGAGAGAGAAGAGACCTTGTTCCAGGCAGCGGAACCTCGCTGCGTCCGGCACTCCGGTGTCGTGAGAGTGAACGCCGTAGCATACAGCAGCGCTGCGCATCGTGGGAAACCCTGATTGCTAATGCCCGCTGGTCGCTGCATCCGGCTGCTTTTCATAGCGCCGCTAAGCTCAGGTGTGGGGGGAGATAATCTTTATCTTCAATGAGGTGAACGGATGGGAGAGACGCAGCTACCCGCAAGCAAACCGGAGCTTTACGAACGCCTGATCGACCGTCTTGGCCTGGCACTGGAAGTCGCCAGAACCTCGGTGCGATTGCGCGACGAGATGCCAGCCGAACTGGAGTTGCGCGGCTTGAGCCACGCAGAGTTCGAAGTGATAAAGGCCTACCTGGATACCCTCCCGGAACGCCGCAATGCCTGTGCCGGTACATACCCACAAGCGGAACCGACATCGGCCAAGATCATCTGGCTCAAGGACAAGAAACGCCCCGCCACGACGGCGAGATCCAGGACGCTGCCACATCGCTAGCCGTTCAGGCCGCCGGGCGCAGGCCATCGCGCGCCGGTTCTTCACACACATATTCTCACTTCTCAAGATCGACGCCGGCTGCACACTTGTTGACCGGCGCCGATCCACTTAGGCTGCACGCCTGCCAAGGAGGTGTGGCCGATGCCGCTTCGATTCTTTATCAAACAATGGTTGATGCCGCCTGGCGTCCTGTTTCTGCTGTTGCTCGCGGCCTGGTGGCTGCGCAGCCGGCGCCCGCGGCTGGCGGCGCTGTGTTTTGTGCTGGGGTTGGGCGGCTTGTGGCTGATGAGCCTGCCGCTGGTGGTGCAGCAGGGCGCGCGGTTGCTGGAAACCGAGCCACCTCTGGCCGTCAGTGAATGGGCGGGCCTGGCCGGCAAGGCGGATGCCATCGTCGTGTTGGGCGCGGGGCGCGAGCGCGGTGACCCGTCCTGGGGTGGTGAGGATCAGCCTGCCGCAACCGCCCTGGAGCGCATGCGCTTTGCCGCACGGTTGGCCAAGGCGTCGGGCTTGCCGGTGCTGACCAGCGGTGGCTTGCACTACGGCACGCCGCCGAGCGAGGCGCGGTTGATGGCCGATCGCCTTCGCGAGGACTTTGCTGTCGAGGTGAAGTGGCAGGAAGGCGCCAGCCGCACTACCTGGGAAAATGCTCAGTTCACTGCCCAGGTGCTGCAGCCGTTGGGGATTCGCCGGGTGGTGGTGGTGACTCAGGCCTGGCACATGCAGCGCTCGCGCTGGAGTTTCGAGCAGGCGGGGTTCGAGGTGGTGCCGGCGCCGGTGGGGTTCCTCGGGCGAGACCATGCCCGGCCGTTTGCCGGGTTGCTGCCGGAAAGCCGGGCGATGTGGCAGAGCGGGCAGTTGCTGAATGAAGCGGTGGGGTTGTTGGGGTATCGGGTGTTCTACTGAATTGTTGGCCTACCGGCCCCGCGAAGGGGCCGGTAGGCCAACATCAAACAGTCTTGGCAATCCGCCCAGCCGCCAGCGCCCAGCCAAACAACAGCACACAGACAATCGCCAGCGGCCACGACCGCCACTGCAAATACGGCGTCAACTGCTGCATCGGCACCACCTCGCCATACAGCACCGCACGCTGGAACTGCGGCACCTCGGCGGTAATCCGGCCAAACGGGTCGATCAGCGCGGTCACGCCGTTGTTGGTGGCGCGGATCATCCAGCGGCCAGCCTCCAGGGCGCGCATCTGTGCCATCTGCAAGTGCTGAAGTGGCCCGATCGAAGTGCCGAACCAGGTGTCGTTGCTGATCGTCAGCAACAGGTCGCTGCGTGCCGCGAGGCCAGCGGCGAACTCGGGGTAGACCACTTCGTAGCAGATGTATGGAGCAATCTGGTAACCCTTGGCCTGCAGCAGTGGCTGGTCTTCAGGGCCGCGGGCGAAGTCCGACATCGGCAGGTTGAAGAACTCGATCAGGCCACGCAGCATGTCCTGCAAAGGCACGTACTCGCCGAAAGGCACCAGCTTCTGCTTGAGGTAGGTACCATCGCCTTCGCCGGTGACCGTCACGCCGTTGTAGTAACGGCGTTGGTGATGCACCACTTCGCGCACCGGCACGCCGGTAATCAGCGCCGAATGCCGGTCTGCGGCAAAACGGCCCATCACGTCAATGTAGCCCTGCGCCTGATCCTTGAGGATCGGCACCGCTGTTTCTGGCCAGACCAGCAGATCCACCGGCTTGGAGCTGAAACTCATGTCGCGGTACAGCGCCAGTTGCGCATCGATGTGCGCCGGGTCCCATTTCAGCTCCTGCTCGACGTTGCCCTGCAGTGCCGCGACCTTGAGCGGGTCGCCAGCCGGCTTGGTCCAGGCGTGGTCCTTGAGGGCCATACCGACCACCCATGGGGCCGCCAGCAGCAGGGCGCCAATGGCGAGGAACGACGGACGCGTGCGCAGCCGGTGAAGGTTGCACAGCAACGCGGCGCTCAGCGCCAGGGCAAAGGAAATCAGCCAAACGCCGCCCAGGGGGGCCAAGCCGGAAAGGGGGCCGTCCAACTGACTGTAACCGGCGTACAACCAGGGGAAACCGGTCAGGAACCAGCCGCGGAAGGCTTCCTGTAGCAGCCACAGCGCGGCAAAGCACAGCGCGTCGGCCAGTGGCGCTTCATTGCGCCGCAGCCACCGCGCCCACAGCCAGGTGGGTAGGGCGAAGAACCAGGCTAGGGCGGCGAAGAACGCCAGCAGCAGCACGATCGCCAGCAGCGGCGAAGCGCCACCGTAGGTGTTCATGCTGACGTAGATCCACCAGGTGCCGGCGCCGTACAGGCCGAAACCGAAGCACCAGCCGCGCCACATGGCCTGGCGCGGGGTGAGCTCGCGCAGGCCGAGGTAGAGCACGGCGATCGACTGCAAGGCCAATGGCCAGATGTCGAATGGCGCCAGGGCCAGAAGGGTCGAGGCGCCGGCCGCCAGGGCCAGCAGGTTACCGGGCCAGCCGGGGCGGGTGATCCAACGCATGTTCGTCCTTAACGGGTGATCGGGGTCAGGCGCAGCAAGTGGATGCGCCGGCTGTCGGCGTTGAGAATACGGAACTTGTAGGCACCGATCTCCGTGGTCTCATTGCGCTTGGGCAGGTGGCCGAAGGCGCTCATCACCAGGCCACCCACCGTGTCGAACTCATCGTCCGAGAACTCGCTGTCGAAGAACTCGTTGAAATTGTCGATCGGGGTCAGTGCCTTGACCAGGAAATCGCCGCTGGGCAGTGGCTTGATGTAGCTGTCTTCCTCGACGTCATGCTCGTCTTCGATGTCGCCGACGATCTGTTCGAGCACGTCCTCGATGGTCACCAGGCCCGCCACGCCGCCGTACTCGTCGATGACGATGGCCATGTGGTTGTGGTTGGCGCGGAACTCGCGCAGCAGCACGTTCAGGCGCTTGGATTCCGGCACGAAGGTGGCCGGGCGCAGCAGGTCCTTGATGTTGAAGCTGTCGCCGTTCTCCTTGAGGATCAGCGGCAGCAGGTCCTTGGCCAGCAGGATCCCGAGCACATCGTCATGGCTTTCGCCGACCACCGGGTAGCGCGAGTGCGCGGCTTCGATGATGGCCGGCAGGAATTCGCGGGGTGACTGGGTCGCCTTGATGCTGATCATCTGCGAGCGCGGGACCATGATGTCACGCACCTGCAGGTCGGCGACCTGAATGGCGCCTTCGACGATGGTCAGCGCTTCGCTGTCGAGCAGCTTGTTCTGATGGGCTTCGCGCAGCAGCTCAAGGAGCTCCTGGCGGTTTTTCGGCTCATGGGCAAAAGCCTGGGTCAGTTTACCCAGCCAGGACTTTTGCCCGTTGCTCGATCGATCTTCGCTCATGGCGGTTCTCGTGATCCTTCGTGTATCAGTGTGTGAGAGGTTCGTTTTCATCATCGGCATACGGGTCGGGGTGACCCAGTTCTGCCAGCAAGTCTCGTTCCAAAGCTTCCATCTCCTCGGCCTCATCGTCTTCGATGTGGTCGTAGCCGAGCAGGTGCAGGCAGCCGTGGATGACCAGGTGCGCCCAGTGCGCCTCTAGCGCCTTGCCCTGTTCGGCCGCTTCGCGCTCGACCACCGGCACGCAGATCACCAGGTCGCCAAGCAGCGGGATATCGAGCAGTTCGTCAGGCACGTCGGCCGGGAACGACAGCACATTGGTCGCGTAGTCCTTGTGCCGGTAGGTGTGGTTCAGCTCGCGGCCTTCGGCTTCGTCCACCAGGCGGATGGTCATTTCCGAGTCGGCCGTGCGCTGGCGCAAGGCCAGCTCGCACCAGCGGCGGAAGGCGGCATCGTCAGGGGCGGCGGCGTCCGTGGCCCGTTGCAGGTCAAGTTCAAGCATCTTTGCTAGCTGCCTCGGGCTTGGCCTGGCGAGCTTCGAAGCGGTCGTAGGCTTCGACGATACGCTGCACCAGTGGGTGACGAACCACATCTTTGGGTTGGAAGTGGGTAAAGCTGATCCCCGGAACGTCCTTGAGCACCTCGATCACGTGGGTCAGGCCCGACTTGGTGCCGCGTGGCAGGTCGACCTGGGTGATGTCACCGGTGATCACCGCAGTGGAGCCGAAGCCGATGCGGGTGAGGAACATCTTCATCTGTTCGAGCGTGGTGTTCTGGCTCTCGTCGAGGATGATGAAGCTGTTGTTCAGGGTGCGCCCACGCATGTAGGCCAGCGGGGCGATCTCGATCACCTGGCGCTCGATCAGCTTGGCCACGTGCTCGAAGCCGAGCATTTCGTACAGGGCGTCGTACAGCGGGCGCAGGTACGGGTCGATTTTCTGGGCCAGGTCGCCGGGCAGGAAGCCGAGCTTTTCGCCCGCCTCGACCGCCGGGCGCACCAGCAGGATGCGGCGCACCTGTTCGCGCTCCAGGGCATCCACGGCGCAGGCCACGGCCAGGTAGGTCTTGCCGGTACCGGCCGGGCCGACGCCGAAGTTGATATCGTTGGCCAGGATTTCTTTTACGTAGCGCTGCTGGTTGACGCCGCGCGGGCGAATGTTGCCCTTGCGCGTGCGCAACGAGACGCTGACCTCGTTGACCGCCGGGTTGTCGAGGGTCTCGACGGTCGACTCCTGCAGGTACAGGTGCACGGTCTCCGGCGACAGCTCGGTGGCCTTGGTCTCGCGGTAGAGGCGGCGCAGCAGTTGCTCGGCAGCGGAGGTGGTCTTGGGTTCGCCGATCAGCTCGAATTGATTGCCGCGGTTGCGGATCTCGATGGCCAGGCGTTGCTCGATCAGGCGCAGATGCTCGTCGAACTGGCCGCACAGGTTGGCGAAACGGTGGGCCTCGAAGGGTTCGAGGATGAAACGATGAGGTTGTATGGGTGCGTTCAAGGTCGTTTTTAGCCGCTCGACGGCAATAAGGGTGAACTCAAGAATAACCCTTGAAGGGCAGGGGCGAAAGCACTGAAACGATCAAGGGTATGGAGCGCCTGCGGGCACTGTTATGATGCGCGCCTTTTCTTACGCATGTGTTAACCCGCCAAACATGAGCAAACGCGAACCCGCCATCTACAAAGTGATCTTCCTCAACCAGGGGCAGGTCTTCGAGATGTATGCCAAGCAGATCTTCCAGAGCGACCTGTGGGGTTTTCTGGAAATCGAGGAATTTGTCTTCGGTGAGCGCGCGCAGATCGTCGTCGACCCGAGCGAAGAGAAGCTCAAGAACCAGTTCGAGGGTGTGATCCGCAGCTTCGTGCCGATGCACTCGATCGTGCGTATCGACGAGGTGGAGCGCCTGGGCACGGCCAAGATCAGCGAGGCGAAGGTGACCGGCAATGTAATGCCGTTCCCCATGCCGATGCCGGAGAAGTAAGGCGAATCAGGGGAGTGGCGAGAAGGGCGAGCGCCCTTCGGCGTTCTGTAGTTCCAGCAGGTACTTGCGGAAGATCTGGCCCAGCACCTGGGTGGCGTGCTCCAGTTCATCGCGTGGCATCTGCTCGGTCACTTCGTCGGCCATGTCCAGTGCGTCTTCGGCGCCGTTGACGGCGGCCATCTTCAGCAGAATATAGGCTTGCACATTGTTGGCCTTGACCCCTTCGCCGTGGAAGAACATCGCGCCAAGGCGGTACTGGGCGTCGGCATGGCCTTGCAGCGAGGCTTTGCCGAACCAGTCCAGGGCCTTTTTCAGGTCTTTCGGCGTTTGCGTGTAGTAGTACTCACCCAGTTCATACTGCGCCTGGGCGTCCCCGCTCGTCGCCGTCTGCTCGCAAGCATTCAGCGCGTTTTCCAGGTCCTGCGGCTGGACATCGAGCGTGCAGCGCCCCGTTGCCGGAATCAGCAACGAGTTACCGCCCTCTGCCAGTGCCAGCAGGGGCTGAAGAAGCAACAGGCAGCCCAGGGTCAGGGCGCGGCCGGTGCGGTTCATGGGGATCGACTTACCTCTGCGGAACTACGGCCAATGTCTCTGGTGGCACATTATGGGATAAGCAGCGCCAACCTTACAAAGTTTTACTCGAATTTCTGTGTCGGAGGGGAAAGTTACTGACTTTAATTGTCTGCACCGGCCCCATCGCGGATGAATCCGCTCCTACGAATTTGTAGGAGCGGATTCATCCGCGATGAGGCCAGCACAGTTTATCGCTTACTTCAGCTTGGCAAACGCCCGCTCAGCCGCGTCCAGGGTGATCTGCAGCTCTTTTTCACCATGGGCGATGGAGGTAAAGCCCGCCTCGAACGCGCTCGGGGCCAGGTACACGCCACCTTCGAGCATCAGGTGGAAGAAGCGCTTGAAGCGGTCGGCATCGCTGGCCATCACGTCTTCGAAGGTGACGATGTCGTCGGCGCCGCTGAAGTAGAGGCCGAACATGGCACCGGCCTGCGTGGTGACGAACGGCACGCCAGCGGCATCGGCACGCTGCTGCAGGCCGTCGAGCATGCGGCTGGTGAAATCGGTCAGCTCGGCGTGGAAGCCTGGGCGGCTGATCAGTTTCAGGGTGGTCAGGCCTGCGGCCATGGCCAGCGGGTTACCCGACAGGGTGCCGGCCTGGTACACCGGGCCCAATGGGGCGATGCAGCCCATGATCTCGCGCTTGCCGCCGAAGCAGCCGACCGGCATGCCACCGCCGACGATCTTGCCGAAGGTCGACAGGTCCGGGGTAATGCCATAGTGGCCTTGGGCGCCGCCGAGCGAAACGCGGAAACCGGTCATCACTTCGTCGAAGATCAGCACCACGCCGTGCTTGTCGCACTGCTCGCGCAGGCCTTCGAGGAAGCCTGGCGCAGGGGGTACGCAGTTCATGTTGCCGGCTACCGGCTCGACGATGATGCAGGCCACGGTCTGGCCGACGTCGGCCAGGGTCTTCTCGACCGCGGCGATGTCGTTGAATGGCAGGGTCAGGGTGTGCTTGGCGAAGTCCGCCGGCACGCCTGCCGAGCTCGGTACACCCTGGGTCAGCAGGCCGGAGCCGGCCTTGACCAGCAGGCTGTCGGAGTGGCCGTGGTAGCAGCCTTCGAACTTGATGATGGCGTCGCGGCCGGTGTAGCCACGGGCCAGGCGGATCGCGCTCATGGTGGCTTCGGTGCCGGAGCTGACCATGCGCACCATCTCCATCGACGGCACCAGCGAGCAGACCAGGTCGGCCATCTCGGTTTCCATCGCGGTCGGGGCGCCGTAGGACAGGCCGTGCTGCAACTGGTTGCGCACCGCGTCGAGCACCTCAGGGTGACCGTGGCCGAGGATCATCGGGCCCCAGGAACCCACGTAGTCGACGTAGCGCTTGTCGTCTTCGTCGACCACATAGGCGCCTTCGGCATGCTTGAAGAACAGCGGGGTGCCGCCGACGCTCTTGAAGGCACGGACCGGCGAGTTGACGCCACCGGGGATGTGCTTCTGGGCTTGGGCGAACAGGGATTCGGAACGGGACATGGGATCTTCTCTCGAAATCAGGAAGCGAACAGGGCGTTGAAGGCGCGGGCGCGGCGGGTGACTTCCTGCGCGCTGTCGGCACCGAACAGGCCATGGATCACCGCCAGCAGGTCGGCACCGTGGGCGACCAGCGGGGCGGCGTTGTCGAGGGTGATGCCGCCGATCACCGCGATCGGCAGCTTGACCTGGGCACGGGCCTGTTCCAGCAGCTCGACATTGGCAGCAGGTGCACCGGGCTTGGTCACGGAATTGAAGAAGCGGCCAAAGGCGACATAGCTGGCCCCTTCGCTGGCAGCCTGCGCAGCCAGTTCGAGGCTGGCGTGGCAGGTCGAGCCGATGATCGCCTGACGGCCCAGCAGGGCGCGGGCCGGGGTCAGCGGGCCGTCGGTCTGGCCCAGGTGCACGCCGACGCCCAGGCGCGCGGCCAGTTCGGCGTCGTCGTTGATCAGCAGTTGGGTGCCGTAGCGCTCGCAGAGCTTCATCAGCCCTTCGGCTTCGCGCAGTCGGCGGGCGGCGTCATCGCTTTTGTCGCGGTACTGCAGCAGGCATACGCCGCCTTCCAGCGCCGCTTCGACATGGGACAGGAAACGGCCGGCGAGCAGCTGGCTGTCGGTGATTGCGTACAGACCGCGTAGCGACATCGGAAAGCCTCGTATCAGGAGCAGAAATCCAGGGGCAGGCGGCGTGGCACGAACTGGCCCTTGCCCAGCTGCTCGGCGTCACGCAGGGTGCGCCAGGTGTAATCGAGAGCACTGCGCACGGCGCTTTGCAGATTCTCGCCCAGGGCCAGGCGGCCGGCCAGAGTGCTGGCCAGGGTGCAGCCCGAGCCGTGATAGCTGCCCGGCAGGCGCTGGCAGGTCCAGGTGTGGCGCTGGCCGTCGCGGCTGTACAGGCGGTTGTGGATTTCGTCTTCGTCGCCGTGGCCACCGGTAATCAACAGGTGCTTGCAGAACGGCAACAATTTGTCGGCACACTCGTCGGCGCTGCCCTCGGGCAGTTCGGCAAGGATGCGCGCCTCGGGCAGGTTCGGCGTGGCGATGGCGGCCAATGGCAACAGGCGCTCGCGCACGGCATAGCCGACTTCGTCCTTGCCCAGGCGGCCACCGCCGCCCGCGCGCAGCACCGGGTCGCAGACCACTGGCAGGTGCGGGTGGGCGCTGAGCAGTTCGGCGACGGTGTCGACCATTTCGATTGAACCGAGCATGCCCAGCTTGACCGCGGCCACCGTGGAGTCGGCCAGCACGGCGTTGGCCTGGGCCAGCACCCACTCGCGGTCGAGCACGCGGAAGTCGGAAACGTTGACGGTATCCTGCACGGTCAGGGCGGTCACCGCGGGTGCGGCGTGACAGCCTTGGGCGATCAGGGCTTCAATGTCTGCCTGCAAGCCGGCGCCGCCACTTGGGTCGTGGCCGGAGAGACAGAGGACAATGGGGCGGGAGCTGTAGGTATTCATGGTCGGCGAGCTTACCACCAAACCCATTTGTACGGATCGTCCTACAAACGGCTTTTGCTGACCGATAGGTCAAATTCAGGTGCTTTGCTGGCTCGAAAGCATTGAGATAGAGCCTTTTCTCTCAAAATTTAGATGGCCGGTGGCCAGCGTGGAAAGCTATGCTAGAGTGCTCGGATAACTCGATAAACGGGCAGTGCCGGATTTCGTCGTCTCATAGGGATAGGGGGCCATCGCGACGCGACCGGGCAGGCCATGCTGGGGCTGTATGCGCTATCTTCTGATTTTGCTACTGGGCTGCTTGCCCGCGCTGGCCGCTGCGGTCGATTTCGACGCCAGCACCCGGCACCTTGCGCTGGGCAAGGTCATGCAGGTCTATGAAGACCGCGATGGCAGCGCCAGCATTGCCCAGGTCACCGCACCCGCGTTCGCCAGCCGCTTCCGTGCGCACCGTGAGGACGTGCTGAACGCCGGCTATTCGACTTCGGTGTTCTGGTTGAAGGTCGATCTGCGCTACCAGGCCTCGGTAGACGCGGTACCGCGCCAGTGGTTGCTGGAACTGGCCTACCCCCCGTTGGATCACCTCGAACTGTACCTGCCTGGGGCTGATGGTCGCTACCGTCTGGCTCAGCGCACCGGCGACGCCTTACCCTACGACAGCCGCCAGATTCGCCAGAACAACTACCTGTTCGAATTGCCCCTGCAACCCGGCCAGGCCACCACCGTCTACCTGCGGCTGCATAGCGAGGGCTCGGTGCAGGCGCCGCTGGCGCTGTGGTCCGCCGAAGCCTATATGGAGGAGCAGCCAACCCGCCACTATGTACTGGGGATGATCTACGGCGTCTTGCTGGTGATGCTGGTGTACAACCTGTTCATTTACCTCAGCGTGCGCGATGTCAGCTACCTCTACTACATCCTCTACATTGCTTCGTTCGGCCTCTATCAGGTTTCGGTCAATGGCGCCGGGGTAGCGTATTTCTGGCCGGACAGCCCGTGGTGGGCGAATGCCGCAACGCCACTGTTCATTGGCGCGGCGGGTTTGTTCGGCTGCCAGTTCGCCCGCCATTTCCTGCGCCTGGGCAAGATCAGCCGGGGCCTCGACCGCTTGCTGCAGCTGTTGATGCTGGGTGGCGCGCTGGTGATGCTGCTGGCGGTGAGCATGCCCTACGGCATCGCCCTGCGCATGGCCACGGGGCTGGCGCTGTTATTCACCGTGAGCATTTTCGCTGCGGGGTTGTATGCCTGGGTGCGGGGTTTGCGCGTGGCCCGCTGGTTCATCATCGCCTGGACGGCGTTCCTGCTCGGAGGGCTGGTCAATACCTTGATGGTGCTCGGTTACCTGCCGAACGTGTTCTTGACCATGTATGCCAGCCAGCTCGGTTCGGCGCTGGAGGTCGCGCTGTTGTCACTGGCCCTGGCCGACCGTATCAACAGCATGCGCGAACAGCAGGCGCAGACCCTGCGCGAGACCGGCCGGACCTTGGAGCACCTGAACCAGCAGCTGGCCCGCAGCAACCACCTCAAGGACGAATTCCTCGCCACCGTCACCCACGAGCTGCGCACGCCGATGAATGGCGTGATCGGTTCACTGGAGCTGATGCAGACCTTGCCGATGAGCGCCGAGATGGCCCAGTACCAGCGCACCGCGGTCGGCTCGGCGCAGAACATGATGGACATGGTCGACGATATCCTCACCCTCACCGAACTGCAGGCCGGCCGCATGCGCCTGCAACCCGCGCCGTTCAGTTTGCGGCGCATGCTCCAGGACCTGCGTGCCAGCTATGCCGGAACGGCGCTGGGCAAGGGGCTGTACCTGAGCCTGGACATTCCCGCCGAGCTGCCGGACGAATTGCTGGGCGATGCGCACAAGCTGGCGCGCTGCCTGGGATGCCTGGTGGACAACGGCCTCAAGTTCACCCACCAGGGCGGCGTGATGGTGCAGGTACGCGGTCGCCGTCTGGGGCCGGACAGCCTGGCGCTGACCTTCACCGTCAGTGACAGCGGTATTGGTTTCGATGACCTGGATCAGGCGATCCTGTACCAGCGCTTCTTCCAGGTCGATGGCTCGATGACCCGGCGTTATGGCGGGTTGGGTATCGGCCTGTCGATCTGCCGGCAGATGGGCGAGGTGCTGGGTGGCCAGCTGGTGCATGAGTCTACGCGGGGGTTGGGTAGCCGGTTCGAGTTGAGCCTCGACGTGGCGATAGCGCAGGTGCAGATGCCGGCGGGGAGGGTGGTGTCGGGGGATGTGCGGTTTTGAGGTGAACCCAGGGTGCCAGGCTTGAGGGATGTGGTGGCATAGAGATCGAGCGCCGCGCGGGCGGCGCTCGATATGCGCACCACCATCAAACTCAAGACATGCGCCCCCAATACCACCCACACCTTTAGTCACTTTCGTCACTTTGCCTCATCTCAAGATGGTGCTTCACTGGAACTCTCAGCCTGACCCGGCCCCCAGGAGCTCCCGATGAACCTGCACCAGTACGCTGAAACCCACGAAGTCACCAACCAGCCGCCGTCCCTCGACGGCGCCAACCTGTACCGCCTCGATCTGCCTTTACAGGAATGGTCACGGCGTTTCGGGGCCGGTTGGGCGGAGTCGCGGATCGACGCTTATGGTGCCCTGGCCGGTGGGCCACTGATGGCCGCGGGTTTTCTGGCCAACGCACACAAGCCCGAATTCAGCAGCCACGACCGTTACGGTCACCGCATCGACCTGGTTGAATTCCATCCCGCTTACCACGAACTGATGCGCACGGCCGTCGAACACGGCTTGCCCTCGTTGCCCTGGGCCGAGCCACGCCCTGGCGCACACGTGGCCCGGGCGTCGATGACCTACCTGCACAGCCAGGCCGAAGCCGGCAGCGGCTGCCCACTGACCATGACCTTTGCCGCAGTCCCTGCGCTCAGGCTCCAGCCCGAATTGGCCGAGTACTGGCTGCCGAAGATCCTCGCCCGCGAGTACGATCCGCGCAATGTCGGCGACCGGCACAAGGCAGGGGTCACCATCGGCATGGCCATGACCGAAAAGCAGGGCGGCACCGACGTGCGCGCCAATACCACCCGCGCCTATCCGGTTGGCAGCCCCGGGCCTGGCCAGGCTTACGAGCTGGTCGGGCACAAGTGGTTCTGCTCGGCGCCGATGTGCGATGCCTTCCTCACCCTGGCGCAGACCGAAAAGGGCCTGAGTTGCTTCCTGCTGCCGCGCCATCGCCCGGACGACAACCGCAACCAGTTCTATATCCAGCGCCTGAAAAACAAGCTCGGCAACAGCTCCAACGCTTCCAGCGAAGTAGAGTTCCGCGGTGCCCTGGCCTGGATGGTCGGTGAGGAGGGCCGGGGCGTGCCGACCATCATCGAGATGGTGGCGATGACCCGTTTCGACTGCATGGTCGGCTCCAGCGCCCTGATGCGCCAGGCCTTGACCCAAGCCACCCATCACTGCGCGCACCGCAAGGTCGGTGGCCGGGTGCTGAACGAACAGCCGCTGATGCAGAACGTGCTGGCCGACCTGGCCCTGGAAAGCGAGGCGGCGCTGGCCTTGAGCCTGCGCATGGGCCAGGCCCTGGAACAGCTCGACGACCCGCAACAGGCGCACTTCGCCCGGCTGGTCACGGCGGTGGGCAAGTACTGGATCTGCAAGCGTGCCCCGGCCATGATCAACGAGGCCGCCGAGTGCCTGGGCGGCGCCGGGTATGTCGAAGACAGCATCCTCCCGCGCCTGTACCGCGAGGCGCCGGTCAACTCCACCTGGGAAGGCTCTGGCAACGTGCAGTGCCTGGACGTGCTACGAGCCCTGTCCAAGGAGCCGGGCGTGCTCGATGCGCTGTTCACCGAGCTGGGCGATGGCCACGGCGACCCGCGCCTGGCCGCGCACATCGGCAATCTCAAGGGGGCGTTTGCCGACACCAGCGACATCCAGTACCGCGCCCGTCAGCTGACCGAAGACATCGCCCTGGCCTTGCAGGCCAAGCTGTTGCTCGAAGCGGGTAACGCTGCGGTCAGTGATGCCTTTATCGGCAGCCGCCTGGCAGGCGGCGGGCGAGTTTACGGGGCGTTGCCACGTGGCGCCGATGTTGCGGCGCTGGTCGCACGGGCCACGCCGGTCTGGCCAGGCTGACAGGGGGTGTTTTTAGCGGCGAAGGCAGGCAAGATGGCTGACATGCATGTCCAGACAGGAAGCACAGTGTGAGCCACGCCTTTGTAGTCGTTGATACTCCCGAACAGGCCGTCGACCGTCTGGCGGCCCTGCATGAACAGGCCACTGGCGCCCTCAGTCAGGCCCTCAAACGGTACCTGAAAGACCGTACCGAACCCGACGCCGACGAGCGCGCCGTGTACCGCTACCCGGCATTGCGCCTGACCTACTACAGCCACGGCGAAGTCGCCGCCACTACCCGCGCCTACGCCAAGGTGCAGGTGGCCGGCACCTACAGCGTCACCGTCACTCAGCCGGCGGCATTTCGTGGCTACCTGCTTGAGCAGTTGCGCCCGTTGATGCACGACTACACGGTGACCGTCGAAGTCGGTGTCAGCGAACAGAACATTCCGTACCCCTACGTCGTTGACCAGGGCGATGAGCTGGCCGGCAGTGGCATCACCGCCGCTGAGCTGGCGCGGGTGTTCCCCAGCACCGACCTGTCGGCCGCCACCGACAACATCGCCGACGGCCTGTGCGACTGGGGCAGCGCCGAAACCCTGCCGCTGGCGCTGTTCGATGCCGCCCGCGTGGACTTCTCGCTGCGCCGCCTGGTGCACTACACCGGCAGCGACTGGCGCCATGTTCAGCCGTGGATCCTGCTGACCAACTACCACCGGTACGTCGACCAGTTCATCAGCCACGGCCTGGAGATGCTGCGTGAAGACCCGCGCTTCGTGCGCATGGTGCTGCCGGGCAACGTGTCGATCGAAAAGGGCATGGACCACGGAGAAGCGCAGGCTTTGGTGGCCAGCGTGGTCTGGCACCGCTACCAGATGCCGGCCTATCACCTGATTGCCGCCGATGGCGACGGGGTTACCCTGGTCAACATCGGTGTCGGCCCGTCCAACGCCAAGAACATCACCGACCACCTGGCCGTGCTGCGCCCGCACTGCTGGCTGATGATCGGCCACTGTGGCGGCCTGCGTCAGTCGCAGACCATCGGTGACTACGTGCTGGCCCACGCCTACATGCGCCGTGACGGCATCCTCGACCGCGTGGTGCCACCGAACATCCCCATCCCGGCGCTGGCCGAAGTGCAGCTGGCGCTGCAAGAGGCAGCAGCGCAGGTTACCGGCGAGCGCGGCGAGGAGCTGAAAAAGCGCCTGCGCACCGGCACCGTGCTGACCTACGACGACCGCAACTGGGAGCTGCGCTGGGCACAGGAGCGTCCGTTGATCAACCTGTCGCGCGCCGTGGCGGTGGACATGGAAAGCGGTACCATCGCCGCCCAGGGCTATCGCCTGCGGGTGCCGTATGGCACCTTGCTATGCGTCTCCGACAAGCCGCTGCACAGCGAGATCAAGCTGCCGGGCTCGGCCAACGCCTTCTACAACCGTGCGGTCAGCCAGCACCTGAAGATCGGCATCGCCGCCCTCGACCTGCTGCGCACCGAGCTCAATTCGTTGCACTCGCGTAAACTGCGCAGCTTCGATGAGCCGCCGTTCCGCTGAGGATCCATGCCACTGCCCCCCCGTTCAAAGCCGCGCCGCCCCCAGGCGCGGCCTGCCTCCGGCCCCCGTCGCCAGCCCAAGGCGCCGCCGGCCGAGCCGCGCCTGATCCTGTTCAACAAACCCTTCGATGTGCTGACCCAGTTCAGCGACGGCGAAGGGCGCGCGACGCTCAAGGACTACATCGACATCCCCGGGATCTACCCGGCCGGGCGGCTGGACCGTGACAGTGAAGGTTTGCTGTTGTTGACCAATGACGGCGGCTTGCAGGCGCGTATTGCCGACCCCAAGCACAAGCTGGCGAAAACCTACTGGGTACAGGTGGAGGGCGAACCGAGCGATGAGCAGTTGCAGCGGCTGCGTGAGGGGGTCGAACTCAATGACGGCCCGACGTTGCCGGCCGAAGCGCGGCGTCTCGACGAGCCGGCGCTATGGCCACGCAACCCACCGGTACGCTTTCGCAAGAGCGTGCCGACCAGCTGGCTCGAACTGGTGATTCGCGAAGGGCGTAACCGCCAGGTGCGGCGCATGACGGCGGCAGTGGGGCTGCCGACCTTGCGCCTGGTGCGGGTGAAGATCGGCGATTGGGCACTGGATGGCCTGGAGCAGGGGTGCTGGCGCGAGGTGGCGGCGAAACTCTGAAGGATCAAACCCCTTCCAGAAAACCCACCACCACGCTCTTGATGATGAAGGCCAGCACCCCCAGCCCCAGCACGAAGAACAGGATCATCGTGCCGAAGCGCCCCGCCTTGGACTTTTTCGCCAGGTCCCAGACGATAAAACCCATGAAACCGATCAACACGGTGACCAGGACGATCATCATCCATTCTTCGAATACGGCAGGATCCATCGGTGTTCTCCAGGCTGGCTCAGCGAAGGTGGGTCAACGGCAGCTCGGTACTCGCCAGCACCTGGTTGAGCACGAAGCTCGAACGCACGCTGGTGACGCCGTCAATACGGGTCAGGCTGCCTAGCAGTAGTTTCTGGTAGTGGTCCATGTCCGGCACCACCACTTTCAACTGGTAGTCGGCATCCATGCCCGTGACCAGGCTGCATTCGAGCACCTGTGGCAGGTTGCGGATGGCCGCCTCGAAGGTCTCGAAGCGCTCGGGGGTGTGCCGGTCCATGCCGATCAGCACGTAGGCGGTCAGGCTCAGGCCCAATTTTTTGCGATCGAGCAGGGCGACCTGGCGCGAGATGTAGCCGTCGTCTTCCAACTGCTTGACCCGGCGCGAGCACGGCGACGGCGACAGGCCGATGCGTTCGGCCAGCTCCTGGTTGGAGATGCGCGCGTCGCGCTGCAATTCGGCGAGGATGCTCAGGTCGTAGCGGTCAAGCTTGCTCATGGAAAAGGCCTTTTCTGTTCAGATTGCGGTGAATTATCAATCCAGGGTTAAAAATTGCGCAAGTGCTATTTATCTGAGCAATCTTCGCAATCCTCTGCCGGCGCCGGACCGGTATCGTTACCCACAGAATCACTGCCCGGACATCAGTCCACGGCGACGCGCCCTAGGCGGGCGGTCGCGGCCAACCATCCAACAGGGATGCGCCAGGCCCCCGGGCTACACACCTTCCAGAAGACGGTGTGAGGTGAGCCGGCGCCACAAGTGCCGAGCACGGACGACAATTCTTAAAGGGAGGCCCGACGGCCTCCCTTTTTTCATGTCCGCGATTTCATCTGGCTAGCCACAGCAGGCGCGGTAGACTGGCAGCGTGCCATTTTCTTTATCGTGAGGAACACCATGAAGTCGCGCATCTGGCAGTTGGCAGGTGTCTGTTTGCTGGGCGTCAGCCTGAGCGCCCTGGCCCAGGGCCCGGACGAAGGGCATGGCGGTAACGGCCGCCCGCTCAATTCGCGCGATGAGGTGCGCCAGACCGAGCCCGCGCGCCAGGGTTATTACCAGGACATCCCCCGGCGCAACGGTGATTGGCAGGGGCGCCCGGATGGCCATGGCAATGGTTGGGGGCCGGGGCCGCAATACCGGCCGGGGCACAGCGTCGACCATTTCCCGGACCGCTATTGGAAAGTGCCGTACCGGGGTGAAGACTACTTTTATTCCGGGGGTTACTGGTACCGCCCGCATGGCGGCAGCTATATCGTCGTGACCCCGCCCTATGGCGTGCGGGTCGACTATCTGCCGTCTTACGCACGTGAGATGTGGGTAGGTGGCGCGTTGTTCTTCCTGGTGGCCGACACGTATTACCAGTACCTGGCTGACAGTCGGCAATACGTGGTGGTCAGCCCGCCCCCGGTCGCACCCGCTCCGGTGGCACCCGCACCGACAGGCAATGCTTATGACGTGGTGGCCTACCCAATGAATGGGCAAGGGCAGCAACAGCAGGATCAAGACAGGTATCAGTGCCACCGCTGGGCGGTCAGCCAATCTGGATTCGACCCGGCAACCGCGCCCTATGCCCCGCCTGGCAACGTGGCAGATACTTACCGACGAGCCCTGGGGGCCTGTTTCAGTGGCCGCGGTTACAGCATCAACTGAGCCTCACACCGGATCGGCATGCACCATTACATCCGCCTGCGGATACCGCTGGCGGATCACCTGGGAAGCCTGTACGCACAAGGCGTGTGCATCATGCAGTGGCAACTGCCCAGGCAGTTCCAGGTGCAGCTGAACGAACCATTGGTTGCCCGACACCCGCGTGCGTAAGTCATGCACGCCCTTGACCCCGGGAATGCCGAGCACCAGCTCGGCCATGCTCTCGCCAATCTCGCCAGGCAGTTCCTTGTCCATCAAGATGGCCGTGCTTTCCCGGGCGATCTGCAATGCGCTCCAGAGGATGTACAGGGCAATGCCCAGGCCGAACAACGCATCCAGCTGCGGCCAGCCGAAACGGGCCAGCAGCAGGGCCAGCAAGATACTGGCATTGAGCAGCAGGTCGGAGCGGTAGTGCAGCGAGTCGGCGCGTACTGCGGTTGAGCCGGTCGCACGAATGACCTTGCGTTGCAGCGCCAGCAGGGCGAGGGTCAGCACCAGCGACAGTAGCATCACGCCGATGCCGATGGCGGTATCACCCAGCGGCTGTGGCGATTGCAGACGCTCGGCTGCCTGCACGCCGATCAGTACAGCGCTCACCCCGATGAACAGCGCCTGCGCCATGCCCGCCAATGCCTCGGCCTTGCCGTGGCCGAAGCGATGGTCGTCATCGGCGGGGCGCAGCGCATAGTGCACGGCGAGCAGGTTGAGGAACGAGGCGACCGCATCCAGTGCCGAGTCGGTGAGCCCGGCCAGCAGGCTGACCGAGCCGCTGAGCCACCAGCCCACGGCTTTGCTGAGCACCAGAATACTGGCGACCGCCAATGACGCGCGAGTGGCCAGCCGTAATAGGCGTTGGTGCTCAGCTGAGGTGGTCATCCCTGTACAGGCTTCCTTAAGACGATCAGGCCGCCGGCACCCTACCGAACGAAGCCAACTGCTCGACGCTGCCGCGATGCTGAATCAGGCGCGGATCGTCCAGCGGCAGGCGTTGGCCCAGTTCGCTTTCGAGGATAGCCTGCAGCTTGAGGTTGTCGACCTTGCCATCGGGCGTGACGGCTTCGCGCAGTTTTTCCGGCGCTACCTGCGCGGTGGTGCCGCCTGGGTAGTAGATGGCACCGGTGGCAAAGTCGACGCCAAAGGCGATCAGGCCGGGGATCACGTAGAACAGAATACCGATGGCATCCAGGGCGACGATGACCGGGTCGACCTTGCCTTCGATCTGCCCACGGCGGTCAGGGTAGAACAGCGTGCCACAGGCCGTCAGCTGGGTCAGCAGGGTAGCGATGAGGGCGCCACCAATGACGCGGGAGGGGATGCGCATGTGAATCTCCGAAAAAGGTGTACCGCAGGGTGGGCGAAACGCCAGCACCTGATGCTAAGACCATGATAGAGCAGGCTGGGTTCGCCGTTATACTCGCCTCACTGTTCGAGGACCACCATGATTTCTTTACCAATCGATGCCGTTTTGCCGGCCTTGCGCCAGGCCCTGGAAAACCGTGACGAGGCCGTGCTCGAAGCACCGCCCGGCGCCGGCAAGACCACCCGCGTGCCGCTGGCGCTGCTGAATGAACCGTGGCTCGCCGGGCAGACCATCCTGATGCTCGAACCGCGCCGGCTGGCGGCGCGGGCGGCAGCTGAACGGTTGGCCAGCGAACTGGGTGAAAAGGTCGGCGAAACGGTGGGCTATCGCATTCGCCTGGAAAGCAAGGTGGGGCCCAAGACCCGCATTGAGGTGGTCACCGAAGGCATTCTCACTCGCCGCCTGCAAGCTGACCCCGCGCTCGAAGGCGTGGGCTTGCTGATCTTCGATGAGTATCACGAGCGCAGCCTCGACGCCGACCTGGCCCTGGCGCTGAGCCTGAATGGCCGTGAACTGCTGCGCGACGACCCGCCTCTGAAGATTCTGTTGATGTCCGCCACCCTTGAAGGCGAGCGTCTGTCACGCCTGCTCGACGACGCCCCGGTGGTCAGCAGTGAAGGCCGCATGCATCCGGTGGATATCCAGTGGGGCCGGCCATTCCAGCCCGGCGAGTTCATCGAGCCGCGGGTCGTGGACAGCGTACTCCAGGCCTTGGCCGATCAGCCCGGCAGCGTATTGGTGTTTCTGCCAGGCCAGGCCGAGATCCGCAGGGTCAACCAGAGCTTGCAAGAGGCGCTGGGTGACCGCCCCGACATCCTGCTGTGCCCACTGCATGGCGAACTCGACCTGAATGCCCAGCGCGCCGCCATCGACCCGGCGCCCAAGGGCCTGCGCAAAGTGGTGCTGGCCACCAACATCGCCGAAACCAGCCTGACCATCGACGGCGTGCGCGTGGTGATCGATGCCGGCCTTGCCCGGGTGCCGCGCTTCGACCCCGGCAGTGGCATGACGCGCCTGGACACCCAGCGTATCTCCCGCGCCAGCGCCACCCAGCGTGCAGGCCGTGCCGGCCGCCTGGAACCTGGCGTGTGCTACCGCCTATGGTCCGAGGCCCAGCACGACCAGCTGGCCGCACATGGCAGCGCCGAAATCCTTCAAGCCGACCTGGCCGGCCTGGCCCTGCAGCTGGGCCGTTGGGGCGTGACGCCGGATCAGCTGCGCTGGCTGGACCAGCCGCCCGCCGCCGCGTTTTCCCAGGCCCAGGACCTGCTGGCGCGGCTCGGTGCCTTCAAACCGGCCAGCCGCGACAACCTCAGCGAGCACGGCCACGCGATGGCAGAGCTGCCCGCACATCCTCGCATCGCCCATCTGCTGCTGCGCGGCCAGGACCTGGGCCTGGCCGCGATGGCCTGTGATCTCGCCGCCTTGCTCGGCGAGCGTGATATTCAGCGCGGTGGCGGCGCCGACCTGCACAGCCGGCTGGCGTTGCTCAGTGGCGAGAGCAAAGCCAGCCGTGGCGGACAGGGCGGTGTGCAGCGCGCCCGGCAATTGGCCCGCCAATACCGTGGCCTGTTGCGTGGTAAGGCGAAGGCAGCGGTGGCCGACCCCGATCACCCGCGCTGGCTCGGTGCATTGCTGGCGCTGGCCTACCCCGACCGGGTTGCCCAGCAGCGTCGCGAGGGCGGCGCCGAGTACCGCCTGGCCAATGGGCGCGCCGCCTTGTTCGCCGAGGTCGATGCGCTGATGAAATGCCCATGGTTGGTCATCGCCGACCTGGGCAGCCGCCAGGGCCAGCGCGAAGAGCGTATCTACCTGGCGGCCGAGTTTGATCCAGCGTTGCTAGACGATGTACTGGCCGAGCAAGTCGAGCGGGTCGACATTCTCGATTGGGACGAGCGTGAGCAGGTGTTGCGGGCCGAGCGGCAGATCAAGGTCGGCGAACTGGTGCTCAGCCGCGAACCGCTGCCGGGCCTGGATGATGAGGCTCGCGCCAAGGCGCTGATCGGCCTGGTGCGGCGCAAAGGCCTGAACCTGCTGACCTGGACGCCGGAACTGCGGCAATGGCAGGCGAGGGTGGCGCTGTTGCGTCACTTGGATCTGGTTAAAGATGGCCAGAGCGAATGGCCTGATCTGGGGGACGAGGCCCTGTTGGCCAGCCTCGAAGACTGGTTGCAACCGTACCTTGGCAAGGTCTCGCGCCTGAGCCATTTCGCCGCCCTGGACCTGTCCTCGATCCTGCGCAACCTGCTGCCCTGGCCGCTGCCCCAGCGCCTGGACGAATGGGCGCCTGCGCACCTGGCCGTACCGTCCGGCTCGAATATCCGCCTGGACTACAGCGAAACACCGCCGATTCTTGCCGTGCGTTTGCAGGAACTGTTCGGCCTGGCCGACACGCCGCGTATCGCCCAGGGCCGTCAGCAGGTCAAGTTGCACCTGTTGTCACCGGCGCGCCGGCCGGTGCAAGTGACCCAGGACCTGGCCAACTTCTGGCGCACGACCTATGCCGAAGTGAAGAAAGACTTGAAGGGGCGCTATCCGAAACACTACTGGCCAGAAGACCCGCTCGTCGCCGAAGCTACCGCACGGGCCAAGCCGCGCGGCACCTGAAATTTCAATCAGCCTGCGTGGCGTTGCCAGCTTCGCCTTCCAGCAGCATGAACAGGCGATACAGCACCACCGTGCTGAATAGCTGCAGGAACCCGCTCAGGCTGTCCATGGCCAGCTCCACGGCGGGCGCGGGCTCGGGGAAGGCCATCAGCAGCAAACCGTCGATCAGCCAGAGGGGGGCCAGCACCGCGAGCACGCAGAGCATGATGCGCATGAAATGCCCGGTAGTCATGCGCGCGCTTTCACGCATCGACTGCACCACCGGCAAGCCGCGCAGCACCAGCAGATACTCGGCGAACACCAGGTTGATCATGATCCACACGCCGGGGAACACGAACAGCGCCAGGCCGAACATGATCAGCAACGAGCTGATCAGAATCAGCAGGGCCAGCTGCGGCCAAAGTTGCAGGGCGCGGGCGAACAGGTCGCGCCTGGGGATGTCCTGGCCCTTGCTGCGGGTATCGAGGTAGAGAATCAGTGCCGCGCTGTACAGCGGGTAGAACAGCAGGCTCACCAGCATGCCGTAGGCAGGTGATGCCTGCTCGCCCATCTGCCGATACAGCAGTTGCGTCAGCAAGGCTTCGAGCACTACCAACGGCAGGCACAGCGGGATGATGCTCGCCAGGTGGCGGCGGAAGAAGTACAGGGAGTCGCGCAGAACGCTCAGCGGATTCATCAGTCAACATCGCATGGCAGTAAAAGCAGGGGCCTAACTTTAGCCCAGAGCGGTAACTTGCTGAAAAAAGTTTCACCACGGCGGTGATTGAATCTGCCGCCCGCGCGCCCCATCTTTGGCACGTCCGATGTCCCGCTAGCCCATGAGGTAGCCCAATGAACACCGATGAACAAACCTTGATCGATGGCCTGTTCGGCCGCATCAAGCAAGCTGAAGACCCAAGCCAGCCGCGCGATGCGCAGGCGCAGGCTCGCATCGAGGAACATTTGCGCCAGCAGCCGGCCGCGCCTTACTACATGGCCCAGGCCATTCTGGTGCAGGAAGCCGCGATCAAACAATTGGACGAGCAAAACAAACAGCTCGAAGCCGAACTCAAGCAGGCCCGCGCCCAGGCGCAAGCGACCCCGGCCAGCAGTGGCAACAGTGGGGGTGGCTTCTTGTCGAGCATCTTTGGCGGGAGTGCACGCAACCCGGAACCGGCTGCGCAACCGCAGCGCTCGAACGCGCCGGTGGCCTCTGCCGGTGGCTGGCGTGAACCGAGCGCTCCGGGCTTCTCCCGTCCGCAGATGCAGCAGCAACAGCCTGGTTTCGGCGCCGCGCCGGCCCGTGGCGGCGCCAGCAGCTTCCTCGGTGGCGCGATGCAGACTGCTGCCGGTGTGGCCGGCGGTGTGTTGCTGGCGCAAGGCATCAGTAGCCTGTTCAACCATGATTCGCAGCCAGAAGAGGTGGCCGAGGTAGCCAAGGAAGAGCCGGCACCGGCCAGCGATACGGGTGGCTGGAACGACCAGGGCGGGCAGGAGCACGTGGCTGACAACGGTGGCTGGAGCGATAACCAGGGCGGTTTCGCCGACACTGACTATGGCAACGATGATGGCGGGTTCTTCTCCGACGACGACACCTTCGTCTGATCGCTCTGGCATACTGCTGGCATTTACAGGGGCGCCCATGCGCCCCTTTTCAGCCGAGGGTATGTGGTGAAGAAAATCGCACTGTTCGCCGATGTGCAGAACCTCTACTACACCGTGCGCCAGGCCCACGGCTGCCACTTCAACTACACCGCGCTGTGGAACGAGGTCAGCCGCGAAGGCGAGATCGTCGAGGCGGTGGCCTATGCCATCGACCGTGGTGACAGCAAGCAGCAACAGTTTCAGCAGATCTTGCGAAACCTGGGTTTCGAGGTGCGTCTCAAGCCGTTCATCCAGCGCAGCGATGGTTCGGCCAAAGGTGATTGGGACGTGGGTATCACGCTCGATGTGATCGATGCGGCCAGCCGCGTCGACCAGGTGGTGCTGGCTTCCGGGGATGGTGATTTCGACCTGTTGCTGGAGCGGGTGATCCAGCGCCATGGCGCCGAGGCGGTGGTGTATGGCGTGCCTGGGTTGACGGCGATGTCGCTGATCCGCGCGGCGAGCCGGTATGTGCCGATCGAGGGGCGGTTGTTGCTCAAGCACTGACCTCGTGCACGGGACGCACCGAAATTGTGCCACTCAATTAATCCTGTTTTGTAACTGATGTTTTCATGGCGTCCTCTCTAAAATCCGTTGACCGTAAATGGATGTCGAGTGTTCTGCCATGCCTGCCCCCCGTCGCTTCCCGTTGTTGCTGATTGGCGCCTTCCTGGCCCTGTACCTGGTCTGGGGTTCCACCTACCTGTTCATTCGCATCGGCGTCGAATCCTGGCCGCCCATGCTGATGGCCGGGGTGCGCTTCGTCATTGCCGGCGGGCTGCTCTACGGATTCCTGCGCTGGCGTGGCGTGCCAGCGCCGACCTGGCCGCAATGGCGTGCGGCGGGGGCGATCGGCTTTCTGCTGCTCAGCTGCGGCAATGGCGGCGTGACAGTGGCCGAGCATGCTGGTGTGGCCTCCGGGGTGGCGGCGTTGGCAGTGGCCACGGTGCCGCTGTTCACCCTGGTCTTTGGCTTGTTGTTCGGCCATCGCAATTCGCGTCTGGAGTGGGCGGGCATCCTGCTTGGCCTGGTCGGCATCGGCCTGCTCAACCTCGGCTCGAACCTGCAAGCCAGCCCAATCGGCGCCGCGCTGATCTTGTTTGCGGCTGCGTCCTGGGCCTTTGGCTCGGTCTGGAGCAAGAGCCTGCCATTACCGCAAGGCCCCATGGCCAGTGCCGCCGAAATGCTGGTGGGCGGTGCGGTATTGTTGCTGGGCAGCGCGCTGTCGGGCGAGCGCATGACGCAGATGCCGACTGCCGCAGGCTGGGGCGCGCTGGCTTATCTGGTGTTGTTCGGCTCGATCCTGGCCTTCAGTGCCTACATGTACCTGTTGAAAAATGTGCGCCCGGCCGCAGCTACCAGCTATGCCTACGTCAACCCGGCTGTTGCGGTTCTATTGGGCATCGTCTTTGCCGGTGAGCAGATCGGAGCGGAGGAATGCCTGGCGATGGCGGTGATCATCGGTGCCGTGGTGCTGATCGGCCTGCCGCAGTGGCGCAGGCCGGCAGCGCCCGCGCAACCGCTCGAGGGCGAAATCTGCAAGTAGGCTGGGGTGTTGCGGTAAACTTGCCGCCTTCGCTGAACCCCCTGACGGTATTGCCATGAATTTCGCCAAACTCGGCCTGATCGAACCCTTGCTGCGCACCTTGCAGCAGCTGGATTACACCACCCCGACTCCGGTCCAGGCCCAGGCCATTCCCGCGGTGCTCGCCGGCCGCGACCTGATGGCCGCCGCCCAGACCGGCACCGGCAAGACCGCCGGCTTCGCCCTGCCGGTGCTGCAGCGCCTGGCGCTGGAGGGGGAGAAGGTGGCCAGCAACTCGATCCGCGCGCTGGTGCTGGTGCCTACCCGCGAACTGGCCGAGCAGGTGCACAACAACGTACGCGAGTACGCTGAGAATTTGCCGCTGAGCACTTACGCGGTGTACGGCGGCGTCAGCATCAACCCGCAGATGATGCGCCTGCGCCGGGGTGTCGACCTGCTGGTGGCCACCCCGGGCCGCCTGCTCGACCTGTTCCGCCAGAACGCGGTGAAGTTCAACCAGGTACAAACGCTGGTGCTCGACGAAGCCGACCGCATGCTCGACCTGGGCTTTGCCGAAGAGCTGCAATCGGTGTACGCGGCGCTGCCGCGCAAACGCCAGACGCTGCTGTTCTCGGCCACCTTCTCCGAGCAGATCCGCATGCTCGCCGGGCTGGCGCTGAACGACCCGCTGAGCATCGAAGTCAGCCCGCGCAATGCCGCCGCCACCACGGTCAAGCAGTGGCTGGTGCCGGTGGACAAGAAGCGCAAGGCCGACCTGTTCTGCCACCTGCTGCGCAAACAACGCTGGTCGCAGGTGCTGGTGTTCGCCAAGACCCGCAACGGCGTCGACCAGTTGGTGGAGCGGCTGCTGGGCGAGGGCGTGAACGCTGATGGCATTCACGGCGATCGTCCGCAGGCCACGCGCCAGCGGGCGCTGGACAGCTTCAAGGCCCGTGAGATTCAGGTGCTGGTGGCCACCGATGTAGCCGCTCGCGGCCTGGATATCGACGACTTGCCGTTGGTGGTCAACCTCGACCTGCCGATCGTTGCCGAGGATTATGTGCACCGTATCGGTCGCACCGGCCGTGCCGGCAACAAAGGTGAGGCGATCTCGCTGGTGTGTGCGGATGAGGTGCAGATGCTTTCGGCAATCGAAACGCTGATCCGCCAGACCTTGCCGCGCCATGAAGAGCCGGACTTCATTCCCGATCACCGGGTGCCGATGACCGATGCCAGTGGCCAGGTGATCAAGAAGCCGAAAAAGCCCAAGAAGCCGAAAGAGAACAGCGCCAAGCGAGGGCTGGGGCGCTGGATGGACAGTGGCGACGAAGCGCCGGTCAAGGCGGTGCGCAAAGTGCCGAGTTTCAATACTGGGCCGAAAAAGCGTAAGCCGTAAGATTGTTGGGGCTGCGAAGCAGCCCCAGCGTTCCGTCACGCAGACCGCGCCAGCCAATCCGCCGCCGCCCGCCCAGCGCGAAGCCCGCTGGCAAAGCACGCCGTCAGCAGATACCCGCCGGTCGGCGCCTCCCAATCCAGCATCTCGCCGGCACAGAACACCCCCGGCATGCCCTTGATCATCAACCCCTCATCCAGCCCTTCGAATCGCACGCCCCCCGCACTGCTGATCGCCTCATCCAGCGGCCGGGTGCGCACCAGCGTGATTGGCAACGCCTTGATAGCCCTCGCCAGTGATTCAACGTCGGCAAAGGTCGCCTGATCCGTCAGCTCACGCAACAACGCCGCCTTCACCCCATCGATACCCAATTGGCTGTGCAGATGCTTGGCCATCGACCGTGAACCGCGCGGTTTGGCCAGCGCCTGGGCAATCTTGTCCACAGGCTTGTCCGGCAACAGGTCGAGCAACAGCGTGGCCTGGCCATCGCGGTTTATCGCTTCGCGCAACTGCGCCGACCAGGCATACACCAGGCTGCCTTCGACACCCTGGGCGGTGAGAATGAATTCACCTTTACGCGGCGCCTTGCCGGGCATGCTCAGGGCAATGTTTTTCAGCGGTGCACCGGCGAACTTGTCCTTGAGCAGCGCACTCCAGCCCGCCACTTCAAACCCACAGTTGCTCGCTTGCAGCGGTGAGATATCCACAGCCCGCTCGGCCAGCAGCGGCTGCCAGGCGCCGTCGGAGCCGAGCCTTGCCCAGCTTCCACCGCCCAGGGCAAGCACGATAACGTCAGCCTTCACTTGCATCTCACCCTGTGGATAAGCGATCCGCAAGGTGTTATCGGCATTCCATCCCAGCCAGCGGTACCGGGTGTGGATAACTACGCCGTTGTCGCGCAGGCGCTTGAGCCAGGCGCGCAGCAAGGGCGCGGCTTTCATGTCGGTTGGAAATACACGGCCTGAGGTGCCTATGAAGGTTTCGATACCCAGGCCGTGGATCCATTGGCGCAGGGCGTCGGCGTCGAAGTCGCGCAGCAATTCGTCGATTTCGCCTTGGCGCTCGGCATAGCGTCCAACGAACTGTGGATAAGCTTCCGAATGGGTGATGTTCATGCCGCCAACACCCGCCAGCAGGAACTTGCGGCCCACCGAAGGCATGGCGTCGAACACTTGAACGGCCAAGCCTCGCTGGGCCAGTGCTTCGGCCGCCATCAAACCAGCGGGGCCGCCGCCAATGACGACGGCGAGGGGAGGGCATGCGGGGTGCAGATCGGACATGGCGGGCGACAGGCTGTGGAAAAGTTACGCATTCTAGCGCAGCCCGGCCTCTTGAAGCACTGAACAAAAAATGATCAGTACTCTGTAGGCCACGAATGCTGTGGGCTACAGAAGCTTTCACTCAGGTTATCCACAAGCGGTTCCACAGTCATTGTGAACAACTGATGACCTTCGCCGCGCTGTGGTGGAGGATGCCGTGGCGCCGGGCCAGGGCTTCGCGGTCCTTGCTATAGCCGCCACCGATCACGCCGACCACCGGAATATCCCGGCCCAGGCAATGGCGCATGACAAGTTCGTCGCGCGCAGCCAGGCCGGCATCGGTCAGTTGCAAGTAGCCCAGGGCATCGTCCTTGTGCACATCGACACCGGCGTCGTACAGCACGAGATCGGGCTGGTACAGCGGCAGCAGGTAATTGAGCGCATCGTCCACCACCTTCAGGTAGGCCGCGTCGCCCATGCCGCGCGGCAGGGGAATGTCCCAGTCACTGTGGGCCTTGCGGGCCGGGAAGTTCTGCTCGCAGTGCAACGACACGGTAATGGCGTCCGGGGTGTCCTGCAGGATGCGCGCAGTGCCGTCGCCCTGGTGCACGTCGCAGTCGAAGATCAGCACCCGGTGCACGCGGCCGGCTTCCAGCAGGTAGCGGCTGATCACTGCCAGATCGTTGAAGATGCAGAAGCCGGCCGGGTGGTCGTAGTGGGCGTGGTGGGTGCCGCCGGCCAAGTGGCAGGCCAGGCCATGCTGCAGGGCCATTTCGGCGGTCAGCAACGAACCGCCCACCGCGCGCACGGTGCGCCGGGCCAGTGCCTCGCTCCACGGCAGGCCCAGGCGGCGCTGGTCCTCGCGTGACAGGTCGCCGTTCATGTAGCGCTCGATGTAGCTCCGGTCATGGGCGAGGGCGAGGATGTCGTTGGGGCAGATGTCCGGCCGCAACAGGGCCTGGTCGGTGGTCAGCCCGATGTCGATCAGGTGGTCGCGCAGCAGGCGGAACTTGTCCATCGGGAAGCGATGCTCGGGTGGGAAATCCGGGCTGTAGTCATCGTGGTAGATCAGCGGCAACGGCATGGTGAGTTCGCATTCAAGGCCAGCGCTGATCTTGCCAGCAGTTGGCGTGTGGGTAAAAGTTTGCGCCGCGCCTACGCTTAAAACTGCAGCACAGTAAAACCGGAGCACACCTCATGACACCTATCCGCGAACTGGAAAGCGCCCGCCTGGTGCTGCGCCAATGGCACGACGACGACTTGCGCGAATTCGCCGCCATGTGTGCTGACCCGCATGTCATGCGCTACTTTCCGGCACCGATGACGCGCGTGGAGGCGGCCGCGCTGATCGGCAGGGTCCGCGGGCATTTCAACGAATACGGCTATGGCCTATGGGCCCTGGAGCGCAAGGACAGCGGTGCCTTCATCGGCATGACCGGCCTGCTAAACGTCAACTTCGACGCGCCGTTCGCCCCTGCCGTGGAAATCGGCTGGCGCCTGGCCCGGCGCCACTGGGGGCTGGGATTTGCCAGCGAGGCGGCGTGGACCTGCCTGCGTTGTGCTTTCGCCCAATTGCGCCTGGAAGAGGTGGTGTCGTTCACTAGCGAAAGTAACCTGCCGTCGCAGAAAGTCATGCAGGCCATCGGCATGGTCCAGGACCTGCAAGGCAGCTTCGAACACCCGCGCCTACCCCCCGGCCACCCGCTGCGCCCCCACGTGCTGTACCGCATCGACCGCGCCCACTGGGAGCAGACCTTGCGCGCTGAATGAGCGGCCATGCGCGGCGCCAATGACAAACCCTGTATCATTCGCCTTCATGAAAGCGCCGTAGAGCTGTGATGCCTTGCTAGGAGAACCCCCGATGAGTCATGTGTTGGACGACCTGGTCGACCTGTTGAGCCTCGAGTCGATCGAGGAGAACCTGTTCCGTGGGCGCAGCCAGGACCTGGGCTTCCGCCAGCTGTACGGTGGCCAGGTGCTGGGCCAGTCGTTGTCGGCCGCCAGCCAGACGGTCGAAGACGCGCGGCATGTGCATTCGCTGCACGGCTACTTCCTGCGCCCGGGCGATGCCAGCCTGCCGGTGGTCTACTCCGTCGACCGGGTGCGCGATGGCGGCAGTTTCAGCACCCGGCGCGTGACGGCCATCCAGAAGGGCCAGCCCATCTTCACCTGCAGCGCGTCGTTCCAGTACGACGAGGAAGGTTTCGAGCACCAGGCGCAGATGCCTGACGTGGTCGGCCCGGAAAACCTGCCCACCGAGGTCGAGCTGGCTCGCGCCATGGCCGACCAGTTGCCCGAGCGTATCCGTGACAAGGTGCTGTGCGCCAAGCCGATCGAGATCCGCCCGGTGACCGAGCGCGACCCGTTCAACCCCAAGCCCGGCGACCCGGTGAAGTACGCCTGGTTCCGCGCCGACGGCAACCTGCCGGATATCCCGGCCCTGCACAAATACCTGCTGGCGTACGCCTCCGACTTCGGCCTGCTGACCACTTCGCTGCAGCCCCATGGCAAGTCGGTGTGGCAGCGCGACATGCAGATTGCCAGCCTCGACCATTCGCTATGGTTCCACGGCAACCTGCGCGCCGACGACTGGCTGCTGTACGCCACCGACAGCCCCTGGGCCGGCAATGCCCGTGGCTTCTGCCGCGGCAGCATCTACAACCGCGCTGGCCAGCTGGTGGCGTCCTCCACTCAGGAAGGTTTGATCCGCCACCGCAAGGACTGGGCATGAGCCTGGCCGATATTCGCAACTGGGTGTTCGACATGGACGGCACCCTGACCGTGGCGGTGCATGATTTCGCCGCCATCCGCGAAGCGCTGGAGATTCCGCCGGAACACGACATCCTCACGCACTTGGCAGCGCTGCCGGCGGCGCAGGCGGCCGCCAAGCATGCCTGGCTGCTGGAGCACGAGCGCGATTTGGCAGTGGCCTCGACCGCAGCCACCGGTGCGGTTGAGCTGGTGCGCGAGCTGGCCGAGCGCGGTTGCCGGCTGGGCATCCTGACCCGCAATGCGCGGGAGTTGGCGCATGTCACCCTGGAGGCGATAGGCCTGGCGGACTGCTTTGCCGTCGAGCATATCCTCGGGCGTGACGAGGCGGAGCCCAAGCCCAGCCCCGATGGCCTGTTGAAGATCGCCAGCGCCTGGGGTGTGGCGCCGAGTGAGTTGGTGATGGTCGGTGACTACCGGTTCGATCTCGATTGCGGGCGAGCGGCGGGGGCGCGGACAGTGCTGGTGAATTTGCCGGATAATCCGTGGCCGGAATTGGTGGACTGGCATGCGGCGGATTGCCGGGCATTGCGGGTGTTGCTGGGTTGATTGTTCTGTTGTGAGGGCAGCAACTGTCTATGCTGAACCCCAATCTTTCTCCCGAATGGAGCATCAGCCATGACCAGCAAAGCCATCTATGTGCAGCCCGGTGGCGGCTACGACAAGGTCGAAGTCGGCACCTGCGAGGCCGCACCACCCCAGGCCGGCGAGATCACCGTGCGCCTGCACGCCAGCTCCCTCAACTACCACGACTTTGCCGTGGTCAGCGGCATGTGGGGGCCGAGTGAGCGGCGTATACCCATGGCCGATGGCGCCGGCGAAGTGGTTGCGATCGGCGCGGGCGTCAGTGAATTCAAGGTCGGCGATCACGTCGTCAGCACCTTCTTCCCAAGCTGGCTCGACGGTCAGGCGCTGGTCGAAGGCTTCGCCAGCGTGCCCGGCGACGGCATCGACGGCTATGCCCGCGAACAGGTAACTGCCCGCGCCACCGCCTTCACCCTGGCGCCCAAAGGCTACAGCCATGCCGAAGCCGCAACCCTGACCACCGCTGGCCTTACCGCCTGGCGCGCGCTGATGAGCGACGACCACCTCAAACCCGGCGATACCGTGCTGGTGCAAGGCACCGGTGGCGTGTCGATCTTCGCCCTGCAGTTCGCCAAGCTGGCAGGCGCCACCGTGATCGCCACCTCATCCAGCGATGCCAAGCTGGAACGCCTCAAAGCCCTGGGCGCCGACCACCTGATCAACTACAAGCGCACCCCCGCCTGGGGTGAGAAGGTGCGTGAGCTTACTGGCAACCGTGGTGTCGATCATGTGATCGAAGTGGGCGGCCCGGCGACCCTGGAGCAGTCGATGATCGCCGCCAGGATAGGTGGGCATGTATCGCTGATCGGCATCCTCACCGGTGTTGCAGGGCAACTGCCGCTGGTTCAGGCGCTGGTACGGCAAATCCGCCTGCAAGGCGTGCTGGTGGGCAGCCGCGCGCAGCAACAGGCAATGGTGCGGGCGATTGACGCCAACGGTCTGCGGCCGGTGGTGGACAAACATTTCGAGCTGGAGCAGATCGTCGAAGCGTTCCGCTACCAGGAGAGCAACCGGCATTTCGGCAAGATCTGCCTGACCTGGTAATCAAGGGGCCTTGTGCCTAGTCAGGCAACAACCGGTCGCGGCTATTGGAGAGGTGAATGCAGATCGCCGCGCGCGCCGCATCCGGGTCTTGCCGGCGGATGGCATTGAGAATCGCCTCGTGCTCCAGATTGGCCAGGTACGCATGCCGGGCCAGGTTGGACCCCGCGCGTTCGGCGATGGCCATGCGGTTGCGCGGGATCAGGCCATTGCCCAGCTGCGCCATCATCTCGCTGAAATACAGGTTGCCGGTGGCCTCGGCGATCAGCAGGTGAAAACGCCGGTCGGCTTCGATGCAACTGTCACCGGCGGCGGCCAGGTCCTGGTAATCGTCCAGCGCCTGGCGCATGCGCGCCAGCTGCTGGTCGCTGCGGCGCACGGCGGCCAGCGCGGCGGCCTGGCCTTCCAGGCCGATGCGCAATTCCAGCAGATCGCGCACGCTCGCGGCATTTTCCGCCCCCACCCGCAAGCGCGCCTGGCCCTGGCGCTCGATCACGAAGGTGCCAATGCCGTGGCGTGGTTCGACCAGGCCCGAGGCCTGCAATTTCGACAGTGCCTCACGCACCACGGTGCGGCTGACGCCATGCTCACGCACCAGGGTGTTTTCCGACGGCAGCTTGTCCCCCGGTTTGAAGGTGCCCAGCAGGATCTGCTGGGTCAGGCTCGACACCAGGTCATGCGCGCGGCTGTGGCTGCGTTTTGTGGTTGGTTGAGTCATAGGCCTGCTACGTGAGTGCTTGTACGACAAGTTAATCGATAAAAATATTTTTTGCCTTGTTTTTTCCTGCCTGCTGTTGATCTGTCTAACACGTTATCTGCTTTATCACGTCAATGTCGCTATTTATCAGCTTGTATTTTGTTAGTTAGGCGACATTCGGCGTCTTGTCGTACAACTCCGTCGCGCATATGCTCCACCCCACTGTCATGTCAGACAACGACCCGCACAAAAACAATTAGTGGGAGATCCACCAGTGAACGACACCCTCGCTCCGTCTGCCCGGAATGAAGGCGACGTGCTGGCCAGTGCCGTGGCCAAGGTCAAACGCCACGTCCTGCCGCTGTTCGTCATCATGTTCATCGTCAACTACCTCGATCGCGTCAACATCGGCTTCGTCCGCCCGCACCTGGAAAGCGACCTGGGCATCAGCGCCGCTGCCTATGGCTTCGGCGCCGGGCTGTTCTTCATCGGCTATGCGCTGTTCGAAGTGCCCTCCAACATGCTGCTGCAACGTGTCGGTGCCCGTTTGTGGCTGACCCGCATCATGTTCACCTGGGGGCTGGTGGCCACGGCCATGGCCTTCGTCCAGACCGAAACCCAGTTCTACGTGCTGCGCTTTCTGCTCGGCGTTGCCGAAGCCGGCTTCTTCCCTGGGGTGATCTACTACTTCACCCGCTGGCTGCCAGCCGCCGAGCGCGGCAAGGCGATTGCCATCTTCCTCAGTGGTTCGGCGCTCGCTTCGCTGATATCCGGCCCGCTGGCCGGGGCGCTGATGCAGATCCAGGGCCTGGGCATGCACGGCTGGCAGTGGATGCTGTTCATCGAAGGCATGGCTTCGGTCATCCTGTGCTTCTTCGTGTTCTTCTGGCTCGACTCCAAACCGCATGATGCCAAGTGGTTGAGCAAAGCCGAACAAGACGCGCTGGTCGAAACCATCGACCGCGAGCAGCGTGAGCGCGAGGCCATCGGCACGGTCAAACCGTCGTCCTGGAGCCTGCTCAAGGACCGCCAGATCGTGCTGTTCTGCCTGATCTACTTCTGCATTCAGCTGACCATCTATGCCGCGACCTTCTGGCTGCCGAGCATCATCAAGCGCATGGGCGACCTCAGCGACCTGCAGGTCGGCTTCTTCAACTCGATCCCGTGGTTGATCTCGATCCTGGCCATGTATGCCTTCGCCGCAGGCTCCGTGCGCTGGAAATTCCAGCAGGCCTGGGTGGCCGGCGCGTTGGTGACCGCAGCGATCGGCATGTTCATGTCGACCACCGGCGGCCCGGTGTTCGCCTTCGTCGCGGTGTGCTTTGCCGCCATCGGTTTCAAGTCGGCTTCGTCGCTGTTCTGGCCGATCCCCCAGGGCTATCTGGATGCACGCATCGCTGCGGCGGTGATCGCCCTGATCAACTCGGTCGGCAACCTTGGCGGCTTCGTCGCACCTACCACCTTCGGCCTGCTGGAGCAGCAGACCGGGTCGATCCAGGGCGGGCTGTACGGCCTGGCCGTGACTTCGGTGCTGGCCGCCATCGCCGTGTTCTTCGTCCGCCTGCGCCCCAAGGGCGCCCCTTCCAATGAGCTCAAGGCGCCCTCGGCGCTGAGCCAGAACCACTGATGACTGCGAGATAACAACCATGAATATGCAGACGACTCCCGCACTCCACACCAGCACGCCCGTAGTCACCGACCTGCGCGTGATCCCGGTGGCCGGCCATGACAGCATGCTGCTCAACCTCAGTGGCGCTCACGGCCCGTTCTTCACCCGCAACGTCGTGGTGCTGCGTGACAGCGCCGGCAACACCGGCCTTGGCGAAGTGCCCGGTGGCGAGAAGATCCGCCAGACCCTGGAAGACGCCCGCAGCCTGGTGGTCGGCCAGCCGATCGGCCATTACCAGCGCGTACTCAATGCCATGCGCCAGACCTTCGCCAACCGCGATGTCGCGGGCCGTGGCCTGCAGACCTTCGACCTGCGCATCACCGTGCACGCGGTAACGGCCATCGAATCGGCACTGCTCGACCTGCTCGGCCAGCACCTCAATGTGCCGGTCGCAGCGCTGCTCGGCGAAGGCCAGCAGCGCGACGCGGTGAAGATGCTCGGCTACCTGTTCTACATCGGCGACCGCCAGCAGACCGACCTGGCCTACCGCAACGAAGCCGATGCCGATGACGACTGGTTCCGTGTGCGCCACGAAAAGGCCCTGACGCCCGAAGCCGTGGTACGTCTGGCCGAAGCGGCGAAGCAGCGCTATGGCTTCAGCGACTTCAAGCTCAAGGGCGGCGTGCTGCGCGGTGAAGAGGAAATGGAAGCGGTCACGGCCCTGGCCGAACGCTTCCCCGAAGCGCGCATCACCCTCGACCCCAACGGCGCCTGGTCACTGAAGGAAGCCATCGCCCTGTGCCGCGACAAGCACGATGTGCTGGCTTACGCCGAGGACCCGTGCGGCGCCGAGAACGGCTATTCGGGCCGTGAAGTGATGGCCGAATTCCGCCGTGCCACCGGGCTGCCGACCGCCACCAACATGATCGCCACCGACTGGCGGCAGATGGGCCATGCGATCCAGCTGCAGTCGGTCGACATCCCCCTGGCCGACCCGCATTTTTGGACCATGCAGGGTTCGGTGCGGGTGGCGCAGATGTGCAACGACTGGGGCCTGACCTGGGGCTCGCATTCGAACAACCACTTCGATATCTCGCTGGCGATGTTCACCCAGGTGGCGGCAGCGGCGCCGGGCGAGATCACCGCCATCGACACCCACTGGATCTGGCAGGACGGCCAGCGCCTGACCCGCGAGCCGCTGCGCATCGTCGACGGGCATGTGCGCGTGCCAGAGCGGCCTGGGCTGGGCGTGGAGCTGGATGAAGATCAGTTGGCCAAGGCCCATGAGTGCTACCGCAACATGGGGCTGGGGGCGCGGGATGATGGCGTGGCGATGCAGTTTTTGATTCCGGGTTGGACGTTCGATAACAAACGGCCTTGCCTGGTGCGCTGAGTCTTAGGGCCTCTTCGCGGCTAAAGCCGCTCCCACACTGTGGGAGCGGCTTCAGCCGCGAAGAGGCCTGCACAGATTCACCCCGCTTCAAAAAAAGCCCGCGCCATCGCCACAAAAGCCCCCAACACCGGATTGGGATTATCCCGGCAATACGCCAAAAAGATCTCCGCCTGCTGATCCGTCCCCACCAGCGGCCTGAATTCTACCTGTTCCAGCCGCAACGCCTGCGCCGAAGCCGGCACCACCGCACAGCCCAACCCGACATTCACCAAACCCAAAATCGAATGCGTCTGCCCCAGTTGATGCAGATACCGCGGCTGCACCTCGTGCCGGGCAAACAGGTTGGCGATGCGGTCGTGGAAGTAACGCCCTTCGCTGGCGCTGTACATCACGAATGGCTGGTCGTCGAAATCGCTCGGCCTGAGCCGCTCGCGCGCCGTCAGCGCATGCCCGGCGGGGAGGGCGGCGACGAAGGGCTCGCGGTGGATCGGCAGGTATTCCACACATGCGCTGGGCAGCACCTGTCGCACCAGGCCGACATCGATCAGGCCGGCTTCCAGGTCATGCACCTGAGTGGAAGAGATGCGCTCGCTGAGCACCAGCTCGATGTCGGGCACGGTCTGCCCTGCATGCACCAGCAGGCGCGGGATCATGCTGTAGGCGCCCACAGCAGTGAAGCCCAGCGTCAACCGCCCAGCCTCGCCGTGGGCGATGCGCCGCGCCGATTGGCTGGCCGACTCGGCGATCTGCAGCACCCGCCGCGCATCCTCCAGAAAACTCTGACCGGCCAGGGTGAGCCGCGCCTGACGATTGTTGCGTTCGAGCAGCAGTACCCCGAGCGAATGTTCCAGCATCTGGATTTGCCGACTCAGCGGCGGCTGGGTCATGTGCAGGCGGGTGGCGGCGCGGCCGAAATGCAGCTCTTCGGCGACGGCCACGAAGCAGCGCAACTGGTGCAGCTCCATGATTCAATTCCTGAATTATTCGATCCAGTATCTATATTAGACCTGTATCAAATGCCGGCCTAGCATCGAGTGACGACTTAGGAACTGCCGGATGCCAACGATGAACCACGACACCGTCGAACTGTTGCTGACTCAACCCGTCCCGGAGGCCATCGATGCGCAGTTGGTCAATGCCTATCGGGTGCACCGCCTGTACCAGCATGACAACCCGCAACAGCTGCTCGATGAAGTTGGCCCGCGCATTCGCGGCGTGGTCACCGGTGGTGCCAAGGGCCTGAGCAACGCTCTGATGGATCAGCTGCCTGCGCTGAAGATCATCGCCATCAGTGGCATCGGCACCGATGCCGTCGACCTGCGTCACGCGGCCAGCCGTGACATTCATGTGACCACCACCCCGGGTGTGCTCACGGCTGATGTGGCGGATATGGCCATGGGCTTGATCCTCAATACCCTCCGCCGCCTGGGCGAGGGCGAGCGGCTGGTGCGCGATGGCTTGTGGGGCACGGTCAACCTGCCACTGGCGCGCAAGGTCAGCGGCATCGCGCTGGGTATCGTGGGCCTTGGGCAAGTCGGCAAAGCGATTGCCCGCCGCGCTGCCGCCTTCGATATGCGCATCGCCTACAACGGCCGGCGCGAACAGCCCGATTGTGGCTACCGCTTCGAGGCTGACCTGGTGGAACTCGCGCGTTCGGTGGACGTGCTGGTAGTGGCTGCCTCAGCCGATGGCGGCCAGGCGCTGGTGACCGCCGAAGTGCTCGATGCGCTGGGGCCGCAGGGTTACCTGATCAACGTGGCGCGCGGCAAGTTGGTAGATGAGCAGGCGCTGGTCGAGGCGTTGCGCGAGCAGCGCATTGCTGGCGCCGGCCTGGATGTATTCGTCGATGAACCCCATGTGCCGCCCGCGTTGCTTGACCTCAACCAGGTCAGCCTGCAGCCGCACCGTGGCAGCGCCACCCTGCAGACCCGGCTGGAGATGGGGCAGATGGTGGTGGACAACCTCGCGGCCTGCTTCCGTGGCGAGGTGCCGCCGAATCGGGTGATCGACCTGTAGGGCCATTCGCGAATGTAGGAGCGGCTTTAGCCGCGATGAGGCCGCCAAAAGCAGCACAAGGCCCCAAGGCCACACCTTCTCTGCACAAAAACAATCGCTCCCCATGAGGAGCAAAGAGGGTCCACATGAACAGCAAATCCGCCGTCGCCGCTCCGCAGGCCGTGGCCGGGATCGGCCGCCATCGTTTCATGATCCTGGCGCTGATCTTCGTCATCACCGTGATCAACTACGCCGACCGCGCCACCCTGTCGATCACCGGCACCCAGGTGCTCGCCGACCTCGGCCTCGACCCGGTCATGCTCGGCATGATCTTCTCCGCGTTCGCCTGGGCCTACGCCCTCGGTCAGGTACCCGGCGGCTGGCTGCTGGACCGCTTCGGTGCGCGCCGGGTGTATGGCATCAGCCTGATCCTCTGGTCGCTGTTCACCCTGCTGCAGGGCACGGTGGGGTGGATGGGCCTGGCCGGCGTGTCGGCCGCCGTGGCGCTGTTCTCCATGCGCTTCATGCTCGGCCTCGTTGAAGCCCCGGCGTTTCCGGCCAACTCGCGCATCGTCAGTTGCTGGTTCCCCACCCGCGAACGCGGCACCGCTTCGGCGCTGTTCAACTCGGCGCAGTACATGGCGGTGGTGGTGTTCGCGCCGCTGATGGCGTGGATGACCCACACCCTGAGCTGGGAGCAAGTGTTCATCTGGATGGGCGTGCTCGGCCTGCTGCTCAGCGTGGTGTGGTTCCGCCTTTACCACGAGCCGCACAGCGCACCGGGGCTGAGCCGCGAAGAGCTCGACTACATGCGCGAAGGCGGCGCCCTGGTCGACCTGGAGCAGGAACGCAAGACAGCCAAGAGCAAGCCGACCCGCGCCGAGATCGCGCAGCTGTTCACCAGCCGCAACCTGTGGGCGGTGTACCTGGGCCAATACTGCATCACCGCGCTCACTTACTTCTTCATCACCTGGTTCCCGATCTACCTGATCAAGGGCCGTGGCATGACCATCATGGAAGCCGGCTGGGTTGCCGCGCTGCCGGCCATCTGCGGCTTCACCGGCGGCATCCTCGGTGGCTTCGTGTCCGACTGGCTGATCCGCCGTGGCGTGCACCCGTCCAAAGCGCGCAAGACCCCCTTCGTGATCGGCATGGCGTTGTCCACCAGCCTGGTGCTGGCCAACTACGTCGACAGCAACGCGGCCGTGATCGCCATGATGACCCTGGCCTTCTTCGGCAAGGGCCTGGCTGCGGTGGGCTGGGCGGTGCTGTCGGATGTGGCGCCGAAGAAAATGGTCGGCCTGTGCGGTGGCGTGTTCAACGGCATCGGCAACGTCGCCGGCATCGTCACCCCGCTGGTGATCGGCTACGTGGTAGCCAGCACCGGCTCGTTCCACAACGCACTCTGGTTCGTGGCCGCCCATGGCGTGCTGGGAATCATCGCTTACCTGTTGCTGGCCCGACGCTTCGAGCGTACCGGGCAGGCGTAGGCAGACGCCTTGGCAACAGAGGCCCCGGGAGACCGGGGCTTTTTTGTGTGCGCCTGAAATGCATATCCAAATGAAAAACGAAACCTCCAAACGGCCAGCAGGCGCGTTTGGATATGCCATTCACGACATCTGGCGTTTCTGGAAAAGCGCTGTCGTGATCGAACAGTTCCGAGGCGTTCTCGTGTAATTTCCCACAGCCTCACGAGGCTTAAATGAACCCCGAACCGCATTGGCGCCTTGCGCTGTGACGCGTGCCAAAGATCAACAACAGCGCGCAAACAAGGTGTCGACTTATTGATTTCAAAGGAGATATTTTCGCCTACGCCTGCCCGTCCTTCCTTGTGTCAGCAAAAAGAGAACAACATCAATGAACACCGTGGGATCTGATGGCAACCTTGCGCAAGGTTTCAAGCCACGTCATGTAACGATGCTGTCCATCGCGGGCATCATCGGTGCCGGACTTTTCGTAGGCTCCGGGCACGCCATCGCGGCGGCCGGGCCAGCCACCATCGTTTCGTATTTCGTCGCTGGCACCCTGGTGGTGCTGGTCATGCGCATGCTCGGCGAAATGGCCGTGGCGCACCCTGACACCGGCTCGTTCTCCACCTACGCCGACCAGGCCATCGGCCGCTGGGCCGGCTACACCATCGGCTGGTTGTATTGGTGGTTCTGGGTTTTGGTAATTCCCATCGAGGCACTGGCCGCCGGGCATGTGCTCAACGCCTGGTTCCCCCAGGTGGACAGCTGGATCTTCGCCCTGGCGTCAGTACTGTTGCTGGCCTGCACCAACCTGTTCAGCGTGGCCAAGTACGGCGAGTTCGAGTTCTGGTTCGCCATTCTCAAGGTCACGGCAATCCTGGCCTTCATCGGTTTGGGCTTCGCCGCGCTGATGGGCTGGCTGCCCAACCGCGAAGTCAGCGGGTTGAGCGGGTTGATGAAAGACTACGGCGGCTTCACCCCCAACGGCTGGTCGGCCGTTATCGGGGCGTTCATCACCGTGATGTTCAGCTTCATCGGCACCGAAGCGGTGACCATCGCCGCCTCGGAATCCAGCGACCCGTCGCGCAACATCGCCAAGGCCACACGCTCGGTGATCTGGCGCATCAGCACCTTCTACATCCTGTCGATCTTCGTGATCATTTCGATCGTGCCGTGGAACGACCCGCAGCTGGCGGTGGTAGGTTCGTACCAGCGCGCACTGGAAATCATGAACATCCCCAACGCGGCTTTCATGGTCGACCTAGTGGTGCTGGTGGCGGTGACCAGCTGCATGAACTCGTCGATCTACATCGCTTCGCGAATGATGTATTCGCTGGCCAAGCGCGGCGACGCCCCGGCCTTCCTCAACAAGACCTCCAAGGTCGGCGTGCCCCGCGCCGCCGTGTTCGGCAGCACCCTGATCGGTGCGGCCATCGCCATCCTCAACTACTTCGCGCCCAAGGGCGTGTTCGAGTTCCTCCTGGCCAGCTCCGGCGCCATCGCGCTGCTGGTGTACCTGGTCATCGCCATCTCGCAGCTGCGCATGCGCCGCCGCCTGGAGCGCGAGAATGCCGAGCTGAAGTTCCGCATGTGGCTGTTCCCGTGGCTGACCTGGGCGGTGATCCTGTTCATTGCCGGGGCGCTGGCGGTGATGATGTATACGCCGGAGCATCGTGCGGAAGTGAGTGCGACGTTGGGGTTGGCGATCGTAATTTCATTCCTTGGGATCGTCACATCGCGGGGGCATGCGCAAGGGGTGGGGGCGCGGTCGTTGGGGTGATTGGGTTTTTTCACTGCGGCAATTGTCGCACCACTGGTGCGACAATTGCTGCGCTGGTGCTAACGGCGTGGGGGGCCTATGTGTAGTCCCATCCCAGTGGGAGCAACTTCAGCCGCGAAGGAAGCAACGCAAACCACAAATTAACTGAAAATAAATGAGGTGCTTTCTCATTCTCGTCCGACCTCTACAAAAGGCCGGAATACAGGCCAGTCCGCCGACACCCTCCACGGAGCGAGAGAATGAGTTCTACCCCTGTTTCACAGCGCCATCCTTTGAATCGTGCCCTGCATGCTGCGCTCTTTGGTTTGATGGTCAGCGGCTATGCCATGCCATCGCTTGCCCAACCCCTGGCAGCGGACCGCAACAACCCGCTCAAGCAGTGGGACATCCCGGCCGGCCCGCTGGCCCCCGCACTTGACCGCTTTGCCCGCGAGGCAGGCATCAGCCTGTCGTTCGATGCGCAAAACGTCGCCAACCGCAGCACCCAGGGCGTACACGGCGCGCTGGACACCTCGGCCGCACTGTCGTCGCTGTTGCAGGGCACTGAGCTGCAGCTCGAACCACAAGGGCCGAATGCCTACCTGGTGATCCCACAAACCAAACCTGCCGGCCCACTCGAACTGGGTGCGACCGAGGATTATCGCCTAGCCCCGGTCATCATCAATGCCAAGGTCAAGGCCAGTGCCGACGATGACATCAACTCGGTCGTCGCCAAGGAGCTGTGGGTAGGCGGCAAGGTCGCAACCAGCATCCTCAACACCCCCGCGTCGGTGTCTGTGGTAACCCGCAAGGAAATGGAACAGCGCAGCGTCAGCACCACCGAAGAAGCCCTGCAATACACCCCCGGCGTGGTCAGCGACTACTACGGCTCCGACGACCGCAACGATTACTTCCTGATCCGCGGCTTTCAGGCCACCACCTACCGCGACGGCCTGACCCTCAGCTCCATGCGCGGCGTGCGCGAAGACCCATACGCCTACGAGCGCATCGAAATCCTGCGCGGCGCCAACTCCACCCTGTTCGGCCCAGCCGACCCCGGCGGCTCGGTGAACTTCGTGACCAAGCAGCCACGCTTCGAGAAGTTCGGCCAAGGCTACGTCACCTACGGCTCCTACGACCACGCCGAAACCGGCATTGACGTCGGCGACGCACTGAACGACGAACAAACCCTGGCCGGTCGCTTCACCGCCAAGATGCAGAACAGCGACCGCGAGTACGACCACTCCCAGGACGACAACCGCTTCATCATGGGCGGCCTGACCTGGGCCCCGACTGACTACACCTCCGCCACCATGGTGCTCGACTACCTCAAGACCAACAGCTCCCCGAACAGCGGCGGCTATCCGCTGGACAAGGAATACGACCGCAGCGACTTCTTCGGCGAACCCAGCTACAACTTCCACGATGTCGAACGCACCAGCCTCAGCGGCAACATCACCCACGACTTCGACAACGGCTTCGTCCTGCGCAGCAACCTGCGCTACAGCGAGCTGACCGACGATTTCGGCTACGCCTACCTGAGCGACAGCCCGACACGTGTTGGCACCACCATCCCACGCTACATCTTCGGTACCGACAGCGACGCCGACCAACTCAACGGCAACCTGATGCTGCAATACGATGCTCAGTTCGAGCACATCGACAGCAGCACGCTGGTGGGCGTGGAATACCTGGACTCGACCACCACCCAAAGCTCCGTTTACGGCCTGGCGCCCTCCATCGACATCGCCAACCCCGTATTCACCGGCGTGCCAGGCGGCGCAACGCCTTACACCCGCAAAAAGAACGACGCCACCACCAAGGCCGTTTTCCTGCAGCAGAACCTGTCGTTCTACGACCGCGTGATCGCCACCGCCGGCGTGCGTAACGACTCGATGGACCTGTCCAGCAAGGAATACATCGGCGCTGCGGGGACTGAGAAAGACAACTTCTCCGAAACCTCCTACCGAGCGGCACTGACCTACATCGTCAACGATGAGGTGTCGACCTACGTGAGCATGGTCGAGTCCGTTTCGCCGCCACAGGTTGGCGTGACACCGCAGACCGGCAAGCAGTACGAAGTGGGCGTTAAGTACTCGCCCATGGGCATGGACGCACTGTTCTCCGCAGCTGTTTACGACCTGACCCAGGAGAACGTCACCATCGCCGTGGTGCTGCCGAGCGGGATCATCGAGCAGCAGACCGTGGGTGAGTCCCGCGTGCGGGGTCTCGATCTGGAGGCCAAGGCGCAGCTGACTCAGGAGATCAGCCTGATCGGGGCGTATTCCTATATGGAGTCCGAGGTGGTGCGCGGGACGTTGCGCAGTGGTGCTTCGCTCAAGGGGAATGAGTTTACGACGGCGCCGAAGCATACGGCTTCGTTGTGGAGCTACTACGACGTGCCGGGGACTGACGTGAGCGTTGGGCTGGGGGCGCGGTATGTGGGGGCTTATTACATGGATGCGGCTAATACCAAGAAGAGTGATGGGACTACGTTGTTTGATGCGGCGCTGAATTATCGGATTGCCAAGGGGACCGACCTGGCGCTGAACGTGAGCAATTTGTTTGATGAGCAGCATGTGGTGGGGTCGGGGACGGCGAACTACTACAACCCGGGACGGGAGGTTACGGCTAAGGTGAGCTATAGCTGGTAGGGCGGGGTTGGACGTGGTGCCCACTGTGGGGTGGGCACCGCCTCGCTTTGCACGGACTGCAGGCACAAAAAGAAGACGCCCGAGGGCGTCTTCTTTTTTTCGGATTTAGTGGCCGGGGTGATCTGAATTGATTGGCTAAGCCACTCTTTTGGTTGAAAAAACTCGGTCTAAAAGTGGTCATGAAATACCAATTGGAATACCGAAAGCTCGATTTCACGGTGCGCGGGCTCGTCTGAGGCCGTGACGACGGCAGTTCAGTCTGAGGCTTTGATTCTCTGATGCTGCGCCACCAAAAGCTGACCGTCAGGATCAGAGCAGGTGATGCCAGGTGCTGAGTCCTGGTAAAGGTGTAGTCACACGCTGCGAAATTCACATGAGCTGCCTCGGCTTCTGTGGACATATCTGCCGCACGGTGTAACGCGCCTGCAATAGACACGCTCCGTGAGGATCGAGTAGTGTCGCAGGCGAATTTGCTCCCGCATCTGATCGAGCAAACGAGGCTGTCCTTCCATGGTGTGTAACTCCCTTGTACGCTCATCGAAACGCCAACAGCTCCAGCCTAGACAGGGATAACGAAAGGAACAAGGAATGTTATACACCACGCCCGTCCGCGCAGTTATACACCAATTGGTGTCTATTTATAGTTGTGTGAAGAGTCTCAACGGATGACTGAACAAGAAACACACCATAAGATGATCGTTGGCAGCTTTATAAAAAACAAGCTGGAAGAATATGAGTGCTTCCTAAGAAAAATTATAAGCATTTGCAATCTAGTCAACAACAGCTTCTTAGCCGGAATCAACCCTGTCAACACAAGCGATGAAGACATAAATTTCACCTTCAATGCTTTCGTTAATACCTTCCAGTCACTTAAAGACTCTTTAGAAACAGCTACAAGCCAGAAAATTGCTTGGTCATACTTCTCAGAAGTAAGGCAATCTGCATTTTTCAAGGAATGCAGAAATGCCATAACGCATGACGGCATGCAAATCATCAACGCCTACACTGATGGCAAGTATTACATTGCGAGCAATATAGAAAGAATTGACAGCAAAGGGAAATTTATTAGCCTTGAAGCCCCGAAGCAAGACATTCTCACTCTGTGTCTAGAATTCTCTGCTGATCTAATGCTTCAAGTCGAAAAAATCGCTGATGAATACGGCCAAAGCATTCCGACTCAAAGCAATGTAGACAAAATGAAATGCATTGCACGTTACATGAGCAGCCCTATTGTTCCTGAGTTTGCGCGCACGTTATTCCAACAAAGTCGTGAGATTATCGAGCAGCAATTAGCGGCACATGTCTTCAACCCGGTAGCAGACATTTAAAAGCAAACCGCGAGCATTAGCAGTCTATGTGCTCAAGCATAACAATTGGTTCAAATCGTTCGCTACGCTCACTGGGGCGGGCTAAGGCCCGCCCCTTAACCAAACGTTAGCTTTCACTAAGTAAGCGGAGATAACTTGAAACTTTTAATACCATCGTCCAAGCAGTTCAAAAGTTGGACTATGCTAAATAGAATTGGCTATGTTGGAGCTGCAATTGGAATATTTGTAGGTTCAGTTCAGCTGATTATCTGGATTATTGGTGTTTACCAATGGCTGGAACCCGCTCCATCGAAGCTGAGTGCTCAAGACCTCCTCACCATTGATCAGAATCCGACTAAATTAGAAATAACAAGGGTAGAAAAAGAAAAAAACAGCTCCAGTGATGAATTAGTCACTTTTACTATAAAAAACACATCTAATGTGACCGCGAAAAATGTCAGAGTAGAATTTTATAATTATGACTATAATAGATCTCCATATAGTGATGAATTTGCTAATGGCTATAACGGTAATGGAGTAGATATTCGCGCTGGAGAAACTCGTAAGTACAAAGTAGCGTTACTAAGCGACTACGAAAACTTCTTTAACCCTGATGACTCAGGTGCGCCCCTTCTAAGGGTTTCAACAGAAGTTCAATCTGAACGACCGTTTGAGTTAGAAGCACTTGCCTGTGGAGTAATCAATGGTGATATACCTCCTTGCACTTTCAGTGTCTCGGGCAGGTCTACGGTTGTAGATATTAGATATGGCTCTATCTTTGGGCAAAAGTACCACGTACTAACTCAGTTCTATAATACTTTTCTCAAGGGTGAAGTTAAGTTTCTACCAAAGCTAACAATGAGCTCAAGCAAGGACGCAGCATAGCTGCGCCGCTTAGCTTGTCGTTAGATGGCTATGTCGAACCGGAGCATTGCAACGCGAATCATGGAAGTGGTGGCTGCATACGAGGCGAAACAAGTTGGAGCGTCGGCCATTGCCCGTGCACTGGAGCTACATGAGCCCGCGTTTGAGGCGCTTCCTCGCACAGTGCGCGACGAAATGCATCACCTATCCGTCCAGATCATCAGGGACGACGTAACGTCGCTGGAGGAAGCGCAACTCGGTTTCAAGTCTGATGGAGTGGCAATTTCAAGGCTTAGAGCTTTGCTTCAGTCAGTTGAAGAATGAGCCGCCTGATGCAAACGCTCGAGTCGATCAAGCGAGCCGGCAACGGCGACAAGGTTATCGTCTTTACCGAGTTGCGAGATATTCAGCGGGAATTGCAGCACGCGATTCAGCAGCATTTCGGATTTCGGGCGACGGTCATCAATGGTGATACCAGTACCAGCAGTCAGAGCGCCAATAGCCGGCAGAGGCTGATCGATCATTTCCAGGAGCTGCCAGGGTTCGCCGTCATCATCCTGTCCACTATCGCAGTCGGATTCGGGGTGAACGTGCAGGCCGCCAACCACGTCATTCACTTCACGCGTTGCTGGAACCCGGCCAAGGAAGATCAGGCGACCGATCGGGCCTATCGGATTGGGCAGCAGAAGGATGTGTATGTGTACTATCCGACGGTTCGAGATGCAGCGATGCCGACGTTTGAGGCGACGCTGGATGAACTTTTGAGTAAGCGACGGGCGTTGGCGCGGGATATGTTGAGTGGGGCTTCGGAGCTTCAGGCTTCGGATTTTGAGGGATTGCTGGGGGCGCGGTGAAGGCTGAGCCTTTAATTAATCAAAATCACAATCGAATTAGAAAGGTGACGGCCAGCCTCGACACACTGTTAATGCCTGGCTCCCTATGCGGGGTTACTTAGCTATGTGTCAATTATGCGTGCAGGTTGTTCATTACTGCATTTGCAATTGGGGAGCTTTCAGCCGTCTGAGGGGGTTCTAACGCAGTACCGCCAGCGAGGCCTGCCTGGATTGTTTACCTGTGAGCTTGTCCAGTCTTGGCGCCGGCAGCTCAATGGCCTACGGTGCGCTGAAGTTTGCATCGCAGGGCGCATACGTCGAAGCAGCTGTGGTGTCCATGATGTCGAGTAGGTTGAGCGAAGAGCTATCCGCCTCGGCATCGCATTCTTCGTGACGGCGGCATCGATGGCCTATTGGATTACTCGCATCCGCTGTTCTGTGAGCGCAACTGCCTTTGCTTTCTCACCGTGGACAGCTCCCGGCAGCTTCAGGACAGACGGGGGATTGGGATGATCCAGCGGCGTGATCCAATCGCACGGGGGAACGTGCATTTCGCCATGCGCTGGCGTCACAGTGCCGCGCGAGTAGCTTGAGTGGATACTGATGTTACCTCTGTGCAAAAAAGCCGCGTTTTGATGGGGCGCGATCTTTACCCATGCTGGCTGGATAGATATTGTGACGTCGTTCGCACACAGTTAGGTCAAAGAGCCATCAGGGACGTAATCAAGGGTTCTAGCGTACACTTTTACGCCGTCCCAATAATCGCCTCGCCAACCAGATATGCGAGGTCAATGCAGTTCAACGGGACGGATACATGGACAAGAATTCACTGACTGAGCGCGACATCTGCAGCAAATACATCACGCCGGCCATCACTGCAGCGGGCTGGGATTTGCACAAGCAGGTCCGTGAGGAAGTCAGCTTTACCAAGGGCCGCATCATCGTCCGTGGCAAGCTGCACAGCCGGGGCGAATCGCGCCGCGCAGACTACATCCTGTATCACCAGGCCAACCTGCCGCTGGCTGTTATCGAAGCCAAGGACAACAAGCATGCCCTCGGCGGCGGTATGCAGCAGGCGCTCGGTTATGCCGAGGCGCTGGATGTGCCGTTCGTATTCTCCAGCAACGGCGACGGCTTCCTCTTCCATGATCGCAGTGGCACCGGCGCGCAAAAGGAAACCGAGCTGAGCCTGGAGCAGTTCCCCAGCCCCGATGAGCTCTGGCAGCGCTATTGCCAGTGGAAGGGCCTGAGTGGTGAAAGCCAGCAGAAAGCCGAAGCCCCGTATTACGACGACGGTTCCGGGCGCATGCCGCGCTACTACCAGATGAACGCCATCAACCGTACCGTCGAGGCCGTGGCGCGCGGGCAGGATCGCATCCTGCTGGTCATGGCCACCGGCACCGGCAAGACCTACACCGCCTTCCAGATCATCTGGCGCTTGTGGAAGTCCGGGCAGAAGAAACGCATCCTCTTCCTCGCCGACCGCAACATCCTCGTCGACCAGACCAAGAACAACGACTTCAAGCCCTTCGGCCAGGCGATGACCAAGATTGCCAAACGGCAGATCGAAAAGTCCTACGAAATCTACCTGTCGCTGTATCAGGCCGTGACCGGCAACGAAGAAGAGAAGAATATCTACAAGCAGTTTTCCCGCGACTTCTTCGACCTCGTGGTGATCGACGAATGCCACCGAGGCAGCGCCTCCGAAGACTCGGCCTGGCGCGAGATTCTCGATTACTTCTCCGGTGCCACCCACATCGGCCTGACTGCTACACCGAAGGAGACCAGAGAGGTTTCCAGCATCACCTACTTCGGTGAGCCGGTGTACAGCTACACCCTCAAGCAAGGCATCGAAGATGGCTTCCTCGCTCCGTACAAAGTGGTGCGCATCGACTTCGACAAAGACCTGCAAGGCTGGCGCCCGCCCAAGGGCACCCGCGACAAGAACGGTGAGCTGATCGAAGACCGCGTCTATGACCTCAAGGACATGGACCGCGACCTGGTGATCGAAGCGCGCACCCAGTTGGTCGCCCGCAAGGTCACCGAATACCTGACCGCCACCGACCCCTTCCAGAAAACCATCATCTTCTGCGACGACATTGACCACGCCGAGCGCATGCGCCAGGCCCTGGTCAACTTCAACCCCAAGCGCGTTGAGGAAAACCGCAAATACGTGATGCGCATTACCGGCGACGACAAGGAAGGCAAGGCCGAGCTGGACAACTTCATCAACCCCGAGTCGCGCTACCCGGTGATCGCCACCACCAGCAAACTCATGACCACCGGCGTTGATGCCCAGACCTGCAAACTGGTGGTGCTCGACCAGCACATCAAATCCATGACCGAGTTCAAGCAGATCATCGGTCGTGGCACCCGTATCAACGAGGATTACGGCAAGTACTGGTTCACCATTATGGACTTCAAGAAAGCCACCGAACTGTTTGCCGACCCGGCCTTCGATGGTGAGCCGGTGGTGATCTACAACCCCGAGGGCGACTCCTCACCGGTGCCGCCGGAAGAAACCGAGGGAGAAGAGGGTGACGTGATCGACGGTGGCGCTGGGCCAACCGAAGGTGACGAAACCACCGGCGGCGCTGACGACGATGGCGGCAAGAAGCGCGTCAAATACGTGATCAATAACGTCGCCGTGCACGTCATTGCCGAGCGCGTGCAGTACTACGGCCCGGACGGGAAGCTGATCACCGAATCGCTACGCGACTACACCCGCAGCTGCGTTAAGAAACAGTTTGCCTCGCTGGATGACTTCCTGCGCCGCTGGAGCGATGCCGAACAGAAGAAAGTCATCATCGATGAACTGGCCGCTCAAGGCGTGATGTGGGAAGCCCTGGACGACGAAGTCTCAGCCAAGCGCGGCCAGCCGCTCGATCCGTTCGACCTGATCTGCCATATCGCCTTCGACCAGCTGCCGCTCACCCGCAAGGAGCGCGCCGAGCAGGTGAAAAAACGCAACTACTTCGCCAAATACTCCGGCGCCGCCCGCCAGGTACTGGAAGCCCTGCTCGACAAATACGCCGACACCGGCGTCGAGCACATCGAAGACATCAAGATTCTTCAGCTGGCGCCATTCAGCCAGATCGGTGCGCCGATTGAGCTGGTCAAGGCCTTTGGCGGCAAACCGGGCTATCAGCAGGCCATTCAGGAGCTTGAGCGACAGCTCTACGGATAACCGATGCCCAAACTTAATTCATTAGAAATCGCAGCTGCGCTCATCCGTAAGGGCTTTGTTCTGACCGTCAAAAATCAACATGCTAACGGGTATGAGCAACCTGATTTTAACGGTCGTGTATTTGTCAAAATGAGCAAAACGGGTGCTCCTGTTACCAAGCAGCCCTTCCTCATTCATCCAGAACATGCCACCGCAGGTAAATGGGACTCCATCAAGGTACTTTCCCCTTCGTTGCCAAATACCGGGTATCGAAACACCAACATGACAGGTTACCCCACCGTAGCTGGCTCTGACAGTAAATTAGCAATTGCATTGGATATCGCTACAGAGGCCGACCTTCATCAACTGCTTGATCTACTCGGTTATAAATCCTCTGTTTCTGCCCTCCAGTCCGCGACTCCTGAATCTTCGGTCTCAATAGAGGAATTTCTAAACGATCCCAACCTCACCGACACCGAACGCGATGCCCTGATCAAAGCGCGCATCGGCCAGAGCGGCTACCGCGACGACCTGCTGGCCTACTGGGGCGGCTGTGCGATTACCGACTGCTGCGTACCGGAGTTGTTGCGGGCCTCGCATATCAAACCCTGGCGTGCTGCCAGCCCGGCCGAGCGGCTTGATCCGTTCAACGGGCTGTTGCTCACCCCCAATCTTGATCTGGCCTTCGACCGTGGCCTGATCAGCTTTGACGATCAGGGGCAGATTCTCCTCGGCGAGGATCTCGACCCCGACAGCGCCCGTGCGCTCAACATCACCCCTTGTCTGCGCTTGCGCCAGATCAAGCCGCAGCATCGCGGTTATCTGGCCTGGCACCGTGAACACCTTTTCAGGAAGTAAGCATGTCCATCAGCAGCACCATTAAATCCATCCAGGACATCATGCGCAAAGACGTCGGCGTCGACGGTGATGCGCAGCGTATCGGCCAGCTTGTGTGGATATTGTTCCTGAAAATCTTCGACGACCGCGAGCAGGAGTGGGAGCTGCTGGATGACGACTACCGCTCGCCGATTCCGGAGAGCTGCCGCTGGCGCACCTGGGCGGCCAACCCGGAGGGCATCACCGGTGATGCACTGAAGGACTTCATCGACAACAACCTGTTCCCGCAGCTGCAGAACCTCCACGAATACAGCACCACGCCGGCCACCTATGTGGTGCGTGGCGTGTTCGAGGATGCCTACAACTACATGAAGTCTGGCCAGTTGATCCGCCAGGTCATCAACAAGATTCAGGAAGGAGTGGACTTCAACAAGGCGCAGGAGCGCCACGCCTTTGGCGACATGTATGAGCAACTGCTGCGCGACCTGCAGAACGCCGGCAATGCCGGTGAGTTCTACACCCCGCGCCCAGTCACCGAATTCATGGTGCGCATGGTCGACCCCAAGCTGGACGAAAAGGTCTTGGACCCGGCCTGCGGCACTGGCGGCTTCCTCACCTGCAGCATCGAGCACAAGCGCAAGCGTTATGTGAAAACCGCCGAAGACGAGCGCACCCTGCAGGCGAGCATCTTCGGCGTGGAGAAAAAACCGCTGCCGCACCTGCTGGCCACCACCAACATGATCCTGCACGGCATTGAGGTGCCTAACCAGATCAAGCACGACAACACCCTGGGGCGCCCGCTGATCAGTTGGGGCCCAGCAGAGCGGGTCGACTGCATCGTCGCCAACCCGCCGTTCGGCGGAATGGAAGAAGACGGCATCGAAACCAACTTCCCCGCTACTTTCCGTACCCGCGAAACCGCCGACCTGTTCCTGGTGCTGATCATGCACCTGCTCAAGGACGGCGGCCGCGCGGCCGTGGTGCTACCCGACGGCTTCCTCTTTGGTGAAGGCATCAAGAGCCGCATCAAGGAAAAGCTGCTCACAGAATGCAACCTGCACACCATCGTCCGCCTGCCCAACGGCGTGTTCAACCCTTACACCAGCATTAAGACCAACCTGCTGTTCTTCACCAAGGGCACACCGACCAAGGACGTATGGTTCTACGAGCACCAGTACCCGGCCGGTTACAAAAGCTACACCAAGACCAGACCCATGCGAGTCGAAGAGTTTGCTGTCGAGGAAGCCTGGTGGGGCAGCGAGGCCGATGGCTTTGCCGCACGCCAGGAGAACGAGTTCGCCTGGAAGGTCAGCATCGACGAGTTGAAAAGCCGCAACTGGAACCTCGACTGCAAGAACCCTCACATCGGCGAACAGATCAGCCACAACCCGGACGAGCTGCTGCGTGACTACGCCGCGCTGCAAGGTGAGATTGGTGAGCTGCGCGATCAGCTCAAGGCCGTGCTGGCCGAGGCCTTTGCCGCACAGGCGGCGGAGCGTGACGTATGAGTACTGTGCTGACCGATAACCTGCCGCTGCTGGCGGGGGCACCAAATGGCATCAAAAAACTGCGTGAGCTGATTCTGGAACTGGCGGTGCGCGGTAAGTTGGTGCCGCAAGATCCGAGTGATGAGCCGGCCAGTGAGTTGCTGAAGCGGATTGCTGAGGAAAAGGCACGGCTGGTGGCGGAGGGGAAGGTCAAGAAGCAGAAGACGTTGGCTGAATTTGGCGAGGAAGCAGAACCGTTTGAACTACCAGCAGGTTGGAGATGGGGGACATTAGCACAAGTGGCATTTGTTAACCCCCGCAATGCTGCGGCAGATTCACTTGAGGTCTCGTTTGTGCCTATGACCTTTATTGGTACGCGCTTCGATGATCAGCATGCGCAAGAGCCTCGCCTGTGGGGGGAAGTGAAACAAGGCTTCACGCATTTCGCAGAGGGCGATATTGGTGTGGCGAAAATTACACCTTGCTTTGAAAACAGCAAGGCATGCGTGTTTTCAAATCTCGTGAATGGACTGGGAGCCGGGACTACCGAACTACACATTGTTCGCCCTGTCGGCGGAACACTTGATCCACGATTTGTGCTGGCCTATCTGAAGTCGCCGCAGTTCTTGCTTGTTGGCGAAACCAAGATGACAGGGACGGCAGGCCAGAAACGCTTGCCAAAAGACTTTGTTGAGACAAATCCGTTTCCACTCCCGCCGCTCGCCGAACAACACCGCATCGTCGCCAAAGTCGATGAGCTGATGGCCCTGTGCGACCTGCTGGAAGCCCGGCAGACCGATGCCGACAGCGCCCATGCCCAACTGGTGCAGGCGCTGGTGAGCAGCCTCGTTCAGGCCTGCGATGCCGAAGACTTTGCGCAAAGCTGGCAGCGCCTGGCCGAGCACTTCCATACCCTGTTCAATACCGAATCCAGCATCGACGTCCTCAAGCAAACCCTGCTGCAACTGGCGGTGATGGGCAAGCTGGTGCCGCAAGATCCCAACGATGAACCAGCCAGTGAGTTGCTTAAGCGGATTGCCGAAAGCAGCGCGCAATTGGTCGCAGGCACGAAGGCAAAAAAAGGAAGTGTTAAGACTGGCATAGCTGTTGAGGGGATTAACGGTATTGGATTGCCGCCCACTTGGTTGTGGGTATCATTTGACGACCTTATAGATCCTGAATATCCAATCGCATACGGCGTTCTGGTTCCTGGGCCAGATGTAGTCGATGGTATCCCTTTCGTTCGTATTGCGGACTTGGATTTAGTAGCTCCTCCCGTGAAACCCGAGAAATCAATCAGTCCTGAAGTAGATAGCCAATTCGAGCGGACTCGAATTCGGGGTGGAGAAATTCTAATGGGGGTTGTGGGTAGCGTCGGCAAGCTAGGCATCGCGCCCGACACATGGGCAGGCGCCAATATCGCTAGAGCAATTTGCCGCATAGTGCCCTGCGGCTATGTATCTAAAAGCTACATTTTGTGGCTTCTACAGAGTGATTTAATGCGACGGCAGTTTTTGGGGGACACGCGAACTCTCGCACAGCCTACGTTGAACGTTGGTCTGATTCGCAGTGCTTCGACACCTCTACCCCCACTCGCCGAACAACACCGCATCATCGCCAAAGTCGACCAACTGATGGCCCTCTGCGATCAACTCAAAGCCCGCCTGAACCAGGTCCGGCAGGTGCACGAGCATCTGGCCAGTGCGCTGGTCGAGCAGGCCGTGGCCTGATTTAACAAGAACACCGATAAGGACATCCTATGCGTCCCGACAAGAAAGCCGTCACCGACCTGTTTACCGAGCGCGCGCAGTACCTGATCCCCTTGTTCCAGCGCGGTTACGTGTGGACGCTGAACGAGCAGGTGCAGCCGCTCTGGGAAGACCTCGTTGACCGCCTGGAGGCTATCGTCCAGCATCAGGCCGATGCAGCCATGGTCGGGGCTGGCCGGCTCAGGCCGCTACGCCGGCACTTTCTCGGCACCGTGGTGATCGGCAGCCTCAAGGGCGGCAGCAGTGATGCCGTGGGCAACCGCGATGTGATCGACGGCCAGCAGCGCATCACCACCCTGCAGATCCTGCTGCTGGCGTTTCGCGACCTGGTGGCGCCGCTGGATGACGAGGCGCTGAGCTACGACCTCAAGCCGCTGACGCAGAATATCGGTAAGTACCGTCAGAGTAGCGATTCGCTCAAGGTGCTGCCGACCAATGTCGGCCGCGATGTGATGCAAGCGCTGGCCGAGCTGGGCAGCGCGGAGAAGGTTTGCGAGCGCTTCCCGGCCAAGGTTGGTCGGCAGTATCAGGAACGCCCGGCGATGGTGCGTGCCTACCTGTTCTTCCACGCCATGCTGGTCTGCCACCTGCGTGGCCTGCGCTACGATGACCCGTTGCCGGGCGCCGCGGCGGATGAAGAGCGCACCGTGGCCCATGCGGTGATTCGCTCCATTGACGCGGACAACCAGCTGAAACTGCCGGGCGCCGACCTGCCGCTGCAGGTGGAGCGCGCCCATGCGCTGCTGGTCACCCTGCGCGAGGGCTTCCAGATCATGTCGCTGGAGCTGGAGGACGAGGACGACCCGCAGATCATCTTCGAAACCCTCAATGCCCGGGGCGCACCGCTGCTGCCGAGCGACCTGATCCGCAACTTCATCTTCCTCCACGCTACACGTAACGGCGAAGACGTGGATGAGCTGTATCGCCAGGGCTGGCAGCACTTCGACGAGACGGTGGACACCAGCACCGGCAAGGGCGCCAAGTTCTGGAAGCAGCAGGAGCGGCAGGGCCGCCTGAAGAACTCGCGACTGGACCTGCTGCTTTACCACTACGTGGGCATGCGCAAGTGCGAGGATCTGAAGGTGGCCCACGTATTCAACGAGTTCAAGGACTGGTGGCAGGATGAGCCGCGCGACACTCAGCGCGAGCTGGCGCGCATCACGCACTTGGCGGGGTATTTCCAGACCTTTATGGTGCCGGGGCAGGCGAGTCGCCTCGATCTGTTCTGCCGGCGTCTGAAGCTGCTGGATGTATCCACGGTGACGCCGCTTGTGCTGTATCTACTGGAGCATCATAAGCCGGATTCCGCGGAGTTCCTGCAGGCCATTGGTGATCTGGAGTCTTACTTGGTGCGCCGCTTTATCTGTGGCTACACCACCAAGAGCTACAACCGCACCTTCCTCAACCGCTTGCTGGTGGAGATGGTGCGCGAGCAGAAGACCGATGCCGCGACATTGCGCGACAAGTTGCTGTCCCTGCAGGGCGACAGCCAGTGCTGGCCGGATGACGAGGCCTTCGCCCTTAACTGGTGCCATCGCGCTCTTTACCAGGGCCGCAACACCAGCAAGGTCCGTGCGGTTCTCGAGGCGCTGGAGCTGTCCATGCGCGGTAGCAAGCAGGAGAGCCTGGTGCTACCTGATGGCCTGACCGTGGAGCATGTGTTGCCGCAGAAGTGGCAAACGAACTGGCCGCTCGCCGAGGACACACCAGAGAACCAGGAAAGGCGCCGTCGCCTGCTGCACAGTATCGGCAACCTCACACTGGTGACCCAGGCCTTCAACTCCGCCCTGAGCAACGAACCCTTTGCCGTGAAGCGGCAGGAGATCGTGACCACCAGCCTGCTGATGCTCAACACCCACTTCCAGCGCTATGGCGACAACGATTCCTGGGATGAGGAAGATATCGTGGTGCGAGCGGACAGCCTGTTTGCATCCGCGCTGAAGATTTGGCCGATGCCGAAGTGATGCTGGAATTACTGATTATTCGAATAACGTTTTTGGGTGCCCTGACATGATGGACCTGCTGCAACACCTGATTCCTGACTTCGCCCATATGTTCAGCGCCAACCCCAATGGCATCAGTGCCTGGTTCTGGTTGGCCACTGCGCTTGTCTTTGTTTTTTCCCTGTGGGCGCTGGTGGTGCATTACCGCCGCTTCAGCGCGCGGATGCAGGCTCTGCACTCGCTGCTGGAAGGGCAGAGCAAGGAGACGCTAGCGCAGAACCGCCGGGAAACCCTACAGAGGGCGGGGGAGCTCAAGGCGCCGAATGTAGGCATGCTCTGGCGTGAGTTCGACGAGAGCCTAGTGCTGTCCTCGGATCAGAAGCAGCTGTTCAACACGCTGGATGCCGAGCACTTCTTCAACCCGCGTACGCTGGCTGGTGGTTTGACGGCCAGCCGGTTGCTGGCGGCAGCGCCAAGCTTTCTTGTGGCCATCGGCGTGCTGGGTACCTTCGTCGGTCTGACCGTTGGTCTGGAAGGGCTGGTAGGCAGCACGGGCGAGATCGAAGCGCTCAAGGGCGGGATCAACAAGCTGATCTCCGGTGCTGCCGTGGCCTTTATGACCTCGGTCTGGGGTGTGCTGTTCAGCCTGCTGCTCAACTTCATCGAGAAGATGTTCGAGCGTGCGGCGCTGCAGGGGATTCAAGCGCTACAGCACGATGTGGATGCGCTGTATCCGCGCATTCCCGCCGAGCAGTCGCTGGTGCACATCGCCGAATACGGCAAGGAGAGCAAGGAGGCGCTGCAGGAGCTGCACGAGCGCATCGGCGAGCGCCTGCAGGAAACCCTGACCGGCATGAACGAGGCGATGCAGACCGCCCTCACTGATGCCCTGAACAACATTATGGCGCCGGCCATTCAGACCTTGGTCAGCACCACCAGCCAGCAGTCCACTCAGGTGCTGGAAAGCCTGGTAGGCAACTTTATGGAAGGCATGACCTCGGTTGGCCGTGAGCAGGGCCAGCAGATGCAGCAGGCAGCGGCTAATGTGAATGCCGCCGTGAGTGGCATGAGCGAGCAGCTGAATCAGTTGTTCAGCAGCCTCAGCGAGCAGCAGAGCCAGCAGATGGCGGTGGCGCAGCAGCAAAGCTCGGCCTTCGAGGCGCAATTGCAGCGCATTAGCGGTTCTGCTGATGATCGTCAGGCGCAGATGGAGCAGCGCTTCAGCGAGTTGATGGCGGGCCTGAGCGGCCAGCTACAGAGTCAACTGGGTGCGGCGCAGCAGCGTGACGAAGAGCGCCAGGCGCTGTTCGAGCGGGTATTGGGGCAGGCCAGCAGCAGCCAGACGGCGATGCTGGAGCAGTTCTCCCATTCGACCCGTGAGCAGATGCAGGCGATGGCCGAGGCCGGCAACGAGCGCCATAACAATCTGGGGAAGGTGTTCTCCCGTTTGATGATGAACCTCAACACTCAGCTCGATACACAGATGGGCGCCGCCGAGCAGCGTGAGCAGGCTCGCGCGCAACGGCATGAGCAGCAACAGGCCGAGCTGCTCGAACGCCAGCAGCTGATGCTGGGCAGCCTGGGGCAGAGCAGCCAGCAGCAGATCAATGCACTCAACGAGGCGGCGGCGCAGCAACAACGTGAATTGCAGAGCACCGTGGACAAGTTGCTGGGTGGCCTGACCACGCAGATCGGCACCCAGGGTGAGCAGGCCGAGGCTCGCGAGCTGGCGCGGCAGGAGCGCTTCCAGCAGCAGCTTGAGCAGGTTGCCCTGCAGCAGCAGGAGTTGCTGGCCGGTTTGGCCAGTGCCGTGCAGGCCACTCAGCAGCAGAGCCGCCTGATGGCGGAGCAGCACCAGCAGTTGCTCGGCCAGCTCAAGCAGGCAACCGAGGCGGCTGCGCAGAGCAGCAAGCATATGGACAGCAGTGCCAATCAGCTTGGCCTGCTATCGACCAACGTGCGCTCGGCCGCCGAACTGTTGGGCCAGCGCCTGGAACAGGTGACTGCACGCATCGAGCAGGCAGGCGGGCAGAACGCCGAACTGGCTGGCCAGCTGCAGCAGCAGGCGACGATCCTGGCGCAGTTGCAGGGCACCCTGCTGGAAGGCGCTCAGCGCTTTGAACAGGCTGCCAGCGAGGCGCGTAACGGCTTTGGCGAGATGAAAACGACCCAGCAGGAATTCCTCGCCGGGGTGCGCCATGAGTTTACCTCGCTGGGCGTGGCGCTGCGTGAGCAGGTCGAGGCGGTGGAGAAGCAGGCCGAGGAGTGGCTGCGTAGCTATGCCGGTGAGGTGCGCGTGCAGACGGATGACCGCATGAACAAGTGGAATGAGGTCTCTCAGAACTATGCGGATCAGATGCACCGCATCGTGCAGAACATGAGCAGCATTCTGGATGAGCTGGAGGCACGCTAATGCGTCTGGGCAAAGCCAAAGAGGTCAGCGTCGACGAGGAAAATCCGTACTGGATGTCCTTCTCGGACATCATGTCGGCGTTGCTAGTGATCTTTATTCTGGCCTCGGTGATTCTGATCCTGCAGTTGATGGAGATTCAGCAGGAGCTGAAGGAGCGGCAGGTTCAGTTCGAGGAAGAAATCGTCGAGCTGAAAAAAGCTGAGCAGGTGCGCCGCACCATTCTGGATGAAGCGGTTGAGGCCCTGCGCCGTCGCGGCATCAAGGTCGAGGTCAGCGAAAATCATACGGTACTGAGTATTCCCAACGATCTGCTCGGGTTCGACAGCGGCGCCTATGACATTCATGCCGCTTACCAGGAACGTGCGCTGGAGATCGGCAAGGTGATCTATGAGGTGATCGCCCGTGATGACAGGATTGAGTATCTCGATACCATCTTCATCGAGGGCCATACCGACAATCGGCCGTTCCCGGGGTTTATGGGCAAGGGCAACTGGGGGCTCTCAACCTTCCGCGCCATTTCTTTGTGGCAGTTCTGGGGCGCTGCCCTGCCAGGTGATGAGCAACTGGCCAGCCTGAACAACAAGGATGGCAAGCCACTGTTCTCGGTCAGTGGTTACGGTGAAACCCGGCCGGTGGTGGTAGACCAGCAGGCGGAAGAAGACTTCAAGCGTAACCGCCGTATCGACATCCGCTTCACCATTCGCCGCCCGGACAGCGCTCAGTACGAGCAGGTGCGTCAGCGCCTGGAAGAGGTGCAGCCGTGAAGTTGCCCCCGCTGCATATGCCCGTGGTCGAGTGGCCTGCCAGGACAATTGAAGTCTGGCAGACTCTGATCGAAAAGGGGGCCAGGATGGCGGCAGCGACAGGGCAGGGTGATGCGTTCGAGGCAATGCTGGCGCGTTTGCGCGATATGGCCAGCACCGGGCGTTTTGACGGCTTGCCGGCGTTGCTCAAACGCCGGCTTACCGCGCGAGCGCTGACCTGGTTGTGGTTGAACGACGAGGTTATCGGCAGGCGCCTGTTCAGTGTCCGCTTGCTCACTGTGCTGGTGGAGGCGCAGCAGCCGAGGCTGACGCGCATTACTCTGCAGCAACTGGCGCAGTTCTACTTCCGTCGCTTCGACAAGCTGGACGAGCACGAGGGGCTGCGTGAGAAGCTTGAGCAGGTTTTGCTGCAGCAACTGCAATTGTTGCCTGAACCCAGAGTCAGCGGGCCGCAAGCCGATCCGCTGTTAACCCTCAAGCGTGATGGACATTGGTTGTTGCCGCTTGACGGCCCGGTACAACTGGTCGAGCAGGTTCGCGACAGCGGCCATGAGCTGAGTGCAACCTTTGAGGCTCTGGGTCTTCAGGGCTTTGACGATGGGCGCTATGGCGATATCTGCCGGGCGCACTTCTACCTGGAGACCCTGCGAGGGCTTTCGCCCGGTGAGTATGACCCGGTGCTGGACGAACTGCAGAAACCCTCTGTGGCCAAGGCGCCCTACGAGGGCGAGCGGCGAATCGGACATATCGCGCTGGAGATTTTGATCGACCGCGTCGGGCAGGAACCGGGCGATGCCTGGTTGAACTTTATCCTCAATCTGGCGGGGGATCCGCGTATTTCCCGCAACTCGGCCAATTACCGAGAGTGGTGGCAGTTCCTCGGTGACGAGCGGGTGCATAAGGTTCGGGGATGGTTGTCCAAGGAAGACTTGCGTCTGTTTTTGCAGGCGGTGGAACAGTTCGGTATCGAAACTCAGAACGACGATCTGCAGCGAATGTTCCCTGCACGCAAGCAGTTCCTGGAAGGCCTCTTCAAGCTCAAGCTGATCCGCAATACCCGTTTGCTGCTTGGTGGGCGGGCGCAGCATTCAGTCAACCGCATCCTCGGCAAAGAGGTCAAGACCACATTTGCTCGTATGGACGGGCAGATGAACGACAAGGCGGTGATCTATCTCGATTGCGGAGATTTCCACCTGGTCGAGGGCTCGCACAGCTTCAGAGTTTGGGTTTATCTCGCCTCGCCGGGCGAGGCTCTGCGCTCCTATGAGCGCTCAAGTTTCAGTCACGCTGATCTGACCACGGCTATTCCTCAAGCCTACAAGCTGCTTTATCCCAGCCTGCCCTATGATGCCTTCACGCATCACCCGCCGCTTTCCTGGCAGAACAGAGTGTTCAGCTTCCTGGCTGATAACGGTATCGCTCTGGATATCGAGCAGTTGCTCAATCGCAGTGACTACCAGTCTTACCTGCGCAAGTTTGGTATGCCTGTGGTCAATGCCAGGCGTACAGCAGTGCCGCCTCCTCGACAGGTAGATTCTCCTGCAGAGCCGGCGCGTTCCGCTGCTGACAGGACTGAGGCGACAATGCTGTCAGCGCCTCAGGGGCGTGCGCCTGTAGCACAGGTAACGAGAGAATCCAGAGCTACTCCTGCACAAGAACCATTGGCTTCGCGTGCTGTGACGTCTTCTCCGTCTTCTTCAGTACGGCAAGGCACTCAGCAGCATTATCCCGTAGTGCCGCGCTATATAAGTCCTTCCGTAGTGAATGCTCCTGTCACGGCTCCTCCGATGCAGGCAAGCGAAGGACGGCTGGCAGGGTTGAAACCCTCGGCCCTGAAGATACTGCGCTACTTTGTGGATAACCCAGGCGATAAAGTCCGCTATGCGGCGAATGTGTTCGGTGTCGAAACGCGAGAAATCAATCAGATCTTGTATGGCCCATTGAAGGACATGTGCGTGCGCGATGAGCAGTACGGCTGGACGGTGAATGAGGCAGCACGTCTCGCGCTTGAGGCGTTGGATGAACAGGAAGGGGCCGAATAGATGGGTTTGATGGATATTTTCCGCTCGCTCATCGGTGAGCGGGATGGCGCGTTGAGTACTCAGCAGGGCTTTCAGTCGCAACCGGACTCCAATGGCTTGAACTTCTTCATGCCCATACCGGCCTTCCAGGCGTTGCAAACTGGGCAGGGTAGTGCGCTGGCAAAAGTACAGTTGATCGTGTTCAACATGCTGACTGAGCAGGGTATTGCTGAAACCACCGCTAACGGTTTCCACATCGGTGTCGAAGATGTTTCGGGGATGGACCTTGAGCAGGCGGAAATCCTGCGCTTGCCAAGGCGCTTGCCGGGGCGCTTTCTGACCTCGATCAGTGGACGCACAGGCAACAGTGGTTTTCGTGTGGCGATCACCTTGGAAATGCCGGATGGCGCTGCCAGCTTCACACGCAAAGGCCCTTATTTGTTCCTGACCAGCAGTGAGTGCTACTGGCTGACGCCGGCTGAAATGATGGGTTTGCAGGCCTGGGAGCGGCATGAGGCGCTGCTGCCGGAGCAGCGTGGTGAGGCGGCCAATCTGCGTTTGATGGCTGAACTGCAGACCGCCGCACGCAGCGGTATGCGCATTGACCTGAGCCACTTCGAGCGGCTGGATGTGGTGGTGCCGGAGAACATCGGGGTTATCGCCACGCGCTTGCCAGATGGCAGCCTTCAGCTCTGCCCTAGCCTGGGGGATGGCTCCACTGCTGATCAGTTGGAGAAACGCTGGTCGCAGTTGGACATGACGGCCGATGGCGGCGTGCTGCGGATTGACAATCGTGTGCTGTTGCTGGATCAGGCGAGGATGGAGGGTATCCGCAATGTGCTGGCGAACAAGCGTATTCCGGCTAACCAGGTAAACGAGTTTATTGCGACGCCCACGGCGTTTCTCGATGCTGCGCTGGTCAATCTGGAGGTGGGCTTCTCCGCCCGGGTTGCGGGCATCGGCAAGCTTCAGCACATGGACTTCGGCGCGCTGGATGCAACTAAGAATGACTGGTTTGCACTGGACAAACGCCCGGCACCTGCCGCTATTCTGGGCAAGCTGATTCAGTCTCCCGAGGATTTGCAGCGCTTCGAAGGGGTACTGCAGGCGGCTAATGAACAGGGCGCGACGAGTGTGGCGTTTGCTGGCGAGGTGATCGATATCTCCGATGCCCCGGCCGTTCAGCAGGAGCTGGCCAAGGCTCGCCAGAACATGCACCCGGTCAGCGATAGCGAATCGCGTGACGAGGAGTATGAGCCCCCGAAAGGCAAGGAAAAGGTCGGGGTCATTCTCAAGGATGCCGACGAGATAAATTCTGCACTGTTGCACAAGGCGGCTGCTGCAACGCCGTTGACTGTGCCCGACTGGTCGGTTTATGCCCGGCAGCCGTTCCCTCATCAGCGTGAGGGGATCGAGTGGATGTTGAAACTGATGGGTGCTGCCTTGCAGGATGAAGCGGATGACCTGTATCGCCTGCAGGGTGGTCTGTTGGCTGATGACATGGGCCTCGGCAAAACCTACATGTCGCTGGTTACGGTCGGGGAATATCTGGCCAGTCAGCGCGCGGCTGACAAACCACAGAAACCAGTTCTGGTGGTGGCGCCGCTGAGCCTGCTGGAAAACTGGGAGGATGAAGTCGGCAAGACTTTCGCCGGCATTCCGTTCCGCGATGTGGTGGTGCTGCAATCGGGGCGGAGTCTGCGCGACTATCGCGTCAACGGTGCTGAGCGCGAATCGGTGCAGTTGGCGTCTATGATCGATGACAGCAGTGACATGATGGATGAGCAGAGCATTCGCTATGCGCTTCATGTAGGGCCGGAAGCTGGTGTGCATCGTCTGGATATGGATCGCCGCTTGGTACTGACGACCTACCAGACCCTGCGCGATTATCAGTTCTCTCTGTGCCGTATCGACTGGGGCATGGTCATCTTCGACGAGGCGCAGAACATCAAGAACCCCAATGCGCTACAGACTATTGCGGCCAAAGGGCTCAAGGCGGATTTCAAACTGCTGGCAACCGGCACGCCGGTAGAAAACAGCCTGGGCGATTTCTGGTGCCTGATGCATACGGTGCAGCCCGGTTTGCTGGGGGGATGGGAAAACTTCCGCGATACCTGGATCAAGCCGATCCTGGCTGCCAGCGATGATGAGCGAGATGAGGTCCGGGCGTATTTAGGCGAGCAGCTGCGGCGTGCGGTTGGCATATTCATGCTACGTCGGGTGAAAGAGGATCAGCTCAAGGGCCTGCCAACCAAGACCATTCTCAGTGGTGTCGAGCAAGCTGATCATGGCCTGCAACGGCATGCGACGCAGTTGGGTGTGGTGATGAAAGGCAACCAGTTGCAGATCTACGATGAAGTCCTCAACAGCTACCGGGCGCGACGTGCGAGTGCTGAGGATATGCGGGGTACCGCACTGGCAGCATTGACTCAGCTGCGCTCGATTTCCCTGCACCCACGCCTGGAGAATGAGCCGGCGCTGTACAGCGAGGACGGCAAGCAAGCGCGGCAACTGATGATGGAGTCCGGCAAGCTGGCGGTGATGCTGCAGTTGCTCGATGAGATCCGTAGCAAGGGTGAAAAGGTCATTTTATTCATGATGACCAAGCGTCTGCAGCGAGTCCTCAAGCTCTGGCTGGACCAGATCTATGGCTTGAATGTATCTGTTATCAATGGCGATACCAAAGCGGTCGCGACACGTGCGGAAGACATGACGCGCAAGCGGCTGATTGCCGAATTTGAAGCCCACAGCGGTTTCAATGTACTGATCATGTCGCCAGTCGCTGCGGGGGTCGGTCTGACCGTGATCGGGGCCAATCATGTGGTGCATCTGGAGCGCCACTGGAACCCGGCCAAAGAGGCACAGGCATCTGACCGGGTTTACCGGATCGGCCAGACCAAACCGGTATTCATTCACCTGCCTGCTGTCACTCATCCCCAGTTTGATTCATTCGATGTGCACCTTGACCGCTTGTTGCGCGGAAAACTGATGCTCAAGGATGCCGTTGTGACGCCGGAGTCGGTCAGTGAAGGTGAGATGATTCAGTCGATGGGCCTTTAAAGAATCTGTACGGGCGAGGTGAAAGGGGGATAGATTTATTGATGGACTGCCTACCCTCGATTCGAGCGTCAGATTAGCAATCCTCGGCCGCTCCCTAATCGCTTCCAGATCAATAGGGCGGTGAGTCGATAGTAATACCGGGTGGCGTCGGAATGGTCTTTCAGGTGCTGAGTGAGAAACCAGCGCACATGCTTGAGCTGCCAGGTCCAGGGATTATCGCGTTGCCATCGCTGTTGAATGGCTGCTTGCATGATTCGTGCTTGGCGTAGGTGACGTTGCTGCGTGGCCTTTGAGCCGGTCAGTACGCCGCTCAGGAACAGCGTCATATCGAAGGGTTTGCTCATGTTCTCCCGCCAATGTAGGCCGACACCACATCGATCCGGTTATGCCCGAGCTCTAGGCTGATTTGTTGGCGAGCCTGTTGATCAAGGTCACGGTCAATGCGATAGCAGTGGCCGCCATTGACCGGTGCGGCGTGGCCCGTGAGCTGCTCGTAACGTTCGCAGGCGTAAGCTGCGCGCAGTTCATGAAAACTCTTCAGCCCGTGTGCGTGCAGCGTTTCGCGGGCGGGGAGCACGGTTTGGTGAAGAAATAAGGCGTAGCTTTCGTCTCGGGCCAGCAAGTTGCGGCTGCCGGTCGGCGATGCCTGACGAGCCAACTGCAGGGCTGTTTTCACCGCTTCACTGGTCACGACCCATCGCGGCGCTGATGAGCCTGAACGGCCGCCTTTGGTGCCGTCCTGGATGTTGATGCGGTCTAAGCGTTCGGCTTCGCGGTGTAAGCGTGGCAGGTCAGCCAGGATCGCTTCGCGCAGGCGCATGCCGGTTGCTCGAGCTAAAAGGACTATGGCGGCTACCCGATCGTGTTGCTGTTCGCTGAGCATCTCAGCCAGTCGCTGCACCTGTTGGTGATCTTGTCCATCCGGCGCGCGACTGCGTACGCTCGAGCGCTGCTGTCTCAACGCCCGACTCGGGCTGGCGATCCTAACATCCTGATCACCGCGCAGCGCAGCAAGGGTGCGGTTGACGCTGCTCAGGCGGTTCTGCGCGGTGGCGATGCAGAGTGCACCTTGCTGAATCTGATGGCGCAGATACTCGGTGTAGTCTTGTAGCGTCTGTCTATCGATCTGGCGCGCATCGTTGTAGCCGGGACCGTTCTCTGAGCGGCACCAGCGCACGAAGGCTTGCCAGCGATCGTTGTGCGCTTTCACGGTGGCGAAGTGGCCGCCGGCAAACAGATCTTCCAATGCCTGCCTACCGGCGTAGCTCAGTTGGCGACCATAGCCAAAGTTGCGACCGTCACGCCGACCGACCAGCGCCATTGTCTTCACCTTGATCGTTGGTTTGTAGATTCAGCAGCAGGGCTTTCCAGTGGGCACTGACGCTGTCCAACTGTCCCCAGTGCGCTGGGCGGATGAGAAGGGCATTTTCGCTGTGTTGCAGCAAAGCCCCTTCTCCTTGCAATTGCTCGATGAGCCGAGCGAGGTCGATTGACTCAGATGTTGGAGCGGCGACAGCGGCGACACGGGCGACAACCCCTGCCGCATCTTGATTGGCACGTGGCGACAAAGTGGTGGCAGTGGCGGCGACACACCGTAACTCGGTCGGCGAGCGATGTTGCGCCTGGTAGCGACGCACGGCGTCATTGAGTCGGAACATGGCGCACCTCGAATATGTCCCCGTCATTGTCCAGCCAGTTATGGGCAACCAGTTGCAGCAATAACTCGAAGGTGTGCCGCGTGCTTTTACGGGCAAAGCGGGGGCCGTTGCGCGTAAGGTCGCGCAGGCGAAACGGTGGCCAGTTCTTCTTTATCAACCAGCGCAGCAGGCAATCAGCCTCTGCGCGAAGCTTATTCAGTGGTTCCTGTTCAGTCAGTCGTTGGTTCTCGGCCAGGTAGTAATCCATCAGCGTAGAGGCGCGCTGAATGTGCACTTCTTCCAAGACGGTCGATTCCTCAACCACCGCCACCACACCAGCCATGCGAAGAACGTTCGCGGCGGCTTTGCCCGCAGCAGCTTGGATGTTGACCAGCTCGCCGAACTCCCCTGACTCGCATTCAATGGTGTCGTGAATGGCAATCCATGCTTCACGGGCGCGGGGGCTTAACTCTAGGGTTACAGGGTTGAGGCCGCCGTCTTTATGGCGTGACCAAGGCTTCTGCATGAGCGCGGCAATGCGCTGCTGGTACAGGTGCACCGTTGGATCTCGGGTCAGGTCGATGGCTTTGTACAGCCGTTGTCCAACCAGACGCTCTGGCCAACTGATCAGGCAGCGTCCCAGGATGCCCTGGTCTTTGATATCAGCGTCCTGCAGCAAGCGGTCTGCCAGGCGGGGCTGAAGCATCAAGTGCATGCTGAGGCGGCGATCATAGGCACGCAGACTTTCCCCAGCCATCGCGCGCGACCGATCAATCGGGCTTCCGTCCCACAGCGTCGACAAGTGAGTGATCGCCTTGATCATGTTGTCTTTGCTCATGGTGCTGCCGCCCAAAAACTGCCCGCCTTCATCGCTGAACAGCCCCATGCTCGGCAAACCATGGCACAGACTTTTGACCAGACCTTCAATGGTTGGCTCAGCACTGAGCAGTCTTGGTTGGACTGGTTCAGGTTGGGCATCTGACGCTGCCTGTGCGGATTTTTTCGAGGTCGGTGATTTAGCGGTGATACTCATTGCAGCGCGGTGTGCCTTGAGTTGTTCGCCATAGGCGATCCACTGCTGTCTCTCCCAGTCGCGTACGGCCTGCAGCGCAATATGGTCCACCGCGCTTTTGCGATCACCCGAGCAAGCCACCGTCAGCAAGTACAGCGACAACGGATAGATTCGGCCGTCGAGGTGAACATTGGCGTGCGCCTGGCTCGCCAAAGCTGCCGTGGCTAGAGCGGATTGCGCGGCCATGGCGCAGGGCACGCCGATCACATCGGCCATGCGTTCCACGGCAGGCCCCAATAGATCGCCCAGCGCCACGACCGGGTAGGGTAGGGGCGTTATCTGCTGTTCCAACAAGCGGCGTGGTGGCCCTTGTACTTCGCGCAGTTGCATAGCCTTCCTCCATAAATTACCGACCTCTCCCTCACGTCGTCCCGCCAAGAATGCTGAGTGTTATCAGGGATCAAGGCCCCTGCGACCTGTGAGGGTGTCCACTGACGCGGGACTGGCGGCTCCTTACTACCAGGAGCGAGGGCATCCCATGATCTGGCCTCCTGAGCACCGTTGCCGGTAGGCGGGTGGAGGCTGCATTGGCTGACGAGACCAGTGCCGCGAGATCCTGAGCCAGGTGCAAGCAGCACTGCGATGACCGGGGCATGCCTGACTGTCAGTCAGGTGCAGTCCATTCCCTGGTCTGCGGCACCATCATCTACAGCGCTGTTGCTGGTGACATCGGCGTTTGTCACGCCGATTGTCACGCGGGGAATTGCCGCAAAGCCCTGTGCGATGAGGGCTGCAGCAGTGGTAGGAGCGCCCGTCTCTTTTCTGGAAAAAGAGACGGGCGAACGGTTGGCGCAAAACGCTGGCCGAGCAGGTTCGTTGCTGCAGGGCTAAAGGGTTAGTGGGCAGCCGCACTGGGCGGATTGTTTAGAGGGCGTCCATCATTCTGGCGAATGACCGTGCGAGCCTCCGGGCGCGAATCGCACTTTGGGATGAACCACCGGATTAGCGGCATGACCTTGAAGGCTCTGGCCATCTGGGGTGCTGCCTAAGGCAGCGCTTTGAATCTTCGTTCTATCGGTCACCGCGGCACGGGTCAATTGGTGACGGGCACATGGAAATGCGCCAGATTCCACCTCTGGCGTGCCTTGGAAGTCGGTGGGTGTCAGTGGCAGAGTGGCCGTTTGTCGCTTTTCTAGTGTTAGCCCGTGAGCATGGGGATGCGAAGCCTCCCCATGCTCACGGGCTTAGCCGGAGAAGCCAAAATCGAGGCGAGTTGGCGACTGTCGCCATCCGCTCAGACGGCAAGGATGTAGATGGCACGCGGTCTGTCGCCAGTGTCGCCGTTGTCGCCGCCCTATCGGATGGGTACTACGTTTCGATCCCTAGCCACATTCATCGCGCTGGCCGAGAGATTGCCCGTCGATGCCTTCAGAATGTACTCGCTCCACCAAGCCATCATCGGCCGCCGTCGCTCGATGTAGTCGGCCCGGTTGTAGGCACTGCGCACCTCATCCTTGTCGACGTGCGCCAACGCCACTTCGATGAGCTCCGGGTCCCACCCATGTTCATTCAAGATGGTGCTGGCCATCGAGCGCATGCCGTGGCTGACCAAGCGGTCCTGGAAGCCCATGCGTTTCAATGCCATGTTGGCGGTCTGGCTATTGGCATGAGTACGAGGGTTTCGGTCTGCGGGGAAGACGTATTCCCGATGACCACTGTGGGACTTCAGTATCTCCAGCAATGACATGGCTTGATCGCTCAACGGGATGCTGTGCGGGCGGCGCTTCTTCATCCGCTCCGGTGGGATGGTCCAGACACGCCGCGCAAAATCGATGTCTGCCCAGCGAGTAGTCGCCGCCTCGGCGGGGCGAGTCATCGTGTGTAGCTGCCACTCGATCAGGCAGCGGGTAGTGCGTTTGATGCTGGCATTGGCGATCTCCAGCATGAGCTCGGGGAGCTCTTCTGGTGGAAGCGCAGCCATGTTTTCTTTTTTCGGTTTCTTGAACACCGCACGAATTCCATTGAGCGGATTCGCGTGTATCAGGCCGGCGTTCACCCCATAGGTCATGATCTCGTTGAGTCGTTGGCTAAGCCGCTTCACGGTTTCCAAGCTGCCTTTGGCTTCGATGGGTCGAAGGATCTTGATGACCATCGGGGCGGTGATTTCCGAAAGCGGCGTTGTCTTCATGCTCGGGAAAACGTGAAGGGTGAGCGATCGCCAAATGTCCTCGGCGTAGGCGGGGGTTACCGAGTCTTTCTTCAGTTCGAACCAGGCGGTGGCCACCTTCTCGAAGGTGTGCTCGGTCTCTGCAAGCTTGGCTTGCCTTACTTCATCACGTTGGACCTTGGGATCAATACCCAGGGCAAGCAGCTCGCGCGCCTCGACAGCTTTTTTCCGAGCATTGGCTAGTGAGAGGTCGGGGTATGGACCGAGTGCCATGTTGATACGGCTTCTGGTCAACGGTTCGCGGTAATTGAAGTTCCACATCATCGAGCCGCTGGCTCTGACGCGAAGCTGTAGGCCGTCACCATCGCTGAGGACGAAATCTTTACCAGTTGCCTTGACCGCCTTGAGCTGGCGGTCGGAGAGACGGCTTGCTTGAGTAGGCATGAGAGCTACCTCCGGCACCGTTTTGGTATCCTAAAAATAGCACCGGGTGGCCCGGGATACCACCTGGGATACCAAACCGTCTGGAACTCAAAAAACCTCTCTGGCCCTCAAAAGCGCTGCAAGTGATTGATTTTATTGAGTTACAGGCACAAAAAAAGACGTCCATGGACGTCTTTGATTGATCATTTGGTGGAGCCGGGGGGATTTGAACCCCCGTCCGCCAGTACTCCGCTGTCGGTACTACATGCTTAGCCGTGTCTATTGATTTAATCCGCAGCCGCCCGACGGGCAGGGTGCTTTGGATGAGTTGGGTAAGTTTTAGTCGCTTTGCCCCCAACGTGCTACACGACGATCCTGTTCTGTATGACAATCATTTCGGGTTTACAGGCATCCCCTGATGATTGCTGGAGCCGAAGCTACCAGGAGAGCGGGCTCAGCTGCTTACGCAGCGAGAGCGTAGCCCTCGTAGTTTTCGTCATTGGCAACTATAGAAAGTTGCAACAGTGGATTTACGAGTTCTGTTACCAACTCGGCATGCACCTAGAGTTTCGCTACCGGCGTCGAATCCTAATCGGCCCCACACTCAGCTCTAGCTGACCGTACCTTTCGGCACGTGGGGTGGAGTATACGCGCTAAAGCGGGCGGCGTCGACTGCGGGTTCGGCCGCCCGCTTTAGGTCAGGCACCGCTGCCGCCGGCCGAGCCGCTGCCTTTTTCGGTTTTCTCCAGGCGTTCCAGCACCTTGCTGGTGATGGCGATGCATTCTTTGGTGTCGCCCGAGGCTTGGGCGGCCTTGGCTTTGTCGACTTGTTCGGTCATGGCTTTGTCCAGGCCTTCGGAGGTGGCGCCGGCGGTGGCCATGCTGTCGTCGATCTTCTGCAGGTTGATGGTGCACAGGTCGTCGGCGGCGAACACCGGGGAAGCCAGGAGGGTGGCGGCCGCGAAGAGGGCCGAAAGCGCGGTACCTTTCATGGGTGTCTCCTTGAAGGCCTCTGGGAGGTGGGCCTGTAAGGGTGGACTGCTGTGGGTTGGCGAGGGTTCCATTGAGATAGTGGCTAGGCGGCATGATGGGTGTGGCGGGATGTTGCGAGGGAGGGCTTTGCCCTCGATTCGTGGGGCAAGCCCACTCCCACAGGGTAGATTGTGCTGGGGCTGCGGGAGTGGGGTGGGTTTAGTGAGGTTTGCTCAGGCCGCGTTCCATGTCATCGATCAGTGCCTTGGCCATCTCGCTGAGGATGCGCGCGGCGCTGCCGGCCTGGCGGTCGTTTTCCATTTCGGCTTCGGTGGTGAGGTGGCGGATGCAGCCGAGCAGGACGGACAGCTGGCTGAAGGCGTGTTCGAAGGGGACGCCGGGTTGCAGGCGGAAGAGGTCGAATGATTCCTTGCCGGCGGTGGTGATCTTCTTCAGTTCGTCACTCATGGGATCACCTTTGCCTTTGTGCGTTGTAGAGGTCGGTCAAGGCGTGCTCGATCAGCGCTCGGGAGGTTTCGGAGGCGTGGGCGGCGTTGCTGAGCATGTTGAACCCGGGTTCGCCGGCGTAGGTGCGGCAGTGTTCGTCGATGGTTTCGATGACGCCGCGTAATAGCTCGCTGGCGTGGGCCAGGGCGTCTGGGGTGGGCATGTCGGTGTGGATGGAGAAGTAAGGGTTGGCGATGAGTTTGAGGCGGGGTGGGTCGGGGACGATTTTTTTCATGATGCAAATCCCAGTTTGATTGCTCGACAGGAGCTACCAACTCGATCCTTTCTCACGGGATTGGGTGGCAGCCATGCGTGGGGTGAGAAACCGGTAAACATGGGAAATCCGGCCAGACCGAGGTCTGCCCACGCAGGGCCGCCATTACGAGGCTGCTGTCATGTTTACGAGGTTCTCACACCCCGTCGTCCGAAAACGACTCTGGGAAATTAGCCCTGATGGGTGTGAGCAACAACAGCGAAACGGCAGCGTGGGTCGTAGGATAATTCCCAAAGCATCCAATTCAGAAGCATTTGGTTGCAGGTTCGGAAATGTCGTACGGCTGGAGTGCGGGCGAGGGCTTTGCCCTCGTTCGCGGGCAAGCCCGCTCCCACAGGGATCGCGCGGGCTTCAGGGTTTTGCGCTAGGCAGTTGCTTTTATTTGAGCCGTGCGCGGCGTCAAATAATGCGGGCGCGGGTTACGCGGTCTACCAGGTAGACGAGGCCGTGATAGTCGATGCCGCTGTGGCTGGAAAGCCCGATCTCACAGGTCCGGCTGGTGGAAATCCCTTCACTGCAATATTGCACGGCGTCCTTCAGGCTGCGCAGCGAGTGCGCATTCAGCTCCGGCGTAGTGAAGCCTTTGTCACCGGCAAACCCGCAACAATGAATCCCCTCTGGTATCACCACTTGCTTGCTGCAGCGCCGCGCCAGGTCGATCAGCGCCTGGCTTTCACCCAGGTGCTGGGTGCTGCAGGTCACGTGCACGGCCACGGGTTCTTCCTGTGGGGTGAACTCCAGTTTGTCCATCAGATGTGTGCGGATGAAGCGCACGGGGTCGTACAGGTCGAGGCGGGTGTCGCCCAGGTCTTGCACCAGGCGCAGGGTGCAGGGGCTGGTGTCGCAGTAGATCGGGTCGAGGCCGCCGCGGCTGGCGTGCAGCAGGGCGGTGATCAGCTCCTGACGCTTGTGTTCAGCCTGCTCGGGGTAGCCTTTGGAGGCGAACGGCTGGCCGCAGCAGAGGCTGTCGGGGTTGTCGGGGAAGACGACTTGGTAACCGGCTTTTTCCAGCAGGGCGCGGGTCTTGTCGAGCAGTGAGCTTTGTTCGCGGTCGGCGAAGGCTGGGCCCATCACCCGTGAGACGCAGGCGGCCAGGTACACCACGCGGGGGCGGGCGTCGTTGCTGGCGGGGCCGAAGGCGATGCTGCGCAGGGGCTGCGGCATGGCCGGGGTCCATTGCGGCAGGCGGCCTTTGCTGGTCTTGCTGAACGTGGCGCTCAGGCGGGCCAGGCGCGGGGCGCCGAGCAGCTTGCGGGCGGTGTTGGCGGCGGTGAGGGTCAGGCGGGCGCCGGCCAGGGCGGTGTTGAAATGGTCGGCCAGCCAGTTGGCGGTTTTGGCGTGGTCGGCGGCCTGGCTGCGCAGCTTCTTCACCAGCTCGCCGGTGTTGATGCCGACGGGGCAGCGCTGGGCGCACAGGCCGGTGGCGGCGCAGGTGTCGAGGCCTTGATACTGGTAGGTTTGAAGCAGTTCGCGGGTGTCGATGCCGGCGCGTTTTTTTGCCTGGATGTCGCGCCACATGACGATGCGCTGGCGCGGGCTGAGGGTCAGGCCTTTGGACGGGCACACCGGTTCGCAGAAACCGCACTCGATGCATTTGTCGACGATCTCGTCGGCGGCGGGCAGCGGCTTGAGGTTTTTCAGGTGGATGTCGGGGTCTTCGCTGAGCACCACGTCGGGGTTGAGGATGCCGTTGGGGTCGAGCAGGCGCTTGAGCGTCCACATCAGCTGATAGGCGTCGTGGCCCCATTCCAGCTCCACGAATGGCGCCATGTTGCGGCCGGTGCCGTGTTCGGCTTTGAGCGAACCGCCGAACTCGACCGCCACCAGCTGCGCCACGTCGTCCATGAAGGCTTGGTAGCGGGCGACTTCTTCGGCGCTGTTGAAGCCTTGGGTGAAGACGAAGTGCAGGTTGCCTTCCAGCGCGTGGCCGAAAATGATCGCTTCGTCATAGCGGTGTTTGTCGAACAGCTGGATCAGGCGGTTGACGCCCTCGGCCAGTTGCTCGATGGGGAAGGTCACGTCTTCGATGATCACCGTGGTGCCGGTCTGGCGCACGGCACCGACAGCGGGGAAGGTGTCCTTGCGGATTTTCCACAGCTGGTTGTACACCGCCGGGTCTTCGCTGAAGTCGACCTTTTGTTCCAGCGGGTAGTCGGCGATGGCGGCCATGGTTTGTTGCAGCTGCTCGTGCAGCAGCGTCTGGCTGGCGGCGCGGGATTCGATCAGCAGGGCACAGGCATTGTCCGACAGGCCTTTTACCCACAGCGGCATGCCAGGCATGTTCTGCACCGAGCGTAGGCTGCGGCGGTCGAGCAACTCAACGGCGGACACTGGCTGGCGCTTGAGCACGGTGACCGCGCGGCAGCAGCTTTCCACGCTGGGGAATACCAGCAGAGCGCTGGCCTTGTGCGGGTGGTCGGGCACGGTGTCGTAGGTGACGGCGCTGATGAAGCCCAGCGTGCCTTCGGAGCCGACCAGCAGGTGCTGCAGGATATCCAGCGGCTGGTCGTAGTCCACCAGGGCGTTGAGTGACAGGCCTGTGGTATTTTTCAGCCGGTATTTGTGCCGGATGCGGTCGGCCAGTTCGGTATTGGCGCGGGTTTCGCGGCCGAGGCTGGCGAGGGATTCGAGCAGTTCGGCGTGGGACGTTTCGAAGGCGGCGACGCTGGCCGGGTCTTCGCTGTCCAGGCGGGTGCCATCGGCCAGCACCAGGCGCAGGCCGGCCAGGGTGTGGTAGGTGTTCTGCGCGGTGCCGCAACACATGCCGCTGGCGTTGTTGGCGACGATGCCACCGATCTTGCAGGCGTTGATCGAGGCCGGGTCCGGGCCGATCTTGCGCCCGAAGGGGGCCAGCCAGGCGTTGGCCTGGGCGCCGATGACGCCGGGTTGCAGGCGGATCTGCTCGCCCTGGCCGCGGATTTCCCGGCCGTTCCAGTTATCGCCGAGCACGATCAGCACCGAGTCGCTGATGGCCTGGCCGGACAGGCTGGTACCGGCGGCGCGGAAGGTCACCGGCACGCGCTCGCGCTGGGCCAGGTGCAGCAGCCCGACCACTTCGTCTTCGGACTCGACGCGCACCACCAACTTGGGAATCAGCCGGTAGAAACTGGCGTCGGTGCCGAAGGCCAGGGTCGAGGTGGGGTCGTCGAAGCGGCGTTCGGCGGGTATCAGGCGCTCGGCATCACGCAGGAACGCGGCGGGCAGGCTCATGCAATCTCCTCGCGGGGCCACGGCGTCTGGTGCGCGGTGTGCCCCGGTCATTCAGGCGGTGTTGTTGCAGGCGTTCAGGCGCCCAGTTCGCGGACCAGCGAGTCGCGGCTGATCTCGCTGATGGTCTTGGCGCCGGTAAGCACCATGGCCACGCGCATTTCCTTCTCGAACAGTTCGAGCAGGTTTTTCACCCCGGCCTGGCCATGTACGGCCAGGGCCCAGAGGAAGGCGCGGCCGATCAAGACGGTGTCGGCGCCGAGGGCGATCATGCGCACCACGTCGAGGCCGCTGCGGATGCCGGAGTCGGCGAGGATCTTGAGGTCGCCTTTCACTGCATCGGCAATCGCCGGCAAGGCGCGGGCGCTGGACAGCACGCCGTCGAGCTGGCGGCCGCCGTGGTTGGAAACGACGATGCCGTCTGCGCCGAACTTGACTGCGTCACGGGCGTCGTCGGCGTCGAGAATGCCTTTGATGATCATCGGGCCGTCCCAGAATTCGCGGATCCACTCCAGGTCTTTCCACGAGATCGATGGGTCGAAGTTGTTGCCCAGCCAGCCGATGTAGTCGGCCAGGCCCGTGGGGTTGCCACGGTATTTGGAGATATTGCCCAGGTCGTGCGGGCGGCCCATCACGCCGACGTCCCAGGCCCACTCGGGGCGGGTCATGGCCTGCAGCACGCGGCGCATCGGGCCGTTGGCGCCGCTCATGCCGGAGTGGGCGTCGCGGTAGCGGGCGCCGGGTACGGGCATGTCGACGGTGAATACCAGGGTTTTCACCCCGGCGGCCTTGGCCCGCTCCAGGGCGTTGCGCATGAAGCCGCGGTCTTTGAGGACGTACAGCTGGAACCACATCGGCCGGTCGATGGCCGGGGCGACTTCTTCGATCGGGCACACCGACACGGTGGACATGGTGAACGGGATGCCATGCGCGGCAGCTGCGCGGGCCGCCTGCACTTCGCCGCGGCGGGCGTACATGCCGGTGAGGCCGACCGGGGCCAGGGCCACGGGCATGCTCAGGGTCTCGTCGAACAGTTTGGTTTCGAGGCTGAGCTCGGACATGTTCTTCAGCACGCGCTGGCGCAGGGCGATGCTGGCCAGGTCCGAGACGTTGTGGCGCAGGGTGTGCTCGGCGTACGCGCCGCCATCGGCGTAGTGAAACAGGAAGGGAGGCAGCTTGCGCTGTGCTGCGGCGCGATAGTCGGTGGAGGCGGAAATGATCATGGATTCTCGCAGCGTGGGTTGAAGGAGATGCCGGGCGCGCCTGGGCGCCCGGCCCCTTTCACTTTAGTGATGAACCAGCATGCCGGTCAGCCAATAGGCCTGGACCAGAGTTATCAGGCCGACGATGGTGGCGAAGAACAGGCTGTGCTTGACGGTGAAGCGGAACAGGTCGGATTCCTTGCCGACCAGGCCGGTGGCGGCGCAGGCCACGGCGATCGACTGTGGCGAAATCATCTTGCCGGTCACGCCGCCGCTGGTGTTGGCCGCTACCAGCAGGGTGTCGTTGACCCCGATCTGGTGCGCGGTGGTGGCCTGCAGCGAGCTGAACAGGGCGTTGGACGAGGTGTCGGAGCCGGTCAGGAACACGCCCAGCCAGCCGAGGAACGGCGAGAAGAACGGGAACGCGGCGCCGGTGCCGGCCAGGACCAGGGCCATGGTCGAGGACATGCCCGAGTAGTTGGTGACGAAGGCGAAGGCCAGCACCATGCCGATCGACAGGATCGGCCAGCGCAGTTCCCAGAAGGTCTCTTTGAAAGTGGTCAGACCAGTTTTGAAATTGATCTTCAGCACTGCCATGGAGATCAGTGCGGAGAGGAAGATCGCCGTGCCGGTGGCGGAGATCGGGTCCAGCTTGAATACGGCTGGCATTGCGGTCGGCGCGGTGACGATCGGGGCGGTCTTGATCACCAACTGGTCGAGGTGTGGGATTGCGAAGTTGAACACGAAGTTGTACATCGCGCCGCCCGGGGCGAACGCGGCCTTGAACGGCTTCAGGGTCCAGATGGTGACCAGCACGGTGAGGATCAGGAACGGCGACCAGGCTTTGAAGATTTCGCCGAAGCTGTAGGGGCTTGGCTGGCTGCCGCTCGGTTGCACCACGGCGGCGCCGACGCTGCCCTTGGCTTCGGCGAACGCGCGCTTGGGCTGCCACACTTTCAGGAACAGGGTCAGGCTGATCAGGCTGGCCAGGGCCGAGGTGATGTCCGGCAGTTCTGGGCCGATGAAGTTGGAGGTGAAGTACTGGGTGACGGCGAAGCTCAGGCCGGCGACCAGGGCGGCAGGCCAGGTTTCTTTCACGCCGCGCAGGCCGTCCATCATGAACACCAGCCAGAACGGCACGAACAGCGACAGCAATGGCAGTTGGCGGCCTGTCATCGCGCCGATGTGGAAGGCGTCGATGCCGGTCACTTGCCCAGCGACGATGATCGGGATGCCCAGGGCGCCGAAGGCCACCGGTGCGGTGTTGGCGATCAGGCACAGGCCGGCGGCGTACAGCGGGTTGAAGCCCAGGCCCACCAGCAGTGCGGCGGTGATGGCCACCGGGGCGCCGAAGCCGGCCGCACCTTCGAGGAAGGCACCGAAGCAGAAGCCGATCAGCAACACTTGCAGGCGCTGGTCGTCGGTGATCGACAGCACCGAGCTGCGGATCACTTCGAACTGGCCGCTCTTGACCGTGAGTTTGTACAGGAACACCGCGGCAACGATGATCCAGGCAATCGGCCAGAGGCCGTAGAGGAAGCCGTACCCTGCGGCGGCCAGGGCCATGTCGACAGGCATCTGGAAGGCGAATATCGCCACCAGGATCGACAGCGCCAGGGTGATGCTGCCGGCGACGTGGCCTTTGAGGCGGAACACGGCCAGGGCCAGGAAGAAGAACACGATCGGGATGACCGCCGCCAGTGCGGACAGGCCAAGACTACCAAGCGGGGAATAGAGTTGTTGCCAGGTTTGCATATGGGGTAACCCCTAATTGTTGTTGGTCAGCACTGGCATTGGATAATTGGTAAGACCAATTTACAATGGCTGGTCGCTAGGTTAAAAGCGCAGTCGTGGGTGTGTCAATTTGTCCTGTGCAAAACTTTGGTCGTGTGCCGATGAGCGGGCGGCTGATGGCCTGGGAAAATTGTCGACTGATGGGTGCTGGCGTGGCGCGGATCGGCGAGAATAGACGCCCCCTGAAATTTGCCGGGGGTTCGTGGAGAGTGAGTGATGGTTTTTGATCAGGTCCGCCAACGGCGCCTGTCCGACGACATCGTCGATCGGTTGGAAGGGATGATCCTGGAAGGCACGCTGACCTCTGGCCAGCGGCTGCCGGCCGAGCGCGCCCTGGCCGAACAGTTCGGCGTGTCGCGGCCGTCACTGCGTGAGGCCATTCAGAAGCTGGTGGCCAAGGGGCTGCTGGTCAGTCGCCAGGGTGGCGGCAATTACGTGGCTGAGTCACTGGGCTCGACCTTCAGCGACCCGTTGCTGCAGTTGCTCGAACACAGTGCCGAGGCGCAGCGCGACCTGCTGGAGTTTCGCCATACGCTGGAAGCCTCGTGCGCGTATTACGCGGCGCAACGGGCCACGGAACCTGATCGGCTCCGCCTCAAGGCCGCGTTCGACAGGCTGCAGGACTGCTATGCGCGGGCTGACGAGGTGACGCGTGCGGAGGAGGGGACGGCGGATGCGCAGTTTCATCTGGCGATTGCCGAGGCTAGCCACAATGCGGTTTTGCTGCATACCATCCGCGGGCTGTTCGACCTGCTCAAGCGCAACGTGGTGACCAACATTGGTGGCATGTACCAGCAGCGCACGGAAACGCGCGACATGCTGATCAGTCAGCACCGTGAGTTGTATCAGGCGATTGTCGAGGGTAGGGCGGAGGAGGCGCGAGAGGTGTCCAGTCGGCACATTCTGTATGTGCAGGAGGTGCTGGAAGAGGCGCAGCATGAGGCACAGCGGGTGGCGCGGGCAGAGCGGCGCAGCGGGCGCTGAGATCTTTTTGGCATGCTGGCCTCTTCGCGGGGCAAGCCCGCTCCCACAGTTCTTGAGCTCAACGCTGTCACTGTGGGAGCGGGCTTGCCCCGCGAAGAGGCCCGCATGAGCAACAGAAAGACTTAGTCTTCCTTGCCCTTGTTGCGCACCGCCCGCTGCAGCTCGCGGTTGGAATCACGCTCGCGCACGGTGTCGCGCTTGTCGTATTCCTTCTTGCCCTTGCCCAGCGCGATCTCGCACTTGATCAGGTGCTTGCTCCAGTACAGCGCCAAGGCCACACAGGTGTAGCCCTTCTGCGCCACCGCGGCCTCCACACGCTCGAGCTCGCGCTTGTTCAGCAGCAGCTTGCGCGTGCGAATAGGGTCGGCGATGACGTGGGTGCTGGCGGTGGTCAGCGGGGTGATGTGGCTGCCGAACAGCCAGGCTTCGCCATCCTTGAGCAGCACGTAGCTGTCGGTCAGGTGCGCCTTGCCGGCCCGCAGGCTCTTTACTTCCCAACCGGACAGGACCAGCCCGGCCTCGAACTTGTGTTCGATGAAGTAATCGTGTCGCGCTTTCTTGTTTTGCGCGATGGTCCCGGTCGGATGTTTCTTTTGTTTAGCCATAGGGGCGGCATTATAGGCAACTCATTGCGCAGTCGGCTACGGGATTTAGGTGCGCTTGAGCCACTGCAATGAATACCGGACAATACAGCCCCTGTCATACGCACAGAACCTGTTTTCGCCGCTACCCAGCCTTGGAAGTGATGCCTGGATGACCACCCATATTCAACGCTCCGCCCTGCTGCCGTACCCTGCCCAGGCGCTCTACGATCTGGTCAATGATGTAGCCAGCTACCCCAAATTCCTGCCCTGGTGCTCGGATTCGACCGTGATCGAGGCCAGCGACACGCACATGCGTGCCAAGCTGGATGTGGCCAAGGGTGGTATGAGCCAGCATTTCGTTACCCGCAATGTGCTGGTGCCGGGGCAGTCGATCGAGATGAACCTGGAGGAAGGGCCGTTCACCCAGCTACATGGCGTGTGGGTGTTCAAGCCGCTGGGTGAGAAGGCCTGCAAGATCAGCCTGGACCTGTCGTTCGATTATGCGGGGTCGATTGTGCGCGCCACCTTGGGCCCGCTGTTCAATCAGGCGGCCAATACCTTGGTGGATGCGTTCTGCCAGCGGGCTAAAGAGCTCTACAGCTGACGTCTCGCCCGCCCACAAAAAAGCCCGGACATTGATCCGGGCTTTTTGTGTCGCCTGCAATTACTGCGGCGAAGTTTCCAGTGGTGCTGGGGTCGGGACCGGCGTAGTCTCGATGGTGTCGATTTCGCGCTGGATGGACTCTTCCACCGAACCTGGTTTGGCCGGTTTTTCGTCTGGCTGCGGCGCTGGCTGCTCAGGCTGCGTGCCTGGGCTGACCGTGGTGTCGCTGCTGCCACCGAGGATTTCCTGGTCGCGGCTTACACCTGGCATGAAATCGCCCGACAGGCTGACCAGTTGGTCGCTGTCATTGAAGAAGATACTCATGCGCTCCTGCTGGCGTTGGCCGCCACCAGGCTGCAAGCTGTACAGGTAGTCCCAACGATTGGTGTTGAACGTATCCTGGAGCAAGGGGTTGCCCATGATAAACCTTACTTGCCGACGGGTCATTCCGGGGCGTAATTGGTCTATCATGTCCTGCGTGACGACATTGCCCTGCTGGATGTCGATTTTGTAAACCCCGGGAAACGAGCAACCGGCGAGTGCGAGCAGTCCCACGAAGGTGAGGCTGGTTAGCAAGTGCTTGGTGTTGTTTTGCATCGGTGGGCGACTTCCACTATCTTGGCTGGACAACGTAAACCCCGATCATACCCGTATTAAGAGAAGCTGCGAAGCAGCATCGGCGAGAAAGCTGACCATGGTTGAAAATAGCGAATTGCGCAAAGCCGGTCTCAAGGTGACACTGCCTCGAGTCAAGATCCTTCAGATGCTCGACTCGACCGAGCAACGTCACATGAGCGCCGAGGATGTCTACAAGGCGCTGATGGAGGCTGGCGAGGACGTCGGTCTGGCAACCGTTTATCGCGTACTGACCCAGTTCGAGGCTGCTGGCCTGGTGGTACGCCACAACTTCGATGGCGGCCACGCGGTATTTGAGCTGGCGGACGGCGGCCACCACGACCATATGGTCAACGTGGATACCAGTGAAGTCATCGAGTTCATGGACGCTGAAATCGAGCGGCGCCAAAAGGAAATCGTGGCCGAGCATGGCTACGAGCTGGTGGACCATAACCTGGTCCTCTATGTGCGTAAGAAAAAGTAACGATTTCGGTCGTTACCAATAATAAAGGCGACCCTAGGGTCGCCTTTGTGCTTTCTGCTGGCTGTGACGGCCTCTTCGCGGGGCAACTAGACTTCAAGCCTTGCCGCTGACCACCATCTTGCGCGCATGCGCCAGCGATTCCTTGGTCAGGTCGATGCCGCCTAGCATCCGCGCCACTTCCTCGACCCGCTCCCGCTTGCCCAGATTGGCCACGGCGGTGTGAGTGGTATCGCTGTTGCGCACCTTGTGCACGAACAGGTGGTGATGGCCCTGCGCCGCGACCTGTGGCAGGTGTGTGACGGTCAGCACCTGGCCGCGTTCACCTAGCCGGCGAAGTAATTGGCCGACGATCTCGGCGGTAGGGCCGCCGATGCCCACGTCGACCTCGTCGAACACTAGCGTTGGAATGCGCGAGGTCTGCGCGGTGATCACCTGAATTGCCAGGCTGATGCGTGACAGCTCACCGCCCGAAGCGACCTTGGCCAAGCCTTTGAGCGGCTGCCCGGGGTTGGCGCTGACCAGCAGTTCGATCTGCTCAAGGCCATGTGGCGAAGGGTCACTGCCTTCATTGGGCGTCAGTTCGATGCAGAAGCGTCCACCCGGCATGCCCAGGCGCTGGATTTCCTGCTCCACGGCAATGGCCAGCTGCTGCGCCGCCTGCTGGCGCAGGGCGCTCAGTTCGATGGCCCGCTCCTGATAATGCTGGGCAAAGGCGGACAGCTCTTCGCCAAGGCGCTCGACTGACTCGTCGCTGGCATTCAGGCCTTCCAGCTCATCCATCAACTGTTGCTGCAGGTGGGGCAGCTCGGTCGGGTGCACGCGATGCTTGCGCGCCAGGGTGTAGATGGTGTCGAGGCGCTCTTCCAGGGCTTGCAGGCGCATGGGGTCGGCGTCGAAGTTGTCGAGGAAGCGGTTGAGTTCGCCGATCGCTTCCTCGATCTGGATCTGCGCACTGGCGATCAGGTTGGAGGCCTCGCCCAGGGCTTTTGGCGTGTTGGCGGCGGCGCCCAGGCGGTTGAGGCTGTTGGTGAGGGCGGCGAGCACATTGCCCGAGTCGCTCTCGCTGCACTGGTCGATGACCTGGCGGCAGATGCCGAACAGGGCCTCGGCGTTGGTCAGGTTCTTGTGCTCCTGCTCCAACTGCTCCAGTTCGTTTTCGCCCAGGCCGAGGTTGTCCAGCTCTTCCAGCTGGTAGCTGAGCAACTGGTGACGGGCGCGTTGCTCGTCGCCGGAATTGGACAGGCGCTCCAGCTCCAGGCGGGTTTGGTTCCAGCGCTTGGCGGCCAGTTGCACCTGGCGCGCCAGGTCGATGGCGCCGGCGTACTCGTCGAGCAGGCGGCGGTGGGTGTCGGTCTTTAGCAGTGACTGGTGTTCGTGCTGGCTGTGGATGTCGATCAGCAGCTCGCCGAGAGCCTTGAGGTCGCCCAGCGGGCAGGGCGTGCCGTTGATATAGCCGCGGCTGCGGCCCTCGGCGGTGATCACCCGGCGCAGGATGCACAGGCCTTCGTTGGCCAGGTCGCGCTCGGCGAGCCAGATATGGGCTTCGGGGATGTCCACCAGGTCGAAGGTGGCCAGGATATCCGCCTTGTCGGCGCCGGGGCGCACCACGCCACTGTCGGCGCGGTCGCCCAGGGTCAGGCCTAGGGCGTCGAGCATGATCGACTTGCCGGCGCCGGTCTCGCCGGTGATGACGGACATGCCGCGGGCAAGTTCGAGGTCGAGGTGCTCGACGATGGCGTAGTTATGAATGGACAGGTGCACCAGCATGGGGGCGGCTCCCGGAGATCAAGTCTGGTTATTTATACAGTAGTTTTTTCCAGGCTGCCAATGCCCTCTGGCGGATTTTGCGTGTGCCCTTAAAAGCCGCCTGCCCCTTGAAGCTGGTTTTTCCGGCCCCATATAGCCGGCAGACACGGCGAGCTTTGCTCGTACCACAGAAATTGCGCAGGAGAGACCCCATGGCTGACGAACAGCTGAAAGACCAAGACCTTAACCCCGAAGAGACTGGTGCAGTGGATAACGGCGCCCGCGTTCAGGAGCTCGAGGAGCAGCTGGCCGCCGCCAAGGATCAATCCCTGCGCGTTGCCGCCGACATGCAGAACGTGCGCCGCCGCGCCGAACTGGATGTCGAGAAGGCACACAAATTCGCCCTTGAGAAATTTTCCACCGACCTGCTGCCGGTGATCGACAGCTTGGAACTCGCTCTCGCGCACTCCAGTGCCGAAAACGACGAAGTGAAGAAAATTCGCGAAGGCGTCGAGCTGACCCTGAAGATGTTCCAGGACACCCTCAAGCGTTACAACCTCGAAGCCATCGACCCGCACGGCCAGCCTTTCAACGCCGAGCATCATCAGGCGATGGCCATGCAGGAAAGCGCCGAGGTGGAGCCGAACAGCGTGCTGAACGTCTTCCAGAAGGGTTACCTGCTCAACGGCCGCCTGCTGCGCCCCGCCATGGTGGTGGTCAGCAAGGCGCCAGCGGCGGCGCAACCTTCTATCGATGAGAAGGCTTGAAATCCGTTTGGGCAACCCCATCTAGGTGTCAAGCATTCAAGTATTACCGCAGTTGGCCAATGTAGCCGCTGCCACCTAATTCAAGTTTCGGGAGAGATAACATGGGCAAAATCATCGGTATCGACCTGGGGACCACCAACTCGTGCGTCTCCATTCTGGAAAACGGTAACGTCAAGGTCATCGAAAACGCCGAAGGCGCGCGTACTACCCCTTCGATCGTGGCCTACGCCAACGACGGCGAGATCCTGGTTGGCCAGTCGGCCAAGCGCCAGGCCGTCACCAACCCGCACAACACCCTGTTCGCCGTGAAGCGCCTGATCGGCCGTCGCTTCGAAGAAGACGTCGTACAGAAAGACATCAAGCTGGTGCCGTACAAGATCGTCAAGGCCAATAATGGCGACGCTTGGGTACAGGCCAGCGGCAAGGACATGGCGCCACCGCAGATCAGCGCCGAAGTGCTGAAGAAGATGAAGAAGACCGCCGAAGACTACCTCGGCGAGCCAGTCACCGAAGCGGTCATCACCGTTCCGGCCTACTTCAACGACAGCCAGCGCCAGGCCACCAAAGACGCCGGCCGCATCGCAGGTCTTGACGTCAAGCGCATCATCAACGAGCCGACCGCCGCTGCGCTGGCTTACGGCATGGACAAGGCCAAGGGCGACCACACTGTCATCGTTTATGACCTCGGTGGTGGTACCTTCGACGTTTCGGTCATCGAAATCGCCGAAGTCGACGGTGAGCACCAGTTCGAAGTACTGGCCACCAACGGCGACACCTTCCTGGGTGGCGAAGACTTCGACATGCGCTTGATCGACTACCTCGTCGACGAGTTCAAGAAAGAGTCCGGCATGGACCTGAAGAACGATCCGCTGGCCCTGCAGCGTCTGAAAGAAGCTGCTGAAAAAGCCAAGATCGAGCTGTCCTCGGCGCAATCGACCGACGTCAACCTGCCGTACATCACTGCAGACGCCACCGGTCCTAAGCACCTGAACGTGAAGATCTCCCGCGCCAAGCTGGAGTCGCTGGTCGAAGACCTGGTCTCGCGCACCATCGAGCCATGCCGCATCGCCCTCAAAGACGCCGGCATCGACGCCAGCAAGATCGACGACGTGATCCTGGTCGGTGGCCAGACCCGTATGCCGCTGGTGCAGAAGGCCGTTGCCGACTTCTTCGGTAAAGAAGCGCGCAAGGACGTCAACCCGGACGAAGCTGTCGCCATGGGTGCTGCCATTCAGGGCGCGGTGCTGGCCGGTGACGTGAAAGACGTGCTGCTGCTGGACGTCAGCCCGCTGACCCTGGGTATCGAAACCATGGGCGGCGTGATGACTCCGCTGATCGAGAAGAACACCACCATCCCGACCAAGAAGTCGCAGGTGTTCTCGACTGCCGACGACAACCAGGGCGCCGTGACCATCCACGTGCTGCAGGGCGAGCGTAAGCAAGCGGCCAGCAACAAGTCGCTGGGCAAGTTCGACCTGGCTGACATCCCGCCTGCACCGCGTGGTGTTCCGCAGATCGAAGTGACCTTCGACATCGACGCCAACGGCATCCTGCACGTCGGCGCTAAAGACAAGGCCACCGGCAAGACTCAGTCGATCGTGATCAAGGCCAACTCAGGCCTGTCCGATGAAGAGATCGAGAAAATGGTGCGTGACGCCGAGGCCAACGCCGAGGAAGACCGCAAGTTCGAAGAGCTGGCCGCTGCCCGTAACCAGGGTGACGCGCTGGTTCACTCGACCCGCAAGATGGTCGCTGACGCCGGTGACAAGGTCACTGCCGAAGAGAAGACTGCCATCGAAGCGGCCGTGGTTGCCCTGGAAGCCGCTGTCAAAGGCGACGACAAGGCTGCCATCGACGCCAAGGTCGAAGAGCTGTCCAAGGTCTCTGCGCCGGTAGCCCAGAAGATGTACGCCGAGCAGTCGGCCGAACAGCCTCAGGGCGGCGCTCAACAGGCCGAGCCGGAAGCCAAGCACGATGACGTGGTTGACGCCGAGTTCGAAGAAGTCAAAGGCGACGACAAGAAGTAATCGTTGCATGTGGTCGGCCAGCTCACCGGCCTTTGTCGGTGGGCTGGTAGGATGTCGCCGCGCGGGGGCTTGCTCCCGCGTTGGCGTATCTGGAATTCGAGAATTTTTACAGTATTTGTCTGCTGCCACGCGTGGTTCGCGGGCAGGTGCTGATGGCGCGGCGCGGATGCCGAACGCCCAACAAGGTGCAAATGACCTATGTCCAAGCGTGATTATTATGAGGTCCTGGGTGTCGAGCGCGGCGCCAGTGAAGGTGACCTGAAGAAGGCGTATCGTCGCCTGGCGATGAAATACCACCCGGACCGCAACCCGGGTGATAAAGAGTCGGAAGACAAGTTCAAGGAGGCCAACGAGGCCTACGAAGTGCTGTCCGACGCCAGCAAGCGCGCCGCGTTCGACCAGTACGGCCATGCCGGCGTCGACCCAAGCATGGGTGGCGGTGGTGCGGGCTTCGGCGGCGCCAACTTCTCCGACATCTTCGGCGACGTATTCAGCGACTTCTTCGGCGGTGGCCGTGGCGGTGGCCGTGGTGGTGCCGCGCGCGGCAGCGACCTGCGCTACACCCTGGAGCTGAACCTGGAAGAAGCCGTGCGCGGCACCACGGTCAGCATCCGCGTACCGACACTGGTCAACTGCCAGCCTTGCGACGGCAGCGGCGCGAAGAAGGGCTCGACCCCGTCCACCTGCCCAACCTGCGGCGGCATCGGCCAGGTGCGCATGCAGCAGGGCTTCTTCTCGGTGCAGCAGACCTGCCCGCGCTGCCATGGTCAGGGCAAGATCATCACCGACCCTTGCAGCTCGTGCCATGGCGAAGGCCGTGTCGAGGAATACAAGACCCTGTCGGTCAAAGTGCCGGCAGGCGTCGATACCGGCGACCGCATTCGCCTGTCTGGCGAAGGCGAGGCGGGTACTCACGGTGGCCCGACTGGCGACCTGTACGTGGTCATCAACGTGCGTGAGCACGAGATCTTCCAGCGTGACGGCAAGCACCTGTACTGCGAAGTGCCGATCAGCTACACCGATGCCGCTTTGGGTGGCGAGCTGGAAGTGCCGACCCTCGATGGTCGTGTGAAGCTGAAAATTCCGGAAGGCACCCAGACCGGCAAGCAGTTCCGCTTGCGTGGCAAGGGCGTCGCGCCGGTGCGTGGTGGTGGTGCGGGCGACCTGCTGTGTCGTGTGGCGGTGGAAACCCCGGTCAACCTCAGCCGTCGCCAGCGCGAGCTGCTCGAAGAGTTGCGTGACTCGCTCGAAGGCGACAGCTCCCACTCGCCCAAGGCCAGTGGCTGGTTCGATGGTGTGAAGCGCTTCTTCGGCGATCTCTGACAAGGACATGGCTATGCGACGTATTGCAGTGATGGGCGCGGCAGGGCGGATGGGCAAGACCCTCATCGAAGCCGTGCAGCAAACCCCAGGTGCCGGGCTGACGGCGGCGATCGATCGTCCGGACAGCTCGCTGGTCGGCGCGGATGCGGGTGAACTGGCGGCCCTCGGTCGAATCGGTGTGCTGCTGTCCGATGACCTGGCCAAAGTTGCCGACGAATTCGACGTGCTGATCGACTTCACTCACCCTTCGGTGACCCTGAAGAACCTGGCGTTCTGCCGCAAGCACGGCAAGGCGATGATCATCGGTACCACCGGTTTCTCTGTCGAGGAGAAGCAACTGCTGGCCGAGGCGGGCAAGGACATCCCAATCGTGTTCGCTGCCAACTTCAGCGTCGGCGTCAACCTCAGCCTCAAGTTGCTGGATATGGCGGCGCGGGTGCTGGGCGATGATGTCGACATCGAGATCATCGAGGCGCACCACCGGCACAAGGTCGATGCGCCATCGGGTACCGCGCTGCGCATGGGTGAAGTGGTTGCCAATGCGCTGGGGCGGGACCTGCAGGAAGTGGCGGTGTATGGCCGTGAAGGGCAGACCGGTGCGCGTGATCGCAAGACCATTGGTTTCGCTACCGTACGCGCAGGTGATGTGGTTGGTGATCACACGGTGTTGTTCGCTGCTGAAGGTGAGCGTCTGGAAATCACTCACAAGGCCTCCAGCCGCATGACCTTCGCCAAGGGCGCGGTGCGTGCCGCGCTGTGGCTGGATGGGCGTGAGGCAGGCCTGTACGACATGCAGGATGTGCTGGAGCTGCGTTGATCCTTCAGATCGGCGGGGTTCGTTTCGCGGATGAATCCGCTCCTACGCGGTTTTGCGATTTACCTGTAGGAGCGGATTCATCCGCGAGAGGACATCACGGTTCATCGGCTCTGTCGCAATCATGTGTTTTAGAGGCACATTTACGGTAGACCCAAAAAGCACTTTTCTGTAAGCTACAGCTTTAGTGTGTCCACTAAAAGCGCGCAGCGAATTGAATTCAGCACATGAAAGCGGGGTGACGTGTCCATACGTCACTCCGCTTTTTTGCAACCTGCGATCGCCCTTTCATGCTTGATTTACGGGAGGTCTTCTTGACAAAGCCAGCCATACTCGCCCTTGCCGACGGCAGTATTTTTCGCGGTGAAGCCATTGGTGCCGACGGTCAGACCGTTGGTGAGGTGGTATTCAACACCGCTATGACCGGCTACCAGGAAATCCTTACAGACCCTTCCTACTCGCAGCAAATCGTTACCCTGACCTATCCGCACATCGGCAACACCGGGACCACCCCGGAAGACGCCGAATCGAACCGTGTCTGGTCCGCTGGCCTGGTCATCCGTGACCTGCCGCTGCTGGCCAGCAACTGGCGTAACACCCAGTCGCTGCCTGACTACCTGAAGGCCAACAATGTCGTCGCCATCGCTGGCATCGACACTCGCCGCCTGACCCGTATCCTGCGTGAAAAGGGCGCTCAGAACGGTTGCATCCTCGCCGGTGACGACATCAGCGAAGAAGCCGCCATCGCCGCTGCCCGCGCCTTCCCAGGCCTGAAGGGCATGGACCTGGCCAAGGTCGTGTCCACCAAGGAGCGTTACGAGTGGCGCTCCAGCGTGTGGGAACTGAAAACCGACAGCCACCCGACCATCGAAGCCGCTGACCTGCCTTACCACGTGGTCGCCTTCGACTACGGCGTCAAGCTGAACATCCTGCGCATGCTGGTCGCCCGTGGCTGCCGCGTGACCGTGGTGCCTGCCCAGACCCCGGCCAGCGAAGTGCTCGCGCTCAACCCCGATGGCGTGTTCCTGTCCAACGGCCCTGGCGATCCGGAGCCTTGCGACTACGCCATCCAGGCGATCAAAGAGATCCTCGAAACCGAGATCCCGGTGTTCGGCATCTGCCTCGGCCACCAGCTGCTGGCCCTGGCTTCCGGTGCCAAGACCGTGAAGATGGGCCACGGCCACCATGGTGCCAACCACCCGGTCCAGGACCTGGACACCGGCGTGGTCATGATCACCAGCCAGAACCACGGTTTCGCCGTCGACGAAGCCACCCTGCCGGGCAATGTCCGCGCCATCCACAAGTCGCTGTTCGACGGCACCCTGCAGGGTATCGAGCGTACCGACAAGAGCGCGTTCAGCTTCCAGGGCCACCCTGAAGCGAGCCCAGGCCCGACCGACGTCGCGCCACTGTTCGATCGTTTCACCGATGCCATGGCCAAGCGCCGCTGAGCATCCTGCATCAAGGCCCCGGGGCGGCATCTGCCGCGCCCGGACGCGCCTGACCCAGATTGTTCAAGACGGCTTGCCGACTGACCCGCGGATTTGAGTGACAACCATGCCAAAACGTACAGACATCAAAAGCATCCTGATTCTCGGCGCTGGCCCGATCGTGATCGGCCAGGCCTGTGAATTCGACTACTCCGGCGCCCAGGCTTGCAAAGCCCTGCGCGAGGAAGGTTTCCGCGTCATCCTGGTGAACTCCAACCCAGCCACCATCATGACCGACCCGGCCATGGCCGACGCCACCTACATCGAGCCGATCAAGTGGCAATCGGTGGCCAAGATCATCGAGAAAGAGCGCCCGGACGCGGTGCTGCCGACCATGGGTGGCCAGACCGCACTGAACTGCGCCCTGGACCTGGAGCGCCACGGCGTTCTGGAAAAATTCGGCGTAGAGATGATCGGTGCCAACGCCGACACCATCGACAAGGCCGAAGACCGTTCGCGCTTCGACAAGGCAATGAAGGACATCGGCCTGGAGTGCCCGCGCTCCGGTATCGCCCACAGCATGGAAGAGGCCAATGCGGTCCTCGAGAAGCTCGGCTTCCCATGCATCATTCGCCCATCGTTCACCATGGGCGGCACTGGCGGCGGTATCGCTTACAACCGTGAAGAATTTGAAGAAATCTGCACCCGTGGTCTGGACCTGTCGCCGACCAAAGAGCTGCTGATCGACGAATCGCTGATCGGCTGGAAAGAGTACGAGATGGAAGTGGTCCGCGACAAAAAGGACAACTGCATCATCGTCTGCTCGATCGAGAACTTCGACCCGATGGGCGTGCACACCGGCGACTCGATCACTGTTGCCCCGGCGCAGACCCTGACCGACAAGGAATACCAGATCATGCGCAACGCCTCGCTGGCGGTGCTGCGTGAAATCGGCGTCGAAACCGGCGGTTCCAACGTGCAGTTCGGTATCTGCCCGAACACCGGTCGCATGGTCGTCATCGAGATGAACCCGCGCGTATCGCGTTCGTCTGCCCTGGCGTCGAAGGCCACCGGCTTCCCGATCGCCAAGATCGCCGCCAAGCTGGCCATCGGTTACACCCTCGACGAACTGCAGAACGACATCACCGGCGGTCGCACCCCGGCGTCCTTCGAGCCGTCGATCGACTACGTCGTCACCAAGCTGCCGCGCTTCGCCTTCGAGAAATTCCCGAAAGCCGACGCCCGCCTGACCACCCAGATGAAATCTGTCGGTGAAGTCATGGCCATCGGCCGTACCTTCCAGGAATCCCTGCAGAAAGCCCTGCGCGGCCTGGAAGTCGGTGCCTGCGGCCTGGACCCGAAAGTCGACCTGGCCAGCCCAGAAGCTGCCAGCATCCTCAAGCGCGAGCTGACTGTGCCGGGTGCCGAGCGTATCTGGTACGTGGCCGACGCCATGCGTTCGGGCATGACCTGCGAAGAGATCTTCGCCCTGACCGGCATCGACATGTGGTTCCTGGTGCAGATGGAAGATCTGATCAAGGAAGAAGAAAAGGTCAAGACCCTGGCGCTGTCGGCTATCGACAAGGCCATGATGCTGCGCCTCAAGCGCAAAGGTTTCTCTGACCAGCGCCTGGCCGTTCTGCTCGGCATCACCGACAAGAACCTGCGCCGTCACCGCCACAAGCTGGAAGTGTTCCCGGTCTACAAGCGCGTCGACACTTGCGCCGCCGAGTTCGCCACCGACACCGCCTACCTGTACTCCACCTACGAGGAAGAGTGCGAGGCCAACCCGTCGACCCGCGACAAGATCATGATCCTGGGTGGCGGCCCTAACCGTATCGGCCAGGGCATCGAGTTCGACTACTGCTGCGTACACGCAGCCCTTGCGCTGCGTGAAGACGGTTACGAGACCATCATGGTCAACTGCAACCCGGAAACCGTCTCTACCGACTACGACACCTCCGACCGCCTGTACTTCGAGCCGCTGACCCTGGAAGACGTGCTGGAAGTCTGCCGCGTCGAGAAGCCGAAGGGCGTGATCGTCCACTACGGCGGCCAGACCCCGCTGAAACTGGCTCGCGCCCTGGAAGAAGCCGGCGTACCGATCATTGGTACCAGCCCGGATGCCATCGACCGTGCCGAAGACCGTGAGCGCTTCCAGCAGATGGTTCAGCGCCTGAACCTGCTGCAGCCGCCAAACGCTACCGTGCGCAGCGAAGACGAAGCCATCCGCGCTGCCGGCGGCATCGGTTACCCGCTGGTGGTTCGCCCGTCCTACGTACTGGGCGGCCGTGCCATGGAGATCGTCTACGAGCTGGACGAACTCAAGCGCTACCTGCGTGAAGCCGTACAAGTGTCCAACGACAGCCCGGTACTGCTCGACCACTTCCTCAACTGCGCCATCGAGATGGACGTGGATGCGGTCTGCGACGGCACCGACGTGGTGATCGGCGCGATCATGCAGCACATCGAACAGGCCGGCGTTCACTCCGGTGACTCGGCGTGCTCGCTGCCGCCGTACTCGCTGAGCCAGGATGTTCAGGACCAGGTTCGTGACCAGGTCAAGAAAATGGCCCTGGAGCTGGGCGTTGTCGGCCTGATGAACGTGCAGCTGGCCCTGCAGGGCGACAAGATCTACGTGATCGAAGTCAACCCGCGCGCCTCGCGTACCGTGCCGTTCGTTTCCAAGTGCATCGGCACCTCGCTGGCCATGATCGCTGCCCGCGTGATGGCGGGTAAGACCCTGAAAGAGCTGGGCTTCACCCAGGAAATCATCCCGAACTTCTACAGCGTCAAGGAAGCCGTCTTCCCGTTCGCCAAGTTCCCAGGGGTTGACCCGATCCTCGGCCCTGAGATGAAATCGACCGGTGAAGTCATGGGTGTCGGCGACAGCTTCGGTGAAGCGTTCGCCAAGGCCCAGATGGGTGCCAGCGAAGTGCTGCCGACTGGCGGTACCGCGTTCATCAGCGTGCGTGACGACGACAAGCCACAAGTGGCTGGCGTTGCCCGCGACCTGATCGCCCTGGGCTTCGAAGTGGTTGCCACTGCAGGTACCGCCAAGGTGATCGAGGCGGCCGGCCTGAAAGTGCGCCGCGTGAACAAAGTGACCGAAGGTCGCCCGCACGTGGTCGATATGATCAAGAACGACGAAGTATCGCTGATCATCAACACCACCGAAGGTCGCCAGTCGATCGCCGATTCCTACTCGATTCGTCGCAATGCGCTGCAGCACAAGATCTACTGCACCACTACTATTGCGGCCGGTGAAGCCATCTGCGAAGCGTTGAAATTCGGCCCTGAAAAGACCGTTCGTCGCTTGCAGGATCTGCATGCAGGACTCAAAGCATGAGCATTACCAAGTACCCGATGACCGTCCAGGGCGCTCGCGCCCTGGAAGAGGAGCACCTGTTCCTGAGCAAGACCGAGCGCCCGCGCCTGAGCCAGGCTATCGGTGAGGCGCGTGAGCTGGGCGACCTCAAGGAAAACGCCGAATACCATGCCGCTCGTGAAGAGCAGGGCATGGTCGAGGCGCGTATCCGTGATATCGAAGGCCGCCTGCAGAACGCGGTGGTGATCGACGTGACCACCATTGCCCATACCGGCAAGGTCATCTTCGGTACCACTGTGGAGCTGGCTAACACCGAGACCGACGAACGGGTGAAATACCAGATCGTCGGTGAAGATGAAGCCGACGTGAAGAAGGGCAAGCTTTCGAGCAGCGCCCCTATTGCCCGTGCGATCATCGGCAAGGAAGAAGGCGACGTCGTCGTCATCAAGACGCCAAGTGGCACGGTCGAGTACGAGATTGTCGAAGTCCAGCACATCTGACAGGCGCTTGCGGGCGCCATCCCTCGAGGGGATCCTCTGGCAGTTGGCCCAGGTTTTCTGGGTCGGCGGCCTGTGGGTGTTCCATGTTGGGCTGGTGCCTGCGCTCAAGGTCAGTGGCCTGGCACCCTTGCTGGTGCAGGACATCGCCGGGCAGATCGACCGCTGGTTGATTGGTGTGGCGTTGTTGGGGTTATTGACCCAAATGGCCGTGTTGGCAAGGGTGGATGGCCTGGCGGCCTGGTGGCGGCAATTTCGCGGCCAGATGCTGCTGCTCGGGTTTGCAGCCTGCGTGGGGTATTACACTTTGCGCTACGGCATTTCGGTCGGCGAGCGCTGGCAGATGTTCTGTTTCCTGGTGCTGGGTTTTTCCGGCATCGTGCTGGTGGCCCAACCGGTACCGGTCAGGGCGCGCAAGGCGCGCCACTGATCGGCGCCACCCTTACTTGTAGCGGTGGATGTTGGACAGCTGCTTGTTCGGCTGTGGGTTCTTGCGATAGATCAGCGCTTTCTTGCCGATGGTCTGCACCAGCTCGGCGCGGCCAGCCTTGCACAGAGCTGCGATGGTTTCGGCGCGCTCTTCACGATCTTCCGAACGAATTTCGACCTTGATCAGCTCATGGTCCACCAGGGCGCGTTCCAGTTCGCCGATCACGCCTTCATTCAAACCGTTGCCAGCAACGATCAGGACCGGCTTCAGGTCATGACCAATGGACTTGTATTGCTTCTTCTGCTCGTTATTGAGCGGCATAATCTGACCCTTTCCGTCTGATTCTGTAAAATTGACCGGCATTTTACCCGAGGGCCACCGGCTCCGCCCAGTCAATCACGACGCATATCATCGAGGTGCCCCGTGGTACAACGTTCCAAAAGCAGCGCAAACTGGTTGCGCGAGCATTTCAATGACCCTTTTGTAAAACAGGCGCAGAAGGATGGCTACCGCTCGCGCGCGAGCTACAAACTGCTGGAGATCCAGGAAAAAGACCGCCTGATCCGCCCTGGCATGAGTGTGATCGACCTGGGCGCGGCCCCGGGCGGGTGGTCGCAGGTGACCAGTCGTCTGATTGGTGGCCAAGGCCGGTTGATCGCCTCCGACATCCTGGAAATGGACTCGATTCCGGACGTGACCTTCATTCAGGGCGACTTCACCACGGACGAAGTGCTGCAGCAGATCCTCGAAGCTGTCGGTGATTCGCACGTAGACCTTGTGATTTCCGACATGGCCCCCAATATGAGTGGTACGCCTGAAGTGGACATGCCGCGCGCCATGTTCCTCTGTGAGTTGGCACTTGACCTGGCAACTCGCGTGCTCAAGCCGGGTGGTGACTTCCTCATCAAGATTTTCCAGGGCGAAGGCTTCGACATGTACCTGAAGGACGTGCGTACCAAGTTCGACAAGGTGCAGATGCGCAAACCGTCCTCTTCGCGTGATCGTTCGCGTGAACAGTACCTGCTGGGCAAGGGCTTCAAAGGCGTATGAAAGGCGTGCTACGGGGTGGCCGATAGTTATTTCCAATCGGCAGTCCCGTCTGGATCGTCCGAACTTCGTGTAGTCTAGGTTTCACAAAGGGTTACAGACGGTGCCTGCGGATGCGTAGGTAATGTAGTAAGTTAGGGCGATGAATATCATGCGAGGCACGGCTGCGTCGTGCGCCGGCCTCAGAGGGTAGCGAATTGAACGACATGGCAAAGAATCTGATCCTGTGGTTGATCATCGCAGCTGTCCTGGTGACAGTGATGAACAACTTCTCCAGCCCTAACGAGCCGCAGACCCTCAACTACTCCGACTTCATCCAGCAGGTCAAGGATGGCAAGGTCGAGCGTGTGACCGTCGACGGCTACATCATTACCGGCAAGCGTGCCGACGGTGACAACTTCAAGACCGTTCGCCCGGCCATCACCGATAACGGCCTGATCGGCGATTTGGTCGACAACCATGTGGTCGTCGAAGGCAAGCAGCCAGAACAGCAGAGCATCTGGACTCAGCTGCTGGTGGCAAGCTTCCCGATCCTGGTGATCATCGCCGTGTTCATGTTCTTCATGCGCCAGATGCAAGGCGGTGCAGGCGGCAAGGGCGGGCCGATGAGCTTCGGCAAGAGCAAGGCGCGCCTGCTGTCCGAAGACCAGGTCAAGACCACCCTGGCTGACGTTGCAGGTTGCGACGAAGCCAAGGAAGAGGTCGGCGAGTTGGTCGAATTCCTGCGCGATCCGGGCAAGTTCCAGCGCCTGGGTGGCCGCATCCCGCGCGGCGTGCTGATGGTCGGCCCGCCCGGTACCGGTAAAACCCTGCTGGCCAAGGCCATCGCCGGTGAAGCCAAGGTGCCGTTCTTCACCATTTCCGGTTCGGACTTCGTCGAAATGTTCGTCGGCGTCGGTGCAAGCCGCGTCCGCGACATGTTCGAGCAGGCCAAGAAGCACGCGCCATGCATCATCTTCATCGACGAAATCGACGCCGTCGGTCGCCACCGTGGCGCCGGCATGGGCGGCGGTCACGACGAGCGTGAGCAGACCCTCAACCAGCTGCTGGTAGAGATGGACGGCTTTGAAATGAACGATGGCATCATCGTCATCGCAGCTACCAACCGTCCTGACGTTCTCGACCCGGCACTGCTGCGCCCCGGTCGCTTCGACCGCCAGGTTGTGGTGGGCCTGCCGGACATTCGTGGCCGTGAGCAGATCCTCAAGGTGCACATGCGCAAGGTGCCGGTTGGCGAGAACGTCAACCCGGCGGTCATTGCCCGTGGTACTCCTGGCTTCTCCGGTGCCGACCTGGCCAACCTGGTCAACGAGGCTTCGCTGTTTGCCGCGCGTTCCAACAAGCGCCTGGTCGAGATGAAAGAATTCGAACTGGCAAAAGACAAGATCATGATGGGTGCCGAGCGCAAGACCATGGTCATGTCCGAGAAAGAAAAGAAAAACACCGCCTATCACGAGGCCGGTCACGCCATTGTCGGCCGCCTGGTGCCTGAGCACGATCCGGTCTACAAGGTTTCGATCATTCCTCGTGGTCGTGCTCTGGGTGTAACCATGTTCCTCCCCGAGGAGGACCGCTACAGCCTCTCCAAGCGTGCGCTGATCAGTCAGATCTGCTCGCTGTACGGTGGCCGTATCGCCGAAGAAATGACCCTGGGCTTCGACGGTGTTACCACCGGTGCCTCCAACGACATCATGCGCGCCAGCCAGATTGCCCGGAACATGGTCACCAAGTGGGGCCTGTCCGAAAAGCTCGGCCCGCTGATGTATGCAGAAGAAGAGGGTGAGGTATTCCTCGGTCGCAGCGCTGGCAGCCAACACGCCAGCGTGTCCGGCGAGACGGCCAAGCTGATCGACTCCGAAGTGCGCAGCATCATCGACCAGTGCTATGCCACGGCCAAGCAGCTGCTGATCGACAACCGCGATAAGCTCGAAGCAATGACCGAAGCGCTTATGAAGTACGAGACCATCGATGCCGATCAGATCGACGACATCATGGCCGGTCGTACGCCGCGCGAACCGCGTGACTGGGATGACGACAAAGACTCGGGTACGCCTGCTGCCCAGAATGATCGTCCTGAATCGCCGATTGGCGGCCCAGCGGCTCAACACTAAGGGCGTATATGAGCTCCACGTTGTACCCTGCCCGGTTGCTTTGCGGCAACCGGGTTCTTGATTTGTCCCGTACCCATGTCATGGGTATCCTCAATATCACGCCTGATTCCTTCTCCGACGGTGGGCGCTTCAGTCAACGCGACGAGGCGCTGCGTCATGCCGAAGCGATGGTTGCGGCAGGGGCGACATTGATCGACATTGGTGGCGAGTCGACTCGCCCCGGTGCGCGGGCAGTGTCCGTAACCGAGGAGCTAGAGCGCGTAGCGCCGATGGTCGAGGCCATCAATAGTCGCCTCGATGTGGTTATCTCGGTCGATACTTCAACCCCTGCGGTCATGCGTGAATCGGCCCGGCTAGGTGCCGGCCTGATCAACGATGTGCGCGCCCTGGAGCGCGACGGCGCCCTGGATGCCGCAGCCGATACCGGCCTGCCTGTGTGCCTGATGCACATGCGTGGCGAGCCGGGAAATATGCAGGACGATCCGCACTACGAAGATGTAACCGTTGATGTAACACGCTATCTTGAACAGCGGATGGTCGCGTGCGCAGCGGCGGGCATCGGTGCCGAACGGATCATTCTCGACCCAGGCTTCGGGTTCGCCAAGACCTTGGCGCACAACCTCAGCCTGTTCAAACACATGGAAGCGCTCTATCGCCTTGGGCGCCCACTGCTGGTGGGCGTTTCACGCAAGAGCATGATCGGCCTGACGTTGGATCGTCCGGTCGGTGAGCGACTGTACGGCAGTCTCGCGCTGGCGGCATTGGCCATGACCAAAGGCGCTAGCATCCTGCGCGTCCATGATGTGGCTGAAACCGCCGATGTCGTGCGCATGATTGCCGCAGTACAGAACGCCGAATAAGAACATTGGAGTCCCTATGAGCAGAAAATATTTTGGTACCGACGGCATTCGTGGCCGCGTCGGCGAATATCCGATCACCCCGGACTTCATGCTGAAGCTGGGCTGGGCGGCCGGTATGGCTTTCCGTAAGCAGGGTCATTGCCGCGTGCTGGTGGGCAAGGACACGCGAATCTCCGGTTACATGTTCGAGTCCGCGCTTGAAGCCGGCCTTTCTGCTGCGGGCGCTGACGTGATGCTGCTTGGGCCGATGCCGACCCCGGCCATCGCCTACCTGACTCGCACTTTCCATGCTGAGGCAGGGATTGTCATCAGTGCCTCGCACAACCCGCACGATGATAACGGCATCAAGTTCTTCTCGGGGCAGGGGACCAAGCTGCCGGACGAAGTTGAGCTGATGATCGAGGAGTTGCTCGATCAGCCGATGACGGTTGTCGATTCGAGCAAGCTGGGCAAGGTTTCGCGTATCAACGATGCCGCTGGCCGCTACATCGAATTCTGCAAGAGCAGTGTGCCGACCAGCACCAGCTTCGAGGGCCTCAAGCTGGTGGTCGATTGCGCCCATGGCGCAACGTACAAGGTCGCGCCGAGCGTGTTCCGTGAGCTGGGCGCGGACGTCACGGTGCTGCATGCGCAGCCCGACGGTCTCAACATCAACGAGGGGTGTGGATCGACCCATATCGAATCGTTGCAGGCCGCCGTACTGGTGGGGCATGCCGATCTGGGCATCGCTTTCGACGGTGATGGCGACCGGGTGCTGATGGTCGACCATACCGGCGCCATCGTCGACGGCGACGAGTTGCTGTTCATCATCGCCCGCGACCTGCACGAGCGGGGCAAACTGCAGGGTGGCGTGGTCGGCACGCTGATGAGCAACCTGGGGCTGGAACTGGCGCTCAAGGACCTGGATATCCCGTTCGTGCGGGCCAAGGTCGGCGACCGTTACGTCATGGCTGAGCTGCTTGAGCGCAACTGGCTGGTGGGTGGCGAAAACTCAGGGCATGTCGTGTGCTGCAATCACACTACCACCGGTGACGCGATTATCGCCGCGCTGCAGGTACTACTGGCCCTGAAGCGCCGTGGTGAAACTCTGGCACAGGCCCGCCAGGCTCTGCGCAAGTGCCCACAGGTGCTGATCAACGTGCGCTTCGGCGCGAGCAAGGTCGACCCGCTGGAGCATCCGGCGGTCAAGGAAGCCAGTGCCAAGGCGACCGAGGACATGGCGGGGCGTGGGCGCGTGCTGTTGCGCAAGTCAGGCACCGAGCCACTGGTGCGGGTGATGGTCGAAGGCGACGACGAAAATCAGGTGCGCGGGCATGCCGAAGCCCTGGCCAAGCTGGTCGCTGAAGTTTGTATCTGAATTGGGCTTGCCAGCGCAGATCGGGTTGGGTAAGATCTGCGCCCACTTTGACCGACGAGGTAAAGCATGCGTCGCCCCATGGTAGCTGGTAACTGGAAGATGCACGGTACCCGCGCCAGCGTCGCTGAGCTGATCCAGGGTTTGGGCAATATGTCCGTGCCACACGGTGTTGAAGTCGCGGTGTTTCCGCCCGCACTGTTCATCAATCAGGTTGTTGATGGGCTGCAGGGTAAGGGAATTACTGTCGGAGCACAGAATTCTGCGGTACAGCCCGAGCAGGGCGCGTTGACTGGTGAAGTTGCGCCGAGTCAGCTGGTTGAAGCAGGTTGCAAGTTGGTGTTGATTGGCCACTCCGAGCGCCGCCAGATTATTGGTGAAAGTGAAGAAGTGCTGAAAGACAAGTTTGCAGCCGCTCAACGGAGTGGTTTAATGCCGGTGCTCTGCGTAGGGGAAACTCTCGAAGAGCGCGAGGCGGGCAAGACGCTTGAAGTTGTCGGGCGTCAACTAAGCAGTATCATCGACGCGTGCGGTGTTAAGGCTTTTGCCAATGCAGTTATTGCTTATGAGCCGGTTTGGGCCATTGGCACAGGTTTGACGGCTTCGCCTCAACAAGCTCAGGATGTGCATGCAGCCATTCGGGCACAGTTGGCGGCCGAAGACGCCGAAGTTGCAGAAAACGTGCAGCTTCTCTACGGTGGTAGCGTGAAGGCGGCCAATGCGGCCGAACTGTTCGGCATGCCGGATATCGATGGGGGGCTCATTGGTGGAGCATCCCTGAACGCAGACGAATTCGGTGCAATTTGTCGCGCCGCAGGAAACTGAACAAATGCTGGAAACAGTCATCGTTGTTTTTCATCTGTTGGCAGCGCTGTCGCTTGTAGTGCTGGTGCTGTTGCAACAGGGTAAAGGTGCGGAAGCGGGTGCATCTTTCGGCGCAGGTGCTTCTAATACTGTGTTCGGAAGTCAAGGCTCGGCAACGTTCCTAAGTAAATTCACTGCAATACTCGCTGCCACTTTCTTTTTGACAGCACTTGGGTTAGGATACTTCGCGAAGCAACAAGCTCACCAGCTTAGCCAAGCAGGTCTTCCAGATCCCGCGGTATTGGAAGTGAAAGAGCAAAAGCCGGCAGTCAATGATGATGTACCGGTGCTCCAGCAGCAGAAGAGTGAAACCACCAACTCTGGTGATGTACCTCCTCCGGCAGAAGAGCAGAAGTAACGGGTTTCAAATGTAGTATTGCCGAGGTGGTGGAATTGGTAGACACGCAACCTTGAGGTGGTTGTGCCCATAGGGTGTAGGGGTTCGAGTCCCCTTCTCGGTACCAATTAAAGCTTGAGAGCCCGCTTTAGCGGGCTTTCTTGCAGGTGGAGGTTGGATTGACCCGGCAATGGGTTCGGTCTTATACTTTCGCCCCAGCTTTGTCGCGGGGTGGAGCAGCTTGGTAGCTCGTCGGGCTCATAACCCGAAGGTCGTTGGTTCAAATCCAGCCCCCGCAACCAGCTTCAGCGGAGCCCCTTTTCAGGGGCTTTTTGCTAGCCGAACAGTTTTCGGCGTCGTTGTCCAACGGCGCTTTCAGGGATGGGCGCTTCGCCCATTTTTCATTTGCACAGCATGCACGAGGGGGTTCAGGTGTCGAGCAAGCTAGAACAGTTGCAGGCCTTGTTGGCCCCGGTTGTCGAGGGTCTGGGCTATCAGTGCTGGGGGATCGAGTACGTTTCCCAGGGTAAGCATTCGGTATTGCGCATCTACATCGACAAGGAAGGCGGCATCCTGGTGGAAGACTGCGAAGCGGTCAGCCGACAGGCCAGCGCCATTCTCGATGTGGAAGATCCGATCAGCAGTGAATACACCCTTGAGGTGTCCTCTCCTGGCATGGATCGCCCACTGTTCACACTGGAACAGTTTGCCTCGCATGCCGGCGAACAAGTAAAGATCAAGCTGCGCTCACCCTTCGAGGGTCGTCGTAACTTCCAGGGTCTTCTCCGCGGTGTGGAGGAGCAGGATGTGGTGGTCCAGGTGGACAATCAAGAGTTCCTGTTGCCGATCGACTCGATCGACAAGGCCAATATTATTCCCAGTTTTGACTGAGACGTGCCGGGCCCGGCGGACTATCCGGGCCCAATGGCTTGCGCAAGGCGAGGCGTACGATGAGCAAAGAAGTACTGCTGGTTGTTGAATCGGTATCCAACGAAAAAGGTGTACCGCCCGGCGTCATTTTCGAAGCGCTGGAAGTGGCCCTGGCTACTGCAACCAAAAAACGTTTTGAAGACGAAGTCGATCTGCGTGTGGAAATCAACCGCCACACCGGTAGCTATGAGACGTTCCGTCGCTGGACCGTGGTCGACGAGAACGACCTGGACGATCCGGCGATCGAAACCTGGCTGGACAAGATCAAGGACACTCACCCGGAAGCGAAAGTGGGTGATGTGATCGAAGAAAAGATCGAGTCCATCGAGTTCGGTCGTATCGCCGCCCAGACCGCCAAGCAGGTCATCGTGCAGAAGGTCCGTGAGGCCGAGCGCGCCCAGGTGGTCGACGCCTACCGCGAACGCGTTGGCGAGATCATCTCCGGCACCGTGAAAAAGGTCACCCGCGACAACGTCATCGTCGACCTGGGCAACAACGCTGAAGCGCTGCTGGCCCGCGAAGACATCATTCCACGTGAGACCTTCCGGGTTGGCGTGCGCCTGCGCGCGCTGCTCAAGGAGATCCGCACCGAGAACCGTGGTCCACAGCTGATCTTGTCGCGCACTGCGCCACAGATGCTGATCGAGCTGTTCCGCATCGAAGTGCCGGAAATCGCCGAAGGCCTCATCGAAGTCATGGCCGCCTCCCGTGATCCGGGGTCGCGTGCCAAGATCGCCGTCCGCTCCAAGGACAAGCGTATCGATCCGCAAGGTGCCTGTATCGGCATGCGTGGTTCGCGCGTCCAGGCCGTATCCGGAGAGTTGGGTGGTGAGCGTGTGGATATCGTCCTGTGGGACGATAACCCGGCGCAATTTGTCATCAACGCCATGTCGCCGGCCGAAGTCGCGGCGATCATCGTTGATGAAGATGCCCATGCAATGGACATCGCCGTCGCCGAGGACAACCTGGCCCAGGCCATTGGCCGTGGCGGTCAGAACGTTCGTCTGGCCAGTCAACTGACTGCCTGGACCCTGAACGTGATGACCGAGAAGGACATCCAGGCCAAGCAGCAGGCAGAAACCGGTGACATCCTGCGCAATTTCATCGATGAACTGGAAGTCGACGAGGAGCTGGCCCAAGTGCTGGTCGACGAAGGCTTTACCAGCCTCGAAGAAATTGCCTACGTACCGTTGGAAGAAATGCTCAACATCGATGGCTTTGACGAAGATATCGTCAATGAGCTCCGCGCTCGAGCCAAGGACCGTTTGTTGACCAAGGCCATCGCTACCGAAGAAAAACTGGCAGACGCCCATCCGGCCGAAGACCTGCTCTCCCTCGAGGGCATGGACAAGGACCTGGCGGCGGAACTGGCGGTGCGCGGCGTGGTTAACCGCGAAGACCTGGCCGAGCAGTCGATTGACGACCTGCTCGACATCGACGGCATCGACGAAGAGCGTGCCGGCAAGTTGATCATGGCCGCCCGAGCCCACTGGTTCGAGTAATTAGGCGCGGCCTGAGGAGAGAAGTGCATGACGCAAGTCACGGTGAAAGAACTGGCCCAAGAGGTCGAGGCACCGGTTGAGCGCCTGCTGCAGCAGATGCGTGAGGCAGGTCTGCCGCACACCGACGCCGGTCAGGTAGTGACCGACAATGAGAAGCAGACGCTGCTGACTCATTTGAAGAGCAGCCACAAGAGCAAGGCGGAAGAGCCGCGCAAGATTACCTTGCAGCGCAAGACCACCAGCACCCTGCGTGTCGCCGGTAGCAAAAGCATCAGCGTAGAAGTACGCAAGAAGAAAGTATTCGTTCAGCGCAGCCCGGAAGAAATCCAGGCTGAGCAGAAGCGTGAGCAGGACGAGCGCCGCGCGGCTGAAAATGCCGCTCGCGACAAGGTCGAAGCGCAAGTGCGTGAGCGCAACGAAGAGCAGGCCCGTCGCCAGTCGACCGAAGCTGCTGCCGCTGCACCAGCGCCGGCTGCCAAGGCTGCTCCGGCCCCTGCCGCTGCCCCGGCTCCGGTAGTCGCTGACGCACCTGCGTCGGAAGACGCCGCTGCCCGTGCCGCAGAGCGCAAAAAGGACGAGACCCGTCGCAACGAAAGCCGCACTCGCGATGACGACCGTCGCCGTGGTGAGGCCCCGCGTGTGTCGATCAAGGTCAAAGTCAAGGAGAAGGAAAAGGCGCCGACTCCACGTGCCGCTCCGCGCACTACCGACGAAGAGAGCGATGGCGGTCGTCGTGGTCGTGGTGGCAAGAGCAAGCTGAAAAAGCGTAACGCGCATGGCTTCCAGAACCCGACCGGCCCCGTCATCCGTGACGTGACCATCGGCGAGACCATCACGGTTTCCGAGCTGGCCAACCAGATGTCCGTCAAGGGCGCTGAAGTGGTCAAGTTCATGTTCAAGATGGGTACTCCGGTCACCATCAACCAGGTGCTCGACCAGGAAACCGCTCAGCTGATCGCAGAAGAGCTGGGCCACAAGGTCACGCTGATCAGCGACACCGCCCTGGAAGACTCTCTGGCCGAATCGCTGAAGTTCGAAGGCAAAGCCGAATCGCGCGCCCCGGTCGTTACCGTCATGGGTCACGTTGACCATGGTAAAACCTCGCTGCTCGACTACATCCGTCGTGCCAAGGTTGCCGCTGGCGAAGCCGGTGGTATCACCCAGCACATCGGTGCCTACCACGTGGAAACCGACCGCGGCATGGTCACCTTCCTCGATACCCCAGGCCACGCTGCATTCACCCAGATGCGTGCCCGTGGTGCCAAGGCGACCGACATCGTCATCCTGGTGGTGGCGGCGGACGACGGCGTGATGCCGCAGACCCGTGAAGCTGTTCAGCATGCCAAGGCAGCTGGCGTTCCGCTGGTCGTTGCAGTGAACAAGATCGACAAGCCGGGTGCCGACCTCGATCGCATCCGTAACGAGCTGTCCGTCGAAGGCGTGACTTCCGAGGAATGGGGTGGTGACACGCCGTTCGTCAAGGTTTCGGCGAAGATGGGTACCGGTGTCGACGAGCTGCTTGAAGCCGTGTTGCTGCAGGCCGAAGTTCTCGAACTGACCGCTACGCCGACCGCTCCAGGTCGTGGCGTGGTCGTCGAATCGCGTCTGGACAAGGGCCGTGGCCCAGTGGCGACCATCCTGGTTCAGGACGGTACCCTGCGTCAGGGCGACATGGTCCTGTGCGGTTCCAACTATGGCCGCGTACGTGCCATGCTCGACGAGAACGGCAAGCCTGTGAAGGAAGCCGGCCCGTCGATCCCGGTCGAGATCCTCGGCCTCGACGGTACCCCGGAAGCCGGTGACGAGCTGTCCGTGGTTGCCGACGAGAAGAAAGCCCGCGAAGTTGCCCTGTTCCGTCAAGGCAAGTACCGCGAGGTCAAGCTGGCCCGTGCTCACGCCGGCAAGCTGGAAAACATCTTCGAGACCATGGGTCAGGAAGAGAAGAAGACCCTCAACATCGTCCTCAAGACCGACGTGCGCGGTTCCCTGGAAGCACTGCAGGGTTCGCTCGGCGGCCTGGGCAACGACGAAGTTCAGGTTCGCGTCATCGGTGGCGGCGTCGGTGGTATCACCGAGAGCGATGCCAACCTGGCGCTGGCGTCCAACGCGGTGCTGTTCGGCTTCAACGTGCGTGCCGATGCCGGTGCGCGCAAGATCGTCGAGCAGGAAGGTCTGGATATGCGTTACTACAACGTAATCTACGACATCATCGAAGACGTCAAGAAAGCCCTGACCGGCATGCTCGGCAGCGATGTTCGCGAGAACATCCTGGGTGTCGCCGAAGTGCGTGACGTGTTCCGTTCGCCGAAGTTCGGCGCCATCGCTGGCTGTATGGTCATCGAGGGTACCGTATACCGCAACCGTCCGATCCGCGTACTGCGCGACGACGTTGTGATCTTCGAAGGCGAGCTGGAATCGCTGCGTCGCTTCAAGGACGACGCTTCCGAAGTGCGTTCGGGCATGGAGTGCGGTATTGGCGTCAAGAGCTACAACGACGTCAAGGTCGGCGACAAGATCGAAGTCTTCGAGAAAGTCCAGGTTGCTCGTACCCTTTAAGGGCGGGCATGGCGCCAGCCCCCGCCGCAGGGCGGTGGGCAGCGCCTCAGTAGGTAGCGCCCGGTCAGGCTTCAGCCTGACCGGGCGTTTGCCGCTTTAAGTTACAGGTAGCAAGAATGGCCAAAGAATACAGCCGTACCCAACGTATCGGTGATCAGATGCAGCGCGAGCTGGCAGAGCTGATCCGCCGTGAAGTCAAAGATCCCCGCGTCGGCCTGGTGACTATCACCGCCGTGGACGTCAGCCGCGACCTGGGCCATGCCAAGGTCTTCATCACCGTCATGGGCGAAGAAACCCCGGACGCCGTACAGCAGTCGCTCAAGGCGCTGAACAGCGCTGCCAGCTTCCTGCGTCTGCACCTGGGCCGCTCGATGCAGCTGCGCAGCGTGCCGCAGCTGCACTTCCACTTCGATGAAAGCGTCAGCCGTGGTGTTCACCTGTCGGCGCTGATCGAGCGTGCGGTGGCCGAAGACCGCCTGCACAAGGATGCCGACGAGCAGGACACCAAGGAGTAAGCGGTGGCCCAGGTCAAACGTATCCGCCGCAATGTCAGCGGCATCATCCTGCTCGACAAGCCACTGGGGTTCACCTCCAACGCCGCCCTGCAGAAAGTCCGCTGGTTGCTCAACGCAGAAAAGGCCGGCCACACCGGCAGCCTCGACCCATTGGCCACCGGCGTGCTGCCGCTGTGCTTCGGTGAGGCGACCAAGTTCTCGCAGTACCTGCTCGATTCCGACAAGGGCTACGAAACCGTCATGCAGCTGGGGCAGACTACCAATACTGCCGACGCTGAAGGCGAGGTTTTGCAGACCCGCGAGGTGACCGTTGGTCGTGCCGACATCGAGGCGCTGCTGCCACGTTTTCGCGGCCCGATCAGCCAGATACCGCCGATGTACTCGGCGCTCAAGCGTGATGGCCAGCCGCTTTACAAACTGGCGCGTGCAGGAGAGGTAGTGGAGCGCGAGCCGCGTTCTGTTACTATTGGCCGCTTGGAGTTGCTCGAGTGCGAAGGCACCCGTGCACGGCTGAGCGTAGGTTGCAGCAAAGGCACCTATATCCGCACCCTGGTGGAGGATATCGGCGAGGCCCTTGGCTGCGGCGCCTATGTTGCCGAGCTGCGCAGGACCCACGCCGGGCCCTTCGAGCTGGCCCAGACCGTAACCCTCGAAGAACTTGAACAGGCCCACGCCGAAGGTGGCAACGAAGCGCTCGATCGCTTCCTGATGCCTTCCGACAGTGGCCTGCAGGATTGGCCGCTGGTTGGCCTGTCCGAGCACAGTGCGTTCTACTGGCTGCATGGCCAGGCAGTACGCGCCCCAGACGCGCCGCAGTTCGGCATGGTCCGGGTGCAGGATCACAACGGTCGTTTCATCGGTATCGGTGAAGTGAGCGAAGACGGGCGCATTGCGCCGCGTCGACTGATTCGGTCGGAATGACCGAACCCGCGGGTCAGGGCTTCGGTTCAAGCCTGCGGATACAAGGGTGGCTGTCAGTAGGCACGGTCACACCTTTTTTATTAATACAGGGATTTGTCCCTGGCCTATTGGACCCGTTCGCGGGTTCCGTTATCAGGAGAAGCCTCATGGCCCTCAGCGTTGAAGAAAAAGCTCAAATCGTTACCGACTACCAGCAAGCTGCTGGCGACACTGGTAGCCCGGAAGTTCAGGTCGCTCTGCTGACCGCGAACATCAACAAGCTGCAAGGCCACTTCAAGGCCAACGGTAAAGACCACCACTCGCGTCGTGGCCTGATCCGCATGGTTAACCAGCGTCGTAAGCTGCTGGACTACCTGAAGGGCAAAGACACCACTCGTTACAGCGCCCTGATCGGTCGCCTGGGCCTGCGTCGCTAATAGCGGCCTGGTCAGTGGTGTGCATGGCGTGTCGCAGGCTTCGCAAGGGCTGCTTTGCAGCACTTGTGTCGGACACGCCACGCGTATCTTCGAGGTTGGCAGCCTGGCAATGTTGAGCGGATTTTCCGCTCGACGCCAGGCTCCCAGCCTCGTGTTGTATCTGGACGGTCAACGGGGCCGATTCCCTGTTCTGCCCAAGAATTCGCAAGAAACCAGTTCCCCCAGAGCCACTGAAGAAGGTAGGAAACCGTGAACCCGGTAATCAAGAAATTCCAGTTCGGTCAGTCGACCGTTACGCTCGAAACGGGCCGCATCGCCCGTCAGGCCTCCGGCGCCGTGCTGGTCACCGTCGACAACGATGTCACCGTGCTGGTGACCGTGGTCGGTGCCAAGCATGCCGACCCGAGCAAAGGCTTCTTCCCGCTGTCCGTGCACTACCAGGAAAAGACCTACGCCGCAGGCAAGATTCCAGGTGGCTTCTTCAAGCGTGAAGGCCGCCCATCCGAAAAAGAAACCCTGACTTCGCGCCTGATCGACCGTCCGATCCGCCCGCTGTTCCCTGAAGGTTTCATGAACGAAGTGCAGGTTGTCTGCACCGTCGTTTCCACCAGCAAGAAGACCGATCCGGACATCGCTGCGATGATCGGTACCTCGGCTGCCCTGGCGATCTCCGGGATTCCGTTCGAAGGCCCGATCGGCGCTGCCCGCGTTGCCTTCCACGAGAGCACCGGCTACCTGCTGAACCCAACTTACGAGCAACTGGCTGCTTCGAGCCTGGACATGGTCGTTGCCGGTACCGCCGATGCCGTGCTGATGGTTGAATCGGAAGCCAAAGAGCTGACCGAAGACCAGATGCTGGGCGCCGTACTGTTCGCCCACGACGAATTCCAGGCTGTTATCCAGGCTGTCAAAGAGCTGGCTGCCGAAGCTGCCAAGCCGACCTGGGACTGGAAACCTGCCGCTGCCAACACCGAGCTGTTCAACGCCATCCGCGCTGAATTCGGCGAGGCTGTTTCCCAGGGCTACACCATCACCGTCAAGGCCGACCGCTATGCGCGCCTGGGCGAGCTGCGCGATCAGGCGATCGCCAAGTTCTCCGGTGAGGAAGGCCAGCCATCGGCCGGCGAAGTGAAAGAAATCTTCGGCGAGATCGAATACCGCACCGTTCGCGAAAACATCGTCAACGGCAAGCCGCGTATCGATGGTCGTGACACCAAGACCGTGCGCCCGCTGAACATCGAAGTCGGCGTGCTGCCGAAAACTCACGGTTCGGCCCTGTTCACCCGTGGCGAAACCCAGGCCCTGGTCGTCGCGACCCTGGGTACTGCGCGTGACGCACAGCTGCTGGACACCCTCGAAGGCGAGAAGAAAGACCCCTTCATGCTGCACTACAACTTCCCACCGTTCTCGGTAGGCGAGTGTGGCCGCATGGGCGGTGCTGGCCGTCGCGAAATCGGTCACGGCCGTCTGGCCCGTCGTTCGGTCCAGGCCATGCTGCCTGCCGCTGACGTGTTCCCGTACACCATCCGCGTGGTTTCGGAAATCACCGAATCCAACGGCTCCAGCTCCATGGCTTCGGTCTGCGGTGCTTCCCTGGCTCTGATGGACGCCGGTGTACCGATGAAGGCGCCGGTTGCCGGTATCGCCATGGGCCTGGTCAAAGAAGGCGAGAAGTTCGCGATCCTGACCGACATCCTCGGTGACGAAGACCACCTGGGCGACATGGACTTCAAGGTTGCTGGTACCGCCAAAGGCGTTACCGCACTGCAGATGGACATCAAGATCAACGGCATCACCGAAGAGATCATGGAAATCGCTTTGGGCCAGGCCCTGGAAGCGCGCCTGAACATCCTCGGCCAGATGAACCAGATCATCGGTCAATCGCGTACCGAGCTGTCGGCCAACGCGCCGACCATGATCGCGATGAAGATCGACACCGACAAGATCCGTGACGTCATCGGCAAAGGCGGCGCCACCATCCGCGCCATCTGCGAAGAAACCAAGGCTTCGATCGACATCGAAGACGACGGCTCGATCAAGATCTTCGGCGAAACCAAGGAAGCGGCAGAGGCAGCTCGCCAGCGCGTTCTGGGTATCACTGCCGAGGCCGAGATCGGCAAGATCTACGTCGGCAAGGTCGAGCGTATCGTCGACTTCGGCGCCTTCGTCAACATCCTGCCGGGCAAAGACGGTCTGGTGCACATCTCCATGCTCAGCGATGCGCGCGTAGAGAAGGTCACCGACATTCTGAAAGAAGGTCAGGAAGTCGAAGTACTGGTACTGGACGTGGACAACCGCGGCCGTATCAAGCTGTCGATCAAAGACGTTGCCGCGGCCAAGGCCTCGGGCGTCTAAGCGACTGATAACGCTGTAGGAAAGGGCTCCTTGATGGGGCCCTTTTTTATTGCCTGCAAGGAACCTTTTGCGGACTTGCATCTTGCACGCAGATTTTTCCCCGGGCTTGCAAATTGCACGACTGATGAGATTACCAATTACACCTAAGTCATTGATTTATAAGGAATCAAGCGAAGCGGAAAAGCTGGCACAACCCCTGCAACTATATTCATACCTGCCGCCAGGACTAACGGCGCAGACCTTTCGAATAAACAGGAGTGACCCACATGAAGAAGTTCGCCATTGCTGCCGCTACTGCTACCGCTCTGACCCTGACCATGGCTAACGCGGCATTCGCCCAGCAGTCCGCCCAGGCCCCAATGACGCTGGCTGCCGGTGAAGTGACTGAAGCCAAAGAAGCTACTTCCGATACCTGGATCACCACCAAGGTCAAAGCAGACCTGATGACCGAGAAAGGCATCCCAGGCTCTGACATCAAAGTAGAGACCAACAAAGGCGTGGTATCGCTGTCTTCGACCACCGCTGTAACTGATTCGCAGAAAGAGATGGCCGTTGCCATCACCAAGAAGATCAAAGGCGTGAAAGCCGTTTCGGCTGACGGCCTGAAAGCCGAATAAGGATTGTCCCGTCGGCCAAACGGATTTGGCCACCTTTCTACAAAAAGCCCTGGCTTCGGCCAGGGCTTTTTCATGGGGGCTCAGAACACCGGATTGCGGGCGATGACGTCGCTTTCGAAGTATTCTTGATGCGCGATCAGTGGTTCCACGAGTGGGCGGCTGTCGCGAAAGTGCGCCGTGCGGGTGTGCGCTTCATAAGCTTCATCGTCACGGTAGATCTCGTACAGATAGATGACATCCGGATCGGCCCGGTCCTGGGACACATCGAACACCAGGCAGCCCGGTTCGGTAGCCACGGAAGCCGCGGCATTGACCTTGATGGCGGTGAGAAAAGCTTCCGCGCAGCCTGGCTTGACGCGGGTCTTGATGAATAGACTGTACACAAATAGCTCCTTTTGTTTTAAATTCTATTTTGAATTGTATACAAAAATGGAGCCGCGCTTATGTCTGAATTACCTGCCCGTCCCGGTCGCCTGAATGGCCTGCGCCATATCGCCCTGTTGGTGCCGAATCTGGAAGAGTGCGAGCGCTTCTATGTCGACGTGATGGGAATGGAAGTGTTGAATCGGGCCAACGAGGACCTGGTTTACCTGACCTGTGGCAACGACAACCTGTCGCTGGGGCGCGGGGCAGGGGCTGCAAATGGGCTGCAAACGTTGGATCACTACGGGTTCATCGTTGATACGGTGGAAGAGCTGGAGGCCTGGTATCAGTACTTCAAGGCGCGTGGGGTGACGTTGCTCGACCGGCCTTTCAATCATGGAGACGGGGCGCGGAGTTTCCATTTGCTGGACCCGGCGGGGAACAAGGTGCAGCCGCTGTATCACCCGGCGGTGTCGGGGCAGCGATTGGGTTGAGCCTGTACCGGCCCTTCGCGGCTGAAGCCGCTCCTACAGGCCTGCGGGGTACCTGTAGGAGCGGCTTCAGCCGCGAGAGGCCGGACCTGCCAACCGAGATCACTCAGCATCCAAATGCATCGGCGTAATCACCCGACCATCTTTCTCAGCCTGCCCCAGCGTTGTATCAATGAAGTAAACCCGGTCATCTTCCAGCTTGCCCTTGTCGACCAGATAATCCTTGATACTGCTGGCCCGCTCCTGCCCCAAGGCGCGCAGCAACGGCGCACTCTCGGCCCACGATTTGATAACCGCGTCACGCAGCTTGCCGGCGCGCTCTTCGTCGCTCAGCTCTTTCCACTCAGCCGGCGGCTGCTGCTTCAGGCGCGTCCGGTAGATACCTTCGAGCATGGCCGGTTTGTCGCTGTCGTCGACCACCAGCATCGAGGCGTTGGCTGGCACCTTGTCGCCACGGCGCTGCAGGATCTTGTACCAGGTGGCCTGGTATTCGCGCTCCAGGCGCTGCTGGGCGATCAGCGGCCCATCGCTGCTCTGGGCGCTGGTGCCTTCGATCTCCAGGCGCAATTCAGGGCGTTCCTTGAGGGCCGTAGCGAGCTTGTCCAGGGCCGACTGCGCATCGCCGCTGAGCTCGCTGGAGCCCGCAGCGAACGAGACATTGCCCAGATCCTCCGAGCCGCCCCCGGCGATCAGCCCGCCGATGAACTTGAACGGTGCCTGCGCGGCGCGCAGCACCAGGTTGCGCAGGGTCTGCCAGACGATCGGCATGACGCTGAATTGCGGGTTGTTGAGGTCGCCGGTCACCGGCAGCTCGATGGAGATCTTGCCTTCGGTGTCCTTGAGTAGCGCGACTGCCAGGCGGATCGGCAGGTCGACGGCATCCGGGCTATCAACCTTTTCACCCAGTTGCAGCTGTTCGACCACCAGCTTGTTCTCAGCCTTTAGCTGACCATTGGTGATCAGGTAATGCAGGTCAAGATTGAGGCGGCCCTTGCGGATGCGGTAACCGGCGAACTTGCCGGAGTAGGGCGTCAGCGTGGTCAGCTCGACGCGCTTGAAGCTGGTGGCGATATCCAGGCTGGCCATGGGGTTGAACGGGTTGAGCGCGCCTTTGATGGTGACCGGCGCGTAACGGTCGACCTTGCCTTTGATATCCACCTTGGCCGGCGCTGGCTTGCGGTTGTCGATGGTGCCGATCTGGCCGTTCAACTGCTGCACCGCCGTCGCGAAGTTGGGGGTCAGGGTGAGGTCGGCGAAGTTGGCCGAGCCGTCGTTGATGCTGATCTGGCCGATGCGGATGCCCAGCGGCTTGCTGCTGGCTGCGGCGGCTGGCTTGGCCTGGCTGGCAGCGGGCGCGTCGGCGGGCTGCGGGATCAGCAGGTCATCGACGTTGGTGGTGCGGTCTTCATTGATGATGAAGCGGGCATAAGGCTGCAGCAGGGTCACCTTGTCGATCGACAGGGCATCGCCATGTACGTAGGACAGGCCATCCACGTTCACCTGCTGCCATTTGACGAAGTCGCGGTCCTTGATGGTGTCCAGGGTGTGCAATTGGTTGACCTGCGCTTTGCCTGCCACGGTGAAGGCCAGCGGCTCGGTGCTCTTCAAGTCGACCTTGAGGTCACTGGCCAGCATGCCGCTGCGCAGTTCCAGGCGGATGAACGGGCTGATATAGGCCTGGGCGACACGCAGGTCGATGTCGCGCGTGCTGACATCGAGCTTGGCGGTGACCGGCGCCAGGTTGACCTCGCCGGCCGCCTGCAGCTTGCCCTGCTTGCCAACGCCGGTGTCTAGCTTGAGCGTGAAAGGTGACTGGTTGAGGCTGTCGAAGCCCTGCATATCCAGGTTCAACGGGCCGACGTCCAGCGCTACCGGCTCTTTCTGGCTACGGTCGGCCAGATGCACTTGATAGTTGCGCAGTTGCACGTCCTTGAGCAGTACTTGCCAGGGTTTGCTCGGCTCCTTGGCTGCCTGTTCTTCAGGAGTAGGCTCGGCAGCTGCGGGTTCTTGCTTCTCTTTCGGCGTGGCCTTGGCCGGCTGGCTGGCGAACAGCTTCTGCCAATCGAGCTGGCCGTCCTGTTCCAGGGCCGCCCAGGTTTCCAGCTTTTCACTGCGGATCTTGCCGACGGTGACCAGTTGCTTGGCCAAGTCGATGCTGGTTTCGCTGACGTCCAGGCTGGCCAGGCGCGCCAGTTGGCGACCATCTGGTGCCTTGATGGCGAATGGCGCGACGCGCAGCGAGGTGTTGTCCAGCAACAGCTCGGTGGCTTTGGATAAGTTCAACGTGTAGTGGGTATCGAGGTTGAACACGCCTTCTTCCAGCACCAGCGGCACGGCGTCGCGCACATAGGGCCAGAACAGCTTCATCTTGCCGTCGGTGACTTTCAGCGTGCCCTCGGAAGCGATGGGCGACAAGCTCAGGGTGCCGCTCCAGTCGATGCGCCCGCCGTTGGGGCCGTTGGCCACCAGCGTCATGTCGGCATTGTCATCCGGCAAGGTGCTGAGGTTCTTCAGTTCCAGGTTCATGTCGTCATACAGGAAGACGATCGGTTCGCTCGGGCGCTGGTCCTCGAAGTGCAGGTAGCCGCCATTGAGCTTGATGCTGCCGATGCGCAGCGGGAACGGGTCGCTGGGCGGCTCGTCGGGCTTGGCTTCGCTGGGCGGCAGTTTGAACAGCTGGGTGAGGTTGAGCGTGCCGTCCTTGGCGAACAGCACTTCGTTGCGCGGTTTGTCGAGCTCCACGGCGGTCAGGTGCAGCGCCCGGGTCCACAGGCTGTCCAGCGCCAGATTGGCGTACAGCCGCTCGAAGCCGACCTGCTCCTTGCCCGGTTCACCAATCTGCAGGCCCCACAGGGTCAGTTCGAGGCTGAACGGGTTGAGTTCGATGCGCTGCAGGTGCGCCGGCACGCTGGCGTATTGCGCCAGTTGCTGGTTGGCGATGCGCAAGCCGACACCGGGAAGAATGAGGAAGCCAAGCAGGCTGTAGAGGGCCATGAGAGCCAGCAGGGCGCCGAGGGCGCGAGTCAATCCTTTGTACATGTGTCGCTTCGTCTGTCTAAGCCGGAGTGCTTGGAGTATGGCAGGTTAAATCGGTTCCGCAGGGCCGATCATTTGCGCCTACTCGATCCCCATGCGCCGCTTGGCCCGATGCGCCGAACCGTCGCGCATGGCCCAGCGCAACACCGGTGCCGTGCGTTTGAGGCCCATGCGGATCATGCGCTGCTGCAGCGGGCCCTGGTGCAGGCCGAGCATCGCTTGAGCCCAAGTGGGCAGCAGGTCGATGCCCGCGTTGAGCATCAGCTTGCCGACCGGTTCGGCAAGCCGGCTTGGGGCAGGGGCTTCGAGCAGGATCTGCACCACCTCCAGGCTGCGTGCATCGCAGTGCAATTGTGGGCGCATGCGTTGCAGATAGTCCTCGACCTGTTTGCACGAGCGCGGTACGTCGCGGGCGCCGAGGCGTTCGGCGATCAGGGCGATCTCGTCGTAGTAGGCGTCCTGATCGGCGCGAGGCAGCAGTGGATCGCGATAGCGCAGGTGGGCTGCCAGGAAACTGCTGACTTCGGCCACGTGCACCCAGGTCAGCAGATCAGGGTCACTGGCGGCATAGGGGCGGCCGTCCGGCCCGGTCCCGGTCACCTGCAGGTGAATGGTGCGGACTTTTTCGATCAGCCACTCTGCGTCGCGGGTTGAACCGAAGGTGGTACCGGAGATGAACTGGCTGGTGCGCCGCAGGCGGCCGAGCAGGTCCTGGCGGAAATTGGAATGGTCCCACACGCCCGCCAGCGCCAACGGGTGCAGCACTTGCAGCATCAATGCGCTGATACCGCCAACCAGCATGCTGGGGAAGTCGCCATGCACGCGCCAGCTGATGCTGTGGGGGCCGAACAGGCCGGGGTCACCTTTGGGAAATTCCAGGTCGAGCTGGCCGAGGGCCAGCCCGGTGAGGCTCATGACCTGGGTTTCGATACGGCGGCGTAAGGCTTCCATGGCGACCTGCAGTTCAGGGCGACCACAGAGGCCGCCGGCTATTGATTGAGGCGTTTGTCGATCAAGCCCTGCACCACGCTCGGGTCGGCCAGGGTCGAGGTATCGCCCAGGTTGTCGAGCTCGTTGCAGGCGATCTTGCGCAGTATACGCCGCATGATCTTGCCCGAGCGGGTCTTGGGCAAGGCGGGTGCCCACTGGATCAGCTCGGGCTTGGCGAAGCTGCCGATTTCCTTGCTGACCAGTGCCAGCAGTTCGGCCTTGAGCGCATCGTCCGGGGTCACGCCGTTCATGGTGGTGACGAACGCGTACACACCCTGGCCTTTGAGGTCATGGGGGTAGCCGACCACGGCAGCTTCGGCCACGCTGTCGTGCAGCACCAGCGCGCTTTCCACTTCGGCGGTGCCGATGCGGTGGCCGGACACGTTGATCACATCATCGATGCGCCCGGTGATCCAGTAGTCACCATCGGCATCGCGGCGGGCGCCGTCGCCGGTGAAGTAGTAGCCGGGCATGGGTTTGAAGTAGGTGTCGACCATGCGTTGGTGGTCGCCGTAGACGCTACGGATCTGCCCTGGCCAACTCGCCTTGATCGCCAGCAGGCCGGCACCGGGGCCTTCGATCAGCTTGCCTTTTTCATCCAGCAGCACCGGTTGCACGCCGAACATGGGTTGGGTTGCACAGCCGGGCTTGAGCTTCTGTGTGCCGGGCAGCGGGGTGAGCATGATGCCGCCGGTTTCGGTCTGCCACCAGGTGTCGACAATGGGGCAGCGTTTTTGCCCGACTTCCTCGAAGTACCATTCCCAGGCTTCCGGGTTGATCGGCTCGCCGACGCTGCCGAGCAGGCGCAAGCTTTTGCGGGAGGTGCTCTGCAACGGCCTCGAGCCTTCACGCATCAACGCACGCAGGGCGGTGGGGGCGGTGTAGAAGATGTTCACCTGGTGCTTGTCCACCACTTGCCAGAAGCGCGAGGTGTCCGGGTAGTTGGGCACGCCCTCGAACATCAACGAGATGGCACCGTTGGCCAGCGGGCCGTAGATGATATAGCTGTGGCCAGTGACCCAGCCGACGTCAGCGGTGCACCAGAACACTTCGCCGTCGCGGTAGTCGAACACCACCTTGAAAGTCATGGCGGCCTGCAGCAGGTACCCTGCAGTGGTGTGCAGCACGCCTTTGGGTTTGCCGGTGCTGCCGGAGGTATAGAGGATGAACAGCGGGTCTTCCGCCTCCATCGGCTCAGGCGGACAGTCATCATCGACGTTATCGGTGGCTTGGTCGTACCAGAGGTCGCGGCCCTCGCTCCAGGCGACGTCGCCACCCGTGCGACGCACCACGAAAACACTGCTGACGTTCGGGCAACTGGCCAGCGCCTTGTCGACATTTTGCTTGAGCGGAACGCGCTTGCCGCCGCGCACGCCCTCATCGGCGGTGATCACGGTGCGGCAGTCGGCGTCGAGGATGCGGTCGCGCAAGGCATCCGGGGAGAAGCCGCCGAACACCACCGAGTGGACAGCGCCGATGCGCGTGCAGGCGAGCATGGCGTAGGCGGCTTCAGGGATCATCGGCATGTAGATGCACACCCGGTCGCCTTTTTTCACACCGCGTGCCTTCAGGGCGTTGGCTAAACGGCAAACCTGGCGGTGCAGTTCGCGGTAGGTGATGGCCTTGGAATCCTTCGGGTCATCGCCTTCCCAAAGCAGGGCGGTTTGCTCGCCGCGTTGGGCCAGGTGGCGGTCGATGCAGTTGTAACTGACGTTGAGTTGGGCACCGTCGAACCAGCGCGCCGCGCCGGTCTTGAGGTCGCATTGTTGAACGTTGGACCAGGGTTTGATCCAGTCCAGGCGCTTGGCCTGTTCGGCCCAGAAAGTGTCGGGGTCGTCGACCGACTGGCGGTAGAGGCGCTGATAATCGTCGGCTGAGGGGGTGGCGGACTGGCTGACGGCCAGAGCCTGAGGATACTGCTTGATATCGAACATGGCGGGGGTCCTGCTCTTGTGAGGGGCGAGGGACTGCAGCGGCTATTCGATGGACAGTGTAGCTGGAGGGAGTGTTCAGTCTGCACTGGCCTCTTCGCGGGTGAACCCGCTCCCACAGAGGCCGGTGCAGACTGAGGGATCAACCGCGGTGACGCCCGCGGAAGTAGTTGATCAGGCCCTGGGTCGAGCCATCTTCGGCGCTGTCTTCCAGGCTGCCGACGATACGCTGGTACACGCCCTTGCCCAGCTCCTTGCCCAGCTCCACACCCCACTGGTCGAAGGCGTTGATGCCCCAGATGACGCTTTGCACGAAGACCTTGTGCTCGTACATCGCCACCAGCGCGCCGAGGCGACGGGGGCTGATGCGCTCGACCACCAGGGTGTTGCTCGGGCGGTTGCCCGGGATCACCTTATGCGGCGCGAGCTTTTCGATGTCTGCTTCGTTCAGGCCTTTCTGGCGCAGCTCGGTCTCGGCTTCTTCGCGGGTCTTGCCGAGCATCAGTGCCTGGCTCTGCGACAAGCAGTTGGCGTACAGCCACTGGTGGTGGTCGGCGACCGGGTTGAAGCTCACCACCGGGACGATGAAGTCCGCTGGAATCAGCTGGGTGCCCTGGTGCAGCAGCTGATGGTAGGCGTGCTGGCCATTGCAGCCGACGCCACCCCAGATTACCGGGCCGGTATCGGTCTTCACTGGCGTGCCATCGGTCATCACGCTCTTGCCGTTGGACTCCATGTCCAGCTGCTGCAAATGCTTGGTGATGTTGCGCAGGTAATGATCGTACGGCAGGATCGCGTGGCTGCGTGCGCCCCAGAAGTTGCCATACCACACGCCAAGCAAGGCCAGCAGCACCGGCATGTTCTTGTCGAACGGCGCGGTCTGGAAGTGCTGGTCCATGGTGTAGGCGCCCGACAGCAGCTCCTTGAAGTTGGCGGTGCCGATGGCCAGGGCGATTGGCAGGCCGATTGCCGACCACAGCGAGTAACGCCCGCCCACCCAGTCCCACATCGGGAAGATGTTCTCTTCACGGATGCCGAACGCCACGGCGGCGGCCTTGTTGCTGGAAACGGCGATGAAATGGCGATACAGCTCGGCTTCCGATCCGCCCTGGGCCAGGTACCAGGTACGTGCGGCCATGGCGTTCTTCAGCGTTTCGAGGGTATTGAACGACTTCGACGAAACGATGAACAAGGTGGTTTCGGCGCGCAGGCTGGCCGACAGTTCATGGAACTCACTGCCGTCGATGTTCGCCAGGTAGTGGCAACGCACGCCACGCTGGGCGTAAGGCAGCAGGGCTTCGGAGACCAGCTCGGGGCCGAGGAACGATCCGCCGATGCCGATGTTGACCACGTCGGTGATCGGCTTTTCGCTGTAGCCGCGCCACAGGCCGTCGTGGATGCGCCCGACCAGCTCGGTGATCTGGTTGAGCACCTTGTGCACTTCCGGCATCACATTGACGCCGTTGACGCTCAGCTTGTCGCCCACCGGACGGCGCAGGGCGGTGTGCAGCACCGGGCGGCCTTCCGAGCCGTTGATGATTTCGCCGCTGAACATCGACTGGATCGCATCCTGCAAGCCGACTTGTTCGGCCAGGTTCACCAGCAGGTTGCGTGTTTCTTCGTTGATCAGGTTTTTCGAATAATCGAGGAACAGGCCGCAGCTGCTCAGTGAGAACTGATCGAAGCGCTTGGCGTCGGCGGCGAAGGCGTCGCGCATGCTGAAACTTTGCATGGCGTCGCGGTGTTGCTGAAGGGCCTGCCAGGCAGGCAGGGCCGTAACATCGTGGGGTGTACGGTAATACGCCATTGCGCAGAGTTCCTTAATGCGTGGTGATGCTTGGACAGGGCAGCAGTTGCCGGGTTCAGGCTGGCCATCATTATAGGCAATGGTTTGCAGCTGGGAATGGGGCGGGGAATGGATTTTGGGGGCCGCAAGGCAGCCCCCGAATGGTCATGCAGTCTGTTCTTCCACCTGCAGGTAGAGGTTGTCGATCAGACGAGTGTTACCGAGGTAGGCGGCAACGAGGATCACCAGATCACGGTCGCCGAACGTTGCGGGGCGCAAACTCACCGCGTGGCGAACTTCCAGATAGTCCGGACGCAGGCCTGCTGCTTTCAGCACTTCTTTCCCGTCCTCGACCAGGGCCGAGAAGTCCACTCGACCTTGAGCAATCGCTGCACCCATCTGTTTCAGGGTCTGATAAACCACAGGCGCGGTAGCACGCTGTTCGGCTGTCAGGTAACCGTTGCGCGACGACAGCGCCAGGCCATCTTCTGCGCGCACGGTCGGCTCGCCGATGATCTGGATTGGCATGTTCAGGTCACGCACCATGGCGCGAATGACTGCCAATTGCTGGTAGTCCTTTTCGCCAAAGACCGCGAGGTCCGGCTGCACCATGTTGAACAGCTTGCTGACCACGGTCGCCACGCCTTCGAAATGCCCCGGGCGGCTGGCGCCGCACAGGCCTTCGGAAAGGTTTGGCACGCTGACGCGGGTCTGCACACCCATGCCGCCCGGGTACATTTCCTCGACAGTAGGTGCGAACAACAGATTACAGCCCGCCTGAAGCAAGCGCTCCTGGTCGGCGGCGAGGGTGCGCGGGTACTTGTCGAGGTCTTCGTTGGCGCCGAACTGCAGCGGGTTGACGAAGATGCTGGCAACGACGAAGTCGGCCCGTTGGGCCGCTTTGGTCACCAGTGCAGCGTGGCCGCTGTGCAGGTTGCCCATGGTCGGCACGAAGGCTATACGCTTGCCTTCGCTACGGGCGCGTGCGACGGCAGCACGCAGCTCCAGGACGGTCTTGACTGTATTCATGCACTGAATCCGTGTTCACTCGTTGGGAAAGTGACGTCCTTGACCGCCTTGACGTAGGCAACGAGGGCGCTCTGTATGTCAGGCTGGCCAGCCATGAAGTTCTTCACGAACTTAGGTACTCGCCCGGTCAACGACAGCCCCAGCATGTCATGCAGCACCAGCACCTGGCCGTCGGTAGCGCTTCCTGCGCCAATGCCGATTACGGGAATGCTGACTGCCTGGGTGATCTCGGCCGCCAGTTCGCTAGGTACGCACTCCAGCAGCAGCATGGCCGCGCCGGCTTGTTCCAGGGCAATGGCGTCGGCGCGCATCTGCCGCGCCTGCGCCTCTTGGCGCCCCTGCACTTTATACCCGCCCAGCACATTGACGGTCTGCGGGGTAAGGCCCATGTGCGCGCACACCGGCACGCCACGTTCGGCCAGCAGGCGGATGGTCTCGGCCAGCCAGGCGGCGCCTTCGAGCTTGATCATGTGGGCGCCGGCCTGCATCAGCGTGGCGCAGTTGGCAAAGGCCTGCTCGGGTGTGGCGTGGGCCATGAACGGCAGGTCGGCGAGAATCAGCGCGCCATCATTGCCGCGCTTGACGCAGGCCGTGTGGTAGGCCATTTCCGCCGTGGTGACGGGCAGGGTGCTGTCATGGCCCTGCAGGACCATGCCCAGCGAATCGCCCACCAGCAACACGTCGACACCGGCCAGACTGGCGGCCTTGGCGAAGGTCGCGTCGTAGCAGGTCAGCATGGTGATCTTTTCACCCTTGGCCTTGAGGCCGTGAAGGGTGGTCAGGGTTACTTCAGGCATGTAGAAATATCCTCGTTCAGGCGCTGTGAAAAACGACTGCAAACAACGCGTGTAGTCATCTTCCGGAGCGGCACATCATCGCGCGTGATGTTCGGGCACAGGTCCGTCCGGCCTAAATACGGGTGTGCGGCACGGTGCCACACGGGACGCCTATAGTCGTGAGCGAGGGGGGGGAAGTCAATCACCTGTTACCGCATTGTTACTAACAGGGTGTTACTGGCGTTACCTTAAGCCGAAACGCCCGTATTACAGGCGTTCCAGGCCGACGAACGGGCAAGCGGCGAGCAGTTCGGCGAGGGCGCGGCCATCGGCCAGCTGGAAGTCATCTGCCACCAGTTCGGCCAGCGGGTACAGCACGAAGGGGCGGGCGTGCATGTGGTAATGCGGCACCTGCAGGCGCGGCACGTCGATGACCTGGTCACCGAACAACAGGATATCCAGGTCGAGCGTGCGCGGGCCCCATCGCTCTTTGCGCACGCGACCCTGGCCGTTCTCGATGGCTTGCAGGGCGTCGAGCAGGGCCAGGGGGGCGAGCGAGGTGTCCAGCGCGGCGACCGCGTTGGTGTAACGCGGTTGGCCCGGCAACAGGGAGTCACTGGTGTACAGCGCCGAAGCTGCGGCCAGGCGCGTGCCCGCGACCTGATCCAGCGCCTGCAGGGCGCTGTTCAGTTGCTCGGCGGGTGCATCCAGATTGCTGCCCAGGCCGACGTAGGCGCGGGTGGTCACTCGAACGCCTCGTCACCGCTACGTTTGCGCTTGTTGGGGCTGCGCTTGCGTTTGCGCGGGCCGGCACCGGTCCCTTCATCACGGCTGCCCAGCTCGCGGATCATCTCGCGGCGTTGGCTGTCGTTGGCGTCCTGGTAGTCGGTCCACCATTGGCCGAGGTCGTCGGTCTCTTCGCCGGCGCTCTCGCGCAGCAGCAGGAAGTCATAGCCGGCGCGGAAACGCGGGTTGTCGAGCAACATGTCGGCGCGTTTGCCGCTGCGGCGCGGCAGGCGTTCCTGCATGTCCCAGATCTCGCGGATCGGCAGGGTGAAACGCTTCGGAATGGCGATTCGTGCGCACTGTTCGGCGATCAGGTCGTGGGCCGCGCCATTCATGGCCGGGATCGGCGGCACGCCTTGGTTCTGCAGGTGCAGCACACGGCTTGGCAGGGCTGGCCAGAGCAGCGCGGCGAAGAGGAAGGCCGGGGTCACCGGCTTGCCTTGCTTGACGCGCAGGTCGGTGTTGCTCAGCGCCTGGCTGATCAGGGTATGGGTGTAGGTCGGGCGTTCTTCCAGGGCATGTGCACTGGCAGGGAACAGTGGCTCGAACAGCTCCAGGTCGACCAGCATCTCGAAGGCGATGGCGCCCTGGCCGCTGAGGAACAGCTTGAGGCATTCCTCGAACAGGCGCGCTGGCGGGATTTCGCGCAGCAGCGGGGCCAGGCCACGAATCGGCTGGAAGGTGTGCTTCTCGATGCCGAAGTCGAGCTTGGCGGCAAAACGCACCGCGCGCAGCATGCGCACAGGGTCTTCCTGGTAGCGGTGGGTCGGGTCACCGATCAGGCGCAGCAGGCGGTTGCGGATGTCGTGCACGCCGTTGGCGTAATCGAGGATGCGCTCGCTGACCGGGTCGTAGTAGAGGGCATTGATGGTGAAGTCGCGGCGTTGCGCGTCTTCTTCCAGGGTGCCGTACACGTTGTCGCGCAGGATGCGGCCACTGGCATTGTGCGACGAACGGTGGCTGTCGCCCTGATCGTCATCCGAGTGGGGGGCGCGGAAGGTCGCGACTTCGATGATCTCACGGCCGAAATGCACGTGGACCAGCTTGAAGCGGCGGCCAATGATGCGCGCATTGCGAAACTCCGCTCGCACCTGTTCGGGCGTGGCGCTGGTGGCGACGTCGAAGTCCTTGGGTGTAATACCCAGCATCAGGTCGCGGACACAGCCACCGACCAGGTAGGCCTGGTAGCCCGCGCTTTGCAGCCGCTCGACAATATTCACCGCATGGCGGCTGAACTGGTGGCGCTGCAGCGAATGTTGGCTCTTGTTGATCACCTCAGGCGTGGTGCGCTTGTGGTGCTGGCCCGCTACGGGGGGGCGGAAAGACTGGAACAGCTTCTTCAGCATGGGATGCACTGTGTGAAGGAATGTTCGGCCAAGAATAGGAGAATGGCCGCATGATGGGCGGGGATTCTAGCATTTACTCGGGGAATGGTGTAGGCGGTAGCAGGATAGCCTGCCGGAAGGGAGAAACGACAAGGGGAGCCTAAGCTCCCCAAGAAGTCGTTGCGTGCTCTTATTGTTTTTTTGCCGGGCTTCTTGTTTTTGTTGAGTGCCCTGCCCACAAATCTCAAAGCTTGTGGACGACCCCCAATCCAGGGGTAAAGAGCAAACGGATTGCTTTGGCCGCTGATGTCACGTTGACCTTTCGATCCAACCAGTTCAGGCGCTGCTTTTTAGTGCAGTTTTTGTTGTTCTCTGCCTGGTCGTGGGGCAAGCCCCAAACACGCATCCTCTCCAAAAGAATCAGTTAGCTGCGCCTCCGCCGTCTTGTTTTTATTGTGCGTGAGCCGTTTCGTCTTGTTCTTATTCTGAGTTGCAGTGCTTGTTATTGTTCTTGTACTAAGCATGTAGCAGATGGCGTGCCAACTTTTCGAAACCCAGTAAAATCAGGGGTTTGCGGAGAATCAGGGCTGGCGGCGCAGTCGAAAATGTAGAAATTTCGTTACCGTACGCCTCGGCAACTGTTACGCCTGGGCGGCGTGGGTAACAGATTTTTGCGGGAACTGATGTGTTACCTGGGGCCTTGGCGGCCCCAGTGGCTCATTCGCTGGTAGCGTTGCTTTTGCGCCGTGGAATGCCCAGGCGCTGGCGGCGTTCCCAAAGGCACTTGCGACTGACACCCAGCTTGCGCGCGAGCTCGGTCTCGGTCATGTGGTCCTGATGCTCGAGCACGAAATGCTGGAAGTAATCCTCCAGCGACAAGTCTTCGGTCGGCTCATGGCTGGCGCTGTTGGCGCTGGCCGCGACCAGGGCACTGTCGAGCAGGTCATCGTCGTCCAGGTCGCCCAGTTCGATATCGATGCCCAGCAGGTCGGCGGAAATTTCCGCACTCTCGCTGAGAATCACCGCGCGCTCCACAGCGTTCTCCAGCTCGCGCACGTTGCCTGGCCAGCTGTAGTGACGGATGGCTTGCTCGGCTTCGGCGGAGAAGTGCAGGTCGTCGCGGCCGATGCGTGCGCTCTGGCGGGCAAGGAAGGCGCTGGCGATCTCGTTGACGTCGCTGCCACGCTCACGCAGAGCAGGCAACTTCAGGGCGATCACGTGCAGGCGGTAATAAAGGTCTTCGCGGAATTGCCCGGCCTTGGCCAGGTTCTTCAGGTCTCGGTGGGTGGCGGCGATCAGGCGTACATCGACCTTTTGCGACTGCACCGAACCGACTCGGCGGATTTCGCCTTCCTGCAGCACCCGCAGCAGGCGGGCCTGGGCTTCGAGGGGCAACTCGCCGATTTCGTCGAGGAACAGCGTGCCGCCGTCCGCAGCCTCCACCAGGCCGGCACGGCCGGCACTGGCGCCGGTGAACGCGCCTTTTTCGTGGCCGAACAGTTCCGACTCGATCAAGGTTTCAGGAATGGCCGCGCAGTTCACCGAGATCATCGGCGCCTTGGCGCGCCGCGACAGGTTGTGCAGGGCGCGGGCAACCAGCTCTTTACCGGTGCCCGACTCACCCTGGATCAACACGTTGGAGTCGGTAGGCGCGACCTTGCGGATTTTGCTGTACATATCCTGCATCGGCGGGCACGAACCGATGATGCCGATTTCGCCATTGGCCGATGCCGGGCTGGCCTTTTCGGCTGGCGCCGCCTTGCCATTGCCGCGAGGCTCGGCAACCGGCGCCGGTGCTGGCGCGTTCTGCCGGTCGCGCAGGATCCGTGCCACGGCCTGGAGCATCTCGTCGTGGTCGAACGGCTTGGCGATGTAGTCCACCGCGCCCATTTTCATCGAGTCGACCGCCGAGCGCAGGCTGGCGTAACTGGTCATGATCAGCACCGGAGTGCCCTGGCCGAGCTTGATCAGCTCGGTGCCAGGCGCGCCGGGCAGGCGCAGGTCACTGACGATCAGGTCGAAGGTGGCAATGCTGAAGCGTTCCTGGGCTTCCTGGACCGAGCCGGCTTCGCTGACCTGGTACTGGTTCCGCTCGAGCAGGCGACGCAGGGCCGAGCGGATGATGGTTTCGTCTTCGACGATCAGAATATGCGGCATTGATTCAATTCTCTCGACGGTCTCGAATTTCAGGGGACGTCGCTACGACATGCCGGGGCAGGGTCACGCGGATCCGTGTGCCACGTTGCCGTTCGATGTCGGCCGGGCTGTCGATGGTGATTTGCCCATAATGCTCTTCCACGATGGAATAGACCAGAGCGAGCCCCAGTCCGGTTCCTTCGCCCGGGTCCTTGGTGGTGAAGAAAGGTTCGAACAGGCGGTCCATGATGTTTTTCGGTATGCCGCTGCCCTCGTCTTCGACGATCAGGTCGACGGTGTGATCGTTCGCCTCGCTGCGCACACGCACGGCGCTGCCAGGCTTTGATGCGTCGCGGGCATTGGAGAGCAGGTTGATCAGCACCTGGGCCAGGCGCTGTGGATCACCTTCGGCCCAGTGGTCCGGGTCGCAGAGGTTGTAGAACTGTACTTCGAAATTGCGCCGGTTCAACGCCAGCAGACCGATGGCATCCTGCGCCACTTCGGCCAGGCACACTGGCTCTTCGCTGTTCTGGTGGCTGCCGCCGGCGTGGGCGAAGCTCATCAGCGATTGGACGATGCGCGATACCCGTTTGGTCTGTTCGAGAATCTGGCTCGACAGCTCGGTGATCTCGCCATCGCCTTCACGTTCTTCGCGCAGGTTCTGCGCCAGGCAGGCGATGCCGGTGATCGGGTTGCCGATTTCGTGGGCCACGCCAGCGGCGAGGCGGCCAATGCTGGCCAGGCGCTCGGAGTGCACCAGCTTGTCTTCCAGGGCCTGGGTTTCGGTGAGGTCTTCGACCAGTAGCACCAGGCCGCTGTTACCGGGTGCCAACGGCTCGTCGATGGCCGCCTTGTGCAGGTTCAGCCAGCGTGGCTGACCATCCAGTGCCAGGCGCTGCTTGTGCAAGTGTTCATCGGGCACGTCGATAAAGCCCTGCAGCAAGCCGCGCCAGGGCTCACCGATGGTCACCAGACGGGAACCGACTACGTGTTTGGCGGCAATCCCGGTCAGTTCTTCCATAGCCTTGTTCCACATCAGGATTTCCTGATCCTTGGCCAGTGAGCAGACGCCCATGGGCAGTTCTTGCAAGGTCTGGCGATGGTAACGGCGCAGGGCATCGAGCTCGGCGGCGAGGCCGGTGAGGCGTGAGTGGTAGTCTTCCAGGCGGCTTTCGATGAAGTGGATGTCTTCGGTGACGTAATTTTCGTTACCGGACTTGTAGGGCAGGAATGTCTCCACCATGTCCTGGGCCACACTCGGCCCCATCAGGCCCGAAAGATTGGCCTCGATGCGGTCGCGCAGGCGGCGCAAGGCATAGGGGCGGCGTTCGTCGAACGGCAGGTAAAGGTCACGCAGCGCTTGTTCCACCTCTTTTTGCGCGGCCTTTGCGCCCAGTGGCTTGGCCAATTGCGTGGCGAATTCCTGCGGCGAAGCGGCGTGCAGTTCGCGGCGCTGCGGGCGGCGCACGTTGTCCACTGCGCACGCCTCGGCGGCGCTGACTTCTTCGCTGCTGGCGTTGGTGAACAGCGAAATCAGCGTGAACAACAGCACGTTGGCTGCCAGCGAGGCGATCGCCGCCATGTGCCAGCTGGTGTCGTCGAGCACATAGATCATGTCCAGCAGTGGGATGTAGAAGCCCTGCAGGTTGCCCAGCAGCGGCAGCAGCATGGTCACCATCCACACCAACGTGCCGGCCAGCAGGCCCGCGATGAAGCCGCGTCGGTTGGCGGTCGGCCAGTACAGTACCGATAGCACGCCAGGCAGGAACTGCAAGGTGGCGACAAAGGCGACGATGCCCAGGTTGGCCAGGCTCTGGTGGTTGTTCTGGGTCAGGTAGAACATGAAACCGGCGGTGATGATCGCGACGATCAGCGCGCGGCGGGTCCACTTCAGCCAGCGGTAGATGTTGCCCTCGGCAGGCGGCTGGTACAGCGGCAGCACCAGGTGGTTGAGGGCCATGCCCGACAGCGCCAGGGTGGTGACGATGATCAGCCCGCTGGCGGACGCCAGGCCACCGACGTAAGCCAACAGCGCCAACGCCTTGTTGTTGGCAGCGATGCCCAGCCCCAGGGTGAAGTACTCGGGGTTGGTGCTGGCGCCCAGGCGCAGCCCGGCCCACAGCACCAGGGGCACGGCCAGGCTCATCAGCAGCAGGAACAGCGGCAGGCCCCAGCTGGCGCTGACCAGCGAGCGCGGGTTGAGGTTTTCGGTGAAGGCCATGTGGTACATGTGCGGCATGACGATGGCCGAGGCGAAGAACACCAGCAGCAGGGTGCGCCATGGGCCTTCCTGCAGCGGCGTGTGCAGCGCCGCCAGGGCGGTCTGGTTCTGCAGCAGCCACACTTCCAGCTCATGCGGGCCGCCGAACACGCCATACAAGGCATAAAGCCCGATGCCACCCAGGGCCAGCAGCTTGATCACCGACTCGAACGCGATGGCGAACACCAGGCCTTCATGTTTCTCGCGCGTGGCGATATGGCGTGAGCCGAAGAAGATGGTGAACAGGATGATCAGCGCGCAGAAGGCAAACGCCACCCGGGCCTTGACCGGCTCGCCGGTCAGAATGCTGATCGAGTCGGCCACCGCCTGGATTTGCAGGGCCAGCAGGGGCAGTACGCCGATCAGCATGATGATCGTGGTCAGTGCGCCGGCCCAGGTGCTGCGAAAGCGGAAGGCCAGCAGGTCTGCCAGCGACGACAGCTGGTAGGTGCGAGTGATCTTGAGGATCGGGTAGAGCAATACGGGCGCCAGCAGAAACGCCCCGGATACCCCCAGGTAACAGGCGAGGAAACCGTACCCATATTGATAGGCCAGGCCCACCGAGCCATAGAAGGCCCAGGCACTGGCATAGACGCCGAGCGACAGGGTGTAGGTCAGTGGGTGGCGAATGATCGAACGGGGGATCAGCCCACGCTCGCTGATCCAGGCCACGCCGAACAGCACCATCAGGTACCCGGCGCTGATCAGGATCATCTGGGTCAGGCTAAAGCTCATCGGCATCTCGTTGGCTCTGCAGGATGAAGGTGACGACGATCAGGATCAGCCAGAGCAGGTAGGGGCGGTACCAGGCTCCGGTCGGTTCGATCCACCAGTCCATGATGGCCGGGGAGAACAGGTAGATCCCCACGACCAGAAGCAGGACCAAACGATAGATGTACATGCTGGCCTCGATGGTTGGGCGCTGCGGGCTTGGACTTATTATTGGCGCAAATGGCTGGGGCGATGCTAGCGGGAATCGGTGGGGTTAGCCAAGGGTTTGAAAGTATTGGGCTTTTGTTTTGAGAGGTGTGTTGCCTGTGCTGGCCTCATCGCGGCTGAAGCCGCTCCTACCAGTACCGCAGTGGGAGCGGCTTTAGCCGCGAAGGGTTTCAGCGAAGATCAGCCTCTGGCACTGTCGTCCGTTGCGCAATCGCCTCTGGCCGCCACTGTTGCCGCGCTACCGCGAGCACTTCAGCGGGAGTGGCAGTCATCAACTCCGGGTCGGCTTCCTGGCCCAACGCCCGCAAGGCGCGCAACAGCAGTGGCGTTGCCTGACCCGCTTCAAGCGGCGGTGAACGGTATGACTTGCCCAACTTGTGCCCATCGGGCTGAACGATCAGCGGTATGTGCAGGTAACGCGGCTGGGAGAAGCCCAGCAGCTCTTGCAGGTACAACTGGCGTGGCGTGTTGTCGAGCAGGTCGGCGCCGCGCACGATGTCGGTGACACCCTGCCAAGCGTCGTCCAGTACCACTGCCAATTGGTAGGCATAAAGCCCGTCACGGCGCTGAATCACGAAATCACCCACTTCGCGGCCCAAGTGCTGTTCGAATGCACCTTGAACTCGATCGTTGAAGCGGTAGATCAGTTCCGGCACTCGCAGGCGGATAGCCGCACCTTCACGGGCATGCCCGGCGTTTCGGCAAAAGCCCGGATAGATGCCGTTGTAGTCCTCCAGCTGTTTGCGTGAGCAGGTACAGGCGTAGGCCAGGCCCATGCTGAACAGGCGGTCTACTACCGCGCCGTAGGCGTCATGGCGTTGGCTTTGAAACACTACCTCGCCATCCCATTCCAGCCCGTAGCGCTCCAGGGTCTGCAGGATCGCATCGCGAGCACCGGGCATTTCCCGAGGCGGGTCGGTGTCTTCCATGCGCAGTAGCCAGCGGCCATCGACCGCGCGAGCGTCGAGCCAGGAGGCGAGGGCGGCGACCAGCGAGCCGAAGTGCAGAAATCCGCTGGGAGTGGGGGCGAAGCGTCCGATGTAGCGCGAGTCGTTCATGGCTGTGGGTACGTCTGAAAATGAAACGGGGCGCCTGATGCGCCCCGTTCGGATGGGAAGAAGACTCAGCCTTTGCCGACTGTCTTTTCCTTTTTCTCCGCGATTTCCTTGCAGTCGAAGCACAGGTCCGCAGTGGGACGGGCTTCCAGGCGACGCAGGCCGATTTCGATGCCACAGGAGTCGCACCAGCCGTACTCTTCGTCCTGGATCTTCTGCAGGGTCTTGTCGATCTTCTTGATCAGCTTGCGCTCGCGATCGCGGTTGCGCAGTTCCAGGGCGAATTCTTCTTCCTGGCTGGCACGGTCGGCCGGGTCGGGGAAGTTGGCCGCTTCGTCCTTCATATGCGTCACGGTCTGGTCCACGCTCGTCATCAGCTCAAGCTTCCAGGCGCCCAGAAGTTTGGTGAAATGCTTGCGCATGGGCTCACCCATGTACTCTTCGCCCTTGGTCTCTTTATAGGGCTCTACACCGTACATGGTCTGGTTGGTTTTTTGCTTTTCTACGGTGGACATGAATAGACCGCCTCTCACTCATCTGATCCAATGCGCAGGATGCTCCATCTCCGGCGACCGCCGGCCCTGCGACTGCGAGCCGCCGAACTTACCAGATAGATCGGGGGTGCGCTAGCCCGTCCAATCCTCCGTATTGACAGCGGCCCTGGCCACACGTTCGGTCGGTTGCAGCGGTAGAATCACCAGTTTAGACCCAATTGAGAGAAGGCCCATGGCTCAGTCCTACAGTGCGCGCAGCCGCGCCATCGAACCCTTCCACGTCATGGCGTTGCTTGCGCGGGCCAACGAGCTGCAGGCGGCCGGGCACGATGTGATCCACCTTGAAATCGGCGAGCCGGACTTCACCACCGCAGCGCCGATCGTCGAGGCCGGCCAGGCCGCGCTGGCTGCCGGGCATACCCGTTACACGGCGGCACGCGGCCTGCCGGCGCTGCGTGAAGCAATCGCGGGCTTTTATGATCAGCGCTACGGCGTTGCGGTCGACCCGGAACGCATCCTGATCACCCCCGGCGGCTCTGGCGCGCTGTTGCTGGCCAGTAGTCTGCTGGTTGACCCAGGCAAGCACTGGCTGCTGGCGGATCCGGGATACCCGTGCAACCGCCACTTCCTGCGCCTGGTCGAGGGCGGTGCGCAGCTGGTGCCGGTGGGGCCTGAAGTGAACTACCAACTGACCGCCGAGCTGGTCGGCCGTCACTGGGACCAGGACACCGTCGGTGCTCTAGTGGCTTCGCCGGCCAACCCGACCGGCACGGTGCTCGATCGCGATGAGCTTGCCAACCTGTCCAAGGCGACCCGCGCACACAATGGCCACTTGGTGGTGGATGAGATCTACCACGGGCTGACCTATGGCATGGATGCCCCCAGTGTCCTGGAAGTGGACGACTCGGCGTTCGTCCTGAATAGTTTTTCCAAGTATTTCGGCATGACCGGTTGGCGCCTTGGCTGGTTGGTCGCCCCGCCTGATGCCGTCGCTGATCTGGAAAAGTTGGCGCAGAACCTATACATCAGCGCCCCTAGCATGGCCCAGCACGCCGCGCTGGCCTGCTTCCAGCCTGAAACCCTGGCGATTTTCGAAGCACGCCGCGCCGAGTTCGCCCGTCGCCGTGACTATCTGCTGCCCGCACTGCGCGAGTTGGGCTTCCGCATCGCCGTGGAACCTCAAGGCGCGTTCTATCTATATGCCGACATCAGCGCCTTTGGCGGTGATGCCTTCGCTTTCTGCCGGCACTTCCTGGAAACCGAGCACCTGGCCTTCACCCCGGGCCTGGATTTCGGCCGCTACCTGGCCGGTCATCACGTACGGTTTGCCTACACCCAGAGCCTGCCGCGCCTGGAGGAGGCGGTGCAACGCATCGCCCGTGGCCTGCGGACCTGGCAGGGGTAGGTGATGTTCTTTCCATTACTCGAACAGGGGCGCCTGCTGCGCCGCTACAAACGCTTCCTGGCAGACATCGAACTGACCAGCGGCGAGCAACTGACTATCCACTGCCCCAACACGGGCTCCATGCTCAATTGCATGCGCGACGGCGGGCAGGTCTGGTTCAGCCGCTCCAACGACCCCAAGCGCAAGCTGCCGGGCACCTGGGAAATCAGTGAGACGCCGCAAGGGCGCCTGGCGTGTGTCAACACCGGGCGGGCCAATGCGCTGGTCGAAGAAGCGCTGCGCGCCGGGGTGATCCGCGAATTGGCCGGCTTTACGACGCTCAAACGCGAGGTGGCCTATGGCGAAGAGGGCAGCCGCGTGGATTTTCGCCTGGAGTTCGCTGACGGACCGGCCTATGTCGAGGTCAAGAGCGTCACCCTGGGGTATCCGGATACGGCCGTGGCTGCCTTCCCGGATGCCGTTACCCAGCGCGGTGCCAAACACTTGCGGGAGTTGGCGACCTTGGCCCGACAGGGTATTCGCGCTGTACAGCTGTACTGCGTGAACCTCACCGGCATCGAAGCCGTGCGCCCGGCCGATGAAATCGATGCGGCCTACGCCCAGGCCCTGCGTGCCGCAGTGGCAGATGGGGTGGAGGTATTGGCCTATGGCGCCCGGCTGGATGCCGAGCAGATCGTCATCGAGCGTCCGTTACCGGTACTGCTCAATCCTTGAGCCAAATGCCCTGGCTGTCTTCCAGGCAGCCAAGGGCCTGCAACGCGTCACCCTCGCAGGGGCCGGCCACGCACTCGCCGCTTTCGATCAGGAACAGCGCACCGTGGTGGGCACAGTGGATCAGGCTGGCGCTGTCGTCGAGAAATGCGTCCGCCTGCCAGTTCAACGGGATGCCCCGGTGCGGGCAGCGGTTGTGGTACAGGTGCACCAGGCCCTGGCGACGCACGCCGAACAATTCGATGCCGGCTACGCTGAAGGCGCGGCTTTGGCCCTCGGCCAGTGCTGCGGAAGTACAAAGAAAGTGCATTGCAGGGACGACTCGTGAAACAAAGTGATGGCTTGACGCTTCAATGCGAATAATTATCAAATTGCCCGCATTCGCTGCGCCCGGCCGTCTATGGTGCGCAGTTCCGCCGCTCGCCACAAGGCGTGGGGCCTGCCTTCAGAAGGAATCCGATGATGCGTCGTCCTGCTGCCTTGCTCGCCTTGTGCGCAGCCCTCGTTGCTTCCACCCAGGCCCTGGCCGACGACCTGCCGCAACGCTGGGTCAGCGCTGGCGGCGCGTTGAGCGAGTGGATCAGCGCACTGGGTGGTGAACCACGCCTGGTGGGGGTCGACACGACCAGCCAGCATCCCGAGTCGCTGAAGGCCCTGCCAAGCATCGGCTATCAGCGCCAGTTGTCGGCCGAGGGCATTCTCAGCCTGCGCCCGGATGTGCTGGTGGGCACTGAAGAAATGGGCCCGCCACCGGTGCTGGCGCAGATTCGTAAAGCCGGCGTTCGGGTCGAACTGTTCTCCAGCAAGGCTGAACTGGCTGCCGTCGATGCCAACCTCAAGCAGTTGGGGGCGTTGTTGGGTAGCGAGCAGAAGGCTGCAGAGCTGGCTGCGGAATATCATCAGCAGCTCGAAGCACTGCAGGTTCAGGTCAAGCAAGCCCAGGCCAGCCACAAGGCGCCAGGGGTGTTGCTGCTGGTCGGGCATGCGGGGGCCAAGCCGCTGATTGCCGGCCAGGGCACCGCGGGTGACTGGCTGTTGCGTCAAGCCGGGGCGCGCAACCTGGCCGAGCACCAGGGCTACAAGAACTTCTCCAATGAGGCGCTGGCGGCGCTGGATCCGGATGTGGTGGTGTTCTCCGACCGCGCCCTGGTCGGTGACCAGGCCCTGCAGGCACTGCTCAAGGAAAACCCGGCCCTGACCGCTTCGCGTGCAGTACGTGACAAGCGCCTGGTTTCACTTGACCCGACCCTGCTGGTCGGCGGCCTGGGCCCGCGCTTGCCGGTCGCCCTGCAGGACCTGGCGGCAGCGTTCTACCCGGCGGCCAAGGTAAGCCTCACGCAATGAAGCAGCGCGTCCAGCCACGAACACTGATCGTCTGTCTTAGTCTGTTGTGCCTATTGGCGGTATGGCTGTCATTGGCCCTGGGGCCTGTCAGCCTACCGCTGTTCGATACCTTGCGCGCCGGGATTCGGCTAGTGGGGCTGCCCATTGCCGGTGATGACCTGCAGCAAGCCGAAATGATCCTGGGCCAGATTCGCTTGCCGCGCACATTGCTGGGGTTGGCGGTTGGCGCGGTGCTGGCGCTTTCCGGCGTGGCCATGCAGGGGCTGTTTCGCAACCCGCTGGCGGATCCGGGGCTGGTGGGTGTGTCCGCCGGGGCGGCAATGGGTGCCGCAGTCGCCATCGTTGGCGGCAGCTGGTTTGGCGGGATGCCTGAGGCGTATGCGCCCTATCTGTTGTCACTGTGCGCCTTTGTCGGTGGCCTTGGGGTGACCGCGCTGGTCTATCGCCTGGGGCGGCGCGACGGGCAGACCAATGTCGCCACGATGTTGCTGGCTGGCGTGGCAATGACGGCGTTGGGCGGCGCTGCGGTGGGCCTGTTTTCCTACCTGGCTGATGACGCCACCTTGCGCACGCTGACATTCTGGAACCTGGGCAGCCTCAACGGTGCCAGCTACGACCGGTTGTGGCCGTTGCTGCTCATTGCCACGGGGGTAGCGCTCTGGTTGCCGCGCCGTGCGCGCGCACTGAATGCCTTGCTGCTGGGAGAGTCCGAGGCGCGGCACCTGGGCATCGAAGTGGAGCGGCTCAAGCGCGAACTGGTGTTCTGCACGGCGTTGGGCGTGGGGGCGGCGGTGGCGGCGGCTGGGTTGATCGGCTTCATCGGCCTGGTGGTGCCGCACCTGGTGCGCTTGCTGGCCGGGCCTGATCACCGCGTGGTGTTGCCCGCATCGCTGCTGGCCGGCGGCGTGCTGATGCTGCTCGCCGACCTCGTGGCGCGGTTGGCGCTGGCGCCTGCCGAGTTGCCAATCGGCATTGTTACGGCCTTTATCGGCGCTCCGTTCTTTCTGGTTTTGCTGATTCGAGGGCGCAGCTGATGTTGCAAGTCGAGGGCCTGCACCTGCGGCGCGGAAGCAATGAAGTACTGCATGACATCCACCTGCAGTTACACCCTGGCCAGGTCATCGGTGTGCTAGGCCCGAACGGAGCGGGCAAGAGCAGCCTGCTGGGCGTGCTGTGTGGCGAGCTGGCGCCCAGCCAGGGGCGGGTGACGCTGCGGGACCGGCCGTTGGCCGACTGGGCCGGGCCGGAACGGGCCAGGCGCCTGGCGGTGTTGCCGCAGATATCCAGCCTGGGCTTTTCGTTCCGGGTCGAGGAGGTGGTGGGCATGGGGCGCATGCCGCACGACAGCGGCCAGGTGCGTGACACCGAGATCGTCGAGCAGGCACTGCGTGCAGCGGATGCCTGGCACCTGTTGGGGCGCAGTTACCTGGCGCTGTCGGGCGGTGAGCGGCAACGGGTTCACCTGGCGCGGGTGCTGGCTCAGCTATGGCCGGGCGAGGAGGGCACGACCCTGCTGCTCGACGAGCCAACCTCGATGCTCGACCCGTTGCACCAGCACACCACGCTGCAGGCCGTGCGCAGCTTTGCCGATCGGGGGGCGGCGGTGTTGGTGATCCTGCATGACCTGAACCTGGCGGCGCGCTACTGTGATCGTATCCTGTTGCTCGAACAGGGCCGCTGCCACGCTCAGGCCTCACCTCAGCAGGTACTGACGCCCGAGGCATTGAAGGCCGTTTTTGGCATCGATGTGCTGGTTCAGGCTCACCCGGAGCGTGGCCATCCGCTGATCATCACGCGTTAGGAGGTGTCGATGCGCGCTCCATTGCTGTCTGGTCTCGTGTTGTGCCTGGTATTGGCGGGCTGCCAGGCCAGCTTGCCGCCGTTGCCGGCCTGGCAGAGCAGTGAGGGGCGCGACAGCGCCCAACTGGGGCAAATCCACGATCTGGCCAGCGGCCAAGTCATCAGCCCCGGACAGATGGTCAGGCAATTGGCGGGCGTACCGCGCGTGCTGGTGGGTGAAAAACATGACAACCCCGACCATCACGCCCTGCAACTCTGGTTGATGCGCGCCTTGCAGGCCGAGCGCCCCCAGGGGAGTCTGCTGCTGGAGATGCTGCAACCTGAGCAGCAACCCCAGGTCGACGCGCTCCAGGCCCAGGCCCAGTTGCCGGAGGATTTGCCCAAGGCACTGGCGTGGCAGGAGGGCTGGGACTGGCAGCTGTATGGGCCGATCGTGCGCGAAGCATTGGCTACCCACATTCCACTGCTGGCGGCCAACCTGTCGCTGAGCGAGATGCGCCAAGCCTATCGGCAGCCGACACCCTTGTCGGGGGCGCAATCCAATGCGCCTGCGGTAAAGGCGGCACTGCTCGAACACGTGCGGGCCGGCCATTGCAATCTGCTGCCGGAAAGCCAACTACCGGCCATGCTGGCTGTGCAGCAGCAGCGTGATCGGCGTATCGCCGAGCGGTTGTTGGCAGCGCCTCAGCCGGCATTGTTGTTGACCGGCGCGTACCACGCACGCAAGGATTTGGGCGTGCCATTGCATCTGGCTGATCTGGGTGCGAAAGGGCAGAGCAAAGTGTTGTTGCTGGCCGAGGTGGGTGAGCAAGTCGAGGCGGGTATGGCCGACTACGTGTGGTACACGGCAGCGACACCGGAGCAGGATTACTGCGCGCAGTTGCGCAAATAACCTACTACCGAATTTCAGGGAAAAAAGACCCGGCAAAACTGCCGGGTCAATAACCGTGATTAGCCTGATGAGGAGATAATCTGAGAGTCCGAACCAGGGGCTTTCAGGTTATCCAACCAGTCTCGCGACCAGTTGTGATAATCATAACGATTCTCATTTCGTCGTCAATCCCCTATTCGGATTTATTTCATATTTTTTTGCGCTGGGCATTTTGCGTCCAGTTGTTGATTGAGCGCTTCTTTGCGCTCGGCCGGCAAATCGTTCCAGTGCATGTCCAGTAGCGCGCCTTCAATGGCGTACAGCAACACCTTCGATGCCCGGAATCCTCGTGTTTTCACGGCCTGGTAGGCACCCACCGCGCCGAGCCGACGCAAATCCGATGCACTGTGGATACCGGCCGCATGCAACCACTGCGCAGAGGTCTTGCCAAGATTCTTCAGATGCTGCAATTCATCGTTCATCGAGCCTCCTTGCGATGGCTGAACGGGTCTTGGAGTTAAATCGCGAGCAGGTCAGAAAGGAGTGTAGCGGGGGTTGGAAAATGCGCGGCCTTTTGCCATCGGCGGCGACGAGATGCCCTGTTTGCGGGGGAGTGGGTTCGGAGCGGCCGAGCGCCGCCCCGAATTTTAGTGGAGCTTACAGGCCTGGCAGGCGCTGACGGATCTGATCGATCACTTTGTCCATGCTGCCGGCGTCCTGGGTATCGACACGCGTGCTCTGCTGCTGCTCCATCTCGTCGAGCCGCTCACGGCTGGCTTGCTGTGCCTTGACCACTTCCAGGGTGGCGTCCGACGGGTCGGTGTTTTCTGCCTGGCGCTGCTCCAGCCAGCTGGCAATAACCGCTTCTGGTGCCTGGCAATCGAGGATCAGGAACGGCACGCCGGTCTCGCTGGCGACCTGGGCTGCGGCTTTGCGCTGTTCGCGCTTGAGGTAAGTGGCATCGAGCACCACGGGGAAGCCTGCGCGCAGGATGGTCGCGGCCAACTGGTGCAGGCGCTGGTAGGTGGCGGCGCTGGCGTCTTCGCCGTAGATGCCGGCTTGCAACTGGCCAGCTTGGGCTTGCTGCTGCTCACCGAACAGGCGCTTGCGCTCCACGTCCGAGCGTACGCGAATGGCGCCCAGTGCTTCGACCAAACGCATGGCCACATGGCTCTTGCCCACGGCCGAAACTCCATGGGTGATGGCCAGCAGGCGCGAAGGGATAGCGCTGTAACTTTCGGCCAGGTTGGCGTAATTGCGATAGGTGCGCAGGCTGGTGGCGCGCTGCACGCCGTCGGCATTGGCAGGCATGCTGAACAGTGCGATCTTGGCGCGGACCAGGGCACGGTAGGCCTTGTAGAAGTTCAGCACTTCCAGGCCTTCATAGTCACCGGTCAGCTCCAGGTATTGGCTGACGAAGCGACGTGCCAGGCACTTGAGGCCGCGGTCTTCGAGGTCCATGGCGAGGAAGCCGGTGTCGGCCCAGACGTCGGTCTTGCGGAACGGTTCGTTGAATTCGATGCAGTCGAAGATCACGACCTGGCCATCGATCACCGTGGCATTGCCCAGATGGATGTCGCCATGGCATTCACGGATGAAGCCATTGGCTTTGCGCGCGGCGAACAGGCCTTCAAGGCGCTCGAAGCTGCTGCGCGCCCATGCCTGCAGGTTGTCCAGCTGCTGCAGGTCGGCCTTGTCGGTGAGGAACGGGCGAATCTGCTCGAAGTTCTGCTCGACCGGCGCCATGACGCTGTCTGGTGAGCCGAACGGCTGATCGGCAGGCACTACCGGGGTCTGCAGGTGGAACTCGGCGATCTGCTTGGCCAGCTGATCGATATGGCCAGCGTTCAGTTCGCCATTGGCCTGCAGAGTGTTGAGCATTTGCCCCTGGGGGAACTGGCGCATCTTCAGCGCATACTCGATCGCCACGCCTTCACCGCCAATCTGCGGGGCTTCGGCGCTGCCGGTGATCGGCAAAACATCGAGGTACAGGCCTTCGGTCAGGCGTTGGTTCAGGCGCAATTCTTCGTTACAGAAATGCTGGCGCTGGTCCAGGCCAGTGAAGTCGAGGAAGCCGAAGTTCATCGGCTTCTTGATCTTGTAGGCGTACTCGCCGGTGAGCAGAACCCAGGAGATGTGCGTCTCGATGAGCTGGAACCCGTCCACGGGGTGAGGGTAGAGGGCAGGGTTCTGCAATGCTGTGATCAAGGCTTGGCTCACGGGAAATCCTTCCGGGGGCAGGGAATTCGAAGGCGACATTATGGTCAATGGTGCCGCCCCTGCCTACCGCCAGAGGGCGCCTGCCCAGCCTTTATAAAGTGCGTATAATCCGCCGCCATGACTCGAACCCGAAATTCCCGTACCCCTCAGAAACGCCCGACCGGCCGCTCGCGCGCCTGGCTGGGCTGGGCCTTGAAGCTCAGCCTGGTCGGTTTGGTGATCGTCGCCGGCTTCGCGGTTTACCTCGATGCCATCGTTCAGGAGAAATTCTCCGGCAAGCGCTGGACCATCCCGGCCAAGGTGTACGCCCGGCCACTGGAGCTGTTCGTCGGCCAGAAACTGAGCAAGAACGACTTCCTCACCGAGCTCGACGCGCTCGGCTATCGGCGTGAAAGCGCGGCCAATGGCCCCGGCGCTGCGGCCGTCAATGGCAATACCGTCGACCTGAACACCCGCGGCTTCCAGTTCTACGAGGGCATGGAGCCTGCGCAGTTCGTGCGCGTGCGCTTCTCTGGTGATTACGTCGCGGGGCTGTCCGGTGCCAATAACGGCAAGCTCGATGTGGTGCGTCTGGAACCGTTGATGATTGGCGGTATCTACCCGAAGAACCTCGAAGACCGCATCCTTATCAAGATCGACCAGGTGCCGCCGTACCTGCTCGAAACCCTGGTGGCCACGGAAGATCGCGACTTCTACAGCCACTTCGGTGTGTCGCCCAAGTCCATCGCCCGTGCGATGTGGGTCAATACCTCAGCCGGCTCCATGCGCCAGGGCGGCAGTACCTTGACCCAGCAGTTGGTGAAGAACTTCTACCTGACCAGCGAGCGCAGCCTGAGCCGCAAGGCGACCGAAGCGATGATGGCCGTGCTGCTGGAGATGCATTACGACAAGCGCGAAATCCTCGAGGCCTACCTCAACGAGGTGTTCGTCGGCCAGGATGGCCAGCGCGCGGTGCATGGCTTCGGCCTGGCCAGCCAGTTCTTCTTCAGCCAGCCGCTGGCGGAGCTCAAGCTGCACCAGATCGCCTTGCTGGTGGGTATGGTCAAAGGGCCGTCCTACTACAACCCGCGACGTTATCCGGAGCGTGCACTGGCGCGGCGTAACCTGGTCCTGGACCTGGTGGCCGAGCAGGGCGTGGCCAGCCAGGAAGCGGTCGATGCGGCGAAGAAAATGCCGCTGGGCGTGACCAAGCGTGGCAGCCTGGCCGATAGCTCGTTCCCGGCCTTCCTCGACCTGGTCAAGCGGCAGCTGCGCCAGGACTACCGCGATGAAGACTTGACCGAAGAAGGCCTGCGTATCTTCACCAGCTTCGACCCGATCCTGCAGATGAAGGCCGAGACGTCGATGAACGAGACGTTCAAACGCCTGGCAGGGCGCAAAGGTTCCGATGCCGTCGAATCGGCCATGGTCGTGACCAACCCGGAAACGGGCGAGGTGCAGGCGCTGATCGGCAGCCGCCAGTCCGGTTTCGCTGGCTTCAACCGTGCCATCGACGCCGTGCGGCCTATCGGTTCGCTGGTCAAACCTGCCGTTTACCTGACCGCGCTGGAGCAGCCGAGCAAGTACACCCTGACCAGTTGGGTGCAAGACGAACCGTTCTCGGTCAAAGGTGCCAACGGCCAAGTGTGGCGCCCGCAGAACTACGACCGTCGCCCGCATGGCACCATTTACCTGTACCAGGGCCTGGCGAACTCCTACAACCTCTCCACCGCCAAGCTGGGGCTGGAAGTGGGCGTGCCCAACGTGATCAAGACCATCGGGCGTCTGGGTGTGAACGTCGACTGGCCTGCCTTCCCGGCGATGCTATTGGGTGCCGGTGGCATGTCGCCCATGCAGGTCGCGACCATGTACCAGACCATCGCCAACGGCGGCTTCAACACGCCGATGCGCGGTATCCGCAGTGTACTGACCGCCGAAGGCGAGCCGCTCAAGCGCTACCCCTTCCAGATCCAGCAGACCTTCGACCCGGGCTCCATCTACCTGGTGCAGAACGCCATGCAGCGTGTGATGCGCGAAGGTACCGGCCGCTCGGTGTACAACGTGCTGCCCAGCTCGCTGACCCTGGCGGGCAAGACCGGCACCAGTAACGATTCGCGTGACAGCTGGTTCTCCGGCTTCAGCCAGGACCTGCTGGCCGTGGTGTGGATGGGCCGTGACGACAACGGCAAGACCCCGTTCACCGGTGCTACCGGGGCCCTGCAGGTGTGGACCAGCTTCATGAAGAAGGCTGACCCGCTGCCGCTGGACATGCCGCAACCGGACAATGTGGTGCAAGCGTGGATCGACCCATACAGCGGGCAAGGTTCCGACGGAAGCTGTCCGGGAGCGGTGCAGATGCCGTATATTCGCGGGAGCGAACCGCCCGCCGGCGCAACCTGTGGCGGCGAGCAAAATCCGGCAGAATCGGTCATGGACTGGGTCAAAGGCTGGATGAATTAAGCCCTGGCAGCATTGATGAGGTGTGAAGTGAATAAGTGGTTGTTTCCTGCCGTGACGGCACTGGTGGTGCTCCAGGGTTGCTCCAGCGTTCAGCGTGGCAACATCCCGGTGGTCGATTCGAGCACGCGCGTGTCCAACAGCGAGCGCGTGACGGCCAACCGTTCGGCGGCCGGCATGAACAACGGCACTTCGCAGGCGCAGTCGCTGCCCGAGGACTCCGGTGTGACCGTGATGATTCCGCAAGGTGCGGGTGCCACGGGCATCCAGACCTTCCCTGCGGGTAACGGCGCGGCGCCAATCAGCACCGCACCGATCACGACTGGGCCGGGCGCTTCGGCACCGATGACGACCAATCCCAACCCGATCGCCGACGAACCTTTCGACATCGCTTCGATGAGCAGTGCCCCGGCCGCGGCCAGCGCACCCACCGGCATTCCGCGCAGCGGTGCGGCATCCGGCGGCCTGTCGGCTGACGAGCAGCTCGACGGCCCGGTGCTGGCGCTGCTGACCACCGCCCAGTCGCAACAGGGCAGTGGCGACTTCAACGGCGCGGCATCGAGCCTGGAGCGTGCCCAGCGCATCGCCCCGCGCGAGCCGCAAGTGCTGTTCCGCCTGGCTCAGGTTCGTCTGTCGCAAGGAGACGCCGCACAGGCCGAGCAGCTGGCGCGCCGCGCCCTGACCTACGCCAATGGTCGCCCCGACCTGCAGGCCGAATTGTGGAACACCATCGCCCAGGCGCGCGAAAAGCAGGGCGATAGCGCGGGTGCCGCGCTGGCTCGGCAGAAGGCGCGGGTCAATTCGTGATGATCGAGCAACGTATTCTGGATATCGCCGATCATCTGCTGCTCATTGAGCAAGAGCTGCACGTGCAGGGCTGGTGGCAGGAGGAACCGCCAAGCGACGAAGCGCTGGCAAGCACCGTGCCGTTTGCCGTCGATACGATGAGCTTCGAGGAGTGGCTGCAGTGGATCTTCCTGCCTCGCATGAAGATCATCATCGAGCTGGGCCATCCACTCCCCAACGCCTCCGGCGTTCTGGTGATGGCGGAAACCGTGTTCGTCGACCGGCCGGAGCAGAGTCGCGAGCTGCGTCGACTGCTAGCAGCATTTGATCAATTGATCGCTCCTTCCGCCTGATTTCTTCTCTTTTTCCATCAAGGGCCGCAGATTGTGGCCCTTTTTTATGAAAAACGTATTGATTCTGCTGCTGACGGGGTTTTTAGTGGTGGCAGGAATTCATCTTGGGGAAAAATTGGCAATAATTTTTCTTGACTTGTTGCCGCCAAATCACAAGAATCCAGATTCCGCTGTAGAGGGACTGCCAGAAGCAGACCCGCTAAGCAGATCATGAGGCGCACACCCGCGCCGACCTGTTACACCCCGCAACGCGTTACCTCGCGCTGGGTGGGATAACCCCGCAACACTCTGGGGCGCTCCCAATACTTGCTCAGTCAGTGCTGACGTTCGCTCATGCTCTGCTTGGCAGTAAACCTATTAAGACCCGTCCACTAGGGACGGTATTCTGGCGTTTTAGAGGTGAACAACGTGGAGCTTTTATCTGGCGCTGAGATGGTCGTCCGCTTCTTGCGTGACGAAGGCGTTAAGCACATCTACGGGTACCCTGGTGGTGCTCTCCTGCATGTTTACGACGCCCTGTTCAAGGAACCGGAAGTCGAGCACATCCTGGTTCGTCACGAACAGGCCGCAACCCATATGGCGGACGGCTACGCCCGCGCCACCGGCAAGGCCGGTGTGGTGCTGGTAACCTCCGGCCCGGGCGCGACCAATGCCATCACCGGTATTGCCACCGCCTACATGGACTCGATTCCGATGGTCATCCTGTCCGGCCAGGTGCCTAGCACCATGGTAGGTACCGATGCCTTCCAGGAAACCGACATGATCGGTATCTCGCGGCCGATCGTGAAGCACAGCTTCATGATCAAGAGTGCCATCGAGATCCCTGAAGTTCTGAAAAAAGCCTTCTACCTGGCGCAATCCGGCCGTCCAGGCCCGGTCGTGGTCGACATTCCAAAAGATATGACCAACCCGGCCGAGAAGTTCGAATACGTCTACCCGAAAAAGGTCAAGCTGCGCTCCTACAGCCCGGCGGTCCGTGGCCACTCCGGCCAAATCCGCAAGGCGGCCGAGATGCTGCTGGCGGCCAAGCGCCCGATCGTCTATGCCGGTGGCGGCGTGATTCTCGGCGGCGGCTCCGAAGCCCTCACCGAAATCGCCAAGTCGCTGAACCTGCCGGTCACCAATACCCTGATGGGGCTTGGTTGCTTCCCGGGTACCGACCGCCAGTTCGTCGGCATGCTCGGCATGCACGGCAGCTACACCGCCAACATGGCCATGCACAATGCCGACGTGATCTTCGCCGTCGGTGCGCGTTTCGATGACCGTGTGGTCAACGGCCCGGCCAAGTTCTGCCCGAACGCCAAGATCATCCACATCGACATCGACCCGGCGTCGATCTCCAAGATGATCAAAGCCGACGTGCCAATCGTAGGCCCGGTCGACAGCGTGCTCACTGAGATGCTCGGCATCCTCAAGGAAATCGGCGAGCAGCCAGACAAGGCCGCGGCCGAAGCTTGGTGGAAGCAGATCGACGAATGGCGTGGCGATGGCGACCTGTTCCCCTACAACAAGGGCGACGGCAGTGTCATCAAGCCGCAGACCGTGATCGAGACCCTCTGCGAAGTGACCCATGGCGATGCCTTCGTCACCTCCGACGTCGGTCAGCACCAGATGTTCGCGGCGCAGTACTATCGCTTCAACAAGCCGAACCGCTGGATCAACTCCGGTGGCCTGGGCACCATGGGCTTCGGTTTCCCGGCGGCCATGGGCATCAAGCTCAACTTCCCGGATCAGGACGTGGCCTGCGTTACCGGCGAAGGCAGCATCCAGATGAACATCCAGGAGCTGTCCACCTGCATGCAGTACGGCCTGCCGGTGAAGATCGTCAACATGAACAACGGTGTGTTGGGCATGGTCCGCCAGTGGCAGGACATGGCCTACAACGGTCGTCACTCGCATTCCTACGTCGAGTCGCTGCCTGACTTCGTCAAGCTGGCCGAGGCCTATGGCCATGTGGGTATCCGCATCACCAGCCTGAAGGACCTCAAGCCGAAGCTGGAAGAAGCGTTTGCGATGAAGGACCGCCTGGTGTTCATCGACATCGCGGTCGACCGTACCGAGCACGTCTATCCGATGCAGATCAAGGATGGCTCGATGCGTGACATGTGGCTGAGCAAGACGGAGCGTACCTGATATGCGGCACATCATTTCCCTGCTGCTGGAAAACGAACCCGGTGCTCTGTCCCGCGTGGTCGGCCTGTTCTCCCAGCGCAACTACAACATTGAAAGCCTGACCGTGGCGCCGACCGAAGACCCGACCCTGTCGCGTCTGACGCTGACCACCGTTGGCCATGACGAAGTGATCGAACAGATCACCAAGAACCTCAACAAGCTGGTCGAAGTGGTCAAGCTTGTCGACCTGTCGGAAAGCGCTCACATCGAGCGTGAACTGATGCTGGTCAAGGTCAAGGCCACCGGTGCCCAGCGTGCCGAGATCAAGCGCACCACGGATATCTTCCGTGGCCAGATCGTCGATGTGACCGCCAGCGTGTACACCGTACAGCTGAGCGGTACCAGCGACAAACTGGACAGCTTCATCCAGGCCATCGGCACTGCATCGATTCTCGAAACCGTGCGCAGCGGCGTCACCGGCATTGCCCGTGGCGACAAAGTGCTCAGCATCTAAATTCAAAAATTAGCGATGGCTCCGCAGGGGCCGAGATATAACCAGGGGTATTTTCATGAAAGTTTTCTACGATAAAGACTGCGACCTTTCCATCATCCAGGGTAAGAAAGTCGCCATCATCGGTTACGGTTCCCAGGGCCACGCCCAGGCGTGCAACCTGAAGGACTCCGGTGTAGACGTTACCGTCGGTCTGCGTAAAGGTTCGGCCACCGTTGCCAAGGCAGAAGCCCACGGCCTGAAAGTTGCCGATGTTGCCACCGCTGTCGCTGCGGCCGACCTGGTGATGATCCTGACCCCGGACGAGTTCCAGGGCGCGCTGTACAAGAACGAGATCGAGCCGAACATCAAGAAGGGCGCTACCCTGGCCTTCTCCCACGGCTTCTCGATTCACTACAACCAGGTCGTGCCACGTGCCGACCTCGACGTGATCATGATCGCGCCGAAGGCCCCAGGCCACACCGTGCGTTCCGAGTTCGTCAAAGGCGGTGGTATCCCTGACCTGATCGCTATCTACCAGGACGCCTCGGGCAACGCCAAGAACGTTGCTCTGTCCTACGCTTCGGGCGTTGGCGGCGGCCGCACCGGCATCATCGAAACCACCTTCAAGGACGAGACCGAAACCGACCTGTTCGGTGAGCAAGCCGTTCTGTGCGGCGGTACCGTTGAACTGGTCAAAGCCGGTTTCGAAACCCTGGTCGAAGCTGGCTACGCGCCGGAAATGGCCTACTTCGAGTGCTTGCACGAACTGAAGCTGATCGTTGACCTCATGTACGAAGGCGGCATCGCCAACATGAACTACTCGATCTCCAACAACGCCGAATACGGTGAGTACGTCACCGGCCCGGAAGTCATCAACGAAGAATCCCGCAAGGCCATGCGCAACGCTCTGAAGCGCATCCAGGACGGCGAATACGCGAAGATGTTCATCTCCGAAGGCGCCACCAACTACCCATCGATGACTGCCAAGCGCCGCAACAACGCCGCTCACGGCATCGAAGTCATCGGCGAGCAACTGCGCTCGATGATGCCGTGGATCTCGGCTAACAAAATCGTCGACAAGACCAAGAACTAAGTCTTATCGAATGACGAAAACGCGGCTTCGGCCGCGTTTTTTCGTTCTTGCGGTCAGCATCTGGTATAAAGCAGACCAGTGGCCTGCCGTCAGAAACGTTTTCGCAGGCCCGTTTCGACCATTTTCCATCCTGTTGCAAGGTACCCTCCATGAGCGAACGTCCCGAAGAGCCGAACAAGCCCTCCGACGCCGAAAGCCTGCTACCTGTCGATGAGCACGTTGAAGAAGGGCATGACGCCGAAGGGCGCAAGGTGCGCCATCGCGGCATCTACCTGTTGCCCAACCTGTTTACCACCGCCAACCTGTTTGCCGGTTTCTATTCCATCATCAACTCGATGAGCGCGCAGAGCGCCTTGAGTGCGGGTGACCCGCGCGAGGCGAGCAAGTACTTCGCCTTTGCCGCCATCGCCATCTTCGTGGCCATGGTGCTGGATGGCCTCGATGGCCGTGTGGCACGCATGACCAATACCCAGAGCGCCTTCGGTGCCGAGTACGACTCGCTGTCGGACATGGTCGCCTTCGGTGTGGCTCCGGCCTTGCTGGCCTTCGGCTGGGCGCTGGGCGACATGGGCAAGGTCGGCTGGATGGTCGCCTTCATCTATGTGGCCGGTGCTGCATTGCGCCTGGCGCGCTTCAACACCCAGGTCGGTACCGCCGACAAACGCTACTTCATCGGCTTGGCCAGCCCAGCTGCCGCGGGTGTCGTCGCGGGTACCGTGTGGGCCTTCAGTGACTATGGCATCCAGGGTTCCAAGCTGTCGTTCCTGGTGGCGCTGTTGGTTGCCGCAGCAGGCATGCTGATGGTCAGCAACATCAAGTACAACAGCTTCAAGGAGCTGGACCTCAAGGGGCGTGTTCCCTTTGTCGCGATCCTCGCTGTGGTGTTGGTGTTCGCGGTGGTGTTCAGCGACCCGCCACGCATCCTGCTGCTGATCTTCCTTGCCTACGCGGCATCCGGGCCGATCCAGTACCTGTTGCGCGGTCGTCGCCGTAAAGCGTGACAATGATTTAATGCTGGAATAACCCTCAGGCTCCATAGTCTTACTGGTACATCCGTTATCCAGTGCTATGGAGCCGCCATGCTCATCAAGCTTCCCCGGTCTTCCGACTGCAAGGCATCGGAGATCACCCCCGAAGGTATCTATCTTTCCCGTCGCACCCTGCTGGGTGGGTCGCTCGCCGGCCTTGCCCTGGGCGCGGTGCCGCTTGCCGCGCGAGCGGCCGAGGCATCGCGTTACGCAGGTGTCGAGGCGGGCGCTGCGCCTGCCTGGTTCAGCGACAAGCTCGCCGGAACGCGTTGGCAGGCAGTTACGGTCAAGGACGAGGCGATCACGCCGTTCAAGGATGCCACTCACTACAACAACTTCTATGAGTTCGGGCCTGACAAGGGCGACCCGGCGGCCAATGGCGGGAGCCTGAAGACTGAGCCCTGGTCGGTGGTGGTCGATGGCGAGGTGGGCAAGCCGGGGCGCTACGCACTGGAGGACTTCGTCAAACCTCTCCAACTTGAGGAGCGTATCTACCGGCTGCGGTGTGTCGAGGCTTGGTCGATGGTCATTCCTTGGCTGGGTTTTCCTTTGGCTCAGATACTCAAGCAGGTCGAGCCGACGTCGAAGGCACGCTATGTGCGTTTCGAGACTCTGCAGGATCCGCAGAGCATGCCGGGCCAACGTTCGGGCTTCGCGTTGATCAAATGGCCTTATGAAGAAGGCTTGCGCCTGGATGAGGCAATGAATCCGCTGGCCATCCTTGCAGTCGGCATGTATGGGCGCGAACTGCCCAATCAAAACGGTGCGCCACTGCGCCTAGTGGTTCCGTGGAAGTACGGGTTCAAGAGCATCAAGTCGATCGTGCGGATCAGCCTGGTCGCCGAGCAGCCGCGCACTACATGGCAGAGCCTGGCTCCCGATGAATATGGCTTCTATGCCAACGTAAACCCTGAGGTCGACCACCCGCGCTGGACTCAGGCGCGTGAGCGGCGATTGCCTAGCGGCCTGTTCAGTCCGAATGTGCGGCAGACACAGATGTTCAATGGCTACGCTGATGAAGTGGCGTCGCTGTACGCCGGTCTCGATCTCCGGAAGAACTACTGATGCGTTATCCCTGGCTGCGTTTGGCTATTTTTATCGTGGGCTGTCTGTTTCCGCTCTGGTGGCTATATGAGGCGGCGATGAGCCTGCTAGGGCCGGACCCAGGGAAGATCCTGATGGATCGATTGGGCCTGGGCGCGTTGACCTTCCTTTTAGTCACGTTAAGCATGACTCCGCTGCAAAAGCTGTCGGGGTGGTCGGGCTGGATCGTGGTGCGTCGGCAACTGGGGTTGTGGTGCTTTGCTTATATAGTGCTGCACATCCTTTGCTACCTGTTCTTCATCCTGGGGCTGGACTGGGGGCAATTCGCTGTCGAGCTGCGCAAGCGGCCGTACATTATTGTGGGTGCATTAGGTTTCCTTGGCTTACTGGCGTTGGCGGTGACCTCCAATCGTTACAGTCAGCGCCGCTTGGGGGCGCGCTGGAAGAAGCTGCATAAGCTGGTGTATGTGATTCTTGGTTTAGGTCTGCTGCACTTCCTCTGGATCGTTCGTTCAGACCTGCGCGAGTGGGCGATCTATGCCGCTATTGGTTCCGTCCTGATGGGGTTGCGGATTCCCGCCGTCGCCAAGCGTGTACCCCGAGTAATCGGGCGGGGTAGGGCGATTTGAAATATTCTTGAAATAAAGGTTGACGCACTTTCGAATCCCCTTATAATGCGCCCACTTCCAGCGACATCGGAACAACAAACTCCTTGAGATTCAATGAGTTAAGTAGTTCGGAAGGTGCTGGAAGGGCTACGATCGAATGATCGCAAGCGGTTGAAGGTGGTTGACAGCGCTTCTAAGCGCTGTAGAATTCGCCTCCCGCTACGAGAGATCGCAGCGAGCCAAGTGTTTGAAGCTAAACGAGTTTCTCGCAAAAAACTTCAAAATAAACGCTT
>NZ_JBIVYQ010000007.1:0-441414 GCF_044772285.1 Pseudomonas sp. NPDC090233 | reverse complement strand
TTTTAAGAAACCCTAAACTTGGCTCAGCAATCTCAAATGACTATGTGATTTCTCGCATGGCCACTTGTGATGCTGATAATCTTTTTGACTATCAGCCCATACTCACAAGCACCCACACGAATTGCTTGATTCAATTTGTTAAAGAGCGTTTGGTTAAGAGCTTTTCATCTCAACCGAGGCGCGCATTCTACGCTTTCCTCAGAGCCTGTCAAGCGTTTATTTTGAAGTTTTTACAATCCGCTTTCTTTCAAAAGCCTTTAACCTCAAACACTTACCGGCTGTCTCGTCGCGTTCAACGCTGCGAGGAGGCGAATAATACGCGCTTTGAAATTTGAGTCAACACCTTGATCTAAAAAACTTTAAATCCGGCATTTCGCTGCCGCTCGGCAACTAAATGCTTGGGTCGTCGCTCTGTAGAGAAATAGATCGTGGAGGCACCAGCCATGAGCGAGGCACAAAGCGAAAAGACCCCCGGCCTGTCGGCGGACGAAGAAAAGGAAGTCAGCCACAACCAGCCACCGCGGGCGGCGGTACTGCATGAAATCATTCGCTACCAGGGCGATCAGGAACTGGAGCGCACCCTTGCGGCGCTGTGGTGGTCCGCCCTTGCAGCAGGCCTCACCATGGGCCTCTCATTAATGGCCATGGGGCTCTTCTATGCCCGCCTGCCGGAAGGTGACAGTGCCCAGGTGGTTGCCAGTATCGGCTACAGTGCTGGTTTCCTTGCCGTGATCCTGGCGCGCCAGCAACTGTTCACAGAGAACACGCTGACGGCGGTGCTTCCCGTCATGACCACACCCACGCTGGCCAATCTGGGGCGCCTGTTACGCCTGTGGAGCGTGGTGCTGCTGGGTAATTTGGCCGGTACCTTGCTGGTGGCCTGGGTCATGCTCGAACTGCCGATCTTCGACAGCAAGACCGATGTCGCTTTTCTCGAAATCGGTCGCAAGGTCATGAAGAACGACATCAGCCAGATGTTCGCCAAAGGCATCATCTCGGGCTGGATGATCGCCACCATGGTATGGATGATCCCGTCCATGGAGCACGCCAAGATCTGGATCATCCTGATGATCACCTACCTGATGGCCCTCGGCGACTTCACGCATATCGTCGTCGGTTCGGTAGAGGTTTCCTACCTGGTCTGGGCCGGAGACGAAACCTGGCGCAGCTTCTGGCTGGAGTTCGCCCTGCCTACTCTGGCCGGAAACATCATCGGCGGCAGCTTCATCTTCGCCTTGATCAGCCACGCCCAGGTGCGCAGCGACAGCGGCAAGCCACCTTCGCAGCTATTAAAGGAAGACAAACAGCCCTCCCCTCGCCAACGAGATGAAAAACGCTAAGGGTCAGCGCGCCGCCACCGCACGCTCAGTCGCGCTACCCCGCCCACGGGCCGGCCGTGGCTGCCACCAGTTCTGCCCCTCATGCGGCGAATCGAGGCTCACCCGCTCGCCCATTTGAGGTGTGCTTAGCCGAACTTGCGCCGCAGCCGCCAAAGCCACGATGCGCTCAAACGGTTCTTGCCAGCCGTGGATGGACAGGTCGAAGGTGCCATTATGAATCGGCAGCATCCAGCGCCCTCGCAAATTTAGGTGCGCTTGCAGACTCTGCTCGGGCTGCATATGCACATTGGGCCAGGCCAGGTTGTAGGCACCAGTTTCAATCAAGGTCAGATCGAACGGCCCATAACGCTCACCGATCTGACGAAAGCCATCGAAGTAGCCCGTGTCTCCGCTGAAGAACACCCGCAACTGCTCATCCATGATCACCCACGAAGCCCATAATGTGCGGTTGCTGTCGAACAACCCGCGCCCGGAAAAGTGCTGGGCCGGCGTGGCCACGAAACGCACACCCTCGACTTCGCTTTCCTCCCACCAGTCCAGTTGGGTGACCTTTTCCGCTGGCACCCCCCATTCAATCAGCAGGTCGCCCACCCCCAGCGGTGCCAGAAAACGCTCCGTGCGCGACGCGAGGAAGCGGATGGCTTGTTCGTCGAGGTGGTCGAAGTGATCGTGGGAGAGAATGACCGCTGTCAGCGGCGGCAATTCATCCAGCGCCAGCGGCGGCGCATGGAAGCGCTGTGGCCCGACCCATTGCACCGGCGAGGCGCGCTCGGAGAACACCGGGTCGGTAATGAAGAAGCGCCCGCGCAGTTTGAGCAGTACCGTGGAGTGGCCCAGGCGCCAGAGGCTGTGATCGGGGGCATCGAGGACCTGCTGGCGTGTCATCGGCTGCAGGCTGATAGCCGCAGTTGGCCGTGTTTCGGGCGGTTTGCGCAAAAACAGGTATTTCAGGCCGATGCGCAGCTTTTTAAGCACGCCATCCTGGGGCAGGCTGGCCTGGTTGTGAAAACGTCCGTCCCGCTGTGGCGCCGGCTCGCCGGCGGGGTTAGCCATGGGCATCATGAGCAGCAGCACTCCAAGCACGAGGAAAGCTTTCATGTTACCCCACAGTGATCGCGCCAACCGTGAATTGGCTTGTAAGGTCATTTTTCGTCGATGACAGTCTGTTGAACAATATTCACGCTTTTTATGCGATAAACGGCGCAACAGCAGAAGACGACGACCATGATGGACAACCGCAGCGGCAAGGGACTTTCTTTCGTCAAACGCATCTACCTGCCGCGCATCCTCGGCTTGGGTATCGGCCTCTTGAGCGTAGCCGCAGCCGTCGCACCGCTGTCGCCGCCCACCTGGGCCTGGTGTGTACTGTTGTTCAACGGCCTGCTCTGGCCGCATGTGGCCTACCAGTGGGCGCTGCGTTCGGCGGCGCCCTTTCAGGCGGAGCAACGCAATTTGCTGCTGGATTCGCTGATGGGCGGTTTCTGGACCGCTGCCATGCACTTCAACCCCCTGCCCACCGTCACCGTGCTGTCGATGATGACCATGAACAACGTGGCCGCTGGGGGCAAGCGGATGGTCGCCCAAGGGCTGGCGGCTCAATTGGTCGGCATGCTGCTGGCCAGCCTGTTGCTGGGCACCGGCTTGCAATTGGATGCCACGCCGCTGCAGATCTATGCCTGCCTGCCATTGCTGACTCTATATCCCCTGGCCCTGGGCTGGGTGTGCTACCGCCTGGCAATCAAGCTTGCCGAGCACAAGCGCCGCCTCAGCGCCCTGAGCCAGACCGACAGCCTGACCGGGCTTCTCAACCACGGAGCCTGGAAGGACATGCTGCTGTTGAAGTTCCAGGCCTGCCAGCGGCAACAGGCGCCGGCGGTGATTGCCCTGATCGATATCGACCACTTCAAGAGCATCAATGACACGTTTGGCCATGTGGTCGGCGACTGCGTACTTCGTCAGTTGAGCGCTGAGCTCAAACGCAACCTGCGCGACATCGACCAGGCCGGACGCTACGGCGGCGACGAGTTCTGCGTGATCCTGCCGAGCACCAGCGAGGAACACGCTTGCCAGGCTATGGAGCGCCTGCGCGAGCGCGTCGCCAGTTACCGCAACCCGCAGCTGCCGCACCTGCGGATCAGCCTGAGTATCGGCTTGTCGGCCTTCCACCCGGGCCTGGAGTCCCCCGAACATTGGCTGGACCAGGCCGACAAGGCGCTCTACAGCGCCAAGCGGCGCGGTCGCGATCAGGTCAATTTCGCCCAAGGCGAGGCTACGGCGCTCAAGCTGGCCTATCCTGACTGAATCTCCTCGCTGATTGTCCGGCGGGGGGCGGCAGCTCATGAAGGAGTCGCTTGAGTATGGCCAGGAACGCCAACCTAACGCCCGTCAGCCCTACCCCCCGCTTACCCATCCGCCCATTGATCAGCGGTTTTTGTGCCGTGTTTGGCCTGGCATGCCTGGTCACATTGGGTGCACTGTTCAATATCGCCGCTTCACTGGATCAGCAGGAGCAGCAGCGCAGCGCCTTCCATGCCAAGCAGGCGCTGGAGCAACGCTTGCAGGCTTCGCGGCAGTTCCTCTCCAGCTACGCCGTGTGGGATGCGGCCTACGAGCACCTGCTGGGCAAGGTCGACTGGCAGTGGGCTTACCAGGAAAAGAATGTCGGCGAATCGTTATACAGCGCCAGCGGCTACGAAGGCGTTTTCGTCGTCGACGACCAGCGCACCACCTATGCCCTGTTCAAGGGCAACCCGACCGAGTCCGTTGCTGGCAGTTTTATCGACGCCCCCTTGCCGGCGATCATCGCCGAAGCCCGGCGCGTTGCCAGCGCACGCGAACAGATCACACGCTTTGTATTGTTCAACGGCTGGCCGGCCGTGCTCAGTGCCGCCGCCGTGCGCCCCGACCGGGATGTAACAGCCGAGGAGGTAAGCCAGGCGCCGGTCATGCTGTTCATCGATCAACTCACTGAAGCAAAGCTTGCTCGACTGGGCGCAGGCGCTGGTCTTGCGCAGATGCACATCGAAAAGGACTCGGCTGGCAAACACGGTCATGAACAGATTGCCCTGGGCGATACCGGTTACCACCTGGCCTGGAGCAGCCCGCTGCCGGGCCGGCAACTGCTGTGGGCCGTGCTGCCGCCGTTGCTCTGCGCATTGCTGGTGCTGGGCCTGGTGATGCTGTACCTGTTCCGCCATGCCTTGCGCAGTTCCCGCGCCATCGACCTGAACCTGCAACACCTGCAACAGAGCAACCACGCCCTGGAGGCCAGCGAACAACGCTTTCGCGCCGTGGCCGAGGCAGCCTCCGACTGGATCTGGGAAACCGATCGCCAACAGCGGCTGACTTACCTCTCGCAACGTTTCGTGCGGGTCACCGGCGATCAGGTCGAGGACTGGCTTGGGCAGCCGATCAACCAGCTCCTCAGTTGTGACACGACGCCCCTGTCGCCCTGGCTGGATGCTCAGGCCGAGGCTGACACGGAACAACCGGCCAACCTGCGCTGCGCCTATCGCGACCACAACGGCCAGAACCGCTATTGCAGGGTTTCGGCTCGGGCGATCATCTATGACGGCAAGCCCGCCGGTTTTCGCGGCACCGCCAGCGACATCACCGATGAGGTCGCCGCCCATGCGCGCATCCAGCACCTGTCACTGCACGACCCCCTGACCGGGCTTGCCAACCGCAACAAGCTCGCCCGCCACCTGGAGCAAGCCCTGCTGCGCGGCAGCGACTCACCGCCGCTGACCTTGCTGTTGCTTGACCTGGACAACTTCAAGCCGATCAACGACTCCCTTGGCCACGCCGCTGGCGATGCCGTGTTGCAGGAAGTGGCCGCGCGCCTGCGCGATACCACCCGCGACGGTGACCTGGTCGCCCGCCTGGGCGGCGATGAATTCGTCCTGGTGCTTGAAGGCATGGACAACCGCACCGAGATCGACCGGCTCAGCAAACGGCTGATCGAACTGCTGCAGCAGCCCATACTTTTCGAAGACCAGTCGCTGCATGTGGGCGCCAGCGTGGGTATCGCCCAGACCCGCACCCAAGGCTTCGATGCCGGCGAGCTGATTCGCTGCGCCGATATCGCCCTGTATCAGGCCAAGGCTGACGGCAAGAACACCTGGCGTTACTTCGCCGCCGAGATGAACCAGCAAATCCAGTACCGGCGCCAGCTGGAGAACGACCTGCGGCGGGCACTGAGGAACGACGAGTTCGTGTTGTACTACCAGCCGCGCTATCGCCTGGGCGATTTGCGCATCGTCTCGGTCGAGGCCTTGCTGCGCTGGCAGCACCCGCAGGAAGGCCTGCTCGGCCCGGACACCTTCATCCCCCTGGCCGAACAGAGCGACCTGATCGTAACTCTGGGCCGCTGGGTGCTGCGCGAAGTCTGCCGCAGCGCCCTGGGCTGGCCCGAGCAGCTGCTGGTATCGGTGAACCTGTCGCCCGCTCAGTTCCTGCGCAGCGACGTGGTGGCCGATGTCCGCGAAATCCTGCAGGAAAGCACCTTCCCGGCCCAGCGCCTGGAGCTGGAAATCACCGAGAACGTCATGCTCAACGACATCGAAGGCGCCCTGGGCACCATGCAAGCGCTGAAGGAACTGGGTGTGCGCTTGAACATGGATGATTTCGGTACCGGCTATTCGTCACTGGGTTATCTGCGCACCTACCCGTTCGACAGTATCAAGATCGACAAACGCTTCATCGCCGGGCTCGGCAACCCCAGCAGCAGTGACCGCGCGGTGGTGCAGGCAATCATCAACCTGGGCGAGGCAATGGGGTTGACCGTGACGGCGGAAGGGGTCGAGACCGAGCAGCAGCTCAAGGCACTGGAAGTGGACAATTGCCATGAGGTTCAGGGCTATTTCCTGAGCCGGCCGTTGGACAAGCAGGCGTTTGAGCAATTGTTGCAGAACAGGCCAGGGCGCAGTGCCGATGCGTCCTGAGCCTGTACCGAGCACACAGGCTTCAGCGCAAAGACCGCTCGGCAACGATCTCCGGCAAATCACCACGCCGCAGGTAGATGCGTAATGCCTCGGCAATGTTCAGCCGATCATCCACATGCTGCTCCAGCAGCAGCGCCAGCCGCTCACGGCACAAAGCCATGTGCGCGCCCTGATCGGGCCGCCAGACGAATTCGCTGCAGGGGGTGATGCTGTCGTCGGCCACGTCCATGCCGAACGCGTCCTCGGAAAACCGCACGATGTGGACCCCGCGCTTGCCATGAAAACCGACGAAACCCTTGAGCTGGTCGGCGGCGTTGCAGATGTCCTGGGATGTGATGGCCATGACGTAACCTCGCAAATGAACGGAAGTGACGCACGCCAGGCGGGCAACGGTCGCCTCTGGTGGGCAACGCGTCGGGCCAGGGTAGCGCAAATGCCCGTCGATTTGCCACCAACCCTATGCGTCGACCTGCGACGCGAGCACGCCGCTCAGCCAGTTCATGAATGCCTGGACCCGGCGCGGCACGTGACGTTGACGGGCGTATAGCAAGGACACCGGCATCGCCGGGGCTGGCCAGCCCTGCAGTACCGCCACCAGCTCGCCCCGCTCCAGGTGCTCGGCCACACCAACTGCTGGCACTTGAATCAACCCCAGGCCCGCCAGACAGGCGGCCGAGTAGGCCTCGGCGTTATTCACAGTGACCGCGCCGTTCATGGCCTGAAAGCACTGCCGCCCCTCGCGTTGATATTCAAACCCTGCACTGCGTGCGCCCAGGTTGCGCACATAGTGGACCAACCGGTGACTGGCCAGGTCTTCGAGGGTTTGCGGCACGCCGTAGCGGGCCAAGTAAGCGGGGCTGGCGCAATTGCGCATGCTCAACTGCCCAACCGGCCGGGCCACCACGTCCAAGTCGTTAAGTGCGCCGATGCGCATTACGCAGTCGAAACCTTCACGCAGCAAGTCGACCTGGCGGTCAGTGCAACTGATCTCGACCTCGAGCTTGGGAAAGCGCTGAAGAAACTGCGGCAAGGCCGGGATGATCACGCGCCGGGCCATCATCGTCGGCATATCCACGCGCAGGCAGCCGGCCAACTCGGCATCGTCGGCGCGGAACAGGCTCTCGATTTCGTCCATGCCCGACAGCAAATCCTTGCTGCGTTCGTACAACAAGGCGCCATCCTGGGTCGCTTGCACGCGCCGCGTGGTGCGGTTGAACAGGCGCGTGCCGAGCAGCTGTTCCAACGCCCTCACCTGCTCCGACACGGTCGACCGCGGCAAGCCAAGGCTGTCGGCGGCTATCGTGAAGCTACTGACCTCACTCACCCGAACGAAGGTGCGCAGCAGTTCCAGCTTATTCATCCCTCACCCCAGACTGTTCGACTCAAGCGAACAGTATTTCCATTTTTACTGGATTTAACAGCATCGCGACGATCAATAACCTGTGCCCATCACCACCCATGAGGGATTCGACATGACTCGCAAAATCGCCTTGATCACTGGCGCCAGCCGCGGCTTGGGCCGTAACGCCGCCGAACATCTGGCCGCCCGCGGTATCGACGTTATTGGCACCTATCATTCCAAAGCTGACGAAGCACAGGCCGTGGTCGAAAGCCTGGAACGAGCTGGAACCAAAGCCGCCATGCTGCAGCTCGACGTCGGCGACAGTAGCAATTTTGCCAACTTTGCCGAGCGCCTGAGCGAAACCCTGCAGCAACACTTCGGCCGGGAGCGCTTCGATTTCCTGGTGAACAACGCTGGTATCGGCCTCAACGTGCCCTACAGCGAAACCAGCGAAGCGCAATTCGACCAGCTGATGAACATCCAGCTCAAGGGGCCATTCTTCCTGACCCAGCGGATGTTGCCGCTGCTGGTCGATGGCGGGCGTATCGTCAATATCTCTTCCGGCCTGGCGCGCTTCGCGCTGCCGGGATACGCCGCCTATGCGGCCATGAAAGGCGCAATGGAGGTGCTGACCCGCTATCAGGCCAAGGAGCTGGGTGCGCGCGGCATCCGGGTGAATATCCTGGCACCGGGGGCGATCGAGACTGATTTTGGTGGCGGCGTTGTTCGCGACAACCAGCAGGTCAATGACTTCATTGCTGGCAACACGGCTTTGGGCCGGGTGGGATTGCCGGATGATATCGGCGCGGCGATTGCCCTGCTGCTGGAGGACGGCAATGGCTGGATTACCGGCCAGCGCCTGGAAGTGTCAGGCGGGATGTTCCTCTGAAATCCAGCATCCCCGGCTTCACTGTTCAGGTGCATCCTCATGCACCTGAACACTTGCAGTCATCCCCGCACTCAGGTTCATGCCCTCCGGCACGTGGTCCAGCCGGATCCGCACGGGTATCCGTTGCGCCAGCCGCACCCAGTTGAAGGTGGGCTCGACCACCGGCAACAGCTGGCTGTCCGGGTTGCTGTTGCTGTCGGTGATGCCTCGGCTGATGCTTTCTACATGGCCCTGCATCGCCTCCCCCGCCCCCATCAGCCAGACCTTCACCGAGTCGCCCACGCGTATGCGCGGCAGCTTGGTCTCTTCGAAATAGGCCTGGATGTAGAACGTGGAGTCATCCACCAGGGCCATCACCGACTCCCCGGCATTCACGTAGTTGCCCTGGGCCAGGCGCAAGTTGGTGATGTGCCCGTTGCGCGGCGCGCGCACTTCGCTGCGAGCCAGGTTGATCTTCGCCACCTGCAACTGGGCTTGCGCCTCATGCAATTCACCCCGGGCGACAGCGGCATTGATCTGCGCGTTTTCGCGCAGTTCGGCACTGATCGCCTCGGGCCCCAACGCCGTGCGCCGTGCCGCTTCGCGCTCGCGCAAGTGCAACTGCTGGGTACGTGTTTCGGCCACGGCGCTGGCTTGATCGAACGCCGCCTGGAAGCGTTCGCGATCGATGCTCATCAGCAGGTCGCCGGCCTTGACCTGCTGGTTGTCCTGCACCTTGAGTTCGCGCACCCAGCCCGCCACGTCAGGCGCGATCACCACCACATCGGCACGTACCCGTGCATCACGCGTCCAGGGCGTGAGCATGTAGTACTGCCAGAGTTTGTAGCCGGCCAGAACGGCAATGGCGACCACGCACAGGGTCACCAGGGTACGCACGACAGCACGCATTCAATCACTCCTTACAAAGGCCCCAGCAGGCGGACTACCAGGTACAACACACAAACGAACAACGCCGCGTCGAACAGCGCTTCGTGCCAGATCCAGCGCCCCAACGGCGTGGCCTGCACCACGAAGCGCAACAGGCCGGTGAGCACCAGCGCCATCAAAACGTAGATCAGAAAAGGGCTGAGCAGCACGCCGCCCAATGCCCACTCACGCAACCCCATGGGCGTCCTCCTGCCAGCGGCACCATCTGTTCCAGCTCTTCTGCAACTGCAGCACCGCCCCTTCGGCCAGGCGCAGTGGATCACTCGACGGCTGGCGCTGGAGGGCGGCGATGAATTGCTCGCTGGCGGCATCCAGGCGATGTCCACGCCCGGCAGCCGGCCCCTTGGCCAACACCGATTCCACTTGCTGCAGGTATTCACGTTCGGCAGCGTCCAATGGCGCCTGAGCGATGGCCAGGCACATGCGTAGATGCACCAGTTCATCACCGATATCCAGCCCGTGCAGGCCATCGTCCCAGCGTTTGCGCTCCGCCTCGGGCAGCTCACTGGCCTGTCGCGCCAGTTGCATCAGACGGTCGGCCATGCGCCCGCCAAACCAGCTGTCGGCACCGCGCAGATCGCGTCGAGTCAGGCGCACCAGGTCGCTCTGGGTCGCAGCCCGCAGGCGCCGGCCAAGCCAACGCGGGTGACGGAACACCAGCAGGTGGAACGCCATGACCGCGGCACCCACGCCCACCAGCATGGCCAGGGCACTGTTGAGCAACGTCGCCACGCCGAACTGCATGGCGTTGAGCGGCGACACCAGGACGATGAAATGCAGGCAATAGGAGGTGGCCGTGGCCCCTGTGCGCGGGTGGGCCATGCCCAGGGCGCCGAAAAACAGGGGCACGCCCATGCCCAGGCAGAGCATGGCAAAACTGCTCCACTGCGGCAGAAGAATCTGCCCGACCAACAAGGCCACGGGGATCGCCAGGAAGATACCGCGCAAAAAGCTGAGGCCGATCTGTGCACCGTTTTCACGGCTGGCGAAGAGGCTGCACACCACACAGGTCAATACCAGGCCACCGGGCGCGGACGGCCAGGCGGTGGCCAGCCAGAAGCCACTCATGGCCAGGAATGCCAGTGCGCTGCGCGAGCCAAACAACAACGCCAGCGACCAGTCGCGATGAGCTGCCAGGCCCTGGCCCACATCTTTGGGCGCCCTGCCCGCCTCCAAATCATCCAGCGCCTGGGTGGCGGCCATGGCGTAGTCCAGCAGCAAGGCCATGCGGGCCAGGCAGAAGTGCTCGGCAGAGCTGATCTGCTCATCCTGGGCGGCGTCCCAGATGCGCTGGCGCAACAACAGCAGGCTCGGCTGATCGGGCTTGGCCAGCGAGGCGCGAACCTCTTCCAGCCAAGGGGCAAGGCGCAAGGCCTCGCGCTCATCGAGCTGGCGCCACTGGCGCCGCACCGAGCGCGATATGCGCAACAGCACCATCAGTTTCTGGCTCAGCCCGCGAATGGCCCTGGCCCGTTGACGCCCGCGCGGCCCCTCGAACCAGGCGTGTTCACGCTGGGTATCGATGGCGACGATACGCCCGAGGATCTCCAACAGGCCTTTACGTTGTTCGTCCTCGCCCCCGAGCATCGCACTGGCGGCCTGCAAGCCGTTCTGCCAGGCCTGACGCGCCTGGCCGGCGAGTTGCTGCTCGACACGCATCGGCCAGAGCAAGGCGCTGGTGGCGGTGGCGCAGAAGATTCCCAGGCAGATTTCAGTACAGCGCGCCACCGCCTGGTCGAACACCTGCAGGGGGTGGGCGATGGCCGGCAAGGCGATGATGGCCGCGGTGTATCCCGCCAGCACGAAGGCATAGGCCCAGGCACTGCGCAGTTGTGTCGAGGCCGCCGTGCACAGTGCCAGCCACAACGCCAGGGTGATGAGGAACAGCCAGGGGGTCTGGGCGAACAGGCCGATGAACAGCACCGACATGCAGGTGCCGACCAGTGTGCCGGCCAGCCGCGCAAGCCCCTTTTGCACCACCATGCCCGACAGCGGCTGGGCGACGATGAACGCAGTCATCAATGCCCAGGCGGGCTGCTCCAGCCCCCAGCGCATGGCCAGCCACAACGCCAACCCGCCACCAAGCAGGGTCTTGATGGCGAATTTCAGGGCGAGGCTGCTGGGTGCGAACAGGGCCTGGAGGGTGATGGGCACGAATCGGACCTTGCGGGGGATGGTCAGTTAAACGATAGACAACGGAAAGGAGGATAATGCGAGAACAAATAATTAGCTAGCTAATCATCTTTATGAGAACGGATCTGCTTTTTCTTGCACACAAAAAAATGGGCGACCGAAGTCGCCCTAAATGCCTTGCGTGCCCATGAACCTGGAAGGTCAGCGCGGCTTGCGCTTGTTCGAGTCCCTCCAGATGAAAATGCCCAGACCGGCAAAGAACGCGAACATCAACCCGACCGTTACCACACCCGCGATAACCACATTGTCGAAGAACATGTTGGCCTCCCGTTTCGTTTGCCGTTGTCCGATGGATGCAAGGTAACGAAATCGGGGGGGATGGAAATTGATCGAGGTCAATGGTGCCCGGGACCGGGCACGCGAGGCGGGCGCAGGATTGACCTGCGTCAGGTTTCAGCGCTTCTTGGGTTTGCTCTTGGGCTTCTTTTTCTTCGCCTTGCCCAGCGGCATGGCTTGCTCGAACGCCTGGCGCACTTCGTTCAGGCGCTTTTCCTTGAGGTCGTGGACGCGCTTGGCGCGTTCGGCATCGAAGTCGATGAGGTTGTCTTGGCTCATGGGTGGGCTCGACGGTCAACGGAGACCTGCATGATGAAGCCATGCGCCAGCGGTGACCAGCCCTGCCTTACACTTCGATGTCGACCAGCAGGCCCTGGCGCTGGTGCTCACCCATCAAGGGTGCCACCGGCACGGTGTTGTCGGCGTTCACTTCGTCACCCGGCAAGGCGCTGTAGCGCTCTTCATCACCCTTGTTGTTGCGCCGCTGCTGTTGGCGGCGCTGCTCGTCGCGCAGCAACAAGGCCTGCTCCTGCGGGTCGCGCTGGTGTTTGAGGTCGATGGCACTTTCATTGGACGACGGTTGCACAGGCACCACCGGCTTGATGTCGGGTGTCTGCTTGACCGGATCCTGCTGCGAGGTCACGGGGGCGGCACTGAGCGGAATGATCGGCGGCAACATGGAAGTTCTCCTGTGCCCACTGTATCGGCCGTCCATTAGCCAGCTTGAGCGTCGAAGGCAAGAATGTGCGGCCACCCCTGGCCGCGTCCTGTCAGTATAGACAGCGGCTATTCGGCTTCGTCGTCCGGGTCGTCATTACTCGGCGTGCTGGCCTCGCTCCAGGGGCGCTTGTAGACCTGCTGCCACACCGCATCCAGATGCTCGCGCAGCACCGTCGGCGCGTTCTTCAGCGAGGCACTGTCTTCACGTTCGCCACCGATCGGCTCTTCGCCGGCTGGAGTGATCAGCGACTGGCCGGTAATGGTGTAGCTGGCCTGGCCCTCGCGCAGTTCGATGGCGATGTCGTGCGGGTCGATGCCGCCGCCACAGAAGGCATGGCTGGCCACCGTCACTTCCGCTATACCGTCCTTGTTCAGGTCGCCGACATCGCTGACATCGGTATAGAAGTCGACATCCAGGTCGAGGCCCGGGCAGGTGGTCTCCTGCTCGATCTGCCAGCGCGGCTTGAAGCCGTCACGCTCATTCGCCCGCCCATAGAGCGTGGCTTGGAGCACCACCTTGTCGACTTCCTGCTCGGATTCGGCATCCACCGCCTGGCCATCACTGCGGCTGAGCACCAGCAAGCCTTCGCCGTCGCGGTCACGAAAGTGCACGCTCTTGATCGGTGTCTGCACGCCCAGCACCTCAAGCTGCTCGACCGGAATCGGCGGAAGGTTTTCAAAATTTTTCTGTTCGCAGGCAGCCAGCAGCACGAGGCTGCTCACGGCCAGGGAGGCATTCAACCAGCGGTGCTTGAGCGGCATAGCGTCCGTAGCCCTCGTCGGTAAGACGGTAATCTGCGATGAAACAGCTAGACTCTTGGACTCAACTCTATGGTCTGACCGGCCTATCCGTTAACATAGCCGGCTTTTCATCGCGGGAGTTCAGGCAGTATGGCGCAGCAGTATCAACCGGGGCAACGCTGGATCAGTGACAGCGAAGCGGAGCTCGGCCTGGGAACCATCCTGGCCCAGGATGGCCGCTTGCTGACCGTGCTCTACCCGGCCACTGGCGACACCCGCCAGTATTCCCTGCGCAATGCGCCGCTGACCCGCGTGCGCTTCGCCCCAGGTGACCAGATCACCCACTTCGAAGGCTGGAAGCTGACAGTCCGCGAGGTCGATGACATCGACGGGCTGATGGTCTATCACGGCCTCGATGGCCAGAACCAGCCGCGCACCCTGCCGGAAACCCAGCTGTCGAACTTCATCCAGTTCCGCCTGGCCAGCGACCGCCTGTTCGCCGGCCAGATCGACCCGCTGGCCTGGTTCAGCCTGCGCTACAACACCCTGCATCACACCAGCAAGCAGGTCCAGTCGTCGTTGTGGGGCCTGGGTGGCTGCCGGGCACAACCCATCGCCCACCAGCTGCACATCGCCCGCGAAGTGGCGGACCGCAGCGCCCCCCGCGTACTGCTGGCCGACGAAGTGGGCCTGGGCAAGACCATCGAGGCTGGCCTGGTGATTCACCGCCAGCTGCTGACCGGGCGCGCCAATCGCGTGCTAATCCTGGTGCCGGAAAACCTCCAGCACCAGTGGCTGGTGGAAATGCGCCGGCGCTTCAACCTGCAGGTAGCGCTGTTCGACGCCGAACGCTTCATCGAAAGCGATGCCAGCAACCCGTTCGAGGATGCCCAGTTGGCGCTGGTCGCCCTGGAGTGGCTGGTGGATGACGAAAAGGCCCAGGACGCGCTGTTCGCCGCCGGCTGGGACCTGATGGTGGTCGACGAAGCCCACCACCTGGTCTGGCATGAAGATCAGGTCAGCGCCGAGTACGGCCTGGTCGAGCAACTGGCCCAGGTCATCCCGGGCGTGCTGCTGCTCACCGCCACCCCCGAGCAGCTTGGCCAGGACAGCCACTTCGCGCGCCTGCGCCTGCTCGACCCCAACCGTTTCCATGACCTGGCCGCGTTCCGCGCCGAGAGCGAAAACTATCGCCCGGTGGCCGAAGCGGTGCAGGAGCTGCTCGACGAAGGCCGCCTGTCGCCTGAAGCTCACGCCACCATCCAGGGCTTCCTGGGTGCCGAAGGCGAAGCCTTGCTGGCTGCGGTCAGCGACGGTGACACCCAGGCCAGCGCGCGCCTGATCCGTGAACTGCTCGACCGCCATGGCACCGGCCGCGTGCTGTTCCGTAACACCCGTGCGGCGATCCAGGGCTTCCCCGAGCGCCAGCTGCACCCTTACCCGCTGGCCCTGCCGGAGCAGTACCGCGAGCTGCCGGCTGGCGAGCACGCCGAGCTGTACCCGGAAGTCGCCTTCCAGGCGCAAGGCGAGGTCAGCGACGATGAGCGCTGGTGGCGCTTCGACCCACGCGTCGACTGGCTGATCGACACGCTGAAAATGCTCAAGCGCACCAAGGTCCTAGTGATCTGCGCCCACGCCGAAACCGCCATGGACCTGGAAGACGCCCTGCGCGTACGCTCTGGCATTCCGGCGTCGGTGTTCCATGAAGGCATGAATATTCTCGAACGCGACCGCGCCGCCGCCTACTTCGCCGACGAAGAATTCGGCGCCCAGGTATTGATCTGCTCCGAGATTGGCAGTGAAGGCCGCAACTTCCAGTTCGCCCATCACCTGGTGATGTTCGATCTGCCGGCCCACCCCGACCTGCTCGAACAGCGTATCGGCCGCCTTGACCGGATTGGCCAGAAGCACATCATCCAGCTGCACATCCCGTACCTGCAGGACGGCCCGCAAGAGCGCCTGTTCCAGTGGTACCACGAAGGCCTCAACGCCTTCCTCAATACCTGCCCGACCGGCAACGCTCTGCAACACCAGTTCGGCCCACGCCTGCTGCCGATGCTCGAAGGCGGTGACAGCAAGGCCTGGGATGCCCTGGTGGATGAGGCCAAGGGTGAGCGCGAACGTCTCGAAGCCGAGCTGCACAGCGGCCGCGACCGCCTGCTGGAGCTCAACTCCGGCGGTGCCGGCGAGGGCCAGGCACTGGTCGAGGCCATTCTCGAACAGGACGACCAGTTCGCCCTGCCGATCTACATGGAAACCCTGTTCGACGCCTTTGGCATCGACAGCGAAGACCATTCGGAAAACGCCTTGATCCTCAAGCCGAGCGAGAAGATGCTCGACGCCAGCTTCCCGCTGGGCGACGACGAAGGCGTGACGATCACCTATGACCGTGCCCAGGCGCTGTCGCGCGAAGACATGCAGTTCCTTACCTGGGAACACCCGATGGTGCAGGGCGGCATGGACTTGGTGCTGTCTGGCTCTATGGGCAACACCGCCGTCGCGCTGATCAAGAACAAAGCCCTCAAGCCTGGCACCGTGTTGCTCGAACTGCTGTTCGTCAGCGAGGTGGTGGCGCCGCGCAGCCTGCAACTGGGTCGTTACCTGCCGCCAGCGGCGCTGCGTTGCCTGCTCGATACCAACGGCAACGACCTGGCTTCGCGCGTGGCCTTCGAGACGCTCAACGACCAGCTTGAAAGCGTGCCACGGGCCAGCGCCAACAAGTTCGTCCAGGCCCAGCGTGACGTGCTTGCCCAGCGCATCAGCGGCGGTGAGGCGAAGATCATGCCGACCCACGTCGAACGCGTGGCCGAGGCGCAACGCCGCCTGGCCGCCGAGGCTGATGAAGAGCTGGCGCGCCTGACTGCGCTCAAGGCCGTCAACCCGAGCGTGCGTGACAGCGAAATCGACGCCCTGCGCAAGCAGCGTGAAGATGGCCTGGCAATGCTGGACAAAGCTGCACTGCGCCTGGAGGCGATCCGCGTACTGGTTGCGGGCTGACCTTTAGTCAGTGATCGAGGGAGGCCATTGGCCTCCCTTTTTTTATGCCTAGGCGCTATCAAACCGATAACCAAATCGTTGCAATCAAAGCGCCATTAGTCAGGAAGGTTTAAACACCCGTTTCTATACTGCTTTTTGAACAGTCTCCTGGGGATTGATCGGAGACCGGTGCCTACTCGACCATGGGGCAAGCAATGGAATGGCTGGGACTGCAACTGTTCTCCGAATTGCCGGCTAGCGGGCGGATCGTCATTGATTGCCGGCATGAGCCGCTACTGATCCTGATCGCCTTCGCCGTGGCCAGCGCCGCCTGCTTCGCCACCCTCGACATGGCCGAGCGTCAATCCCACAGCGAACACCCCGCCGCGCGTCGGCAATGGCGGATGCTGGGTGCCTGCTGCCTGGCCGGTGGCATCTGGGCCATGCACTTCATCAGCATGCTGGCGTTCCAGGCACCGGTGGAGATGCACTACGACGTCTCGCTGACCGGCCTGTCGCTGCTGATTGCCCTGCTCGTGGCATGGATGGCGATGAGCAGCCTCGATCGCGAGCAGATGGGTCCGCAGCATTACCTGCAAAGCGCCCTGCTGATCGGCCTGGGCATCGTGATGATGCATTTCGTGGGTATGGCGGCGCTGCAGACGGGCGCCCAGCAGTACTACCAGACCGGCCTGCTACTGGCGAGCGCCGCCATCGCCTTGCTGGCCAGCCTGGCCGCCCTGTTGCTGGCGCGCTACTTCCGCAACGGCAGCGGGCGCCTGCACCAAGCCATGAAATACGGCGCGAGCCTGCTGATGGCCAGCGGCATCGTCGCCACGCATTTCACCGCCATGGCCGCCATGACCCTGGTGATCCCGGCCGACACGGCGCTGAACCTGCCATCCGGCGACAACAGCCTGCAACTGGGGCTGACCGTCGCCTTCATCACCTTGCTGGTCAGCGGCAGCAGCATCAGCGCCGCCTTGGCCGACAAGAAGCTGCAAAGCAAGGAAGACGACCTTCGCCGCTATGGCGTGCTGCTGAGCCAGCTGGACCAGGCCCGCGCGTCTTTGCAGCAAGCAGCCCACTATGACGCCCTGACCAATCTGATCAACCGCCGCGGTTTCAACCAGGTGTTCGCCGAACGCCTGGCAGAACTGGACGCCAGTGAGCAGCGGCTGGCAGTGATGTTCCTCGACATCGACCACTTCAAGCGCATCAACGACAGCCTCGGGCATGATGCCGGTGACGAGATGCTCAAAGTCATCGCCAGCCATATCAAGGCCGCCACCCGCAGCCAGGACCTGGTAGCACGTTTTGGCGGTGACGAATTCTGTGTAGTGACTACGCTGCACAGCCCGGACGAGGCACGCCATCTTGCCCAGCGCATCATGCAGCGCATGAAGGATCCGATCGACCTGAACGGCCGGCGCATGGTCATGACCACCAGTATCGGCATCAGCATCTATCCAGACGACGGCCTTACCGCCGAAGAGTTGCTCAAGCATGCCGACCTGGCGCTTTACCAATCCAAGGGCAGCGGGCGCAACAGCCTGCATTTCTTCAGCAGTGGTCTGAAAAGCCGCGCCACCTTAGAACTGCAGCTGGAAGAAGAACTGCGCATCGCTCTCCTTGAAGAGCGCGGCTTGCGCGTGCACTACCAGCCGATTTTCGACCTTCACAGTGGCCAGGTAGCCAAACTCGAAGCACTTGTACGCTGGCAGCACCCGCAACATGGCCTGCTCAGCCCCGACCGCTTCATCGGCATTGCCGAAGCCAACGGCATGATCGTCGACCTCGACCTGTGGGTGTTGCGCCACGCTTGCGAAGACCTGGCGCAATTGCATCGCCACGGTTTTGCCAGCCTCACGCTGACGGTCAACTGCTCAGCAGTGACGCTGGGCCATGACGCACTGCCCAATGAAGTGGAAATGGCCCTGGCACAGGCGGGACTTGCCCCCAGGTACCTTGAGCTGGAAGTCACCGAGAACGCCCTGATGGGCGACATCCAGCGCACCGTCAGCCTGCTCAAACGCATTCGTGGCCAGGGCGTCAGCCTGTCGATCGATGATTTCGGTACCGGCTATTCGTCGCTGGCCTACCTCAAGCGCCTGCCCCTGGATGTGCTGAAGATCGACCGCAGTTTCCTGCAGGACGTGCCAGGCAGCCTGAAGGACCGCGAGATCGTTCAGGCCATCATCGCCATGGCCCATACCCTGCACCTGCAGGTGGTCAGTGAAGGGGTGGAAACCGTCGAGCAACACGAATTCCTGGCCGCCCATGGCTGCGACTTCCTGCAGGGTTACCTGCTCAGCCGCCCGGTGCCGCTGGCAGAATTGCGGCCGATTCTCGACCGGCTCGACCGCCAGGAAGCCGCGTTCAGTGCTTGTTACGATACAGCTCTACCAGGGTCGCCGGATCTTTTTGCAGATACCCCTGGCTACCGTGCAGGCGCATCAGCTGCGCGGCGAGGCCACTGAGCGGCGTCGCGGTGCCCTGTTCGCGGGAGAACTTGACCGCCCCGTCGAGGTCCTTGAGCAGCGTACGCACGTGCCACTTGATGGGTTCGAAACGGCTTTCGGCCATCTGCGGCGCGAGTATCTGCAAGGGTTTGGAATCGGCAAAACCACCGGCCAGGGCTTCGGCGATCAGTCTCGCATCCACCCCTGACTGTTCGGCCAGCGCCACGACTTCGGCAATCACCAGCGCATTGCAGGCAACGATCATCTGATTGCAGGCCTTGGTCACCTGCCCCGCTCCCACACCGCCCATGTGCGTGACCCGCTGGCCGAGCGTGAGCAGTACCGGGCGCGCACGCTGCAGGTCGGCCGCCTCGCCACCGACCATGATCGCCAAGGTGCCGGCCTCTGCGCCCGGTGTGCCGCCGGAAACCGGCGCATCCAGCCAGGCCATGCCGCACAGGGCGGCCAGTTCGGCGGCCATTTCGCGGGTGGCAGTCGGCTCCAGGCTGGAGAAGTCGACCAGCAATTGGCCGCGGCGCCCGCCCTCGGCGATCCCTTGCTCACCGAATACCACTTCGCGCACCACCGCCGTGTCGGCCAGGCACAGCAGCACCATGTCGCTGCTACGGCACAACTCGGCCGGGCTAGTGGCCAACCGTGCGCCAGCGGCGACCAGCTCGGCACACTTGTCAGGGCTGCGGTTCCACACCGTCAGCGGGTATCCTGCGGCCAGCAGGCGCCGGCACATCGGCAGGCCCATGAGGCCAATGCCGGCGAATCCAAGCGAAGGTAGTGCAGTGCTCATCAACGACTCCAGGCTAGTTAGATCTTTGATCCAGAGCCGCTGTGCGGCCCCATTACGCATCCCGTAAACTGTTACCGCCACGCCGAATTGTTACCGACCTCTACCCACCTGAACGCCATCGAGCACCAGAATGGGGCGACTGCGCATTATCGCGCACCAAAATCAATCAGGACTGCTGGTCGCTTTTCACCTGAATCACGATAAACGGTGAAACCACCACCGCCCAGATCTCTGGATCGCGGGTTTGCAGGTTGAGCGCTTGCTCCGCCGTGACCGCGCCCACGGTGCCATCACTGCGCCACTTTGCGAAGATCTCGCTACGATTCTCGGCCATGGCAGCCGCCACTTCGATCAAGTCCAGGCTGGGGTCGACCCAAATCAGGTCACCTTTGGCCCAGAAACGCTCCAAAGCTTTCCATTCGATAGTTGCCGTCTCGCCGAGCAATTTGGCATAGACGGTGCTTGCTTGATCAGTCATGGGTTTTTACCCGCAAAAAACGGCCAATAAAAAGGCCGGTATTTTTGCAGAAAAACCTGGTTTCAAATACGTAATTTGGTCGATTGGCCCTGAACGTGTGGGGTTGGGCCGAAGATGCAGGCAAATTGATGGCGCTTTTTTGTATCTTTGTGTCGATCATGCGACACCTCTGGAAAGAGGCACTTTTTGACCGCTTTTCAAGCGCTCAACCAGCGCTCTACACTGTACCGGTACAGTTCCGGGACAAGTTCCGGGGGAAGGTGGGCATGCAGCATGGCATGGCCGTGCCGCATATCCCGCCCGGTCTGTAGCCCTGGCCGCCAGGACTATAAGAATTACAACAGAATGAGTGGAGCACTATGATCAAGATTTCCAAGCTGTTCGCCGCAATGGTTCTGGCCGGGGTAGCCAGCCATTCGTTTGCCGCCGATACCATCAAGATCGGCATCGCCGGTCCGAAGACGGGTCCTGTGACCCAGTACGGCGACATGCAGTTCATCGGCGCCAAACAGGCCATCAAGGACATCAACGCCAAGGGCGGCGTCGATGGCAAAATGCTTGAAGCCAAGGAATACGACGACGCGTGCGACCCTAAACAGGCCGTGGCAGTCGCCAACAAAGTGGTCAACGACGGCGTCAAATACGTCATCGGCCACCTGTGCTCCAGCTCCACCCAGCCAGCGTCCGACATCTACGAAGACGAAGGCGTGATCATGATCACCCCGGCTGCCACCAGCCCGGAAATCACCGCCCGTGGCTACAAGCTGATCTTCCGCACTATCGGTCTGGACAGCGCCCAGGGCCCAGCGGCCGGCAACTATATCGCCGACCACGTCAAGCCGAAGGTCGTTGCCGTCCTGCACGACAAACAGCAGTACGGTGAAGGCATCGCCACTGCGGTGAAGCAGACCCTGGAAAGCAAAGGCACCAAGGTTGCCGTGTTCGAAGGCCTGAACGCCGGTGACAAGGACTTCTCCTCGATCATCCAGAAGCTCAAGCAGAACAACGTCGACTTCGTCTACTACGGCGGTTACCACCCGGAGCTGGGCCTGATTCTGCGCCAAGCTCAGGAAAAAGGCCTGAAAGCCAAATTCATGGGCCCGGAAGGCGTGGGTAACGACTCCATTTCGCAGATCGCCCAGAATGCCTCCGAGGGCCTGCTGGTCACCCTGCCGAAATCGTTCGACGCCGACCCTGAGAACAAGGCCATCGTCGACGCCATCAAGGCAGACGGCAAAGACCCAAGCGGTCCGTTCGTATTCCCGGCCTACTCCGCTGTCGAGCTGATCGCCAAGGGTATCGAAGCCGCCAAGTCCGAAGATACCGACAAGGTGGCTGCAGCCATCCATGCCGGTTCCTTCAAGACACCTACCGGCACCCTGTCCTACGACGAGAAAGGCGACCTGAAAGACTTCAAGTTCGTGGTCTACGAATGGCACTTCGGCAAGCCGAAGACCGAAGTCTCCCCTCAGTAACTGCGTGACTAAATAGCTGACCGTAAAAGCCCACTGTGCGAGCAGTGGGCTTTGTTTTACGAGGTTCATGGACCTGACTCCCGCGATCCGGGGGCCAGTCCACCTGAAAATCTTAAAACCGTCACCCGCGGTTTCCTGGCCTACCCCTGCCAGCGAAATGCAAATCAGGTTTTTAGGAGCGCTGTAATGCCTGAGATCTACCATTTCTTCCAACAACTGGTTAATGGATTGACCATCGGCAGCACCTATGCCTTGATCGCCATCGGTTACACGATGGTGTACGGCATCATTGGCATGATCAACTTCGCCCACGGCGAGGTGTACATGATCGGTTCCTACGTGGCCTTCATCGCCCTCGCGGGCCTGGCCATGATGGGTATCCATTCGCTGCCGATCCTGATGACCGTCGCCTTCGTCGCGACGATCTTCGTCACCAGTGCCTATGGCTACAGCATCGAACGGGTTGCCTACCGCCCATTGCGCAACAGCAACCGTCTGATCCCGCTGATTTCCGCCATCGGCATGTCGATTTTCCTGCAGAACACCGTGTTGCTGTCACAGGACTCCAAGGACAAATCCATCCCCAACCTGATCCCCGGGAGCTTCTCCTTCGGGCCAGGCGGCGCCGAGGAGGTTCTGATCAGCTACATGCAGGTTCTGGTGTTCGTGGTCACCCTGGTGGCCATGACCCTGCTCACCCTGTTCATCTCCCGTTCCCGCCTGGGCCGCGCCTGCCGCGCCTGCGCCGAGGACATCAAGATGGCCAACCTGCTGGGCATCAACACCAACAACATCATCGCCCTGACCTTCGTCATCGGCGCCGCGCTGGCGGCGGTGGCGGCCGTGCTGCTGAGCATGCAGTACGGCGTGATCAACCCCAACGCCGGTTTCCTGGTGGGCCTGAAGGCCTTCACCGCGGCGGTACTGGGCGGCATCGGCAGCATCCCGGGCGCCATGCTCGGCGGGCTGGTGCTGGGCGTGGCCGAAGCCTTCGGCGCCGACATCTTCGGCGACCAGTACAAGGACGTGGTGGCATTCGGCTTGTTGGTTCTTGTCCTGCTGTTCCGGCCGACCGGCATCCTCGGCCGCCCGGAGGTTGAAAAAGTATGAACAGAAATCTCAAACAGGCGTTCTTCAGCGCCTTGCTGGTCTGGGCCGTGGCCTTCCCGGTACTGGGCCTGAAGCTGAGCATCGACGGCATCAGCCTGATCGTCCACAGCCAGGGCTCGTTCACCATCAGCATCATCGCCGTGTGCTCGGTGCTGATGTTCCTGCGCGTGCTGTTCGACAAGCAGTGGAGCTCGGTGATGGGCCGCCGCTCTGACCGCAAGCTGATTTCTCCGGCGGTGAGCAACTTCCTGACCCTGCCCAAAACCCAGCGCTGGATCATCATTGGGTTGATCGTAGCGGCGCTGATCTGGCCGTTCTTCGGTTCGCGTGGGGCGGTCGACATCGCCACGTTGATCCTGATCTACGTGCTGCTGGGCCTGGGCCTGAACATCGTGGTCGGTCTGGCGGGCCTGCTCGACCTGGGTTACGTGGGCTTCTATGCCGTGGGCGCGTACAGCTACGCCATGCTCTCGCACTACCTGGGCTGGAGCTTCTGGGTGTGCCTGCCGATCGCCGGCCTGATGGCCGCCACCTTCGGCTTCCTGCTCGGCTTCCCGGTGCTGCGCTTGCGCGGTGACTACCTGGCGATCGTGACCCTCGGCTTCGGCGAGATCATCCGCCTGTTCCTGCGTAACCTCACCGACTGGACCGGCGGCCCCAACGGCATCAGCAACATCCCCAAGCCAGAGTTCTTCGGCCTGACCTTCGAGCGCCGTGCGGCCGAGGGGATGCAGACCTTCCATGAGTTCTTCGGGCTGCAATACAACTCGATCAACAAGGTCATCTTCCTCTACCTGGTCGCCCTGTTGCTGGCACTGCTGGCGCTGTTCGTCATCAACCGCCTGCTGCGCATGCCGATCGGCCGTGCCTGGGAAGCGCTGCGTGAAGACGAGATCGCCTGCCGTGCGCTGGGCCTGAACCCTACGGTGATCAAGCTTTCGGCCTTCACCCTGGGTGCCTGCTTCGCCGGTTTCGCCGGCAGCTTCTTCGCCGCGCGCCAGGGCTTGGTGACGCCGGAGTCGTTCACCTTCATCGAGTCGGCGATCATCCTCGCCATCGTCGTGCTCGGCGGCATGGGCTCACAACTGGGCGTGATTCTCGCGGCCATCGTGATGATCCTGCTGCCCGAGCTGATGCGTGAGTTCAGCGAATACCGGATGCTGATGTTCGGTGCGCTGATGGTATTGATGATGATCTGGCGTCCGCAAGGCCTGCTGCCTATGCAACGTCCACACATGGAGCTGCATCGATGAGCCGTGAAATTCTGCAAGTCAGCGGCCTGAGCATGCGCTTCGGCGGCTTGTTGGCGGTCAACGGCGTGGCCCTGACCGTCAAGGAAAAACAGGTAGTGGCACTGATCGGCCCGAACGGCGCCGGCAAGACCACGGTGTTCAACTGCCTGACCGGCTTCTACAAGCCCAGCGGCGGTACCATCCTGCTCGATGGCCAGCCAATCCAGGGCCTGGCCGGCCACCAGATCGCCCGTAAGGGCGTGGTGCGGACCTTCCAGAACGTGCGCCTGTTCAAAGAGATGACCGCACTGGAAAACCTGCTGATCGCCCAGCACCGTCACCTCAACACCAACTTCTTCGCCGGCCTGTTCAAGACCCCGAGCTTCCGCCGCAGCGAGAAGGAGGCCATGGAGCGCGCCCAGTACTGGCTGGAAAAGGTCAACCTGACCGAATTCGCCAACCGCACCGCCGGCACCCTCGCCTACGGCCAGCAACGTCGACTGGAAATCGCCCGCTGCATGATGACCCAGCCACGCATCATCATGCTCGACGAACCGGCAGCCGGCCTGAACCCGAAGGAAACCGAAGACCTCAAGGCGCTGATCGCCTACCTGCGCGAGTCGCACAACGTCACCGTGCTGCTGATTGAGCACGACATGAAACTGGTGATGAGCATTTCCGACCACATCGTCGTGATCAACCAGGGCACCCCCCTGGCCCACGGCACGCCGGAGGAAATCCGCGACAACCCTGACGTGATCAAAGCCTACCTGGGGGAAGCGTAAATGCTGAAGTTCGAAAACGTTTCCACGTTCTACGGCAAGATCCAGGCGCTGCACAGCGTCAATGTCGAGATCAACCAGGGCGAAATCGTCACCTTGATCGGCGCCAACGGCGCCGGCAAGTCGACCTTGCTGATGACCCTGTGCGGCTCGCCGCAGGCGCACAGCGGCAGCATCAAGTACCTGGGTGAAGAGCTGGTCGGCCAGCCATCCTCGCACATCATGCGCAAGAGCATCGCCGTGGTCCCCGAAGGCCGTCGCGTGTTCGCTCGCCTGACCGTCGAGGAAAACCTGGCCATGGGCGGTTTCTTCACCGACAAGGGCGACTACCAGGAGCAACTGGACAAGGTCCTGCAGCTGTTCCCGCGGCTGAAGGAACGTTACGTCCAACGCGGCGGCACCATGTCCGGCGGCGAGCAGCAGATGCTGGCCATCGGCCGGGCGCTGATGAGCAAACCCAAGCTGCTGCTGCTCGATGAGCCTTCGCTGGGTTTGGCGCCGATCATCATCCAGCAGATCTTCGACATCATCGAACAGCTGCGCCGCGATGGCGTGACGGTGTTCCTGGTGGAGCAGAATGCCAACCAGGCGCTGAAGGTCGCTGATCGGGCCTATGTGCTGGAGAATGGCCGGGTAGTGATGCAGGGTACGGGTGAGGCACTGTTGACCGATCCGAAAGTTCGGGACGCCTACCTGGGGGGTTGATATTCTCAACGCCAGCAAGAGGTTACCTTGATATCTGCCGCGCCATGCAGCAGATATCAAGGTCTCAGTTCCGCAAATAGGTTCACCCTGCGAATTGCACGATAAATCCTGTCATACTTCCGGCGTCATTCTCGGCACCACCGTCACCAGAAATCAAAATTTTCTGCTCATGATCAAGTTCAAGACTATAAACATAACTGATCATATTGTTAAACGGCTGATAGAGTACCTGGCCCCCATCGCCAAAGGACGTATCGCGCTCCCCATTTTCAAGAAAACGCGCCAGTAGCACTTCTCGCTTGAATTCTGGTGGCGAGAACCGCGTGACCAGCCCACCAGCCACGAGTATCTTCCTATCATTCTGCTCAACGATACCGCCGAATAGAAAATCGGCCTCGGTGCCCTCCACCGTGTAGAGCAAAGGCTTTCCGCCATTGAATGATTCTGCAATTTTACCCGTGGCGTCAATACGCACCAAAAGTCCCTTATGCCCCCACGGTGCTTTGGCACTGATATACCCACAGGCTATGAAACCTTCATCCGCAAGCCTCGCAACATAGTTAAATTCCATTTGATACATATCCGATGCAGGAATACCTGCCGATTCGGAATCAAAGACTGCGTAACCACCGTCACCAAACCCTTCGTCCAACGATCCATCTTCGTTATATCGACAAAAAAATCCGCGCATAGGGCGAGCCAGGATGCCGGCGACGACAATACCACCTGTTGGACTGAGGGCAATTGCATGGGCCTCAGCATCCGAATTCGGGTGTTTGACGACAACTGTGCCATTACCATTGAAATCAGTATCGAGAGCACCATTAGGCTGGCAACGCACTATTGTTGAATTCCAGTCAAGCCGATAATCCGACCTGGCATAAAATTTACCATCTTTGCCAGGTATCAAGGACGCAACACCCGCGCTGAACTGACGGCGATAAGGGTCGTTATCTTTTTCATCGCCTTGCGACGTCTGCGCGTCACCTACTGTATGAACAATGGTTCCATTGATACCAAATGTCCGGTCCAGTTCCCCATCAACTGTGAAGCGTGCTAACCCAAGACTAAGCTTGTGGCCCAGCGCCCCAATCACTCCGCCATCTTCTTGCAAAAGCAAACCCGCGACGGCAGGGCGAGTCCCTGGAATTTCTATAATTTCATTTAGCTCTACGGCTTTGAAGCCTGCACCTGCAAAACTGAGATCGGGCGCTCCTCCTCGACCCAACCGCCCTACCAAAAGTTGCGATTCCATGCTATCCGCTACATAACGTTTATCGCCATACGGAAGTACGATCGTCTTGTGCCAGAGCGCTTGCGGAATACCAAATGGGAAGGGGTATTCGAACTCCATTTCGCCCACAGACTTCACCTTTTCCATAACAGTTATCTCCTCGAGCAATGCGGTGAAAAGTTCCGCTACCCTGCAGCGGACAAACACTCCAACCAGACGCTTCGAATATGACGGCCACTCCAGCCCCCGTCTACTATCAAAAATAACTGGAAGCCAATGGCCACTAACCTGAATGCATTACGATAATAACTCGTTTAATTTCAACCACCTTTACTTGTTATTGCGGGGCGCTCTAGGTACTGTGCAGTGCACTTTTTGATATTAACTGCGGAGCCCGCCCCATGCGCCTCACCCCTTCCCTGCTGCTCACCGCCCTGCTGCCCCTGTTCGCTGGCTGCCAGATGCTGGCCGAGCAGCCCCGTGACCCGAACATCGGCACCACGCGCATGCAGGGCGAACTGAGCGCCAACGGCGGCCGCCTGTTGTTCAAGCCCTGCAGCGAAGCACGCCGTTTCGTGATCAACGACGTCGCTGGCACCGGTATCCTGCAGGAGTCCGCCAGCCTGGCCCAGGGCGCTAACGACAAGTTGTTCGCCGACGTGCGTGGTCGTCTCACCGGCGCCAAGCAGGCCGACAACGACGGCCAGCTGGAGGTTAGCCGCCTGTACCGCCTGGAACCCTCCACCCGCGCTTGCGACGACCCCAACTTCAAGCAGCTGACCCTACGCGCCAATGGCCATGAACCGGACTGGGACATCAAGGCCAGCGGCAAAGGCATGGTGCTCAACCGCGTCGGCAAAGACCCGCTGCCCCTGCCGTTTCTCGAAGAAGAAGTGCCCGGTGGCGGCCTGACCCTGACCAGCGAAGCCAACGGCCAGCACGTGGAATTGTGGGTCGCCCCGCAGCGCTGCATCGACGGCGCCACTGGCGCGGTGCGTCACCTGCGCGCCGAACTGCGCATCGACGGCCAGACCCTGCGCGGCTGCGGTTACTACGGTGGCGCGCGCGACAACTGATCGTCGGGCGCTTTTATCCTGCCAGTCGGGGCGGCTAACAGCTTATACTTGGCGGTTTGTGTAAAGCCGCCGGCCGCCCATGGCCGGGATACTGGACCCTGCCATGCTACGAATCACCGAACTGAAGCTGCCCCTGGACCATCCCGACGAAGCCCTGCGTGAAGCCATCGTCCAGCGCCTGGGCATCCGCGACGAGCAACTGCTCAGCTTCAACCTGTTCAAGCGCAGCTACGACGCACGCAAGAAGAACAGCGAGCTGCTGTTCATCTACACCATCGACCTCGAAGCCAGCAACGAAGCCGAACTGCTTAGTAAGTTCGCTGACGATCACAACATCACAGTCGCGCCAGATGTTACCTATAAGTACGTTGGGCAGGCCCCGGCCGATCTGCAGGCGCGGCCAATTGTGGTCGGCTTTGGCCCTTGCGGCATCTTCGCCGGGCTGTTGCTGGCGCAGATGGGCTTCAAGCCGATCATTCTCGAGCGTGGCAAGGAAGTGCGCCAGCGCACCAAGGATACCTGGGGCCTGTGGCGCAAGAGCGTGCTCATCCCCGAGTCCAACGTGCAGTTCGGCGAAGGCGGCGCCGGCACGTTCTCCGACGGCAAGCTGTACAGCCAGATCAAGGACCCGCAGCACCACGGCCGCAAGGTGCTGGAGGAGTTCGTCAAAGCCGGCGCACCGGAAGAGATCCTCTACATCAACAAGCCACACATCGGTACCTTCCGCCTGACCGGCATGGTCGAGCAGATGCGCCAGGACATGATTGCCCTCGGTGCCGAAGTACGCTTCCAGGAGAAGGTGACCGACCTGCTGATCGAAGACGGCCAGCTGAGCGGCGTCATACTGGAAAGCGGCGAGCAACTGCACTCGCGCCACGTGGTTCTGGCCCTGGGCCACAGCGCCCGCGACACCTTCCGCATGCTGCATGGCAAGGGCGTATTCATGGAAGCCAAGCCGTTCTCGGTCGGCTTCCGCATCGAACACCCGCAAACGCTGATCGACAAGGCGCGCCTGGGCAAGTACGCCGGCCACCCGAAACTCGGCGCCGCCGACTACAAACTGGTGTACCACGCCAAGAACGGCCGTTCGGTGTACAGCTTCTGTATGTGCCCAGGCGGTACCGTGGTCGCCGCCACCAGCGAACCTGGCCGCGTGGTCACCAACGGCATGAGCCAGTACTCGCGTAACGAGCGCAATGCCAACTCCGGCATCGTGGTCGGCATCGACCCTGAGCGCGATTACCCAGGTGGCCCGCTGGCGGGCATCGAGTTGCAGGAGCGCCTGGAAGCGCACGCCTATGTGATGGGCGGCAGCAACTATCAAGCGCCAGCGCAACTGGTCGGCGATTTCGTTGCGGGTAGACCGTCGACTGCGCTGGGCAGTGTCGAACCGTCGTACAAGCCGGGCGTTACCCTCGGCGACTTGGCCCCGAGCCTGCCGGACTTCGCCATCGAAGCGATCCGCGAAGCGCTGCCCGCGTTCGACCGCCAGATCAAAGGCTACAACCTGCATGATGCAGTGCTCACCGGCATCGAGACGCGTACTTCTTCGCCGCTGCGCATTACCCGCGGCGCGGATTACCAGAGCCTGAATGTGAAGGGGCTATTTCCTGCAGGCGAAGGTGCCGGGTATGCCGGGGGCATCCTGTCGGCCGGTGTCGATGGCATTCGCATCGCTGAAGCCGTGGCGCGGGATATGCTCGGGCTGTAAGCCGCGACAGATATATAAAAACCCCGAACTGGCGAGGCCAGTTCGGGGTTTTGTTTTTGCAGCAATCAGTGCGATACGCGGCTGGTGCCGTCGACGGTCATGATGCGCACACGCTCACCCACGCGGAAGATTTCGTTTTCCTGCACAGCCTGCACGTAAGCGCGCATGCTGCCATCGTCTTCACGCACAGTAATCTCGACACCTTGAGTGCGGGTGATACCTTCCTCAGCTGCGGAGCCTGCCAGGCCACCGGCCACGGCACCGATCACGGCTGCAACGATGCTGCCACGGCCACCACCGATGGCGCTACCTGCTACACCACCGACGATTGCGCCAGCACCACCACCGATCGGCGTCTTGGTGCCCTCGATTTTGACTGGGCGCAGGGATTCGATGGTCCCCATGCGCACAGTCTGCACGCGACGGGCTTCATCACGGGAGTAGCTGTCGCCGGTCAGGCTGGAGGCACAGCCGCCCAGCAACAACGACATGGTGGTAAAGGTCGCCACCAGCAAAGCGGATTTACGCATGGGTAAAGTCTCCATAAGTCAGGTGTCCATTAGACGCTGCACCTCGACGGCTGTCACGGTAGCGAAGCAATAAAATTATTTCCGTTCAGCTGCGGTACAGTCTCCGAGCCGGGCTTGGAGACTTAGACAGAGGATAGTCAGGGATTGCTGCATCGGCGTGCAGACTGGGGTTGGGGCTGTGGGACAGCCCCTGAAGTTCAAGGAGCCAGGCGCTCGCGTGCCCATTGCCCATCGACCAGCCGATAGTTCAGCCGATCATGCAGCCGGCTTGCCCGGCCCTGCCAGAACTCGATGCGCTCAGGCAGCAGGCGATAGCCTCCCCAATGCTCCGGGCAGTGCGGCTGAGTGTCGGAGAAGCGGGCCTCGGTAGCCTTCACCAAACCTTCTAATTCCTCGCGGCCGGCAATTACTCGACTCTGTGGTGAGGCCCAAGCACCCAGGCGACTGCCCAGCGGACGCACCTGGTAATAGTCATCGGACTCCTTGGCCGTCACCTTTTCCACCCGCCCCTCGATCCGTACCTGGCGCTCCAGCGCTGGCCAGAAGAAGGTCATGGCAGCGAAAGGGTTGACCTGAAGTTGCTGGCCCTTGGCGCTGTCGTAATTGGTGAAAAAGGTGAAGCCGCGCGCGTCGAGCCCCTTGAGCAGCAGCACGCGACAATGCGGGCGGCCTTCGCCGTCGACCGTGGCAACGGTCATGGCATTCGCCTCCACCGGTGGCTGCTCGGTCTTCACCGCATCAGCGAACCACTGGTGGAACAGGGCGAACGGCTCACCCGGGGCCTGGGCTTCGGCCAGGCCATCACGGGTATAGTCGCGGCGCATATCGGCCAGGGATTGGGTCATGGCTGCGTTTCCTTGACGATCAGTTGGTCTTCGCAGGGCTGTTGGCGGCTACTTTCTTCTCAGCGGTAGCCTTTTTTGCGGCGGGCTTGGCCGGCGCGGTTTTCTTCTTGGCAGCGGTCTTGGCCGGTGCCTTGGCCTTGGCGACAGGCTTTTTCGCAGCCGGTTTGGCAGCGGCCTTGGCGGCTGGCTTGCTTTCGGCAGCCTTGGCAGCAGGCGCCTTGGCATCCTGGACGGCGACCATAGAGGCCGGGGTGGATGGCGGCACGGCCTTCTGGTACTTGGCCATCAGCGCCAGCATGGTGTTCTGCGGGGTCAGCAGCATTTCCACGCGACGGTTAAGGGAACGGCCTTCGGCGCTGTCGTTGGCGGCGCGCGGCATTTCCGAGCCCATGCCCTTGAGCGACAGGCGGTCACGTTGCAGCCCGCTCAGGCGGAAGATCGCCGATACCGAAGCCGCGCGCTCCGTGCTCAGCTTCTGGTTGGTGGCGGCAGCACCACTGGTATCGGCATGGCCCAGCACCAGCACGGCAGTCTTCGGGTCGCCTTCAACGGCCTTGGCCACGCGGGTGATCGGGCCGAGGGTCATCGGCAGCAGCATGTTTGGACGGTCCGGGTTGTAGGAGCTGTCCGCCGGGATGGTGACGACCAAGACGTTGTCACGGCGCTCCAGCTCAAGCTTGCTGTCCTTGATGGCTTCACGCAGCTTCGGCTCATATTGGTCGAGCCAGGCCTGGGTAGCTTTTTCGTCGATCTTTGGCACGACCGGCCCTTTGGCCTGCTTGTCGTCCCCACCGAAAGGCCACCACCAGCGGCTGGCGCTCTCGGACTTGGCGTCGGCCTTGGCGACGTTTTCGGTGACGGCCTGCTTCACTTCCTGCTCGGCGACCTTGTCCGAACCAAAGGGCCACCAGCTGCTGCTGCCCTCCTTCGAAGCATCCTGAGGATGGCTGGCGCAGCCGGTCACGGCGGTCAGGCACAGGGCCAGAGCTAAGGTTTTATGTGAAGACATCAGCGATACACCATGAAATTGAAAGAGATTTTGCCAACACACTTGAGGCGTTGGCATTGAGGATAGTCAAAGGGGTCGCGCAATACCCGCATTACCCGATCAAAGGCACGTGCCAAGTACGCGCACCAGCTGCTGGGCCCTTGGGTCCATCAGCACGTAAGGGCCAAGGGTATTGACCACGAAACCGAAGGCCACGTCGTGCTCGGGGTCGGCGAAACCGACCGAGCCCCCCGCACCTGGGTGGCCGAAGGCCCGGGCGCCAAGGCCGAAGGTGGCGTTGGCCACGGTGGGCTGGTCGAGCATGCAACCCAGGCCGAATCGGGTCTGAGTCAGCAAGGTACGGTCCTGACCAATGCTGTGCTCGCGGGTCAGTTCATCGAGCAGTTCGGATTCGAGCAGGCTGCCGTCAAGCAGGCCGGCGTAGAAGCCCGCCAGGCTGCGGGCATTGCCGTGGCCGTTGGCAGCCGGCTGCTGCATGCGCCGCCATTCCGGCTTGTTGGTGCTGGTGAGGATCGCCGGCGGATTGGTGAACGCGCGGGTCGACAATGCCTCGGGCTCACGCATCGTTACCTGCAGCAGGCGTTGCGCTGCCGCATCACCGGCATTGCCCTTGCCGCGTGCGATATGCGCCACGCGATGGAATTCTTCGTCGGCCAGGCCGACATGGAAGTCCAACCCCAACGGCCTGGCCGTGCGGGCCACGATCGACTCGCCAGGGCCACGGCCATCGGCGCGGCGTATCAGTTCGCCGATCAGCCAGCCATAGGTGATGGCGGCGTAGCCGTGCTCGGTGCCGGGTGTCCACCAGGGTGTTTCAGCGGCCAGTGCGTCGACCATGATTTGCCAGTCATAAAGCGCTTCGGCAGGCAGCAGTTCACGGATGGCCGGCAAACCGGCGCGGTGGCTGAGCAGTTGGCGCAGGGTAACGCTCTCTTTACCTGCCTGGGCAAACTCTGGCCAGTAGCGCGCTACCGGGGCATCGAGGGCCAGTTTGCCCTCACCCACCAATTGAAGTGCCGTGACTGCAGTGAAGGTCTTGGTGCAGGAGAACAGGTTGGCGATTGTGTCGCTGTGCCAGGCTTCCTGGCCATCCTTGTCGGCGCTGCCCGCCCAAAGGTCGATCACAGTCTCGCCACCCACCTGGATGCACAGCGCTGCACCACGTTCCTGGGGATCATCGAACAATGCCGCGAATGCTTCGCGCACAGCCTCGAACTTCAGCTCATAGTGACCCTGGATCTGCACCCGCTGTTCTCCGTACAACCTTGCCGAAAAAGGCGTGCATTGTTTCAGTAGTTGGCGGTTTTGCCTACTGGGCAAGGCCAGATGGTTATAGGAAAACGCTTCATTTTGCAGGTGGCTTTTCTGCGGAAGAGCCCGCTATAGACGCCTCTTTGTCTAGCTGGCTGCTCAACTGACCAATGGCTTGCAGGTTGCTCTTGCGCACCGCCTCGACAAACCCCGGATACGCCACATCGGTGATCGCCACCAGCCCCAGATGCCCGTTCTCGCCATCGAGCAGCCGCCCGCTGGCTGGCTGGTCGAGGTACTGGAACCAATGCGCGCCTACGATCATCGGTTGCGCCAGCGCAGCCTTGAGGAAGTTGTCATAGGCCGGTCCGCGGTCCTCTTCTCGCGGTAGCTCCACCGGCCCTGGCCAGAATGGCCCACGGTCGCGGGAGCCGAACTGGAACTCGGACACCAGTATCGGCTTGTCCAGCTCGGCGAGGCGGGCAAAGTCGTAGCCGTCCTCGGGTTTGAGTGTATAGAAGTTGAAACTCAGTACATCGCAGAACTCGGCGCAGGCCTTGACCGCTTCCGGTGTGCTCACAGCATAGCGACCGCCCAGGAGCAGGTGGTTGGGCGCATGCCATTTCAGCGAGTCGGCGATGGTCTTGAAGTATGTTTCGGCGAACACCCGCTGGAAATATTGGTAGTCGCGCTCGATTTCAGGGTGCTCAGGGTTGGGCAGCGGCGCCTCGAAGCCCGGGTCTTCCATCAGCTCCCAGGCCTGCAGATCGATACCCCAGGCCTTGGACAGCCCCTGCTGGTTACGGTATTTGTCACGCAACTGCTTGAGAAACGCGCGCTTGGCGGGCACATCGGTGGTCAGGCGCAAGGTGCCATAGGCCAGGCCGTAACGGGCCTTGGGGTCGTTGCCCGGAGCGGCCCAAGCCAATTCGTTGTCAGCAAAATAACCGATCAGCCACGGGTCATCACGGTGGTCGCGCGCAGCGATGGCGACGGCGCGCTCGGTGGCCATGGCGAAACGCGGGTCGAACGGATCGGGCATGCGCCCCCACCAGTCCATGCCGGTGCTGATGCTGGCGTAGTCGCCAACAATGGACAGTGGCAGCGTATAAGGCATGCGCTTGGCATCGGCCAGAGCCGGGTCGCTCCAGTTACCCAGCGTGTTGAAGCCCCAGGCCTGCAGACGGTCGAGCGTGTGTACCTGCCAACGCGCGGCATCCAACTTCAGCGGCGGGCACTGAGGCGCAGGCTGGCCTTCGACGGCGGCCGGACACGAATTGCCATGACTGCGCTGGATATTCGCCGCATAGAAATCGAACCAGCGCCCCTGCTTGAAGTTGCGCCCTTGCGAAGAGGCATTGCCATCGTCGTTGTTGCCCTCGCCGTAGAAGGCCGCCAGTGCGTCATCCTGGCCGGGCAGCGTACTGAACATGCCTTCGCGGCCGGCGACATAGGTACGCCCGCCATCGGAGGCCACGGTATTGACGCCCAATGAGTAGAAGGGATGACCTTCCGGGGTCACCAGGTACCAGCGGCCATCGCGCTTTTCGGTACGAAAGAAGCCCTTGGCCTCGAACACCGGCCCCGCCAGTAAGCCCCCGTAACTGTCCAACTGCAACTTCGCGCGCTCGGTCAACCACGCCTTGAGCTGTTGCTGCTCGCGGTTGTCGGCGGCCTTGAGCTGTTCATCGTTGACGATCTTTTCTGGCCAACGGCCTCGGGTAGACTGGCCGTAGCCGTCGATCAGCTGGTGATACGCCGCCTTGTAGGCGAGGTCATCATCCTGAATACCGACTTTTTCAATCAGCAGGTTCTGCGCCACCTTGGGGCTCGGAATGGTCAGGCTGAGCGAAACCACCTGTTTGAGGTCGACCTCGCCGACGCTACTGGTCAACAGCACGCGCTGCCCTTCATGCACCCACGGCATCGGTGGGCCGGCGCGCATGCCCTGGCTCAGCGGCGAGCTGGCTTTGAGCGGCACCATGACCGTCTGCGCAGGCCCTGCCGGCAGGTCGATGCGGCTGGTCAGGGTGCGACCATCATTGCCCTGCACCGTGACATCGACGGTCAGCGCCCAATCCATGGCACTTTGCATGCGCAGGGTGAGGAACTGCCCGGCGGACCAGTCCCAGGCGCCACTTTGCGGGCTCAGGCGCAGCGTTGGCCGCTCGACCGGGTTGAACACCACCCGCCTCAACACCTCGCCTTCTGTGGTCTGTTCAGCGTTGTACTGCGGCATGCCGGAGCCTTCGGTCGCCACATTGACGACGGAGGCAGGGCGCACGAAGCTGAACAGCGTCTGCTGCCCGGCCATGAGCGGGGTGCTCAACAACAGGGTGAGAACAGCGGGCAAGGTGCGGCGGATCATAGGGCTCAGGCTCTCCTTCCAGGCCCTCATGAGCCCGCGACAGAGTGATGGACAACGGGCCGGCGCGTCATGCTCCGGCCGTCAGGAAATCTCCCGCCGGAAGGGCGGCAGCGCATTGAGAATAGCCTTGCCGTAGCGCTGGGTGACCAGGCGCCGATCCAGCAAGGTGATAACGCCGCGATCCTGCTCGGTGCGCAGCAGGCGACCGCAGGCCTGGATCAATTTCAGCGATGCATCGGGCACGGCGATTTCCATGAATGGGTTACCGCCACGGGCTTCGATCCATTCAGCCAGGGCCGCCTCGACCGGATCGTCCGGCACCGAGAAGGGAATCTTTGCGATGACCACGTGCTCGCAATAGGCACCCGGCAAGTCGACACCCTCAGCAAAACTGGCCAGGCCGAACAGAACACTGTGCTGGCCGTCATCGACCCGCGCCTTGTGCTTGTTGAGGGTCTCCTGCTTGGACAGGTTGCCCTGGATCAGCACCAGCTTGCGCCAGTCGCGGTCCAGGCCGTCGAACACTTCCTGCATCTGCTTGCGCGAGGAGAACAGCACCAGTGCACCACGGGCGTCTTCGACGATGTTCGGCAGCTCGCGAATGATCGCCGCAGTATGCGCTGCCGCATCGCGCGGGTCGGCCTTGAGATCCGGAACCCGCAACAGGCCCGCGTCACCATGCACGAATGGGCTGGGCACAACGCAGGTCACCGCGTCACGGGGCAGGCCCGAGCGCATGCGGAAGCGGTCGAACTTGCCCAGTGCGGTGAGCGTCGCCGACGTCACCAGGGCGCCATGGGCCACGCTCCACAGGCTGCGGCGCAGCATCTCGGCAGCCAGGATCGGGCTGGCGTTGACCTCGATATCGAACAGCGCGCCGCTTTCGGCCAGGGTCAACCAGCGGGCCATGGGCGGGCTGTCTTGCGGGTCTTCGGCGGTAAAGGCGGTCCACAGCTCCCAGTTGCCCTGGGCGCGGGTTACCAGGCTGCCGAACAACGGGTACCACTCTTCGGCCTGGTGGCTGGCGATGCCGATGTTGACCTCGCCGTCCATGCCTTCTTTGAGCAGGTCTGCCAGGCGGGTGAACAGGTCGTTGAGGCGAGCGAAGCCTTTTTTCAGCTCGATGCCGACTTCGCGGATCTGCTCGGGCACCACGCCGCCTTCGAAGCGATAGCGCGGGCGCTCGCGGCCCTCCACATCCTCGCTGGGACGGAAGTCGGCGACCTGCTCGCACAAGGTGAACATGAACTGCTGCTGCGTGCGGATTTCCCGCGCCAGCTCCGGCACCTGTTCGATCAGCTTGCCCAAGTCGCCTGGCAACGGGTGCTGGGCCAACAGCTTGGTCAGGTTCTTGGCGGTCTGCTCCAGCCAGTCGGCGGTGGAGCGCAGACGCGAATAGTGGGCGAAGTGGCCGATGGCCTTGTCCGGCAGGTGGTGGCCTTCGTCGAACACGTACATCGTGTCGCGCGGGTCGGGCAGGACGGCGCCGCCGCCCAGGGCCAGGTCGGCCAGCACCATGTCGTGGTTGGTGACGATCACATCGACCTTGCCCATGCCTTCACGGGCCTTGTAGAACACGCACTGCTGGAAGTTCGGGCAGTGGCGACCGGTGCATTGGCTGTGGTCGGTGGTCAGGCGCGCCCAGTCCTGGTCTTCCAGGGTTTCCGGCCAGCTGTCGCGGTCGCCATCCCAACGGTTACCGGCAAGCTTCTCGATCATGCTGTTGAACAGCTTCTGGCTGCGCTCGTCGACCTCGATGTGAAAGCCCTCTTCCTCGAACAGCTGGGCAGTGGCCGATTGCGCATGGCCCTCCTGCAGCAGCACGTCGAGCTTGGACAGGCACAGGTAGCGGCCGCGGCCCTTGGCCAAGGCGAAACTGAAGTTCAGGCCGCTGTTGCGCATGAGGTCGGGCAGGTCCTTGAAGACGATCTGCTCCTGCAGGGCCACGGTCGCGGTGGCGATCACCAGGCGCTTGCCGGCGGCCTTGGCAGCCGGGATCGCGGCCAGGCTGTAGGCGACCGTCTTGCCGGTACCGGTCCCTGCTTCCACCGCCACCACGGCGGGCTCACCGGCGCGGCGGCCTTCGTCGTCGCAGGCGATGTCGCCAAGCACCTTGGCCACTTCGGCGATCATCAGGCGCTGGCCATAGCGTGGCTTGAGGCTCTTGGCTTCGAGAAAACGCGAGTAGGCGCCCTGGATGGTGGCTTTGAGTTCGTTGCTGATCATGGTCTGCAGGCGCCCGGAGGGCTGGATATATTTTCAGTGTTTTGCATGGGGCGGCTATCATACCCCGCTATTGCCCTTTGTGCCGCATGGAGATCCGGATGCTCGCCTTTACCCTGCCCTACACACTGCATGTTCTTGCCGCCCTGGTATGGGTCGGCGGCATGTTCTTCGCCTGGCTGGTGCTGCGCCCGGCAACGGTTGCAGCCCTTGAGGGGCCTGCCCGGCTGCGGCTGTGGGTGGAAGTTTTCCGACGCTTCTTCGTCTGGGTCTGGCTGGCCGTGGCGATCCTGGCGATAAGTGGTATCGGCATGTTGCATATGCGCTTCAGCGGTTTCGAGACAGCGCCCAGGTATGTCCAGGTGATGATGGGCGGCGGGATCGCCATGTTCGCGCTGTTCATGCGCATTCAGGCGCTGTTGCTTCCGGAGTTGAAAGCCGCGGTGCAGGCCGAGGACTGGCCGGCCGGCGCAGCAGTGCTGGGCCGGATCCGTCGCATGGTGGGAGTCAATCTGCTGCTGGGCCTGGCCGTGGTGGCGGTAGCCAGTTCGCGGCTACCTATCTGAGCAAGGAATACTCGGGTCAGCCATTGCGCGGCAGCTGCGTCTGCCGCGGGATGGACATCACGTGGAAAATCCCTGTCAGCAGAATCTGCAACCGATCAAACCAGCGGTGACTGCGCCCGCGCAGGCTGGCGTTGAAGAACAACACCTCCAGAACGTGCAGCCCCAGCACCGACACCCCTACCGCATTGATCAACAGGTTGAACGGCACAGGCTGCGGCAGCAGCTGGTTGAACAGCACCACGCCCCAGAAGGCGATGGTGAGGATCTTGCCCAGGCCCAGGATGAATTTCATCTGCCGCTCCTTCAGTGCGTTAGTTGAGGTGCAGGTCCACCCGCCGATTGTGCGCGCGACCTTCCTCGGTGTCGTTTTCAGCGACCGGCTCACTGGCCCCACGGCCCTCGCTGGTGACCTTCTGCGGCGCCATGCCCTGGCTGATCAGGTATTCGGCGACACTGGCCGCACGCCGTTCTGAAAGTGCCTGGTTATAGCTGTCCGAGCCGACGTTGTCGGTGTGGCCAACCACCTTGATTCGCGACACGCCCAGCTCGTTCAGCCTGGGCAGCAGGCTCTGCAACCGCTGCTGGCTGCCCGGGGTCAGGTCAGCGGAGTTGAAGGCGAACATCACCTGGCCCTGGTCGTCGAGGGAGATCACCTCGGTCGTGGCCGGTGGCTCAGGCTCAGGTTGACTGGGCGGGTATTGCGGCAATGGGCAGCCCATGTGGTTGACTGCGGTACCGGCCGGCGTGTCGGGGCAGCGGTCGCGGCGATCGAACACGCCGTCGTCATCTTCGTCACCGTCCTGGGCATAACAGATCAGGCCACCGGCGATCGCGCCCAGGGCGCCGCCTCCGGCAGCCCAGCTGGAACTTTCGATGGCGCCCAGGCCACCGCCCGCCAAGCCACCCAGCAGGCTGCAGATCGGCCAGGTCCTTTGATTGAGGGGAGCACTGCCGTCGCTGTGGGTGGCGCAGCCTGCAAGCAGGCTGGAAACCACCAGCAGCGGCAGCGCTGCCTTTGACATAACACTCATGGTGAATGCTCCTGTGTCGTTGGCCGCATCCGGCCTACAGGAGTAAAGACGCGCCCGCGCCACTTCTCAAGGCGCGGGCGCACACCGTCAGCGCTGGATCTTGATCTCGGTGCGACGGTTCATCGAACGCCCATCGGCCGTGGCATTGTCCGCCACCGGCTGGGTTTCACCTGCACCGACCACCGAGATGAAGCTGGCACGCGGCACGCCGCTCTCGACCAGGTAATCGGTTACCGAGTGGGCACGGCGTTCGGACAGCTTCTGGTTGTAGCTGTCGGAGCCGACGCTGTCGGTGTGGCCGCTGACGCTCAGGCGGGCACTGGGCGCTTCCTGCTTCAGGCGGGTGGCGATGGTGTTGAGGCGCTCCTTGTCGGCGGCGGTCAGGCGCGCAGAGTCGAATTCGAAGTGCACGTCACGGATGACGATGACTTCCTCTTTCTGCACCACCACTTCCTCGACCACCGGGGCCGGTTCTGGTGGGCAGCCGTTGGCATCGACCTGCACGCCAGGCGGCGTACCTGGGCACTTGTCACGGCTGTCGGGCACGCCATCGCCATCCTCGTCGCCATCACCATGGGCCCAGCAATAGCCGGCGGCCAGGCCACCGCCAAGCAAGGCGCCCCAGCCAGCCCAGCTGGAGCTTTCGATGGCGCCCAGGGCGGCACCGCCCACACCCCCGACGGCAGCACACTTCGGCCAGTCGGTTTTTTGCAAACCTGCACAACCAGTCAACACACTGGTGAGCAGTACCAGGGGTAACGCTGTGCGTACTATGCTCATCTCAAAGCTTCTCCTAGGGGGAATCGGCTAAGACCGATCATTGGGAGTAAAGACCGCGCATCTGATCCCTGCCAGCAATAAGCCACGACGGTGTTACATGCCGCTTTGCCCCCGGCCGACAGCCCGTTAGTCTTGCAAGACCTGAACGAGGATTGGCAATGACTGACGGTTTTTCCCAACGCACACCGCAGCAGGCCCTGGCGGCGCTGCTGGAGCGCTTCACCCCACAACGCCTGCTGCTGGTGGGCACTCGCTTCCCTGCCCTGGATGCCTTTGCCCAGGCTCACCCAAACGTGACCATCGAAACCTGCGCACCTGGCGCATTGCCCGCTGAAGTGGCCGCGCAGCGCTTCGATCTGGCGGTGCTGGTGGACTGCCTGGAGCACCTGCCCAAACGCGCAGGACTGGAATTGCTGGGCGGCATCCGCAACCTCAACGCCAGCCGCGTCGCGGTGCTGGCCGACCTGCGCGCCTGCGGCTGGCAGGACACCGACTTCTTTGCCCTGGCCCTGTCGGCCAGTGAGAAATTCCGTCGTGACGAGCAGGTCCTGAACTTGTTCACCTATGATCTACATGACTACAAGCAGGTCCCGGACTGGCTCAACGCCCGCTTCTGGGCCAACCCTGAAAACTTCGGCAAGTACTGGTGGTGATGATGAGTGTTTCGGTTTGCCCCTGCGGCAGTGGCAACTTGCTGGACGCCTGCTGCGGGCACTACCACGCCGGAACCCCGGCTCCGGATGCCCAGGCGCTGATGCGTTCGCGCTACAGCGCTTACGTGCTTGGCCTGATCGATTACCTGATCGCCACCACCCTGCCGGCCCAGCAGGCCGGGCTCGATCGCGCCGCCATGGCGGCCTGGAGCGCCCAGAGCACCTGGTTGGGCCTGGAAGTGGAAAACGCCGAGGTGCTCGGTGGCCAGCCCGAGCATGCCTTCGTCACCTTCACCGCGCGCTGGCATGACCAGGACGGTGACCACCAGCACCGTGAGCGTTCGGCCTTCGTGCAGCATGAGGGGCGCTGGTTCTTCATTGACCCGACCGTGGAGCTCAAGGCTGGCCGCAACGACCCCTGCCCGTGCGACAGCGGGCAGAAGTTCAAGAAATGCTGCGCCAGTTACGTCGGTAACTGAGCATGATCGCCCTGGCCCGCCTACTCCTGCTCGGCACCTTGCTGTTGTTGCAGGCGGGCTGTGCAATCTGGGGAAATGACGACTGGCGCGAGCCTGAAGTGCACCTGGTCAAGGTCGAGACGGTCAAGGCGCGCCTGTTGGAGCAGGAGTTCGTGCTGCACTTGCGCATCGACAACCCCAATGACAGCCGCCTATTCATTCGCAACGTCGGCTATGCCGTCTGGCTCAACGACCTGCTGCTGGTGGAGGATGAAACCAGCGTCTGGCGCAGTGTCGGTGGCCATGCCCGGCGCACCTTCAAGATCACTGCACGCACCAACCTGTGGAAGCAGCTCAAGCCGTTGGCCAAGTTGCTCAAAAGCGAGCAACAGCTGCATTACCGCTTGCAGGGCGAATTGGCGACCGGGCTACTCATCCACCGGGACCTGCACTTATCGCGCAGTGGTGAGATAATGCCCGGCGATTTCATACCGGAGTAACCCTGCAATGACTCAACAACCCCATGTTCATGGCCCTGACTGCAACCACGGTGACGATCATCACCACGATCACGACCACGGCCATGTGCACGGCCCGCATTGCAACCACGGCCACCAGGAGCCGGTTCGCAACGCCCTGAAAGACATTGGCCGCAACGATCCGTGCCCGTGCGGTAGCGAGAAGAAATACAAGAAGTGCCACGGGGCTTGATACAGCCTGAATCGTGCGGTGCATCGTAGATCGCATCGCGGCTAAAGCCGCTCCCACATTGGATTGTTCGTTCGCCACGCCATGTAGGAGCGGATTCATCCGCGATGCGCCGCGCGGGCGGCGCTCGATCTTGAGAGCAACAGAGAGATCAAGACGAGCCCACAGCGCTCGATCTCACAGGCGCCGAATACGTAACGGCATGCTACCTTAGCGCCACTCAAACCCCCGCCACGCCTTGCAGGAGCCCTTGTCATGGCCGCCCCCGTCCTTCCTCCCTTCCGCCCACGGTTCGCCACCGCTGCCACGCTGTTCGGCATGCTCGGGCTTGCCGGTTGCCAGATGGGCGGCTATCAGGACAGCGTGCCACCCACCACTGGGGTACAGCCGCTCAAAGGCCTGGCGCAAAACGTTTCGATCCGGCGCAACGCCATGGGCGCACCGCTGATCGAAAGCAGCAACTTCCATGACGCCCTGTTCAGCCTCGGCTATGTGCACGCTGGCGACCGCATCGAACAGATGCTCGCCATGCGCCTGCTCGCCCAGGGCCGCCTGGCGGAGCTGGCCGGTAGCGAAGCGCTGGACATCGACCGCCTGATGCGCGCCGCCAACCTCAAGCAGAATGCCACCCAGCTGTACGCCGACGCGTCGCCTAGGCTCAAGCGTTTCTTCGATGTCTATGCCCGCGGGGTCAACGCCTACCTGTTCCGTTACCGCGACAAGCTGCCAGCCAACCTCGCCAGCAGTGGCTATCGCCCGGAATACTGGAAGCCCGAAGACTCGGCACTGATCTTCAGCCTGTATGCCTTCAGCCAGTCGGTGAACCTGCAGGAAGAACTCAGCGCCCTGACCCTGGCGCAAAAAGTCGGCAGCGAAAAGCTGCCTTGGCTGTTGCCCGGCGCACCGGATGAACCCCTGGCCGACGCCGAGGTGGAAAAACTCAAGGGGCTCAACCTGAACAGCCAGCTGCCGGGCCTGACGGCCTTGGCAGCTGCCAGCCAGAAGCTGGCCGACCTCGACCTGCTCGGCAGCCCAGGCTCGGCCAACCTGGCCTTGGGCCCGCAACGCAGCCGCAGCGGCAAGAGTCTGCTGGCCAGCGACAGCCGCGCCGCCTGGGCCCTGAGCCCGGTGCAGATCCACACCGGCAAATATCAGGTGGCAGGCCTGTCGCTACCGGGCCTGCCCATCGTCCTGGCCGGATACAACGGCAAGCTGGCCTGGAGCAGCAGCGCGGTGATGGCCGACAATCAGGACCTGTACCTGGAGCAGTTACGCCACCAGGGCAGCCAGGTCAGTTACCTGGCCGACGGCAAGTGGCTGCCGGCACGTGCGCGCAGCGAAACCTTCTTCGTCCGCGGCCAACGTCCGCAGCGCGAAGTGATGTACGACACCCGCCACGGCACCCTGCTCGCCCAACCCGGCACTGCCAGCCTGGGCCTGGCCCTGAACCTGCCGCAGCTCAAGGGCGACCGTAGCCTCGATGCGCTGTTCGACCTGACCCGTGCGAAAAACGTCGAGCGCGCGTTCGACAGCACACGCGAGATCGGTGCCGCCGCGCTCAACTTCGTGTTCGCCGAACCTGAGCACATCGGCTGGCAGGTCAGCGGCCGCTACCCGAACCGCCGCGAAGGCCAAGGCTTGCTGCCGTCCCCGGGCTGGGACGGCCGCTATGACTGGGATGGCTACGCCGATCCGATGCTGCACCCCTACGACCAGGACCCGCCAGCCGGCTGGATCGGCCACGCCAATCAACGCAGCCTGCCGCGTGGCTACGGCATGCAGCTGTCCAATACCTGGTACTACCCCGAGCGTGCCGAACGCCTGGCCCAGCTGGCCGGCAACGGCCGCCACGACAGTCGCAGCCTGATGGCCCTGCAGAACGACCAGGTAACGCTGCTGGCCGACAAGCTCAAGCAGATGTTCGACGCCCCGGGCATGGCCCAGCCGCTCAAGCAGGCCATCGACGCTCTGCCTGCCTCCCAGCGCGACAAGGCCCGTGACGCGCTGGCCCGGCTCAAGGCTTTCGATGGCCGCCTGAGCCCGGTCTCGGCGGATGCGGCGCTGTATGAACTGTTCCTCCAGGAAGTCGCCCGCCAGACTTTCCTCGACGACCTCGGACCAGAATCCAGCCCGGCTTGGCAGGCGTTCGTCAGCAATGCGCGCCTCTCCTACTCGGCGCAGGCCGACCACCTGCTCGGCCGCGAAGACAGCCCCTTCTGGGATGACCGCAACACGCCGCAGAAGGAAGACAAACCAGCCATTCTCGCCCGCAGCCTGGCCGCTGCCGTGGATGCCGGCACCTCGCAACTGGGCGACGACCGTCGCGCCTGGCAATGGGGCAAGCTGCACCAGTACCGCTGGCCTGCACCGGCCTATCATGGCTTGGGCGATGCCCTCAGCCGTTCGCCGTCGGCCGCTGGCGGTGATTTCACTACTCTGGCCTTGACTCCCTATGCCTGGGGCAGCGATTTCGACACCCGCCTGCCAGCTTCCGCACGCATGATCGTCGACTTCGGCCAGGCCGAGCCGCTGCAGGTGCTGACCAGCAGCGGCCAGTCCGGCAACCCGGCCAGCGGGCATTACAGCGACGGGCTGGATGCCTGGTTCAAAGGGCGGTTCATGAGCCTGCCGATTCAGCCGCAGAATTTTGGGCGGGCTTATGGGAGTCAGCGGTTGACGTTGGTGCCGGGTAGATAGCCAGGAATGATGAAGCCGCCAGATTTGGCGGCTTTCATCTACCGATCAAGCCGCTACAACAGCGAGTTCAATGCGCTGACCTAACACATTCAGCGCATGCTCGACCTGTTCGATCTTGGAGCGATGCAGCAGGTCGACCAGCCGATCTACCTGGGGACGATTAACGCCCAAGCGCCGCGCCATTTCAGTTTTTGTCACGTTCTGCTCGATCATGGTGTTCCAGAGCGCAGCTTTTGCCGCCGTCAATGCTGGCAGACGCACGAGCGATTGACCGGAAGACGGCGCTCTCGGCAATGGAATAGCTTTTTTCTGATCCACATAGAAAGAAAGCGCGGACTCCATGGCATCAACTGCATCGAACAGTGCCTCCTCCGCAGTATCGCCGGCGCTGGCCATTTCAGGCACATCCGGACAACTGATCCAGACACTGCCTTCTTCTCGGTGAATGGTCACCGGGTAATCGAAGATCATCGTGTGCTCTCCCCTAAGTTCATCATTCTCTCAAGCCCAGATCCTTCATGATCTTCTTTCTGAGCCCTTCACCCATTTCTTTGGCACCATGATCTGGAAAAATCGTCTGGCGATTGCCGAGGGAGACCTTGAAATGGCTTCCCTTTGCTGGCACGAATGTAGCGCCCTGGGCGCGTAACCATCGGCGAAACTCACTGTACTTCATGCGGGCCTTCGATCACTCAATGTGCATCACATGCAGAGTGCGCGCAACATTTTTGTTGCGTACCTTGAAATGAGTGTGTAGTAAACCTCGAAAGCCCCTTCCGCATTTCTGAATGGCCTGTAGTCCTTTTCATCGTGATAGCCGCTCGAACTTCTGTACCCCACCACCGCTCCTAACTGGTAACCCCCAACACCAGTGCCCTCCCCATGGACCTCGTCATCGCTCGCCCCGAAGGCCTGTACTGTCCGCCCGGTGATTTCTACATCGACCCCTGGCGGCCAGTGGCGCGCGCCGTCATCACCCATGGCCACGGCGACCATGCCCGTCGCGGCAATGCGCATTACCTGACTGCCGCCCCAGGCGCCGGCATTCTGCGCAGCCGCCTGGGCCAGGACATCGATCTGCAGACCCTGAGCTACGGCGAACGCATCCGCCATCACGGGGTAACCCTCAGCCTGCACCCTGCCGGGCATGTACTGGGCTCGGCACAGGTGCGGCTGGAATACCAAGGCGAGGTCTGGGTCGCTTCGGGCGACTACAAGGTCGAGCCAGACGGGACCTGCGCCCCCTTCGAACCCGTGCGCTGCCACACCTTCATTACCGAATCGACCTTCGGCCTGCCGATTTACCGCTGGCCGAGCCAGGCCGAGGTTTTTGCCGGGGTGAATGCCTGGTGGCGGGCCAATCGTGATCAGTGCAAGGCCAGCGTGTTGTTCTGCTATTCCTTCGGCAAGGCTCAGCGACTTCTGCACGGCCTGGACAGCAGCATCGGGCCGATCCTGGTGCATGGCGCGGTCGAGCCGCTCAACCAGGTCTACCGCGAGGCCGGCGTGCACCTGCCGTCAACCCGCTATGCCGGTGACATCCCGCGTAACGATCCACTCATGCGCCAGGCCATCGTCCTGGCCCCACCCTCCGCCGCTGGCAGCAGCTGGATGCGCCGCTTCGGCGAGTACAGCGATGCCTTCGCCAGTGGCTGGATGCTGCTGCGCGGCACGCGGCGGCGGCGCGGGGTGGACCGTGGCTTCGTGCTCTCCGACCACGCCGACTGGCCGGGCCTGCTCTGGGCCATCGAGCAGACCGGCGCCGAGCGGGTGATGGTCACCCACGGCTCGGTCAGCGTGCTGGTGCGGTTCCTCAACGAAAAAGGCCTCGATGCCCGTGCATTCGTGACCGAGTACGGCGAAGAAGACGACGCCCCTGCTACGGATGCTGAGGCATGAAAGATTTCGCCCAGCTCTACCTGCGCCTGGATGCCACGACGTCAAGCAATGCCAAGCTCGAAGCCCTGCGCGATTACTTTGCCGAGGCCCCTGCCGAGGATGCCGCCTGGGCGGTGTATTTCCTGTCGGGAGGCCGCCCTCGCCAATTGGTACCGACCCGCGTGCTGCGTGAACTGGCAACGACGTTGGCCGGCCTGCCCGAGTGGCTGTTCGAAGAAAGCTACCAGGCGGTTGGCGACTTGGCAGAGACTATTTCCCTGCTGCTGCCGGATAACCCGCACGGCAGCGAGGACGGCCTGGCCCATTGGGTAGAAGCCCATCTGCTGCCGCTTCGCGGGTTGCCCGCCGAAGAGGTCCAGCGGCGCCTTCCGCCACTCTGGGCGCAATTGGATCGTCCCAGCCTGATGCTGTGCCTTAAGCTGATCACCGGCAGCTTTCGCGTCGGCGTTTCCAAGCTGCTGGTGACCCGGGCGTTGGCGCAGCTGGCCGACCTGGATGCCAAGCGCGTGGCCCAGCGCCTGGTCGGCTACACCGACATCAGCCATCGCCCCACCGCCAGCAGTTATCACAAGCTGATCGCCGCTGAATCGGCCGATGAGCACAGCCAACGAGGCGGCCAGCCTTATCCGTTCTTCCTGGCCCATGCCCTGCAAGTGCCTACCGAACAGTTCGACGCCCTGCTCGGCCCGCCCAGCGCCTGGCAGATCGAATGGAAGTGGGACGGCATTCGCGCCCAGGTGGTCAAGCGCGATGGCCAGGTGTGGGTCTGGTCACGCGGCGAGGAGCTGGTGACCGATCGTTTTCCAGAGCTGCACGGCCTGGCGCAGAGCCTGCCGGACGGCGTGGTGCTCGACGGCGAGATTCTGGTCTGGAAACCTGGCGCCAGCGCCGATACCCCAGCCGTGCAACCGTTCGCCCTGCTGCAGCAGCGCATTGGCCGCAAGACCCTGGGCAAGAAGCTGCTAGCCGACGCCCCGGTGGTGCTACAGGCTTACGACCTGTTGGAATGGCAAGGCGAGGACTGGCGCAACCGTCCCCAGCATGAGCGCCGCCAACAATTGCAGCGCATCGTCGACGCGCATCCCTTGGCCCCGCTGCTGCTTTCGCCGCTGCTCGAAGGGCAGAGTTGGCAAGACCTCGCCGTGCAGCGCGAACAGTCGCGCAGCCTGGGCGTCGAGGGCCTGATGCTCAAACAGCGCGACGCCTTGTATGGCGTGGGCCGAACCAAGGACATGGGGGTGTGGTGGAAATGGAAGATCGACCCGTTCAGCGTGGATGCCGTGCTGATCTATGCCCAACGCGGCCACGGCCGCCGCGCCAGCCTCTACAGTGACTACACCTTCGCCGTCTGGAACGCTCCGCCCGGCAGCCCCGAACGTGCACTGGTGCCCTTCGCCAAGGCCTATTCGGGCCTGAGTGATGAAGAAATGCGCAAGGTGGATGCGATCATCCGCAAAACCACCGTGGAAACCTTCGGCCCGGTGCGCAGTGTGACCCCAACGCTGGTGTTCGAACTGGGCTTCGAAGGCATCGCGCTGTCGAAACGGCACAAGAGCGGCATCGCCGTGCGCTTCCCGCGCATGTTGCGCTGGCGCCTGGACAAACCGGTCGATGAGGCCGATGACCTGGCGACCTTGCAGGCACTGCTGGCCTGATCAAAGCAAGGTGTTAGGCATGGCAGGCGAAATTATGCTTAGCTTTGTGCCGACCCGTGTCGCAGACCGTTTTCGCCACGCAGCCAGGACCACCATGCACCATTCGACCCACGACCTGCTCTCCCCCGTGCCCGGCGTCACGCGCCAACTGCACAGCTTCCACTTTGGCCCGCGCGGTGGCGCCAAGGTGTACATCCAGGCCTCACTGCATGCCGACGAGCTGCCCGGCATGCTGGTGGCCTGGCACCTCAAGCGCCGCCTGGGCGAACTGGAGCAGCAAGGGCGCCTGCGCCGCGAGATCATCCTGGTGCCGGTGGCCAACCCGGTCGGCCTGGAGCAGGTGCTGCTGGATGCACCGTTGGGCCGTTTCGCGTTGCAGAGCGGCGAGAATTTCAACCGCAATTTCGTCGACCTGTCCGACAGCATCGGCGACCAGATCGAAGGCCACCTGACCCAGGACCCCGCGCACAACCTCGCCTTGGTCCGTGAATACCTGCGCCGCGGCCTGGACGCCCACCCCGCGCAAACGCCGCTGCAATCCCAGCGCCTGATTTTGCAGCGGCTGGCCTGCGATGCCGACCTGGTGCTGGACCTGCACTGCGACTTCGAGGCCGTTGAACACCTCTACACCACCCCAGAAGCCTGGCCTCAAGTCGAGCCGCTGGCGCGCTACCTGGGCGCCCAGGCCAGCCTGCTGGCCACCGACTCCGGTGGGCAGTCGTTCGACGAATGTTTCAGCCTGGTCTGGTGGCAATTGCAACAGCGCTTCGCCAAGCGCTACCCGATTCCGCTGGGCTGCGTCGCGGTCACCGTCGAGCTGCGTGGCCAGGCCGATGTCAGCCATGACCTCGCGAGCAAGGACTGCCAGGCGATCCTCGACTACCTGACCCAGGCTGACGTTATCGCCGGCACCCCCGCGCCCTTGCCGGCACTGCCCCGCCCCGCCACGCCGCTGGCTGCCGTCGAGCCACTCATAGCACCCCTGGGTGGCTTGCTGGTGTATCACGCCCGCCCCGGCCAGTACCTGGAGGCGGGCCAACTGATCGCCGAAATCATCGACCCGCTGAGCGATCGGGTAACCTCCGTGCGCAACAGCCAGCCCGGGTTGCTGTATGCCCGCAGCGTGCGGCGCATGGCCACCTCGGGCATGGTCATCGCCCATGTCGCCGGTGAGCAGGTGTGTCGAAGCGGTTACCTGCTGGGCAACTGACGCGGTAAAACCAATGCGCAGTGCAGGTGGTCATTAGAAGCACAGCCTTCGAAGGACACTGCCCGCGCATGCCTGCCGCCAAAGACCTTGCCAATGCCTGGTTCGCCGCCCGCGGCTGGAAGCCGTTCGCCTTCCAGCGGCAAGTCTGGGCGGCCATTGGCCGCGGCGAGTCCGGGTTGCTGCATGCCAGCACCGGGGCGGGCAAGACCTATGCGGTATGGCTCGCCGCCCTGCGCGCCTTCGCCGAGCCTACGACAGCGCGTCAGCCTGCGCCGCTGCAGGTGCTGTGGATCACGCCCATGCGCGCACTGGCGGCAGACACCGCCCGCGCCCTGCAAATGCCGCTGGATGATCTCGGCCTGAACTGGAGCATTGGCGTACGCAGCGGCGACACCGGCAGCGCCGAGCGTGCCCGCCAAGCCCGACGCCTGCCCAGCACCTTGATCACCACCCCCGAGAGCCTGACCCTGCTGCTGACGCGCGCCCAAGCCAGTGATGACTTCGCTCACCTGCGCCTGGTGGTGGTGGATGAATGGCACGAACTGCTCGGCAACAAGCGCGGCGTGCAACTGCAACTGGCCCTCGCCCGCCTTCGCCGATGGCAACCCAACCTGGTGACCTGGGGACTCTCCGCCACGCTCGGCAACCTGGCGCACGCGCTCGAGGTGCTGTTGCCGCAGGGCGGCCAGTTGCTGCAAGGCCGCCAGGACAAGCGCCTGCTAGTCGACACGCTGCTACCGGAGGCCATCGAGCGCTTCCCCTGGGCCGGGCACATGGGCCTGAAAATGCTCGACCCGGTCGCCCGCGAACTCGACAGCAGTGCCAGCAGCCTGGTGTTCACCAATACCCGCGCCCAGGCCGAGCTGTGGTACCAGGCCTTGCTCGATGCTCGCCCCGACTGGGCCGGGCAGATCGCCCTGCATCACGCCTCGCTGGCCCGCGCAACCCGTGACTGGGTAGAACTCAGCCTCAAGCAGGGCGCACTTAAAGCCGTGATCTGCACCTCCAGCCTCGACCTGGGTGTGGACTTCCTGCCGGTAGAACGGGTCATGCAGATCGGTTCGGCCAAGGGCATTGCCCGACTCATGCAACGCGCCGGGCGCTCGGGGCATGCGCCTGGTCGCCAGTCGAGGATCACCCTGGTGCCGACCCACAGCCTGGAGCTGGTCGAGGCGGCAGCGGCTCGCAGCGCCCTGGCTGCTGGGCACATAGAGGCGCGGCGCTCGCCTCGATTGTGCATGGATGTACTGGTACAACACCTGGTTTCCATGGCGCTGGGCAGTGGTTTTCGCCCCGCCGAGTTGCTCGACGAAGTGCGCAGCACCTGGGCATTTCGCGAGCTGCGTGACAGCCAATGGCAGTGGGCGCTGGATTTCGTCAGCCACGGTGGCAGTTCACTCAGCGCCTACCCCGACTACCAGCGCGTCGAAGCCCATCCCGACGGCCTCTGGCGGGTCGCCAGCGAGCGCCTGGCACGCCGGCACCGCATGGGCATCGGCACCATCGTCAGCGACGCCAGCCTGCAGCTCAAGTACTGGAGCAAGGGCGGCGGGGGCAAGCACCTGGGCAGTGTCGAAGAAGCCTTCATCGCCCGCCTGCGCCCCGGCGACACCCTGGTGTTTGCCGGGCGCGTGCTGGAGTTGGTGCGGGTCGAGAACATGACCGCGTATGTGCGCCGCAGCACCGCTCGCAAGGCCGCCATTGCCCGCTGGAATGGGGGTCGCATGCCACTGTCCAGCGAATTGGCCGATGCGCTGGTAGAAAAGCTCGATGCGGCAGCCCACGGGCATTTCGACGACCCGGAAATGCGCGCGGTGCGCCCATTGCTGATGCTACAAAGTCAGTGGTCGGCATTGCCCACCACCCAGACGCTGCTGGCCGAAACCCTCGCCACACGCCAGGGCTCACACCTGTTTCTCTACCCGTTCGCCGGACGCATGGCCAACCTCGGCCTGGCCAACCTGATTGCCTGGCGGGTCAGCCGCGAGCAACCCCTGTCGGTTTCCATCGCGGTCAGCGACTACGGCTTCGAGCTGCTCAGCCCCAGCCCGGTGGATTGGGCAACCCATTTGCCGGCAGCGCTGGCCAACGAGCACTTGCTGGAAGATGTACTGGCCAGCCTGAACGCCAGTGAGATGGCGTTGCGGCGCTTTCGCGAGATCGCCCAAATTTCCGGGCTGGTGTTTGGCGGATACCCTGCCGCGCAGAAGAGCACGCGGCAGATTCAGGCATCCAGCGGTCTGTTCTTCGAGGTGTTTCGAAAACACGATGCCGATAACCTGTTGCTAGGTCAGGCTCGGGATGAAGTGTTGCGCGAGGAGCTGGAGATCGAACGGCTACAGCGCCAATTGACCAGAATGGGTCAGCTGCGCCTTGATCTCCGTGAGCTGCAACGGCCCGGCCCGCTGGCATTCACCCTACTGGTGGAGGGCATGCGGGAAACCCTGAGCACCGAGAAACTGGCCGATCGCATCGCGCGCATGGTCGCCGACCTTGAAAAAGCGGCGAGCAGAACATGAACAGCCATTTGACCATCGAGCATTGTGGGCAGACGTTATGGTTGCTGCCGGACCGTGCGCTGTACTGGCCTGCCCGCCGTGCGCTGGTGGTTGCCGACGTGCATATCGGCAAAGCGGCCAGCTACCGCGCGCTGCACCAACCGGTGCCACGAGGCACCACCGACGCCACCCTGCAGCGCCTGGATGCATTGCTGGCAGCCTGCGACTGTGACCAGCTGATCATTCTCGGCGACTTTCTGCATGCCCGTACCGCACGGGCGCCCGCGACAATGGCGCGATTAAAGGCCTGGAGGGACCGGCATGACCGTTTAAGCATTGTGCTGGTACGCGGTAACCACGACCGGCATGCAGGCGACCCGCCGACGCAACTGGATATCGAGGTAGTGGATGAACCTTGGATCCTGCCGCCCTTCGCCTTGCAACATGAACCCGACATTCACCCCGAATTCCCGGTGCTGTCAGGTCATGTGCACCCCACCTTCATTTTGCGTGGCCGCGCTCGGCAACGTCTAAGGCTGCCCTGCTTCGTCATGGCGCCGCAGGTCAGCCTGTTACCGGCGTTCGGTGAGTTCACCGGCGGATGGAATGTCGAGCCCAGGCCAGGCGACTGCATTTACCTCGCTGGGGCAGACCAGGTCTGGGCGTTACAGCGGTAATCGCGACAGCCGCTCAGGCCACGGGGGCAGGTGGGGGTTCGTCGGGGAGGGTCGGCTCACCCGGCTCCATCGGCGGGGTGTCGCCAGGCTGGGCGGGTTGCGGGGTGTCCGGGTCAGGCTGACCAGGTACGCCGCCAGCGTGCATCGGCGCCGGATGGGCCAGCAGGGACCACGCCAGCAGGCCGATCTGATTGGGCTGCAGAACAGCCAGCTTCGCACTGATTGCGGGATCAAGTTTCATGGGCAACTCCTGACGAGGGCCACCGCGCGTCATGCAGGGTGGCACTGTTCAAAAGTTTGGAGTACCCAGGCGAGCAGTAATTCCCCGCGCTCGTCGGCTCAGGTGCGTGGCAAGGTGACGCCGCGCTGGCCCTGGTATTTACCGCCACGGTCCTTATAGGACACTTCGCACTCTTCATCGGATTCGAGGAAGAGCATCTGCGCCACGCCTTCGTTGGCGTAAATCTTCGCCGGCAGCGTGGTGGTGTTGGAGAACTCCAGGGTCACATGGCCTTCCCACTCAGGTTCCAGCGGGGTGACGTTGACGATGATGCCGCAACGCGCATAGGTGCTCTTGCCCAGGCAGATGGTCAGCACATTGCGTGGGATGCGGAAGTACTCGACGGTACGGGCCAGGGCGAAGGAGTTCGGCGGGATGATGCAGACATCGCTCTTGACGTCGACGAAGCTGCCGGCATCGAAGTTCTTCGGATCGACAGTGGCCGAGTTGATGTTGGTGAACACCTTGAATTCGTCGGCGCAACGCACGTCGTAACCGTAGCTGGAGACGCCGAACGAAATCACCCGGCTGTCATGTTCGCCACGCACCTGGCGTTCGACGAACGGTTCGATCATGCCGTGTTCCTGCGCCATGCGGCGAATCCACTTGTCCGATTTGATGCTCATGGCGGGGGGTGTCCTGAGAGTTACGAGGTGAAAAAACCAAAGGCGCATCTTACCGGTCCCGGCGCTCAGGTTAAAGTTCCATCCCGCATCCCGCGCCAGACGGGGCCTGCGGCCGCCGCCGATCCGAATTTCATCAAACGCCATCTTGGAGATTGGCAGCTTGCGGAAAGTGGGTTAAGGTGGCGCCACTGTGCTGCACGTGACACCGAGAATCTCTAGTTTGATGCACGATCCTGATCGGCCCATCGCTGAATTTTCTGCTCTCTTTGCGCTCAGTCCCGGGCAGGGTTTTTCCTGACCGTTATCAACTTTGTCCAAGGAGACAGAAAAATGTCCAACCGTCAATCCGGTACCGTTAAGTGGTTCAACGATGAGAAGGGCTACGGCTTCATCACCCCTCAGTCGGGCGACGACCTGTTCGTGCACTTCAAAGCCATCCAAGCTGACGGCTTCAAAACCCTGAAAGAAGGCCAGGCTGTTACTTTCGTCGCTACCCGCGGCCAGAAAGGCATGCAGGCTGAAGAAGTTCAAATCGCCTAAGTCGATTTAGCTTCCTAGCTTTCAAAAAAACCCGCCTTCTGGCGGGTTTTTTTATGCCTGGAGCTTTTCAATCCTCGCTGATGGTAATGCTCGGCATCGCCGGCGCCGCCGCTTCCTGCAGCACGATCCGTGCGCCCACCTGGCGCGCCAGCTCCTGATAGACCATGGCAATCTGGCTTTCCGGCTCGGCGATCGCGGTCGGCTTGCCGCTGTCGGCTTGCTCACGGATCAGCATCGACAACGGCAGCGAGGCCAGCAACTCGACACCGTACTGCGCTGCCAGCTTCTCGCCACCGCCTTCGCCGAACAGGTGCTCGGCATGGCCGCAATTCGAGCAGATATGCACCGCCATGTTCTCCACCACACCCAGCACCGGAATGTTGACCTTGCGGAACATCTCCACGCCCTTCTTGGCATCCAGCAGGGCCAGGTCCTGCGGTGTGGTAACGATCACCGAGCCTGCCACGGGTACTTTCTGCGCCAGGGTCAGCTGAATATCGCCGGTGCCTGGCGGCATGTCGATCACCAGGTAGTCGAGGTCGTCCCAGGCGGTCTGGGTCACCAGTTGCAGCAGCGCGCCGGACACCATCGGGCCGCGCCAGACCATCGGCGTGTTGTCGTCGGTGAGGAAGGCCATCGACATGACTTCCACGCCATGCGCCTTGATCGGCACGAACCATTTCTGCTCGCGAATCTGCGGGCGAGTGCCTTCGGCGATGCCGAACATCACGCCTTGGCTGGGGCCATAGATATCAGCGTCGAGAATACCCACCCGGGCACCCTCACGGGCCAGCGCCAGCGCCAGGTTGGCAGCGGTGGTCGATTTGCCGACACCGCCCTTGCCCGAGGCCACGGCGACGATGTTCTTGACGTTGGCCAAGGCTGGCACCTGGGCCTGAGCTTTGTGCGCGGTGACCACGCAATCAATCGACACCTGGGCCGAACTGACGCCGTCGAGGTTCTCGATCGCGGTCTGCAGCACCTGGGCCCAGCCGTTCTTGAACAGACCGGCGGCATAGCCCAACTGCAATTGCACGGCGACCCGCCCGTCTTGAACGTCGATGCTGCGCACACAGCCGGCGCTGACCGGGTCAAGGTTCAGATAAGGGTCGGTGTACTGGCGAAGCACGCCTTCGACGGCGGCACGGGTGACGGCACTCATGGAGGCTCCCATTGGCATACGGATAGTCAAACAGGCGCCTATCCTAACCCGTCAATCGTCAGCAGTTGCGTGCATGGGGTGAAATATATTCGCCGGCCCTTTATAGTGGCCGATCACCCTGATTTTTACCCGAGCCAGATAAGTAGCCGAGCCACCATGTCCGAGCCACGCCAGATTCTCGTCACCAGCGCCCTGCCCTATGCCAATGGGTCCATTCACCTTGGCCATATGCTTGAGTACATCCAGACGGACATGTGGGTTCGCTTCCAGAAAATGCGCGGCAACCAGTGCATCTATGTCTGCGCCGACGACGCCCACGGGTCGGCCATCATGCTGCGCGCCGAAAAGGAAGGCATCACCCCCGAGCAGCTGATCGCCAACGTCCAGGCCGAGCACAGCAGCGACTTCGCCGACTTCCTGGTGGATTTCGACAACTTCCACTCCACCCACAGCGAAGAAAACCGCGAACTGTCGGGCATGATCTACTCGCGCCTGCGCGACGCCGGACACATCGCGACCCGTTCGGTTACCCAGTATTTCGACCCTGAAAAGGGCATGTTCCTCGCCGACCGTTTCATCAAGGGCACTTGCCCCAAATGCGCGGCCGAGGATCAGTACGGCGACAACTGCGAAAAGTGCGGCGCCACCTACGCCCCGACCGAACTGAAGAATCCCAAGTCGGCGATCTCCGGCGCCACGCCGGTGCTGCGCGATTCGCAGCACTTCTTCTTCAAGCTGCCGGACTTCCAGGCCATGCTGCAGCAGTGGACCCGTAGCGGCACCCTGCAGGATGCCGTGGCCAACAAGCTCGCCGAATGGCTGGATTCGGGCCTTCAGGAGTGGGATATCTCGCGTGATGCCCCCTACTTCGGCTTCGAGATCCCAGGCGAGCCCGGCAAATACTTCTACGTGTGGCTGGATGCGCCGATTGGCTACATGGCCAGCTTCAAGAACCTGTGCGCGCGCCGCCCGGAGCTGGACTTCGACGCGTTCTGGAACGAAGGCTCCAAGGCCGAGCTGTACCACTTCATCGGCAAGGACATCGTCAACTTCCACGCCCTGTTCTGGCCAGCGATGCTCGAAGGCGCGGGCTTCCGCAAGCCGACCGCAGTCAACGTGCACGGCTACCTGACCGTCAACGGCGCCAAGATGTCCAAGTCGCGCGGCACCTTCATCAAGGCCCGTACCTACCTGGATCACTTGCAGCCGGAATACCTGCGCTACTACTACGCCGCCAAGCTCGGCCGTGGCGTCGACGATCTCGACCTGAACCTCGAGGACTTCGTGCAGAAGGTCAACTCCGACCTGGTCGGCAAAGTGGTGAACATCGCCAGCCGTTGTGCCGGCTTCATCCACAAAGGCAATGACGGCGTGATGGTTGCCGGCGATGCCGCGCCGGAACTGACCGAAGCCTTCCTGGCTGCAGCCCCGTCCATCGCCGAAGCCTATGAGGCCCGTGACTTTGGCCGCGCCATGCGCGAAATCATGGCCCTGGCCGACCGTGCCAACGCCTGGATCGCCGACAAGGCACCCTGGTCGCTGGCCAAGCAGGAAGGCAAGCAGGATGAGGTCCAGGCCATCTGCGCCCAGGGCATCAACCTGTTCCGCCAGCTGGTGATCTTCCTCAAGCCGGTGCTGCCGGTGCTGGCCGCCGACGCCGAGGCCTTCCTCAACGTCGCGCCGCTGAGCTGGAACGACCACACCTCGCGGCTGGAAAATCACCAACTCAACCCGTTCAAGGCGCTGATGAGCCGCATCGAACTGGCCAAGGTCGAAGCCATGGTCGCGGCCAGCAAAGAAGACCTGTTGGCCGCTGGCGGCCAGCCGCAGGCACCTGTGGGCAACGGCGAACTGGCCAAGGACCCACTGTCGGCGGAAATCGAATTCGACACCTTTGCCGCCGTCGACCTGCGCGTAGCACTGATCGTCAAGGCCGAAGCGGTGCCGGGCGCCGACAAGCTGCTGCAACTGACGCTGGACATCGGCGACGAGCAGCGCAACGTGTTCTCGGGCATCAAGTCGGCCTACCCGGACCCCTCCAAGCTGGAAGGCCGCCTGACCATGATGGTGGCCAACCTCAAGCCTCGGAAAATGCGCTTTGGCGTCTCCGAAGGCATGGTCATGGCCGCAGGCCCTGGCGGTGAAGAAATCTACCTGCTCAGCCCGGACAGCGGCGCCAAGCCAGGCCAGCGCATCAAGTAACCCCCCAAGCCCCGGCCACAGTGCCGGGGCTTTTTCATCCCCACGCGCTTTGCCGGACAGCGCAGCCGATTGCGGCTATCGTCATCTGCATGAACGACTATGTCCTGGCGCTGCTCGGCGCCGCGCTGCTCAATCATCTTTTTTTGCACCGACAGCCCAGCTCAAGGCTGCGCCTGCATGTGTGCGGCCTGGCCGGTGCCCTATCAATCGCCCTTGGCGTTGCCGGCGGCCAGCTGATCGAACAGCTGCTGGTGGCGCCATGGCATTTGCAGGACCTGCGCCTGTTCCTGCTGCTGCCCTGGCTGGGCATGCTCGCCTGGGGCGTACCGCAGGTACTGGCCAAGGTGCGGCGCGACTGGCCAACGGCGCAGCTCACCTGGCCATTGCTGAACAACGCTTTGGTGCTGGGCCTGACACTGCAGGCCATCGGCGAACAGAAGCAATGGTTGGCAACGCTGAGCCTGGGCGTTCTGGGCGGCCTTGGTTTCTGGCTGGCCCTGACGCTGTTCCACGACCTGAGCCAGCGCAGCCAGCATGCGGATGTTCCGGTTCCGCTGCGCGGCCTCCCCATCGCATTGCTCGGCGCAGGCATCGTGGCGATGGCGCTCTGTGGCCTCAACGGATTATTCATGCAATGAAGCTGACTCATGACCACCGCTGACGCGCGCCTGCGCAATGCCATGGGCCTGGTGCTGCTGGCTTGCCTTCCGGGGCTGCTCGCATCGTTCTGGCTGCTGGGTTGGGGGCTGCTGGTGAGCCTGGTGCTGTGCACGATCACTGCCATTGGCTGCGAAGCAGCGGCGCTGGCGTTGCGCGGTCAACCTGTCGCCACGACACTGAGCGACGGCAGCGCGCTGGTGACCGCCGTGCTGCTGACGCTCGCCCTGCCCACCGAGGCGCCCTGGTGGCTGCCGGTGATTGCCGCAGCCATCGCCATTGGTTTGGGCAAGCAAGCCTTCGGCGGCGTCGGCCGCAACCTGTTCAATCCGGCGATGGTCGGCTACACCTTCGTGCTGCTGAGTTTTCCATTGCAGATGAACCACTGGCCAGCGCACCCATCAGGCCTCAGCGACAACCTGCATCTGGTCTTTGCCGGTGCTGGGCAAATCGACGCATGGGCCGGGCCCACGGTGCTCGATGGCCTTCGCCACAACCGTAGCCTGACCATGGATGAGCTATTCGCCAGCCATCCGGCCTTCGGCAGTTTCGGTGGCCGCAGCAGCGAATGGGTCAACCTGGCGCTCCTTCTCGGCGGGCTGTTTCTGTTGCAGCGCAAGGTCTACAGCTGGCATGCGCCGGTGGGCTTGCTAACGACACTGTCGCTGTTCAGCCTACTGGCCTGGAACGGTTCCGGCTCTGACTCCAATGGCTCGCCACTGCTGCACCTGTTTTCTGGCTCGACCATGTTGGCAGCCTTTTTCATCGCCACCGAACCGGTATCCGGCCCCAAGGCTGGCCTGGCCAAGCTGCTGTTCGGGGCTGGCACTGGCGCGTTGATCTACCTGATCCGCACATGGGGGAGTTACCCCGATGGCACCGCATTCGCCATCTTGCTGATGAACCTGGCCGTGCCGGCCCTCGATCGCATGGCCGCACGCTACGCGCAGGTCACCCCATGAAGTTCCCCCTGCGCAGTCTGGTCCTGTTGTTTATCGTGGCTGGTATCGCGTTGGCGGCCACGCTGGCCTGGCGGCAATGGACACGCACCGCCATCGCTGAAGCCGAGCAACAATTGCACGCGCAGCAGTTTCTGTCGGTGCTTCCTGCCCAGAGCTACGACAACCAGCCGCTGGACACTCCCCTGCGACTGCCTGCCGGTCAACCACCTCATAGCCGGATAATCGCCGCCTATCGCGCCAGTCGCGGCAGCACTGTAACGGCGGTTGTACTGGTGAGTCAGGTACAGGGCTATGCCGCCCCCATCCGCCTGACCATTGCCATCAGCGCCGATGGTCGGCTAATCGGCACACAGGTGATCGAACAACAGGAAAGCCCAGGGCTGGGAGGCCGGATCAGCGACCCTCAGGTAAACTGGCTGACGCAGTTCGCCAATCGTCGGCTTGATGACAGATGGGCACTGAAACGCGATCAAGGTGATTTCGACCAACTGGCCGGTGCGACGGTCACGTCACGTGCGGTAATCCAGGCACAGCAGGATGCGCTGCGTTACTTCGATCAGTACCGTGCGCTCCTGCTCGGAACCTCTGCCCATGAATAGATTCTGCCTGCTGCTGGCGGGCTTGGCGCCGCTGCTCGGCGCTACCCGGACTTTGGCTCAAGCCACCGTCGTCGGCATCAGCATGCTGGTATTGACCGTGCTTCACCAGGCACTGCTGCACCCTGTGCGCAGCCGATTGAGCGGGGCAATGTATGGGTTGGCGAGCCTGCTGCTGCTTGCGGCCCTGTCCAGCTGCCTGCTACTCGCGCTACGCGCTTGGGCATTGCCGCTTGCCCTCGCCCTCGGCTCTTTCCCGGCTCTGATCTGCCTGCAATGCCTGGCAACTGATCGGTTGTTGCCGGATAGCGGCCGCTGGCGCCAGTTGTGGCAGCACGTCGCTGGGTTGCTCGTCCTGTGCCTGCTGCTCGGCGCCAGTCGTCAATGGCTTGCGGATGGCCTGGGCGTGTATGTGGCCAAGCTCGCTCCAGGAGCGCTGCTGATGCTTGGTGTGTTACTTGCCTTGTACAATTGGCTACGTCCGGGCCCTGCCCCCTCACGTCGTCAAGGAAAGCGTTGACCCCATGAATGCCGCCAAACGCCTGGAGATCTTTCGCAGGCTGCACGAAGACAATCCTGACCCAAAGACCGAACTGGCCTACACCACGCCCTTCGAATTGCTGGTTGCTGTGACCCTTTCCGCGCAATCCACCGATGTCGGCGTCAACAAGGCCACCGCTCGCCTGTTTCCGGTCGCCAATACCCCGCAAGCCATCTACGCACTCGGGGTCGAAGGGTTGAGCCAATACATCAAGACCATCGGGCTATACAACAGTAAGGCCAAGAATGTCATCGAAGCCTGCCGCTTGCTGGTCGAACAGCATGGCGGCGAAGTACCACAGACCCGTGAAGCCCTCGAAGCACTGCCGGGTGTGGGTCGCAAAACCGCCAACGTCGTACTCAATACCGCCTTCCGGCAACCGACCATGGCAGTGGACACTCACATCTTCAGGGTGAGTAACCGCACCGGTATCGCGCCCGGCAAGACAGTCCTGGAGGTAGAAAAGAAGCTGCTGAAATTCGTCCCCAAGGACTACCTGCTCGATGCCCATCACTGGCTGATCCTGCATGGCCGCTATGTCTGCCAGGCGCGCAAGCCACGCTGCGGCAGTTGCCGCATCGAAGACCTGTGCGAGTACAAACAGAAGACCTCGGACGATTGATCCGATAGTGATTACCCACTCTTCTCGATTGAAAAAATCTTTTTTACCAATGTTCGCTTTCTGGTTATAAGGACGGCCAATGGCCCTTTGGCTTGGAGCGACTCATGAGTACCGATAAAGACGAACTGTCGATCGAAGATGACTTTGCCACCAATGACGACGATGCGGAGCCTCAGGTGGAAACCGCGAAAACCAACCTGAGCAAACGTCGCACCATTGACAATCTTCTTGAAGAGCGACGTCTGCAGCGCCAACTTAACGACTTCGATTACGACTTGTAGCCCTGTCAGAAAGCCTTCCCAGTGGAGGCTTTCAGCATCAGGGTTTCAGGCCAGGCCGTGCCGCTGAGCCAGCTCGATCAGATCGACCAGCGAGTGCGCGTTGAGTTTGAGCAACAGGCGAGTCTTGTAGGTACTGACCGTCTTGTTGCTCAGGAACATGCTGTCGGCAATTTCCTTGTTGGACCTGCCGCGCGCCAACTGCTGCAACACCATCATTTCCCGTGCCGACAGACGATCGACCATCTCTGTCTCACTGGCCCCCCCTACCCGACCACGTGACTTGTGCAAGGCTTGATTGGGGAAATAGCTGTAGCCGGACAAGACGGCCTTGATCGCGCTCAGCAGTTCGGTGAGCTCCTGTTGCTTGCACACATAACCTGATGCTCCCGCCTGCATGCACCGCATCGAAAAATGCCCGGGCGCCTGTGAGGTCAGCACCAGCACCCGGCTACCGGGACTGGCCGACGCCATGCGGGCGATCACTTCCAGCCCGTCGAGCTTGGGAATGCCAATGTCCAGCACCACGATATCCGGGAGGTGGTCACGGGTAAGCTGCAAAGCCTCGACGCCGTTATCGGTTTCTGCAACCACATCGTAGCCATGCCGCTCCATCAGCATGCGCACTGCCAAGCGTATGACCGGGTGGTCATCCACGATAAGGACTTTATTCATGCGATATCCATTCATTATTTTGCTTTGACGACGCGACACAATAACCGAGCAGGGCGGTCAATGGCGTATCGTTTTCCTCCGCAAACAGCATAATAGATGGACCTTACATCGCTTTCGGAATTTTCCTACACGATATCCGTTACGGCAATCCACTTTGTTTCAATGATTGCAGCCAATAGCAGGATAAGTTTCATCCCCCGGAAACAACACACAATTCAGTAGCCGTTGAGGGTGGGCTATTGATAGCGGAAACCGCAGGAGGCAGCCATCATGAGCAAACACCAAGCTGTAGCGCCACTGACCATCATCGCCATATTCGCCGGCATCATTGAATCTTCCGCGCTCGCGACACTTCCTTTTCTCAGCGACGATAGTCAAAGTTTTTACACTTGGTTCCTGGTGGGTTTTCCATTCTTTCTGACAGCGCTGTTTTTCCTGACCCTGAACTTTAATAACCGGGCTTTCTACCGTCCCGACAAAAACACCCTAAAAGATAACTTTGAACATTCCCTGAGAGACACTGCTCCTTTGCCTGAGTACGACACCGGCCGAGATCATGCTGACAAACCGGTAACCCTGGTGCTTTCCGGGCCTGAAGCAAAGTTACTCATTAAACAGCATGTACTCAAAGTCGTTACGCAAACACCTATTAAAGGAGGCACCTGGATTTATTGCAATCTGGATGAACAGCAGAGTTTCCGCCTGTCTATAAGAGCGTTGCCGCATAACGCCGCAGCGCTCATGGAGTAAGCAGTGCAGGCTGGCGAAAAAAAACCCGGCCTGAGCCGGGTCTTTTTATTATGCGCCTCGAGGCTTAAAGCAACCCGCGGCCTTTGTTGGCCGCAATGCGCATGCGCAGTGCATTGAGCTTGATGAAACCAGCGGCGTCAGCCTGGTTGTAGGCGCCGCCATCTTCCTCGAAGGTCGCGATGTTGGCATCGAACAGCGAATCGTCCGACTTGCGGCCGACCACAGTGACATTGCCCTTGTACAGCTTCAGGCGCACGACACCGTTCACGTTGACCTGCGAAGCGTCGATCATCTTCTGCAGCATCAGACGCTCCGGGCTCCACCAGTAGCCGGTGTAGATCAGGCTGGCGTACTTCGGCATCAGCTCGTCTTTCAGGTGAGCGACTTCGCGGTCCAGGGTGATCGACTCGATGGCGCGGTGAGCCTTGAGCATGATGGTGCCGCCCGGCGTCTCGTAGCAACCACGCGACTTCATGCCGACGTAACGGTTCTCGACGATGTCCAGGCGGCCGATACCGTTGGCACCGCCAATGCGGTTCAGGTCGGCGAGGACAGTGGCCGGGCTCTTCTCTACGCCGTCGATGGCGACGATGTCACCGTTGCGGTAGGTCAGCTCGAGGTAGGTAGCCTGGTCCGGGGCATTCTCCGGCGAGACGCTCCAACGCCACATGTCTTCTTCGTGCTCGGTCCAGGTATCTTCCAGGACACCACCTTCGTAGGAGATGTGCAGCAGGTTGGCGTCCATCGAGTACGGCGACTTCTTCTTGCCGTGACGCTCGATCGGGATGCCGTGCTTCTCGGCGTAGTCCATCAGCTTCTCGCGGGACAGCAGGTCCCACTCACGCCATGGGGCGATGACCTTGACGCCTGGCTTGAGTGCGTAGGCACCCAGTTCGAAACGCACCTGGTCGTTGCCTTTGCCGGTGGCACCATGGGAAATGGCGTCGGCACCGGTTTCGTTGGCGATTTCGATGAGGCGCTTGGCGATCAGCGGACGGGCGATGGAAGTACCCAGCAGGTACTCGCCTTCGTAGACGGTGTTGGCGCGGAACATCGGGAAGACGAAATCACGCACGAATTCTTCGCGCAGGTCGTCGATGTAGATCTCTTTGACGCCCATTGCCTGGGCTTTGGCGCGAGCCGGCTCGACTTCTTCGCCCTGACCCAGGTCAGCGGTGAAAGTCACCACTTCGCAGTCGTAGGTATCTTGCAGCCACTTGAGAATCACCGAAGTATCAAGGCCGCCGGAATACGCCAGTACGACCTTTTTTACGTCCGCCATGCCATCACTCCACGGGGTTGTACGGAAAGGGATCGATTCTACCGGCGTTGCGGAAGAATTTACAGTGGGGCGACAGCTTCTGACGACAAAGCGACAGGAACAGTCGACAGCGCGACGCCCTGTCGCATCAGGGCGATTTTGTGGCAGGAGCAGCCGACGCTGCCGGAGCGGGTGCGCCAGCCGGGGCCGCAGCGGGCGCTGGGGCTGGCTGCTGAATGGGCTGAGCTGCAGGCTTCTCAATCGGTGTAACGCGATCCAGTTCGATGTTCACCCGCCGATTCCGCGCCCGGTTCGCCGCGCTATTGTTTTTCACCAGCGGATAACGCTCACCATGGAAGCGCACAGTAATCTGTTCTTCCGGCACACCATGAGCCTTGAAGTAATCCGCGACGGCCAACGCCCGACGCCGCGAAGTATCACGGTTGGTCAGACGATTACCGCTGTTGTCGGAATGGCCATTGAGTTCGATGTGATTAACGGTCGGATCCGCCTTGAGGTAGTCAACAATCACATCCAGCCGCGCCCGCGCCGATGCATCAAGGTCAATACCGCCGCCCGGGAAGCCGACCTGGGTCTGGCGCACCTGGTCGTAATTCATCGCCAGCATCTTGCCGGCACAGGCCTGGTAATCGCTGTACGCCTTGGCAAAACTCACCGGCAACACGCGCACCTCCATCGGCCGCCCCGCCTCGCCGGTGTAGCTGCGCACCACCGTGCTGCGGCCATCGAGCAGGCCGTTGATCAGGCGGCTGGCCTGGCCCTGGGAAGAACTGAACAGCACGCCGGTACGGGCCAGACGCACGGCCCCCAGGTTGATATCACCGCGCCCCGGTTGCCATGGGGCAGCAGCGGCCAACAGCGTGGCGGAGCCTGCGCCCAGCACGTTGCTGGACGAACGCAACTGGAAAACTGGCTGCTCACCTGCCCGTCGCACGAACTCACCGCTGCCGAAACCGTCGATCGGCTGGATCAAGCGACATTCGAACTGGTCACCCTCGACTTTCCAGGCGATGTTCTCCATGCGGGTCTGGAAGGTCAATGCACCGGCCGGCAGGCTGGCGAACAGGGTCAACAGGGCTAGGTAACGCTGGCGCACGGGCGGCTCCACTAATTCTGACGGCTTACAGGCAGGCTATCGGTCGCATGCCGGAAAACTTGATAGCCGTGCTCGGCACGGGGTTTTCCGGTAGCATTGGGGCCTGAGTTCGACCCGCCTGGAATCCCCAATGTCCGATCGCCTGACCCTCCTGCGTCCCGACGACTGGCACATCCATCTGCGCGATGGTGCCGTCCTGCCCCATACCGTTGGCGATGTGGCGCGTACCTTCGCCCGTGCCATCATCATGCCCAACCTGGTTCCGCCGGTACGCAATGCCGACGAAGCCGCCGCCTACCGCGAGCGTATCCTTGCCGCCCGCCCGGCCGGCAGCCGCTTCGAGCCGCTGATGGTGCTGTATCTGACCGACCGCACCAGCCCCGAGGACATCCGCGCGGCCAAGGCCAGCGGCATCGTGTACGCCGCCAAGCTGTACCCGGCCGGCGCCACCACCAACTCCGATTCCGGCGTAACCAGCATCGACAACATCTTCCCGGCCATCGAGGCTCTGGCGGAAGTCGGCCTGCCGCTGCTGGTGCACGGTGAAGTGACCCGTGCCGAGATCGACGTGTTCGACCGCGAAAAGCGCTTCATCGACGAACACATGCGCCGCCTGGTCGAACGCTTCCCGACGCTGAAAGTGGTGTTCGAGCACATCACCACCGCCGATGCCGCGCAGTTCGTCAGCGAGGCCCCGGCCAACGTCGGTGCGACCATCACTGCCCAGCACCTGCTGTACAACCGCAACCACATGCTGGTCGGCGGCATTCGCCCGCACTTCTATTGCCTGCCGATCCTCAAGCGCAACACCCACCAGGTGGCGCTGCTGGACGCCGCCACCAGCGGCAATCCGAAGTTCTTCCTGGGCACCGACTCGGCACCGCATGCCCAGCACGCCAAGGAAGCGGCCTGCGGTTGCGCGGGCTGCTACACCGCCTACGCGGCCATCGAGATGTACGCCGAGGCCTTCGAGCAGCGCAACGCGCTGGACAAACTGGAAGGTTTCGCCAGCCTGCACGGCCCGGCCTTCTATGGCCTGCCGGCGAATACCGACCGCATTACCCTGGTCCGCGAAGAGTGGACCGCTCCGGCCAGCCTGCCATTCGGCGAGCAGACCGTGATCCCGCTGCGCGCCGGTGAAAAACTGCGCTGGCGCCTGCTGGAGGACAACGCGTGAGCGAAGACCTCTACGAAGACGATCAGGACGGCCAGGCCGGCAGCGGCTCACGCCACCCGATGGCCGAGCGCTTCCGGGGCTACCTGCCGGTGGTGGTGGATGTCGAGACCGGTGGCTTTAACAGCGCCACCGATGCCTTGCTGGAAATCGCCGCCGTAACCATCGGCATGGACGAAAAGGGCTTCCTGTTCCCGGAACACACCTACTTCTACCGTGTCGAGCCGTTCGAGGGCGCCAACATCGAGGCAGCCGCGCTGGAATTCACCGGTATCAAGCTGGACCACCCGCTGCGCATGGCGGTGAGCGAGGAAAGCGCGCTGACCGACATCTTCCGTGGCGTGCGCAAGGCACTCAAGGCCAATGGCTGCAAACGGGCGATCCTGGTCGGCCACAACAGCAGCTTCGACCTCGGCTTCCTCAACGCTGCCGTGGCGCGCAACGACCTCAAGCGCAACCCCTTCCATCCGTTCTCCAGCTTCGACACCGCCACCCTGGCGGGCTTGGCCTATGGCCAGACCGTGCTGGCGCGGGCCTGCCAGAGCGCCGACATCGATTTCGATGGCCGTGAGGCGCATTCGGCGCGTTACGACACCGAAAAGACCGCCGAGCTGTTCTGCGGCATCGTCAACCGCTGGAAAGAAATGGGCGGCTGGCGCGACTTCAACGACTGAGTTGCGCTGCCATAAAAAAACCGGCCACGAAGGCCGGTTTTTTTATGCGCTTGGCAATTACAGCTTGCCAGCGTTCTCGCTCAGGTAAGCGGCAACGCCTTCTGGCGAAGCGTTCATGCCTTTGTCGCCTTTTTTCCAGTTGGCTGGGCAGACTTCGCCGTGCTCTTCGTGGAATTGCAGGGCATCGACCAGACGCAGCAGCTCGTCCATGTTACGGCCCAGTGGCAGGTCGTTGATGATCTGCGAACGGACAACACCGTTGGTGTCGATCAGGAAGGCACCACGGAAGGCCACGCCGCCTTCGGACTCGACGTCGTAGGCCTTGCAGATTTCGTGGGTCATGTCGGCCGCCAGGGTGTACTTGACCTGGCCGATACCGCCGTTGTTGACCGGGGTGTTACGCCAGGCGTTGTGGGTGAAGTGCGAGTCGATCGACACGCCGATCACTTCAACGTTGCGCGCCTGGAAGTCAGGGATGCGGTTGTCCAGGGCGATCAGCTCGGACGGGCAGACGAAGGTGAAGTCCAGCGGGTAGAAGAACACCAGGCCGTACTTGCCCTTGATGGCCGAGGCCAGGTTGAAGCTGTCGACGATTTCGCCGTTGCCCAGCACAGCCGGTACGGTGAAGTCGGGGGCTTGTTTGCCAACGAGTACGCTCATTGTAATCTCCTGATGAGGGTGAAAAACCGTTTGCCGGGCAAGGCGGGCCTGCCCGACGTCCAACAAAGGCCGACCATCATACACGGCTTGCGATGACAGTCCGAATCCAACCGCCGGTCACTCAAGCGCGCACCTTTCAACAAAGTGTTTTGACAAGCATTCTCATTACCATTACTCTCCAACCATCGACTCAACCAGCGATGGTCCGACTTTATGTATGTGTGTCTTTGTGTCGGCGTAACCGACGGACAGATCCGCGATGCGATCTATGAAGGATGCTGCAGCTACAAGGAAGTTCGAGCCGCGACCAATGTCGCCAGCCAGTGTGGTAAATGTGCGTGCCTGGCCAAGGAAGTGGTCCGCGAGACCCTCACCAAGCTTCAGGTGAGCCAGCAAGCCGCCCTGTCCTATCCGGTAGAATTTACTGCCGCTTGATAGTGCCCAATTTCAAGAACCGGACCGTGTGTCCGGTTTTTTTATGCCTAAAATTCAATAAGTTAGCGCGCCAACGCGGTTCACAAACATTCTTATTCCTATTAATTTTCACTTATTATTCAAGAACTTAGGTTTGACACGCCTAAGTATCGGGCTCAAACTTCTCTGTATTGGCACACTTCTACAGGGCAGGAACCCGCAATGAAAGGCGACGTAAGCGTCATCCAGCATCTCAACAAGATCCTCGGAAACGAGCTGGTCGCGATCAACCAGTACTTCCTGCACGCCCGCATGTATGAAGATTGGGGTCTGAACAAGCTCGGCAAGCACGAGTACAAAGAATCCATCGACGAGATGAAGCACGCTGACAAGCTGATCAAGCGTATTCTCTTCCTCGAAGGTATCCCCAACGTTCAGGACCTGGGCAAGCTGCTGATCGGCGAGCACACCAAGGAAATGCTCGAGTGCGACCTGAAGCTCGAACAGAAAGGCCTGGTCGACCTCAAAGCCGCCATCGCCCATTGTGAAACCGTTGGCGACTTCGGCTCGCGTGAAATGCTCGAAGACATCCTCGAATCCGAGGAAGAGCACATTGACTGGTTGGAAACCCAACTGAGCCTGATCGACAAGATCAGCATCGAGAACTACCTGCAGTCGCAGATGGGCGAAGAGTAATTTTCCGCCCCATAAAAAAACCCGCCATGAGCGGGTTTTTTTATGTCTGCCTGGTGATCAGGCTTCGGAAGCTTTGGCGTTGGCGGCCGCTTCCTTGATGAGGGTCTGCAACTCACCCTTTTCGAACATTTCCAGCATGATGTCGCTACCGCCGACCAGCTCACCGGCCACCCACAGCTGTGGGAAGGTCGGCCAGTTGGCGTACTTGGGCAGGTTGGCGCGGATTTCCGGGTTCTGCAGGATGTCGACGTAGGCGAACTTTTCGCCGCAACCCATCACAGCTTGCGATGCCTTGGCCGAGAACCCGCACTGCGGGGCATTCGGCGAGCCTTTCATGTAAAGCAGAATGGTGTTGTTGGCAATCTGCTCTTTGATCGTTTCGATGATATCCATGTAGCACCTCGGCTGAACTTTCCGACACGGTCGTCGGCACGGTGACGCATTGTATCGGAAAGCCGAGCAACGTGCTCGGCCTTGCCATGCCTCAGGCGGCGTCCACTTGTACGGGCACGCCATTGAGTGCTGCGTTACCCGAAACAGCATCACGCAGCTGCTCGTCTGTCAGGTCGTTGGCACTGACGCCAAGTTGTGCCTGGGCGATCTGCAGGTGCACGCCCTGGCGGCCATGACCGAAGCCATGGGGCAGGCTGACTACCCCTGGCATCATGTCCTCGCAGGCCTGCACCTCCACTTCGAGGGAACCGGTGCGCGAACGAATGCGTACCCGCTGACCATCTTGCAAGTGCCGCTGGAGCAAGTCCTGAGGGTGCATCAGCAACTGATGACGCGGCTTGCCTTTCACCAGCCGATGGAAGTTGTGCATCCAGGAATTGTTGCTGCGCACATGCCGTCGGCCGATCAGTAGCAGATCGCCCGGTGCTGGCGGGGCCTGCTGCGCAAGCCGAAGCAAGTCATCCAGTACGGCTTGCGGCGCCACCTCGACTGCCTTGCTGGCAGTGGCCAGGCGAGCCCCCAGATTGGCGCGCAAAGGGCCGAGGTCAAGGCCATGGGGATACTCATCCAGCGCGCCGAGCGAGAGTTTCCAGTCACTCTCGTCGCCATACCGGCCTTTACGCAACGCCAGGTCGATCATCTTCGCTGGCGCCAAGGTGGGCTTGAGCTCCAGCCCGGCACGCTGGGCAAACGCCTGCGCCAGGCCGACGAAGATTTCCCAGTCGTGCAGGGCGCCAGTCGGCTTGGCCAGGATCGCCCGGTTGAAACGGGTGACATTGCGTACCGCCAACAGGTTGAACGTACTGTCGTAATGATCGTTTTCCAGCGCTGACGTAGACGGTAGGATCAGATCGGCGTGGCGGGTCGTTTCGTTGATGTACAGGTCGATGCTGAGCATGAACTCCAGCCCTTGCAGGGCCAAGTCCAGCTGCCGGCCATTGGGCGTCGACAACACCGGGTTACCGGCGACGGTCACCAGTGCCCGCACCTGCCCTTCGCCCGGGGTCAGCATCTCCTCGGCCAGGGCGGCCACCGGCAACTCGCCCGCGTACTCGGGCAAGCCGGATACGCGGCTCTGCCAGGCATTGAAGTGGCCCCCTGAAGTGCTCGCCACGAGGTCGACCGCGGGTTCGGTACACAGTGCCCCGCCTTCTCGATCGAGGTTGCCTGTCACCAGGTTGATCACTTGCACCAGCCAGTGGCACAGCGTGCCGAAGGCTTGGGTCGACACACCCATGCGGCCATAGCAAACGGCCTTGTCGGCTGCGGCGAAGTCACGCGCCAGCTGGCGGATAGCGCCCGCTTCGATTCCGCATAGCGCGCTCATCGAGTCGGCAGTGAAAGGCGCGATTGCCTCGCGCACCTGCTCCATTCCCTCGACCGGCAGATGCGAGCCACGCGCCAGGCCCTCGTCAAACAAGGTGTTGAGCAGCCCGCACAGCAGCGCCGCATCGCCACCGGGTCGAATGAACAGGTGACAGTCAGCTATCGCCGCCGTTTCACTGCGCCTTGGGTCCACCACAACCAATTTCCCGCCCCGGGCCTTAAGGGCTTTCAAACGTTTTTCCACATCCGGTACGGTCATGATGCTGCCATTGGATGCCAGCGGGTTACCGCCGAGGATCAGCATGAAATCGGTGTGGTCGATGTCCGGGATCGGCAACAACAGGCCGTGGCCATACATCAGAAAGCTGGTCAGGTGCTGGGGCAACTGGTCCACCGACGTGGCGGAAAAGCGGTTACGCGTCTTCAGCAGGCCGAGGAAGTAGTTACTGTGGGTCATCAACCCATAGTTGTGCACGCTGGGGTTGCCCTGGTAGACGGCCACGGCATTGCGTCCATGGGCCTGCTGGATCGACCAGAGCTTGTCGGCAGCCAGGGCGAATGCGTCTTCCCAGCTGATGGCGTGCCACTGCGTGCCGATTCTCCGGTGTGGTTGGCGCAGGCGGTCCGGGTCGTCCTGGATGTCCTGCAGCGCCACCGCTTTGGGGCAGATGTGGCCACGACTGAAAGGGTCCTGAGGGTCGCCCTTGATCGATCTGATGCGCGCCCGCCCATCGTCTTCGTGGCTGATTTCGATGTTCAACCCACAGATTGCTTCGCACAGATGACAGGCACGGTGATGCAGGGTCTTGGTCATGGCCGCCTCTGCCTTATGTTGTTGTCGAATGCCGACTATGCGCGCTGCCCCTGGCCCCTGCCAGCGCGCTTCGCCGCGTGAATCCCCCGACATCAGGCGCACGATTCGCGACAGCCATTTGCCAAATGGCCAGAGAGCCGTGTACAACCCCTGTAGCAAATAAAAAACAGCACAGGTTCAACGGGTAAAGACACCCTTTGCAACAGAGCCGCTGTTTCCCCTCTTGGTTTCAGGCGACATTTAATTATAGTATTGCGCCTTTCCCTATTTCGTCCGCCCCGTGCGGCTTACGCCGCAGGTCACTCCCGTTGTCAAAAAAAACCATACGGTCGACCTGCATACCGTTGCAGATAAGGTAGTCAATCATGAGCGCTAGGCACTTTCTCTCCCTGCTGGATTTCACCACCGACGAATTGCTCGGGGTGATCCGCCGAGGCATCGAGCTGAAGGACCTGCGCAAGCGCGGCGTGCTGTTCGAACCGCTGAAAAACCGTGTACTGGGGATGATCTTCGAAAAATCCTCGACCCGTACCCGCGTGTCGTTCGAAGCCGGCATGATCCAGCTCGGTGGCCAGGCGATCTTCCTGTCCCCACGCGACACCCAACTGGGCCGTGGCGAGCCGATCAGCGACAGCGCCATCGTGCTGTCGAGCATGGTCGATGCGGTGATGATCCGCACCCACGCCCACAGCACCCTCACTGAATTCGCCGCCCATTCGCGCGTGCCACTGATCAACGGCTTGTCCGACGAATCGCACCCGTGCCAGTTGCTGGCCGACATGCAGACGTTCCAGGAGCACCGCGGTTCGATCCAGGGCAAGACCGTGGCCTGGGTCGGCGATGGCTTCAACATGTGCAACTCGTACATCGAAGCCGCCAAACAGTTCGACTTCCAGCTGCGCATCGCCTGCCCGGAGGGCTACGACCCGGATCCACGCTTCATGGCGCTGGGCGGTGACCGCGTGCAGATCGTCCGTGACCCGCGTGAAGCCGTGCGCGGTGCGCACCTGGTGACCACCGATGTCTGGACTTCCATGGGGCAAGAGGAGGAAACTGCACGGCGCCTGGCGCACTTTGCGCCATACCAGGTCACCCGCGCACTGCTCGACCTGGCGGCACCCGACGCCCTGTTCATGCACTGCCTGCCCGCCCACCGCGGCGAGGAAATCAGCCATGACCTGCTCGACGACCCCCGTTCGGTCGCCTGGGACCAGGCTGAAAACCGCTTGCATGCACAGAAGGCCCTTCTCGAATTCCTTGTCGAACCGGCTTACCACCACGCATGAGTCAACCCCTACTGCTCAACCTGCGCGACCTCGCTTGCGGCTACGGCGACCAGCGCATCGTCCAGAATCTCAACCTGCACCTGAACGCAGGCGACATCGGTTGCCTGCTGGGTTCCTCGGGTTGCGGCAAGACCACCACCCTGCGCGCCATTGCCGGCTTCGAGCCGGTGCACGCAGGTGAAATCCAGCTGGCCGGCGAGGTCATTTCCCGCGCCGGTTTCACCTTGTCGCCGGAGAAACGCCGGATCGGCATGGTGTTCCAGGACTACGCACTGTTCCCGCATTTGACCGTGGCGCAAAACATCGCCTTCGGCATCGCCAAGCACCCGAAACAGGCGCAGGTGGTCGAAGAGATGCTCGAACTGGTCAAGCTCGGCGGCCTGGGTGGGCGTTACCCGCACGAGCTGTCCGGTGGCCAGCAGCAGCGTGTCGCCCTGGCCCGGGCGCTGGCCCCGGAGCCGCAATTGCTGCTGCTCGACGAGCCGTTCTCCAACCTCGATGTGGAGCTGCGTCGGCGCCTTAGCCATGAGGTGCGCGACATTCTCAAAAGCCGGGGCACCAGCGCGATCCTGGTTACCCATGACCAGGAAGAGGCCTTCGCGGTCAGCGACCATGTTGGCGTGTTCAAGGAAGGCCGGTTGGAGCAGTGGGATACCCCCTACAACCTCTACCATGAGCCGCAAACGCCGTTCGTCGCCAGCTTCATTGGCCAGGGCTACTTCATTCGTGGCCAGATGAGCAGCCACGAAGCGGTCAATACCGAACTTGGCGAACTGCGCGGTAACCGTGCCTATATCATGGCGCCGGGCAGCTCGGTTGACGTGCTGCTGCGCCCAGACGACATCGTGCATGCGCCAGACAGCACGCTGAGGGCCAATATCGTCGGCAAGAGCTTCCTGGGTGCTTCGACCCTTTATCGTCTGCAACTGCCAACCGGCAGCCAACTGGAGGCGATCTTCCCCAGCCACATCGATCATCAGGTGGGCGAAGACGTCGGGATTGCCGTCAAGGCTGACCACCTGGTGCTGTTCCCGGTGCCTGGCAGTGTCGCGGCGCAACTGCCACGGCAGGAGAACGGGGTTCGCCGCTACAGCTCGGCGACCTGATTCCTGAAACATGGGGTCGCTTTGCGGCCCCATATCATCTCAGCCCCTACCGATCCCGGCAAACGTCCCTTGGGTATGTTGAGCCAGCACCGCCGCCGCCAATTCCACTTCCAATCCACGCCGCCCGGCGCTGACGTGGATAGTTGCAAATTGTTGCGCAGAATCGTCGATGAAGGTGCGTAGGCGCTTCTTCTGCCCCAACGGACTGATCCCACCGACCAGATATCCCGTGGCCCGTTGCGCCGCCGCTGGGTCGGCCATTTCGCATTTTTTCACACCCGCGGCATGGGCCAGCGCCTTGAGGTCCAGCGTCCCGACCACGGGCACGACCGCGACCAACAGCTCCCCTTTCTCGCTGCTCGCCAGCAAGGTCTTGAACACTTGCTGCGGATCGAGCCCGAGCTTTTCCGCTGCCTCCAGCCCGTAGGACGCCGATTTGGGGTCATGTTCATAACTGTGCACACGGTGCTCGGCGCGGGCTTTTTTCAACAGGTCGAGGGCGGGGGTCATGCAGTGCTCCGGTCTGGTACAGATCGGCGGCTACTTTAGGACAATTCCCACATCCCAGCCAGTTCGCTTCCAACGCGCCTCTCTAACTCGCGGATTCAAGGGTGTAAAGGCCGTGCAATTCGTGACCGACCGTTCACTTTCGACCTTTGACATAAGCGTTTCTTGTCTATATTTTTTCGTTTCTGAATAAACGGTGCACTTTTAAGGTGCATTCCTATACATGCCCGAGGCCAATGGGGATAGGCACCGGGCTTTGCTGTCGAGCGCCAAGCGCCTCACAACAAAAAGAACGAGGTCATACATGACGACTGCTCTACGCGAACCCACATTGTCCAGCCAATGCCTGGCCGAGTTTCTCGGCACAGCGCTGTTGATCTTCTTCGGTACCGGTTGTGTCGCCGCCCTCAAGGTCGCGGGCGCCAGCTTCGGCCTTTGGGAAATCAGCATCATCTGGGGTGTCGGCGTGAGCATGGCGATCTACCTCACCGCCGGTATTTCCGGCGCGCACCTGAACCCGGCCGTGAGCATCGCGCTGACCCTGTTCGCCGGTTTCGACAAGCGCAAACTGCCGTTCTACATGCTGGCCCAGGTATGCGGTGCATTCTGCGGCGCGGCGCTGGTTTACACCCTGTACAGCAACCTGTTCTTCGATTTCGAACAGGCCCACGCCATGCTGCGTGGCAGTCCCGAGAGTCTGGAACTGGCCTCGGTGTTCTCCACCTACCCGCACCCTTCCCTTTCCACTGGCCAGGCCTTCCTGGTCGAAGTGGTGATCACCGCCATCCTCATGGCGGTGATCATGGCCCTGACCGACGACAACAACGGCCTGCCACGCGGCGCCATGGCACCCTTATTGATTGGCTTGCTGATTGCCGTGATCGGCAGCGCCATGGGCCCCCTGACCGGCTTCGCGATGAACCCGGCCCGCGATTTCGGGCCAAAACTGATGACTTTCCTGGCCGGCTGGGGCGAAGTCGCCTTCACTGGCGGTCGGGACATTCCCTATTTCCTGGTTCCGGTGTTCGCACCGATACTCGGCGCTTGCCTGGGTGCCGCCACCTATCGCGGCCTGATTGCCCGCAACCTGCCGACAGCGCAAAGCGCGAACCCTGAGACAAACGACATTCGCCAGGGCGATACTCAAGCCAACTGATGCTGGCGCCCTGACTTCCTCTTTTTGCAAGGCCTACGACCATGACAGACACCCAGGATAAGAACTACATCATCGCCCTGGACCAGGGCACCACCAGCTCGCGCGCCATCATTTTCGACCGCGACGCCAATGTGGTCGGCACCTCCCAGCGCGAGTTCGCCCAGCACTATCCGCAAGCCGGCTGGGTCGAGCACGACCCGATGGAAATCTTCGCCACGCAGAGCGCGACCATGGTCGAGGCCCTGGCACAGGCTGGTATCAGCCATGCCCAGGTGGCCGCCATCGGCATCACCAACCAGCGCGAAACCACTGTGGTATGGGATAAGGAAACGGGTCGCCCGGTGTATAACGCTGTCGTCTGGCAGTGCCGGCGCAGTACCGAGATCTGCGCGCAACTCAAGCGTGACGGCCATGAAGACTACATCCGCGAAACCACTGGCCTGGTAACCGACCCTTACTTCTCCGGCACCAAGCTCAAGTGGATTCTCGACAACGTCGAAGGTGCCCGCGAACGTGCCGAACGTGGCGAGCTGCTGTTCGGCACCGTCGATACCTGGCTTATCTGGAAGTTCTCCGGCGGCAAGGTGCATGTCACCGACTACACCAACGCCTCGCGCACGCTGATGTTCAACATCCACAGCCTGCAGTGGGATGACAAGCTGCTGGAAATCCTCGGCATCCCGCGACAGATGCTGCCCGAAGTACGCCCATCGTCGGAAGTGTATGGTCATACCAAGAGCGGCATCGCCATCGCCGGTATCGCTGGTGACCAGCAATCGGCACTATTCGGCCAGATGTGCGTAGAGCCGGGCCAGGCCAAGAACACTTATGGCACCGGCTGCTTCCTGCTGATGAACACCGGCGACAAAGCGGTGAAGTCCTCCCACGGGCTGCTCACCACCATCGCCTGCGGCCCGCGCGGCGAAGTGGCCTATGCGCTGGAAGGCGCGGTGTTCAACGGCGGCTCCACCGTTCAGTGGCTGCGCGACGAGCTGAAGATCGTCAACGACGCCCTGGACACCGAGTATTTCGCCAGCAAGGTCAAGGACAGCAACGGCGTGTATCTGGTGCCGGCCTTCACCGGCCTGGGTGCCCCGTACTGGGACCCGTATGCGCGGGGCGCGCTGTTTGGCCTGACTCGTGGGGTGAAGGTCGACCACATCATCCGCGCCGCGTTGGAGTCAATCGCTTACCAGACCCGCGACGTGCTCGACGCCATGCAGCAGGACTGCGGCGAGCGCCTCTCGGAATTGCGTGTGGATGGCGGCGCAGTGGCCAACAACTTCCTCATGCAGTTCCAGGCCGACATCCTCGGCACCTGCGTGGAGCGCCCGAAAATGCGCGAAACCACTGCCCTCGGTGCCGCCTACCTGGCGGGCCTGGCCTGTGGTTTCTGGGGCAGCCTGGACGAGTTGCGGGACAAGGCGATCATCGAACGCGAGTTCAGCCCTCAACTGGACGACACCCAGAAAGAGAAACTGTATGCCGGCTGGAAAAAAGCCGTCGACCGCACCCGTGACTGGGAAGATCACGAGGCGTAACACAGGTTGGGGCCGCCAGGCGGCCCCAATGGTCCACTGGCCGTCATCCCTTTCCTACGGCATCATTGCAGAATTTGTCCGGCTGCCCCCAAGGACCGCCCATGAATCTGCCTCCACGCCAACAACAAATCCTCGAACTGGTGCGCGAACGCGGCTACGTCAGTATCGAAGAAATGGCACAGTTGTTCATTGTCACGCCTCAAACCATCCGGCGCGACATCAACCTGCTTGCCGAGCTCAACCTGCTGCGCCGCTACCATGGCGGTGCGGCTTATGATTCGAGCATCGAAAACACCGCCTATGCGATGCGCGCCGACCAGATGCGCGATGAGAAGCAGCGCATTGCCGAAGCCGTGGCCCGGCAGATTCCCGACCATGCCTCGCTGTTCATCAACATCGGCACGACCACCGAATCGATCGCCCGGGCATTGCTCAACCACAGCCAGCTGAAAGTCATCACCAATAACCTGCACGTGGCTGCGATCCTGGCGGCCAAGGACGATTTCGAGGTGCTGGTGGCCGGCGGCACGGTACGTCGCGATGGAGGTGTGGTGGGCCAGGCCAGCGTCGACTTCATCAGCCAGTTCAAGGTCGACTACGCCCTGGTCGGTATCAGCGGCATCGATGAAGACGGCAGCCTGCTGGACTTCGACTACCAGGAAGTCCGGGTTTCGCAGGCGATCATCGCCAACGCCCGGCAAGTCATTCTCGCTGCCGACTCCAGCAAGTTCGGGCGCAATGCCATGGTGCGCATGGGCTCCATCAGCCTGGTCGACTGCCTGGTGACCGACCAGACGCCTACGCCTGGCCTCACGCAACTGCTCAACCAGTACAAGATCCGTCTGGACGTGGTCTGAGCCGCAAGTGGGTCGCTGCAGCGACCCATTCATTTTCATAAATGTTCATTTTGTTGTCATCTGATCAGTTTTTTCTATAAAGACTGACTGGCGATGGCGCTTCTGTTGCGCTAGTATTTTCGGAAACGAACATTAATGTTCACTTTCGATGTGAACAACCCAGGAGGCCTTGCCCGTGTCCCAGCCCGTTTCGTCCCAGCCCCCACTTGCCGACTGCTACGACCTCGCCGTGATCGGTGGCGGCATCAATGGCGTGGGCATCGCTGCCGATGCGGCGGGGCGTGGCCTGAACGTCTTCCTTTGCGAGAAGGACGACCTGGCACAACACACCTCTTCCGCCAGCAGCAAGCTGATCCACGGCGGCCTGCGTTACCTGGAACACTACGAGTTCCGCCTGGTGCGTGAAGCACTGGCCGAGCGTGAGGTGCTGCTGGCCAAGGCCCCGCACATCGTCAAGCCGATGCGCTTTGTCTTGCCGCATCGCCCTCACCTGCGCCCGGCCTGGATGATTCGCGCCGGCCTGTTCCTCTACGATCACCTGGGCAAGCGCAAGCGCCTGGGCGCCTCGCGCAGCCTGCGTTTTGGCCCGGGCTACCCGCTCAAGCCAGCCATCACCCGCGGTTTCGAATATGCCGATTGCGCTGTCGATGACGCACGCCTGGTGGTACTCAACGCCATGGCCGCACGTGAAAACGGTGCGCACATTCATACGCGTACTCGCTGCCTGCGCGCTGAGCGTGTCGATGGCCTGTGGCAGGTCGACCTGCAACTGGCTGACGGCAGCCTGCGCAGTATCCGTGCCCGTGCCCTGGTCAACGCTGCGGGCCCTTGGGTCGCCAGCTTCATCAAAGACGACCTCAAGCTCGACGCGCCGTATGGCATTCGTTTGATCCAGGGCAGCCACATCATCGTGCCGCGACTGTACGAAGGTGAACATGCCTACATTCTGCAGAACGAAGACCAGCGCATCGTGTTCTGCATCCCCTACCTGGATCGCTTCACGCTGATTGGCACCACCGACCGTGAGTACAGCGGTGACCCAGCCAAGGTGGCTATCACCGACCAGGAAACCGACTACCTGCTGAACGTGGTCAACCAACACTTCAATCAGCCGCTGAGCCGCGCGGACATCTTGCATACCTATTCCGGCGTCCGTCCGCTGTGCAACGATGAGTCGGACAACCCCTCGGCGGTTACCCGCGATTACACCCTGGCGCTGTCTGCCGAAGCGGGCCAGGCGCCCTTACTCTCGGTGTTCGGTGGCAAACTCACCACGTACCGCAAACTGGCCGAGTCGGCCATGGCGGAACTCAAACCGTTCTTTACCCAGATGCGTGGAAGCTGGACCGCCGATGCACCGTTGCCGGGCGGCGAAAACATGACCACCGGCCTGGCGCTGGCCGACGCCATCCTCGCCCGCCACGGCTGGCTGGCGGCGGATATCGCCAGGCGTTGGGCGCATACCTACGGTAGCCGTGCCTGGCAACTGCTCGATGGCGTTGAAGGGCCTCAGGATCTGGGCCAACCGATTGGCGGTGGTCTGTTCAGCCATGAAGTGAATTACCTCTGCCGGGAAGAGTGGGCTGTCGACGCTGACGACATTCTCTGGCGCCGGACCAAGCTGGGCTTGTTCATCAGCGTTGATGAACGCAAGGTCCTGGAGGACTACCTTCAGCACATGAAACGCGTAACGGCACGCAGCTGCGCCGCCTGAACCGCAGTGCCCTGCCGCCATTGAAAAATGGCGACAGGGCGAGCGCTCAAGGATGTAACCGTCGATGAAGCTCGCGTGCCAGGGGGAGCAACAGTGCTTGCTGAGCTGCTTCGAATTCGGCGCTGAGCGCGGTACTTTGTGTTCTCAGGGTTTCTTCATTGATCCGCTCTGCAGCAGCATCCTCACTGAGCTGGTCGAGCCGTTTGTAGAACGGCTCATTGACTTCATCGAACCGTCCCGGCGCGATCCGAAGCGCCTCTCGCTTCCAGAAGGGGCGCTCGCTCAGAGAAACCATCAACGCCTCATCGGTCTCGGCTGCCAGCACCTGCGCCCTGGCGCTTTGCAGGTCGCCACGCGTCACATGGGCGTGAACGGCGTAGTGCATCTTTCGCGTGAGTACTGGCAACTCCAGCTCGCGCGCGAGATTGACCCGGAAGAACAGCATCACTTCGACCGGGTCCACGATGTGCCGCCCACGCTGCAGGAGTAATTGCTCGTGTTCGCGGGCCAACTGATCCACCTGATCCAGGCGCCAGAGCCCGCGGCCATGATTCCAGATCGCCCGGTCAAGTCGGTCCCTGGGCACTTGATCCAGGGGGCGCTCTGCGGCCAGGCTTACCTCTATCTGATCGAGAATCAGCAATAACTGATCCGCACAGGTGCGAGGACCGGAGGCCTCCTCGAACAAGCGTGCACGCATGCTTTGATGTTGCTCACAATATTCGAGAATGTCCCAGATGCGTCTTCGGTAATGGATAGGCGATTTCTTGAAGTCCCCCTGCGCAGCGAAGTCTGCCAGAAACTGGAACAACCCGTGGGAGCCGGGCTCCTCACGTAAACGTTGCCAGGTCTGGACTCGTTGCGGGGTCGATTCCTGCCCCATCCAGATGTCTCGTAACTGCGTACCGACCGGCTGGTGACGATACGCCACACTGCCACGCTGACCAGCCTCCACACCGCCAGCAGCCTCATCCAGCAAGGCCGCACTGGCCGGGTCCAATGGATTATCGTGCAGTGACAGGGTGGCAATACGCCCACGCAGGGATGCCAGATCCTCACGTACCTGGCGGATCTGATTGCCCCGAAGATCCAATACGGCCCATTCCGGTAATCGCGAGGGGAGCTCACGCAAACCGGTCGCCCTGAGGCTGACATGGGTGAGATTGATCAACCGTGACAGGTCTGGCGCTTGGCCCAATGGATTGTGGCTCAGGTTCAGCATCCGCAGGCCCCGCAGCGCCGCCAGGCGCTGGTTACCTGCATTGTTGAGCTCGATCTGGTTATGCGCCAGGCGCAATTGCCTCAGTTGGGTCAAACGCTCGACCCCCTGAGGTATCCATGCCAGCCGGTTACCGGTGAGGTCCAACTCCACGAGGTTGGGGAAGCGTGACAAGAAATCACTGTCGATATCGGTCAGCTCCATGTCACGCAGTGCCAGCCGCACGACATGGCCGTAGCTGATGCCCTGGGGTAAGGTGGGCAAACTGCCGACGCGCTCCCCCTCGACGAACAGCACATACTCGCCGCCCTCGTTGGTGATCTTTCGTCGCCAGCTTCGGCGAAACTCATTGGCCACTCGCTGCCGACGCAAGGCATCACGTGGATGAAGCCAGCTGCCCCGCCAGTCGTCCAGAGCACTGCGCAGATGGCCCAGCTGATCTCGCAGCTCAGCATAATGCTGCCAAAGCTCGACGCGTCGATTCATCCTGTCCAGCAGATAGGCCTGCATCTGTTCATCGTCGAGGGTGGGGAAAATCTGATGAATGCCGCGCCGGATTGCTTGCCTGCTGCTCTCAGGCCTGCCACTCAAGGGGTACCCGAGGCGGCCGTCGCCGAAACGACGAGGGGGGCGCCAACCTCGACCTATCGGCACCAGGCCGATCAGGTCGGCCGCTTGGCCGCGATCCAACCGCGCAAGCCGGGCAAGCCGCTCGCCCAGCGCCTGCTCATCCAGCGCAGCACTGGCCAGGGTCAGCAGCTGCGGCGCGCTCATGCACTGCATGAAGCTACCTAACAGTGTGCCGGCGTCACCTCCCCCAGCCTGCACGGCGTAGCCAGCCGGCTGACGCACGATCAGCGCGACGTCACCAGCCTGCGCCGCGCCCCAGGAAGCGCGCAGCTCACCCGACTGGCTGCCTTCGCGCACTTCGATGCGCATGGCCTCGGGCCAGGGTGCCAGTTTTTCGATCAGGCCAAGGGCAAGCTGCTCGGTATCGGCGTTGGCTGCCCGATCCAGGCGTAACCCTGCACAGGCCCGGTCGATGCGGCTTTCGCGCAGCTGCCAACGCACGCGCTCCATCACGCTCAGGGGAATGCGCCGGGTGTCCATCAGCCTTTGCTGCTCGGTACTGGAGGTCTGCTCCAGCACCTCGCGAGCGCCCCGTTGAGACAGCATCGGGAATTGGCGCATCAGCAAGGCTTCTTCGCTGAGCGGCACCGCCCAGCGCTCGCGCAACATGGCGTCCAGGGCAGCGCCACGCAGTTCGGGCTGTTGCTCGTGGGCCTGATGCAGCGCATGGGCGTCGACCAACCTGGAAGGCGCTTGCGCCTCTTCGGCAAGCAAGCGGCGCAAGGTGTCCGGCTGCAACCCTGTCGTTTCCATCAGCTGTGCAGCGGTCGTGTCACTCACATCGGCCAAGCTTGCACCGAAGCGGCGAATGAGCAGGCCGTCGCCTTCGGCATATTGTGGTTGAATGCTCGCGCGGGTGAGCCGAACGGCACCGGATGGGAGGCGCACGGGGGTCAGTTCATCCACCGCCGCGAAACGCTCGAATACCTGGATCCCCGCCGAGCTGGCTTTGGCGATCAAGGCATTGACCAGCACCGTCTGCGCCACGTTGAACACATGCTCCAGTGCTTGCTTGCGGTCGCCGATCTTCCAGCTTTCATACCCCTGGTAAACCTCATCGGCAACCTGCACCGCTGTCACCGCCAGCAAGACTTCACCCAACACCGGTACGAACAGGGCAGCAAGCCCGAGCAAGCCATAACCCAGCTCCGTGTATGCTTCCAGACGCTGGTGTCGGTCCTCTGCGTCCTCATCTCCCGTGGGTACCGCGAGGACGCGCGCATCGTCGAACATCTTTTCGATCTGCAGGGCGCGCAGGTGCGGGCGCAACGGCGTGGCGATCGCTAGATTGCGCCCATCGAGTTCCACCTGCGAGGCAGGGTTGGCGACCTGCTCAAGCAAGGCCTGCGCAAAACCAACCCGATCACGCTCAGTGAGGAACCGGTAGAAGAATTTCCGGTAATCCGCGTCACGCAGGCGTTGGCCCAGTGCGCTATACAGCGCCTGCCAGGAGGTAAAATGCGACACTGCCTGCTGCGGATCTCCCGGAACCCAGGCGATCACCCCTTGCACAGCTGCCTCGGCGTCGGCGCGTACCTCCAGCGTCACGACGCCACGGATACATTTGCCCAACAAGTACAGCTGGCGGGCATCGATCTGCCCCGGCAGCGCAGGCACCCGCGATTTACCGGGGAACAGTGGCAATAGCCGCAAGAAGGTCTGCTCGTCGAGGATGCCTTTGAGCGCGGCGATACGCATCGCCACTTCAAAGTGCGCTTGCTGGCTATCTTCGAACAGCTGCTCCACCGCTCGGGCTGACTGGCCCGGAGCGTGCCCCGGTGGGTCGAGCGGCCGCAGACGCGATTCGAGCAATGCCTGATACTGCCTGCCCACGTCCACGCTGCGGCATAGGCCGGCGAAAGCATTGAAACCCATCGGTATCTTGCTGCCATTGGCATGGCGCAGCTCCCCTTTGAGCAACATCGAAGGCCGTGTTTCGCTCACATGGAAGTTGTGCAGCGCCGCGGCGAGCAACCTGCGCGATGTTCTGCGCTCGATCTCGCGCCTTGGCAAGTTGGGTGCGGCAGTGGGTGCCTGGACCCGCTGGAAGAGATGCAAGGTGCCACGGCGCAGGTCGACCCCTGCGACGCCACGCTGAGCCAGCGCCGCGTGCAACAACGGCTCGGCAAAATCGTGCGGCGCCGGAATGGCATCGATGAGCGCCCCCAGGCGACGCGATGCCTCTTCTTGTCTGACCAGCGCCGCGTGCAGGGCAATCAGGCGTTCGGACTTGTCACCAGCGACGAGCCAGGGGGGTAACTGTTGTGCAATGAAAGTGTCGATAGAATCGGGATCGAATGCAGCCGAGGTCATGGGTAGGCTCCGTGGAATGTTGCCCCATCACACCTTGCTGCACGCTGGGCGTGGCATTACTTAGATCTTGTAGCCCTGTCACACTCATTCGGTTTTCCGAACATAAATCAGATGTTCGTTCGGATACTCGTTCGCCATTTACTTGCGCGATTCTTGAAAAACCCTTGAACCTCTCGGTTTTCGGGCCGTTATCATGAAATGGAGGGCTTGGCACGACTCATGCTCTACACTTGGTAGCCGAATGCTCTCGCTTCTTGCGGTATTCGTTGAACGAAAGAGTCCGCCAACGGCTCCATAAAAAAAACAAACACGTCGAGGAAAATTTGATGCGTATCGTTCGTCAATTGCTGGGCGCCGCCATCGCGGCCGCGGTCATCGCTTCGCCCGCCATGGCCGAAGAACTGACCGGCACCCTGAAGAAGATCAAGGACTCGGGCACCATCACCCTGGGGCACCGCGACTCCTCCATTCCGTTTTCCTACCTGGCTGGCAAGCCGGAGCCCGTGGGCTACTCCCACGACATCCAGCTGGCCGTGGTCGAAGCCCTGAAGAAGCAACTGGGTACTGACATCAAGGTCAAGTACAACCTGGTCACCTCCCAGACCCGCATCCCGCTGGTGCAAAACGGCACCGTTGACCTCGAGTGCGGCTCCACCACCAACAACGTCGAGCGCCAGCAGCAAGTCGGCTTCTCTGTTGGCATCTTCGAAGTCGGCACGCGCCTGCTGACCAAGGTCAAGGATGGTCAGCCGTCCTACAAAGATTTTCCGGACCTGGCCGGCAAGAACGTAGTGACCACCGCCGGTACCACTTCCGAGCGCATCCTCAAGGCGATGAACGCCGACAAGCAGATGAAGATGAACGTGATTTCCGCCAAGGACCACGGTGAAGCCTTCAACATGCTCGAAAGCGGCCGCGCCGTGGCCTTCATGATGGACGACGCCCTGCTGGCCGGTGAAATGGCCAAGGCGCGCAAGCCGTCCGACTGGGTCATCACCGGCACCCCACAGTCGTACGAGATTTACGGCTGCATGGTGCGCAAGGAAGATGCCGCGTTCAAGAAAGCGGTCGACGAGGCCATCGTCGGCTACTTCAAGTCGGGCGAAGTCAACAAGAGCTACGACAAGTGGTTCATGCAGCCAATCCCGCCAAAAGGCCTGAACCTGCAGTTCCAGATGAGCGATGAGCTGAAAAAACTGATCGCCGAGCCGACCGACAAGGCCGCGGACGAGAAGAAGTCCTGATCCTCAGATAGTGGCCTGGTGCGCAAGCACACGAATCAATTCTGCAGGCTACTCATTAGTGTCTAACCTTTCATCCGAGGGCGCCAAGCGCCCCCGGATGCTCGAAGGTGCCCGTGAAACAACCGTCTGAGGGGAAATCCCGATGAATTACAACTGGGACTGGGGCGTGTTCTTCAAGTCCACCGGCGTGGGCAGCGAAACCTATCTGGACTGGTACATCACCGGCCTGGGCTGGACCATCGCCATCGCCATCACCGCCTGGATCATCGCGCTGTTGCTGGGGTCTGTCCTCGGCGTCATGCGTACCGTGCCCAACCGCTTGGTATCGGGTATCGCCACGGCTTACGTGGAGCTGTTCCGCAACGTGCCGCTGCTGGTGCAGCTGTTCATCTGGTATTTCCTGGTACCAGACCTGCTGCCCGAAGGCCTGCAGGAATGGTTCAAGCAAGACCTCAACCCGACTACGTCGGCCTTGATCAGCGTGGTCATCTGCCTAGGCCTGTTCACCGCCGCACGGGTTTGCGAACAGGTGCGTACCGGTATCCAGGCGCTGCCCAAGGGCCAGGAAGCCGCTGCCCGCGCTATGGGTTTCAGCCTGCCGCAGATCTATAACAACGTGCTGCTGCCGCAGGCGTACCGGATCATCATTCCGCCGCTCACCTCCGAGTTCCTCAACGTCTTCAAGAACTCTTCGGTGGCCTCGCTGATCGGCCTGATGGAACTGCTCGCGCAGACCAAACAGACCGCCGAGTTTTCCGCCAACCTGTTCGAGGCATTTACCCTGGCCACCCTGATCTACTTCACCCTGAACATGGGCCTGATGCTGCTCATGCGCATGGTCGAGAAGAAGGTCGCCGTACCTGGCCTGATTTCCGTGGGGGGCAAGTAAATGGAAATGGATTTCAGCGAAATCATCCCAGCCCTGCCCGCCCTCTGGGAAGGCATGGTCATGACCCTCAAGCTGATGGTCATGGGCGTGGTTGGCGGTATCGCGCTGGGCACCATCCTGGCCCTGATGCGCCTGTCGTCGAGCAAGCTGCTGTCGCGGGTGGCTGGCGCGTACGTCAACTACTTCCGCTCGATCCCGCTGCTGCTGGTGATCACCTGGTTCTATCTGGCGGTACCATTCGTGCTGCGCTGGATCACCGGCGAGGACACCCCGGTGGGTGCCTTCACCTCCTGCGTGGTCGCCTTCATGATGTTCGAGGCCGCGTACTTCTGTGAAATCGTGCGTGCCGGCGTGCAGTCGATCTCCAAAGGCCAGATGGGCGCCGCGCAAGCGCTGGGCATGAACTACGCGCAGACCATGCGATTGATCATCCTGCCCCAGGCGTTCCGCAAGATGACCCCGCTGCTGCTGCAGCAGAGCATCATCCTGTTCCAGGACACCTCGCTGGTGTACACCGTGGGCCTGGTCGACTTCCTCAACTCGGCACGCTCCAACGGCGACATCATCGGGCGCTCCCATGAGTTCCTGATCTTCGCCGGGGTCGTCTACTTCCTCATCAGCTTCTCCGCTTCGTGGCTGGTCAAGCGCCTGCAAAAAAGGATCACCGTATGATTTCCATCAAGAACGTCAACAAGTGGTACGGCGACTTCCAGGTACTGACCGACTGCAGCACCGAGGTCAAGAAAGGCGAAGTGGTGGTGGTCTGCGGCCCGTCGGGCTCGGGTAAATCCACGTTGATCAAGTGCGTCAACGCGCTGGAGCCGTTCCAGAAGGGCGACATCGTGGTCGATGGCACCTCCATCGCCGACCCGAAGACCAACCTGCCGAAGCTGCGTTCACGCGTGGGCATGGTGTTCCAGCACTTCGAACTGTTCCCGCACCTGACCATCACCGAGAACCTGACCATCGCCCAGCGCAAGGTCCTCGGTCGCAGCGAGGCGGAAGCCACCAAGAAGGGCCTGGCCCTGCTCGATCGCGTTGGCCTCAGTTCCCACGCCAAGAAACACCCCGGCCAGCTCTCCGGTGGCCAGCAGCAACGTGTGGCGATTGCCCGCGCGCTGGCCATGGACCCGATCGTCATGCTGTTCGACGAGCCGACCTCGGCACTGGACCCGGAAATGGTCAGCGAAGTACTGGACGTGATGGTGCAACTGGCCCACGAAGGCATGACCATGATGTGCGTGACCCACGAGATGGGCTTCGCGCGCAAGGTCGCCAACCGGGTCATCTTCATGGACAAGGGCAGCATCATCGAGGACTGCACCAAGGAAGAGTTCTTCGGTGACCAAGGTGCCCGCGACCAACGCACCCAGCACTTCCTCAGCAAGATCCTGCAACACTAAGTCGGCCACTGTTTCCGCTGCCCCGGGATCCTCCGGGCAGCGGATGCTGGTCGTGACAAGGCCACTGTGATGAAATGCGACCCCTCGCTCCTTCTCCCTGCCAAGCCTGCCGTGAAATCCCGCCTGATCCGCCAATTGCTGTTGCCGCCCCTGATCATCCTGCTGATGGTCGGCTTGGGGATGGCTGGCTACCTGATCAGCGAAAGCAACGGCATCCGCACCCTCAGCGAAAACGGCGAGCGCGCGCTTGAGCTGCACGCGCGCACGGTCGAGAGCGAAATCAGCAAGTACACCTACTTGCCCAGCCTGCTGGAGCTGGAAGACAGCGTCTCGCAGCTGCTGACCGACCCTGACGGCGGCCCCCGCCAGGCCGTCAACGAATACCTCGAAGGCCTCAACCGCCGTAGCCGCAGCCGGGCGATTTTCGTCCTCGATACCAATGGCCGGGTACAGGCCACCAGCAACTGGCGCGATGCCGATTCGTTCCTCGGTGAGGACCTGTCGTTCCGTGCCTATTTCCAGACCGCCGTGCGCGGTGAGCCGGGCCGGTTCTACGGCATCGGCAGCACCACGGGCGAAGCGGGCTACTACCTGGCCCACGGCCTTGAAGAACACGGCAAGATCATTGGCGTGGCGGTGATCAAGGTGCGTCTCGACACCCTGGAGGAGCGCTGGCAACGCGCCCGCCTGGAAGCCTTCGTCAGCGATGAAAATGGCATCATCATCCTGTCCAGCGACCCGGCGCGGCGGCTGAAATCGGTGCGTCCGTTGACCCCGCAGATCAAGGAACGCCTGGCGCGCAGCCTGCAATATTACTGGTGGCCGCTCAACGAGCTGCAGCCGCTGGCCCGCGAGACGTTAGCCGATGGCGTAGAGAAACTGACCTTCCCGGCCAACAGCGAAACCGCCCACGGCAAACCCCACGAGGTGGCGTACCTCGCGCAAACCCGGCGCCTGGTCGATACCCCCTGGCATTTCACCCTGCTCACCCCTTTGCAAGACCTGCGCCGCGAATCGATGGTGCAAGGCATCCTGGTCGGCGTGGCGTTCGCCCTGCTGGCGATTCTCGCCATCGCCTGGAACGAGCGGCGCAAGGTAATCGCCACCCGCCTGGCCGCCCGCGAGGCGCTGGAAGAAGCCAACAGCCAGCTGGAGCGGCGCATCGCCGACCGCACCGCCGACCTGCGCGCCAGCAACGAACGCCTCAAAGGCCAGATCCGCGAGCGCCGCCACGCCGAGCAGACCTTGCGTCATGCCCAGGACGAACTGGTGCAGGCGGGCAAGCTGGCGGCCATCGGGCAGATGTCCACCAGCATTGCCCACGAACTCAACCAGCCGCTGGCGGCGCTGCGCACCTTGTCCGGCAACACCGTGCGCTTCCTCGAACGCGGCGCCCTGGAAACCGCCAGCACCAACCTGCGCACCATGAACGACCTGATCGACCGCATGGGCCGCATCACCGCCAGCCTGCGCTCGTTCGCCCGGCGTGGCGACGACAGTGGTCAGGCTTCGCTGGCCAAGGCCGTGGAGGCCAGCTTGCAGGTGCTGGCCAACCGCATCAGCGGTTGCCACCTGAAGCTGCACAGCCAGTTCGATGACCAGCAGCTGGCCATCGACCAGACCCGCCTTGAGCAGATTCTGGTTAACCTGATCGGCAACGCCCTCGACGCCATGTCCACCGTGCCACTGCCTGAACTGTGGCTGGAGGGCGAGTTGCAAGGCGACAAGTATCGCCTGCGAGTGCGCGACAATGGCCACGGCATCGATGCCGAGGCGCGCAAGCATCTGTTCGAACCTTTCTTCACCACAAAACCGGGCGAGCACGGCCTGGGCCTGGGCCTTACCCTGTCGGCGAGCCTTGCCGCCGCTGCCAAGGGCAGCCTCAACGTCGAGCACCCGGTCAGCGGCGGGACGGCCTTCGTCCTCGCCCTGCCGCTGGTCTCCCCTCCCAACGAATCGGCAGAGCTCCCATGAACCAAGCGCCACTTACTGTCCTGATCGTCGAAGACGACCCGCATGTGCTGCTCGGCTGCCAACAGGCGCTGGCCCTGGAAGACATTGCCTGCGAAGGTGTGGGCAGCGCCGAGCAGGCCCTGGAACGCATCGGCGATGATTTCGCCGGCATCGTCGTCAGCGACATCCGCCTCCCAGGCATTGATGGCCTGGAACTGCTCAACCGCCTCAAGGCACGTGATCGCAGCCTGCCGGTGGTGCTGATCACCGGCCATGGCGATATCGACATGGCGGTCGGTGCCATGCGCAACGGCGCCTACGACTTCATGGAGAAGCCTTTTTCGCCGGAACGCCTGGTCGACGTGGTGCGCCGCGCCCTGGAACAGCGCGGGCTGTCGCGTGAGGTGGTGGCCCTGCGCCGCCAATTGGTCGAGCAGAGCAGCCTGGAGGGCCGCATCATTGGCCGCTCGCCCGCGATGGAACACTTGCGGGAACTGATCGCCAACGTTGCCGACACTTCGGCCAACGTGCTGATCGAAGGCGAGACCGGTACCGGCAAAGAACTGGTTGCCCGATGCCTGCACGACTTCAGCCGACGCCAGGGCCAGCCCTTCGTCGCGCTGAACTGCGGCGGCCTGCCGGAAAACCTCTTCGAAAGCGAGATCTTCGGCCACGAAGCCAACGCCTTCACCGGCGCGGGCAAGCGCCGCATCGGCAAGATCGAACACGCCAATGGCGGCACGCTGTTCCTCGACGAAGTCGAGAGCATGCCGATCAACCTGCAGATCAAACTGCTGCGGGTACTGCAGGAGCGCACCTTGGAGCGTCTGGGCTCGAACCAGAGCATTGCGGTCGATTGCCGGGTGATTGCCGCAACCAAGGCCGACCTCGATGCCCTCGGCCAGACCGGACACTTCCGCAGCGACCTGTATTACCGCCTGAACGTGGTGACTCTGGAATTGCCGCCGCTGCGCGAGCGCCGCGAAGACATCCTGCAGCTGTTCGAACATTTTCTGCAGCAGTCGGCGCTGCGCTTCGACCGCGAGACACCGACGCTGGACAGCCAGACCTTGTCGCGCCTGATGGCCCACGACTGGCCCGGAAACGTGCGTGAGTTGCGCAACGTGGCCGAGCGCTATGCCCTGGGTTTGCCAGCCTTCAAGAAAGGCCCGAGCGGTGGCGCCAGCCAGGGCCTGGGCTTCGCCGAGGCGGTTGAAGCCTTCGAGCGCAACCTGCTCAGCGACGCCCTGCAACGTACCGGCGGCAACCTCAGCCAGGCCAGCCAGGAGCTGGGCATGGCCAAGACCACGCTGTTCGACAAGGTCAAGAAGTACGGGCTTGGCTGAGATCCCCGTGGGAGCGGCTTCAGCCGCGAACACCGGCAAAGCCCGTGCCATCCACCGCGTCGCTTGCTTCGCGGCTGAAGCCGCTCCCACTGAGGTGTTCAAAGACCAGCAATATGCGTGACATCCTGCCGATGCGACTGCAGGTAAGGCAGCACCGCCCCCAGCAACGGCGCCTTGAACTGCTCCTGGAAACGATGCGCCAGCCCCGGAATCAGCCGCAATTGGCTTCCTTGAATATGCGCCGCCAAGTGCACCCCATGCATCACCGGCAGCAGTGGATCGGCCGTGCCATGCACCACCAGGGTCGGCACGCGCAACTGGTTCAGCAGCGCTACCCGGCTTGGTTCAGCGAGGATCGCCATGATCTGGCGTTTGGCGCCATCGGGGTTGAACGCTCGGTCATACGCCAGCGCAGCCTGCTGTAACAGTGCAGCCCGGTCATCGCGTACCTCCGGGCTGCCTAGGGCCGCCAGCAGGTCAGCCTGCTGCTCGATGGCCACTTCCCGATTCGGTGCGCTTCGACGCGCCAACAGTTGCACCAGGGCAGGGTCCGGCGCCGGCAAACCCGCTGCGCCAGAACTGGACATCACCAGCGTCAGGCTACGTACCCGCTCCGGCGCCATCGCCGCCATGTGCTGGGCGATCATGCCGCCCATGCTGACACCCAATACATGAAATTGCCGTATGCCCAATGAATCCATCAGGCCCAGCCCATCTCCCGCCATGTCGGTCAGGGTGTAGGGCGCTGCAACTGGAAAACCCAACTTGTAGCGCAGCAGTTCGACCGTCAGGTTTGCCGAAGGTGGCAGCTGGTTCCACCGTGACAGTCCGACATCGCGATTGTCATAACGAATGACCCGAAAACCCTGGCGGCACAAGGCCTCGACCACATCGTCCGGCCAGTGGATCAATTGCCCACCCAGGCCCATCACCAGCAGCAATGCCGGATCGCGAGGCGCACCGACGCTCTGGTAAACCAGGCTCAGGTCACCCAGCTCAGCCCGTTGAACCGGTACATGAGCATCACAACGCTGATCGGCGAACGTCGCCGGCACGCTGACAAGAAATAAGAAAAACAGCAAAAAAGCCCGCATGAAAGAAACACCAGAATGCAGATCCCCAGTAGAGCGCGAGTCTGATGAATTTAATTCGGGCGCGCTGCCACAGTTCAGTGACAGTTTGATGAACCCTGCCGAGCGGTGCGGCGCAACGTCCAGTCGACAGCTTGGGCAACATGAGAGAAACTCAACTCATCCCTGCTTACTACACAATTATCTCTCGGAGTCAGCCGTGCTGGAGATGCGCCACCTGAAAACCCTTCATGCCCTTCGCGAGGCTGACAGCCTGGTGGAGGCCGCAGAGCGGCTGCACCTGACCCAATCGGCGCTGTCGCACCAGTTCAAGGAACTGGAAGAACGCCTGGGCCTGCCGCTGTTCGTGCGCAAGAGCAAACCGATCCGCTTCACCAGCGCCGGCCTGCGCCTGCTGCAACTGGCCGATGCCACCCTGCCGCTGCTGCGCGGCGCCGAGCGTGACATCGCGCGCCTGGCCGGCGGTACCGCCGGGCGCCTGCACATGGCCATCGAATGCCACAGCTGCTTCCAATGGCTGATGCCGACCATCGATCAGTTCCGCGATGCCTGGCCGGAAGTAGAGCTGGACCTGGCCTCGGGCTTCGCCTTTGCCCCGCTCCCCGCTCTGGCCCGTGGCGACCTGGACCTGGTGGTCACCTCCGACCCCCTCGACCTCGCCGGCATCACCTATGTGCCGCTGTTCACCTATGAAGCCATGCTCGCCGTGGCCAACCAGCATCCGCTGGCCAGCAAGCCCTACATGGTGCCCCAGGATCTGCTGGACCAGACCCTGATCACCTACCCGGTGGAACGCGACCGGCTGGATATCTTCACCCGCTTCCTGGAGCCGGCCGACATCGAACCGGCCGCAGTGCGCACGTCGGAGCTGACGGTGATGATGATGCAGCTGGTGGCCAGCGGCCGCGGTGTGTGCGGTATGCCGCACTGGGCGCTGCACGAGTACAGCTCGCGCGGTTACGTGAAGGGCAAACGCCTGGGCGAGAAAGGCCTGTTCGCCACGCTCTACGCGGCGGTGCGCACCGACATGCTCGATGCACCGTACATGCGTGACTTCCTGCTGACCGCCAAGGACACGTCGTTCGCCACCCTCGACGGGGTCAGCGCGGTACGCTGACGGCCTGGCGGTACAGCGGCAGGATCAGGTCGCGGGTCAGTGGCGCCAGCTCCATGACCGGCGCCTCGTCAGCCGCCAGCCATACCACTTCCTCGATTTCAGCCGCCGGGACCACGGCCTCGGCGCTGTCGACACGGTACAACTCGGCCTGTACTTCGAAGCCGGGCTCATTGGCGGCTGGTGCGCTGAAGCGCCCCAGGTGTACGGCCTGGGCCGGGTCGATACGCAGGCCAAGCTCCTCGTGCAGCTCACGTACGAGCGCCTCTACCGGCGACTCACCGGCATCGATCTTGCCGCCTGGTTGCATGAACGCCAGGGTACCGCGCTTGCGCACAAGCAGGGTGCGGCCTTGCGGGTCGATCAACAGGGCGGCGGCGATACGGATGGTGTCAGGCATGCGGTTATTCTCGTGCGATTCGGGGCGGGCAAGGATCACATGATGACGGAATCAGGGCAACCGACCTGCTGACAGACGAACGGCCACTTGCCAAGCCGCCAGCCAGCCGCCATAACCAAGACATGAACCTGCCCGCCCATCAGCACCCTGTGCTGGAGCTGTTCCACCCCGCCGTCGGCACCTGGTTCCGTCGCCATTTCGCCACGGTCACCGACGCCCAGGCGCGTGCCTGGCCCTTGATCCATGCCGGCCAATCGATGCTGTTGGCCGCACCGACCGGCTCGGGCAAAACCCTGAGTGCGTTTCTCGCGGTGCTCGACGAGCTGTTTCGACAAGGTCTCGAACAGGGCGGTGAATTGCCCGCGCAGACACAGGTCGTTTATGTCTCTCCGCTCAAGGCCCTGTCCAACGACATCCGCCTCAACCTGCAGGCGCCGCTCGAAGGCATCAGTCAGGCACTCGAAGAACAGGGCCTCAAGGCGCCGCGCATCAGTACGGCCGTGCGCACCGGGGATACACCTCAGAAAGAACGCGCAGCCATGCGCAAACGCGCGCCACACATTCTGGTGACCACGCCGGAGTCGCTCTATGTGCTGATGGGCTCGGCATCGGGGCGCGCGGGCTTGACCGGCGTGCACACGGTGATTGTCGATGAAATCCATGCCCTGGCCGGCAACAAGCGCGGCGCGCATCTGGCGCTGACCCTGGAGCGCCTGCAAGTGCTTGCCGGGCGGCCGCTGCGCCGCATCGGCCTGTCCGCCACCCAACGGCCTGTGGAGCGGGTGGCGCAGTTTCTGGTCGGCCACCAGCGCCCCTGCGCCATCGTTGATATCGGCCACGCACGCCAGCGCGACCTGGCCCTCGAAGTCCCGCCAGTGCCCTTGGGCGCGGTGATGGCAACGGACGTGTGGAACCTGGTTTACGACCGCCTGGCAGACCTGGCCCGCGAACACCGCACGACCCTGGTCTTCGTCAACACTCGGCGCCTGGCCGAACGCCTCACCCGCCACCTCAGCGATCGCCTGGGCAAGGAGGCCGTGGCCGCGCATCACGGCAGCCTGGCCAAAGAGCTGCGTCTGGATGCCGAGCAGCGCCTGAAGAATGGCCAGCTGCAGGTACTGGTGGCCACGGCGTCGCTGGAGCTGGGCATCGATATCGGCGATGTCGACCTGGTTTGCCAGATCGCCTCACCCGGTTCGATTGCCGCCTTCCTGCAGCGGGTCGGCCGCTCTGGCCACCAGGTCGAAGGCATCCCCAAAGGGCGCCTGTTCCCGACCTCGCGCGATGACCTGATCGAGTGCGCCGCCCTGCTCGACTGCGTACGTCAGGGCGAGCTCGACCAGTTGCAGATCCCCAAGGCCCCGCTGGACGTGCTGGCCCAGCAGATCGTCGCCGAAACCAGCAACCAGCCCTGGCAGGAGCAGGCGCTGTTCGACTGCCTGCGGCAGGCAACGCCCTACGCCGAACTCGACATCGAGCATTACCAGGCGCTGCTGCGCATGCTCGCCGAAGGCTACAACGGCCGCCAGGGTGTGCGCAGTGCCTACCTGCACCGCGATGCGGTCAGCGGTACTTTACGAGGCCGGAGGGGCAGCCAACTGACCGCCCTGACCAGTGGTGGCACCATTCCGGAAACCGCCGACTACGCCGTGCTTCTGGAGCCGCAAGCGCTGAACATTGGCAGCGTCAACGAGGACTTTGCCGTGGAAAGCATTGCCGGCGACATCTTCCAGCTGGGCAATGCCTCTTATCGCATCGTGCGGGTCGAGGCCGGTCGAGTGCGGGTCGAGGACGCCCATGGGCTGCCGCCGACCATTCCGTTCTGGCTAGGCGAGGCGCCGGGGCGCAGCGACGAGCTGTCGGCTGCCGTGGCCCGCCTGCAGGCACGCATCGATGAGCAACTGGGGTTCAGCAACGGCGAGCTCGCTCCAGTAATGGCATGGCTGCACAGTGCCTATGCGCTGGAAGAGGCCTGCGCCAGCCAACTGCTCGATTACCTGGGGCGCACCCGCGAGGTGCTGGGCGCCCTGCCCTCGCAGCAGACGCTGGTGATGGAGCGGTTTTTCGATGAGTCGGGCGGCACCCAGTTGATCATCCATTCACCCTACGGCAGCCGCCTCAACCGCGCATGGGGCCTGGCCTTGCGCAAGCGCTTCTGCCGCACGTTCAATTTCGAATTGCAGGCTGCGGCCAGCGAAGATGCCATCGTGCTGTCGCTGTCCACCAGCCACAGTTTCGAGCTGGATGAAGTCTGGCGCTACCTGTCCATCCGCAACGCCGAGCAGGTGTTGATCCAGGCGCTGCTCGACGCACCCTTGTTCGGCGTGCGCTGGCGTTGGAACGCCGCCGTTGCAATGGCGCTGCCGCGCTTTGTGGGGGGGCGCAAGGTCGCGCCGCAGATCCAGCGCATGAAAAGCGAGGACCTGATCGCCGCCGTGTTCCCCGACCAGATCGCCTGCCTGGAAAACATCGCCGGTGAACGGCAGATCCCCGATCACCCGCTGGTCGAACAGACCCTCGACGATTGCCTGCACGAAGCGATGGACAGCGAAGGCTGGCTGGCCCTGTTGCGGCGCATGGAAAACGGCGAGATACGCCTCCTTTGCCGCGACCTGCCCGCGCCCTCGCCGCTGGCATCGGCCATTCTCAACGCCAGGCCCTACGCCTTCCTCGATGATGCTCCGCTGGAAGAACGCCGTACCCAGGCGGTGCTCAACCGGCGCTGGAACGAGGTACACAGCAGCGATGACCTGGGCGCGCTGGATGCCGACGCGATCAGCGCCGTCGAGGCCGAGGCCTGGCCGCAACCCAGCAGCACAGACGAGATGCATGAAGCCTTGATGAGCCTCGGCGCCATCAGCCATCGCGAAGTGCAGGCCAATCCCAGCTGGGACTTGTTGCTCAGACAGCTGGCCAAGGCCGGTCGGGCGTTGCGCCTGCCCGTTGAACAGCTGTGGTTGGCGCGCGAGCGCCAGTACCTGCTACAAGCGCTGTATCCGCATGCACGCCTGGAGCCTGCGCTCGATGTGCTTGCTGGCTTCGATCAGCCCATCGACCCGGACAGTGCGTTGACTGAGCTGTTGCGCGCCCGCCTGAGCGGCTACGGCCCGTTGACCCTGGCGCAGATCTCCGCACCCATCGGCAAACCCGAAGCGCATGTCGAACAGGCCTTGGCTCGCCTGGAAGCGGAAGGCTATGTGCTGCGGGGCCATTTCAGCCCTGGGGAAGCTCAGCAGCAGTGGTGCCAGCGCCACCTGCTGGCGCGCATCCATCGCTATACCGTGAAACGCCTGCGCCGGGAAATCGAGCCGGTCAGCCTGCAGGACTTCATGCGTTTTCTGTTCGATTGGCAGCACCTGGCAAGCGACGAACGCTTGCGCGGGCCGCAGGCAGTGGCTGAAGTACTCGAGCAGTTGCAGGGCTTTCCCGTGGCTGCCGGTGCCTGGGAGGCGGAACTGCTGCCAGCGCGAATCAAGGATTACAGCCCGCACTGGCTCGATGATGCCTGCCGCAGCGGGCAGTTTGCCTGGAGCCGCCTGGCGACCACGGTCGCCAGCACCACCTTGGCCAGCACGCCGCTGGTGCTGCTGCCGCGTGAGCATCTGGCGCTTTGGCGCAGCCTGGCACCTGCTCCGACGTTGGATGAATTGCCCCCCCGTGCGCAACGCGTGCATGAGGTATTGCAAACGCAGGGGGCGCTGTTCTTCGACGAACTTACGCACGAAGCCCGTCTATTGCCCAGCGAACTGGAAACGGCCTTGCAAGCGCTGGTGGGCGCCGGTTTGGTGGGTGCCGACAGTTTCACCGGCCTGCGTAGCCTGATTACGCCAGCAGCAAAACGCTCATCGCGCACCAGCAGGCGCGGCCACTCACCGATGTCCAGCAGCATGGCCCATGCGGGACGCTGGGCATTGTTGCGCAGGGCCGCCGCCGCGGTGGACGAAGGCCAGCGCCTGGAACATATCGCCCGTAGCCTGTTGCGCCGTTATGGCGTGATCTGCTGGCGGCTGCTGGAGCGGGAAAGCGATGTGCTGCCACCCTGGCGCGACCTGCTGCGCTGCTACCACCGGTTGGAGGCGCGTGGCGAGATTCGCGGCGGGCGCTTCATTGCCGGGTTGGCCGGGGAGCAGTTTGCCTTGCCGGAAGCGGTCGGGTTGCTGCGCCAAGTGCGACGTCGGGAATTGGACGGCGCGCTGGTGGTGGTCAGTGCCAGCGACCCGCTTAACCTGATTGGGTCATTGTTGCCTGGGGCGAAAGTGCCCGCAGTGGGCGGTAACCGCTTGCTGTACTGCGACGGTGTACCGGTGGCGGTGCGGATTGCCGGGCGCTACGTATTCCTGGCCGAGGCTTCGCCCGAAGATCAACAATCTTGGCGACTGAAGCTTCTGCGCGATACGTTCTGAAGCCGCTACTCCCTGTAGGAGCGGCTTCAGCCGCGAACACCGGCGAAGCCGGTGCCATCTACCGCGTCGCCCGCTTCGCGGCTAAAGCCGCTCCCACAGGGTTTGCGGTGCAGTCGCGCGAAGGTTATGAGAATGATTTTCGATACCCCGAATTTCATTTTCAGCGCCGCACAACCGGGCTATGGTCGGGGTTTGCCCCCAGGCCCTGAGCCTGACCGCGCCATCGTAAGGACCCCGTATGAGCCTGTCACTTCTCAGTCGCTACGCAGTGTTTGCCGCTTGTGTGCTGTTCACCCTGGCGAGCCTGCCGTTCCTCCATCACGAATGGCTGTGGCCGTTCACCCTGACCACCGCAGTGCTCAGCCTGATCGGCCTGTTCGACCTGCTGCAGCAGCGCCACGCGGTGCGCCGCAACTACCCGATCCTTGGCAACATCCGCTACCTGGTCGAGGGCATCCGCCCGGAGATCCGCCAGTACCTGCTGGAGGCCGACAGCGACGCCCTGCCCTTCTCCCGCGCCCAGCGCTCACTGGTGTATGCGCGAGCCAAGAACGAAGCTTCGGATAAACCTTTCGGCACGCTGATCGACGTGTACGAGTCCGGCTTCGAATTCATCGGCCACTCCATGCGCCCGGCGCCGCTGGCCGACCCGGCAAGCTTTCGCATCATCGTCGGCGGGCCGCAGTGCAGCCAGCCCTATTCGGCATCAATCTTCAACATTTCCGCCATGAGCTTCGGCTCGCTCAGCGCCAATGCCATCCGCGCCCTCAACCAGGGTGCCAAGCTGGGCAATTTCCACCATGACACCGGTGAAGGCAGCATCAGCCCCTATCACCGCGAACACGGTGGCGACCTGGTATGGGAATTGGGCAGCGGCTACTTCGGCTGCCGCACGGCGGACGGGCGCTTCGACCCCGAGCGCTTCGCCGCCCAGGCGCGCAGCCCGCAGGTGCGGATGATCGAAATCAAGATGAGCCAAGGCGCCAAGCCCGGCCACGGCGGCATCCTGCCCAAGCACAAGGTCACCCAGGAAATTGCCGAAACCCGCGGCATTCTCATGGGTGAGGACTGCATCTCTCCTTCGCGCCACAGCGCCTTCTCCACGCCCATCGAGATGATGCAGTTCATCGCCCAGCTGCGTGAGCTGTCCGGCGGCAAGCCAGTGGGCTTCAAATTCTGCCTGGGCCACCCGTGGGAGTTCATGGGCATTGCCAAGGCCATGCTGGAAACCGGCATTCTGCCCGACTTCATCGTCGTCGACGGCAAGGAAGGCGGCACCGGCGCGGCACCGGTGGAGTTCACCGACCACATCGGCGTACCGCTGCGTGAAGGCTTGCTGTTCGTGCACAACACCCTGGTCGGCCTGAACCTGCGCGACAAGATCAAGCTGGGCGCCAGCGGCAAGATCGTCAGTGCTTTCGACATTGCCAGCGTGCTGGCCATCGGCGCCGACTGGGCCAACTCGGCGCGTGGCTTCATGTTCGCCATCGGCTGTATCCAGTCGCAGAGCTGCCACACCAACAAATGCCCTACCGGTGTCGCCACCCAGGACCCATTGCGTCAGCGTGCACTAGTGGTGCCGGATAAAGCCCAGCGGGTGTTGAACTTCCACCACAACACCCTGCGCGCACTGGCTGAGATGCTCGCGGCGGCAGGCCTGGAGCATCCGGCACAACTAGAGGCCAAGCACCTGGTCAGACGTGTTTCGGCCACCGAGATCAAGCTGTTCTCGCAGATGCATGTGTTCCTCAAACCGGGCGAATTGCTCACCGGCGAGGTCAATGGACAGTTTTATTCGCGGATGTGGCAGCTGGCGCGGGCCGACAGTTTCGAGCCCAACAGTGAGGTGGCGGCCTGAAAAGATTGGGGCCGCTTTCGCGGCCCCAAGGTTTTTTTCGAATCAGGAAGCGGTACTCGGGACCGCTTGCTGCTCCTTCGGCGCCAGGCGGAAGGTGTAATACAAGGCGGTCAGCAATACCAGAAACGCCGGGCCGATATACAGCGCCACGCGGGTATCTTCGAAGTACGCCATCAGGCCCACCACCAGTACCAGGAAGGCCAGTGCCAGGTAGGAGCTCAGCGGCCACAGCCACATGCGGTACTTCAAAGCCTTGCTTTCGGCCGTCGAAAGCCCGGCGCGGAACTTGATCTGCGCCAGCAGGATCATCACCCAGGTCCAGATCGCACCGAAGGTGGCGATCGAGGTTACCCAGACGAACACCTTTTCCGGTACCAGGTAGTTGGCCAACACGCCCAGCAGCAAGGCACCGATCGACAGCAGCAGCGCGTTGCGCGGCACACCGTTTTTCGAGGTGCGGGCGAACGTGGCGGGCGCCTGGCCGTTCTGCGCCAGGCTGTAGAGCATGCGCCCGGTGCTGAAGATGCCGCCGTTGCAGGACGACAATGCCGCAGTGATGACTACGAAGTTGATGATGCCGGCCGCCGTCTTGATGCCGAGACGCTCGAAGGTCATGACGAAGGGGCTACCCTGGCTACCGATTTCGTTCCACGGGTAGATCGACAGAATCACGAACAGGGCGCCGACGTAGAACAACAGGATGCGCCAGAACACCGAGCCGATGGCCTGCGGGATGGTTTTCTGCGGGTTGCGGGCTTCGCCAGCGGTCAGGCCGATCATTTCGACGCCCAGGTAGGCGAACATCACCATCTGCAGCGACATCAGCACGCCAGTCACACCATTGGGCATGAAGCCGCCATTGCTCCACAGGTTGCCGATACCGACCGCCACGCCGTCGTTACCGAAGCCGAAGGCGATGATGCCAATGCCGCCCAGGACCATTGCGATGATGGTGACGATCTTGATCAGGGCGAACCAGAACTCGAACTCGCCAAACGCCTTGACTGCGATCAGGTTGATCGCACCCATGCTGCCCAGTGCCGCCAAGGCCCAGATCCAGCGCGGCACGTCGGGGAACCAGATACCCATGTAGATGGCCACCGCGGTGATTTCCGCGACGCAGGTCACCAGCCACAGGAACCAGTAGTTCCAGCCGGTGAGGAAGCCCGCCAGCGGGCCGAGGTAGTCCTGGGCATAACGGCTGAACGAGCCGGCGACCGGGTTGTGCACGGCCATCTCGCCAAGGGCGCGCATGATCACCAGGATCGCCAGGCCACCGATAATGTAGGAAAGCATGATCGCGGGGCCAGCCATTTCAATGGCTTTGGCCGAACCGAGGAAAAGACCGACACCGATGCAGGCGCCCAGCGCCATCAGGCGGATGTGCCGTTCGCCCAGTTCACGCTTTAGCGGGCCGCCTTGTGCGGTCTCGCCATGGGCAGGGGGGTTGCCGACTGGCATAGCAATACAACCTCATTTTGTTATTGGATTTGACCTTCGTGCAGCACCGACCTCGCCGATAGGCGAGGCGTTGGCTTGCCAGGCTGGCCTTGTGGGCCGGCCCGTATGCCGGACTAGAGCGTCTGGCATGGCGAAGGGGTCGAGCAGTATAGGAAGCCCGCTGTAGGGCTTTTCACTGTAAATACGTAGAAATTTGGCGAGAAATCCGGGGCGTAAGTGCCGTCCACCGTTCTGCCCAGCCACCCTATCAATATCAACGTAGGAAGAAACCCACACCAAAGGCGCATATCCGACTTTGGATTTCTGCAGTTCCTACAAATTTTTCACCTCCTGCCGTCAGCGTCTAAGCTTCAGACAAGCAAGACGAAAAGTACCTGGCCGGATTGAAGATTATGGGCGCACTGTGGCAATCGGAACCAACCGGAACGGAAGCACCCGAAGCACCTCTGGCCGAGACGCCACAACCCAAGTCCCCCCGTCAGCGTCGGCTGTGGTGGCGGCTGATCCTGCTGATCCTGCTGGTGGCGATCGTCGCCATCGGTTTTGCCGCCTATGACGAATTCCGCACCTCCGACCTGCAGTCGCGGGAATTCAGCAAGCTGGCCACCACCCTGACCTATTCGCTGCAACCCGGCCCGAGCGACGCCATCGTCTACCCGGGCGAAGGGCCGTTCGACAAGCGCCTGGGCTACAGCGCGCTGGGCGAATTCCTGCCACGCCTGCTCAAGCGCGACTACCTGATCAGCGAACAAGTGCACTTCTCCCCAGCGTTGATGAACTACGTCGATCATGGCCTGTTCGCGCCCTACATCGAGAAAATCCAGGCCGGCCTGTCGATCACCGATTGCCGCGGTGACACGCTGTACCAATACAACTACCCGCAACACCTGTACCCGGACTTCGCCGCCATTCCACCGGTGATGGTCAACAGCCTGCTGTTCATCGAGAACCGCGACCTGCTCGACCCGAAAGACCCGAAAAACAACCCGGCGGTCGACTGGCCGCGCTTCGCCAAGGCGGCCTACAGCCAGATCGCCAAATACCTGGCGCTGCCCGGCCAGTCCGCCGGCGGCAGCACCCTGGCCACCCAACTGGAGAAGTACCGCCACTCACCGGATGGCCTGACGGTCTCCGGCGCCGAGAAGATCCGCCAGATGATTTCCGCCAGTGTGCGCGCCTACCAGGGTGGCCCCGACACCACCGAGGCCCGCCAGCGTATCGTGCGTGACTACCTGAACAGCGTGCCGCTGTCGGCGGTGCCTGGCCACGGCGAAGTGCATGGCATGGCCGAAGGCCTGCGGGTGTGGTACGGCGCCGACTTCGACCAGGTCAACCAGGCCCTGACTTCAACTGCGACTGACGCCGACAGCATGGCCGCTCGCGGCTTGGCCCTGCGCCAGGTACTGTCGCTGATGATCGCCCAACGCGGCCCTTCGCATTACCTGTCCAAAGGCCGAGTGGAGCTTGCCGAGCTCACCGACTCGCACATCCGCGTACTCGCCGCCAACGGCATCGTCGATCGCCCGTTGGCCGAGGCGGCGCTGGCCAGCAAAGCGGTGTACCGCGACTGGGTGGCACAGCCGACCATCGTGCCGATCATCACCAACAAAGGCATCAGCCTGGCGCGCAACCGCCTGGCGGCCATGCTCAACCGCCCGCTGTACGACCTCGACCGCCTCGACGTCTCAGCCACCAGTACCTTGCAGGCCGATCTGCAGTTGCAGGCCAGTCAATACCTGAAGAACCTCGCTGACCCTGAGTTCGCTGCGCAGATGGGCCTGATCGGCGAGCGCCTGCTGACCACCAAGACCACCGACCAGGTGCGCTACAGCTTCACCCTGTTCGAGCGCACCGCCGATGGCTCACGGGTGCGGGTGCAGACCGACAGCACCGATCAGCCGTTCGACATCAACGAAGGCAGCAAGCTGGAACTGGGCTCGACGGCCAAGCTGCGGGTGCTCACCACCTACCTGGAGATCATCGCCGAGTTGCACGACAAGTACGCCGGCAAGCCTGCCGCGGAGCTCAAGAAAGTCGAAGTCGCCGAGCTCGACCGCATCACCCAGTGGTCGCTCGAATGGCTGGCGCAGAACAGCAAGAACCAGAGCCTGGACGCCATGCTCGACGCCGCGCTCGATCGCAAGTATTCGGCCAACACCGGCGAAGCCTTTTTCACCGGCGGCGGCATGCATGTGTTCAACAACTTCCGCAAGGAAGACAACAGCCGCAACCCGACGCTCAAGGACGCCCTGCGCGAGTCGATCAACCTGCCGTTCATCCGCCTGATGCGCGACCTGGTGCGCTACGTCACCTACCAGCAGCCGTTCAACCGCGTGCCGCTGCTCAAGGACGACGCCGACCCGCGTCGCCAGGAGTACCTCGCCCGTTTCGCCGACAAGGAAGGCACCAATTACCTGATGCGCTTCTGGAAAAAATACCAGCGCAAGACTTCGCAACAACGCCTGGACACCTTCCTCGACAGCATGCGCGTCACCCCGCAGCGCCTGGCGGCAGTCCACCGCTACCTGTTCCCTGAAGCCGGCCAGGAAACCTTCAATGCGTTCGTCCGCGCCCATAGCAAGGAAGACAAGAAAGCGCTGGCCAAACTCACCGACGGCCGCCTGGTGGAAATGTACGAAGCTTACGGCCCAGGCAAATACGACCTGCCCGACCAAGGCTATATCGCCAAGGTCCACCCGTTGGACCTTTGGCTGCTCGGCTACCTGCTGAAGAATCCCAGCGCAACGCTGACCGAGATGGTCAATGCCAGCCGCTTCGAGCGCCAGGAAGTCTATGGCTGGCTGTTCAAGAGCCGCCATCAGGGCGCCCGTGACAGCCGCATCCGCACGATGGTCGAGATCGAAGCCTTCCTCGACATTCACCAGCGCTGGAAACGCGTGGGTTACCCGTTCGACCATCTGGTGCCGTCGCTGGCTACCGCCATTGGCAGCTCCGGCGACCGTCCGGCGGCGCTCTCCGAACTGGTGGGCATCATCCAGAATGACGGCGTGCGCCTGCCTACCCTGCGCATCGACACCCTGCACTTCGCCGCCGATACACCTTACGAAACCAAGCTGAACAGCGACCCCGACCGTGGCGTGCGGATTCTTCCGGTGGAAGTGGCCCGGGCGCTCAAGGGGGCGATGTCGCAAGTGGTCGACGCGGGCACGGCGCGGCGTATCTCCGGCAGCTTCAAGCTGCATGACGGCACCCCGCTGGTGATGGGCGGCAAGACCGGCACCGGCGACAACCGCATCGAAAGTTTCGGCACCGGCGGCCGGCTCATAGGCTCACGTTCACTTAACCGGACCGCCACCTTCGTATTCTTCCTCGGCGACAACCACTTCGGCACGTTGACCGCCTTCGTCCCCGGGCGCTCGGCCGAGGCGTTCAAGTTCACTTCGGCGCTGCCGGTTCAGGTGCTCAAGGGCATGGCGCCGATCCTCATGCCCTATCTGGAACCGGGCAACCCCAACGAATGCAAACCGCCACAGGTGGCGATGCATACCAGTGATCAATCGAAGATCTAGATGATAATCATCAGCATTTGATGGCTTGTGTTTAGATATATCTTGAGTAATATCTTGCGATATATCTAACCACTCGGAGCCTCATCTACATGCGTGACCACTCCGCCCATGACCCTTTCGAGCGTCGTCCCAGCCGCGGTGAGCGCGGCCCACGGGTATTCGCTCCGGGTGACCTGAAACTACTGATGCTGTCCCTTCTGGCCGAACAACCGGGGCATGGCTACGACTTGATTCGCCAGATCGAAAACCTGTTCGACGGCAGCTATACGCCCAGCCCTGGGGTCATCTACCCGACCCTCAATTTTCTTGAAGAAGCCGAGCTGATCAGCGGCCAGGTGCATGGCAGCAAACGCCTCTACGCCATCACCGCAGCCGGCCGCAGCGCCCTCGCCGATCAGGTCGTCGCCCTCGACGGCGTGCGCATGCGCATCGAAGTCAGCAAGCGCGCCCTGCGTGGCCACGACCGCCCGCCAGAGATTCATGAAGCAGTCGGCAACTTGCGCCATGCCCTGCACATGCACAGCGGCCGCTGGCCCCCGGAAGAAATCGAACGGGTTCGCACGCTGCTCAACGAAACCGCCAAGGCCATTGCCTCCGGGCCGGCTCAAGCTGCCATGGAGAATTCCCATGAGTGACACCATCCACCGCGTCAACCACGAAATCCGCCAACGTTGCCTGCACGTGTTGCGGGTCACCGACCTGACCCCGCGCATGCGCCGCATCACCCTTGGCGGCGAAGAACTGCAAGGTTTCACCAGCCTTGGCACGGACGACCACATCAAGTTGCTGTTCGCCGAAACCGCCGAACAGCAACAGGCCATCGACGCCCGTAACCTGGGCCGCGACGGCGGTGCCCGGCCGACCATGCGCGAGTACACGCCACGGCGGATCGACCTGATTGCCAATGAGCTGGACATCGACTTCGTGCTGCACGGCGACGGCCCTGCGTCGACTTGGGCGGCGCAAGCTGCGCCAGGGCAGACCCTGAACATCGCCGGGCCGCGGGCTTCGATGGTGGTGCCGGATATCTTTGACAGCTACCTGCTGATTGGCGATGAGACGGCCATTCCGGCGATCGGGCGGCGTCTGGAGGAACTGCCTGCAGGACGCCGGGTGCTGGCGGTGATCCAGATCGAAGATGAGCACGAGCGCCAGCCGCTGCCGAGCAAGGCTGAGGTGGAGGTCATCTGGGTCAAGCGCAGTGAAGATCTGCTGGCATTGCTGCATGGGCTGAATTTGCCTGATGGCAAGCTGTATAGCTGGGTGGCGCTGGAAAAAGCGCTGACCCGCCAGGCCAAGGCGCTGCTGCTGGAGAAAGGGGCTGCGGAAGATTCCCTCAAGGCTGCAGCTTATTGGCGAGCTGACGGGACTGCTGACGACGAGTAATCTGCGTCGTCAGGTCCGGCCCTTTCGCGGCTGAAGCCGCTCCTACAGGTACCCCACTGTCCTCAGGTTCAGTGGGGTACCTGTAGGAGCGGCTTCAGCCGCGAAGAGGCCGGCACAGGCTAAACAAGCCGCCGCCCTTGCCACCGATCCAGCCCCAACAGCACCAACCCAATCCCCCAGAACCCCGCCAGCACCCCGAGCGCATTGAGCATCACCTGCCCATACCCCAGGCTCGCCACGTCGATGAACGGATAGGCATACATGCCAATCTCGCTCCCTCGCCACAACGCGTAAGCAAAGTACACCGCCGGGTACAGTGCCCAGACCGCAAGGTGCCAGAGCCGCAAATGCCCCTTGGGCACCGCGAACCACCAGTACAGCACGTACAGCGCAGGCATCACATCGTGCAGCAACTCATCCGCCAGCCACTGCCACCCCTGCGGTTGCCACAGGTGGCGCAGCAACACGCTGTAAGCCAGCGCCGCCAGCACGATGCTGGCGGCTACCGCTGAACTCACCGAAGGCATCAGGAAGAAGCGCTTGGCGCGCGATTCGCGCCCGAAGGCCGCGTAGCTGAGCACCGTCGCCACCAGGGTGTTGGTCAGCACCGTGAAATAACCGAACACATTGATCAGCCCGCCGATCAGGCTGGCCTGCTCCTGCCAGCGCGCCACCAGCACCAAGTATATCTGCACCGTCAAGCCCAGCCAGCCGAGCACGGCGGCCAGGGTCAACCAGGGATGACGCGGCATCTCAGGCGTTGCGCTGCAGCTTCACGTACAGCTGCTCGACCTTCTCCCGCGCCCACGGCGTTTTGCGCAGGAAGGTCAGGCTCGACTTGATGGTCGGGTTGCTCTTGAAGCAGCGCACATCAACCCGCTCGGCCAGGCCCTGCCATTGGTAGTGCGCCACCAGCTCGGTGAGGATCTGTTCGAGGGTCTTGCCGTGCAGCGCGTTGTGTTGGGCCGTGCTCATGCCAGTGCTCCAGCGTTTGAAAGATGCGCACCTTACACGAGTGTAGTGGCGAAGAGGCGCAGTACCCCATGACAAAAACCGCTGGCAATCGATAAAAGCTCTGTGCTGAAATAGTGATGTTATACAGTAACAATACAAAAGCCTCTGCCAAGGACCGTCACTTTCCCATGTTGTGCTCATCACTGCGCCTCTCACCCCTCGCCGTCGCCCTCTGGTTGGCTTCATCGCCCAGCCACGCCGTGGAACTCGAACCCCAGGTCATCACCGCCAACCCATTGGGTAATCGCCAGCTAGCCGCCCCGAGCACCGTGCTCGAAGGCGATGACCTGCTGCAACAACAGCACGGCAGCCTCGGTGAAACCCTCAACAAACAGCCAGGTGTGGCCTCCACCTGGTTCGGCCCCGGCGCCAGCCGCCCGGTAATCCGTGGCCTGGATGGCGACCGTATCCGCATTCTGCGCAACGGCGTCGGCGCCCTGGATGCCTCGGCGCTGTCCTACGATCACGCGGTACCGCTGGACCCGGTCACCGTCGAGCGCGTCGAAATCGTTCGTGGCCCGGCCGCCCTGCTGTACGGCGGCAACGCCATCGGCGGCGTGGTAAACACCTTCGACAACCGCATCCCCGATGCACCGATCGAGGGCATCCACGGCGCTGGCGAACTGCGCTACGGCGGCGCCGACACCACACGCAGCAGCGCCGGTAAGCTGGAAGCCGGCGACGGCACTTTTGCCCTGCACCTGGACGCCAACAGCCGCCAGTTCAACGACTTGCGCATCCCTGGCTATGCCCGCAGTTCCAAGGTTCGCGACGCCGACGAGCCCGGCAGCAAACATCGCCTTGAGAACAGCGACGGTCGCCAGGACGGCGGCGCGATTGGCGGTTCCTATCACTGGGATCACGGCTACGCGGGGCTTTCCTACAGCCGTTACGACAGCAACTACGGTTCGGTGGCCGAATCGGGCGTGCGCCTGGACATGAAACAGGATCACTACGCGTTCGCCTCCGAACTGCGTGACCTCGATGGCCCGTTCAGCTCGGTCAAGGTCGATGCCGGCTACACCGACTACGAGCACAGCGAGATCGAAGAAGGCGAGGTGCACACCACCTTCAAGAACAAAGGCTACGAGGCGCGCATCGAGGCCCGCCACCAGCCGATCGGCCCGCTTGAGGGCGTGATTGGTGCGCAGGTCAGCCGCAACGAGTTTTCGGCGCTGGGTGAAGAAGCCTTCGTGCCACATACCGATACCGACAGCCTGGCGCTGTTCATGCTCGAACAATGGCAGGCCACCGAGCGCCTCAACCTGAGCCTCGGCGCGCGCCTGGAACATACCCGCGTCGACCCGGATGCCAAGGGCAACGAGAATTTCGTCGACGCCGACAGCGCCAGCAGCTTCAACGCCTTCAGCCTGTCGTCAGGCGCCGTGTATCAGCTCGACCCGGTATGGGCGCTGGCGGCCAACCTCGGTTACACCGAACGTGCGCCGACGTTCTACGAGCTGTACGCCAACGGCGCCCACGTCGCCACCGGGGCTTACGAAGTGGGCGATGCCAGCCTGAACAAAGAGAAAGCCATCTCCGCCGACCTGGCGTTGCGCTTCGACAACGGCACTCACAAGGGCAGTGTCGGGGTGTTCTATAGCCACTTCCGCAATTACATCGGGCTGATCGGCACGGGCAACCTGCGCGAAGGGCATGACCACGACCATGATGACGAGGATCACGACCACGATCATGACGACGGCGGCTTCCCCGAGTATCAGTACCAGGGCGTAAGGGCACGCTTCTACGGCATCGAAGCCCAGGACCGCTGGCAACTGGTCGAAAACCGCTACGGCAGCTTTGCGCTGGAGCTGTCGGGTGATTACACCCGGGCCAAGAACCTCGACAGCGGCGAGCCGTTGCCACGTATTGCACCGCTGCGGCTGAACAGCGGGCTGGTCTGGGAACTGGACCGCTGGCAGGCCCGGGTGGATGTGCAGCATGCGGCGTCGCAACACCGCAAGCCCGACAATGAAACCAGTACCGATGGCTATACCACGCTTGGCGCGAGTGTCGGCTACAAGTTCGACATCGGCCAGAGCCAATGGCTGGCGTTCGTGCGCGGGGAGAACCTGACGGATCAAACGGTGCGCTATGCCAGTTCGATTTTGCGGGATATCGCGCCAGCGCCAGGGCGCAGCGTTGAGGTAGGGTTGCGTACAACCTTCTGATTTCAGATTGCTGGATGACCCAGTGGGAGCGGCTTCAGCCGCGAAGCGAGCGACGCGATGGCTGGCACCGGCTTCGCCGGTGTTCGCGGCTGAAGCCGCTCCCACCGTTCACATAAAACCTACATTGTTGCCCATTCGGTAATAATTACCTGCGACAATTTGTCTTTTTTTCTTACAAATTCCCCTATATCCTCCCCGCCGCAAGCTGAATCGCTTCACTCACCTATCCCTGTCGCCATTTCCATCGAAGAGCCCGCTCCTCGGTGCGCTTGCCGTTTTTCAATAATCAAAAGATAGCGCTATCTCATGCTTAGAACCCGCTACACCGGCCCTGCCCTGATTGCCCTCGCCGCCAGCCTGTCACCTGGCGTCAGCGCCAGCGACATGTTCGCCAGCGACTCCCCCTGGATGCTCGGCGACTGGGGCGGCACCCGCAGCGAGCTGCTGGAAAAAGGCTACGACTTCACCCTCGGCTACACCGGCGAGATGGGCAGCAACCTGCACGGAGGCTACGACCACGACCGCACGGCGCGCTACAGCGACCAGTTCACCTTCGGCAGCCACCTGGACCTGGAGAAAATCCTCGGCTGGCACGACACCGAGCTGCAGCTGACCATCACCGAACGCCACGGTGACAACATCAGCAACGACCGCATCAACGACCCGCGCGTTGGCGGTTTCACCTCCGCCCAGGAAGTCTGGGGCCGTGGCGAAACCTGGCGGCTGACGCAGATGTGGATCAAGCAGAAATACTTCGATGGCGCCCTGGACGTGAAAATCGGTCGCTTCGGCGAGGGTGAGGACTTCAACAGCTTCCCTTGCGACTTCCAGAACCTGGCCTTCTGCGGCTCGCAGGTGGGCAACTGGGTCGGCGGCATCTGGTACAACTGGCCGGTCAGCCAGTGGGCGCTGCGCGTGCGCTACAACTTGAACGATGCGCTCTACGCCCAGATCGGCGTGTTCGAGCAGAACCCCTCCAACCTTGAATCCGGCAACGGTTTCAAGCTTAGCGGCAGCGGCACCCAGGGCGCAGTCATGCCGATCGAACTGGTCTGGAGCCCACGGGTCAATGGCCTGAAAGGGGAATATCGCGCCGGGTACTACTACAGTAATGCCAAGGCACAGGACGTTCTAAAGGACAGCAACGGCCAGCCGGCCGCCATCAGTGGCGCCGCCTACCGCAGCAGTTCGAGCAAGCACGGCCTGTGGATCGGCGCCCAGCAACAGGTCACCTCGCTCGCTTCCGACCAGTCGCGCGGCCTGAGCCTGTTCGCCAACGCCACGGTGCACGACAAGAAGACCAATGCCATCGACAACTATGTGCAGGCAGGACTGGTATACAAGGGGCCCTTCGACGCCCGCGCCAAGGACGACATCGGTTTCGCCCTCGCCCGCGTGCACGTCAACCCCGGCTATCGCAAGAACGCCCGCCTGGCCAATCAGGCCGCAGGCCTCGACGACTATGACAACCCCGGTTTCCTCCCTGTACAGGACACCGAATACAGCGCCGAGCTGTATTACGGCATTCACCTGGCCGACTGGCTCACGGTACGCCCGAACCTGCAGTACATCCGCCATCCGGGCGGGGTGTCGCAGGTCGACGATGCCCTGGTCGGCGGCCTGAAGATCCAAAGCACTTTCTGACAATCATTCACCTAACGGAGAACATACGATGAGCACTGACGGTGCCAAGAATGGAAGCCGCTGGCTACCGCGCCTGCTGGGCGTGTTGCTGTTGCTGATGGGCCTGGCCCTGCTGGCAGGCGGCATCAAGCTGAGCCAGCTGGGCGGGTCGCTGTATTACCTGATCGCCGGTATCGGCTTCGCCCTGTCGGGCGTCCTGCTGCTGGCCCAGCGCCGCCTGGCCCTGGGCCTGTACGGCCTGGTGCTGCTGGGCAGCACCGCGTGGGCGCTGCTGGAAGTGGGCCTGGACTGGTGGCAACTGGTGCCACGCCTGGCCATCTGGTTCGCCATTGGCGTGGTACTGCTGCTGCCGTGGGCGCGTCGCCCGCTGACCGGGCCGGCCAACAAGGCCAATATGGCCCTGCTCAGTGTTGCAGTAGTGGCCTCCGGCGCCTGCGCGCTGGGCAGCCAGTTCACCCACCCGGGTGAAGTGTTCGGCGAACTGGGCCGCGACAACAGTGAAATGGGCAGCGCCGCCCCGGCCATGCCGGACGGTGACTGGCAAGCCTATGGCCGCACCGAACACGGCGACCGTTATTCGCCGCTGCGCCAGATCACCGCGCAGAATGCTTACCGCCTGGAAGAGGCCTGGCGCATCCGCACCGGTGACCTGCCCACCGACAACGACCCGGTGGAGCTGACCAACGAAAACACCCCGCTGAAGGCCAACGGCATGCTGTACGCCTGCACCGCCCACAGCAAGGTGCTGGCCCTGGACCCGGACACCGGCGCCGAGATCTGGCGCTACGACCCGCAGATCAAGACCCCAGTCGGCACGTTCAAGGGCTTTGCTCACATGACCTGCCGCGGCGTCTCGTACTACGACGAGAACAGCTACGTCAGCCGCGATGGCAGCCCTGCGCCAAAAGTCTCTGACGCAGGCCAGGCCGTCGCCCAGGCCTGCCCGCGCCGCCTCTACCTGCCGACCGCCGACGCTCGCCTGATCGCCATCAACGCCGACAACGGCAAAGTCTGCGAAGGCTTCGCCAACCAGGGCGCGATCGACCTGACCACCGGTATCGGCCCGTTCACTGCCGGCGGTTACTACTCGACCTCGCCCGTGGCGGTCACCCGCAGCCTGGTGATCATCGGCGGCCATGTCACCGACAACGAATCGACCAACGAGCCATCCGGCGTAATCCGCGCCTATGACGTGCACGACGGCCGCCTGGTGTGGAACTGGGACAGCAACAACCCGGACGACACCAAGCCACTGGCTCCAGGCAAGACCTACAGCCGCAACTCGGCCAACATGTGGTCGCTGGCCAGCGTCGATGAAGACCTGGGCATGGTCTACCTGCCGCTGGGCAACCAGACCCCTGACCAGTACGGCGCCAACCGTACCCCAGGCGCCGAGAAGTACAGCGCCGGCGTGGTCGCCCTGGACCTGGCCACCGGCAAGGCGCGCTGGAACTACCAGTTCACCCACCACGACCTGTGGGACATGGACGTCGGCAGCCAGCCAACCCTGGTGCACCTGAAGACCAAGGACGACGTCAAACCCGCGATCATCGTGCCGACCAAGCAGGGCAGCCTGTACGTGCTCGACCGCCGCGACGGCACGCCGATCGTGCCGATCCGCGAGATCCCGGTGCCGCAGGGCGCGGTCAAGGGTGACCACACCGCACCGACCCAGGCCCGCTCCGACCTCAACCTGCTCGGCCCGGACCTGACCGAACAGTCCATGTGGGGCGCCACACCGTTCGACCAGATGCTGTGCCGTATCCAGTTCCGCGAACTGCGCTACGAAGGCCAGTACACCCCGCCATCCGAGCAAGGCTCGCTGGTCTACCCGGGCAACGTCGGCGTGTTCAACTGGGGCGGCGTCTCGGTCGACCCCGTGCGCCAGCTGCTGTTCACCTCGCCCAACTACATGGCCTTCGTGTCGAAGATGGTACCCCGAGAGCAAGTTGCCGCCGGCAGCAAGCGCGAAAGCGAGACCAGCGGCGTGCAGCCGAACACCGGCGCGCCATACGCGGTGATCATGCACCCGTTCATGTCGCCGCTGGGCGTACCGTGCCAGGCACCGGCCTGGGGTTACGTGGCAGCCATCGACCTGTTCACCAACAAGGTGGTGTGGAAGCGCAAGAACGGCACCACCCATGACAGCACCCCGGTGCCGATCGGCCTGCCCGTCGGCGTACCGAGCATGGGCGGTTCGATCGTCACTGCCGGTGGCGTCGGCTTCCTCAGCGGCACCCTAGACCAGTACCTGCGCGCCTATGACGTGAACGACGGCAAGGAACTGTGGAAAGCCCGCCTGCCAGCGGGTGGCCAGGCCACACCAATGACCTACAGCGGCAAGGACGGCAAGCAGTACGTGCTGATCGTCGCCGGTGGCCATGGCTCGCTGGGTACCAAGATGGGCGATTACATCATCGCTTACAAACTCGCCGACTAAGCTTCAAGCGGCAAGCTGCAAGTAGCAAGAGAAAGCGGGGCCTGCACGGTCCCGCTTTTTTCTTGCAGCTTCAAGCATGAAGCTAGAAGCTTGAAACCCATCCCACCGCGCCCCATCTAAGCACCATAGTCATTCACGCAGGTGCCCCATGAGCGACCAGCAGGATTTCCCGGAACAACCCGACGAACACAGCGAAGTCGAACACCTCGATGCCCAGGCCGAAGCCGGTCATGGCCACGCCCTCGCCCTTCCCGGCCAGCAATTGCCGGACAAGGTCTACGTGATCCCGATTCACAACCGCCCATTTTTCCCGGCCCAGGTGCTGCCGGTCATCGTCAATGAAGAGCCGTGGGCCGAAACCCTCGACCTGGTGGCCAAGTCCCCGGACCACTGCCTGGCGCTGTTCTTCATGGACACCCCGCCGGAAGACCACCGCCACTTCGACACCTCGGCCCTGCCGGAATACGGCACCCTGGTCAAGGTGCACCATGCCAGCCGTGAAAACGGCAAGCTGCAGTTCGTCGCCCAAGGCCTGACGCGCGTGCGTATCCGCACCTGGCTCAAGCACCATCGCCCGCCGTATCTGGTCGAGGTTGAGTACCCGCGCCAGCCAAGCGAGCCGACCGATGAGGTCAAGGCCTACGGCATGGCCCTGATCAACGCGATCAAGGAGCTGCTGCCGCTCAACCCGCTGTACAGCGAAGAGCTGAAGAATTACCTCAACCGCTTCAGCCCCAACGACCCGTCCCCGCTCACCGACTTTGCCGCCGCACTCACTTCGGCCACCGGCAACCAGCTGCAGGAAGTGCTCGACTGCGTGCCCATGCTCAAGCGCATGGAGAAAGTGCTGCCGATGCTGCGCAAGGAAGTCGAAGTCGCGCGCCTGCAGAACGAGATCTCGGCCGAGGTCAACCGGCAGATCGGCGAGCACCAGCGCGAGTTCTTCCTCAAGGAGCAGCTCAAGGTCATCCAGCAGGAGCTGGGCCTGACCAAGGACGACCGCAGCGCCGACCTCGAACAGTTCGAACAGCGCCTGCAAGGCAAGACCCTGCCGGCGCAGGCTAAAAAGCGCATCGATGAAGAAATGGCCAAGCTGGCCATCCTCGAAACCGGCTCGCCGGAATATGCCGTGACGCGCAACTACCTGGAATGGGCCAGCGCCTTGCCCTGGGGCGTGTACGGCAAGGACAAACTTGACCTCAAGCATGCGCGCAAAGTGCTCGACCAGCACCACGCCGGCCTGGACGACATCAAGGAACGCATCCTCGAATTCCTCGCTGTAGGCGCCTGGAAAGGCGAGATCAGCGGCTCGATCGTGTTGCTGGTGGGCCCGCCCGGCGTGGGCAAGACCAGCATCGGCAAGTCCATCGCCGAATCCCTCGGCCGGCCGTTCTACCGTTTCAGTGTCGGCGGCATGCGCGACGAAGCAGAGATCAAGGGCCACCGTCGCACCTACATCGGCGCCCAGCCAGGCAAGCTGGTGCAGGCGCTGAAGGATGTCGAGGTGATGAACCCGGTGATCATGCTCGACGAAATCGACAAGATGGGCCAGAGCTACCAGGGCGACCCGGCCTCGGCGCTGCTGGAAACCCTCGACCCCGAGCAGAACGTCGACTTCCTCGACCATTACCTGGACCTGCGCCTGGACCTGTCCAAGGTGCTGTTCGTGTGTACCGCCAACACCCTGGATTCGATCCCCGGCCCGTTGCTCGACCGGATGGAAGTGATCCGCCTGTCCGGTTACATCACCGAAGAAAAACTGGCCATCGCCAAGCGCCACCTGTGGCCCAAGCAGCTGGAAAAGGCCGGTGTGGCCAAGACCAGCCTGAGCATCAGCGACAGCGCGCTGCGCCTGGTGATCGAGGGTTACGCCCGCGAAGCCGGCGTGCGCCAGCTGGAAAAACAACTGGGCAAACTGGTGCGCAAGGCCGTGGTCAAGCTGCTTGAAAACCCGGATGCCAAGCTGAAGATCGGCCCAAAGGACCTGGAGGCCTCACTCGGCATGCCAGTGTTCCGTAGTGAGCAGGTGCTCGCTGGCAAGGGGGTGATCACCGGCCTGGCCTGGACCAGCATGGGCGGTGCGACCCTGCCGATCGAAGCCACCCGCATTCATACCCTGAACCGCGGCTTCAAGCTGACCGGCAAGCTGGGTGACGTGATGAAGGAATCCGCCGAGATCGCCTACAGCTACGTGAGCTCCAACCTCAAGCAGTTTGGCGGTGATCCGGGCTTCTTCAACGAAGCGTTCATTCACCTGCACGTGCCCGAAGGCGCCACGCCCAAGGACGGCCCGAGTGCCGGCATCACCATGGCCAGTGCCCTCCTTTCGCTGGCCCGCGACCAGGCGCCGAAGAAGGGTGTGGCCATGACCGGCGAGTTGACCCTTACCGGGCAGGTGCTGCCGATTGGCGGGGTGCGCGAAAAGGTAATTGCGGCGCGGCGGCAGAAGATCTTCGAGCTGATTCTGCCGGAGCCGAACCGCGGCGATTTCGAAGAGTTGCCGGAGTACTTGCGTGAAGGGCTGACCGTGCACTTTGCCAAGCGCTTTGCCGACGTGGCCAAGGTTCTCTTTTAACTGCACCAGCCTCTTCGCGGCCTTGCCCGCGAAGAGGCCGGCACTGGCCACACAATACCCTACGAACTTCGGTTATCCTCAGGCCATCGCCCGCCTCTGGAGCCACCATGACTGCCCCTCGTCTGCTCGTTCCCCTGAGCCTCGCCCTGCTCACCGCCTGCGCCCAACACCCGCGTGAACCCGTCGAACTGGACGCCGAAAGCGAATGCCCCAAGCGCCTGCAGGTCGGTCAGCCACTCACCCTGACCCTGCCCAGCAACCCCACCACCGGCTACCGCTGGCTGGTGCAGAACCCCGCCTCGAACGTCCTGCGCAGCCTCGGCCCCGAGGTGTACAGCGCTCCGGAGGACGCGGGTATCGTCGGTAGCGCAGGCATCTCGACCTGGCGTTTCGAGGGACGTGCGGCCGGCGAAGGGCATCTGGTGCTGGTCTACCAACAGCCCTGGGCGCCGGAAGTACGCCCGGTGCAGACCTTCGATTGCGCTGTGCGGGTTGAATGAGCGCAAAGCGCTGGTCAGCCAATCATGCATCCTTGCCGCGGTTTGGCTAGAATGCCGGCCCTGCCTCTTGTCAGCCGCCTGGATTCACCGTGAGCAAACAGCCCGACCGCCTTTTCGCCCAGCCTCTGGAGCAAGTCCCCGACTTCGTGTTCAACGAAGACGTGGTGCGCGTGTTCCCGGACATGATCAAGCGCTCGGTGCCCGGTTACCCGACCATCGTCGAGAACCTCGGCGTGCTCGCAGCGCGCTTCGCCCAGCCGAACACTGCGCTGTACGACCTCGGCGCCTCGCTGGGCGCCGTAACCCAGTCGTTGCGCCGGCATGTGCGCAGCGATGGTTGCCGGGTGATCGCCGTGGACAACTCCGCCGCCATGGTCGAGCGCTGCCGCCAGTACCTCAACGCGCAGGACTCGATGTTCCAGGAACTGTTGCCGGTGCAGGTGCTGGAAGCCGACATCCTGACCCTGCCCTTCGAGCCCGCCTCGGTGGTGGCGATGAACTTCACCTTGCAGTTCATCGCCCCCGAGCAACGCCTGGCGCTGCTGGGCCGCATCCGTCAGGCCCTGCTGCCCGGTGGCGCGCTGATCCTCTCGGAGAAACTGCGTTTTGCCGATGACGAGGAGCAGACCCTGCTCAACGAACTGCACCTGGACTTCAAACGGGCCAATGGCTACAGCGAACTGGAGATCGCCCAGAAGCGCAGCGCCATCGAGAACGTGATGAAGCCAGACACCCTGCAAACCCACACCGAGCGCTTGCGCGCCGCGGGTTTCAGCAAGGTGGTGCCGTGGTTCCAATGCCTTAACTTCACCTCGCTGATAGCCTTGCCATGATCGATCTGTCCCCTCTCGTCCGCCGCTTGGCGGGCACGCCCCTGGCTTCCTGGTCGCAAGGCCTGCAAGCACAACTGGATGCCAAGCTGGAAAAAGGCCACGGCGACCTCGATCGCTGGCGCGGCGCCCTCGATGCCTTGCCGGCTTTGCAACCCAGCGAAATCGATCTGGTCGACGGCTTGCGCCTCGACTGTGACTGCGACGACGCCACCCGTGTGCAGATGCGCGAAGCGCTGATGGGCCTCTCACCCTGGCGCAAAGGGCCGTTCGATCTGTTCGGCGTGCACGTGGACACCGAATGGCGCTCGGACTGGAAATGGTCGCGGGTCGGCCCGCACCTGGACCTCAAGGGCAAGCGCGTGCTCGACGTCGGTTGCGGCAACGGCTACTACCAGTGGCGGATGCTCGGTGCCGGCGCCGACATGGTTATTGGCGTCGACCCCAATTGGCTGTTCTTCTGCCAGTTCCAGGCGGTGCAGCAGTACTTGCCCGACCTGCCCGCCTGGCACCTGCCATTTGCGCTGGAAGAGCTGCCGTCCAACCTCGAAGGCTTCGACACGGTGTTCTCCATGGGCGTGTTCTACCACCGCCGCTCGCCCATCGAGCACTTGCTGGCGCTCAAGGACTGCCTGGTCAAAGGCGGCGAACTGGTGTTGGAGACCTTGGTGATCGAAGGCGACGAAAACCAGGTGCTGGTGCCCGAAGACCGATACGCACAGATGCGTAACGTCTGGTATCTGCCCTCGGTACCCGCGCTGGAACGCTGGCTGCGCCGCGCCGGCTTCAGCGACGTGCGCTGCGTTGACGTCAGCGTGACCAGCCTCGAAGAGCAGCGCAGCACCGAGTGGATGCGCTACCAGTCGCTTGGCGACTTCCTCGACCCGAACGACCCAAGCAAGACCGTCGAAGGCCTGCCGGCCCCGCGCCGCGCCACGTTGCTGGCGCGCAAATAAAAAAGGCGCCCGTCTGGGCGCCCGAATACCCCGGCGGCGAGGAGCTGACACGGCGCAGGGGGTACAGTGCTAGTCCTTGGCTACCTCGCGGGCCTGCTCTTGCGCCTTGCGTTCGGCGATCGCCTGCTGCTTGTCACCGTACAAACGCTCCTGGTCCTGGCGGAATGCTTCCCAGAACTGCTGGGAACGTTCGGCGCCACCTTCGGCGTAGACGCTGGTGCTGCCCAGGGCGAGGATCGCCAGCAGCAGGTATTTGCTCAGGTTCATCAGGTTTGCCTCGTGATAACCGATCAGATGCGGCCATCCTAGCGAGGCTTAGCTAACGCCAAGGTGAGGCAGGAATTACAGTCCTGCAATGTGAAGAGCCCCGTATGAACAGCCAGATAACACCAGGATTACAAATCCGTTATCTGCACCGCTCAGCTTTTCTCATCCAGTAACATGCAGCCGCTTGACCCTGACACCACTACAGGGTCGAGAATCGCCCCTTTTCAACTTCCCGAGCCTCCAATGCGCCTATTGATCATCGAGGACGAACTGCGTACCGCCGACTATTTGCAACAAGGCCTGCGCGAAAACGGCTACGTGGTCGACTGCGCTCACACCGGCACCGATGGCTTGCACCTGGCTCGCCAGCAGGCATACGACCTGGTCATCCTCGACGTCAACCTGCCTGAACTCGATGGCTGGACGGTGCTGCAACGGCTGCGCGCCGAGTCGGCCACGCGCATCATGATGCTTACCGCCCACGGTCGCCTCGCCGACCGGGTCAAAGGGCTGGACCTGGGTGCCGATGACTATCTGCTCAAGCCATTCGAGTTCCCCGAGCTGCTGGCGCGCATCCGCAGCCTGCTGCGGCGCAACGACCAGCAATTGCAGCCCAGCACCCTGCGCGTCGCCGACCTTGAGATGGACCCAGGCCGCCACCGAGCCTACCGTGCCGGGCAGCGGATCGACCTGACCGCCAAGGAATTCGCCCTGCTGCACCTGCTGATGCGCCAAAGCGGTGAAGTCCTGTCGCGTACCCAGATCATTTCGCTGGTGTGGGACATGAACTTCGATTGCGACACCAATGTGGTCGAGGTATCGATCCGCCGCCTGCGCGCGAAGATCGACGACCCCTTCGAGGACAAACTCATCCACACCTTGCGCGGTGTTGGCTACGTGCTGGAAGCGCGCGCGTGAAGCAGGCCAGCCTGTCCGTTCGTCTGGGCCTTAGCGTGACCCTGATGGGCGCCGCGCTGGTGTTGCTGCTGGCCTGCCTGGCGGTAGTCGCCCTCGACCATGAGCTGGACAGCCGAGCGCGCAAGGACCTGGCGCGCAAGATGTTGCAAGTGGAGCACAATCTGCGGGTCGACCTGCGCACTGAGGACCTGGGCACCCGCGCCCACCCACTGCTCGACCTGGTGATGGGCCACGACAATCTCAGCCTCACCGTGTTGGCACTCGAAGGCCGCCACCCGCACCTGCTCAGCCTCGGCCCGCCCCTGGATTCGCAGGTAGGCGAGCTGCGCACCGAGGCGCGCCTGGGCTACCACGAATGGCGTGACAGCGCTGGCAAGCAGATCCTCACCGCGACTCGCCTGATGCATCTGCGTGACGAAACCCCGGTGCGGGTGATGATGTCGCTCGACCGTGCCGACGACAGCGCCCTGCTTCAGGCTTACCTGCGCTCGACCTTGCTCGCCCTGCCGCTGCTGCTGGTTTTGATTGGCGCAGGCGCCTGGTGGCTGATGCACCGTGGCCTCAAGCCGCTAAGACACTTCCGGCGCATCGCCGGAAGAGTGTCGGCGCAGGACCTGCAGCACCGCCTGCCCGACACCGGGCTGCCGCTGGAACTCGCCGAGTTGGCGCGTAGCATCAACGTGATGCTTGACCGGCTCGACCAGGGTGTACGTCAGTTGTCACAGTTCTCCGACGACCTCGCCCATGAACTGCGCACGCCCTTGAGCAATCTGATGGGCAAGGCCCAAGTGACCCTGGCCCGCGAGCGGGAGAGCGAAAATTACCGCGAAGTGCTGGAAGACAGCATCGAGGAACTGACCCGGCTCAACCGCATCATCAACGACATGCTGTTCCTGGCCCAGGTCAGCCAGCCGCAGGCGCAGGTGGCACTCAAGCCGCTCAGGTTGGCAGATGAGGCCGAGCAGGTGATGGAGTGGTTTACTTTCAGTGCCGAACATAAAGGGCTGACACTTCGGTTACAGGGTTGGGGCACGGCGCTGGCGGACAGGCTGATGTTCCAGCGCGCGCTGTCCAACCTGCTGAGCAATGCCATTCGGCACAGTACGGACGACCAGGCGGTCAGCGTGGGCATCGAACGCCATGGCAACGAGGTCTGGCTATCGGTGGCCAACCAGGGGCCGGGAGTCGCCGAGGAACATCTGCCGCAGCTGTTCGAACGCTTCTACCGGGCCGGGTCGGGACGTTCCCGGCTGGAAGGCGGGACCGGACTTGGGTTGGCGATCGTGAAGTCGATCATGCAGCTGCATGGCGGGCGGGTCGAGGTCAGCAGCAGCCCCACCGGCCCAACCCGATTCAGCCTGGTTTTCCAGGCTGAATAAGGGTCGTTGGATCAGCGCGAAGCCTGGACGATCAGCGCCTTCATCTCGGCCACCGCCGCCTTGAAGCCGACGAACAGCGCATGGGCCACCAGCGCATGGCCAATGTTCAGCTCATTGATGCCTTTGATTGCCGCTACCGCTTCGACGTTGTGGTAGTGCAAGCCATGCCCGGCATTGACGATCAGCCCCTGGCCAATGCCGAAGGCGACACCATCGGCGACACGCTTTAGCTCCTCGGCCACTTCAGTCGGGGTTTCAGCGTCGGCATAGCGGCCGGTATGCAGTTCGATCGCGGGGGCACCAACACGGCGCGAAGCTTCGATCTGCCGTTCGTCCGCATCGATGAACAGCGACACTTCAGCGCCAGTGCGCGACAGGCGCTCCACCGCAGCCTTGATCCGCGCCTCCTGCCCTGCCACATCCAGGCCACCCTCGGTGGTCAGCTCCTGGCGTGTTTCCGGCACCAGGCAGATATGCGCCGGGCGGATCTTGTCGGCAAAGGCCATCATCTCTTCGGTAACGCCCATTTCGAAGTTCATGCGCGTTTGCAGCACGTCCTTGAGCACCAGCACATCGCGCTCCTGGATGTGTCGGCGGTCTTCACGCAGGTGCACGGTGATGCCGTCCGCGCCGGCTTCCTCGGCGTCCAGCGCCGCTTTGACAGGGTCCGGGTACCGAGTGCCGCGGGCCTGGCGCAGGGTCGCCACGTGGTCGATGTTGACGCCGAGAAGCATGCGGTTGCTGTGAGTCACGAAAGGCTCTCCTGAAGATTTAGCCCCACAGCATACGACGTGCTCAGCGCTTGCGAAACAGTTCCCGGCTGACCAGGGGTTTTGGCCCCAGGTGCACCGCGAGTGCCTGGCGCATCAGACGCTTGGCTGCGAGCAGAGCGCCGGGCGCCTCCCACTCGGCCTTGGCCAAGGCCAACAGTTCGGTACCGTTGAACAGGCCGGGTTGCACCAGTTGGACACGCTCAAGGCCGGCATCGACCCGCAAGCGGTACAGGCCATCGACTTCGACGGGCTGGTCGTTGACGTCGTGGTCCAGCGCGAAGGCGTAACCGAGGTCTTCCAGCAGGCGCCACTCGAAGGAACGTAGCAACGGTTCGAGCGGGCGTCCGGCCGCCAGGGCTTGCAGGGTCAGGGCGTAATGCTCGAAGAGCTCGGGCTGCGGTGCTTCGGCGGGCAGCAGGCGCATCAGCAGTTCGTTGAGGTACAGCCCGCTGAACAGCGCATCGCCGTGCAGCCAGGCCGCGATACCAACGCTGTCCATTCGCCCGACGTTTTTCAGTTCGCCGCGCCCGCGCAACTCCACTTCCAGCGGCACAAACGGCCGCACCAGGCTGCCACCTTTGCCGCGTGCGCGGCGCAAGACTGCGCGCAAGCGGCCTTGCGGCGTGAAGAAGTCCACCAGCGCGCTGGTTTCCTTGTAGGCACGGCTGTGCAGCACGTAGGCCGGCTGGCCGACAGGTTGTTCCATTTCCGATCTCTTGGGCTGTAAACAACTGTGGGAGCAGCTTCAGCCGCGAACACCGGCGAAGCCGGTGCCATCCACCGCGTCGCTTGATTCGCGGCCAAAGCCGCTCCCACAGGGTATGCCAATTGCTCGGGACGGTTACAGGTCGCCGTAGCCCAGCGAGCGCAGCGCGCGCTCGTCGTCGGACCAGCCGCCCTTGACCTTGACCCACAGGTTGAGCATGACCTTGGCGTCGAACAGGGTTTCCATGTCCTTGCGTGCGTCGGAGCCGATGCGTTTGATGCGCTCGCCCTTGTCGCCAATGATGATTTTCTTCTGGCCGTCACGCTCGACCAGGATCAACGCGTGGATGTGCAGCACATGGCCCTGCTGCTTGAACTCTTCGATTTCCACGGTGATCTGGTACGGCAGCTCCGCACCGAGCTGGCGCATGATCTTCTCGCGTACCAGCTCAGCGGCGAGGAATCGGCTGCTGCGGTCAGTGATCTGATCTTCCGGGAAGAAGTGCTCGTTTTCCGGCAGGTGCTTGGCGATCAAGCCCTCCAGCGATTCGAGGTTGTGCCCCTGTTGGGCGGAGATCGGCACCACTTCGGCATTCGGCAGTTGCTCCTGCAACCATTTCAGGTGCGGGATCAGCTCGGCCTTCTCTTCCATGCGGTCCGTCTTGTTGACCGCGATGATCAGCGGGCCGGTTACGTACTGCACACGTTCGAGCACCAGCTGGTCCTCGTCGGTCCAGCGCGTGCGGTCGACCACGAAGATCACCACATCGACGTCCTTCAGGGCCGCCGAGGCATTGCGGTTCATGTAGCGGTTCAAGGCCTTGTCGTTGGCCTTGTGCATGCCGGGGGTATCGACATAGATCGCCTGCACATCACCCTCGGTCTTGATGCCGAGCATGTTGTGGCGAGTGGTCTGCGGCTTGCGCGAAGTGATCGCCAGCTTCTGACCGAGGATGTGGTTGAGCAAGGTCGACTTGCCCACGTTCGGGCGGCCGACGATGGCCACGTAACCGCAGCGGGTCGGATTGTTCTCAGTCATTGCCATTCTCCACGCCCAGGGCGATCAATGCAGCGGCAGCGGCGACTTGCTCGGCAATACGCCGGCTCACGCCTTGGCCACGGCTCTTGTTGTTCAGCAGTACCACTTCGCATTCGACGAAGAAGGTACGGCAGTGCGGTTCGCCCTGGATGTCGACCACCTCGTAACGAGGCAGCTCACAGCTACGCGACTGCAGATATTCCTGCAGGCGTGTTTTCGGGTCTTTGTTGGTGTCGACCAAGGTCAGGCTTTCGAACTCGTCGGTCAGCCAGGCCAGCACGCGCTCGCGGGCGGTCTGCATGTCGGCGTCCAGGTAGATGGCACCGATCAGGGCTTCGAGGGCATCGGCCAGGATCGACTCACGGCGGAAACCGCCGCTCTTCAGTTCACCAGAACCCAGGCGTAGGTACTCACCCAGATCGAAACCACGGGCCAGACGGGCCAGGGTTTCTCCCTTGACCAGGCGGGCGCGCAGGCGCGACAACTGGCCTTCGCGGGCCTGGGGGAAGCGCTCGAACAGCGCTTCGCCAGCGACGAAGTTGAGAATGGCATCACCGAGAAACTCCAGGCGCTCGTTGTTGCGCCCGGCGTAGCTGCGGTGAGTCAGGGCCAGCACCATCTGGTCCTGGTCCTTGAAGGTGTAACCGAGCTTACGCTCGAGACGGGCAAGGGAAGCACTCATGCAGCCACCCGTTGGTTGTTCAACGCGTTGTTCAAATCAACTTCCTGAAAGACTGTTTGGCTGTGGCCCGTTGCGGCAAGCAACGAAACGCTCGATCCCTGAGAACACAGCCTATGTCAGAAATGCATTCGGCGCTGTCTATGGACAGCGCCGAAGGGTATCAATGGATCAGGCCGACCCGCGACAAGTTGGGCATGTGGCTGAGTTTTGGCTCTGGCCAGCTCATCCAGACCGCGAAGGCCTTGCCTACGATGTTGCGGTCCGGAACCATGCCGTGCAGTTCCTTGGGAATGTTCGGATCATCCCAGTAACGGCTGTCGTTGGAGTTGTCGCGGTTGTCGCCCATCATGAAGTAATGGCCAGCCGGCACGGTCCATTGCTGGTCCGGCGGCATGCGATAACGAGTCATTTCCTTGCGGATCAGGTGCTCGGCCGCACCCAGTTTTTCCTTGTACAGCTCGGCGCTGCCCAAAGTACCCGGTTCAGCGCCAACCAGTTGCTCGGCAATCGGCTGACCATTGACGAACAACCGCTTGTCGCTGGTGTAGCGAATCTGATCGCCCGGCAGGCCGACTACACGCTTGATGTAGTTGACGTTCGGGTCGCTCGGATAACGGAACACCATCACATCGCCGCGTTGCGGGTCACCGACCTCGATGACCTTCTTGTCGATCACCGGCAGGCGAATGCCGTAGGAGAACTTGTTCACCAGGATAAAGTCGCCCACTTCCAGGGTCGGCTTCATCGACCCCGAAGGGATCTGGAACGGCTCGACCAGGAACGAACGCAACACCAGCACGATGAACAGCACCGGAAAGAACGACTTGCCGTATTCGACCAGCAGCGGTTCTTTGTTCAGGCGCTCCACTACAGCCATTTCGGGCTGGGTGACGCTACCCTGGTAGTTGGCGATCGCTGCCCGCCGGCGCGGGGCCAGGAACAGCAAGTCGATCAAGCCCAACAGACCGCAAACGGCGACGGCGATGACTAGCAACAGCGGGAAATTTAGCGACATAGGACCTAGCTATCCAACCTGAGCACGGCGAGGAAGGCTTCTTGTGGAATTTCCACGTTACCGACCTGTTTCATGCGTTTCTTACCGGCCTTCTGCTTCTCCAGCAGCTTTTTCTTACGACTGACGTCACCGCCGTAGCACTTGGCCAGTACGTTCTTTCTGAGCGCCTTGACGGTTGTCCGCGCAATGATCTGACCGCCGATGGCTGCCTGGATCGCCACATCGAACATCTGCCGAGGGATCAGCTCCTTCATCTTCTCGGTCAACGCACGGCCTTTGTAGGCCGCGTTGTCGCGGTGCACGATCAATGCCAGGGCATCGACCTTGTCGCCGTTGATCAGTACATCCAGTTTGACCAGGTTGGCCGACTGGTAGCGATCGAAATGATAGTCCAGCGAAGCATAGCCACGGCTGGTGGACTTGAGGCGGTCGAAGAAGTCCAGCACCACTTCGTTCATCGGCATGTCGTAGCGCACCTGCACCTGGCTGCCGAGGAACTGCATGTCGCGCTGCACGCCACGCTTCTCGATGCACAGGGTGATGACGTTACCCAAGTGCTCCTGCGGCACCAGGATGGTCGCGGTGACGATCGGCTCGCGGAAATCGGTGACCGACGAGACGTCAGGCAGCTTCGACGGGTTGTCGACGACGATGGTTTCACCGGTTTTGAGCTCAAGCTCGTAGATCACGCTCGGCGCCGTGGTGATCAGGTCCAGGTCGTATTCGCGCTCCAGGCGCTCCTGGATGATCTCCATGTGCAGCATGCCGAGGAAGCCGCAACGGAAGCCGAAGCCCAGTGCGTCGGAGCTTTCCGGCATGTATTGCAGCGACGAATCGTTGAGGGTCAGCTTCTGCAGTGCATCGCGGAAGTCCTCGAAATCGTCGGAGCTGACCGGGAACAGGCCGGCGTAGACCTGTGGCTGGATCTTCTTGAAGCCCGACAGCACTTCGACTTCCGGGGTCGAGGACAGGGTCAGGGTGTCACCGACCGGTGCACCGTGGATGTCCTTGATGCTGGCAATGATGAAGCCTACTTCACCGGCTTTCAGATCAGCGGTCTGGGTGTGTTTCGGGGTGAAGACACCGACGCTGTCGACCAGGTGCACCTTGCCGGTGGACTTGACCAGGATTTTGTCGCCTTTCTTGACACGGCCGTGGCGCACACGCACCAACGAGACCACGCCCAGGTAGTTGTCGAACCAGGAGTCGATGATCAATGCCTGCAGCGGGGCATCGATCTCGCCTTCGGGCGCTGGAATGGTGTGCACCAGACGCTCGAGCACTTCATCGACACCCATGCCGCTCTTGGCGCTGCAGGCCACGGCGTCGGTGGCGTCGATGCCGATGATCTTCTCGATCTCGTCCTTGACGCGGTCCGGGTCGGCCTGGGGCAGGTCCATCTTGTTCAGCACCGGCATCACTTCGAGGCCTTGCTCGATGGCGGTGTAGCAGTTGGCGACGGACTGGGCTTCAACGCCCTGGCCGGCATCCACCACCAGCAGCGCACCTTCACAGGCAGCCAGCGAACGCGAGACTTCATAGGTGAAGTCGACGTGGCCGGGCGTGTCGATGAAGTTCAGCTGGTAGGTCTTGCCGTCCTGCGCCTTGTAGTGAAGGGTAACGCTGTGGGCCTTGATGGTGATCCCGCGCTCGCGTTCAAGGTCCATGGAGTCGAGGACCTGGGCTTCCATTTCGCGCGCCGACAGGCCACCGCACATCTGGATGAAACGGTCGGCCAGCGTCGACTTGCCATGGTCGATGTGGGCGATGATGGAGAAATTGCGGATATGACTCAAATCACTCACGGGTCAACACTCGGAAAAGGCTGCGAGCCGGACGCCCGCCGAAAAATAGCCGGGAATTGTACCTTAACCAGCAGGGATATGGGAGATTCCTCTGTCGCACCTTACCCGCCAATTCCGGCAAACAATTGTGAACGTTCATGAAAAAGGGCAGCCGAAGCTGCCCTTTTCGCCTTGCAAAGCTACTTATTCCGCCAGTTTGAACGTGATGAAGCTGGCACGCCCCTGACGCAGCACGCGCATGGACACCGAACGGTTTTTCGGCAGGTCCTTGGCGATTTCGGTGAATTGCTTGGCCGAAGCGATCGCCTGGTTGTTCAGGTGGCTGATGACATCACCCGGACGCAGGCCGATCATCGCTGCCGGACCATCCTGAACTTCCTTGATGACCACGCCACCCTTGAGTTCCAGCGACTTTTTCTGCTCGGCAGTCAGGTCGGAGACCGACACACCCAGGCGGTTGCTGCTGCGCTCGGCGCTGCCGTCAGCGCCGGTGCCGGTGCCGATATCGGCATCGTCATCGGGCATCGCTCCAATGGTCACATCCAGATTCTGGCGCTTGCCGTTGCGGATGATCTCAAGCTTGGCCTTGGCGCCATCCTTCAACGTGCCGACCAGGTGCGGCAGGTCGGCCGACATGACGATCGGCTGGCCATTCATGCTCAGGATCACATCACCTACCTGCAGGCCGCTCTTGGCTGCCGGGCCGTCTTCCAGTACCTGGGCTACCAGGGCACCGGCCGGCTTGTCTAGGCCGAACGACTCAGCCAGGTCCTTGTTGACCTCCTGAATCACGACGCCCAGCCAGCCGCGGCTAACCTTGCCGTCTTTTTTCAGCTGATTGGAAACATCCAGCGCGACATCGATCGGAATGGCGAACGACAGGCCCATGAAACCGCCCGAGCGGGTGAAGATCTGCGAGTTGATGCCCACCACTTCGCCGTTCATGTTGAACAAAGGGCCACCGGAGTTGCCTGGGTTGATGGCCACGTCGGTCTGAATGAACGGCACGTAGGTGTCATTGGGCAGGGTCCGCCCCTTGGCGCTGACGATACCTTTGGTCACCGAGTGGTCAAAGCCGAACGGCGAACCGATGGCCAGTACCCACTCACCCACCTTGAGCTTCTCGGAATCGCCCAGCTTGACGGTCGGCAGGTTCTTGCCTTCTACCTTGAGCAGCGCCACGTCGGTGCGCGGGTCGGTGCCGACCAGCTTGGCCTGCAACTCGCTGCGGTCCGACAGGCGGACGATGATTTCGTCAGCATCGGCGACCACGTGGTTGTTGGTCAGCACGTATCCATCACTGGAGATGATGAAGCCAGAACCCAGCGACTGGGCCTCACGCTGGCGATCCCCCCGGGGCGAACGCGGCTGTTGCGGAATGTTGCGCTCGAAGAACTCGCGGAACATCGGCGGCAGGCCTTCGAGGTCTGGCATCTGCCCGGCTGCCATGCGGCGGTCCGGCAGTTTTTGCTTGGTACTGATGTTGACCACGGCCGGCGAGGCCTGCTCGACCAGGGTCGTGAAGTCCGGAAGGGCTTCCTGCGCCTGGGCGGTGAGCACCTGGCCGAGCATGAGCACGGCGGCGAACATCGATAGGTAGGATTTCAAGCGTGGTATTGACATACGGCTCCCGTCACAACGAGCGTAGTTAGCGTAAGACCCCTGCAGAAGCAGGAAAGGCCAGACTCCAAGAAGCCTGACCTATAAAAAATTTGACGAAGGATTGCAAATGACAATGCTTTAATTTCATTTCAGCCGCATGTCCGTACGCTTTGGTATTAGCTGAAAAAGCGCGCTGTCACTGGCGCGCCTGGGTATCCTGAGCCCGCATCGACAACGCAATGCGCTCAGCGGTACCCAGCGGAATTTCACCCACCACAGTTACCATCACTTTGCCCTTGGGCGTGTTCAGGCGTCGCGAAACAGCCGAGGTAGGCCCGAGTTGGGTCCGTACATCAGCGGAGGCATCTTCCTTCACCGGTTCGAGAAATACCGAGAAACGCGCCAAGCCGTCGTCATACATCAGGCTACTGACAGAACTGTCGCGGGAAGTGTCACGGCGTACCGTGCTGTTGATCAGCTCGAAACCTGGTGGCACCCAATCAGATCGCCAGCCTGCAACGGCCTCGGTCTTCGCAGTGGCCATGCGCTCCACCGGCTTGCATGCGGCACTGGCCTGCAGATCGGCGTCGGTAGGCAGGTCGTCAGTATCGAGGCGGGTCATCTGGAAGCGTTCGAGCAATTGCCCCTTGTCGTTAAGCATCAACGAGCGCAGCGGCAAACCGGTCTTGCTGTCCAGATGCAGCTCAAAGGCGTAACGGTGCTGGTCACGAGGCGTCAGCGTGACGATCACGGCATCGCGGCCGGCGACACGCGCCTTTCCCGCAACACCCAGGTCGTACCAGCTCATCAACTTGAGGGGATCGAGCATGCGCGGCGCAGCGTCGGGCAGGGTGCTCACTCCACTGGCCAGGGCACCGCTGACGCACTGCACTTTGCCATCCACGCGCACGATTTCCTGGGCGGAGCCATCGAGCTGCATTAGCCGCTCGCTGACCTTGCCGTCCTGGACGCGATGCCAGATATCGTGGGAAGAGAAGCTGCCATTTCGTTCGTAGACGAAAGAGCCCTGGTAACTCTGCTTTTGCTCGGCTTGTGCCAGCTTGTTCAACCACTCACTCGCCTCAGGCGAAGAGTTGGCTGCCAACGCTGGCACCGTCATGCAGCTGCCTAACAGCAGCGACAAGAGAGGTAGCGCGCGCATGATCCTCCTTACTTAGCGGTTTTCCAGGCTGGCGGCGCGGGCATACGGCAGAGCGGTTTCGGTGCCCTTGAGCGCGGATTCCTGCGCATGCTGGCGCAGATAACCCGGCAGACGCTGATCCCAGCCGGCCTGGTTCTGCAGCACGCCGTTGGCCATCGGCCCGGTCGGTTGCTCACTGCTTTCACTATAGCCTGCCAAAACGGCCGGACCCTGAGTTTGTGGCATGCTCAGGCCTTGCTGGGCAGGCTGCTGCGAAGCCAGCTCGGCGCCGGTTATTTCGTCCTGGTTGTACATACGTACGCCAGCCAGTACTGCCACAGTAACCGAGGCAGCCACGGCCAGGCGGCCAATGCTGCGCCACGGGCCCTGTTTGACCTTGGCTGGCACGGCTTCGTCAGCCAGTGCGGCAGACACTGCCGAGGCAATATCCAGTTTAGGCAGCAGCAACTCCTTGTGCATGGCTGCGCGGGCAACCTGGTAACGCGACCAGGTGGCACGGGTTTCGGCATCATCGACGGCGCTCAGCACACGTCGCAATTCCAGTTCGTCCGCTTCGTTGTCCATCACCGCGGACAGCGATTCTTGCAAAGCTTCACGACTCATGGCGGTTCCTCTCTTGGCTGTCGCCGCTGTCTCAGGAATCCTGCAACAACGGCTGCAGGGCTTTGTCTATGGCCTCCCGAGCGCGGAAGATTCGAGAGCGCACGGTACCCACCGGACATTGCATGACACTGGCAATGTCTTCGTAACTCAACCCATCGAACTCGCGCAGGGTCAACGCCGTGCGCAAATCTTCGGGCAGTTGCTGGATGGTGCGATGGACAGTGCCTTCGATTTCATCCCGCAACAGGGAGCGTTCTGGGGACTCGAGATCCTTGAGACCATGATCGCCGTCGTAAAACTCCGCATCCTCGGAGCTCACATCGCTGTCTGGTGGCCGTCTTCCACGGGACACCAGGTAGTTCTTCGCCGTGTTGATGGCGATGCGGTACAGCCAGGTATAAAACGCACTGTCTCCGCGGAAATTGCCAAGCGCACGGTATGCCTTGATAAAGGCTTCCTGCGCCACATCCTGGGCCTCGTGGGTATCGTGTACGAACCGCACGATCAACCCGAGAATCTTGTGCTGATACTTCAGCACCAACAGATCGAACGCTCGCCTGTCGCCGCGCTGAACGCGCTCGACAAGCTGCTGATCCTCTTCCTGGGTTAGCATGAACACTCCTCAGTAAACTTGAAGGAGCGTTGCAAAAGCCATCGTTCAGGCTTGCAAACATAGACTCGGGCTTTTCGCAAAAGTTCTCTCCTCCAAGCAAGTTTCCTGCGGCCCTTGGTCGGCTCGCACGGAAGACGCGGCGCGGGCACGGCCGGCTGCGTCGATAATCAGGTTTCGGATACGCAGGTGTCAGCCCGGATAGAGCTGCCGCCACGCGTCGCCGCGCGAAATTTTGGCGCACGGGCAGCCTTCATAGGATTTCCGGTCGTGTAGGAAAGTTCCCATCAGGATTGCCGTAACGTCGTAGGTGGCATGGAAATTGGCCACTGCAGGCTGCTATAAAGGCAACCCGGCCTGCATTGACGATAGTTTCACAATGCCATCTGCGCGTGACTATTGTGCCGTGCCCCTCCCAAAGATTACTAGTGTCCCGACATGAGCCAACAATTCCAACATGATGTCCTGGTGATCGGCAGCGGCGCCGCCGGTCTCAGCCTGGCACTCAACCTACCCAGCCACTTGCGCATTGCGGTGCTGAGCAAAGGTGACTTGAGCAACGGGTCCACATTCTGGGCCCAAGGTGGTGTCGCTGCGGTACTGGACGACACCGATACCGTGCAGTCCCATGTCGAGGACACCCTCAACGCCGGTGGCGGCCTATGCGACGAAGCGGCAGTACGATTCACTGTCGAGCACAGCCGCGAAGCCATTCAATGGCTGATCGAACAAGGCGTACCGTTTACCCGCGACGAACATCACAGCGTTGACGACGGTGGTTTCGAGTTTCACCTGACCCGTGAAGGCGGCCATAGCCATCGGCGCATCATCCATGCCGCCGATGCAACGGGCGCAGCTATCTTCACCACGCTCCTGGAACAAGCCCGCAAGCGCCCGAACATCCAGTTGCTGGAGCAGCGTGTGGCGGTCGACTTGATTACCGAGCGTCGTCTGGGGATGGCAGGCGATCGCTGCCTGGGCGCCTATGTACTGAACCGCAACAGCGGCGAAGTGGACACGTTCGGTGCTCGCTTCACCGTGCTGGCCACCGGCGGCGCAGCCAAGGTCTATCTCTACACCAGCAACCCTGACGGCGCGTGCGGTGATGGCATTGCCATGGCATGGCGTGCCGGTTGCCGGGTCGCCAACCTGGAGTTCAACCAGTTCCACCCGACCTGCCTGTATCACCCGCAGGCCAAGAGTTTCCTGATCACTGAAGCCTTGCGTGGCGAAGGCGCCCTGTTGCGCCTGCCCAATGGCGAACGCTTCATGCCGCGCTTCGACCCCCGCGAAGAGCTGGCACCGCGCGACATCGTAGCCCGCGCCATCGACCACGAGATGAAACGCCTGGGCGTGGACTGCGTGTATCTCGACATCACCCACAAGCCCGCCGACTTCATCAAGAGCCATTTCCCGACCGTCTACGAACGCTGCCTGACCTTTGGCATCGACATTACCCGCCAGCCGATCCCGGTCGTCCCCGCCGCCCACTACACCTGCGGCGGTGTGGTGGTCGATGATCGCGGCCACACCGATGTACCCGGCTTGTATGCCATTGGCGAGACCAGCTTTACCGGCCTGCATGGCGCCAACCGCATGGCCAGTAATTCGCTGCTGGAGTGCTTTGTGTACGGCCGCTCCGCTGCTGCCGACATCCAGGCGCACCTGGATCAGATCGCCATGCCGAAGGCCCTGCCCTGCTGGGACGCCAGCCAGGTCACCGACTCGGACGAGGATGTGATCATTGCGCACAATTGGGACGAACTGCGGCGTTTCATGTGGGACTACGTGGGCATCGTGCGCACCAGCAAACGCCTGCAACGCGCCGAACATCGCGTCCGCCTGCTGCTGGACGAGATTGACGAGTTCTATAGCAACTACAAAGTCAGCCGCGACCTGATCGAACTACGTAATTTGGCCCAGGTGGCGGAGCTGATGATTCGCTCGGCCATGCAGCGCAAGGAAAGCCGCGGGTTGCATTACACCCTGGATTACCCGGGGATGTTGCCTGAAGCCAAGGACACCATCCTCAGCCCGACCTGAAAGCCAAGCGGTGCCTGATCAAGGCACCGCTACCTCGGCCCACCTGCGCCGGCTGAACTTCAGCCTCACCCGCAAGCGCCGATGTTGATCAGCCTCTACAGCATCCTTGACGATACATTGGCTTTCGCCAAACCAATGCCCAGGGCGAACAAACCGCAACACCACCAAGCCTGGAAGCGCCACACTGTCCCGACACAGGCGCACCACCTGCCAGCCCTCGGCCCGGGTGAACAGCCGCCAGCCAAGCGCATCGCGCCGCAGGCCGGTGACGGCATGGGCATGGGTCAGCAGGATACGTCGAGGGATTACCCAGCAGGCATGGGCCAGACAAGCGCCTGCGACAGGAAGGCAATACCACCAGGGCAAGGCACTCAACCACAAGGCAAACTGCGCCAACCCCAGGCAAATCAGATAGGCCACCAGCAACAGGCGCGAGCCCTGCCAGCGGCACTCGAAACACTCACTTGGGCTGGACACGATCCAGAATGATGCGGACCATGCGCTGCAGCTCCGGATCTTCGGACTCGGTGCGTTCCATGAACCAGCCGAACATGTCCTGATCCTCGCAGCTCAACAGGCGCACGTAGAGTTCGCGGTCGGCTTCGCTCAGGGTCGCGTAGACTTCCTGGGTGAAAGGCACCAGCAGCACGTCGAGTTCCAGCATGCCACGGCGGCTGTGCCAGAAAAGCCGGTTGAGTTCAGTTTGTTCGACCATGGGGCCCTCCTCAAATGGGCCGCCAGTATACAGCCAGGCGCAAGAAGCGGCACGAGGCGTTGGTCTAGTCACCTACCTATTTTGTTACTGGCGTTCTATGATGGCCGCCAGTCTTTAGCCACCGCGATCCCCCATGGCCGATTCCGCTTTCTTCAGCCCCCTGTCCCACGAGGGCATCCTTGCCGTCCGCGGCTCCGACGCCGGCAAGTTTCTGCAGGGCCAGCTGACCTGCAACATCAACTACCTCAGCCTTGAGCACGCCGGCCTTGGCGCACGCTGCATGGTCAAAGGGCGCATGCAGTCGAGCTTCCGTATCCTGCCCGAAGGCAACGGCTACCTGCTGGCGATGGCCAGCGAACTGCTCGACGCGCAAATGGCCGACCTGAAGAAGTATGCGGTGTTCTCCAAGGCCACGCTTGCGGACGAAAGCGCCGCCTGGGCGCGTTTCGGCCTGCAGGGCGGTGATGCGGCGCTGCAGGCGCTAGGCTTGAGCGTGCCGGCCAGCGCAGGCGCCACCGTGCGCCATGAAGGCCTGATCGCCATTGCCGTGTCCGAAGGACGCGTGGAACTCTGGGCGCCTGCGGATGCTGCTGCAGGTGTTCGCGAAAAACTCGCCGCCGCGCTGCCCGAAGGCAGTCTCAACGATTGGCTGCTGGGGCAGATCCGCGCCGGTATCGGCCAGGTCATGGGCCCGACTCGCGAGCTGTTCATTCCGCAGATGATCAACCTGCAGGCGGTGGATGGCGTGAGCTTCAAGAAAGGCTGCTATACCGGCCAGGAGATCGTCGCCCGCATGCAGTACCTGGGCAAACTCAAGCGCCGTCAGTACCGCCTGCTGCTCGATCAGCTGGACATTCCAGCACCCGGCAGCGAAATCTTTTCTCCTACCCATGGATCGTCAGTTGGCGAGGTTGTTCTTGCGGCCAGTACGGGCCAGGGTTGCGAACTGCTGGCGGTGCTGACGGCCGACGCGGTGGAAGACGACAACCTGCACCTGGGTAGCCTGCAAGGCCCACGGCTTGAGGTGTCGAGCCTGCCTTACGAACTGGACCGCGACCGGGAAATCCAGCGCTAACCAGCCCGCCCCCCCTGCGCTAGAGACGTACATGAACAAGCTGGCCGAGATGGTTCAAGCACAGTTGCTCGCTGCCATCGCCAACGATGACCTGGTCTTGCCGACCCTCCCGGAAGTCGCCCTGAGCATCCGCGAGGCCGCCGAGAACACCGAGATCAGCGTTGCCGCCCTGAGCAAGGTGATCGGCCGCGATGCCGCACTCTCCGCGCGTCTGATCAAGGTGGTCAACAGCCCGCTGCTGCGCGCGGCGGTCGAGGTGACTGACCTGCATACGGCCATCACCCGCCTGGGTATCAACTACAGCTGCAACCTGGCGATCGGGCTGGTGATCGAGCAGATCTTCCATGCCCGCTCTTCGGCTGTGGAGCAAAAACTCAGGGATATCTGGGCCAACAGCCTGGAAGTGGCGGGCATCAGCTATGAACTTTGCCGTCGCTATACACAGCTGAAACCAGACCAGGCGACCCTCGGCGGGCTGGTTCACCAGATCGGCGCGCTGCCGGTGCTGATCTATGCCGAGGAACACAACGAACTGCTCTCCGACCCGGTCTGCCTGCACTATGTGATTGAGCAGATCCAACCGGTGCTGGGAGACAAGATTCTTTCGTCATGGGAGTTTCCCGAGCAATTGGTCAACCTGCCGAGCCAGGTTCAGGACCTGGACCGGCAAACCGAAAAGGTCGACTACATCGACGTGGTGCAGATTGCCCGTTGCATCAGCCAACGCGGGCGTAGCCGGCCTCTGGCGGCCTTGCCGGCCTATCGGCATCTCGGCTTGCCGTACGGCACGGAGCTGGAAGTCGATGAGCTGCTGGAAGCGCGGAGCATGCTGCGCTAACCCGCCAACGCCTCAGTCGGCAATAAAGCTCACTCTGACTTTCAACCCACCGTTTTCGCCATCGTGCAAGCTGATCTGAGCAAGGTGCGCACGACAGATCTCGCCGACAATCGCCAGGCCCAGCCCGCTCCCCTGGGCACTGCGCCGGTAGAAGCGTTCAAACACCCGCTCACGCTCATCTTCTGGGATCCCGGGCCCATCATCCTCGATTTCCAGCACTGCTGGCGCCAGCACCCGCAAGATCACATTGCCACCCGCCGGGGTATGCGCCAGCGCGTTATCCACCAAGTTGCTCAATAATTCATTGAGCAGCGTAGGCTCGCCCTTGAGCCACACCGGCGCTTCGGCCTCCAGTGCCAGCGCCACACCCCGATTGTGCGCCAGCGGTGCCATGGCCATGCCCAGCTCGCGGGCCAGCTGGCTCAGGTCAAGGCGCTGGGCACCACCTTCGGCGATTGCCCGGGCACCATTCTCGACCCGCGCCAGCGACAGCAACTGGTTCGCCAAATGGGTCAGGCGATCAGTGCCCTGCGCGGCTGACTCCAGGGTCTGTCGCCATTCCTCTGGCTGCTGCGAGCGCAAGCCGAGCTCGACCCGCGCCTTGAGCGCAGCCAGCGGCGTGCGCAATTCGTGAGCGGCCTCGGCGATGAACTGCGCCTGGCGCTCGAACTGCCCGCGTAAACGCTCGGTGAAGTGGTTCAAGGCACGCACCAGCGGGCTCAACTCACGTTGAACCTGCACCAGCGGCAATGCGCGCAGGTCGTCCGGCTGGCGCTCCTCCACCGCCGTGCGCAGCCGCTCCAGCGGGCGCAGCGCCGCGCTCACCGCGAACCAGACCATCACCAAGGCGCCCAGCGCCAGCATTCCCAGACGCAGCAAAGTGTCGGCCATCAGCCCGCGGGCCATGGCCACCCGCGCTTCTTCAGTTTCGGCCACGCGAATTTCGGCCATGCCGTTCATGTTCGGCTCGCTCACCGCCTTCAACAGGCTAACCACACGCACGTCCTGGCCCAGGTATGTGGCGTTATAGAAACGCGCCAGCGCTGGGTAATCGTCTGTGCGCGGTGTGCCAGGCGGTGGTGGCGGCAAGTTTTCGTACCCTGAAATCAGCTTCTGGTGGATGTCCAGCACCTGGTAGTAGATGCGCCCGGCGCTGTCGTAGGCGAAGGTGTCGAGGGCCACGTAGGGCACGTCCGCGCTGAGGGTGCCGTCGCGCTGCGAAAGGCCGGCGGAGATGGTCCGGGCCGAGGCAAGCAGGGTACGGTCGTAGGCCGTATCGGCGGCTTCGCGGCCATTCCAATAGGCGCTCAGCCCGCTGGCCAGCATCAGCACTACCAGCAGCAGCGCCAGGTTGCCCAGCAAACGCCCGCGCAGGCTGCCATTGTCACGCATCGCGGTGCTCTAACAGGTAGCCCAGGCCGCGGAAGGTGACGATGGCCACCGGCTGGCCATCGAGTTTCTTGCGCAGGCGGTGGATGTAGATTTCGATGGCGTCGGGGCTTGCTTCTTCATCCAGACCGAAGACTTGGGCAGCAAGCTGCTCTTTGCTCATCACCCGCCCTGGGCGGGCGATCAGCGCTTCGAGCACGCTTTGCTCGCGCGAGGTCAAGATCAGGTTGTCCTCGCCGAGGCTGAAACGCCGGGTATCGAGGTCGTATACCAGAGGCCCGCAGCGCTGCTGGCGTTCGCCACCCAGCACGCTGCGCCGCAGCAGGGCCTTGACCCGGGCTTCAAGCTCGGTCAGCTCGAAGGGTTTGGCCAGGTAATCGTCGGCCCCCAGATTCAACCCATGCACCCGATCTTTGACATCGCTGCGCGCGGTCAGCATCAGCACTGGGAGGGTCTTGCCGCGCCCACGCAGGCGCGCCAGCACTTCAAAGCCATCCATGCGCGGCAAGCCCACGTCGAGCACGGCAACGGCGTATTCCTCGCTGGCCAGCGCCAGGTCGGCAGCCACGCCGTCGTGCAATACATCCACGGTCAAGCCATGGCTTTTGAGGGCCTGGGCCACGCTTTCGGCCAGTTGCAGATGGTCTTCGACCAGCAGCACACGCATCGGATTCTCCCTGCTCGGGTGGGGCGGTGGCGCGGAGTGTACCGCTGTCGCCCGCGCTGTGAAGCCCCTTGTAACAAACCTTTCAGGCTGAAAGGTTAGCGAAAGGTTCGTTACCTAGCATCGCACCACGGTCGCCCCGCGCGCCGAAAAAAGCACCAGCAAGGTGCAACGAATAAGAACAATAAACGGAGCCATCTCGATGCTGTCATCGCAGCCGCAGGCGTTCGCGCCTACCCGTTCCCTGTCCGCACGCCCGTCCGCCATCGCCAGCGCCCTTGCGCTTGCCGGCGTCGCCCCGATGAGCCAGGCCGCCTTCTTCGAAGACAGCACGGCGACCTTCGAAACCCGCAACATGTACTTCAACCGCGACTTCCGCGACGGCACCAGCGCGCAGCAATCCAAGCGTGACGAATGGGCCCAGGGCTTCATGCTCAACTTCGAGTCCGGCTACACCGATGGCACCGTGGGCTTTGGCCTGGACGCGCTGGGGATGCTTGGCATCAAGCTCGACTCCAGCCCCGACCGCACCGACACCGGCCTGCTGCCGACCCACGATGACGGCAAGGCGGCCGACGAATATTCCAAGCTCGGCCTGACCGGCAAAGTGAAAGTGTCGAAAACCGAACTGAAGGTCGGCACCCTGATCCCCGAACTGCCGACCCTGCAGCCCAACGATGGCCGCATCCTGCCGCAAACCTTCGAAGGCGGCCTGCTGACCTCGCAGGAAATCAAAGGCCTGACCTTCACCGGCGGGCGCCTGGACAAGGCCAAGGACCGTAACGACACCAACTGGGAAGACCTGGCCCTCAACAACAAGAATGGCCGCTTCGGTGGCACATACAGCGCCGACAACCTCGACTTGGCGGGACTGGACTACAAGTTCACCGACCGTATCACCGGCAGCTACCACTTCGCCCAGCTCGATGACATCTACCGCCAGCACTTCATCGGCCTGCTCGCCACCCAACCCTGGGGCCCAGGCACCTTCGGCGCCGACCTGCGTCTGGCGATCAGTGACGATGCCGGCGCGGCCAAGGCCGGGCGCATCGACAACACCACCTTCAACGGCATGCTCAGCTACACCCTGGGCGGGCACAAGGTCAGCGGCGCCTGGCAGCAACTGAGCGGCGACAGCGCCTTCCCCTACATCGATGGCGCCGACCCGTACCTGGTCAACTTCGTGCAGATCAACGACTTCGCCGGTGCCGACGAGCGCTCCTGGCAGGCGCGCTACGACTACAACTTCGCCGCCTTAGGGATTCCCGGCCTGACCTTCATGACCCGCTACATCAACGGCGACAACGTCAGCCGCGCCGCCGGTGGCGAGGGCAAGGAGTGGGAACGCGATACCGAGTTCAAGTACGTGGTACAAAGCGGCCCGTTGAAAAACGTCGCCGTGCGCCTGCGCAACGCCACCTTCCGCTCCAACTTCGCCCGCGATGCGGACGAGGTGCGGCTGCTGGTGAGTTACAGCGTCGCCCTGTGGTAACCCCATAACAACAATGCTCACGGAGATAGACGATGACCTTTTCACTGCGCCGCCTCGTCCTGGCCACCGGTTGCCTGCTGCTGGCCGGCAATGCCCTCGCTGCTGAACCGAAACGCCCTGAATGCATCGCCCCGGCCTCGCCCGGCGGCGGTTTCGACCTGACCTGCAAGCTGGTGCAGAGCGCCCTGGTGCAGGAGAAGATCCTCAGCAAACCGATGCGTGTCACCTATATGCCTGGCGGTGTCGGCGCGGTGGCCTACAACGCCGTGGTCGCCCAGCGCCCGGGCGATGTCGGCACCCTGGTGGCGTGGTCCAGCGGCTCGTTGCTGAACCTTGCCCAGGGCAAGTTCGGCCGCTTCGATGAAAACGCCGTGAAATGGCTGGCAGCGGTCGGCACCAGTTACGGGGCCATCGCCGTGAAAAGCGACTCGCCCTACAAGACCCTCGACGACCTGGTCGCGGCGCTGAAAAAAGACCCGAGCAAAGTGGTGATCGGCTCCGGCGGCACCGTCGGTAGCCAGGACTGGATGCAGACCGCGCTGATCGCCAAGGCGGCCGGCATCAACCCGCGCGACCTGCGTTACGTGGCACTGGAAGGCGGCGGCGAAATTGCCACCGCGTTGCTGGGTGGCCACATTCAGGTCGGCTCCACTGACATTTCCGACTCCATGCCGCACATCCAGAGCGGCAACATGCGCATCCTCGCGGTGTTCTCGGAAAACCGCCTGGACGAGCCGGAAATGAAGAACATTCCTACCGCCAAGGAGCAGGGCTACGACATCGTCTGGCCAGTGGTACGTGGCTTCTACCTGGGGCCGAAGGTGAGCGATGAGGACTACGCCTGGTGGAAAGAGTCCTTCGACAAGATGCTGGCCTCCGAAGACTTCGCCAAGCTGCGTGACCAGCGCGAGCTGTTCCCGTTCGCCATGACCGGTGACGAGCTGGATGGCTATGTGAAGAAACAGGTGGCGGACTACAAGGCGTTGGCCAAGGAATTTGGGCTGATTCAGTAAATCGAGCTGCAACTCGCTCTCTGTAGGAGCGGATTCATCCGCGAACCAGGGCAAAGCCCTGGCCAGACACCAGCGGTGTCCGTTTCGCGGATGAATCCGCTCCTACAGGGATCCGCGTCGTCCCGAACAAAACCGAGGACTTCTTGATGATCCTGCAACGCCTTTTCGCCCTGGTCCTGCTGGCGGTGTGCGCCGCCCTGGCCGTGATGGCCTGGCCTTACCAGGCAGCATTTTCCTACGAACCGGTCGGGCCTCGTGCCTTCCCGCTGCTGATGCTCGGCCTGATGGGCCTGGGCCTGCTCTACCTTGCGATCCGCCCTACGCCCATCGTGCACAAGGACGACGAGCCGGCGCTGGACCGCGAAACCCTGACCAAGATCGCCGCCTGCGTCGGCCTGCTGATCGTCTTCGCCAGCACCTTCGAAGCCCTGGGCTTCATCCTCAGCGCCAGCCTGGTGGGCCTGCCCATGGCCCGGCTGTATGGCGGCCGCTGGCTGCACAGCGCCATCGTGGTGGTGGGCATGAGCCTGTTCCTCTACTGGCTGTTCGACCGCGTGATGGATGTCCCCCTGCCCCTTGGCCTGCTGAGCGTACTGGAGAACTGACACATGGATACCTTGAGCTACCTGGGCCAGGGCTTCGGCGTCGCCCTGAGCCCGTACAACCTGGTCACCGCCCTTTCTGGCACCTTGATCGGCACCGTGGTCGGCCTGCTGCCGGGCCTGGGCCCGATCAACGGCGTGGCGCTGCTGATTCCGATTGCCTTCGCCCTCGGCCTGCCACCAGAGTCGGCGCTGATCCTGCTGGCGGCGGTGTACCTGGGCTGTGAGTACGGCGGGCGGATCAGCTCGATCTTGCTGAACATCCCTGGCGAAGCCTCGACCGTGATGACCACCCTCGACGGTTACCCGATGGCCCGCAAAGGCCTGGCTGGCGTAGCCCTGTCGCTGTCGGCGTGGAGTTCGTTCATCGGCGCCTTCATCGCCACCTGCGGCATGGTGCTGTTCGCGCCGTTACTGGCGAAATGGGCGATTGCCTTCGGCCCGGCGGAATATTTCGTACTGATGGTGTTCGCCATCGTCGCTTTAGGCGGCATGGCCGGCGATAAACCGTTGAAGACCTTTATCGCGGCACTGATCGGCTTGTTCCTATCGGCAGTTGGCATCGACGCCAACAGTGGCGTGTACCGCTTCACCGGTGACAGCGTGCACCTGGCCGACGGCATTCAGTTCGTGGTGCTGGTGCTTGGCCTGTTCTCGATCAGCGAGATTCTCCTGCTGCTGGAAAAGACCCACCACGGCCACCAGGCGGTCCAGGCCACCGGGCGCATGCTGTTCAATTTCAAGGAAGCGGCCTCGGTGTTTGTGGTCAACATCCGTTGCGGCCTGCTCGGGTTCATCATGGGCGTGCTGCCGGGTGCCGGCGCAACCCTGGCCAGCGCCGTGGCCTACATGACCGAGAAGCGCATCGCCGGTGAAAGCGGCACCTTCGGCAAGGGTGATGCCCGCGGCCTGGCTGCTCCGGAAACCGCCATCGGTGGGTCCTGCTGTGGCGCCCTGGTGCCGATGCTGACACTGGGTGTTCCAGGCTCGGGCACCACCGCAGTGATGATCGGTGCGCTGACCCTGTACAACATCACCCCGGGCCCGCTGCTGTTCGAACAGCAACCAGACATCGTCTGGGGCCTGATCGCCTCGCTGTTCATCGCCAACATCATGCTGGTGATCCTCAACATCCCGATGATCCGCATCTTCACCCGCATCCTGGCCGTGCCTAACTGGGCGCTGGTGCCGGTGATCGCGATCATCACCGCGATCGGCGTGTATGCCGTGCATGCCACCACCTTCGACCTGTTCCTGATGGTCGGCATCGGCATCATGGGCTACATCTTGCGCAAGCTGGACTTCCCGCTGTCACCGATCCTGCTCGGGTTCATCCTCGGCGGCCTGATGGAGCAGAACCTGCGCCGTGCGCTGTCGATCTCCAACGGTGAGTTGGGCATCCTCTGGTCCAGCCCGATCAGCATGGGCGTGTGGGCATTGGTGGTGTGCATGCTGTGCCTGCCGCTGCTGCGGATCTGGCGCAAGCGCAGCCTGCAGCGCCGGGCAATGGCCGATGCCTGATCGGTCACTGCCGCTGTTCTGGGCAACCGGGCTGGTCGGCCTGGCGGGCGGTTATCTCGCCAGCCAGGTCGGCTGGCCTTTGCCCTGGATGGTCGGCTCGTTGCTGGCAATCATCCTGGTGCGCTGCCTGACGCCCTGGCAGCTATCGGAAATCCCCAACGGCCGCAAATGCGGCCAGTGCATCATTGGCCTGGGTATCGGCCTGCACTTCACCCCGGCGGTGATCGAGCAGGTGGCCAGCCATTTCCTGCTGATCTTCTTCGCCGCGCTGTTCACTACCGTTTCCAGCGTGGTCGGGGTGTGGCTGCTGCGTCGCACTGGCGAGGACCGTGCCACGGCATTTTTTGCCAGCATGCCTGGCGGCTCGGGCGAGATGGTCAACCTCGGCGCGCGCAACGGCGCAGTGCTCAGCCAAGTGGCGGCGGCGCAGAGCCTACGCGTGCTGGCCGTGGTGCTGTGTGTTCCCGCGCTGTTCAAGTTCCTGATCGGTGACGGTGTGCCGCTCAACCATGCTGGCAGTGTGAGTTGGGGCTGGCTGGCGTTGATCGCACCTTTGGGCGTGGTGGTCGGCTTCCTCTGGCAGCGGTTGCGCCAGCCTAACCCTTGGCTGTTCGGACCCTTGCTGGTGGCGGCTACGATTAGCCTGGCGGGCAACCTGCAGATCGCCCTGCCCAACGGCGCCAGCCAAGTCGGCCAGTGGCTGATCGGTAGCGGCCTGGCTTGTCATTTCAATCGTGCGTTCTTCCGCCGCGCCCCCTCATTTTTGGGGCGTACGCTGCTGGCCACGGCGCTGTGCATGCTGATTGCCGGCAGTGCGGCGTGGGTGTTGAGCGTGATGACTGCGCTGGACCTGCGCTCGCTGACCCTGGGGATGATGCCTGGCGGGATTGCCGAGATGAGCCTGACGGCGGAGACCTTGCAGCTTTCGGTGCCGTTGGTGACGGCGCTGCAGGTGATGAGGCTGTTGTTCGTGCTGTTTCTGGCGGAGCCGCTGTTCAGGGTATGGAACGCGAAATCGCAGTGATTGTGCTGGCTTCTTCGCGGCTGAAGCCGCTCCCACTGGATCGGGGGATCTCTGTGGGAGCGGTTTTAACCGCGAACAAAAGCGACGCAAATCTCAAAGAGGCGGCAACGCCCAGTTGATCGGCGCCAGCCCACGTTGCTCAAGGAACCCATTGGCCCGGCTGAAATGCCCGCAGCCAAGGAAACCACGGTACGCCGACAACGGCGACGGGTGCACCGACTTCAGCACCAGGTGCTTGGTGCCATCAATCAGTTTCTGCTTGCTCTGGGCATGCGCGCCCCACAGCAGAAACACCACGTTCGGGCACTGCTCGCTGACCACCTGGATGATCCGGTCAGTGAAGAACTCCCACCCTTTCTTGGCATGCGAAGCGGCATTGGCGCGCTCGACGGTCATGGTCGTGTTGAGCAGCAACACGCCTTGCTCGGCCCAGCTCTGCAGGTAACCGTGGCTGGCAATCGGGATGTTCAGGTCGCGCTGCATTTCCTTGTAGATGTTCACCAGCGACGGCGGCGTCGGCACACCCGGCTGCACCGAGAAGCACAGGCCGTGAGCCTGGCCCGGGCCGTGGTACGGATCCTGGCCGAGAATCACCACTTTCACCTGCGGCAGCGGCGTGGAGTTGAGCGCATTGAAAATCAGTGGCCCCGGCGGGTAGATCTCCTTGCCGGCGGCATGTTCCTGGCGCAGGAACTCACGCAACTGGTGCATATAGGGTTGGTCGAACTCGGCACGCAGCGCGTCTTTCCAGCTGGGTTCGAGTTTGATGCGATCGTCGTCAGTCATGGGGCCATCCGTAAACAATGGCGCGACACTAGGTAAGCCGCCCCACCTTGTCAATCGGTCCGACCGACGACCGGCGTGATCGGCCAGGCAGGCCATACTAGGGTGATGACTTGAGCGAGGTAGTCCATGGCCATTCACTGCGAGGTACTCACCGGCGCCGATGGCGCCCGCATCGGCATTGCCACCTTGGATGCGCCCAAGGCGCTCAATGCCCTGAACCTGCCGATGATCGAGGTGCTCGGCGAACAACTGCACGCATGGGCCCAGGACCCAGGGGTGGTCTGTGTATTACTGCGCGGCAACGGGGCCAAGGCGTTCTGCGCTGGGGGCGACGTCAGGGCGTTGGCCCAGGCCTGCCGTGATCACCCCGGCAGCGTACCGCCACTGGCGGCGACGTTCTTTGCCGCCGAATATCGCCTCGACTACCTGATTCATACCTACCCCAAGCCCCTGCTGTGCTGGGGCCATGGCCATGTGCTGGGTGGCGGCATGGGCCTTCTGCAGGGCGCCGGGGTGCGCATCGTCACGCCCAGTAGCCGGCTGGCGATGCCGGAAATCAGTATCGGCCTTTACCCCGATGTCGGCGCCAGTTGGTTCCTTGCCCGCCTGCCAGGCAAGTTGGGGTTGTTCCTGGGGCTGACCGGCGCCCCCATCAATGCCCGCGACGCCCTCGATCTTGGCTTGGCTGACCGATTCTTTGGCGAGCACCAGCAAGAGGGCCTGCTGGATGAGCTGTTGCAGATGAACTGGCAGGAACAGACCGACCTGCAACTCAACAGCCTGCTCAAGGCAGAACAGCATCGTGCCTTCGCCGAGTTACCCGAGGCTCAGTGGCTACCGCGACGCCAGGCGATCGACGCCCTGCTCGATGTCGCCGACCCCGCAGCTGCATGGCGGGCACTTGAGGGATTGAAACACCATGCCGATCCTCTATTGGCCGAAGCAGGCCAGCGCTTGCACGAAGGCTGCCCGCTGACGGCGCACCTGGTGTGGGAGCAGATCCGCCGGGCGCGGCACTTGTCCTTGGCCCAGGTGTTCCAGATGGAATACAGCATGAGCCTCAATTGCTGCCGTCATCCGGAATTCAGCGAAGGCGTGCGTGCGCGCTTGCTGGACAAGGACAACCAGCCGCGCTGGCACTGGCCGGATGTGGCGCAGGTGCCGGCAGCTGTGGTCGAGGCGCATTTCGTGAAGGTGTGGGAGGGGCGACACCCCTTGGCTGATCTGGCTTGATGGGGCCGCAATGCGGCCCTGTCAGTCCTTAACGTTGCCAGTTGCGATCGCCGTCGCGGCCGCCATCCGGTCGGCGATCGCGGTCACCCCGGCCATTGGAATGCCAACGGTCATTCTGATAGCGCCGGCTGTCATTGCGGTAATCATGCCGATCGCGATCACGCCCATAGTCATAGCGCTGGCGATTGCCGTAGTCGTAACGCGGGTTGCCATGCCACTGGTTCATGCCCGGTTGCGGATGTGGCCGGTATTGCGGCACCGGCGCAGGGCGGTAATAACGTGGAGCAGGCTGGTAGTAATAGCGCGGTTGCGGCGCCACATAGTAGCGGTCATAACGGTAATACCCCGGCGCGACGTAACGATCGGTGGTGTAGTAATCCGAACGGTAGTAACTTCCACCTCCGTGATAAGGAACGCAGGCGGTCGTCATCAGACCCAACAGGGCGATCAACAGGATTCGATAGGACATGGCGGCCTCCTGGACCGCTGGGGTGCCCGAACAGCGGCGCTGACGGGCGTCGACGGCAACGCGTTGGTCGACACTGAATAAGACATTGCCGCCAATGTGCAGTGCCATTTCAGCAACAAATTGAAACAGCTCGGATACCCGCAAAAAACCTGCAGTCTTTTTTCGGTCATGTCACTAGAATGATCGCCTCGGCACACATCACGGGACGATCATGCCTACACGCTCCGCATTGTTTTCGCAGCGCTCGTTGATCCTCGCCCTGCTGATGCTGCTGGCCTGCGGCTTCCTCGCCACCTCGCTGCTCAGCTATTTCGCCTCACGCAGTGCGATCCGCGATGGCATCATCAACACCGAGCTGCCGCTGACGTCCGACACGGTCTATTCGGAAATTCAGAAAGACCTCATCCGCCCCGTGCTGATCGCCTCGATGATGGCTCAGGACACTTTCCTGCGCGACTGGGTACTGGCCGGCGAACAGGATACCCAACGCATCACCCGCTTTCTCGGTGAAGTGATGGGCAAGCAGGACACCTTCACGTCCTTTTTCGTCTCCGACCGCAGCCTCACGTATTACCAGGCCAAGGGCGTGCTCAAGCATGTCGAGCCGGACAACTGGCGTGACGCCTGGTATTTCCGCCTGCGCGAACGCAAGGTGCCTTACGAAATCAACGTCGACCTGGACATGGCCAATCAGGACAGCCTCACCGTGTTTATCAACCACCGGGTGCTGGACTACCAGCAGCGTTTCATCGGCGCGACCGGGGTTGGCCTGAGCGTGGACGCGGTGGTCAAGTTGATCGACACCTACCAGCGCCGTTACCAGCGCTCGGTGTTCTTCACCGATGCCAAGGGCAAGGTCCTGCTCACTGGCTCCGATGGCGGCCCTCGTGGTTTACGGGTGGGTCAACCGCTGCACGACAACCCCGAACTGGATGCATTGTTGGTGCAGCAGCCAGTTCCCACGCAAGGCAGTCACGAATACAAGGACAGCAAAGGGCACAGCCATTTTCTCAATGTCCGGCACCTGCCCGAACTGGACTGGTACTTGCTGGTGGACAAGCGCGAAACCGGTGCCCTCGACCGCATTCGCCATTCGCTGTACCTGAATCTGGCGATCTGCGCGATGATCACCCTGGTGGTGCTGTCGCTGCTGCATGGCATGCTCAGGCGCCATCAGGCCAGCATCGAAGCCCTGGCCACTCTCGATAGCCTCACCGGGCTGCCCAACCGGCGCAGCTTCGACCTGCTGGCCGTACAGGCCCTGCACGAAGCCCAGCGCGATTGCCCACCGCTGGTGGCCTTGTTGATCGACCTCGACCATTTCAAGGCGCTGAACGATACCCACGGCCACCTGGCCGGCGACGAAGTGCTGCGCCAGTTCGCCAACGTGCTGCAGAGCAGCCTGCGCCAGTCGGATATACTCTGCCGCTGGGGCGGCGAGGAATTCATCGTGCTGCTGCGCGAAACCGAAGGCCGGCAAGCCATCGACGTGGCGGAAAAGATCCGCCGGCGTACCGAGCACCTGACCTTCAGCTACGACGAACAGCCGCTGCGCCTGACCACCAGCATCGGCCTCAGTGGCCTGCAGCCCGATGACACCCTGCACGCCCTGCTGACCCGCGCAGACCGCGCCCTTTATCGTGCCAAGCAGTCCGGTCGCAACCGCGTCTGCAGCGAAACACCCGGATTCGCGTATGAATGACAACCAGCGCTGCCCCGCCTGCGGCGCCCTCAACCAATGCACCTTGGCCGACCCACGCACCGCCACCGAGGCCTGCTGGTGTTTTGCCGTGGCCATCGACCCGGCAGTGCTCCAGGCCCTGCCATCGGAACTGCGCGACCAGTCCTGCCTGTGCCCGCGCTGTGCAGCAGGTTTGCCTGCGAACGCGCCAGCCCCGATCGACAGTGAAAAGCGCTAGACTGCGCGCCCTCTTCATCCACGCCGTTTTTCTGCCATGCGCCTCGACCGCTTTCTCGCCAACCTGCCCCGCTACAACCGCCAGCAAGTACGCCTGCTGCTGGTGCAGCGCCGCGTGCACGTGGATGGCCAGGCGGTGTCCGATCCGCTCACCGAGGTGCGCGAATTCAGCCGTATCGAGGTGGATGAGCAACTGCTGCAGGCCGGGCGCCCGGCGCGCTACCTGATGTTGCACAAACCGAGCGGCTGCGTCAGCGCCACCCACGACCCGCAGCACCGCACCGTGCTCGACCTGCTGCCCGCAGCGCTGCGCGACGACCTGCATATTGCCGGCCGGCTCGACTACAACACCACCGGGCTGATGATTCTGACCAACGACGGTCAGTGGTCACGCCGCCTGACCCAGCCCGCGACCAAGCTGCCCAAGCACTACCTGGTTCAGACAGAGGACGAGATCGGCCCGCACTACGTCGACCAGTTTCGCGCAGGCTTCTATTTCGCCTTCGAAGACCTGACCACCCTCCCCGCGCAGTTAGACATTCTCGGTCCACGCTCCGCCAGGTTGGCGATCGTCGAAGGGCGCTACCACCAGGTCAAACGCATGTTCGGCCACTTCGACAACAAGGTGGTGGGCTTGCACCGGGAAAGCATGGGGCCGATCCGCCTCGACCCAGGCTTGGCACCGGGTGAGTTCCGGGCCTTGACGGCTGAGGAAATAGCCGCGGTCTAGACCGCTTCCGGCACTGCGCTGACGTCATACGACCGCCCGGCGAGAAAAGTCACAATTTCGTTCGAACGGCACTTGCGGGATCCGCAAACCCTGCTTGACTCCTAACTTGTCGGTCCGCTCGTGACTCATTAGTCACAAACGCGGTCCAAGACACCTTTTTGCCGGCTACCCAAGGCCTAGAAGCCTTGGGGCACGGCGAATTGCCCGCCAAAAACAATACCGTCGACACGTGTGCCAAGGATCGACACAGGGCCCCCGGTAATTCCTTCAGGCAAATGCCTACCTGTCATAAACAACGTGCACCCTAGGTGACGCGAATACCCTTTTTGCGCCAGGAGTCGATGACATGAGGCCAGAAATCGCTGTACTTGATATCCAAGGTCAGTATCGGGTTTACACGGAGTTCTATCGCGCCGATGCCGCCGAGAAGACGATCATCCTGATCAATGGCTCGCTGGCCACCACGGCCTCGTTTGCCCAGACGGTGCGCAACCTGCACCCGCAGTTCAACGTCGTGCTGTATGACCAGCCGTACGCCGGCAAGTCCAAGCCGCACAACCGCCAGGAACGGCTGATCAGCAAGGAGGATGAGGCGCACATCCTGCTTGAGCTGATCGAGCACTTCCAGGCCGACCACGTGATGTCGTTCTCCTGGGGCGGTGCCTGCACCCTGCTGGCGCTGGCGCACCAGCCACGGTTGGTGAAAAAGGCCGTGGTCAGCTCGTTCTCGCCGGTTATCAACGAACCGATGCGCGACTACCTCGACCGTGGGTGCCAATACCTGGCCGCCTGTGATCGCTACCAGGTCGGCAACCTGGTCAACGACACCATCGGCAAGCACCTGCCGTCGTTGTTCAAACGCTTCAACTATCGGCATGTCAGCAGCCTGGACACTCACGAGTACGCGCAGATGCACTTCCACATCAACCAGGTGCTGCAGCATGACCTGGACCGGGCGCTGAAAGGTGCACGCAACATCGACATCCCGGTGCTGTTCATCAACGGCGACCGCGACGAATACACCACCGCCGAAGACGCCCGGCAGTTCGGCAACCATGTCGACAAGAGCCACTTCACCGTGATCCGCGATGCCGGCCACTTCCTCGACATGGAAAACAAGGCGGCTTGCGAGGATACCCGCAGTGCCCTGCTCGGCTTCCTCAAGCCGACCGTGCGTGAACCTCGGGCACGCACCCCGTTCAGCAACTCGCAAGTGCAGCACGCATGGGCTATCTGAGCGCATCGGCGTCCTGTAGCCATGTCCCGCAGGTTATGGGCGCCGACAGCTTTTTTTAGGCCTTGTTTATAACTGGGGCTTCTAATTCAGAAAGGGTTCTGGTAAAAAGTCGATCGCAGACGCGGGTATAGTTTAATGGTAGAACAGTAGCTTCCCAAGCTTCCGACGAGGGTTCGATTCCCTCTACCCGCTCCACACCGCATTCCCGCATGACGTTCCAGCAATGTCATCGCTGTCAAGAGGAGCCTTGGCTCCTTTTTTCGTTTCTGCCTCTCCTGAAAATGCCTCGAATCCACTTGCAAGCGAAACGCCTTGGGGCGCATATGCTCTATGGATTCGCGAAACATTTCGAAAGGACTGCGCATGTTTCTCTCCCGCTGGCTACCGGGCCTTGCCAACCTGCTGCACTACCGCCGCGAGTGGTTCCACGCCGACCTGCAGGCTGGCCTGTCGGTGGCCGCCATCCAGATCCCCATCGCGATCGCCTACGCGCAGATCGTCGGTTTGCCGCCCCAATACGGCCTGTATGCCTGCGTGCTGCCGATGATGGTCTACGCCCTGATCGGCAGTTCACGCCAGTTGATGGTCGGCCCGGACGCCGCCACCTGCGCGATGATCGCCGGTGCAGTGGCGCCGCTGGCCATGGGCGATCCGCAGCGTATCGCCGAGCTGTCGGTGATCGTTACCGTGCTGGTCGGGGTAATGCTGATTGCCGCCGGGTTGGCGCGGGCCGGGTTCATCGCCAGCTTCTTCTCGCGGCCGATCCTGATCGGTTACCTCAATGGGATTGGCCTGAGCCTGATTGCCGGGCAGTTGTCCAAGGTGGTGGGCTTCAAGATCGAGGGTGACGGGTTCATCCTCAGCCTGATCAACTTCGTGCAGCGTCTGGGCGAAATCCACTGGTTGACCCTGGCCATCGGTCTGGCTGGGCTGGCCCTGCTGATCTGGCTACCACGGCGCTATCCACGCCTGCCAGCGGCACTGGTGACGGTGGCCGTATTCACCCTGCTGGTCGGCCTGTTCGGCCTGGACCGCTTGGGCGTAGCCATCCTCGGCCCGGTGCCGGCCGGCATCCCGCAACTGGCCTGGCCACAAAGCAACCTGGCGGAAACCAAGAGCCTGCTGCGCGATGCCCTGGGCATCGCCACCGTCAGCTTCTGCAGCGCCATGCTCACTGCCCGCAGCTTTGCCGCGCGGCACGGCTATGCGATCAATGCCAACCATGAATTCGTCGCCCTCGGCGTCAGTAACCTGGCAGCCGGGATATCCCAGGGCTTTGCCATCAGCGGCGCCGATTCGCGCACCGCGGTCAACGACATGGTCGGCGGCAAGAGCCAGCTGGTCGGCATCATCGCCGCACTGGTGATCGCCCTGATTCTGCTGTTCTTCACCGCGCCGATGGCCTGGATCCCCCAGGCGGCACTGGGTGCCGTACTGCTGATGGCCGGTTGGGGGCTGATCGACATCAAGTCGCTGGGACGAATCCGCCGCCTGAGCCGTTTCGAATTCTGGCTGTGCCTGCTGACCACGGTCGGCGTACTGGGCCTTGGCGTTCTGCCGGGGATCGTGTTTGCCGTGACCCTGGCGATCCTGCGCTTGCTCTACAGCATCTACCAACCCACCGACGCGGTGCTGGGCTGGCTGCCGGGCACCGAAGGCCAGGTCGACATCCGCAAGCATCCGGAAGCCCGCACCGTGCCAGGCCTGGTGGTGTACCGCTTCGACGATGCGATCCTGTTCTTCAACGCCGACTACTTCAAGATGCGCCTGCTCGAAGCCGTGCAAAGCCAGGCCCAACCCCGCGCCGTACTGTTCGATGCGGAAGCGGTGAGCAGCATCGATGTCAGTGGCATTTCAGCCCTGCGCGAGGTACGCGACACCCTCGCCGCACAAGGCATCTTCTTCGGCATCGCCCGCGCCCGCGGCACGTTCCTGCGCATGCTGGTGCGCTCGGGGATGGCCCGGGAGATGGAGGACAAACTGCTGTTTGGTTCGGTGCGGGCGGGGATACGGGCGTATCGGGTGTGGCGCAATAGGACTCGGGATTTGGGCGACACCCCACCTCGCTCAGTAACCTAACCTGCCCAGTACTTGCGACTCGTGTTCTGCTGACCGTTGGTAGAACCGCAGCAGACTCCCCGCTCGGTTGGTAAAGATCCCATCCACCCCACCCTTCATTGCTGCGTCGAAGTCCTCAGGCTCATCGAGCGTATAGACATGCACCAGCAACCCACGCTCATGGCTGGCCTGGTTCATCCATGGCTGGATCAGGTCGGCGTAGCTCTGTTCGCCCAGCTTGCTGCGCTTGGCCGAAGGGCCGGTACCGATTGCCCCACCTTGCTTGGCAATGTCCAGCCATCGCAGGAACTCCGCCCGATCCTTCGGTTGCTGACGCGCATAGAACGCGGCCTTGTCGCGCTCACCCGAGCCTGCGAAGTCCTGACCCGAGGCGGGCGTGATGCCCTTGGTGCCCACCCACAGCAGGAGAATCTTCGGAACCTGCGGCATGACTTGATGCAGCAAGGTCAGGCTGTTGCGATCGAACGTCTGCAGCACCACGCGCCCAGGTTTGTCCAGCCAGCCACGTGCCTCAAGCCGCGCCTTGAGCTCCCGCTCAATACCCGGAAACTGGTTGGGTACCTTGGTTTCGATATAAAGGCCAGGTCGGCGCTCGGGGTTGCCTTCGGCGATGTCGATGACTTCGTCCAGCGTGAGGATGGACAACTTGCTGAACGAAGCTCGGGCACGCTGCGGATAGGCCGTGTTGAACCAGCTGCCTGCGTCCAGGGATTTCAGTTCGGCGAGGGTGAATGCGCTGACCGGGCTGGTCTTGCGCTCTGGGAAACGCTCGGCGACATCACTGGTGCGGGACAGCTCGTCGTCATGAACCACCACCAGCACGCCATCGCGGGTGCGCTGCAGGTCGAGCTCCAGATAGTCGGCGCCCAATTCACGCGCCAGCAGGTACGCGGGAGCTGTCGACTCCGGAGCATCGTAAGAGGCGCCGCGATGAGCGATCACGGCAGGGAAAGGAATGCCCTGGGCGGCAGCGAGACTTTTGCCCTCCGTTGCCAAGGCCGAAGACGCCGCCCCCAGGGCTGCCCAGGCGAGAATCCCGATCAGACTTTTGCGCACGCTGAATTCCTCTTTCATCCCACGAACCCTGTAATGGCTGAACCGCAACCCTCGCACACCTCGCATGACATGCTAAAGTCGCCGCCGTTTCCCGCTGCAGCGAATGGACCCATCATGCCCGCACTCGACGCCCACCTCGCCACCTGGCAAGAACTCGCCCAACGCCATCCGTGCGATGCCCTGCTGCTGGGCAACGGCGCCAGCCGGGCACTGTGGAAGCCGTTCGGTTATTTCTCGTTGTTCGAGCAAGCGCAGCGAGCCGGGCGCAAAAAGGGCCTGGCGATCAGCGACCAAGCGTTGTTCAAGTCGTTGGGCACGGAACTGTTCGAGCCGGTATTGAGTACGCTCAACCATACCGTGCGCGCCAACGCAGCCCTGGCGATCAACTCCACCGCGCCGCTGAACCGCTACTATTCGATCAAGGAAGCGCTGATCCATGCCGTGCGCACTGTGCACCTCCCCTGGCCACTGATGCCGGCGGCCAGCCTGGCGTCGATCAACCAAGCCTTACGCAGTTATCGCAGCGTTTACACCAGCAACTACGACCTGATCCTGCCGTGGGCCGTGCAGCACGACCCTCAAGGCTTCGCCGCGCTGTTCGACGAACAGGGCTTCTTCGATGTGCGCCGTACACAGGGTACGGGTACGCGCATGCTGCACCTGCATGGCGGCCTGCACCTGCTCAAGCTGCCCGACGGCGCCACCCGCCAGCGCAGTGCCGAAAGCGCTGAATTGCTCGACGGCTTTGCCGTGAACATTCCGGGTGAAGTGCCATTGTTCATCAACGAAGACCGCAGCGACGAGAAACTGCGCGCGATCCGCAATTCGGATTACCTTGGCTGGTGCCTGGGGCAGTTGGCGCAGGAAAGCCAGGGTCTATGCCTGTTCGGGCAGCACCTGGACAGTAGCGACCAGCACCTGCTCGACGCCATTCGCCAGGCGCGGCCGACGCATCTTTCGATTGCTATCCGGCCGTTGAACGAGGCTTCAGTGATCAATCAGAAGCAGCATTTCGTTGAGCGGTTTGGTGACCTGGCAGAGACGGCGCTGCATTTCTTCGATGCGAGTACGCATCCGTTGGGGCAGGCGGAGTTGGCGATCGCGGTGCCTGGTAGTCGTCGTTAAAGTGAGCTTCGGATTGCGGTGGGGCTTACGGGTGCTTGCCGAAAGGATTCCGGCGCTCTTGAGATCGAGCGCCGCCCGCGCGGCGCATCGCGGATGAATCCGCTCCTACATTTGTTGCAACGTGCCATGGCCTGATAGACCATAGTTGTCAGCCTCGTTAGCACAACTCAATATTTCGGCTGGCGCTCCAAGCGGTCGGCAGGCATTCAACCGTGCGCCAATCGATGAACCATGGCGTTTTAGGCATGGACACGCTACAACAAATGTAGGAGCGGATTCATCCGCGATGCGCCGCACGGGCGGCGCTCGATCTGTACAACACCGCCAATCAAAATACGGTTACCCAGCGATCAACCCATCATCGCGCAACAACGTCTCCAGGCAATGCTCCTGCACCCCATAAAATGCCTTGAGCTGCGCAATCTTCTCAAGCAACGCCCCCGCCTCCACTGGCTGCTTGCGCTTCACCGCAAGAATCATCTTGTTCTTGTTGGTGTGCTCCAGCGAGATGAACTCGAACACCTTGGTTTCATAACCACAGGCTTCCAGGTAAAGCGCGCGCAAGCTGTCAGTCAGCATTTCAGCCTGCTGGCCCAGGTGCAGCCCGTACTGAAGCATCGGCTGCAATAGCCCAGGGCTGTGCAGTTGCGGGCGGATCTGCTTATGGCAGCACGGCGAGCACATGATGATCGCGGCATTGCAGCGGATACCGGTATGGATCGCGTAATCAGTGGCGATGTCGCACGCGTGCAGGGCAATCATCACCTCGATGGCTTCGGGCACCACGCTGCGCACGTCGCCACACTGGAACTCCAGGCCCGGATGGTCCAGGCGCGACGCTGCGGCGTTGCACAGGTCAACCATGTCCTGGCGCAGCTCCACCCCGGTCACCTGAGCCTCGCGGCCCAGCGTATTGCGCAGGTAGTCATGCATGGCGAAGGTCAGGTAGCCCTTGCCCGAGCCGAAGTCAGCCACCCGCAGTGCCTGCTGCTCAGGCACCGGGGCATTGGCCAGGGCGTGCTCGAATACCTCGATGAACTTGTTGATCTGCTTCCACTTGCGCGACATGGACGGGATCAGCGCGCCTTGCCCATCGGTCACGCCCAGGTCACGCAGGAACGGCCGCGACAACTCCAGGTAGCGCTTCTTCTCGCGGTCGTGGCCAGTGCTGGCAGCGGCTTCGCGGGGGGCCTGGGCACCGTGGCGCTGGAGCATCGGCTTGCCCTTCTTGCTGAAGGTCAGCTGTAGCTCGCCGTCGCCATCGAACAGGTGGGCGTTGCGAAAACCGTCCGGCAGCAATTCGGCGACCAGCGCCAGCGCCTGGTCCAGCGGGACGTTGCGGGTGATGTCGCGGGTCTGGTGGCGATACACCAGCGACAGGTTCGGCTGCCCTTTCACCTGCACCGGTTTGGCGATGATCCGCTGCAAGGTCTGATCGGCGCCGACAGGGCGCGCCAGCACCAGCTTGACCAAGGTATTGCCGAGCAAGGCGGCGCTCAGCAGGTCGAGAAACTGGGCGCGCGCATCCGGCGCGGAAGTAGCGGGAATACTGGCGGACATGGAAAGCAGGTGCCTCGGGTAGCGGGGAGCGCGTTGCGCAATGCCGCGCATTCTACGTCGATGCCTGCCCCAGGCGAAGGTTTTCGCGATGGGCGTGGCTCAGTCGAGGATCACCAGGCGGTTGGGCAGCTCGTTGCGCGCATGGGTCCGCGGTACGTGTTCGCTCAACCGATCACCGCAGGCCTCGATGCAGTCGACGAAGCCTTGCAACGTCCGGCCTTGCTGCACCTGTTGGGTAAAACGGGCAACGATGATCGCGCGGGCCTGTGCATCGAGATGGCGATCGATACCTTGATCGACGAGAATTTCCACATGCCGCTCCGCTTCGGCAACAAAGATCAGCACCCCTGTGCCACCCGCCGTGTGCTGGAGGTTCTGTTCGCGAAACTGCTGCCGCGCCAGACGCGATGCCCGCCAGCGGCGCAGGGCAACAGGGATCAGCCAGGCGGCCATGCGCGGTTTGCGCAACACGATGCACAACCCAACGAACAGCAGCACGTTGGCCACCAGCAGGCCGCGTGCACCCGGCCAGCCCAGCAGCCACTGCAACAGCCCTGGTATGGCCAGCGCCAGCACGGCGGCCCAGAACAGCGGCAGGTAGGCATAGTCATCGGCGCGCCGGGCCAACACGGTCACCAACTCGGCATCGGTACGCCGTTCCACGCGGGCAATGGCCTCGGCGATCTGGCGCTGCTCGTATTCGTTGAGGGGAGTCATGCCTTCGGTCTCTTGATCGTTCTTATTGTTGTTGTCCCGGCATTCGGGTGTTCCTCAGCGGCCGACATATTCAGGCATAATCCGCCGCTGGAATTAACGCCTGTGAATCGTACAACAATAGCCGCCTGAAAACTTCGGCCGCGCACGTATCACCGTGGATACGGCACAGGCCTCGACAACGGAATTCATGATGAAACTGTCTTTGCTGGGCCTGGCCATGATGGGCCTTGCCAGTCAGGCGGCCCTTGCCGCCCCCTCCGCCCCGCCCCTGCAAGACAAGCAGGCGTTCATCGAGCACCTGATCAGCCAGATGACCGAGGCCGAGAAAATCGGCCAACTGCGCCTGATCAGCATCGGCCCGGAGATGCCGCACGCGAAGATTCGCGAGGAAATTGCCGCCGGGCGTATCGGCGGTACCTTCAACTCGCGCACCGCGCCCGAGAACCGGCCGATGCAGGACGCCGCCATGCGCAGCCGCCTGAAGATCCCGATGTTCTTCGCCTACGACACCATTCATGGCGAACGCACCATCTTCCCGATCGGCCTGGGGCTGGCCGCCACCTGGGACATGGACGCCATCGCCAAGGTCGGCCGCACCTCGGCCATCGAGGCCTCCGCCGACGCGCTGGACATGACCTTTGCGCCCATGGTCGACATCGCCCGCGACCCTCGCTGGGGCCGCACCAGCGAAGGCTTCGGCGAAGACACCTACCTGACCTCGAAGATCGGTCAGGTGATGGTGCGCTCGTTCCAGGGCAGCAGCCCGGCCAACGCCGACAGCATAATGGCCATCGTCAAGCACTTCGCCCTGTATGGCGCGGTGGAAGGCGGGCGTGACTACAACACGGTCGATATGAGCCTGCCGAAGATGTACAACGACTACCTGCCGCCCTACCGCGCTGCGCTCGATGCTGGTGCCGGCGGGGTGATGGTGGCGCTGAACTCGATCAATGGCGTGCCGGCCACCTCCAACACCTGGCTGATGAACGACCTGCTGCGCAAGGAGTGGGGCTTCAAGGGGGTGACCATCAGCGACCACGGCGCCATCCAGGAGCTGATCCGCCATGGCGTCGCCCGCGACGGCCGCGAGGCGGCCAAGCTGGCGATCAAGGCCGGCATCGACATGAGCATGAACGACACCCTGTATGGCGAAGAGCTTCCAGGGTTGCTCAAGTCTGGCGAGGTGACCCAGGCCGAACTGGATCAAGCCGTACGCGAAGTGCTTGGGGCCAAGTATGAAATGGGCCTGTTCAAAGACCCGTACGTGCGCATCGGCAAGGCCGAAACCGACCTCAAGGATTACTACGGCGAGGACCGCCTGCACCGCGACGCCGCCCGCGACGTGGCGCGCCGCAGCCTGGTGCTGCTGGAAAACCGCCAGCAGACCCTGCCATTGAAAAAAGCCGGCACCATCGCCCTGGTCGGCCCGCTGGCCGATGCACCAATCGACATGATGGGCAGCTGGGCCGCCGACGGTAAGCCGATGCACTCGGTCACCGTGCGCGAAGGCTTGCGCCGCGCCGTCGAGGGCAAGGCCAAGCTGGTCTATGCCAAGGGCTCCAACGTCACCGGCGACAAGGCGATCTTCGATTACCTGAACTTCCTCAACTTCGATGCCCCGGAAATCGTCGATGACCCGCGCCCGGCCGCTGTCCTGATCGATGAGGCGGTCAAGGCGGCCAAACAGTCCGACGTGGTGGTGGCCGTGGTCGGTGAGTCCCGCGGCATGTCGCACGAGTCCTCAAGCCGTACCACCCTGGAAATCCCGGCGGTACAACGCGACTTGATCAAAGCGCTGAAAGCCACCGGCAAACCCCTGGTGCTGGTGCTGATGAACGGCCGTCCGCTGTCGATTGCCTGGGAGCGCGAGCAGGCTGACGCCATCCTGGAAACCTGGTTCGCCGGCACCGAGGGCGGCAACGCCATCGCCGACGTCCTGTTCGGCGAGTACAACCCGTCGGGCAAGTTGGCTATCACCTTCCCGCGCTCGGTCGGGCAGATTCCGATGTTCTACAACCACACCCGCATCGGCCGGCCCTTCACCCCAGGCAAGCCTGGCAACTACACCTCTCAGTACTTCGAAGAACCTAATGGCCCGTTGTATCCGTTCGGTTATGGCCTGAGCTACAGCAGTTTCGAACTGTCGGGGCTCAACCTGTCGGCCAAGGACCTCAAGCGCGGCGACACGCTGGAAGCCAAAGTGACGGTGAAGAACACCGGCAAGCTTGACGGCGAAACCGTGGTGCAGCTCTACCTGCAGGATGTTTCGGCGTCCATGAGCCGCCCGGTCAAGGAACTGAAGAACTTCCACAAGCTGATGCTCAAGGCCGGTGAGTCGCGAACCGTGACCTTCCGCATCAGTGAGGAAGATCTGAAGTTCTACAATGGCCAGCTGCAACGGGTGGCCGAGCCTGGTGAGTTCAATGTCCAGGTTGGGTTGGATTCCGAAGCGGTGCAGCAGAAGAGCTTTGAATTGCTGTAAGCCGACTTGGCCTTATCGCCGGCAAGTCGGCGATAAGGCCCTCACTGACGCATCATCATCCGGGCCCACCCATGCCATTATCCTTTCGCGCCCTGCGTCTGGGGCTGATCACCCTGATGATCCTGCTGGGCACCGCGCTCAGCGCCGGCTGGGCCCTGCACCAGGCCAAGCGCCAGGCCATGGAAGACGACGCCCGCCGCGCCAGTCAGCAACTGGGCCTGTACGCTACCTCGCTGCATACCCTGATCGAACGCTACCGCGCCCTGCCTGCCGTCCTGGCGCTGGATCCGGAGCTGATTCAGGCGCTGCGTGGCCCGGTCAGCGAACAGGTGCAAGATGCACTGAACCGCAAGCTTGAACGCATCAACGGCGCCGCCAACTCCTCCACCCTGGAGCTGCTCGACAGCACCGGCCTGGCCGTAGCGGCCAGCAATTGGCGCCTGCCGACCACCTACGTCGGGTCCAATTACGGCTTTCGCCCCTATTTCAAACAAACCCGCAGCCAAGGCAGCGGCCGCTTCTATGCGGTCGGCGTGACCAGTGGCGTGCCTGGTTACTTCCTGTCCAGCGCAGTCACCGACGAACAGGGGCGCTTCCTTGGTGCGATGGTGGTCAAGCTGGAGTTCCCCGAACTGGAGCGCGAGTGGCGCCAGGGCAGCGATATCCTGCTGGTCAGCGACGCGCGGGGCATCACTTTCATCGCCAACCAGGACGGATGGCGCTATCGGGAGTTGCAGCCGCTCGAAGGCGCCGACCGCGCCGAACTGGCCGAGACCCGTCAGTACGACAAGCAGCCATTGGTGCCGCTACAGCATCAAGTGCTGACGCGCTTCGCCGAGCATAGCCATCTGAGCCGTGTGCAGGGCCCCGGAGGGTCGGCCGAATACCTGTGGGAAAGCCTGCCGCTGGCAAGTGAAGACTGGACCTTGCACCTGCTGCGCAAGCCCCAGGTGGCAGCCGCTGGCCGTAACGCTGCGCTGGGCGCTGCCGCCGTATGGCTGAGCCTGGTGTTCGCTGCGCTGTTCGTCAGCCAGCGCCTGCGCCTGGCCCGCCTGCGCCAGCGCAGCCGCGAAGAGCTCAAGCGCCAGGTCGAGGAACGCACCCGCGAACTGCGCACCGCCCAGGAGGGCCTGGTGCAATCGGCGAAACTGGCCGCACTCGGGCAGATGTCCGCCGCCATGGCCCACGAGATCAATCAGCCGCTGACCACCCAGCGCATGCAGCTGGAAACCCTGCGCCTGCTGCTTGATCACGCCCGCTACGACGAAGCGCGGCAGGCCCTGGAGCCGTTGGAACAAATGCTCTCGCGCATGGCCGCGCTCACCAGCCACCTGAAAACCTTTGCCCGCAACAGCCCGGTCGGCCTGCGCGAACGGCTGGACCTGGCGACCGTCGTCGATCAGGCCTTGCACCTGCTGGACACTCGCATGCGCAACGACGAGGTCGAAGTGGCCCTTTACCTGGCCCGCCCGGCCTGGGTGCGTGGCGATGCTATTCGCCTTGAGCAGGTGCTGATCAACTTATTGCACAACGCCCTCGACGCCATGGCCGACAAACGCTACAAGCGCCTGGAAATCCGCATTGAACCCGAGCAGGGCCAGTGGCGCCTGAGCGTACTCGACTCTGGAGGAGGGATTGCCGACACCGACCTGGCCAAGGTATTCGACCCGTTCTTTACCACCAAACCGGTAGGTGAAGGCCTTGGCCTGGGCCTGGCGATATCCTATGGCATCATCGTCGAGGCCGGCGGCCAGCTGCACGCCGAAAATCTGCCAGGCGGTGCGCGCCTGAGCTTTACCCTGCCCCGCGATTTGGAGCCCGTATGCTGAATTCAGTGATTGTCGTCGATGATGAAGCGAGTATCCGCAGCGCTGTCGAGCAATGGCTGAACCTGTCTGGCTTCAGCGTGCAATTGTTCGCCCGCGCGGAGGACTGCCTGGCTCACCTGCCGCAGCACTTTCCGGGCGTGGTCATCAGTGACGTGCGCATGCCGGGCATGGGTGGCATGCAACTGCTCGAACGCTTGCAGGCCGATGACCCGGACCTGCCCGTCATCCTGCTGACCGGCCACGGCGATGTACCGATGGCGGTCGAGGCCATGCGCAACGGCGCCTATGACTTCCTCGAAAAACCCTTCACCCCGCAGCACTTGCTGGGCAGTTTGCGGCGCGCTCTGGAGAAACGCCAGCTGGTACTGGAAAACCGCCGCCTGCATGAGCAGGCCGACCTCAAGTCACGCCTGGAAGCCACCCTGCTGGGCATGTCTCAAGGCTTGCAACAGCTACGCCGACAGGTGCTCGACCTGGCCAGCCTGCCGGTCAATGTGCTGATTCGTGGCGAAACCGGCAGTGGCAAGGAGCGGGTGGCGCGGTGCCTGCACGACTTCGGCCCACGCGCCGGCAAACCCTTCGTCGCGCTCAACTGCGCAGCGATCCCCGAGACCCTGTTCGAGGCCGAGCTGTTCGGCCATGAGAGCGGCGCCTTTACAGGGGCACAGGGCAAGCGCATCGGCAAGCTGGAGTATGCCAACGGCGGCACGGTGTTCCTCGACGAAATCGAAAGCATGCCGCTGGCCCAGCAAGCCAAGCTGCTGCGGGTGATCCAGGAGCAGAAACTGGAGCGGTTGGGGGCCAACCAGAGCATCAGCGTCGACTTGCGAATCATTGCCGCAACCAAGCCCGACCTGCTCGAAGAAGCACGTGCCGGGCGTTTTCGCGAAGACCTGGCGTATCGCCTGAATGTTGCCGAGCTGCGTCTGGCACCGCTGCGAGAGCGGCGAGAGGACATCCCCTTGTTGTTCGAGCATTTCGCCCATGCCGCAGCCGTGAAGCTTGGCCGAACTGCGGCACCGCTGTCGGGCACGCAGTTGGCACAGTTGTTATCACACGACTGGCCGGGCAACGTGCGTGAACTGGCCAATGCGGCAGAGCGGCACGCGTTGGGGCTGAACTCGCCAAACACCGATTCGAGTGTTATAGGCCAGTCACTGGTCGAGCAGATGGAAACGTTCGAGGCACAATGCCTGCGTGCTGCGCTACGCATGCATAAAGGTGAAATCAAGAGCGTGATGGAAGCGTTGCAACTACCGCGACGCACACTGAATGAAAAGATGCAGCGGCATGGGTTGCTGCGTGAGGATTTCGTAGCTCGGGAATGAGCGGAATTCCGCCGGCCATTAAGCCTAACTGGGCGTAAATCCGCTTATCCTCGAGATTCGCGGCGCGCCCTTCGCGGGATAAGCCCGCTCCCACAGGTTTAAGGCGCAACATCAGGAACTACACGGGCCGTGGGAGCGGGCTTGCCCCGCGAAGGGCGCGCCGCGCACTCAAATGAATCGCAACGCCCCCATTTGGCACACCTTCTGCAATTGCTCTGGCAAGCAGCGCCCCAGGCGCGCTCCACAAAAACAACGAGAAGGTATCCCTGATGGATAACGCCACCTCCCTGCCAACCGGGGCGGCCGCCGCGCCGGCCGCAGAAAAAACCACCTCCAGCCGCCTCAAGTCGATTTTCAGTGGCTCCATCGGCAACATGGTCGAATGGTACGACTGGTACGTCTACGCCGCATTCTCGCTGTACTTCGCCAAGGCCTTCTTCCCGGCCGGCGACTCCACCGCACAACTGCTCAACACCGCCGCTATCTTCGCCGTGGGCTTCCTCATGCGCCCGATCGGTGGCTGGCTGATGGGCCTGTACGCCGACCGCAAGGGGCGCAAGGCTGCTTTGATGGCCTCGGTACTGTTGATGTGCGCCGGCTCCCTGCTGATCGCCCTAACCCCGGGCTATGACACCATCGGTGTCGCTGCGCCGGTGTTGCTGGTCGTCGCGCGCCTCATGCAAGGGTTGTCGGTGGGTGGCGAATACGGCACCTCGGCCACGTACCTCAGTGAGATGGCCAGCAAGGAGCGCCGTGGCTTCTTCTCCAGCTTCCAGTACGTGACCCTGATCTCCGGTCAGCTCATCGCCCTGGCGGTACTGATCATCCTGCAGCAGACCCTGACCACCGAGGAACTGTATGCCTGGGGCTGGCGTGTACCCTTCGTGATCGGCGCGCTGTGCGCGGTGGTTGCCCTGTACCTGCGCCGTGGCATGGAAGAAACCGCCTCGTTCACCAAGAAGGAAAAGGCCAAGGAAAGCCTGATGCGCACCTTGCTGCGCCATCCCAAGGAATTGATGACCGTGGTCGGCCTGACCATGGGCGGCACCCTGGCGTTCTACACCTACACCACCTACATGCAGAAGTACCTGGTCAACACCGTGGGCATGAGCATCAGTGACTCGACCACCATCTCGGCGGCCACACTGTTCCTGTTCATGTGCCTGCAGCCGATCATCGGCGGCCTGTCCGACAAGATCGGCCGTCGCCCGATCCTGATCGCCTTTGGTGTGCTCGGTACCCTGTTCACCGTGCCAATCCTCAGCACCCTGCACACCATTCAGACCTGGTGGGGCGCGTTCTTCCTGATCATGGCGGCGCTGATCATCGTCAGTGGCTATACCTCGATCAATGCCGTGGTCAAAGCCGAGCTGTTCCCAACCGAAATCCGCGCCCTGGGGGTTGGCCTGCCTTACGCTCTGACCGTGTCCATCTTCGGCGGCACTGCCGAATACGTGGCCCTGTGGTTCAAGAGCGCCGGGATGGAGAGCGGTTTCTACTGGTACGTCACGGCGTGCATCGCCTGCTCGCTGTTGGTGTACGCGACCATGAAGGACACCAAGCAGCATTCGCGAATTACCACTGACTGACACCGGATTCGTCAGCTTGATAAAGGGCGTCTCGCGGATAACGGGCGCCCTTTGTTGCATGCGATTGCCAAGTGGTGAGCCGAATAGAAAGCTTATTCGGCTCACCAAGTGAGCCGAATACCGCTATTATTCGGCTCACGATACATCCTGAGGCAACCATGAACGCTCATCGCTGGATCTGGCAACAGCCAAATTGGCCCCACTTCGAATGGCAAAATGCACAGCTCGCCCCCTTGCTGCGCAGCTGCGTAGAAGCCCAGGGTCTCCTGCTGGGCAGGATGGGAGCGGTCGATGAATTCAGTGAGTGCCAAAACATTCTCGACACCCTATTGCAGAACATCGTCACCTCATCCGAAATCGAGGGCGAGCAACTGAATGTGGGCTCAGTACGTTCCTCTCTCGCTCGTCGTTTGGGCTTACACCAGCAAGGCGCTACCAACGCGCGAAGTGAAGGCCTGGCAGAGCTAATGCTCGATGCGACGCAAGGGTATGGCCAGCCGCTGACCTTGCACCGCCTGTTCGCTTGGCATCACTGGTTGTTGCCAGACAAAAATGAAAGCCTCTCGAAACCGATACTGGTTGGCCAGTTGCGCGATGAAGCTCCGATGCAAGTCATCTCCGGTCGAATCGACAAACCCACCGTGCATTTTGAAGCACCGCCACGCGCCGGGCTTGAAGATCAACTCGAAGCTTTTCTTCAATGGTTTGCAACCAGCCAGAACGTCGCTGAGCTCGACCCAATGCTTCGGGCAGGCATCGCCCATTTCTGGTTCGTAACCTTGCACCCTTTCGACGATGGCAACGGTCGTCTTACCCGCGCTCTTACCGATCTGGCACTTGCTCAAGGGGAACGTCAGGCGATTCGTTTCTATGCCATGTCCGCGAGCATCCTTGAGGATCGCGCAGGCTATTACCGGATATTGGAGAACAGCCAGAGAGGAGGAATGGACATTACCCTCTGGCTGGTTTGGTTCCTCGAAACGCTGCTACGCAGCCTTGAGGAGGCTTCGCTACGGATCGACCGGGTGCTGGTCAAAGCGAGGTTCTGGAATGCCCATCGCGCTGACGGCTTGCTGCCTGAGCAAGTCAAGGTACTCAACAGGCTGCTTGATGGTGGACCACGAGGTTTCGAAGAGGGCATCAATGCAACGCAGTATCAGGCAGTTGCAAAGGTATCGAAGGCCACTGCAACCCGCCATTTGACCGACCTGCTCGACAAAGCATGCCTGATTCGCCTCCCCGGGGGGGGGCGAAGCACGTGCTATCAGATAAACATTCAAAGCATTCCCGCCGCCTGATACGTCCCGCGCCGACTTTCAGCCCATTTAACCCCGCATTAATTCGACGCCATCACTCTGTGATGGCTGGCTGAAAAGCGCTTCGCCATCCATGCCCGCTTTCTTAAGTACCGGCGCTTATTAAATGTCGGTAACCAGAAGCCGCGCGCGAATAAATCAATAAAACTGATTAGAAACCTCTGATAATTGCGCTTTTTTATCAAAAAAATAAGCGTAGCATCGAACCCATAGAAACAAACAACCCCTCGAACCCCACGGAGCAACGACCATGAAAAACAAACTGATCCTCACCCTGGCCCTCTCGATTTTCGCAACTGGCGCCTTCGCCGAAGATGGCTTCGACCGAACCAACGCACACACCTTCGCAGCCGCTCAGACTCAAGCAGCCACGTATGCCGAAGATGGTTTCGATCGCACGGGTGCTCAGCGTTTCGCCGAAGACGGCTTTGATCGCACCGGCGGCCAGCGCTTTGCAGAAAATGGCTTCGACCGCACCAACGCCCACCGCTTCAGCTGATCACTGATGCGTGTCATTCGCCCGGCCTCGGCCGGGCTTGATCATTTTCAGGCAGACACAGAATTGGCACACTAGGCGCCTCGTCCCCTCAGAGGTAGGGCCAGCAAGCCCGACGCAGATGTATTACTACGAACCCGCCAAAGGCCACGGCCTGCCCCACGACCCGTTCAATGCCATCGTCGGCCCGCGCCCGATCGGCTGGATCTCTTCGCAAAGCAGCGAAGGCCAACTGAACCTCGCGCCCTACAGTTTCTTCAACGCCTTCAACTACATTCCGCCGATCATCGGGTTCTGCAGCGTCGGGCGCAAAGACAGCCTGAACAATATCGAGCAGACCGGTGAGTTCGTCTGGAATCTGGCGACCCGCCCGCTGGCGGAGCAGATGAACCAGAGCTGTGCGGCAGTGGCGGCGGATGTGAACGAATTCCAGCTGAGCGGCCTGACTGCAACGCCGTCGAGCATCGTTCAAGTGCCGCGCGTGGGCGAAAGCCCGGTGGCCTTCGAATGCAAGGTGAGCCAGATCGTCCAGCTCAAGCGTGCCGATCAGGAACTGGTGCCAAGCTGGCTGATTCTTGGCGAAGTGGTGGCGGTGCATATTGCCGAGCATTTGCTCAAGGACGGCATCTACGACACGGCCGCCGCCGAACCGATCTTGCGTGGCGGTGGCCCGGCGGATTACTTCGAGCTGGGCAATCTGTTCCAGATGCGCAGGCCGCAAGTCTGATCGAAAGCGCTGTTACCAGACCAGCTCGCCGTCTTCGCTGACGCCCTGAAGGCGCTCCAGCTCCGCGCAGGCGGCTTCATCGGCCGCCATGGCGCCTTTGAAAACCTGACCGTTCAGCACCTTGTGGAAACGCGGCGCACCGCCCATGCCCAGGGCTTTGACTGCAATGGCGGCGTTGTATCCGCCCCCTTCTACTGGGACCATCGCCGAAACCGCTTCGAAATGGGGGAATTCTCTACGTGCCATGTTGCTGTCCGCCTGGTTTATCGAGGCGGCATTCTAACCTGTGTGACGGGGCATTCAATCGAAGGTATGCAAGTCCAGGCTGCTGACTACCTGGGCTTGCACCAACTCGCCAAATAACTGCAGGGTCGGCGAGGCGAAATAGCCGCTCATTGCCTGCTGATCGCGCCAGCTACCGCTAAGCAGCCACAGGTCAGCATCGGCTTGGGAGCGCTGTACAGTGAAGCTCAGGCAGCCAGGCGTACTCAGCGAGGGTTCGAGCAGGTCACGCAGACGCGCGCCCAGCTCTGCCGAACGACCGCTGCTGGCACGGATGAAAGCCAAGTGGGTGACCGGTTGTGAAAGGGCCATTGCACGATCTCCTTGAAGCAGGCGGACAGAAAAACCAGGCTGCCAAGATTAGGTGCGCCCCTGCATCGCGCGTTAGGCCATTACTGCACGCCGATTGCCTGATCCTGCCGCGCTGCAGGATCAGGCAATCGATGTGCAGCTTTCGACTAGCGCCCGGCATTGCCCAAACCTATGCTGCGTCGGTCAGCAGAGGAAAGCCATCATGACCACTACCCAGTCCATCGATCCTACCCTGGAAGTACAGCGCTTGGAGCTGGCGGAGTTGATCAGCCGTCACGGTGGCGACGCCCACGGCCCAGCCTCGGCCATCGATGACTTATACCTGGTGCGCTACACCGAGAATGTCCGCTCCGTACCGTCCGTGGCGCAACCCGCCCTGTGCATCCTGGCCCAGGGCAGCAAAAGCCTGTTTCTCGGCGATGAGCAGTACGCTTACGACCCGCTGCATTACATGGTGGTGTCGGTGGCCCTGCCGCTAAGCGGTGCGAAGCTCGATGCCAGCCCGGAGAACCCGTGCCTTGGCCTGCGCCTGGACCTCGACCCGGCCGAAATCAGCCAGTTGATCGCCGAAAGCGGCCCGATGCTGGTCCCCAACCTGCCGTCCGGCCGCGGCCTGTTCGTGGAAAAAACCGACCCGCAACTGCTCGATGCACTGCTGCGGTTGATCCGCCTGCTGGACGCGCCCCGTGACATTGCCATGCTGGCGCCGCTGATCCGTCGGGAAATTCTTTACCGCCTGCTGCGTGGCCCACAGGGCTACCGGCTGTACGAAATCGCCCTGGCCAACAGCCAGACGCACCGGGTGTGCCAGGCCATCACCTGGCTCAACCAGAACTTCCAGCTGCCATTGCGTATCGAGGACCTGGCGCGGGAGGTCAACCTCAGCACCTCCACCCTGCACCACCGCTTCAAGGCGGTGACCTCCATGAGCCCGTTGCAGTACCAGAAGCAATTGCGCCTGCAGGAGGCGCGCCGGCTGATGCTTAACGACGGCCTTGAGGCAGCGGTGGCGGGTTATCGGGTGGGCTATGAAAGCCCGTCCCAGTTCAGCCGCGAATACAGCCGGCTGTACGGCGCGCCACCGATCCGCGATGTCGCACGGTTGCGTGCCAGTGCCGGCTGAAAGTCAGCCCTGCACGGCCGCCTGCCACTGGCTCTGATCGACCTGGATCAAGGTCGGCCCTCGGCGCTCCACCGCCCGCCCGAGGGCAACCTGCAGTTGCGCCACATCGCCGACATCTTCGGCTTCTGCCCCCAAGGCCCGGGCGACACCGATGAAGTCCGGGGTATGGATATCCACACCGACCGGCTCGATGGCGCGGTTGACCATGTACTTCTTGATCTCTTCGTAGCCCTGGTTATTCCACAGCAGCACGATCAACGGCACCTGCGCCTCCACCGCGCTTGCCAGCTCCGGCAGGGTGAACTGCAGGCCGCCATCGCCAATCAGGCACACCACCGGCGCGCGCGCGGCAGGTTGTTCGGCGCTGCCCAGCCAGGCGCCCATGGCTGCGGGCAGCGCATAGCCGAGGGTGCCGTAGCCGGTCGAGGCATTGAACCAGCGGCGTGGCTGATCCATGTCCAAGGTCAGGTTGCCGGTGTACACCGGCTGGGTCGAGTCTCCCACCAGGATGGCAGTGGGCAGACGCTCCAGGATGCTGGTCAGCAGGCGGGTCTGGCTCAGCGTCGGCTGATCCCAATCAGCGTTCAGCGCCTCTCGCAGGCGCTGCACACGTGTTGCGCCCCAGCGGCCATCACGGGCCGGCTGCGGCAGTACCTGCAAACGGTCGAGTAGCGCCTGCGCCGCCAGTTCGGCGTCGGCTACCAGGGCCAGCTCCGGCAGGTAATTGCGCACGGTCTGATCCGGGTCGATGTCGATACGCAGCAGGCTACCGGGGATTTCAAAGCCACCCTTGAAGGTCACGTCGTAGTCGGTCTCGGCCAGCTCGGTGCCGATCGCCAGCACCACATCAGCCTCAGCCACCAGCGCACGGGTGGCGACCAGCGATTGCGTCGAACCTATTTGCAGCGGGTGTTTTGCCGGCAGCAGGCCCTTGGCATTGATGGTCAGCGCTACCGGGGCCTGCAAGTGCTCAGCCAGGCGCGCCAGTACAGCGCCTGCAGCCAGCGCACCGCCGCCTGCCAGGATCAGCGGCTTGCGCGCCGTGGCTAGGCGTTCGGCCATCTGTGCCACGGCCTGCGGCGCGGCGCCCGCGCGGCTGCTGCGTACCGGACGGCCCGGCAGCAGGTGGTCGGCGGGTTCTACCAGCACATCCAGCGGGATCTCGATATGCACCGGGCGAGGCCGCGCGCCATCGAACACGGCAAAGGCACGCGCCAGCACCTGCGGCAGGTCGTCGGCGCTCATCAGCGTTTGCGAGAAGGCTGCCACGCCGGCCACCAGCGTGCTCTGATTGGGCAACTCGTGCAACTTGCCTCGGCCACCGCCCAGTTGGTCGCGCGACTGTACGCTGGAAATCACCAGCATCGGGATCGAATCGGCGTAGGCCTGGCCCATGGCGGTGGTGATGTTGGTCATCCCGGGGCCGGTGATGATGAAACATACGCCCGGCTTGCCACGGGTGCGCGCATAGCCGTCAGCCATGAACCCGGCGCCCTGCTCGTGGCGAGGGGTGATGTGCCGGATAGCCGAGCCCGCCAGGCCGCGGTAAAGCTCCACGGTATGCACGCCGGGGATGCCGAAGACATGGTCTACGCCATAGCCTTCGAGGAGTTTGACCAATACTTCGCCGCAGGTTGCCATCGGGTTTCACCTTGGATCTTGTTGGAATCTACGCGCATTGGACCCAACCCACGGCTATCGCCACAAGGCAAAAAAACACATACTAGCCATGTCCTGTAATCATGGCTTGCCGCGATGAAACGCCTCCCGCCCCTCCCTGCCCTGCACACGTTTCTGGTCACCGCCCAGCACTGCAATTTCACCCGTGCCGCGCAGCAGTTGCATATCACCCAAGGTGCCGTCAGCCGGCAGATCGCCGGGCTGGAGGAACACCTGGGTTACGCCTTGTTCCAGCGCCAGGCCCGGGGCTTGAGCCTGACCCGCGAGGGGCAGGACTGGCTGCCGCGGGTACAGCAGGTGTTCGCCCTGATCGAACAAGGTGTACGCGAAGTGGGTGGGCGCAGCACCACCCTGCAGCTCAAGGCGCCGACCTGCGTGATGCGCTGGTTGCTGCCGCGCTTGATGGAATGGCAGGCGCTGCGCCCGGATGTGCCGGTGGAACTGACCACTACGGTGCAACACGGGGTGGACTTTCGCAGAGAAGGATTCGATGCAGCCGTTGTCTATGGCAGCTTGCCCAATCACGGGCTGCGGGTGCGCAAACTGTTCGACGAGCAACTCACGCCGGTCTGTGCGCCATCGTTACTGGCGGGGCCGGTACCGTTGAAACAGATCGAGGACCTGGCGCGCCATATGCTGTTGCACCCGTCGCGGGATGAGCATGATTGGCGACTATGGCTGCAGTCGGCCGGCGCAGCGCTCGACCTGCAAGGGCCGAAGCAGCATTTCGAGACCCTGGACATGGCCATGGCAATGGCCTCCCAGGGCACCGGGGTGGCCATTGGCGACTGGGCGCTGATTGGCGATGACCTGCGCAGCGGGCGCTTGTGCATGCCGTTCGGCTTGAAGGTGATCACCGGTAAAGGCTATTACCTGGTCAGCCAGGCCAAAAGCCTGCCAGCGGGGCTGGTCGAGCTGATGGACTGGCTGGAAGATCGCGCGGGGCAATGACAGGCCTTAGTAGCCGACAGTAAACCGCTGCTTCGAATGCGCTGGTTTTTCCAGCTCATCGAGCATGGCAATCGCAAAGTCGGCAAAGGTGATCCAGCTTTTGCCATCAGCGCCAATCAGCAGATGGTCCTTGCCCAAGGTGAAGTGCCCTGTGCGCTCGCCTTCGACGAACTCTGCCGAGGGCGACAGGAAGGTCCAGTCCAGGTTCTGCTCCTGGCGCAGCACGTCGAGAAAACGTACCCCGGCACTGGCCTCGGCCTTGTAGGCCTCCGGGAAGTCCGGGCTGTCGATCACCCGATGCCCGGAAGGCAACAGCAGGCTACCGGCACCCCCCACCACCAACAGGCGCTTGACTCCGGCACGCTTGACCGGCTCGATGATCGCGTGTGGCTCGATGGTCGAAAAATGCGCCGCGCTCAGCACGGCATCCACACCATCGACAGCATTTTGCAACGCCGCACTGTCCTTTACATCGAGTACCTGCACGGTGACACCGGCTCGCCCTTGCAGGGCTGAAGGGTCGCGGGCGATGGCCAGCACACTGTGCCCCCTACGCAGGGCTTCTTCCAGCAATTGGCTGCCGGCACGGCCAGTGGCACCGATGATTGCGATCTTGCTCATTAGGAACACTCCTTCAATTGAATGGAATTACCACTTCATCTCGCCCTTGGCGACCTTGGCACCGAGCTCCAGCGAGCTTTCGTCGGCCAGGTCCGGGTAACGTTTTTTCATCGCGCCAATCAGTGCATTGGCATCCTTGGCCTTGGCCGCTTCAGCATCGAATGCGCGGATATAGCCCGCCGTGAAGCGCACGGCATCGAGCGAATGCTTGCTCTGGCCCAGGTAGTGCCCGGCCACCACGGTGCGCGGCGCCAACCGTTCGATCTGCGTGAGCGTGGCCAACCAGTCGGCATGGGACTTGGCCGACTGGGTATCAGCCATCCACACGTGGATGTTTTCGGAAACCACCACGCCACCGACCACCGCTTTGATCGAGGGGATCCAGACAAAGCTGCGCTCAGGTTGCGGGCCATCCAGCCCCATGACATCGAGCGCTTGCCCCTCCAACGTCAGGCGATTGCCATCGAGCACCTGCGGGACCACCAGGCGTGCCGGTTTGTCCGCGCCCATCTGCGGGCCCCAGTAGGCCAGCTTGGCGTCCATGGTCTGGCGGATATGGGCAACGGTGGCAGCCGAGGCGACCACCTTGGCCTGCGGGAATGCCTGGGTGAGGGTGTCGAGGCCGAAGTAGTAATCGGGATCGCCATGGCTGATATAGATGGTCGTCAGGTGTTTGCCGCCAGCACGCAGGCGCTGCACCACCTGTTCAGCCTGGGCCTTGCCGAACTGGGCATCGACCAGGATGGCGTCTTTCTCGCCGCTGACGATCACCGAGCTGACCGGGAAGATCGCCTCATGGCCTGGGTTGTAGATATCCAGTTGCAATGGCTCGGCGGCCTGGGCCTGACCCGTCAGGGCCAGGCATGCCAGAACCAGGCTGCGCAAGGGAATGAAAATCGACATGCTCTGTGACCGTCCGCTAGAAGAATGATCAACAGCTTAGTTGCCAAATCCATGACAAAAAATGCGATGCTCCAACATAGTTTGTTTCTAAAAACGAGCAAATCATGGATCGTCTCAGCGCCATGCGCGTTTTCATCACCGTGGTCGACCTGGGCAGCCAGTCGGCAGCGGCGGATCATCTGCAGCTATCGCGGCCTGTGGTCTCGCGCTACCTGGCAGAACTGGAAGAGTGGGTCGGCGCGCGCCTCATGCAGCGCACTACGCGCAAGCTGAGCCTGACCGCCGCCGGCCTGGAAACGCTACCCCGTTGCCGCCAGTTGCTGGAACTGGCCGGCGACCTGCAGACCGCCGTGCGCCAACCGGAGGATGCTCCCCGGGGCGCACTGCGCATCAGTGTCAGTACTTCATTCGGCCAGGCACAGCTGGTGGATGCGGTGGCCGCGTATGTGCGGCGCTACCCTGGGGTGAAGGTCGAACTGCAGATGCTCGATCGCACCGTCAACCTGGTGGACGAGCGCATCGACCTGGCCATCCGTACCAGCAACGACCTCGACCCCAACCTGATTGCCCGGCGGCTAACCGTTTGCCGCTCAGTCATCTGTGCGGCACCGGCATATCTGCTTGCGCATGGTACGCCGCAGCGGGTGGAGGAGCTGAGTCGGCACAACTGCCTTACCCATGCCTACTTCGGCCATAGCGTCTGGCAGTTCGAAGTGGACGGCCGGCAAATCGCCGTGCCGGTGGAGGGGAATATCAGTGCCAATGAGGCGCTGACGCTGCAGAAGGCGGCACTGGCCGGCGCCGGGATCGCCATGCTGCCGACCTATCAGGCTGCGCCGGCCCTGCGCACGGGCGAACTGATCCGCCTGCTGCCCGATGCGCGGCCCTTGGAGCTGAACCTGAACGCGGTGTACACGTCACGCAAGCACATGCCGGCAACGTTGCGCAGCATGTTGGACTTCCTCGCGCAGCGGTTCAGCGATGAGCCTGAGTGGGATGCCGGTTTGTCGTGAAGGGCAGCGTCCCGATCACTCCTCGACGCTCATGTACTCCTTGGCCCAGCGGATGTAATCCTCGGGCTGGGTGTAGGTGTGCGAGAGCTCGGTGGCACTGAGGTTTTCCGACTTGTTCTGCTGACCGCGCTGCAGACGCAGGCAATCATAGGTGGCCTTGATAGCGGCAAAATACGCGGCGTGGCCATCGACCACGATGCGCACGCCCAAACGCGCCAGGCGCTCGTCATCGCGCAGGTTGGGGTTGGCGTAGGTCACCAGCATCAACGGCACGGTCAGATGCTCGGCAATCTGCTCCAACTGCTCGAAGTCTTTCACGCCCACCATACAGATACCGTCAGCGCCGGCCTTCTGGTAGCTCTGGGTACGCACGATGATTTCCTCCGTGCTGAGCACCCCGGCGTTGGTGCGGGCGATGATCGCCAGCGACGAGTCGACCCGCGCTTCCAGAGCCGCGCGGATTTTGCCGACACCTTCTTCAACCGGGATCAGGTCGGTGGACTTGCGCCCGAACTGGGCCGGCAGCAGGGTGTCTTCGATAGTCAGCGCGGCGACCCCGGCACGCTCCAGTTCAATCACCGTGCGCATGACGTTGAGCGCGTTGCCGTAACCATGGTCGGCATCGGCAAGCACCGGCAACTGAGCCACGCGGCCGATGCGGGTGGCCTGCTCGACGAATTCGCTCAGGGTGATCAGGGCGAAGTCCGGCGCAGCCAGCACCTGCAACGACGCGACCGAGCCGCCGAGAATACCGACTTCAAAACCCAGGTCGGCGGCGATGCGCGCCGACATCGGGTCGAACACGGATGCCGTGTGATAGCAGGAACCTGAAGCGAGCAGCTCGCGGAAGGCAAAACGCAAATCTTGGTGGGAAGCCCTGGGCATGATCACTCCGCTTATAGGTGAAATTGAACGGTTGCTACCGACCCCTGAATCGGGTCTACCTGACCTGTTCCAACCGTCGCCATCTGGGCGGTCATGCTCGACATGCAGGCAGAGGAATAAAAGGTGTGGGATACAGCGGCACTCAAATCCTGCGACAACATGCTGCACCAAGCTGGTGCAAGCCCCGGATTTCAGCCCCTGCGGCCCAAGCACGATATCACGCGGCCATGCAGCACTGGATGAATGCGCCAATGCCGATCTTGCATAGGGGATGCAGATAGTACATAGGAAGCTACCTAACTCGGGTTACAATTCGACACTCTTCATACGCCACCCGCTGACCGAAGGTACTCCCGTGACAGCCGCACTGCCCCCAACCGCTCTGCGCAACGTCCTCACCGCATTGATGCTGGCGATCTTCCTGGGCGCTCTCGACCAGACCATCGTCGCTGTCTCCCTGCCAGCCATCTCCGCCCAGTTCAACGACGTCGGCCTGCTGGCCTGGGTGATCTCCGGCTACATGGTGGCGATGACCGTAGCCGTGCCGATCTATGGCAAGCTCGGTGACCTCTACGGGCGCCGACGCATGATTCTCACCGGCATCAGCCTGTTCACCCTGGCCTCGATCGCCTGTGCCCTGGCCCAGGACATGCAGCAGCTGGTGCTGGCGCGGGTGCTGCAAGGGATCGGCGCGGGCGGCATGGTGTCGGTGAGCCAGGCGATCATCGGTGATTTCGTGCCACCCCGGGAGCGTGGGCGCTATCAGGGCTATTTCAGCAGCATGTATGCCGTGGCGAGCGTTGCCGGGCCGGTGCTGGGTGGCTGGCTGACCGAATACCTGTCGTGGCGCTGGGTGTTCTGGATCAACCTGCCCCTGGGCCTGGTCGCCCTGTGGGCGATCCAGCGTGCGCTGAGCGGCATGCCGGTACAGCGCCGGCAGGCGCAGGTGGACTATCTCGGGGCGGTGTTGCTGATTCTGGGGTTAGGTAGTTTGTTGCTGGGTATTACACTCGTCGGCCAGGGCCAGCCTTGGAACGCGCCTTCCGTGCTGGCCCTGTTCGCCTGCGCAGGCCTGGGCACGGCATTATTCATCGGTCACGAACGTCGCCACCCGGAGCCCTTGCTGCCGCTCGGCCTATTTGGCAACCGGGTGGCCGTGCTGTGTTGGGGAGTGATCTTTTTTGCCAGCTTCCAGTCGATCTCGCTGACCATGCTGATGCCCCTGCGTTACCAGGGCATCACCGGTGCAGGTGCCGACAGCGCGGCGCTGCACCTGTTGCCCTTGGCGATTGGCCTGCCCATTGGGGCGTTTACCGGCGGACGCATGACCAGTTTCACGGGCCGCTACAAACCGCAGATTCTCGCCGGCGCGCTGCTGATGCCGGTGGCGATCCTCGCCATGGCCATCACACCGCCGCAATCCGCGCTGCTCAGCGCCGTGTTCATGCTCCTGACCGGTATCTCCTGCGGCCTGCAGTTCCCGACCTCGCTGGTCGGCACCCAGAGTGCGGTAAGTAGCAAGGACATCGGCGTGGCCACCAGCACCACCAACCTGTTCCGCTCGCTTGGCGGGGCCATGGGCGTGGCTTGCATGTCCAGCCTGCTGCTGGCGCTGCTGCACCAGGGTGGCTTCGAGCTGCTGGGTAATCCGCTGCTGGGGAGCTTGCAGGCAGGCGAGCCGGATCCGACGACCCAGGCACGCTTGCTGGAAACCTTCCGCCACCTGTTGCTGGGCAGCGCAGCGGTGGCATTGCTGGGCCTGGTGGCAGCGTTGGCTTTACCCGACCGGCAACTGCGCGGGCATTAAGGCATCAGCCTAAGGTATTAATCCCCCCTTAATATCGGGGGGAAACACTCCCTCACAATCCTTAACAAAGTGTCATTTGCGCAATGCAGGGCTCAAGCGCAGCATATCCAGCCCGGTATCGACCCATTTTTCGACATCGCGCAACAGATCGAAGCTGTCTGGCAACAGCAACCAGCGCCCGATCAGGCCATCGACATAGGCAAACAACGCCACGGCCGCGTGTTCCACATTCAACTCCGCCGGCAACTGCTCACGGCGCACGGCATTGGCCAGCGCCAGGGTAATGCCCTCATGGCAATCCAGCACTGCGCTCTGGCGCTGCTGGCGAATTTCACACATGTCATCGGTGAACTCGCACTTGTGATGCAGGATTTCATTGATACGCCGGGTACGGGCGTCGAGCACCAGCTCGTTGAACACTTGCAGCAGCAGCTTGCGCATGCAGCCAAGCGGGTCGACTTCGTCCTCGCTTTCGCTGGCGCGTGCCAGGTGGTCATGGGTTTCGTGCAGGCTGTCGAGCAGCGCCTGCACCAGCTCTGCCTTGTTATTGAAATGCCAGTAGATCGCACCGCGGGTCACGCCCGCCAGCTCGGCGATGTCAGCCAGGGTGGTTCGCGCTACCCCGCGCTTGTAGAAGGCCTTTTCCGCAGCCTCGATGATTTGCGCGCGGGTTTCCTGGGCTTCTTCTTTGGTTCGACGGACCATGGCAGTACAACCTCATCTGGGCCCGCAAGCACTTCGCGTGCGGGAAATCCGCCGGGGCCACCTCTGCAGGGTGCCGCCCGGATAGGCTAATCAAAGGGCTGGGATGGTAGCCAAGTACTACCCAACGGTATTTACAAACAACCATGAATGTAAGTATATTCGTTAGCAAGCTATATATCCACCCGATAGAATTTTTTCTGACAAGACTCTTCCATTACTCTTGAGCATCTCCCAGCTCTAGCGACCCGAGGATCCTCATGCAATTCAAGCCAGCCGTTACCGCTCTGGTTTCCGCCGTCGCCCTGGCAACTCTGCTAAGTGGCTGCAAGAAAGAAGAAGCCGCGCCCGCAGCACAGGCTCCTCAGGTCGGCGTCGTGACCCTTCAGCCACAAGCCTTCACCCTGACCTCGGAACTGCCGGGGCGCACCAGCGCCTACCGCGTTGCCGAAGTTCGCCCACAGGTCAATGGCATCATTCTCAAGCGCCTGTTCAAGGAAGGCAGCGACGTCAAGGAAGGCCAGCAGCTGTATCAGATCGACCCGGCCGTGTACGAAGCCAACCTGGCCAACGCCCAGGCCAACCTGCAGGCTACCCGCTCGCTGGCCGAGCGCTATAAGCAGCTGATCGATGAGCAGGCGGTGTCCAAGCAGGAATACGACGACGCCAATGCCAAACGATTGCAAGCCGATGCCTCGCTGAAAAGCGCCCAGATCGACCTGCGCTACACCAAGGTCCTGGCACCAATCAGCGGCCGCATCGGGCGCTCGTCGTTCACCGAAGGCGCCCTGGTCAGCAATGGCCAGACCAACGCCATGGCCACCATCCAGCAGCTCGACCCGATCTACGTCGACGTCACCCAGTCCACCGCCGAGCTGCTCAAGCTGCGCCGTGACCTGGAAAGCGGCCAACTGCAGAAGGCCGGCGACAACTCGGCTTCGGTGCAGCTGGTTCTGGAAGATGGCAGCCTGTTCAAACGTGACGGTCGCCTGGAGTTCTCCGAAGTCGCGGTCGACGAGACCACCGGCTCCGTGACCCTGCGCGCGATCTTCCCCAACCCGGACCACACCCTGCTGCCTGGCATGTTCGTGCATGCGCGGCTGAAGGCCGGGGTCAACAGCAACGCCATCCTGGCCCCACAGCAAGGCGTCACCCGTGACCTCAAGGGTGCACCGACCGCGCTGGTGGTCAACCAGGAGAACAAGGTCGAACTGCGCCAGCTCAAGGCCAGCCGTACCTTGGGCAGTGACTGGCTGATCGAGGAAGGCCTGAACCCGGGCGACCGCCTGATCACCGAAGGCCTGCAGTACGTGCGCCCTGGCGTCGAGGTCAAGGTCAGCGATGCCACCAACGTCAAGAAGCCAGGTAGCCCTGATCAGGCCAACGCGGCCAAAGCAGACGCCAAAGCGGAGTAAACCATGTCGAAGTTCTTTATCGATCGCCCGATCTTCGCCTGGGTGATCGCCTTGGTGATCATGCTGGTCGGCGCCTTGTCGATCCTGAAGCTGCCGATCAACCAGTACCCAAGCATCGCACCGCCGGCCATCGCCATCGCCGTGACCTACCCGGGCGCCTCGGCGCAGACCGTGCAGGACACCGTGGTGCAGGTCATCGAGCAGCAGCTCAACGGTATCGACAACCTGCGTTATGTGTCTTCGGAGAGTAACTCCGACGGCAGCATGACCATCACCGCCACCTTCGAGCAGGGCACCAACTCCGACACGGCCCAGGTTCAGGTTCAGAACAAGCTGAACCTGGCGACCCCGTTGCTGCCGCAGGAAGTGCAGCAGCAAGGTATCCGTGTCACCAAGGCAGTGAAAAACTTCCTGCTGGTGATCGGCCTGGTGTCCGAAGACGGCAGCATGACCAAGGATGACTTGGCCAACTACATCGTCTCCAACATGCAGGACCCGATCTCGCGTACCGCGGGTGTAGGTGACTTCCAGGTGTTCGGTGCCCAGTACGCCATGCGTATCTGGCTGGATCCGGCCAAGCTGAACAAGTTCCAGCTGACCCCGGTCGACGTCAAGACCGCGGTCGCCGCGCAGAACGTGCAGGTGTCGTCCGGCCAGCTCGGCGGCCTGCCTGCCCTGCCGGGTACCCAGCTCAACGCCACCATCATCGGCAAGACCCGCCTGCAGACCGCCGAGCAGTTCGAGAAGATCCTGCTCAAGGTCAACAAGGATGGTTCACAGGTGCGCCTGGGTGATGTCGCCCAGGTCGGCCTCGGTGGTGAAAACTATGCAATCAGCGCCCAGTTCAACGGCAAGCCGGCCTCGGGCCTGGCAGTCAAGCTGGCGACCGGTGCCAACGCCCTGGACACCGCCAAGGCCCTGCGCCAGACCATCAAGGACCTGGAACCGTTCTTCCCGCCTGGGGTGAAAGCGGTATTCCCGTATGACACCACGCCGGTGGTCACCGAATCGATCAGCGGGGTAATCCACACCCTGATCGAAGCCGTGGTCCTGGTGTTCCTGGTGATGTACCTGTTCCTGCAGAACTTCCGCGCCACCATCATCACCACCATGACCGTACCGGTGGTGTTGCTGGGTACCTTCGGCATCCTTGCCGCAGCGGGCTTCAGCATCAACACCCTGACCATGTTCGCCATGGTGCTGGCCATCGGTTTGCTGGTGGACGACGCCATCGTCGTGGTGGAGAACGTCGAACGGGTCATGTCCGAAGAAGGCTTGCCGCCCAAGGAGGCGACCAAGCGTTCGATGGAGCAGATTCAGGGCGCCCTGGTGGGTATCGCCCTGGTGCTGTCGGCGGTACTGCTGCCAATGGCCTTCTTCGGCGGCTCGACAGGTGTGATCTACCGGCAGTTCTCCATCACCATCGTCTCGGCCATGGGCCTGTCGGTGCTGGTGGCACTGATCTTCACCCCGGCGCTGTGCGCCACCATGCTCAAGCCGCTGAAGAAGGGCGAGCATCACGTGGCCAAGGGCGGTTTCTTCGGCTGGTTCAACCGTAACTTCGATCGCAGCGTGAATGGCTACGAGCGCAGCGTCGGTGCCATCCTGCGCAACAAGATTCCGTTCCTGCTCGCTTACGCGCTGATCGTGGTCGGCATGATCTGGCTGTTCACCCGTATTCCAACGGCGTTCCTGCCAGAGGAAGACCAGGGCGTACTGTTCGCCCAGGTACAGACACCGGCTGGTTCCAGTGCCGAGCGTACCCAGGTGGTGGTCGACCAGATGCGCTCATATCTGCTGGAGGAAGAAGGCGACACGGTAGCTTCGGTGTTCACCGTCAACGGCTTCAACTTCGCCGGCCGCGGCCAGAGCTCCGGTATGGCGTTCATCATGCTCAAACCGTGGGGTGAGCGTTCCAAGGAGAACAGCGTGTTCGCCCTGGCGCAGCGCGCCCAGCAGCACTTCTTCACCTTCCGCGATGCGATGGTATTCGCCTTCGCCCCGCCTGCGGTGCTCGAGCTGGGTAACGCCACCGGCTTCGACGTGTTCCTGCAGGACCGTGGCGGTGTCGGCCATGCCAAGCTCATGGAGGCACGTAACGAATTCCTCGCCAAGGCCGCGCAAAGCAAGGTGCTCAGCGCCGTGCGCCCGAACGGCCTGAACGATGAGCCGCAGTACCAGCTGACCATCGATGACGAACGTGCCAGCGCCCTGGGTGTGACCATCGCCGACATCAACAACACCCTGTCGATTGCCTTGGGTGCCAGCTACGTCAACGACTTCATCGACCGTGGCCGGGTCAAGAAGGTGTACATCCAGGGTGAATCAGACGCCCGGATGAGCCCTGAAGACCTGCAGAAGTGGTACGTGCGCAACGGTGCAGGCGAGATGGTGCCGTTCTCCTCCTTCGCCAAAGGCGAGTGGACCTACGGTTCGCCCAAGCTGTCCCGTTACAACGGTGTCGAGGCAATGGAAATTCTCGGTGCGCCAGCCCCTGGCTACAGTACCGGTGAAGCCATGGCCGAGGTGGAACGCATCGCAGGCGAATTGCCGGACGGTATCGGCTTCTCCTGGACCGGCATGTCCTACGAGGAAAAACTCTCTGGCTCGCAGATGCCGGCACTTTTCGCCCTCTCGGTACTGTTCGTGTTCCTCTGCCTGGCAGCCCTGTATGAAAGCTGGTCGATCCCGATTGCCGTCGTGCTCGTGGTACCGCTGGGTATCATCGGTGCGCTGATTGCCACCAGCATGCGCGGCTTGTCCAACGACGTGTACTTCCTGGTCGGCCTGTTGACCACCATCGGCCTGGCGGCGAAGAACGCGATCCTGATCGTCGAATTCGCCAAGGAACTGCACGAGCAGGGCAAGAGCCTGTACGACGCCGCAATCGAAGCGTGCCGCATGCGTCTGCGCCCGATCATCATGACCTCGCTGGCGTTCATTCTCGGCGTGGTACCGTTGACCATCGCCAGCGGCGCCGGTGCGGGCAGCCAGCACGCCATCGGCACCGGCGTGATCGGCGGCATGATCAGTGCGACCATTCTGGCAATCTTCTGGGTACCGCTATTCTTCGTCGCAGTGTCGTCGCTGTTCGGCAGCAAAGAGCCGGAAAAGGACGTCACCCCTGAAACTCCACGTTATGAGGCTGGGCAATGACCAAGTCTTTGTTGTCCCTGGCGGTAACCGCTTTCATTCTTGGCGGCTGCTCGCTGATTCCTGACTACCAGACCCCGGAAGCGCCGGTGGCCCAGCAGTGGCCGCAAGGCCCTGCGTACTCGCCGACCCAGTCGGCAGACGTCGCCGCCGCCGAACAGGGCTGGCGCCAGTTCTTCCATGACCCGGCGCTGCAGCAGCTGATCCAGACCGCGCTGGTGAACAACCGCGACCTGCGTGTCGCGGCGCTGAACCTGGACGCCTACCGCGCCCAGTACCGCATCCAGCGTGCCGACCTGTTCCCGGCGGTTTCGGCCACCGGCAGCGGCAGCCGCCAGCGCCTTCCGGCGAACCTGTCGACCACTGGCGAATCCAGCATCACCAGCCAGTACTCGGCCACCCTGGGTGTCAGCGCCTATGAGCTGGACCTGTTCGGCCGCGTGCGCAGCCTGACCGACCAGGCTCTGGAGACCTACCTGTCCAGCGAGCAGGCGCGCCGCTCCACGCAGATCGCCCTGGTGGCCAGCGTGGCCAACGCCTACTACACCTGGCAGGCCGACCAGGCGCTGTTCAAATTGACCGAAGACACCCTCAAGACGTACGAGGAAAGCTACAACCTGACCCGCCGCAGCAACGAAGTGGGTGTAGCCTCGGCACTCGACCTGAGCCAGGCGCGCACCGCCGTGGAAGGCGCCCGGGTCAAGTACTCGCAGTACCAGCGCCTGGTCGCCCAGGACGTCAACAGCCTGGCCGTGCTGCTCGGCACCGGCGTACCGGCCAACCTGCCGGCAGCGCTGAAGCTCGATGCCGACCAGCTGGCCGAGGTGCCTGCTGGCCTGCCATCCGACCTGCTGACCCGCCGCCCGGACATTCAGGAAGCCGAGCACCTGCTCAAGGCCGCCAATGCCAACATCGGTGCGGCGCGCGCAGCGTTCTTCCCAAGCATCAGCCTGACCGCCAACGCCGGGACCCTGAGCCCGGACATGGACGGGCTGTTCAAGGGAGGTTCGGGCACCTGGCTGTTCCAGCCGCAGATCAACCTGCCGATCTTCAACGCCGGCAGCTTGAAGGCCAGCCTGGACTACTCGAAGATCCAGAAGGACATCAACGTCGCCAAGTACGAAAAGACCATCCAGACCGCCTTCCAGGAAGTCTCCGATGGCCTCGCGGCGCGCAAGACCTTCGAAGAGCAGCTGCAGGCGCAACGCGACCTGGTGCAGGCGAACCAGGACTACTACCGCCTGGCCGAACGCCGTTACCGCATCGGCATCGACAGCAACCTGACCTTCCTCGATGCCCAGCGCAACCTGTTCAGTGCGCAGCAGTCGCTGATCACCGATCGCCTGTCGCAGCTGACCAGCGAGGTCAATCTGTACAAGGCGCTCGGCGGTGGTTGGTACGAGCAGACCGGGCAGGCCAATCAGCAGGCTTCGGTGGAAGCACCGAAGAGCTGAATGCTTCTGTAGCAGCACCAAGCCCACCCTCGCGGTGGGCTTTTTGTTGGTGCACCGATGAACAACTAACCAGCTGGAACATTCCGTTCGATTATCGCCCGCTTCCGCCTGCGGCGAATTGCCTCGCCCCTTCCCTTCCCCGCACCATCGCCTCCAGCAACGCCCCATCGGCTCGCCAATAAAAACAAGAGATCCACGACAGATGAGCACTTCGCACCCCGCACGCCAGCTGCTGCCCGGCCTGTTGGCCATGTCCTGCGCGCTCCCCGCGTTCGCCGCCGAAGGCGGGTTCATGGAGGACGCCAAGGCCAGCCTCAACCTGCGCAACTTCTACATCAACCGCAATTTCGTCGACCCGGCCCACTCGCAAGCCAAGGGCGAAGAATGGACGCAAAGCTTCATCCTCGATGCCCGTTCCGGCTTCACCCAGGGCACGGTGGGGTTCGGCGTGGACGTGCTGGGCCTGTACTCGGTCAAGCTCGATGGCGGTAAAGGCACCACCAATACCCACCTGCTGCCGGTGCACGACGATGGCCGCCCTGCCGACGATTTCGGCCGCCTGGGCGTGGCGCTGAAAGCCAAGCTGTCGCAAACCGAACTGAAAGTCGGCGAGTGGATGCCGGTGCTGCCAATCCTGCGCTCGGACGATGGCCGCTCGCTGCCGCAAACCTTCCGCGGCGGCCAGCTGACTTCTAAGGAAATCGACGGCCTGACCCTGTACGCCGGCCAGTTCCGCGGCAACAGCCCGCGCAACGACGCCAGCATGGAAGACATGTCGTTGAACGGCCGCGCGGCCTTCACCTCCGACCGCTTCAACTTCGGCGGCGGTGAGTACACCTTCAACGACAAGCGCACGATGATCGGCCTGTGGGATGCCCAGCTCAAGGATATCTACCGCCAGCAGTACCTCAACCTGGTACACAGCCAGCCGCTCGGCGAATGGACCCTGGGCGCCAACCTCGGCTACTTCATCGGCAAGGAGGATGGCGCTGAACGGGCAGGCGAACTCGACAACCGCACGGCCTCGGCGATGCTCTCGGCGCGTTACAAGGGTAGTACTTTCTATGTCGGCCTGCAGAAGGTCAGCGGCGACGATGCCTGGTTGCGAGTCAACGGCACCAGTGGCGGCACCCTGGCCAACGACAGCTACAACTCAAGTTTCGACAATGCCAAGGAGCGCTCCTGGCAGGTGCGTCATGACTTCAATTTCGTCACTGTCGGCATACCGGGATTGACCCTGATGAACCGCTATATCAAGGGTGACAATGTCACGGCAGGCGGCGTGACCGATGGCAAGGAATGGGCGCGCGAGACGGAGCTGGCCTATGTGGTGCAATCCGGGTCGTTCAAGGATTTGTCGGTGAAGTGGCGTAACTCGACCATGCGCCGTGACTTCAGCACCAATTCGTTCGATGAGAATCGGTTGATTGTGAGCTATCCGTTGAATCTGCTTTGAATGTGCTGGCCTCATCGCGGCTGAAGCCGCTCCTACAGGTTCCTCACCACTTCAACACCTGTGCATGACCCGTAGGAGCGGCTTTAGCCGCGATGAGGCCATACGCCCCAGCAAATAACCAAAAGAAATAAACAAATCAATAAACCTTCTTTGACGACATATAAATCAGCCGATTAAATCGAGCCCTGTTTCCGCTGCAGAGCCTGACATGGACCTTCGCCAACTGCGCTACTTCATCGCCCTCACCGAGTACCGCAGCTTCGTCCGCGCCGCCGAGGCCATGGGTATCACCCAACCCGCATTCAGCCGCGCCATCCAGGGCCTGGAGCAGGCCTTCGGCTGTGCCTTGGTCGACCGCGCCAGCAAAGCCCTGCCGCCAACCCCCGAAGGTCTGGTAGTACTGCAACACGCCAGGCGCCTGGTCCAAGGCGCCGCGCAACTGAGCAACGAAGTGCTGCAGATGACCAAGCTCGATGCCGGCGAACTGCATTTCGGCAGCGGCCCCGCCCTGGCCGTGCGCCTGGTCCCGGAAGCCTTGCGCCACTTCATTGCTAGCCACACTGGGATCCGCACCGCGCTGCTGGTCGACAACGCCGAACGCCTGGGCCAGGCCCTGCGCCGCGAACAGATCGAGTTCTTCGTCGATGACATCCGCCCGTTCGAAGCCGACCCGAACTTCCACACCGAACCGCTCAGCCCACGCCCCGGTCTGTTCTTTTGCCGCCCCGGCCATCCGTTGCTGGCCAAGGACAGCCTGTCGACCAACGACCTGTTCGCCTACCCCCTCGCCAGCGCCCTACTCGCCCCCGGCGTGCGCAAGCGCTTGGCCAACCTGAGCGGACGTAGCGACTTCACCCCGCACCTGCAGACCGAGCACCTCGCCATACTGCGCAGCGTTGTGCAGTCTACCGACGCAATAGGCACCGCCAGCGAGGAGGCGGTGGCCGATGACCTGGCTGCCGGGCGCCTGGTACGCCTGCACTGGCGCAATCTGCCACCTGCACTGGAAGTGCTGAGCGTGCGCTGTGGCGTGGTCAGCCGCAGCGGCTACCGCCTGTCACCGGCGGCGCGGGCGATGATCGAGACGCTGGTGGGGCTTGATGCGCCGCTGCGCAGTGCTGCCATTCGCTGAACTGATGATGCTGTGACTTCCGGCTATCCTCAGCATTATTGGGGGAGGTCAGCCAAGGAGGAACAACAATGAAAAACCTCGTCGAACACCTGAGCCAGTACGCCAACTACCACCGCGACCCGCGCAATATAGGCACACACTTCATCGGCATCCCGCTGATCGTGGCGGCGGTGGCCATCCTGCTGTCGCGACCCGGCTGGGACCTGGCGGGCATCTGGCTGTCCCCTGCCCTGCTGGCCGCAGCGGCCTCGGTGTGGTTCTACCTGCGCCTGGACCTGCGCTTCGGGCTGGTGATGGGTGTGCTGCTGGGGCTGTGCCTGTGGGTGGGACAGGTGTTGGCGGTGCAAAGCACTTCGCTGTGGCTAAGCGTCGGAATAGGGGCGTTCGTGGTGGGCTGGATCATTCAATTCGTCGGGCATCATTACGAGGGCCGCAAGCCGGCGTTCGTCGATGATGTCAGCGGGCTGATCATCGGGCCTCTGTTCGTAGTGGCCGAAGCGGCCTTCATGTTGGGCCTGTGCCCGGCACTGAAACAGGCCGTGGAAGCCAATGCCGGGCCGGTGGCGATTCGCGGTAGTTAATCCCGCGACTCCACACCCAATTCATCCCACACCGACTCCGCCAGGTGGAAGGTGGCATTGGCCGCCGGAATGCCGCAGTAGATAGCGCTTTGCATCAGCACTTCTTTGATCTCGTCACGGGTCACGCCGTTGTTGGCCGCAGCGCGCAGGTGCAGCTTGAGCTCGTCGTTGCGGTTCATGCCGATCAACATGGCGATGGTGATCAGGCTGCGGGTGTGGCGTGGCAGGCCCGGGCGGGTCCAGATATCACCCCAGGCATGGCGAGTGATCATGTTCTGGAACTCGCCGTTGAAGTCGTTGAGCTTCTCCAGGCTGCGGTCCACGTGGGCATCGCCAAGCACTGCGCGGCGTACTTGCATGCCGGCTTCGTAACGTTGTTTCTCATCCATGGCGTGGTCCTCAGCGAGCCAGCAGGAAGTCGAGCACGCGGCGGCTGAATGCCTCGCCGATTTCGACGTTGGACAGGTGCGCCGCCGGGAACTCGGCGTAAGTGGCACCGATGATGTTGGCCTGCATGAAGCGGCCATGTTCCGGCGTGGTCACCACGTCCTCAGTGCCGGCCACGACCAGCGTAGGCACCTGGATACGGCCCAGTTGCTCACGGAAATCGGCATCGCGCACGGCCGCGCAGTTACCGGCATAGCCTTCGGGGGACGTCTGCGCGAGCATCTGGCAGATGCGCTGCGCCTGCTCGGGTTGCGCCTCGGCAAACGCGGGGGTGAACCAGCGGGCGATGGAGGCATCGCGCAGGTCGGCCATGGCTTGCTGGCCACCCTTGAGCACGGTGTCGATGCGGGTGTTCCATACCTCATCGTTGGCGATTTTCGCTGCGGTGTTGCACAACGTCAGGCTATGCAAGCGAGTACCCGCATGGATGCCCAGCCACTGGCCGATCAGGCCGCCCATGGACAGGCCGACGAAATGGGCGTGCTGGATGTCCAGGGCATCGAGCAGTGCCAGTACATCCTGGCCCAGCTGTTCGATGCTATAGGGACCGTCGGTAACCAGCGAAGCGCCGTGGCCACGGGTGTCATAGCGCAGCACTCGGAAGTGCTCACTCCACAGCGGAATCTGGCTGTCCCACATGCCAAGATCGGTACCCAGCGAGTTGGACAGCACCAGCACCGGGGCATCTTCCGGGCCGTCGAGTTGGTAATTCAGTACGCCATCGGCCAGTTGCACATGCGCCACAGCGGTCTCCTTCAGGCAGTGAAACGTTGATGTTCAGCCACGGCGCGCGCCACCCAGACGAGGGCCTGGCCGAGGTAATGGGCAGGGTCGAGCAGCCGATCGAGTTCGGCCTCGGTCAGCTCGGCGGTCACCTGGGGTTCGTCGCCCAGCACGGCGCGCAAGTGGCGCTGTTCGGCCACGGCGCGCTGGCAGCATTGCTCCAGCAGGTGATGGGCGCGGTCGCGGCCCAGGCGCTGGGCCAGGACGATGCTCACCGCTTCGGCCAACACCAGGCCCTGGGTCAGGTCGAGGTTGCGGCGCATGCGCTCGGCATCCACCTCCATGCCCTCGGCGATCACCTGGGCTTGGCGCAGGGCACCCGAAACCAGGCAGCAGATATCCGGCAATGTTTCCCACTCGGCATGCCACAGGCCGAGGCTGCGCTCGTGCTCCTGGAGCATTGCACTGTAAAGCGTCGACACCAGGCCGGGTACGCGGGTGGCGGCACCGATCAGCACCGCCGCGCCCACCGGGTTGCGCTTGTGCGGCATGGTCGACGAGCCGCCCTTGCCCGGCGCGGAGGGTTCGAACACTTCGCCCGCTTCGGTCTGCATCAGCAGGCTGACGTCGCGGCCGAATTTGCCCAGGCTACCAGCGATCAGGCCCAGCACCGAGGCGAATTCCACCAGGCGGTCACGCTGGGTGTGCCACGGTTGTTCAGGCAAGGTCAATTTGAGCTGTTCGGCCAAACCTTCGGCGACCGGCAGCGCCTTGCTGCCAAGGGCCGCAAGGCTGCCCGAGGCACCCCCGAACTGCAGCACCAGCAAACGCGGGCGCAGCTCCTGCAGGCGCTGGCGGTGACGGGTCAGAGCCCCGAGCACACCGGCCAACTTCATGCCCAGGGTCACGGGCGTTGCATGCTGCAGCCAGGTCCGCCCCACCAGCGGCGTGTCGGCATGCTGCAGGGCCTGGCGCGACAAGGTATCGGCCAGTTTGGCAAGATCCGCCTCGATCAGGCCCAGCGCATCGCGCAACTGCAGCACCAGACCGGTGTCCATCGCATCCTGGCTGGTGGCGCCGAGGTGTACATACCGCTCCGCCTCGGGCACACCGCTGGCGATCACTTTGCCCAATGCCTTGACCAGCGGGATCGCCGAATTACCAGCGGTGGCGATGGCATCGGCCAGCGCGCGAACGTCATAGCGCTCAGCCTGGCAGCCGGCCTCGATGGCGGCCACGGCGCTATGCGGCACCAACCCCGCCGCAGCTTCGGCCCGCGCCAGAGCTGCTTCGAAATCAAGCATGCCCTGCAGGCGACCGCGGTCGGAGAAGATCTCGCGCATGGCCGGGGCGGTGAAATAGGCGTCGAACAGCTGGTTGGTCATGCAACGTCCTTAATCATCATGGTGCAGGTACGCTGCCTGTTTCGGCAGGCGCAGGCTGAACAGGAAGGCAATGGCCATCATCGCTGTCACGTACCAGTAGAAGGTGTTCTCCATGCCCAGGGTTTTCAAGCCCAGGGCCACGTATTCGGCCGAGCCGCCGAACATTGCATTCGCCACTGCATAGGCCAGGCCGACACCCAGCGCACGTACCTGCGGCGGGAACATTTCGGCTTTCACCAGGCCACTGATCGAGGTGTAGAAACTGACGATGCACAGGGCCAGGGTAATCAGCACGAAGGCCATGAACGGGCTGGTCACGGTTTTCAGCGCCATCAGCAGCGGCACAGTGAACAGCGTACCCAAGGCACCGAACAGCAGCATCGAATTACGCCGGCCAATGCGGTCGGAGAGCATGCCGAAGAACGGCTGCAGCACCATGAACAGGAACAGCGCGCCGGTCATCACGTAGCTGGCGTGCTTCGCGGTCATGCCAGCGGTGTTGACCAGGTACTTCTGCATGTAGGTGGTGAAGGTGTAGAAGATCAACGAACCGCCGGCGGTGTAGCCGAGCACGGTGATGAAGGCTGCGGCGTGGTTGCGGAACAGGCCTTTGACCGAGCCCGCATCCTTGTCATTACGGGTTTCGGCGCTGCTGGTTTCGTGCAGCGAGCGGCGCAGCATCAGCGAGATCAACGCGGCGATGGCGCCGACCACGAACGGAATGCGCCAGCCCCAGGCGCGCAGTTCCTCTTCAGTCAGCAGTTGTTGCAGGATCACCACCACCAGCACCGCCAGCAACTGGCCGCCGATCAGCGTCACGTACTGAAACGAGGCAAAGAAACCACGCTGGCCGCGCAGCGCCACTTCACTCATGTAGGTGGCGGTGGTGCCGTACTCGCCACCCACCGACAGGCCCTGGATCAGGCGCGCCAGCAACAGCAGCGCCGGCGCCCAGGTGCCGATGCTGGCATAGGTGGGCAGGCAGGCGATCATCAAGGAGCCGAAGCACATCATCAGCACCGAGATCATCAGGGAATTCTTGCGACCATGACGGTCGGCCAGGCGGCCGAAGATCCAGCCACCGATGGGGCGCATCAAAAAGCCCGCCGCGAACACGCCGGCGGTATTGAGCAACTGCACGGTCGGGTCGTCGGAGGGGAAAAAGGCCGGGGCGAAGTAGATCGCGCAGAAGGCGTAGACGTAGAAGTCGAACCATTCCACCAGGTTGCCTGAGGAGGCACCGACGATGGCGAAGATGCGCTTACTGCGCTCTTCGCCGGTGTAATAGGCTGAGGTCATGATGGTTTTACTCCTGGAGGGTGCTAGGTAAGTCTAGACATACCTAGTAACACACTCGTTCCGCTTTAGGGCCGCCCATTAGCCTTGTGTCTTACAGGGCCGGCCCCGCGAAGAGGCCGGTACTGATCAAACGCGCTCGATTGCCAGCGCCAAGCCCTGGCCAACCCCAACACACATGGTCGCCAGTCCCTTACGCCCACCGCTCTTTTCCAGCTGGTGAAGCGCAGTCAACACCAACCGCGCCCCACTCATACCCAGCGGATGCCCCAGGGCAATCGCACCGCCATTGGGGTTTACCTGCGGTGCATCATCGGCCACACCTAACTCACGCAGCACCGCCAGGCCTTGGCTGGCAAACGCTTCATTGAGCTCGATCACGTCGAAATCGCTCACCGCCACACCCAGGCGCTCGGTCAGCTTGCGCACTGCCGGCACCGGGCCGATGCCCATCACGCGGGGGGCAACGCCACCGCTGGCCATGCCCAATACACGGGCGCGCGGGGTCAGGCCGTGCTTCTTCACCGCATCCGCCGAGGCGAGGATCAGTGCCGCAGCACCGTCGTTCACGCCCGAAGCGTTGCCGGCGGTGACGGTCTTGTCCGGGCCATTGACCGGTTTGAGTCTGGTCAGCGCTTCCAGGGTCGTTTCCGGGCGCAGGTGCTCGTCCCGCTCGACGATGGTTTCCCCCTTCTTGTGGGCGATACGCACTGGCACGATTTCTTCGGCAAAGAAGCCGGCAGCCTGGGCGGCGGCAGCCTTCTGCTGGCTGCGCAGGGCGAAGGCGTCCTGGTCGGCACGCGAAACCTGGTAATCGTCGGCCACGTTGTCAGCGGTTTCGGGCATGGAGTCCACGCCGTACTGGCTCTTCATCAGCGGGTTGATGAAGCGCCAGCCGATGGTCGTGTCCTCAAGCTTCATGTTGCGCGAATAGCCACTTTCAGCCTTGCCCATGACGAACGGCGCACGCGACATCGACTCGACGCCGCCGGCAATGGCCAACTCCATCTCGCCGCTGGCGATGGCACGGAATGCCGTGCCGATGGCGTCCATGCCCGAAGCGCACAAGCGGTTGAGGGTCACGCCTGGGACACTCTCCGGCAGGCCGGCCAGCAACAGCGCCATGCGCGCAACGTTGCGGTTGTCCTCACCGGCCTGGTTGGCGCAGCCGAAGAACACTTCGTCGAGCTGATCCCACTGCACGCCCGGGTTTCGTTCGATCAGCGCCTTGAGCGGGACCGCTGCCAGGTCGTCGGCACGCACGCCGGCCAGGGCGCCGCCGAAGCGGCCGATCGGCGTGCGAATAGCGTCACAGATGAATACGTCGCGCATCAGGCTTCTCCTGCCACCTGGCCATGGGCCGCGGCGGTGCGGGCTTCGAGGTCACGCAGTGCACCCAGTTCGACCTCGGTGGGTTCGGCGGTGGTCTGCACATCGTCGGCGAAACGGATCGCCCAGCCGGTGGCGGCGGTGATCTGCTCGCGGGTCACGCCCGGGTGGATGGCGGTGACCACGAATTCGTGGGTGCCGGCTTCCGGCTCCATGATGCACAGGTCGGTGATGATGCCGACCGGGCCTTCGCCTGGCAGGCCCAGGCGTTTACGCGAATCGCCGCCTTCACCGTGGCCGACCGAGGTGATGAAATCGAGCTTGTCGACGAAGGCACGCGGCGACTGCTTGAGGATGATCAGTACCTGCTTGGCAGAGCCTGCGATTTCCGGCGCGCCACCGGCACCCGGCAGGCGAGTTTTCGGGGCGTGATAATCACCGACCACGGTGGTGTTGATGTTGCCGAAGCGGTCGACCTGGGCCGCACCGAGGAAGCCGACGTCGATACGGCCACCTTGCAGCCAGTAGCGGAAAATCTCGCCGGTTGGCACCACAGTGTCGGCGGTTTCGGCCAGCTCGCCGTCACCGATCGACAGCGGCAGCACGCTCGGCTTGGCGCCGATCGGGCCGGATTCGTAGATCAGCACCACGTCTGGCGACGAAGTCAGGCGCGCCAGGTTGGCGGCCTTGGACGGCAGGCCGATGCCGACGAAGCAGACTGCCCCATTGCGCAGGCGACGGGCGGCGGCAACAGTCATCATTTCAGAAGTGGAGTAGCTCATTGTGCAGCCTCCGCAGTGCTGGCCAGCTTGGCTTTGAATTCGTTGAAGTCGGCGGTGCCACGGATGTAGGTGTCGATCCAGGCGGTGAACGACTCACGATTGCGCGCGATCGGGTCCCAGGCCTGGTAGAAACGGTTGTCACGCTCGTAGTAACCGTGGGCGTAGGACGGGTGTGCGCCACCAGGCACCAGGCAGACCGCGCTGAGCGCCCAGGTCGGCAGTACGCAGGCGTTCATCGGCGCCTGCAGGTCATCGACGATTTCCTCGACGGTGACGATGCAGCGCTTGGCGGCCAGGGCGGCTTCTTTCTGCACGCCGAGGATGCCCCACAGCAGCACATTGCCCTTGCGGTCGGCCTTCTGCGCGTGGATCACGGTCACATCCGGACGTACCGACGGCACCGCTGCGAGCACTTCACCGGTGAACGGGCAGGTGACGCTCTTGATCAGCGGGTTGACCTTCGGCAGATCGGACCCGGCGTAGGCACGCAGTACTGCAAACGGCAAACCAGAGGCACCGGCGACGTAGGCATTGGCCAGGTCGGCGTGGCTGTGTTCTTCGATTTCGATCGCATGCGGCCACTGCTTCTCGACAGCATCTCGCAGGCGGTGCAGCGAGCCGACACCGGGGTTGCCGCCCCAGGAGAAGATCAACTTGCTGGCGCAGCCGGCACCGATCAGCTGGTCGTAGATCAGGTCCGGGGTCATGCGCACCAGGGTCAGGTCACGCTTGCCCTGACGGATGATCTCGTGGCCGGCGGCGGTCGGGATCAGGTGGGTGAAGCCTTCGAGGGCGACGGTATCGCCGTCCTGGATGAACTGCTTCACGGCTTCGTGAAGCGGGAGAATTGCAGCCATTTGGAGACTCCTGGTCAGGGTGCTACGTTGAGCTCAGATTAAGGAGCCGGGTGGGTCGCTGACAATCCGATAATCGACTATTCGTGCGATTATCGAACTATTTGTTGCCCAACTCCCTCTCTCTAAAATCCACTGCAGCCCCCGTGGGAGCGGCTTTAGCCGCGAAGCAAGCGACACGGTGGATGGCACCGGCTCCGCCGGTGTTCGCGGCTGAAGCCGCTCCTACTAGGTCGCGTCCGCGTGGCTTACCAAGCCTTTCACGATGACACCCACGGTCGCCAAAGCCGCCGGCACCAGCAACGCCGTCAGCACCTGCTCGAAGTTCCAGCCCAGGCCCAGCAGCGTCGCGCCACTCCAGGCACCGAGGATCGCGCCGAAGCGACCAATGCCCAGCATCCAGGACACGCCGGTGGCGCGCGCCTGGGTCGGGTAGAAACGCGCCGCCAGCGACGGCATGGCCGATTGCGCGCCGTTCACGCACATGCCGGCGACCAGCACCAACGTGGCAAGCACAGTGATGTTGCCCAAGCTTTGGCCGACTGCGTAGGCAAACACGCCCGCCAGCAGGTAAAAGATGCCGATGACCTTGTGCGGGTTGTAGCGGTCCATGGCCCAGCCCACCGCCACGGCGCTGAGCACGCCACCGAACTGGAACAACGCACCGATGAAGGCCGCCTGCTCCATGCTCGCACCGCTGTCACGCATCAGCGTCGGCAACCAGCTGGTCAGCAAGTAGACGATCACCAGGCCCATGAAGTAGGTCAGCCACAGCAGCATCGTGCCCAGGCCGTAGGTGCCGGAGAAAATCACCGCGAACACGTTGCGCGCAGCCACGGCTTTCTGTTCCGGCACGCTGAAACTGGCCGCTTGCGCCACCACCGCCGGGGCGATCGGCGCCAGGGTCTTGCGCACCTTGTCGGTACCGCGATTGCGTACTACCAGGAAGCGCGCCGACTCCGGCAACCAGACCATCAGCACCACCGCCAACAGCAGCGGCAGCACCCCACCGACCACAAGCAGGCTGTGCCAGCCATAGGCCGGGATCATCTTGGCGGAGATGAAACCGCCACCGGCCATACCTAAGTTGAAGCCGCAGAACATGCTGGTGACCAGCAGCGACTTGAGGCGCTCGGGGGTGTATTCGGAGAGCAGCGTAGTAGCGTTTGGCATGCCGGCGCCCAGGCCCAGGCCGGTCAGGAAACGCAGCACCAGCAACTGGTCGACGTTGCTGGCATAGGCCGAAGCGAGGCTGAAACCGCCAAACACGAGTACCGCGCCGACCAGCACGCCCTTGCGGCCAAAGCGGTCAGCCAATGGCCCTGATCCCAGTGCGCCGAAGACCATACCGATCAATGCAGCGCTCATCACCGGGCCGAGGCTTGCGCGGTCGATCCCCCACTCCTGCGACAACGCCGGGGCGATGAAACCCATGGCGGCAGTGTCCAAGCCATCGAGGAAAACAATCAGGAAACACAGAATCACCACTCGCCATTGATAGCGCGACAGTGGTTGGTCATTGATGAACGACTGGACGTCGAGGCAGTTCCCGACTGATTGAGGCTTGTTCATTGTTGTTATCCAGAAGTGCGCACAATCGGGCCGCTGCACTGGGCAACCAGTACAGGGTTGTGGATCGAGGAATGCGCCGGTTAATTGTTCTTGTTCGGTCGGCTAAGCCGACCGTTGCGAGAGACATTAATCAGCGAATGAAGGGGGCGCAATTCGCCCGGAGCGACAATGTGCGTTTATCGCACAAGAAACGGAGGGAGTGTTCGATATGGGTGCAAAGGGCACTCAGCCAAACAGCTGGTGGCAAAGATCACGGCTCGAAGCCAGCAGGATCGGCAGGAAACGCTGCTCCAGCTCGCTACGGCTGACCCGTCCGACATGGGTGCTGACGTTCAGCGCCGCCAGCACCTGCCCCGAAGCGTCATATATCGGCACGGCAATCGAGCGCAGCCCCTGCTCCAGCTCCTGATCGACCACGCACCAGCCTTGCGCGCGTACCTGTTGGATACAGGCGAACAGCGACTCGGGGTCGTGCAGGGTTCGGCTGGTCCGCGCCTTGAGGTCGGCGCGGTCGAGGTACTCGCGCAAACTGGTGTCGTCCATCGCCGCCAAGAGGATACGCCCCATCGACGTGCAATAGGCCGGCAACCGCCCACCGACCGAGAGGTCGACCGAGATCAGCCGCTCGACCGTGGCGGAACGGGCTATATAAAGAATGTCGTCGCCTTCGAGGGTGGCCATGTTGGCGGCCTCGTGCAATTGATCGCTGATGCGATCCAGATAAGGCTGGGCTGATACCGCCAGCGGCGTCGATGACAGGTAGGCATGGCCCAGGGTCAGCACCTTGGGCAACAGCGAATAGGTGCGCCCGTCAGTGGTGGCATAGCCCAATTTGATCAGCGTATGCAGGCATCGACGCACGGCCGCACGGGGGATTTCGGTACGGTGGCTGATCTGCGCGATGGTCAGGTGGCGCTTGCGCTCCTGGAAGGCCTGGATGACGGCAAGGCCTCGGGCCAGCGAGGTCATGAAATCCGGATCGCCCGTGAATGCCTGAATACGCTTGGCTGGTGACGCCACGATGGGCGGTGCCATGGCCGGTGTCGTCGGGCGTGCCGAGTCAGGGCTGGCAGATTCGTTGACCGGAGTTTCGTCGCTCATCGCTCACCTCAAAAAAAACGCTGCTTCGTGCGATTATCGAACAAACGGCCGATAATCGCAATTGACCGCTGACACGTTTGCTTATACCTTTCTCCTGCCACATGTGGCTTCTTTGGAGAGACTGGTCAGGTACCCACCGTAGAAGTCCCCAGGCAACGGCCTCGCCTTGTGCGGGGCCGTTTTATTTGCCTCGCTGGCAGGCGCAACAGCAGCGAACTTTGCGATAAGTGCCTGTTCAAACTTTGCACAGGCAGGCGCAACCCGCAAACTTTGACAACTGATGTCAGGGTTGAGTAAATAAGTCTGTTTGCCGTTTTTACCATTGCTATAATCGATTCTGCTGGCCCGGATCGATACTCCGGCAGTTAACACCCGCCTGACCCTTATACGACGACCAGCACATCCTGTGCATGGGCAACTACCCCGTGCACGCAACACCAGCCTTCTACATTCAGGTACTACTGTGACGAAAGATGAACTGCGCGCGGAACTCGAGCGCCAGGCTGAACGTTACAAGGAAGTTTACGGTGGTGAAGTCACCACTTACGCGGCGCAACCGGAACCGGAACGCAAACCCTGGCGCAAACGTGCCACGGTTCAGGATCAAGTGTTCAGCCAGGAACTGGAAAAGATGGAAAAAGAACTGCGCAGCGAAGAGCCCTGAGCAGCCTTGCCCATCCGCTTGCATCTGCCATCGCGTCGTGGGGCCAACGTCCCCCGATGCGGCTTATCCTTGCCGAACAGCCGAGGATGAAAAGGAATTACACAAATTTCATACACCCGTTTGAACTGCTGTCTCGCCTTGCCGTTTTCAGACATTTGGCGGACTTAGGCTATTTTTGTAGCTTTTTACGGAACTTTTACCGGTTTATTCCGTCGCCAGCAAAGCTTTGAGGCAGATCACAAAGGTGCCATCGGTCAGCTACGGGTGCATCGATTGCAAAGGTTTTCTGGCATAATCCCGCCCCCCAAATGACCGCCAGACAACCTTCATGATCGATTTATTCAGCGGACTGGATGCCTGGGTATTGGTGAGCCTGCTGCTCGCCCTGACCTTCGTGCTCGCATTCGAGTTCATCAATGGCTTTCATGACACCGCCAACGCGGTAGCCACCGTCATCTATACCAAAGCCATGCCACCACACCTGGCCGTGTTCTTCTCCGGGGTGTTCAACTTCCTCGGCGTACTGCTCGGTGGTGTCGGGGTGGCCTACGCCATCGTGCACCTGCTGCCGGTCGAACTGCTGATCAATGTGAACACCGGGCATGGCCTGGCCATGGTCTTCTCGCTGCTGGCCGCGGCCATCGCCTGGAACCTGGGCACCTGGTACTTCGGCATCCCGGCTTCCAGCTCGCACACCCTGATCGGCTCGATCCTCGGTGTGGGCCTGGCCAACGCCATGATCAACGACATCCCACTGGGTGACGGCGTCAACTGGCAGAAGGCGATCGACATCGCCATGTCGCTGGTGGTCTCGCCAATGGCCGGTTTCGCTGTCGCCGCACTGCTGCTGCTCGGCCTGAAGTGGTGGCGCCCGCTGTCGAAGATGCACAAGACGCCAGAGCAGCGTCGCAAGCTCGACGACAAGAAGCACCCACCGTTCTGGAACCGCCTGGTACTGGTGATTTCGGCGATGGGCGTGAGCTTCGTGCACGGCTCCAACGATGGCCAGAAGGGCATCGGCCTGATCATGCTGGTGCTGATCGGTATCGTCCCGGCCAAGTTCGTGCTCGACCTGAACAGCACCACCTACCAGATCGAACGCACCCGCGACGCGACCACTCACCTGAGCCAGTTCTATCAGCGCAACGCCGCTACCCTGGGTGAGTTCCTGGCGCTGGGCAAGGCACAGGCCAGCGACCTGCCGGAGCAGTTCAGCTGCAATCCGCAACAGACCGAGCCGACCATCGCCGCGCTGCAGTCCTCGCTGCAAGGTGTGACCGATTACCGTGCCCTGGATGCCGAGAAGCGCGTGGAAGTCCGCCGCTACCTGCTGTGCCTGGATGACACCGCTAAGAAAGTCGGCAAGCTGCCAGGCCTGGAGGCCCGTGAAAAGGCCGACCTGGACAAGCTGCGCAAAGACCTCACCGCCACCACCGAATACGCCCCGTTCTGGGTGATCGTAGCCGTCGCCCTGGCCCTCGGCCTGGGCACCATGGTCGGCTGGAAGCGCGTGGTACTGACCGTTGGCGAGAAGATCGGCAAGCAGGGCATGACCTATGCCCAGGGCATGTCGGCACAGATCACCGCAGCCTGCGCCATCGGTCTGGCCAACGTCTTCGCCCTGCCGGTGTCGACTACCCACGTGCTGTCGTCCGGCGTGGCCGGCACCATGGTCGCCAACAAGAGCGGCCTGCAAGGCGGCACGGTGAAGACCATCCTGCTGGCCTGGGTACTGACTCTGCCTGCAACGGTGGGCCTGTCGGCCGGCCTGTTCTGGCTGGCGTCCAAAGCGATTGGCTGAGCCCTGCTGCTGACATGAAAAAGGCGCCTTCGAGGCGCCTTTTTCATGGGCAAGAAGCGCTAGCGCTTCTTGCCTCCAAGCAATGACCCCATCAACCCGCGCATCAGCTGCCGCCCCAACTGGTTGGCCGCCTGGCGCACCGCAGACTTGATCGCCTGCCCCGCCGCACTCTGCAGAAAATCCCCAGCCTTGTCGGCCAGGCTCTCTTCATCCGCCTTCGGCACCGGCGCCGGCTCTACCGGCTCGCCCTTGCGCTGGGTCAGCATTTCATAAGCCGACTCGCGGTCAATCGGCTTGTCATAGCGCCCCGCCAACGGCGACCCGGCAATCAACGCACTGCGCTCGGCCGCGCTCAACGGCCCAATGCGCGACTGTGGCGGCGCAATCAGCACCCGCTGGACCATCGCCGGTGTGCCCTTCTCTTCCAGGGTGCCTACCAGCGCCTCACCAATACCCAGCTCGGTCAACACCGCCAAGGTGTCGAATGCAGGATTTGGCCGAAAACCATCCGCCACGGCCCTCAGCGACTTCTGCTCCTTGGCGGTGAACGCGCGCAAACCATGCTGGATGCGCAGCCCCAACTGGGCCAGCACGGTATCCGGCAGGTCACCCGGAGATTGGGTGACGAAAAATACTCCCACGCCTTTGGAACGAATCAACCGCACCACCTGCTCCAGGCGGTCCTGAAGAGCCTTGGGCGTGCCGTTGAACAGCAGATGCGCCTCATCGAAAAACAGCGCCAACACTGGCTTGTCAGCATCGCCGCGTTCCGGCAGTTGCTCGAACAGCTCGGCCAGCAACCACAACAGGAAGGTGGCGTATACCTTTGGCGCCTCGTGCACCAGGCGGCTGGCATCGAGCAAATGAATGCGCCCGCGGCCATCACCGTCGGGCCGCAACAGGTCTTCCAGTTGCAGGGCCGGTTCACCGAACAGCGCCTCAGCGCCCTGCTGCTCCAGTGTTGCCAGACGGCGCAGCAAGGCCTGGGTCGAGGCGGTGGTCATCAGTGCGCTGTCTTCGCCCAGCAGTTGCGGGTTGTCTTTCAAGTGCGCGAGCAGCGCCTTGAGGTCCTTGAGGTCAAGCAGCAGCAAGCCATCCCGGTCGGCCACCTTGAACGCGGCATACAGCGCTGCCTGCTGGCTGTCGGTCAGTTCCAGCAGGTTGCCGAGCAACAACGGCCCCATTTCGCTAAGCGTGGTGCGTAGCGGATGGCCAGATTGCCCGGCGATATCCCACAGGCTCAGCGGATAAGCCTGGGCCTGATAGCCCAGCCAAGGCATGCCAGCGATTCGCTCGGCCACCTTGCCCTGCGGCGCGCCTGCGGCCCCGACACCGCACAGGTCGCCTTTGACATCAGCCGCGAACACAGCCACGCCAGCATCACTGAACACCTCTGCCAAGTGCTGCAAGGTCACGGTCTTACCAGTACCGGTGGCACCGGCCACTAACCCGTGGCGATTGGCCAGGCGCATGGCTTGATGGACTGGCTGGCCATCCGGGCCAGCGCCTACAACTATGGTCGAAGATTCCGGCATCTTTTCAATCCTCTACTCAAGCTTGGCCACCCGTCGGCCGATACGTCGGGATGATATTCGCCTTTAAAGACAGAACACCCCTGAAAGGATTTTCGGGATGTTGCACTGTTTTATAGCGGTACTTGTGCGAACGCCCGATAAAAACCTTAGCGGAACCGATTACGCCATGAACAAAAGCCTTCGTTTCAGCCACAAGATTCTTTTCGCCGCCTCATTGATCGTGATACTCGCTTTCAGCCTGTTCACGCTCTACAACGATTATCTTCAGCGTAATGCCATCCGCGAAAACCTGGAGAATTATCTGGCGGAAATGAGTGCGTCCACTTCCACCAACATTCGCAACCTCTTCGAAGGCCGTATCAAGCTGGTTGAAAACCTGGCACAGAACATTGCCCAGCAACCTGCCAATGCTGAAACGCTGATGGGCCAGAACGCGCTGATCTCGAGCTTTCTGACCGTCTACCTGGGCAAGGTCGACGGCGGCTTCAGCGTGCGCCCCGACTCGCCGATGCCCGAGGGCTACGACCCGCGCACCCGCCCCTGGTACAAGGACGGCATGAATGCCCAGGGCGCCATCCTTACCGAGCCCTACATCGACATGACCACCAACAAGATGGTCATCGGCATCCTCAGCAAGGTCTCCGGAAGCGTCGGCGTGGTCGGCGGCGACCTGGCCCTGGACGGCCTGGTGCAGATCATCAACTCGCTGAATTTCGGCGGCATGGGCTATGCCTTCCTGGTCAACGACCAGGGCAAGATCCTGGTGCACCCGGACCAGGCGCTGGTGATGAAATCGCTGTCGGATCTGTTCCCGCAGCACACACCGAAATTGTCCGGTGAACTGACTGAAATTCAGGCCGACGGCCAGACCCGCCTCCTGACCTTCACCCCGATCAAGGGCCTGCCATCGGCCAACTGGTACATCGGCCTGTCGGTGGACAAAGACAAAGCCTTCGCCATGCTCAGCACCTTCCGCACCTCGGCGGTGATCGCCACGGTGGTCGCGGTGGTGATTATCATCGGCCTGCTCGGCCTGTTGATCCGCGTGCTGATGCAACCGCTGTTGACCATGACCCGCGCGATGGAAGACATCGCCGAAGGCGAAGGCGACCTGACCAAGCGCCTGAAGATTCACAACCATGACGAATTCGGCATCCTCGGCACCGCGTTCAACCGCTTCGTCGAACGTATCCACGGGTCGATCCGCGAAGTGTCCTCGGCCACCGAGCAGGTCAACGAAGTCGCCCTGCGGGTGATCAGCGCCTCCAATTCGTCGATGACCAATTCCGACGAGCAATCAAATCGCACCAACAGCGTAGCCGCCGCCATCAACGAACTGGGCGCCGCTGCCCAGGAAATCGCCGGCAATGCCGCCCAGGCCTCGCAGCATGCCAGCTCCGCGCGCCTGTTGGCTGAAGAAGGGCAACAGGTGGTGGCGCGCAACATCGATGCGATGAACCGCCTGTCGGACCTGATCGTCACTTCTAGCGCGCACATCGAGACGCTCAACAGCAAGACCGTGAACATCGGCCAGATCCTCGAAGTGATCACCAGCATCTCCCAGCAGACCAACCTGCTGGCGCTCAACGCCGCGATCGAAGCGGCCCGGGCCGGTGAAGCCGGGCGTGGTTTCGCGGTGGTGGCCGACGAGGTTCGCAACCTGGCGCACCGCACCCAGGAATCGGCGCAGCAGGTGCAGACCATGATCGAGGAGCTGCAGGTCGGCGCACGCGAGTCCGTCGATACCATGGGCCAGAGCCAGCGCCACAGCCAGGACAGCATGGCCATCGCCAACCAGGCCGGCGAGCGCCTGGACAGCGTCACCGTGCGCATCGGCGAGATCGACGGCATGAACCAGTCGGTAGCCACCGCCACCGAAGAGCAGACGGCCGTGGTCGACTCGATCAACATGGACATCAACGAGATCAACATGCTCAACCAGGAAGGGGTCGAGAACCTGCAGGCCACCCTGCGCGCGTGCTCGGACCTTGAGCAGCAGGCCAGCCGCCTCAAGCACCTGGTCGGCAGCTTCCGCATCTGACCTCCAGCGGCAGGCAGCCAGCTGCCTGCCGCGAATCCAACCGAACAAACTATCCTTCTGGTAGGTCAACCTTTAGGCGCGTCATCGCCGGCTCATTACAGCCGGATGACAGACCCGAAGACGATCCCGGAGGGACGCTGATCGTGCACATCGCTGACATCACCATGTTCTACGCCCCGGCCAGTGGCGGCGTACGGACTTACCTTGATGCCAAACACCACCGCCTCGATGCCCTCCAGGGCGTGCGCCACAGCTTGCTGATCCCCGGTGCCAGTGCGCGCCACGCCGATGGCATCTACCACGTCCCCGCCCCACCCCTGCCCTTTGGCAACGGCTACCGTTTCCCGGTGCGCCTGGCGCCCTGGTGCAATGTGCTGCGCGGCCTCAAGCCCGACCTGATCGAGGTGGGCGACCCCTACCTCACAGCCTGGGCTGCCCTGGAGGCGCGGCGGCAGCTCGACGTGCCGGTGATCGGTTTCTACCATTCCGACCTGCCGCTGCTGGTCAGCAACCGCATGGGCAACTGGTTCACCCCGAATGTCGAAGCCTACGTCAGCAAGCTGTACGGCAATTTCGACCGGGTGCTGGCACCCAGCCAGGTGATGGCCGACAAACTGCGCCGCCTGGGCGTGCGTGATGTCCATGTGCAGCGCCTGGGCGTCGACCTGCAGACCTTCAACCCGCAGCACCGCGACCCACAGCTGCGCGCCGAACTGGGCATCCCCGACACCAGCCGGCTGCTGGTCTTCGCTGGCCGTGGCTCGCGGGAAAAGAACCTTCCGGTGCTGCTCGACTGCATGCAGCGCCTGGGCCGCCCCTACCACTTGCTGCTGGTGGGATCGAACATGCCCGCCAACGTCCCGGGCAATGTCAGTGTGATCAATCATTTCTGCGCACCGCAGGAGGTCGCCCGACTGGTCGCCAGTGCCGACTTGCTGGTGCATGCTGGTGACCAGGAAACCTTCGGCCTGGTCATTCTCGAAGCAATGGCCAGCGCCACCCCCGTGGTCGCCGTGCGCGCCGGAGCCTTCAGCGAGATCGTCAACGACCAGTGCGGACGCCTGTGCCGGGCCAACGATGGCCTGGCCATGGCCACGGCTGTGCGCGAGGTGTTCGAGGACGGCGTACGCAAGCTGGGCGCCCAGGCCCGCAGCCATGTCGAGCAGCACTATTCATGGGACAACGTCGTCAACGGGCTGCTGCTGCATTATCAAGCGGTGCTCGGCCATCAGCCGTTGGTTCGCGCCCATGGCTGAGGCAAGCATCGCCCCGCGCAGCCTGATGCTGGTGCTGCACGACATCGCGCCCGAAACCTGGCCGGACTACCAGCCGTTCGTGCAAGCGGTCGACGAGATGGGCAACGTGCCCATGACCTGGCTGGTGGTGCCGGACTTCCATCACCGCAACCCACTGACCCGCTCGCCGACCTTCTGCCGGTTACTCGAACGGCGACTGGCGCGGGGCGACGAACTGGCGCTGCATGGGTTCTACCATGCCGACGAAGGGCCGACGCCACGCAGTCCGGGCGAGTTCTTCATGCGCCGCCTCTACACCCATGAAGGCGAATTCTATGGCCTGGACCAGGCGCAGGCCCTGCAACGCCTGGAAGCAGGCCTGGCGTTGTTCGCCCAGCAGGGCTGGCCGGTCTCCGGCTTCGTCGCCCCCGCCTGGCTGATGAGTCAGGGCACGCGCGATGCCCTGCGCCAGCTGCCATTGCGCTATACCAGCACTCCCCAGCATTTGTATCGTTTGCCGGACTTCACCGCGTACGCGGCGCCAGGCCTGGTCTGGAGCGCCCGCAGCGCCTGGCGCCGCGGCCTGTCGAGGGTGGTTTGCGACTGGCAGTGCAAGCGTTGGCGGGCCGCCGAAACCTTACGTCTTGGCCTGCACCCGGTGGACATGCGCCACCGCTCCTCGCGTAACTACTGGCTACAAACGCTCGACAACTTGCTGCTGCAAGGCCGCGAGCCACTGACCAAATCGGCCTGGCTGGAGCGCCAGGTGATCGCATGAGCCGCCTCGGCTGGCTGGCGCTGGCAATGCTGTGCGCGGTGCTGGTACCGACGTTGCTGGGCGGCAGCGAGCTGGTGCCCAGGCTCCAGGCGTTCGACCCCGGCCTGATGCTGACACTGCTGGGCATGATCCTGCTGTGCTGGATGATCAATGCCCTGCGCCTGCGACTGCTGCTTGGCCAACAAGGCGCACAGCTTGGGCACGTACGCAGTCTCGGCGTGGTAATGGCCACCGAGTTCGCCATCTGCACCACGCCAGGCGGCAGCGGCGGGCCGCTTACCCTCATGGCGCTACTGGCCCGCGAACGCATCGGCCCAGCGCGCAGCGGCGCTGTGTTTGCCATGGATCAATTGAACGACCTGCTGTTCTTCTTCTGCGCGATGCTGGCGATTGCCGGCTACGCCCTGTTCCACAGCCTCGGCCGCAGCCAGGAAACCATGCTGCTTGGCAGTGCCCTGCTGCTGTGTTCGGCCCTGGCGGCTATAGGGTTGCTGCTGCGCTATCGCCGCGCAGTGATGCGAGCGAATGGGCGCCTATTACAGCGTCTGGGCATGTCGCCACGGCGCCGACGCCGCTGGGCGCGCAAACTGCTTTCTTTCATCGCGGCCCTGGGGCAAACCTGGCAACTGCCAAAACGCACGTTGGTGCTGGTGTTCACCCTCACCTGCGCCCACTGGAGCCTGCGCTACAGCGTGCTGTACCTGGTATTGCAAGGCCTGGGCGTGGAGCTTTCGTGGATCCCCAGTTTTCTGGTGCAGATGCTCTCGCTCAGCGCCGGCCAGTTCAGCCTGTTGCCGGGTGGCGCCGGAGCCGCCGAACTGACCTCGGCCAGCCTGCTGACGCCCTTGGTGGGCAGCTCGACTGCCGCCGCGGCCATCCTGATCTGGCGCGCGGTCACGTATTACTTTTATCTGCTGGCCGGGGGGCCGGTGTTCGTCTGCCTGCTGGCGCGTCCGTTGCTGGAGCGCTGGCGGCGTCAGGCGGGTTGAGCTGGCGCCAGAGATCGGCGGCGTCGGCAAAGTCGGCCCCATCCTCTTCGCTGAGGGCGTCGAGGTCGTAACGGGCCAGGCAGCCTTCGCCGAGGGTGGGTGGCGGTGAAGCGGTGGGCTTGTTGCGGGAAGTTGCCATTGTCGTCCCCCCAAAATAACAGGGGCTGCAATGCAGCCCCCGGGTTTATCAGTCGAACACCACCGTCTTGTTGCCATGCACCAGCACGCGGTCTTCCAGGTGATAGCGCAGGCCACGGGCCAGCACCATCTTCTCGACATCACGGCCGAAGCGGACCATGTCCTCGATGCTGTCGGCATGGTTCACGCGCACCACGTCCTGTTCGATGATCGGACCCGCGTCCAGCTCTTCGGTTACGTAGTGGCAGGTCGCACCGATCAGCTTCACGCCGCGCAGTGCGGCCTGATGGTAAGGCTTGGCGCCGACGAACGATGGCAGGAAGCTGTGGTGGATGTTGATCACCCGTTCTGCGAAATCCTGGCACAACTGCGGCGGCAGGATTTGCATGTAGCGCGCCAGTACCACCACGTCAGCCGCATGCTCCTGGACCAGGCGCGATACCTCGGCAAATGCCGGTGCCTTGTCTTTCGGATCGACCGGTACGTGGAAGAACGGAATACCGTGCCACTCGACCATGCTGCGCAGGTCGTCGTGGTTGGAGATCACACATGGGATCTCGCAATCCAGCTCGTCGGTGTGCCAACGGTGCAGCAGGTCGGCCAGGCAGTGGGATTCGCGGCTGGCCATCAGCACGACACGCTTCTTCTGCGCCGAGTCGGTCACGCGCCAGGTCATGGAGAACTCTTCGGCGATCGGCGTGAATGCTTCGCGGAAGGCCTCGATACCGAACGGCAGGGATTCGGCACGGATTTCATGGCGCATGAAGAACCAACCACTCTGCTCATCGGAGTGGTGGCTGGCCTCGTTGATCCAGCCATTGTACAAAGCCAGGAAATTACTGACTTTCGCCACGATACCAACACGGTCGGGGCAGGCGATCACCAGACGATAGGTGCGCATGAATAAGACTCCAAGAACTTCGCAAAGGCGCACATTCTAGCGGCCTGCCCGAAAAAACGCAGTAATCATTGTGCCCGCCCCCAGCGCCGCCCGGCAGCGCAGGCTGCGACAACCTGCCACTGCAGTCAGATGACAAACATGACGAATTGCAGGGCCATATGTAAATTTTTCTTAACCTTGAGATATTTTGTCACAGGCACATTAAGAGTTTATGTCCTGATTAATAGGTTTACTTGAGAGTTTCGCCTGTCTATTATTGCACCACACATTTCCGAACACGCATCAAGGAACACTCCATGTCTCTGATCAACGAATACCGCGCTACCGAAGAAGCCATCAAGGAACTTCAGGCCCGCCTGGCCAACCTGTCGCAGGATGACAAGCTGAAAAAAGAACTGGAGTTCGAAGGCAAACTGCGCACCTTGATGGGCGAATACTCCAAGTCGCTGCGTGACGTCATTGCCCTTCTCGACCCAGAGTCGAAACTGAGCAAAGCCCCACGCGGTGCAGTCAAAGCCACCGCTACCAAGCGCGCGCGTAAGGTCAAGCAATACAAGAACCCGCACAACGGTGAAGTAATCGAAACCAAAGGCGGCAACCACAAAACCCTGAAAGAGTGGAAAGCCAAGTGGGGTGGTGATGTGGTTGAAAGCTGGGCGACCCTGCTGGACTGATTTGCCCGCCTTCACCTGTTACAGCTTCTAACAAATACGCCGGCTCAATGCCGGCGTTTTTGTTTATTCAAGCAACACGTCACTCAAGGATTGACGGCGAACCGCTCGGACAATTGCTGGGCATGGGCCTGCCAGGCATCCAGCACCCGCCGCCCCGCCTCGTCGGCGTTGGCCAAGGCGCCCTGCCGCGCCTGCTCGAAGTCGCCCAGTGTGTTCGGCGCGCCCCACTGCGGGTCGCTGAGCCGCTGCTGACAGAAGCCATGCCAGCGCTGACGCTCTTCACTGTTCAACGTCTCGGGGAAGTTGCGTGCCCGGTAACGGAACAACAACTCCGGCATGCGCGGATCATCGAACATCCAGTGGCCATGCCCCAACTGAGCGGGGTCCAAGGTGCGCACTTGCTCGCACAGACGCCGATCTCGGTCGCCGAGAAAACCGTCATACAACTGCTGCTCCGGATCTTCACTCGGCGTAAAGTTTTCCTTGCTGTAAATATGTTCCAGCTTGTCTTGCCACTGTGCCTGTTGATTGGCCAATGCGTCAGCACGTGTTTGCAGCAATGCCAAATCGATACCCAGCCGTTGCTGATCCGCCGGCCGCAAAACCGAAAGTGGTGCAACGACCGGGCAGCGATTGATCTGCAGCAACTTCAAAGGCACCGGCAATAGATCTTCAGCCAATGCTTCATGGCGCGTGTACAACCGCTCACGAAGGACCTCGGCACTTTCCCTTATTAACGGTAGGGTTTCCTGATGCAAGTCGCACACAATCAGTGCATTGCGATTATGTGGGTGCCAGGCCAATGGCAAGACCACGCCCAGATAATGACGGGCTGCCGAGAAGCGTCCCGATATATGCACCAGCGGTTGCAATAAACGGATTTGCTCCATCACCTTATGCTTGCTGCGCAACTGGAACAGCCATTCAAACAACTTGGGTTGCTGCTGGCGAATCAGCCGCGCCAGCGCGATGGTTGCCCGCACGTCGGAAAGTGCCTCGTGCGCATACCCATGGTCGATGCCATTGGCTTGGCTGAGCAACTCCAGGCGTAGGCTGGTGCGCCCGTCCTGCTGTGGCCAGACGATACCTTCCGGGCGCAGGGCGTACGCAGTACGCACTACGTCGATCAGATCCCAGCGGCTGTTGCCGCCCTGCCATTCGCGGGCATAGGGGTCGAAGAAGTTGCGGTACAAGCTGTAACGGGTGACTTCGTCGTCGAAGCGCAGCGTGTTGTAGCCGGCGCCACAGGTTCCCGGGCGTGCCAGCTGCTCGTGCACCCGGGTCATGAACTCGGCTTCGCACAGGCCCTTGTCAGCCAATTGTTGCGGCGTGATGCCGGTTACCAGACAAGCCGCCGGGTGAGGGAGGATATCGTCGGATGGGCGGCAATAAAGGTTGATCGGCTCGTCGACTTCATTGAGGTCGAAGTCGGTGCGCACACCGGCCACCTGCAACGGGCGGTCGCAGCGCGGGTTGATGCCGGTGGTTTCGTAGTCGTGCCAGAAGATGGAGGTCACGGGGCGGTCCTGATGCTAGGTCGCCCCGATTCTAGCGGACCTCAGACAGAAGCGTTGGCCGAGTTGAAACTGAAAAAGTCGCGCAACGAGCGCACGAACTCGTCGTATTCGCGCGACGCCTGCAACAGCATGAAGCCCGAGTCGTAATGCCCCGGCGTCTGATCTTCGCGGCACCAGAGGCAACTGGCGGTCAGGTTGATGAACTGAAAGCCGCCCCCGGCCAGCGGCCTACGCAACTGCAGCTCGTAGTCCGGCCCAACCAGCACAGGGAGCTGGCTGATCAACATCAGGCCATCTTCAGAGGCATTGCCCAACTGCCCGATCGGCTGATCGGTGAAGCGGTTGAAGACCTTGAGTACACAAGGCAACTGATGGCGTTCGATATGGCGCTGGTTGAACATGGTCACAAGTGCAGTCCGTACCCGGTGCCAGGAATACGCGGTACTGGCGGTTGTTGTAACAACTGAGTTACAGGTTAGCGCAGCGCGCACGGCAAATCCCGTGAAATAAACGATACCTTGGTGTTAACGCCAAGGAGAGGTATTTACCGGGCTGGCCACCGCCGGCTGGCCAGCACGATAGTGGCCAAGCTTCTCCAGAGTCTGCAGACGCGCCTTGGCACGGTAGGCGTATTCGTTGCGCGGGTACTGCTGAATCAAGTACTCGTAGGTTTGCGCAGCGTCCACGAACAACTGCTGGCGTTCCAGGCACTGGCCACGCAGCAGCGAAACTTCCGGGTGGATGAACGGCCGGGCACGGCTGGTGCGGTCGACCTGCGACAGTTCCAGCATGACCTTCTGGCAATCGCCACGGTCGTAGGCGCGGTAGGCGTTGTTCAAGTGATGGTCCATGGACCAGCGGGTGCAGCCGACGGCGCTGGCCGCCAGGACGAAAACGATCAGGGCTCGCATGGGGTATCTCCTTTGATGCCAATGTATCGGCCAGCACCGGCAAATCTTCACAGGGTTTTGCAAGCATACGCCGACCGTTCAAATGCCACCCTGTCTTGCGTGCAGGTAGTGCAACGGAACAATGACTACAGCGCAATTGAGGAGTAGCCTTTCGCTGCGCTTCACTATAGGAGTCTGTGCATGACCATCCGCCGTACCAAAATCGTCGCCACCCTTGGCCCCGCCAGCAACTCGCCGGAAGTGATCGAACAACTGATCCTCGCCGGCCTGGACGTGGCACGCCTGAACTTCTCCCACGGCACCCCGGAAGAGCACAAGGCGCGCGCCCGCCTGATCCGTGACATCGCCGCCAAGAATGGCCGCCACGTCGCACTGCTGGGCGACCTGCAGGGTCCGAAGATCCGCATCGCCAAGTTCAGCAACAAGCGCATCGAACTGAAAGTCGGTGACAAGTTCACCTTCTCCACCGTCCACCCGCTGACCGAAGGCAACCAGGACATCGTCGGGATCGATTACCCCGACCTGGTCAAGGACTGCGGCGTAAATGACGAACTGCTGCTCGACGATGGCCGCGTGGTCATGCGCGTCGAAACCGCTACCGCCGATGCCCTGCACTGCGTGGTGATCGTCGGTGGCCCGCTGTCGGACCACAAAGGCATCAACCGCAAAGGTGGCGGCCTGACCGCACCGGCCCTGACCGAAAAAGACAAGGCCGACATCAAGCTGGCTGCGGAAATGGACCTGGACTACCTGGCCGTGTCGTTCCCGCGTGACGCCAAGGACATGGAGTACGCCCGCAAGCTGCGTGACGAAGCCGGCGGCAGCGCCTGGCTGGTGGCCAAGATCGAGCGCGCCGAGGCCGTTGCCGACGACGAAACCCTCGACGGCTTGATCGCCGCCTCCGACGCGGTCATGGTTGCCCGTGGCGACCTGGGCGTGGAAATCGGCGACGCCGAGCTGATCGGTATCCAGAAAAAGATCATCCAGCACGCCCGCCGCAACAACAAGGCGGTGATCGTCGCGACCCAGATGATGGAGTCGATGATCCAGAACCCGATGCCGACTCGTGCCGAAGTGTCCGACGTGGCCAACGCCGTGCTCGACAACACTGATGCGGTGATGCTGTCGGCCGAAAGTGCTGCCGGTGCCTACCCGATCGAAGCCGTCCAGGCCATGGCGCGGATCTGCCTGGGTGCCGAGAAGCACCCGACCAACCAGAAGTCCAGCCATCGCCTGCACACCACCTTCGAGCGCTGCGACGAAAGCATCGCCCTGGCGGCCATGTACACCGCCAACCACTTCCCCGGCGTCAAGGCGATCATCGCCCTCACCGAAAGTGGCTACACCCCGCTGATCATGTCGCGCCTGCGCTCGCACGTGCCGATCTTCGCGCTCACTCCACACCGCGCCACTCAGGCTCGCACCTCGATGTTCCGCGGTGTTTACCCGATCGCCTTCGACCCGGCCTCGCTGCCGGCCGACAAGGTCAGCCAGGCGGCAGTCGACGAACTGCTCAAGCGTGGGCTGGTGGAGCAAGGTGACTGGGTGATCCTGACCAAGGGCGACAGCTACCACACCATCGGTGGCACCAACGGCATGAAGATCCTGCACGTCGGTGATCCGCTGGTCGGCTGATAGCCGTCAAAGGGGCCGCTCTGCGGCCCCTATTTCATGCATGCTCGACGAACACATCGGCAAACACCTGATTCCTCGGTATTCCCGCAATAAACAGCCGCCGCGCAAAGCGCTCGACACTCCCCGGCGAGCCACACAACAGCGCTACGGTCTGTCGTGATGAGGGGCGCAATGCAGCCAACGCCTCGTCCAACTGTTCAGCCAATACCGGCTCGAAACTCACGCCTTCGATGCCCAGCAAAGACTCCGACAGATAATGCCCCGCGCCATCGCGCGCCACATGCAGTATCCTGATTTCGCCCCGATGCCCCTGCCGCGCTGCCTCTCGCAAGATGCCCCATAACGGCGCCAGCCCGGTCCCCGCCGCCAATAGCCAGAGCGGTCGCGCCTGCCAGTCCGGATCGTAGTGCAACGCGCCGCCCCTGAGCTCCCCCAAGCGCAGCGTATCGCCAACCTTCAACTGACGGGCGCTGTCACAGAAGGCGCCTGGCCGCTGGCAGTCGATATGAAATTCAAGAAAATCATCTTCCCCCGGCAGGCTAGCCAGCGAATACGGCCGCGCGATCGATCCGCACCACAGCACCACGTGCTGACCCGCCTGGTAACGCAGCGCCCGCTCGGGCCGCAGGCGCAATCGCAATACATCGCCAAACCAGTCCAGTGCACAGACCTGAGCGCAAATCCCGTCCTGCAGCGGGTCGAACACCGCCACACGCAAGTCACCTACCACCCGGCATTGGCAAGCCAGGCGCCAGCCCTGTGCGTGCTTTTCCAGCGCCAGCGCCTCGGGCGAGGCATCTGCCGGTTGCCCGTCCAGGCAGTGCACCAGGCAAGCGTGGCAGCTGCCGGCGCGGCAGCTGTAAGGCACATTCAACCCCGCCTCGTTCAGGGCATCGAGCAGGTTGCTGCCGGTGGGCACCGTCCAGCGGCGCTCGCCCACGCAGAGTTCAGGCATGGTCATCATTTCTCCAGGTCTACAGGGCCACTCTAAGGCAAGCCAGTGCTGGCAGCAAAAAGGATGCCCGCCACCAGCCGACCATGGTCCAGACCACACGCAGGTGTTTCGCCGCCACAGGCGCGCTATACTGCCGCGCCTTTTTACGTCGGCCTGACCTGCCGGCGCCTTGCCAGGCGTTTCGACACACCGTGTGCAGTGTCGAAAGGCCTTTACAAATGTTCCCGTCTTTAAGAGGAGCGCGCTGCATGACCGTGATCAAGCAAGACGACCTGATTCAGAGCGTCGCCGACGCCCTGCAATTCATCTCGTACTACCACCCCGTCGACTTCATCCAGGCGATGCACGAGGCCTACCTGCGTGAAGAGTCGCCTGCCGCGCGCGACTCGATCGCCCAGATCCTGATCAACTCGCGCATGTGCGCCACCGGCCACCGCCCGATCTGCCAGGACACCGGTATCGTCACCGTGTTCGTCCGCGTTGGCATGGACGTGCGCTGGGACGGCGCCACCCTGAGCGTCGACGACATGATCAACGAAGGTGTGCGTCGCGCCTACAACCTGCCTGAAAACGTCCTGCGCGCTTCGATCCTGGCCGACCCGGCCGGTGCCCGCAAGAACACCAAGGACAACACCCCGGCCGTCATCCACTACTCGATCGTCCCGGGCGACAAGGTCGAAGTGGACGTCGCGGCCAAGGGCGGCGGTTCCGAGAACAAGTCGAAGATGGCCATGCTCAACCCGTCCGACTCGATCGTCGACTGGGTCCTGAAGACCGTGCCGACCATGGGCGCTGGCTGGTGCCCGCCTGGCATGCTCGGCATCGGCATCGGCGGTACCGCCGAGAAGGCCGCGGTGATGGCCAAGGAAGTGTTGATGGAGTCCATCGACATTCACGAACTGAAGGCCCGCGGCCCGCAGAACCGCCTGGAAGAGATCCGCCTGGAGCTGTTCGAAAAGGTCAACCAGCTGGGCATCGGCGCACAGGGCCTGGGCGGCCTGACCACCGTGCTCGACGTCAAGATCATGGACTACCCGACCCACGCCGCCTCCCTGCCGGTGTGCATGATCCCGAACTGCGCCGCCACTCGTCACGCTCACTTCGTGCTCGATGGTTCCGGCCCTGCCGAGCTGGAAGCGCCTTCGCTGGACGCCTACCCGGAGATCGTCTGGGAGGCCGGCCCGAGCGCCCGCCGCGTCAACCTTGACGACATCACCCCGGAAGAAGTCGCCAGCTGGAAACCGGGCGAGACCATCCTGCTCAACGGCAAGATGCTCACCGGCCGCGACGCTGCGCACAAGCGCATGGTCGAAATGCTCAACCGTGGCGAAGAACTGCCGGTCGACCTGAAAGGCCGCTTCATCTACTACGTCGGCCCGGTCGACCCGGTCGGTGACGAAGTGGTAGGCCCAGCCGGCCCGACCACCGCCACGCGCATGGACAAGTTCACCCGCCAGATCCTCGAACAGACCGGCCTGCTGGGCATGATCGGCAAGTCCGAGCGCGGCCCGACCGCCATCGAAGCGATCAAGGACAACAAGGCCGTGTACCTGATGGCCGTCGGCGGCGCCGCCTACCTGGTGGCCCAGGCGATTCGCAAGTCCAAGGTCCTGGCGTTCGCCGAGCTGGGCATGGAAGCGATCTACGAGTTCGACGTGAAGGACATGCCGGTTACCGTCGCGGTGGACAGCAACGGTGAGTCGGTGCACATCACCGGGCCTGCGCTGTGGCAGGGCAAGATTGCCGAGAGCTTGGCCGTTGAGGTGAAGTAATTCACCGACTGGCTTGATCGAAACGCCCGGCATTTTGCCGGGCGTTTTCATTCATGGAACGCGTTCGAACGGCTCGGGTGAGTTACACCGGCAGTTCCTTGAGCCAGAACGACATGATCTTGTCGGACGTTTCCTGTTCGTCCAGGTCACGCCAGGCGTATGTGGTGCGTAACGAAGGATCGTGCAGAAAACCGCGGTTGCGCCAGAACCCATGCAAGGGTTTGTAGTTGGCGGGCCGCAGCGGGTGCATACCCGGACGCTCGACGGCGCAGAACGCGCAATAGTCGAACTCGGCCAACTTATGTGCGTAAGACTCGCGCTCGATGAAGAAGCGCACGCCCAAACCGCGCCCCCGGTATTCGGGCAGCACCAACGAACCGCCGAAATAGTACACGCTGGCCGGGTCGCGCCCTTGCGCCAGGAACGGCTGTTGGAACGCGGACGCCACGTCCACCAGCGGCACCCCGGTCGAGGCGCCGACCACCTTGCCGTCCTCCAGCGCCAGCACCGCCAGGCTGCGGCCAGAGCGGGCATAGGCCGCCAGGTAATCGGTCTCGTACTCCGGGGTACCTTCATACAGATAGGGAAACTCACGAAACACGGTCAGGCGCAGGCGAGCGAGTTCATCGATGTAGGGCGCGATAGCGGCGCCGTGCAACAGGCGTATTTGCATACTTGCCGGTCGTCCTGTCGGTGTGGATGACAAGGGGAAACCCTACCATCCGACTCGACACTGCGCCTTTTCCCTGCGCGACAGGTATTGTTCCGTGACCGCTATCGGACGCGTCAGCTAATACGCGTGCCCAACACCTCCAGGAAGGCCGCCAGCCAGGCAGGATGCGCAGGCCATGCAGGCGCCGTCACCAGGTTGCCATCGACATGCGCCTGGTCCACCGCGATATCGATGAATGTGCCACCCGCCAGCCGCACTTCCGGCGCACAGGCCGGATAGGCACTGCATTGGCGCCCCTCCAGCACCCCTGCCGCCGCCAACAACTGAGCACCATGGCACACCGCAGCAATCGGCTTGCCGGCCTGATCGAAGGCGCGCACCAACGCCAGCACCCGCTCATCCAGGCGCAAATATTCCGGGGCACGCCCACCGGGAATCAACAAGGCATCGTAACTTTCCGGGCGCACCTGCACGAAGTCATGGTTCAAGGCAAAGTTGTGCCCCGGTTTTTCACCGTAGGTCTGTTCGCCCTCGAAATCATGGATCGCCGTACGCACGGTCTGCCCGGCGATTTTTTCCGGGCACACCGCGTGCACCGTGTGGCCGACCATGCTCAGGGCCTGGAACGGCACCATCGCCTCGTAGTCTTCGACGTAGTCGCCCACCAGCATGAGAATCTTCTTCGCCGTCATCGCATCCACTCCTTCGTTTGCAGGGGAACAGTCACTGCACGATAGCCGGTCTCAGTCGCGGCGGTCGAGCAGGTTGACCACCAGCCGGTCCAGCCAGCCCCACACCCGCTGTTTCACCCGGCGCCACAACGGTCGTGCGTGCCAGTGGTCCAGGTCGACTTCTTCGCTGAGGGCAAAATCGCGCTCGAAGCTGGCCAGCACGGCGGCCGTCAGCGGTGGGTCCAGTGCCTCGACATTGGCCTCCAGGTTGAAGCGCAGGTTCCAGTGGTCAAAATTGCACGAACCAATGCTGACCCACTCGTCCACCAGGGCCATTTTCAGATGCAGGAAGCATGGCTGGTATTCGTAAATTCGCACCCCGGCGCGCAACAAACGGGGGTAATAGCGATGGCCGGCATAACGCACCGAAGGGTGATCGGTGCGCGGGCCGGTGAGCAGCAGGCGCACATCGACGCCTTTACCCGCAGCCCGGCGCAGCGAGCGGCGCACGCTCCAGGTGGGTAGAAAATAAGGCGTGGCCAGCCACACCCGTTGCTTGCCACTGTTCAGTGCACGCACCAGCGAATGCAGGATGTCGCGGTGCTGGCGGGCGTCGGCGTAGGCCACTCGGCCCATGCCCTGCCCTTGCGCGGGCACCTTGGGCAGGCGTGGCAGGCCGAAGCCTTCGGGGGGGCGCCAGGCGGTACGGCGGTTGTTGGCCTGCCACTGGCGATCGAACAGCAGTTGCCAGTCGCTGACCAGCGGGCCCTGGATCTGCACCATCACCTCGTGCCACTCGCTGGTGGCCTCGCCCGGGGTCCAGAACTCGTCGGTGACGCCGGTCCCCCCCACCACCGCCCAGCTTTCATCCACCAGCAGCAGCTTGCGGTGGTCGCGGTACAGGTTACGCAAACCACGGCGCCAGCGCAGGCGGTTGTACCAGCGCAGGTAGACGCCAGCGTCCAGCAGGCGTTGGCGCAAGGCGGAATTGAAAGCGAGCGAACCGTAATCGTCGAACAGGCAGCGCACCCGTACACCGCGCCGGGCTACCTGCTCCAGCGCCTCGACCACCGCTTCGGCACAGGCGCCCGCCTCGACCAGGTACAGCTCCAGGTCGACCTGGCGCTCGGCGCGCTCGATCGCCTGGAGCATGCGCGGGAAGAATTCAGGCCCGTCGATCAGCAGCTCGAACTGATTGCCTTCGCGCCAGGGGAAGACCGGCCCCGGCATGTCAGCGCGCGTTGAAGATCAGCACCGCGTTGACCGGTACCGTCGGGTTGATGGACTTGAGCTTGGCGAACTTGCGCAAGGTTTCCAGGCCTGGCGCCAGGCCAAAGTCCTCGGCACGCAGAATCAAGGGTTCGAGGGTCACCACCTGAAAGCGTCGCGCATCCAAGCGGGTTGCCAGCAGCAGAGCGTTGTAGCTGTGGGACTGGCCATGCAGGGTGACGGTCAGCGGCAGGCGCAATTCGATCTGCGCCCCATCGGCCAGGTCGTTGATCGGCCGCAGATCGAGCTGGGCCTTGACCGTCGCCTCGGCAAAACGGCCAACCTCGAACAAGTCATCACGCATGCGCTCGTCGCGCAGCGGGATGCCGCTGCTCACCGAGTCCATCTCGATACGCAGCCCAGCCGCGCCTTTGCGGTCGACGCTGCCATGCAGCACCAGAAAACGATGGACCTCGGCCGTGTCACCGTTTTTGCCGGTGACGAATGACAGCCGTGAGGACTCACCATCGAGGTGCCAGTTGGCGTGGGCGGGCATGCATAAAGCCAGCAGCAGGGCGGGCAGAAGACGGGGCAGCTTGAACATGACAGATCTCGTGAAACCAGACCGTCAACCTTAACCGCCCGCCTTCACGGCAGCAAGCGGCAGCCGGCCTGCGCGGACTGCCAGGCGGCCTGGTTGCGCTGGCCGAGGCCTTCGGCGGTGATCAATCGCTGAGAACTGTCCTCTTCCAATGCGCTCAGCGGCAGCCATTGATTTACGTAACTTCGGCAATAGGCTTCGTCGAAGCCCATCACAAAGCGGCACGAGCAATACTCCTTGGCCGAATAGGCCGAAAGGATGCCGGGGAAGTCCGCCAAGGCCTGGCGTTCGAGCCAGGCCCAGCCCAGCAAGGCGACGAACACCAGCAGCAACAGACGCTTCATGCGCCCTCCTTGGCCAGCGTTGCCAGTACGCGTTTGAGCAGTTCGTTATGGCTGTAACTGCCATCGCGGTCATCGGCGTAGCGGACGATCACCAGCTTCTGTGTCGGCAATACATACAGGGCCTGGCCCCAGTGGCCGAGGGCGGCGAAGGTGTCCGTCGGCGCATCGGGCCAAGGCGCCGCACTGCCCTTCAACGGCTGGTTGAGCCACCAGTGGCCGCCGGGGTTGGCTTCGCCGGGGATGGCCTGCGCCTGGCTGAACAGCGTGCGGTTGAACGCTACCCAACGGGCCGGCAACAGCTGACGATCAGCCCAGCGCCCTTCGCGCTGCATCAACAGGCCGATGCGCGCCAGGTCACGCGCGCTGAGGTACAGGTAGGAAGAACCGACGAAAGTGCCGGAGCCATCGCGCTCCCACACCGCGCTGTGGATACCCAGCGGGGTGAACAGCGCCTGCCAGGGGTAATCGGCATAGGCAGCGGAGTCGAGCATACCGCGCAAGGCGGCGGCCAACACATTGCTGTCGCCACTGGAATACAGAAAGCGCGTGCCGGGCTTTTCGGCAATTGAACGTGCGGCAGTATAGGCCGCCATGTCGTTCCGCCCCCGGGTGTAGAGCATGGCCACCACCGAGGACTTCAGCGGCGCGTATTCGTAGTCTTCCTGCCAGTCCAGGCCGCTGGCCCAATGCAGCAGGTCGACCAGGCGCACATCAGGGTGCGCCTGCATTGGCGGGAAGAAGCGCGCCGCAGCATCCTGCAGCTTGAAGCGCCCTTCGGCTTGGGCGACGCCCAGCACTGTGGCCAGTACGCTCTTGCTCACCGACCAGGTGAGGTGCGCGGTGCTTGCCGAGGTGGGGGCGGCGTAGCGTTCATACAGGATGCGGCCATCGCGAATGATCAACAGCGCGTCGCTGCGGACACCGCTGCGTTCAAGCGCGTTGCGCTTGGGGAAGGCATAGCTGTCGACGGCCTGCCAGTCGGTGGCGCTGGTTGCCGCCTGCCAATCCGGCAAGGGCCAATCCTCGGCGCTAACAGGCCCGACCGCCATCGCCAACATCAACCACCACACCTTCATCACAAACCGCCCCTACGCTCAACAGTGCGCCACATCCTGACAGGCGTTCATGACAATCCAGCAGCACTCCAGGCCTTCGCCAAACGTTTTTCCCGGGCTGCGGCAGCCAACGCCATCACCCCCTGGTCCCGTTCCCAGAGCTGCGCCCACTGTGCCGGCCCTGCCAGCAACGCTTTGTCGATAGCGCCCTTGAGTTCCTGAAACTGGGTGAACAAACCGCCCAGCAACAAATGGCAGCCGACGCTGTCGGCACACTGGCGGCTGGCCTCGGCACACCCCGCCAGCAAGCCGATCAGGCGCAGCTGCAATGCCTGCGGCCAGCCGCACTCCTGCCCCACGCCGTACAGCCAGGCCACCATCGCCGCCAGCACGTACAAGTCTTCCAGCGAGCGGAACGGTTTGACGTAGGCATCCCAGCCATCGCCGGCCAGCAGCTCGCAGGCCGCCTGCTTCAAATGGAGTCGGCCGTGGCCGACCTCCGGCATCAAGGGCAGGGTCGGCAGTGCCTCCAGGGTCACCCCTGGTTCGCCCGGATAGAGCACCGCCAAATTCAACCGCGGCGCCTCACCCGGCTTTTCGCTGCGCGCCGCCACGAGCAGCCATTCGGCATCGAGCCCGGCGGTGACGAAATCCTTGCTGCCAGTCAGGCGCAAGCCCTCCAGGCGGGTTTGCATGTCCGCTGGGCGCACGCTGCGCCGCTCCGTAGCACACAGCGCGCCGAGGCTGGCCGGGGCGCTGGGCCAGAGCATGCGCAAGGCGGCCTGGTAGCCGATGAGAAACGCCAGCCCGGGCGTGGCCATTGCGCGGCCGCCGAGCACCGCCAGTTCGAATGGGGCGACTGCGCCGAGGTGTTCGAGCTGCGCGGCATAGGTCTCGCCCAGGGTGCCAGCCAGGGGCTGGCGGAGGGGATCGTTGAGTCGTTGCAACCAGGCCATCGGACGCTCCTTGAGGGGCTGTTGTGGGGTGTCACGCAAGCATCACCAAAGATTCACAGGGGTGACACCGCGCCTACCTAGGCTGACTTTGCACAACAAAGCCGACCGGCCGCAACCCTTCATGGCTGGCTTATGGAGACTCGCAATGACTCGGATCGCTCGCTCTGGCGACAACCGCACTGAACGCCGTCTACAAGCCGAGCGCCTGGTCGGCGCCGCGGCCCTGCAGGAAGCACAGGCCCTGCGCTACAAGGTGTTCAGCGCAGAATTCAAGGCCAAGCTCAAAGGCGCCGACCAGGGCCTGGACATGGATGATTACGATGTCCACTGCCAACACATCGGCGTGCGCGACCTGAGCACCGGCGAACTGGTCGCCACCACCCGCCTGCTCGACCATCAGGCTGCCAGCAGCCTGGGGCGGTTCTACAGCGAAGAAGAATTCAGCCTGCATGGCCTGCGGCAACTACAAGGCCCGATCCTCGAACTGGGCCGTACGTGCGTCGCCGCCGAGTACCGCAACGGCGGCACCATTGCCGTGCTCTGGGGCGAGCTGGCCGAAGTACTCAACGAAGGCCGCTACAGCTACCTGATGGGTTGCGCCAGCATTCCCATGCAGGACGGCGGCGTGCAGGCCCACGCTATCATGCAGCGCCTGCGCGAACGCTACCTGTGCACCGAGCACTTGCGTGCCGAACCGAAGAAGCCGCTGCCGAGCCTGGACATGCCTGGCAACGTCATCGCCGAAATGCCACCGCTGCTCAAGGCGTACATGCGCGTGGGTGCGAAGATCTGTGGCGAGCCATGCTGGGACGAGGACTTCCAGGTTGCCGACGTGTTCATTCTGCTCAAGCGTGCCGACCTCTGCCCGCGCTACGCCCGCCATTTCAAGGCGGCGGTGTGATGCCGAAGATGCGGGTTTGTGCCCGCCTCGCTAGGCTTTTGCTGGTGCTGCTGTTCGGCATGCTCATGGCCGGCGTGATCGCCTGCGGTGAACGCCTGGGCCTCAAAGCGTCCATCGAACGCCGCCAGCGTTGGACCTGCCTGTTCATGAAACGCCTGGTCGCGGCCCTGCCGTTCGAGGTGCGGGTGATCGGTGAAGTGCCCAAAATGCCGATGCTGTGGGTCAGCAACCACGTGTCGTGGACCGATATCCCGCTGCTTGGCATGCTGTTGCCGCTGTCGTTTCTGTCCAAGGCCGAAGTACGTCATTGGCCAGTGGCCGGCTGGCTGGCGGAAAAGGCCGGTACGCTTTTCATTCGTCGCGGCGGGGGTGACGCACAGCGCCTGCGCGAGCAGATCACGGAACAACTGGGCCAGGCCCGGCCGCTGTTGATCTTCCCTGAAGGCACCACGACCAATGGACGGCAACTGCGTACTTTCCATGGTCGCTTGCTGGCCGGTGCCATCGATCAAGGTGTGGCGGTGCAGCCGGTGGCCATCCAGTATTTGCGCAATGGCGAGGCGGATCCGATTGCGCCGTTCATTGGCGATGATGATCTGGTGTCGCACCTGATGCGCCTGTTTGCAGAGCCTCGGGGTGAGGTTTGCATTCAGCTGTTGCAGCCGATCTGCAGTGTGGAAAAGGAACGTGCAGTGTTGGCGTTTCAGGCGCAGCAGGCCATTCACATGGCGCTGTTCGGGGTTGATGAGGTTGAGTTGGCGCCGCGCCGACAGGCTCGGGCTGCTTGATTTTTTGGGTGTCTGTTCTGGCCCTTTCGCGGCTGAAGCCGCTCCTACAGGATGGTGGGCACCTGTAGGAGCGGCTTCAGCCGCGAAGGGCCGGCACGCACACCACATTGCTCAAGTAGAAGCTCTCTGCTCAGCTGCAAACACCTGCAGCTGCGGATAGAACTCACGAAAATCCGCCAGCAGCGGTTCATACAACCGCTCCAACTCCCCCATCACCCCAACCATGCCCTCCGGCCGCGACAAACGCCGCCCGATCCCATTGAACACTTGCTCCAGCGTGGCGAAATCGCCATACGCCCCCAGCCAATCATCCGCCGCCATGAACGGCGCAATCCGCGCCAGCCGCCCTGGCAACTCGGGCTCGGCCAGCAGCACGCGATAGAACGCCCCGGTGAACTGCGCCAGCGGCTGTTCGGCATAGTCACCCCAATGTCGTGCCAGGCAATGGTCGAAGAACACGTCCAGCACGATCCCGGCATAACGTCGGCGCTCACGTGGGAACCGCGCCAGCGCCGCCAGCACCAACGGGTGCCGATCGGTGTAACTGTCGATATGCCGGTGCAGGCGAATCGCTGCTTCCAGTTCCGGCGCAAAGCGCCCCTCCAGCGAACCCTTGACGAAATCGCCATACAGGCTGCCGAGCAGTTGTTGCGGCGCAGGGCCGCCCAGGTGCAGGTGTGCGAGGTAGTTCATGGCGCCAGTCTAGCACCAGCCACCGGCATATCGTTATAACGCGATATATCGATTCGTGCTCAGCTCAGAACCCGTTCATATTTCCATATCGCCAAAGGCCGACTTATATTTCGTCCCATCGCGATATACCGCTACACCACGAGCCTGTTAACCATGCCTCTCGACCTCGACGAAATAATAAAAGCCCTGGCCCACCCGGTCCGCCGAGAAATCCTCCACTGGTTGAAAGACCCGGCAGCGCACTTCCCCGCCCAGCACCACAGCCTTGAGAACGGCGTGTGTGCCGGGCAGATCGACCAACGTTGCGGCCTGTCGCAATCGACGGTCTCGGCCCACCTGGCAAATTTGCAGCGCGCCGGGCTTATCAGCAGCCAGAAAGTCGGCCAGTGGCACTTCTTCAAACGTAACGAAGCCGCCATCCAGGCATTCCTCGAACAACTGCGCCAAGCACTCTGACAAAGCAGGTAAACCTTATGACCACGCTTTTCGATCCGATCACCTTGGGCGACGTGCAACTGCCCAACCGCATCATCATGGCCCCGCTGACCCGCTGCCGCGCCGATGAAGGGCGCATTCCCAACGCGCTGATGGCCGAGTACTACGTGCAGCGCGCCAGCGCCGGGCTGATCCTCAGCGAAGCGACCTCGGTGACGCCAATGGGCGTCGGTTATCCCGACACGCCTGGCATCTGGAACGACCAACAGGTACGCGGCTGGAACAACATCACCAAAGCCGTGCACGGCGCTGGCGGGCGGATCTTCCTGCAACTGTGGCATGTTGGCCGCATCTCGCACCCCAGCTACCTGAACGGCGAGCTGCCCGTGGCGCCCAGTGCTATCCAGCCCAAGGGTCATGTCAGCCTGGTGCGCCCGATCACTGAATACCCAACCCCACGCGCCCTGGAAACCGAAGAGATCGCCGACATTGTCGAGGCTTACCGCAGCGGCGCCGAGAATGCAAAGGCGGCCGGCTTCGATGGCGTGGAAATCCACGGTGCCAACGGTTACCTGCTCGACCAGTTTCTGCAGAGCAGCACTAACCAGCGCACTGACCGCTATGGCGGCTCGCTGGAAAACCGTGCCCGCTTGCTGCTGGAGGTGACTGACGTGGCCATCGAGGTATGGGGCGCAGGCCGTGTCGGTGTGCATCTGGCGCCGCGTGCCGATTCCCATGACATGGGCGACGCCGACCGCGCCGAGACCTTCAGCTATGTGGCACGGGAACTGGGCAAACGCGGTATCGCCTTCATCTGCTCGCGGGAGAAGGAGGCTGACGACAGCATCGGGCCGTTGATCAAAGAAGCCTTCGGCGGCCCTTACATCGTCAACGAACGTTTCGACAAAGCCAGCGCGAATGCGGCATTGGCCAGCGGCAAGGCGGATGCGGTGGCGTTTGGCGTGCCGTTCATTGCCAACCCGGATTTGCCAGCACGGCTGGCGGCCGATGCGCCGTTGAACCAGGCGCATCCGGAAACCTTCTATGCCAAGGGGCCGGTGGGCTACATCGATTATCCGCGGTTGTAATCGGGTAGCGAGCAACCTGTGGGAGCGGCTTTAGCCGCGAAGCAAGCGACGCGGTGGATGGCACCGGCCCAGCCGGTGTTCGCGGCTGAAGCCGCTCCCACAGAGGTTCTCATCTGCTAATCAAGGCCTTGCGTTGATCTGCTGCTGCAGGTTCTGGATCTGGCTCTGCAGGGTGTTCAGGTTACGCGTGGTCTGCCCGCGGAACGCATCGAACTCCTGCACCGAAGCACCACTGGCCGCCGCCGCAGCCGGGCGATTGTCCGCCTGGCTCTTCAACACCAGCACATCCTGCTCCAAACTTTCGATAGCCGCTTTGGGATTGCCCTGCTTCTTCAGCGCCGCCACTTCATCGCTCAGGCTCTTGAGCTGCCCGTCGAGCTTGCCGCCGTCCACCTGGCCCGACTTCAGTGCCGCTAGCTCGCCATTCACCGCCTTCAACTGCGCCTGCAGTTGAGTCTGCAGTTCAGTCACGGCTTTCTGCTGCTCGCGGGTATCGGCCAGCACCTGCTCCAGACGCTTGCCCAAATCACCCGCCTGCCCTGCCACGCCCTGCTGTTGCTTACCCTGCTCGGCCAGGCTGGCCTGCAACTGGCGAATCTGCAGCTTCAAGGCTTCGCTGCCGGTGGTGCTCGTGGTCTCACTGGCCTCGACCTTGCCGCTGATCGCCTGGAGGCGGCCCGCCGCTTCTTCGCTGATGCGCGCGAAGCTTTCCTGGGTAGCCACCAACTGCTGCTCCATCAGCGAAATCTGCTGAAAACTCCACCAGCCAAGCCCGGCCAAGGCAATGAACGAGGCGCCGAGCAGCGCCCACAGCGGGCCGGTGCTGGCCGGTTTGGCAGCCTTCTGGCGGCTGCGCGACACGTGCGCAGGCAGAAGCTCGTCATCATCAGGGGTACCGGCCCGCAGGGCTGGCACGTCATCGAAATCGTCGTGGGCATCGTTGCGCATGGATGGTTTCAACCGCAGTAATAGCAAAGAGGCATGATTATAAACCGCTAACGCGGCGCACTGATGACCATCATCCTTGCGCCAGGTTCACTGGCCCTGTGGCTGGTGCTTCCACCACACGCAGAATTCATCGAGTGCCGTCCACAGACTGACCTTGGGCTGGTAATCCAGGTACTGCCGCGCACGGCTGATGTCCAGGGTGAAATCACGGCTCATCACCTGCATGCCCAGGCGCGACAGGGTCGGTTGCGGCCGCCCCGGCCAAAGCATGCAGGCCGCTTCGTTCAGCGCGGCCACGCTGTAGGCAAGGCCGTAGGAGCGGTAGCGGGTGACCTGGGGCAGCTGCATCTGGCGCATCACGTAGTTGACCACGTCCCACAACGGCAGCGGCTGGCCGTTGCTGATGTTGTAGGCCTGGCCAAGGGCGCGGTCATCGGCGAACAACGCACTGAGCAGCGCTTCGTTGAGGTTGTGCACGCTGGTGAAGTCGACCTTGTTCAGGCCATTGCCGATGATCGCCACGCGGTCTTTGCGCTGCATCTGCATCAGCCGTGGGAAAATGCTGGCATCACCGGCACCGGTGACGAAACGCGGGCGCAGCGCCAGCACCTCCAGGCCGAATTCCTGGGCACCAAACACCTTTTGTTCGGCCAGGTATTTAGTCCGCCCATAATGATCGTGGAAACGGCGCGGCACCTGGTCTTCGCGGATATCCAGGCGCGAGCGGCCATTGAAATAAATCGAAGGCGACGACAGGTGCACCAGGCGCCGAACATGTTCTTTCAGGCACCCTTCGACCACATTCTCGGTGACCGCCACATTCCCTTGATAGAAGTCCTGGTAACGCCCCCAGTTGCCCACCGCGCCTGCGCAATGCACCACCGCCTCGACGCCTTGGCACAGGCGCCGGGCCAGTTCGGCATCGCCCAGGTCGCCGGGGATGAACTGCGCACCGCGCTTGACCAGGTGCTCGACGCCCTCGGCGCGCCGGCCGCTGACCCGCACGTCCAGGCCCTGCTCCAGGGCAAAGCGCGCAAAGCGCCCGCCAATGAAGCCGCTCGCGCCCGTGACCAGAATTCGCATGTAACACTCCGCCTCAGATTTCAGATGCAACAGACGCCAGCCGCCGTTACAACGGCACCAGCCAATGCCGTGCCGTGTGCCGCAGGTGTTCGGTCAGTTGCGCGAGCAGTTGCCCGCCATTGCGCCAATGATGCCAGTACAGCGGCACGTCGATAGGGGTATCGACAGATATTTCCACCAGTTTGCCGTCCGCCAGCTGTTCGCGCGCCTGCAACTCGGGCACCAGGCCCCAACCCAGGCCAGCTTCGGTCATGCGCAGGAAGCCTTCGGACGACGGACAGAGATGATGCAGGAAACCATCCTCGATCCCCAGCGACGCCAGGTACCGGTGCTGCAGGAAATCGTCCGGACCGTAGACAATGGCCGGCGTGCGCGCCAGGCGCCTGGCGTCGAACCCCTGCGGGAAATACCGCGCCATGAACGCCGGGCTGGCCAGCGCCCGATAGCGCATGGCGCCCAGCGGCAGGCTGCGCGCGCCGGCCACCGGTCGCTCGCTGCCACACAGGCAGGCCGCCACTTCACCGGCGCGCATGCGCTTGAGGCCGACCTCCTGATCTTCCACCACCAAATCGGTGAGCAATTGATGTTCGGCGCAAAAGGTACCCACCGCACCCGCCCACCAGGTGGCCAGGCTATCGGCGTTGAGCGCGATGCGCAGGCGCTCCGGCATGCCCTCCTCGTCCAGTGCCGGCACCTGGCGCTGCAGGTCACGTTCGAGCAGGCGCACCTGCTGCACATGGTTGAGCAACTGGCGGCCGACTTCGGTCGGGCTCGGCGGCGTGGCGCGCACCAGCACTGGCTGGCCGACCCGCGCCTCCAGCAGCTTGATGCGCTGGGAAATGGCCGATTGCGACAGCCCCAACACCTGCGCGGCGCGCTCGAAACCACCTTGCTCGATCACCGCCGCCAGGGCGGCAAGCAGCTTGTAGTCGAACATCGATTTTCCTAATGATGGATGAGCTTTATTGGTTTTTCTTATACAGCGCCGATCTTCACAATAGCCAGCATCTTTTAGGGAGTACGTGCCATGTGGCAAAGCTATCTGAACGGCATGCTGGTCGCCTTCGGCCTGATCATGGCCATCGGCGCGCAAAACGCCTTCGTCCTGGCGCAAAGCCTGCGTCGTGAACATCATTTACCCGTGGCGGCGCTGTGCATCGTCTGCGATGCGTTGCTGGTAGCGGCCGGTGTCTTCGGCCTGGCGACGGTGCTGGCGCATAACCCGACGCTGCTGGCGATCGCCCGCTGGGGTGGCGCGGTGTTCCTGATCTGGTACGGCGCCAAGGCGCTGCGCAGCGCCTGCTCCAAACAGAGCCTGCAACATCAGGAAGGCCAGGGCGTGCGCTCACGGCGCGCGGTGCTGCTCAGCGCGTTGGCGGTGACGCTGCTCAACCCGCACGTATACCTCGACACCGTGTTGCTGATCGGTTCACTCGGCGCCCAGCAGACCGTACCCGGCGCCTACGTGGCCGGTGCCGCCAGTGCCTCGCTGGTGTGGTTCTCGACCCTGGCGATCGGTGCCGCGTGGCTCGCGCCGTGGCTGGCGCGCCCGGCCACCTGGCGCATGCTCGACCTGATGGTCGCAGTGATGATGTTCGCCGTGGCGGCGCAGCTGATCTTCAATTGAAGGCCGCCGGTCGGCGCCGGCCAACCGCTCTGGAACCTCTATTCCCTATCTTTGTTGCGTGGTTATGCGCCGGGGCTGGTGCTATGATCCAGCCCTTGCGTCGCAAAGAGTACAAACTCGCCGACGCACATAGGGCCGCCCGTGATCGGCCCTGCGCAAACCGCGAACTAGACCTGAATCAGGAGATCCACCATGGCTTTTGAATTGCCGCCGCTGCCATACGCCCACGATGCCCTGCAGCCGCACATCTCCAAGGAAACCCTGGAGTATCACCACGACAAGCACCACAACACCTATGTCGTGAACCTGAACAACCTGGTCCCAGGCACCGAATTCGAAGGCAAGACCCTGGAAGAGATCGTCAAGAGCTCTTCGGGCGGCATCTTCAACAACGCCGCTCAGGTCTGGAACCACACCTTCTACTGGAACTGCCTGTCGCCAAATGGCGGTGGCCAGCCTACTGGTGCCCTGGCTGAGGCCATCAACGCCGCCTTCGGTTCCTTCGACAAGTTCAAGGAAGAGTTCACCAAGACTTCGGTTGGCACCTTCGGTTCCGGCTGGGGCTGGCTGGTGAAGAAAGCCGACGGCTCCCTGGCCCTGGCCAGCACCATCGGCGCCGGCTGCCCGCTGACCAGCGGCGACACCCCGCTGCTGACCTGCGACGTCTGGGAACACGCCTACTACATCGACTACCGCAACCTGCGTCCGAAGTACGTCGAGGCGTTCTGGAACCTGGTCAACTGGGCATTTGTTGCCGAACAGTTCGAAGGCAAGACTTTCAAGGCCTGAGTACTCATGCCTTGAACAGAAAACCCGGCCACGTGCCGGGTTTTTTTGTGCAGTTTGGATCCAATCTTCAGTTTTTTGCGGGGCTCTTGCTCACCCCGTATAGCGCGCTAACATTAAACGTCTGGACGTTCGCTACAGCGCACTCAAGTTGCAGGGTCAAGCAACCGATACACTGCTCAGGACAGCCCTACCGGCCGATAGTGTATTGCCAACGTTAATGGCAAAATGATGCCATGCGCATGGATTAAGGAAACCCCATTGAAGCTGGAATTGCGGAACAGCTTATCGGTCAAGTTGCTCAGGGTCGTGCTGCTTTCGGCGCTGGCGGTCGGCGTCGTCCTCAGTTGCGCGCAGATCGTCTACGACACCTACAAGACCCGCCAGGCCGTCACCAATGACGCCCAGCGCATCCTCGACATGTTCCGCGACCCCTCTACCCAGGCGGTGTACAGCCTCGACCGGGAAATGGGCATGCAGGTGATGGAAGGCCTGTTCCAGGACGAATCGGTGCGCCAGGCCTCGATCGGCCACCCCAACGAAACCATGCTGGCGGAAAAGTCCCGCCCATTGAAGGACGCGTCCATGCGCTGGCTGACCGACCTGATCCTCGGCCAGGAACGCACATTCACCACCCAACTGGTCGGCCGCGGCCCCTACAGCGAATATTACGGCGACCTGAGCATCACCCTCGACACCGCGTCGTACGGGGAAGACTTCCTGGTCAACGCCATCATCATTTTCATCTCCGGCGTGCTGCGCGCGCTGGCCATGGGCCTGGTGCTGTACCTGGTCTACCACTGGCTGCTGACCAAGCCGCTGTCGAAAATCATCGAGCACCTCACCCAGATCAACCCCGACCGCCCCAGCCAGCACCAGATCCCGCTGCTCAAGGGCCACGAGAAGAACGAACTGGGCATTTGGGTCAACACCGCCAACCAGCTGCTGGCCTCGATCGAGCGCAATACCCACCTGCGCCACGAGGCCGAGAACAGCCTGCAGCGCATGGCCCAGTACGACTTCCTGACCGGCCTGCCGAACCGCCAGCAATTGCAGGAACAGCTGGACAAGATCCTGGTCGACGGCGGCCGCCTGCAGCACCGCGTCGCCGTATTGTGCGTAGGCTTGGACGACTTCAAGGGCATCAACGAACAGTTCAGCTACCAGGTCGGCGACCAGCTGCTGCTGGCCCTGGCCGACCGCCTGCGGGCCCACAGTGGCCGGCTGGGCGCACTGGCCCGCCTGGGCGGCGACCAGTTCGCCCTGGTCCAAGCCAATATCGAGCAACCGTACGAAGCCGCAGAGCTGGCCCAGAGCATCCTCGACGACCTGGAGGTGCCGTTCGGCTTCGACCACCAGCAGATCCGCCTGCGCGCCACCATCGGCATCACCCTGTTCCCCGAAGACGGCGACAGCACCGAGAAGCTGCTGCAGAAAGCCGAGCAGACCATGACCCTGGCCAAGGCTCGCTCGCGCAACCGCTACCAGTTCTACATCGCCAGCGTCGACAGCGAAATGCGCCGCCGTCGTGAGCTGGAAAAGGACCTGCGCGAAGCCCTGTCGCGCAACCAGCTGTACCTCGTCTACCAGCCGCAGATCAGCTACCGCGACCACCGCGTGGTGGGCGTCGAAGCGCTGCTGCGCTGGCAACACCCGGAGCTGGGCCTGGTCCCGCCGGACCAGTTCATCCCGCTGGCCGAACAGAACGGCTACATCATCACCATCGGCGAATGGGTGCTCGACCAGGCCTGCCGACAACTGCGCGAATGGCACGACCTGGGCTTCAGCGAACTGCGCATGGCGGTCAACCTGTCCACCGTGCAGCTGCACCACAACGAGCTGCCCCGGGTGGTCAACAACCTGCTGCAAGCCTACCGCCTGCCGCCGCGCAGCCTGGAACTGGAAGTGACCGAAACCGGCCTGATGGAAGACATCACCACCGCCGCCCAGCACCTGCTGAGCCTGCGCCGCTCCGGGGCGATGATCGCCATCGACGACTTCGGCACCGGCTACTCGTCGCTGAGCTACCTGAAGTCGCTGCCGCTGGACAAGATCAAGATCGACAAGAGCTTCGTCCAGGACCTGCTCGACGACGACGACGATGCCACCATCGTTCGGGCGATCATCCAGCTGGGCAAGAGCCTGGGCATGCAGGTGATCGCCGAGGGTGTGGAAACCGCCGAGCAGGAGACCTACATCATCGCCCAAGGCTGCCACGAAGGTCAGGGCTACCACTACAGCAAGCCATTGTCGGCGCGCGAGCTGACCAGTTTCCTGCGCCAGGCACAGCGTAATCAGGTCTCCGCCCTGTAGCGGGGCATTTGCATGAATTGCGTGCTGGCCCCTTTACAGCAAATGCAAATCTTTCGCATGATGTTGCGGTTTCACGTGCCACGGCGCACTGTCCAACCACACGACGCAGGGAAACCAATAATGATTCGAATGCCTCTGGCCTCCGCCAGCCTCCTGGCCATCGCCATCGCTCTCGCCGGCTGCGGTGAAGGCAAGGACGACAAGGCCGCCGCTCCGCAAGCTCAGGCACCTGCTGCCGCCAGCACCACCGCTGCGGCGCCCGGGGCTGTCGACGAAGCGGCCGGCAAGGCCGTGGTCAAGCATTACGCCGAGATGGTCTACGCCGTGTACAGCGACTCGCTGAGCACCGCCAAGACCCTGCAGACCGCCATCGACGCATTCCTCGCAACGCCCAACGACGACACCCTGAAAGCCGCCAAGGCTGCTTGGGCCGCCGCTCGCGTTCCGTACCTGCAGAGCGAAGCCTTCCGCTTCGGCAACACCATCATCGACGACTGGGAAGGCCAAGTGAACGCCTGGCCCCTGGACGAAGGCCTGATCGACTACGTCGACAAGAGCTACGAGCACGCCCTGGGCAACCCGGCGGCCAGCGCCAACATCATCGCCAACACCGAGATCCAGGTCGGCGAAGAGAAAGTCGACGTCAAGGACATCACTGCCGAGAAGCTGGCCAGCCTGAACGAGCTGGGCGGTTCCGAAGCCAACGTCGCCACCGGCTACCACGCCATCGAATTCCTGCTCTGGGGCCAGGACCTCAACGGCACCGGCCCAGGCGCGGGCAACCGTCCAGCCTCCGACTACCTCGAAGGCAAAGGCGCCACCGGCGGCCACAACGACCGTCGCCGTGCCTACCTGAAGTCGGTTACCGAGCTGCTGGTCAAGGACCTCGAAGAGATGGTCGGCAACTGGGCGCCGAACGTCGCCGACAACTACCGCGCCACCCTGGAAGCCGAGCCTGTCACCGACGGCCTGCGCAAGATGCTGTTCGGCATGGGCAGCCTGTCGCTGGGCGAGCTGGCCGGCGAGCGCATGAAGGTTTCGCTGGAAGCCAACTCGCCGGAAGACGAGCAGGACTGCTTCAGCGACAACACCCACTACTCGCACTTCTACGACGCCAAGGGCATCCGCAACGTCTACCTGGGCGAGTACACCCGCACCGACGGCACCAAGCTGACCGGCCCGAGCCTGTCGTCGCTGGTGGCCAAGGCCGACCCGGCCGCCGACGCAACCCTGAAGGCCGACCTGGAAGCCACCGAGGCGAAAATCCAGGTCATGGTCGACCACGCGCTCAAGGGCGAGCACTACGATCAGCTGATCGCCGCCGACAACGCTGCCGGCAACCAGATCGTGCGTGATGCCATTGCATCGCTGGTCAAGCAGACCGGTGCGATCGAACAGGCCGCTGGCAAGCTGGGCATTGCCAACCTGAACCCGGACACTGCCGATCACGAGTTCTGATTCGGCGGTGATGGTGTTATGAAAAAGGCGACCTTCGGGTCGCCTTTTTTCTTCGGTTGCTGACACCAATTTCATCCAGCAATTGCAAATTGCTCTTATTCAAACTCCCCCACCCTGCTAAGCTTGCACGCCGGTTTTTCGCCCACGCCCAGGATTTTGCATGTCCTTGTCGCTGTCCCGACTATCCCTTCCGCTGCTGGCCCTCGCCCTCGCCGCCTGTGACGACGCCCCGCGTTTCACCCAGGCCGAGCCCGGCGAAGCGCTGTCCGGTGGCCAGGCGACTGTCCAGCGCAGTGATCGCAATGCCTTTTCCCTGCCGTCGGCCAACCTCTCGCCCGAGCGGCGCCTGGACTTTGCCGTCGGCAACAGTTTCTTCCGCAACCCGTGGGTGATCGCCCCGTCCACCACCACCGCGCGCGATGGCCTGGGCCCGTTGTTCAACACCAACGCCTGCCAGAACTGCCACGTGCGCGATGGCCGCGGTCATCCGCCGGAGCCCGGTGACAGCAATGCCGTGTCGATGCTGGTGCGCCTGTCGATCCCCGACCAGCCTTATCTGGCCAAGGAAATCGAGCGCCTGGGCGTCGTCCCGGAGCCGGTCTACGGCACCCAGTTGCAGGACATGGCCATTCCAGGCGTGGCTCCCGAGGGCAAGGTGCGGGTGAGCTACGAAAACCAGACCGTTTCCTTCAAGGACGGCCATCAGGTCGAGCTGCGCCGCCCCACCCTGCATATCACCCAGCTCGGCTACGGCCCGATGCATCCCGACACGCGCTTTTCCGCGCGCGTGGCGCCGCCGATGATCGGCCTGGGCCTGCTCGAAGCCATTCCCGAAGCCGATATCCTGGCCAACGAAGACCCGGACGATCGCAACCGCGATGGCATTCGCGGGCGCGCCAACCGGGTCTGGGACGACGCCCAGGGCACCACCGTGATCGGCCGTTTCGGCTGGAAAGCCGGGCAGCCCAACGTCAACCAGCAGAACGTGCACGCCTTCAACGGCGACATGGGCCTGACCAGCACCCTGCAGCCCAAGGACGATTGCACCCCGGCGCAGCGTGATTGCCTGGCCGCCGCCAATGGCGACGGCGCCGACGGCGAAAAGGAAGTCAGCGACAACATCCTGCGCCTAGTGACCTTCTACACCCGCAACCTCGGCGTGCCGGCACGGCGCGATGTCGGCGCCCCACAAGTGCTGGCCGGCAAGAATCTGTTCTTCCAGGCCGGTTGCCAGGGCTGCCACACACCTCAATTCACCACCGCCGCCGACGCCAGCGAACCCGAACTGGCCGGCCAGGTGATTCGCCCCTACAGCGACCTGCTGCTGCACGACATGGGTCCGGGCCTGGCCGACGAGCGCACCGAATTCGCCGCCAACGGCCAGGACTGGCGCACCGCACCGCTGTGGGGCATCGGCCTGAGCGAAGCGGTCAGTGGCCACACCCAGTACCTGCACGACGGCCGCGCCCGCAACCTGCTCGAAGCCGTGCTCTGGCACGGCGGCGAAGCGCAGGCGGCGCGCGACCATGTATTGACCTTCGATGCCGAGCAGCGCACTGCGTTGCTGGCGTTCCTGAACTCACTTTAAACGCGCAAGGAGCCGGGCATGTTCCGACCCAAACTGTTGTTCACCAGCCTCGCCGCACTCGCCCTCGGTGCCTGCTCGCCGCAGGACCCACAGGCCGTGACCTCCGCTGCCATCGCCAAGCAGGTGATCCTGCCGACCTACAGCCGCTGGGTCGAAGCCGATCGCCAGTTGGCCGTCAGCGCCCTGGCCTACTGTGAGGGCAAGGAAAGCCTGGACACCGCGCGCGCCGACTTCCTCCACGCGCAAAAAGCCTGGGCCGAGTTGCAGCCCCTGTTGGTCGGCCCGCTGGCCGAAGGCAACCGCGCCTGGCAGGTACAGTTCTGGCCCGACAAGAAGAACCTGGTCGGCCGCCAGGTCGAGCAACTGGTCAACGGCGACAAGCCGGTAGATGCCGAAAGCCTGGGCAAATCCAGCGTCGTGGTGCGCGGCCTGTCGGCTTACGAATACATCCTGTTCGACAGCAAGCCGGACATCGCCACGGCTGAGCAGAAGGCCCGCTATTGCCCGCTGCTGGTCGCCATCGGTGAGCACCAGAAGGCCCTGGCCGAAGAGATCCTCAAGGGTTGGAACAGCACCGACGGCATGCTGTCGCAGATGACCAAGTTCCCCAACCAGCGCTACGCCGATTCCCACGAAGCCATCGCCGACCTGTTGCGCTCCCAGGTCACCGCCCTGGATACCCTGAAGAAGAAACTCGGTGCGCCGATGGGCCGCCAGAGCAAGGGCATCCCGCAGCCGCTGCAGGCCGAAGCCTGGCGCAGCCATTCGTCGATCAAGAGCATCGAAGCCACCCTCAAAGCGGCCCAGGCCGTCTGGGTCGGGGTCGACAATCAGGGCCTGCGCGGCCTGCTGCCCAGCGATCAGAAAGCCCTGGCAGAAAAGATCGACGACGCCTACGCTACCTCGCTCAAACTGCTGGCCGACAACCAGAAGACCCTGGGCGAGCTGTTGGCCGATGACGCCGGCCAGCAGAGCCTGAACCAGATCTACGACAGCCTCAACGTCGTCCACCGCCTGCACGAAGGCGAGCTGGCCAAGGCGTTGAATATCCAGCTGGGCTTCAATGCCAACGACGGTGACTGATCATGCTGCGACGCCAGGCCCTCAAACTCGCTAGCGTAGTGCTCAGCGCCCTGACCCTGGGCGGCTGGAGCCTGTTTCGCAACAAAGGCAGCGAACCCTTGCTGCTGTCGGCGCGTGACGATGGCGAAGGCAAGCACTATGCGGTCGGGTTCCGCCTGGACGGTACCCAGGTGTTCAGCACCCAGGTGGGCCAGCGTTGCCATGCCATCATCAATCACCCTGAATTGCCGATCGCCCTGTTCGTCGCGCGCCGCCCCGGTACCGAAAGCTACCTGGTCGACCTGCGCGACGGGCGCCTGCTGCAGACCATCACCTCGCAACCCAACCGGCACTTCTATGGCCATGCGGTGATTCACAAAGGCGGCGAATGGCTGTACGCCACCGAGAACGACACCACCGACCCCGGGCGTGGCGTGCTGGGTGTGTACCGCTTCGAAGGCGAGCGCCTGGTGCACACTGGAGAAATTTCGACCCACGGCATCGGCCCCCATGAAGTGGCCTGGCTGCCGGATGGCGAGACTCTGATCGTGGCCAACGGCGGTATCCGCACCGAAGCCGAGAGCCGGGTCGAGATGAACCTCAACGCGATGGAGCCGAGCCTGGTGCTGATGCAGCGCGACGGCACCCTGCTGAGCAAGGAGACCCTGGCCCAGCAGATGAACAGCGTGCGCCACCTGGCCGTCGGCAGCGATGGCACCATCGCCGCCTGCCAGCAGTTCATGGGCGATGCCGATGAAACCGCCGAGTTGCTGGCGATCAAGCGCCCGGGCGAGCCGTTCAAGGCCTTCCCGGTGCCCGAGCGCCAGCTGCAATCGATGGCCCAGTACACTGCCAGCGTCGCCATCCATAGCGACCTGCGCCTGGTGGCACTGACCGCGCCACGGGCCAATCGCCTGTTTGTCTGGGACCTGGACAGTGGTGCGGTGAAGCTCGATGCGCCGATGCCGGATTGTGCGGGGGTCGGGGCGGTGAAGGATGGGTTTGTGGTCACCTCCGGACAGGGGCGTTGTCGCTATTACGATTGCCGCAAGGCTGAGTTGATCGGGCAGCCGATGGACCTGCCTTCAGGGTTCTGGGACAACCACCTGCATCTGGCTTGAGGGCCCTTTCGCGGATGAATCCGCTCCTACAAGGCTTGCGTAGATCCTGTAGGAGCGGATTCATCCGCGAAGAGGCCAGCACAAACAAAGCAATTCCCCTTCCCGCCAAAAACAGTCAATACTTCCCCCATCCACACGTGGGCAGGATCGCCCGTTGTCGTGTCAAAACGAATAACAATCACGCTTCCAAGGAACCGGACTTATGCTGCGCCGCCGCATGCTCATCATGTTGGCCGTGGTTCTGCTGATCGTGTTGGCCCTGGGGGGCTACAAAGCCTTCTCGATCTACCAGCAGATCCAGATGTTCACCGCCCCCAAGCCGCCCATCACCGTGGCCGCCGCACTGGCCGAAGAACGCCAGTGGCAGCAGCGCCTGCCTGCCGTGGGCAGCCTCAAGGCGTCGCAGGGCGTCGAGCTGAGCCTGGAAGTCGAAGGCACGGTCAAATCGCTGCACTTCGACTCCGGCCAGAAGGTCAAGGTCGGGCAACTGCTGCTGCAGCTCAACGACGACCAGGAAACCGCCCTGCTCGGCACCGCCCAGGCCGACCTGGGGCTGGCCAAGGTCGACTTTGGCCGGGGCAGCCAGCTGGTCGGCGATTCTGCCATTTCCCGGGGCGAGTACGACCGTCTCACCGCCCAATACCGCCGCAACCAGGCGGTGGTCGAGCAGCTCAAGGCATCGAAGACCAAGAAAAGCATCAGCGCCCCGTTCAGCGGCACCATCGGCATCCGCCAGGTGGATGTCGGCGACTATCTGGCCGCCGGCACGGTGATCGCCACGCTGCAGGACCTGTCCAGCCTCTACGTCGACTTCAATGTGCCGGAACAAGCGCTGCCGCAGTTGAGCCTCGGTCAGCAGGTGCTGGTGCAAGTGGCGGCCTACCCCGGCCAAACCTTTCCTGCCAGCCTCAGCGCGATCAACCCCAAGATCGAGGAGAGCACACGCAACCTGCTGGTGCGGGCGACCCTGGCCAACCCGGACGGCAAGCTGCTGCCGGGCATGTTCGCCAACCTGTTGGTACTGCTGCCCGATCCGCGCCCGCAGGTGGTGGTGCCGGAAAGTGCCATCACCTACACGCTGTATGGCAACTCGGTGTATGTCGCCACAGCGAAAAAGGACAAGGACGGCAACCCCGAACGCGACGACAAGGGTCAGCCGCAGCTCAGCGCCGAACAGCGCAGCGTGCAGACCGGCGAACGCCGCGATGGCGTGGTGGTGGTCAGCAAGGGGCTCACGGCCGGCGAGCAGGTGGTCACCGCCGGCCAGCTCAAGCTGACCCCAGGTGCGGCCATTCGCATCGGCCAGGACACTGCCCTCAAACCCGAAGCAGGCGCCCCGCGCGCGGACTGACCAGGAGGCAGGCATGGCGTTCACCGACCCGTTCATCCGCCGCCCAGTCCTGGCCAGCGTGGTCAGCCTGCTGATCCTGCTGCTGGGGTTCCAGGCCTGGAGCAAGCTGCAGATCCGCCAGTACCCTCAAATGGAAAACGCCCTGATCACGGTGACCACCGCCTACCCCGGGGCCAACGCCGAGACCATTCAGGGCTATATCACCCAGCCGCTGCAGCAGAGCCTGGCCAGCGCCGAAGGCATTGACTACATGACCTCGGTGAGCCGGCAGAACTTCTCGATCATCTCCATCTACGCGCGTATCGGCGCCGACAGCGACCGCCTGTTCACCGAGTTGCTGGCCAAGGCCAACGAAGTGCGCAACCAGCTGCCGCAGGACTCCGAAGACCCGGTGCTGAGCAAAGAAGCCGCCGACGCATCCGCACTGATGTACGTCAGCTTTTACAGCAAGGAAATGAGCAACCCGCAGATCACCGACTACCTGTCCCGGGTCATCCAGCCCAAACTCGCGACCTTGCCGGGCATGGCCGAGGCCGAAATCCTCGGCAACCAGGTGTTCGCAATGCGCATCTGGATCGACCCGGTAAAGCTCGCCGGTTTCGGCCTCGCCGCCACCGATGTGACCAATGCCGTGCGCCGCTACAACTTCCTCGCCGCCGCCGGTGAGGTCAAGGGCGAGTATGTGGTCACCAGCATCAACGCCAACACCGAGCTGAAATCGGCCGAAGCGTTTGCCGCGCTGCCGGTCAAGACCGCCGGCAACAGCCGCGTGTTGCTGGGCGATGTGGCGCGGGTGGAGATGGGCGCGGAGAACTACGACACGGTCAGCTCGTTCGATGGCACGCCGTCCGTGTACATCGGCATCAAGGCCACCCCGGCGGCCAACCCGCTGGATGTGATCAAGGAAGTCCGGCGGATCATGCCGGAGCTGGAAAGCCAGCTGCCTTCCGCGCTCAAGGTGTCCATTGCCTATGACGCCACGCTGTTCATCCAGGCGTCCATCGACGAGGTGATCAAGACCCTCGGCGAAGCGGTGCTGATCGTCATCGTGGTGGTGTTCCTGTTCCTCGGCGCCCTGCGCTCGGTGCTGATCCCGGTGGTGACCATCCCGCTGTCGATGATCGGCGTGCTGTTCTTCATGCAGATGATGGGCTACTCCCTGAACCTGCTGACCCTGCTGGCGATGGTGCTGGCCATCGGCCTGGTGGTGGACGACGCCATTGTCGTGGTGGAGAACATCCACCGGCACATGGAGGAAGGCAAAACCCCGTTCGACGCAGCGCTGGAAGGTGCACGGGAAATCGCCATGCCGGTGGTGTCGATGACCATCACCCTGGCGGCGGTGTACGCGCCGATCGGCTTTCTCACCGGGCTTACCGGAGCCCTGTTCAAGGAGTTCGCCCTGACCCTGGCCGGTGCGGTGATCATCTCCGGCATCGTCGCGCTGACCCTGTCGCCGATGATGTGCGCCCTGCTGCTGCGCCAGGAGCAGAACGCCCACGGCCTGGCCCATCGCCTGGACGTGCTGTTCGAACGCCTCAAGGGCCGCTACCAGCGCCTGCTGCACACCACCCTGGACAGCCGGCCGGTAGTGCTGGTGTTCGCCGTGATCATACTGTGCCTGATCCCGGTGCTGCTCAAGTTCACCCAGAACGAACTGGCGCCGAACGAGGACCAAGGGGTGATCTTCATGATGAGCAGTTCGCCGCAGCCGGCCAACCTCGACTACCTGAACGCCTACACCGACCAGTTCACACCGCTGTTCAAGGCCTTCCCCGAATACTACTCATCGTTCCAGATCAACGGTTTCAACGGTGTGCAGAGCGGCATCGGCGGCTTTCTGCTCAAGCCCTGGAACGAGCGCGAGCGCACGCAAATGGAGCTGCTGCCGTTGGTACAAAGCAAGCTCGAAGAAATCGGCGGGCTGCAGATTTTCGGCTTCAACCTGCCGTCGTTGCCTGGGACCGGCGAAGGCCTGCCGTTCCAATTCGTGATCAACACCGCAGGCGATTACCCGGCGTTGCTGGAGGTGGCCCAACGGGTCAAGGAGCGCGCCCAGGCCTCGGGCAAGTTCGCCTTCCTCGACATCGACCTGGCCTTCGACAAGCCCGAAGTGGTGGTCGATATCGACCGGGCCAAGGCGGCGCAGATGGGCGTTTCCATGGATGTTCTGGGCGGCACGCTGGCCACCCTGCTGGGCGAGGCAGAGATCAATCGCTTCACCCTGGAGGGCCGCAGCTACAAGGTGATCGCCCAGGTCGAACGGCCCTACCGGGACAATGCCGGCTGGCTGAACAATTACTACGTGAAGAACGACCAGGGCCAATTATTGCCCTTGTCGACCCTGATCACCCTCAGCGACCGCGCCCGGCCACGCCAGCTCAACCAGTTCCAGCAGCTGAACTCGGCAATCATCCAGGGCGTGCCGCTGGTCAGTATCGGCGAGGCCTTGCAGACGGTCCGGGACATTGCCGCCGAGGAAGCGCCGGAGGGGTTTTCCTTCGACTACGCCGGTGCCGCACGGCAGTACATCCAGGAAGGCAGCGCGCTGTGGGTGACCTTCGGCCTGGCGCTGGCGATCATCTTCCTGGTGCTGGCGGCACAGTTCGAAAGCTTCCGCGACCCGCTGGTGATTCTGGTGACAGTGCCGCTTTCGATCTGCGGGGCGCTGCTGCCGCTGTTCCTGGGGATTTCCAGCATGAACATCTACACCCAGGTCGGGCTGGTGACGCTGATCGGCTTGATCAGCAAGCACGGCATTCTGATCGTCGAGTTCGCCAACCAGTTGCGTGAGGAAAAGGGCCTGAGCGTGCGGGAGGCCATCGAAGAGGCGGCGGCGATTCGTCTACGGCCGGTGCTGATGACCACGGCGGCGATGGTGTTCGGCATGGTGCCGCTGATTTTGGCGACCGGGGCCGGGGCGGTGAGCCGCTTCGATATCGGCACGGTGATCGCGACGGGGATGTCGATTGGGACCTTGTTTACCTTGTTCGTGTTGCCTTGCATCTACACCTTGTTGGCGCACAAGACTGCGGCCAAGGAGCCTGTCGTTGTCTGATCCGGCCCCTTCGCGGCTAAAGCCGCTCCCACTGGGACCGCATTAAACCTGAAGCAGTGGGGTATCTGTAGGAGCGGCTTCAGCCGCGATGAGGCCGGCCCAGGCAACGCATACATCAAAAAGCCCCGCAATCGCGGTGCCTCATTTGCTCGAACAGGGTCAGCCGAACGGCCGCAACCCCTGCCGCAACCCGAACAGAAACAGCAACAGGTCCTGATCAGGCTGCGCCTGAGCCTGCTGTTGCTTCACATCCCTCGGCAACGCGCACTGCTCTGCCTGCTCAGCCTTGCTGAACACCACTGCCCGCGGTTCTTCCCAGGCGGCTATCGCCACCGTGGTCACCGCCAAGCCAGCTACCAGAAACAAAGCTCGAGCGATTTCTAGTTTCATTGCCCTAACCCTTTGACAACGCTGCCAAACGCCATCTGGTAAAAATAGAGCAGGGATTGCCACTCTGCGTCGTTGAGCGACGAATGGCGGCGCAGCTGGCGCAGGTCGTTGCCGGCTGCTCGTTGGCAGCTGATACGCCGGCGGCACTTCTCCAGATCGAGCAGGGCCACTTCGACCTGGGCCTGTTCACCCTCGCCGATTACCTTGATGAAAACGTGCTTGCCATACAGGCAGCCATGCTGCCAGTGCCCCAGGTGCATGCGCGCCAAGTTGTCGGCCAGGTCCTTGAGCATCCGCTCATGAACCACCTGCGGATAGCGCTCACGGGCACCTTCGGCATGCCAGGTGTCGAGTTCGATGAAACCATCCAAGGCTTCGCTGACCAGCAGTGCCCGCCATTGGTGCTCGGCATCGCGCTCGGCACCGCAAAAGACAATGCGCGGTACCCGCACACCCAGTTGCTCGAAGCTGTTCAGTGCGTCGAGTTCACGCAATACCGTCGGCCTGCCGAACGGATGCAACAGGCTGCGATAGATATGGCCTACCTGACGCTTGGCATACAGCAACTTGCCATTAGCGTCGTTCAGGCGTTGCACCCCACTTTCACCGCCGCGCCGCTGGTTGGGTTCTTCCACCCATTCGCCCTGCTGACGCCAGTAATAATCGAAGCGTGACTCCCCGCTCTGGGCTACAGCCATCAAACACTACCCCTTACGCAATACATAAACCCGCCACATGGCATAGAACGGCAGGAAATCGAGGCGCTCCTGAATTCTGAAGCCTGCAGCCTGGAATTCTTCTTCAACCGTCTCCGCTGGTAACACGAAGCGATTCTGGTAACTACCCTGCTCGGCTTTTGCGCTACGGCGCTGTTCAAGCTTTTGCCGGCGCCAGGCCTTGAAGTTACCGTCCACCCACAATGACAGGATTACGCTGTCACGGCTAACTCTATGAAATTCCGAAAGAATCGTCTTTCGATGGGCGGCCTCGCCAATGTGGTGGAACAGCCGCATGCAGAAAATGCTGTCCACCGCGTTATCCGGCAAATCGATAGCGAACGCAGATGTCTGCAAAGGCCGTACCCGTGCCACCACTTCTGGCGGCTGTGCCGCACAGGCTGTCTCGATCATCGCCTCGGAATTGTCGGCGCCAATGATCACCCGGTTATGCTTTTCCGCCAGCAGCGGCCAGAACCGCCCTGCACCGCAGGGCAAGTCCAGCACCAATCCCGGCTCTCCGGCGAGCGCCAGGGCACGACGAGCCAATTGCTCGTCACGTTTGTGGGACAAGCGACGCGCCAGGCCATCCTGGTGCTTGAGGAAGTACTCGCGCGCATGTTGCTGGTCGTACTTCTCGGAAAATTCGAGTTTGATCGGGCTACGCATTAGGCATCTCCTGGCTCCATAGCGCCCACCTTACGTAAGGGAGCGTAGGAAACAGGTCATGCCAATGTGAAAAAAGTGTTATCACCAAAGCAAGATGTTTCAGCGCATTACTCACGAAGCAGGGAAGGATCGATCCTCTCGGCGCCTTGGCTCAAGTCCACCTGGAAGCGGCACCCATGCGGCGCGGTCGCAGTCAATGTCACGCGCCAACCTTGGTCATCGCAGATGCGTTGCACCAGTGACAAGCCCAGGCCCAAACCCTCGCCACGCCGCTCGTCGCCGCGCACAAAGGGCTTGAACATCGCTTCGCGCTGCTCTTCCGGAATGCCGACACCGCTGTCTTCAACGCTGAAACCATTGGCTTCCAGGCTCAGGCGAATGTAGCCGCTGTCGGTGTAGTGCGCAGCATTGCGCAACAAGTTACCCATCACCGATTGCAGGAAGGTGGCGTTGTACAACAACGGACCGGCGCTGACGCGGCCATCGAAATACAGCGTCAGGCCCTTCTGCTCGATGGTGTCGCGCCACACACCGATCAGGTCGTCAGCCACCTCGCGCAGGGTCGCCTGCGACGCCACGGCGCCCTGATCGCGCTGGGCACGGGCGAGCATCAGGAAGGTCTTGACCAGCTCGCGCATTTCTTCGGTGGCGCGGGCAATCCGTTCGACCTGGTTACGCGAGCGGGTATCGAGGTTGGGGTTTTCCATCAACAGCTCGCAGGAGGTGGCAAGCACCATCAACGGCGTACGCAATTCATGGCTGACGTCACTGGTGAACAGGCGTTCGCGGGTCAGTGCATCGCGCAAGCGCCCGAGCGTGTCGTCGAAGGCAACCGCCAACTGGCCCACTTCATCGGCTGCGTAATCCGGCGCCAAGGGCGGAGCCAAACCCAGCAACTGGTCTCGGTGACGCACTTGTCGCGCCAGGCGGATCACCGGCGCCATCACCCGCCGTGCCAGCAGCCAGCCGAGAAACACCGCCAACACCAGGCTGAGCACGAAGCCGACTACCACGACCGCGAACAGCACCCGTTCACGCTCTTCGAAGTCGCTCTGATCCTGCAGCAGCACATAGTGGCGACCGTCGACGATCTCGACCATCGCGTGGTAGGACAGTTGGTCGCGGAATACCTCGTGGAAGCCTTTATCGAGGTGGCGCAGGTCCTTGGGCAGCTCGAAATCGTCGCGCCCACCACTGAAGTAGAACAGCTGATCGGGACGCGGGCGATGGCTCCAGTCACTGACACTGTCCATGCGCAGCAAGCGTTGCAGGTCGCCACCGAGCACCGAGGAAATCAACCGCTCTTCGACCAGGTGCACTGTGGCGACGATACCGAAGGCGAAGGCCCCTGCAACCAGCGCACTCATCAGCGCAAAGGCAATGATGATGCGCTGCGCCAGGCTTTGCTTAAACTCCATCACGGCCCTCGGCGAGGCGATAGCCGACGCCATGGACGGTATGCAGCAGCGGTTTTTCGAACGGTTTGTCGATCACTTGGCGCAGCTGATGCACATGGCTGCGCAGGCTGTCGCTGTCGGGGCAGTCATCGCCCCACAGGGCCTCTTCCAGCACCTCGCGGCGCAGTACATGCGGGCTCTTCTGCATCAGCACGGCGAGCAGCTTGAGGCCGACCGGGTTGAGCTTGAGCAGGCGGCCCTGACGGGTGACTTCAAGGGTATCGAGGTCGTAGCTGAGGTCGGCGACCTGCAAGGTACGGCGCCCACCACCCTGAGCGCGGCGCAACACCGCTTCGATGCGTGCGGCCAACTCCGACAGGGCGAAGGGTTTCAACAGGTAGTCATCGGCGCCGGAGCGGAAGCCCTGCAGGCGGTCATCCAGCTGGTCACGGGCAGTGAGCATGATCACCGGGGTATCGCGGCGCGCGTCCTCGCGCAGGCGCTTGCACAGGGTGTAGCCATCGATCCCGGGCAGCATGATGTCGAGCACGATCAGGTCGTAATGCTCGGTGGCGGCCAGGTGCAAACCGGACAAGCCGTCCTGGGCGCAATCGACGGTGTAGCCTTTCATGCCCAGATAGTCGGCAAGGTTGGCAAGGATATCGCGGTTGTCTTCAACCAAAAGAATACGCATCGGGTTCTCCTGTGCGGCGCTTCGCTGTGGTGCGCGGCAGGCGCAGCTTAAGGCCATCCCCGAGTCTGTGCCAGCCCTTGGATAAATTCAGCGAAGTTGACGGTTTTTTCACCCATCCTTCACGGACACAGCATAGCGGGGGCAGGACAATGCCCGGTCTTTTCCATCCCCTGGAGCCGTCATGCAACAACGCATTCGCCCTCGCCCCATCAATTTCTGGCTGTACCTGGGTATCCCTGTGGCTGCTGCGGTGGCCTTGATCCTGCTGGAGTTGACCGCGGTCGACATGGACGTTGCCAACCTGTTTTACGACCGGGCCGCTGGTGAGTTCATCGGCCGCCATAGCTATTTGCTGGAGAACATCCTGCATGATCGGGTCAAGCAGGGGGTGATCTTGCTGGGGCTGCTGGCCTTGCTGACATTCGCCCTGAGTTTCTTCTGGGAGCGCCTGTTTGGCTGGCGTCGCGAATTGGGTTGCCTGGTGTTGGCGCTGGGCCTTTCAACAGCCTTTGTCACGCCCTTGAAGAAGGTCACTCAGGTGCAGTGCCCCTGGAGCTTGAGCCAATTCGGCGGTAAAGAAACCTACAGTAAGTTGCTGGAGCCACGTCCGGCCACCGACAAACCTGGGTTGTGCTGGCCAGGCGGCCATGCAGCGACCGGTTTCTGCCTGTTCGGCCTGTTCTTCATGCTGCGTGATCGAAAGCCGCGCCTGGCTCGGCTGGCATTGGCCGTAGCGTTTGTAGCGGGCTCGGTGCTGTCGCTCGGCAGGATGATGCAGGGCGCGCACTTCCTGTCGCACAACGTGTGGACAGCGGTGTTCTGCTGGCTGATCGGGCTGGGGTCTTATTACCTGATTCTGTATCGGCGGGGGACAGAAGAAGTGGCTACCACTGAGCGCAGTGTCGCCTGACCAACGAAAAAGCCCCGCACTAGGCGGGGCTTTTTCTTACTGCTGGGTAAGGCTGGCTTACATCATGCCGCCCATGCCACCCATGCCGCCCATGTCTGGCATGCCGCCGCCAGCTGGAGCTTCGCTTGGAGCGTCAGCAACCATGGCTTCGGTGGTGATCATCAGACCGCCGATCGAAGCGGCAGCTTGCAGCGCCGAACGGGTGACCTTGGCTGGGTCGAGGATACCCATCTCGATCATGTCGCCGTATTCGCCGGTAGCAGCGTTGTAGCCGTAGTTGCCCGAACCCTGCTTGACCTTGTCGGCCACAACGCTTGGCTCGTCGCCGGCGTTGGCAGTGATCTGACGCAGCGGCGCTTCAACAGCGCGACGCAGCAGGGCGATACCGACGTTCTGGTCTTCGTTGTCGCCTTTGAGGTCGACGACGGCAGCCAGGGCGCGAACCAGGGCCACACCACCGCCAGGCACCACGCCTTCTTCGACGGCTGCACGGGTAGCGTGCAGGGCGTCTTCAACGCGGGCTTTCTTCTCTTTCATTTCAACTTCGGTGCCAGCACCGACCTTGATCACGGCAACACCGCCAGCCAGCTTGGCCAGACGCTCTTGCAGTTTCTCACGGTCGTAATCCGAAGAGGTTTCTTCGATCTGGGCACGGATCTGCTTGACGCGTGCTTCGATGTCGGCGTCAACGCCAGCACCGTCGATGATGGTGGTGTTTTCCTTGGACAGGATCACGCGCTTGGCGTTACCCAGGTGCTCCAGGGTAGCGGTTTCCAGGGACAGGCCGATTTCTTCGGAGATGACCTGGCCGCCGGTCAGGACGGCAATGTCCTGCAGCATGGCTTTGCGGCGGTCGCCGAAACCTGGTGCCTTGACCGCAGCAACCTTGACGATGCCGCGCATGTTGTTGACGACCAGGGTAGCCAGCGCTTCGCCTTCGACGTCTTCGGCAACGATCAGCAGTGGACGACCGGCCTTGGCAACGGCTTCCAGAACTGGCAGCAGCTCACGGATGTTGGAGATCTTCTTGTCGACCAGCAGCAGCAGCGGGCCTTCCAGCTCGGCAACCATGGTGTCCGGCTTGTTGACGAAGTATGGCGACAGGTAGCCACGGTCGAACTGCATGCCTTCTACGACGGACAGTTCGTTTTCCAGGCCCGAGCCTTCTTCAACGGTGATTACGCCTTCTTTACCGACTTTTTCCATGGCTTCGGCGATGATTTCACCGATGGAGTTGTCGGAGTTGGCGGAGATGGTACCTACCTGAGCGATGGCCTTGGAGTCGGCGCATGGCTTGGACAGGTTTTTCAGCTCGGCGACAACGGCAGCGGTGGCCTTGTCGATGCCGCGCTTCAGGTCCATCGGGTTCATGCCGGCAGCGACGGCTTTCAGGCCTTCGTTGACGATGGCTTGAGCCAGAACGGTAGCGGTGGTGGTGCCGTCACCGGCAGCGTCGTTGGCCTTGGAAGCGACTTCCTTGACCAGCTGAGCGCCCATGTTTTCGAAGGCGTCTTTCAGCTCGATTTCTTTGGCGACGGAAACGCCGTCCTTGGTGATGGTCGGCGCGCCGAAGCTCTTGGCCAGGACCACGTTACGGCCTTTCGGGCCCAGGGTCGCTTTTACCGCGTCAGCCAGAACGTTGACACCAACCAGCATTTTCTTACGGGCGGAATCGCCGAATTTTACGTCTTTAGCAGCCATGATCGTTTAATCCTTGGAATTCTTTGGAGTAACGGGAAGTCGGGGAAATCAGCCTTCGACTACGGCGAGGATTTCGTTCTCGGCCATGACCAGCAGGTCTTCGCCATCGACTTTCACGGTGTTGCTGCCCGAGTAAGGGCCGAAAACCACTTTGTCACCTACTTTCACGGCCAGCGCACGAACTTCGCCGTTGTCCAGGATGCGACCGGTGCCGACGGCGACAACTTCGCCACGGTTTGGTTTTTCAGCGGCCGAACCCGGCAGGACGATACCGCCAGCGGTTTTCGATTCTTCTTCGCTGCGACGGATAACTACGCGGTCATGCAGAGGACGAAGCTTCATTGTCGATCTCTCCCAAATTGTGGTTTTCATCGGCCGGTGTCGACACCGGCGGGTTGATGCGGTCCGGCGTTGCCGGGGGTGGCCCGCAATGGGCGAACCACCTGTGTATTGTCTGGCGTTGCCACCAGAAACCTTGCGGTGACCACATACATGAGGCCGACATAATCAATTACAAGGCTTGCTGTGCAAAATTTTTCAGTGACCTGAAAAAGATGGGGCCGCAAACAACGGCCCCAAGGGTATTCACTTGTCGCGGCGTTCGTATTCGCCTTCGATCACATTTGGCCGGTGGCCGCTGTCGCGCGGCTGTGCCTGGAACGGGTCATCCTGGAACGCGCGCTGGCGCATGGCCTGGGCCTCGGCACGCTGGCGCAGCTTGCGCGCGGCCAGGTGGCGGGTGAATGGCAGCAGGCATAGCAGGCCCAGCACGTCGCTGATGAAACCCGGCAACAGCAGCAGGCCACCGCCTACCGCCAGCATCATGCCCTGGAACATGTCCTCAGCAGGCAGTTCGCCACGCTGCAGGCTCTCACGGGCACGCAGGGCGGTGGCCAGGCCGGCCACGCGCATCACCACCACACCCAGTGCAGAACCGGCGATGATCAACAGCAGCGCCGGGAAGAAACCAATGGCTGCGCTGACCTTGACGAAAACGAACAACTCCAGCACAGGGAAAAGTAGAAACAGCAGTAGAAAAGCACGCATCAAGGATTCCTCGACGGAAGACAATCTTCCTTTAAGACCAACAGATGGATGCGTGCGCTCGCTTTTTCAAGCTTCGACTTCAGTCGCAGCCGGCCATTGGTCGGCGCGCGCCAGCAAAACCAGGGCTTCGCGAACTTGTGTCGGCGTATTGCAGGTGCTCGGGAATGGCAGCCAGTAAACGCCCTGGCCAATGCGCAGGTGCATGCCTTCGCTGTCGATGCCGACCAGTTGCGCCGCTGCGCTGCGTGGCAGGTCGCTCAATTCGACGTAGTGGGCGATGGCATTGGCGTGGTCGCTGTTCATGTGCTCGATCATGCTGGCCTCGGCCTTGCCCGCAAACGGGTTGGCGAGGGTTACCTGGTCGAGCCAGTGGATCGCGCCGAAGCCGCCGATGTAGCGGTGGCGCACCGGCTGCAGCACCCAGAAATCGAAGTCGTGCGCCTTGTGGTAGTTGGCGGCATCGGGGAAATAGCGGTAGTAGCGCTCGGCAGCAGCCTCGACGGCGGATTCGTCGACCAGTTTGCGGGCCTCGGCCATCACCGTCAGGCGGCCAACGGCCTGTACATCCTCAGCTTCACGCTCACCGACCAGCAGCGAGCACTTGGGGTCTTTCTGCAGGTTGTGGGTGTGCTGGGCGATACGGCTGATGAGGATCAGCGGGTTGCCCTCGGCGTCCAGGCAATAGGGCACTACCGAACCGAAGGGGAAACCGGGCATGGACTTGGAGTGGGTCGAGAGCACGCCGCGGTATTCCTTGAGCAGCAGTTCCCGGGCGGGGCGGATGGCGTTGTTACTCACTGGGGGCGCTCCTGGCGGCGGACTGGATGGGTGACAAGATAAGCATTATCACCCGCCAGTGCCACAGCGCCCGGCTAATTACCAGGTCACACCAAACCCAGCGGTGTAACGGGTCTTGTCCAGGTCACTCTCACGCGTGCCAGTGATGATGTCCTTTTCAGCCTTGAGGTTGAGCGAGGCCCATTCGGTGACCTTGTAGCGCAGCCCAACTTCGGCATCCAGCGAGTAGTCGGCGACGCCGCCCAGCGGCTTGGCGAACTCGCCATTGGTGAACAGTTGGACGTTCTTGCCGATCAGATAACGGGTGTAATCCCATTTCAGCGCCGCCGCATAGAAGTTGTCCTTCGCGCCATCGCGGTATTCGAAGTCGGTGCGGTTGATCAACGTACCCAGCGAGAACGCGCCCAGCTCGTCATCCCAGAACTGGTAACCCGGGCCGGTACCCACGGTACGCTGGCGGGCCAGGTCTTCGATCTGGTCGCGCTTGTATTCCAGGCGCCCCTGCCAGAACCACTTCTCGGTGATGAAGCGGTCGAGTGCGTACTCGGCGCTCCAGTTGTTGGTGGTGGTGACCTCGTCCTTGGTCTCGCGGTTGTACTCGCCCTCGGCATTGTGCCGCCAGCGGCCATGGCGCGCGGTGGTCTTGAAGCCGACGTCATAGTCGTCGGTATCGTTCTCGGCCCGCTTGTAGTCCAGCGCGACGTCGACGTTGCCTTTCCACACCAGGTCCTCGACCACGGGCTTGGGCTTCATGATCTGTTCGATGCTGGCCAGGTCGACGGTCTTCGGCGCATCGCCATTGGCCAGGGTCACTTTGCCAGGCTCGGCGGCCTTCAACGACTTGGCGCGCTCACCGTTGTAGGCATCCTGCTTGACCAGCAGTTCCTGGTCGCTCTCCAGCGTCTGGACCTGTTTCCAGTCCAGCGAGATCGAGCCACCGTAAGGCGTCTCCAGCAGCAGCTTGCCGCCGTCGAAGACGCGGATCTTGCCGCTCAGACGGTCACCGTTCTTCATCCACACGGTGTCGGCGAACGCAGGGGCAGCGCACAGGGAGGCGGTCAACAGGCACAACAACGATCTAGAATGCATAAGCGGACTACGGGTTCGATTAGCGAAAAAGCCGGGCATTATCCAGATACCAACGACCAGAGCAAGGACAGACCGACAGACATGCCGTTGAGTTCAACTCTCATTTACCGCGACCACTCGTCCGGTTTCACTTCAGGCCAAGGCTGGCGCAATGTCTGAGGAATACGAGCACGCACTGGAAACGCCTGAGGCCCGACGAACGGCACTGTATTCGGTTCTGGGCCAAGTGCCAGAGGGAAAGGTTGTCAGTTATGGTCAACTCGCCGAACTGGCCGGCCTGGGTCGGGCGGCGCGCTGGGTAGGCCGAACCTTGGGGCAGTTGCCTGCGGATACACGCCTACCCTGGCATCGAGTACTGGGTGCCGGCGGGCGCCTGAGCCTTGCGCTGGGCACACCATCGGGCGATGAACAACGGGCACGCTTGCGTGCGGAGGGCGTGAATGTAACCAATAATCGTGTGGATATGTCGCGCCATGGCTGGCGCCCAATGGAGCACAGCGGTTAGAGTGCGCGTTTTGTTTTCGCAAACTTGAGGCAGATGTTGGCCCATGCCCCGTAAAACCTGGCGCGCTGCGCTTGCTGCCTATGCCAGCCCGTCTACTTTGGTGCTTTTGCTGCTGGGCTTTGCTGCCGGCTTGCCCTACATGCTGGTGTTTTCGACCCTTTCGGTGTGGCTGCGCGAAGCTGGCGTGGCGCGCGAAACCATTGGTTATGCCAGCCTGATCGGCCTGGCGTACGCCTTCAAGTGGGTCTGGTCGCCGCTGCTCGACCAGTGGCGGCTGCCGCTGCTCGGCGGCATGGGTCGGCGCCGCTCGTGGCTGCTGCTGTCTCAAGCGCTGGTGGTGATCGGGCTGGTTGGCATGAGTCTGTGCGACCCGCAGCAGCACCTTTCGTGGCTGATCGCCCTGGCGGTGCTGGTGGCATTTGCCTCGGCCACTCAGGACATCGCCGTCGATGCCTATCGCCTGGAGATCGCCGACGATCAGCGCCAGGCTGCCCTGGCTGCCAGCTATATGGCCGGGTATCGCGTCGCTGCCCTGCTCGCTACCGCTGGTGCATTGTTCTTCGCCGAATGGTTCGGCTCCACCGGTTTCAGCTACCTGCACAAAGCCTGGGCGGGCACCTACGTGCTGTTCGGCGTGATGATGCTGCCGGCGCTGTTCACCACCCTGGTGATGCGCGAGCCGCCGGTGCCCTTGCGCACCCAGTTGTCGGCGGCGCGCTATGGGCTGGTTCACCAACTGGCTTCGGTGTTCGTGCTGATCATCCTGCTGGTTTCGGTACCGGCCAGCTTTACTCAGCTGTTCAACACCGATTGGGCCAGTGTCATCTTCGGCGAAGCCACGCCGCTTGACCTGCTGCTCGACGACCGCGCGTTCCTGCGCCTGATCCTCTATGCACTGCTGACCTGGGCGTGCCTGTCGAGCATGGGCCGTCGCGGCCTGGCGCCGGTGCTGACGCCGGTCAACGACTTCATCAGCCGCTACCGCTGGCAAGCTTTGCTGCTACTCGGGCTGATCGCCACCTATCGCATGTCGGACACGGTGATGGGCGTGATGGCCAACGTGTTCTACATCGACATGGGCTTCACCAAGGACCAGATCGCCAGCGTCAGCAAGATCTTCGGCCTGATCATGACCCTGGTCGGCGCAGGTGCCGGTGGCTTGCTGATCGTGCGCTTCGGCATCCTGCCGATCCTGTTCATCGGCGGCGCGGCTTCGGCGGCGACCAATATCCTGTTCCTGATGCTGGCCGACATGGGCCCGAACCTCGAAATGCTGGTGGTGACCATTTCGCTGGACAACTTCAGTTCAGGCCTGGCCACCTCGGCGTTCGTCGCGTACCTGTCGAGCCTGACCAACCTGAAGTTCTCGGCCACGCAATATGCGCTGCTGAGCTCGATCATGCTGCTGCTACCGCGCCTGATCGGGGGTTATTCGGGGGTGATGGTGGAGAAGTTCGGCTATCACAATTTCTTCCTGATAACCGCGCTGCTGGGCGTGCCGACATTGATCCTGATCGCGCTGCATTGGCGCCAGGAAGCAGGCAAAGGGAAACCGGCACCGGTGGAGAATTCGGCGGCCGAGCAGCCCTGATACAGCTCTATCGCCTGTCCCGGCCTCTTCGCGGGCAAGCCCGCGAAGAGGCCATGAGTAACGCTGAAAATTACTGAGCGACAGCCCCTTCATCCGGCCGACCACCGACCACAAACCACAACGGCCAAAGCGCCAATGCCCCCGCCACACCCGCCGCCAGCGCAAAGTGCATCAAGCTCGCCCCAGCCCCGATCATCGCCATCACCGCTCCACCCAGTCCCAACAAGGCAATGGTGATCATCCCCAGCATCGCCGACACCAGCCCCTTGCTCTGCTCGCTGGAGAACAGCGTCATGCGGTACAGCACCGCGTTGGCCACGCCCAACCCCAGCGCATACAGCGACATGCCAGCCACCACACTGGTCACCGTCGGCCAGTACCAGGTCGCCAGCACCATCAGGCACAACCCAGCCAAGTATGGCCATAATGCTCCGCGCACCAGTGCCGGCAGCGGATAGCGATCAGCGATGCGGTTGATGATCAGGTTACCGAGGATCAACCCGCCAAACACCGGCAGCTGCCACAACGCATACTCCATCGTGCTCAGCCCCTCATCGTGGATCAGCAACACCGGCGACAGGCCGATCCAGCCAATCAACGGCAGGCCCACCAGGCCCAGCGCGGCGCTGCCGGCAACGAAGCGGCGGTTGGCCAATAGTTGCCCGTAGCCTGCGAGCAACGGCAACAGGTGAATCGGCGTGAACGGCAAGCGCGAACCATCGCGACGTTCCACGCCAAGGGTTTCGGGCATCAGGCGGTACAATAGCCCCCACACCAGCACAGCGCCGACAGCGAACGCCACGAACAGCCAGCGCCAGTCCAGCCATTGCAGCATCAAGGTGCCCACCAGCGGGCCGAGCAGTGGCGACAGCAACGCGATATTGGCCAACAAGGCCATCATCCTAACTGCGTCTGCCTCACTGAATGCCTCATTCAACGCCGGATAGCTGACCGTCACCACGAAACCCAGACCGATGCCTTGTAGAAGACGCAGCAGGTTGAACAGGCCGATATCCTGCACCCAGTAAGTGGCCAGACAAGCCACCCCGAAGAGCGCACAACCGGTCAACAGCAGCGGCCGGCGACCGTAGCGATCAGCCAGCGGGCCGATCAGCCACTGCAGCACCACACCACCAAGCAGGTACAGATTGAGCGCATGGGGGATATATTCCGGGCTGGCGTTCAGGTGGTCGACGACCACGGGCATGGCCGGCATTACGGCGTCGCTGGCCAGGTAGGTCAGCAGCTCGAACAGGGCCAGGGTCAGGCCGAACAGCAAGGCTCTGAGGGGGGTGATGTACAGCAGTGGTTTCATGATGGCGTTCGGGTAGAGGCAGGTGGGGTCAGGCTATATGCCAGAAATGACGGCGATTGGCTGTGAACAAGTGTAATAGGCGAAAAAAAGGGCCGCGAATGCGGCCCTGGATCCTCGGCAGCGTTACTGCGCTGCGGTTTCCTGCACCACACGGATCACCCGCTGTGGAAATGGAATGTCGATCCCTTCGGCCTTCAGACGGTCACGCGCCTGCTCGTTGAGCATGAACATCACGTCCCAGTAATCGGCCGTTTTGGTCCACAGGCGCAGCGACACAGTGATCGAGCTGTCGCCCAACGTCGAGACCACTGCCACCGGCGCCGGGTCGGCCAGCACGCGAGGGTCTTGCGCCAATTCCAGCAGTACGTTGCGCGCCTTCTGCAGGTCGGCCTCGTAATCCACACCGACATCGAACACCACCTTGCGTGTCGGCTGACGGTTAGTGTTGGTGATGATGCCGTTGGACAGGCTGCCGTTGGGCATGATCACCGTCTTGTTGTCACCGGTACGCAGCACCGTGTGGAAAATCTGGATGCTGTCGACGGTACCGCTGACACCCTGCGCCTCGATCCAGTCACCGATGCGGAACGGGCGGAACATCAGGATCAGCACGCCACCGGCAAAGTTCGCCAGGCTGCCCTGCAAGGCCAGGCCGATGGCCAGGCCGGCGGCACCAATGGCGGCGACGAAGGAGGTGGTCTCGATGCCGATCATCGACGCCACGCTGACCAGCAGCAGGACCTTCAGTACGATATTGGCCAGGGTGCTGATGAAGCCCTGCAGCGCCAGGTCGGCGTTACGCAGGCCGATCAGCTTGCCCAGGCGTGCGCTGACCTTGTTGACGATCCACCAGCCGACCGCCAGGGTCAGCAGTGCCAGCAGCACACGGCTGCCGTATTCCATGATCAAGGGGATCCAGGTCTGCGACTGGCGGACCAGCTGATCGACTTCAGCGTTCAAATCCATATTTATCTCCTGATGCCGAACGGCAAATACACAGTAAAGCAGGCCGCCAGCGATTCAGCGGCCATGGCCCCCATGGACATCACTGCGCCACCAGGGTTCCGCCACAGCGGCGATCAGTCGCGGAAGTTGTTGAACTGCAGCGGCATGTCGAATTCCTTGGCACGCAATGCAGCAATCGCCTCTTGCAGGTCATCGCGTTTCTTGCCAGTAACACGCACCTGCTCGCCCTGAATGGCGGCCTGGACCTTGAGCTTGGCGTCCTTGATATGGGCGACGATCTTCTTCGCCAGCTCCTTGTCGATGCCTTCGCGGAACTTGGCTTCCTGCTTCATTTCCTTGCCCGAGGCGTAGGCGTCTTTGACTTCCAGGCATTTGACGTCGATCTTGCGCTTGACCAGCGCCAGGCGCAGGATCTCGACCATCGCTTCGAGCTGGAACTCGGCCTCGGCGGTCAGCATCACGGTCTGCTCCTTGTCCTTGAACTCGAAGCTACCCTTGCCCTTGAGGTCGTAACGACGGTCGAGCTCCTTGATGGCGTTTTCGACAGCGTTCTGCACTTCGTGCTTGTCCAGTTCCGATACCACGTCGAACGAAGGCATGGTTGTTCTCCATAAAATGAAAGCGCGCTCAGTCTGAAGATGGAGCGCGTCGGGGTTAGAAGGTTAAAATGCGGGCTCATTATAACGGGTTGCGAAACGCAGATGAGCAGCACCTGGCATATTCTCGGCGCCGGTAGCCTCGGCAGCCTTTGGGCCTGCCGCCTGGCACGGGCGGGCAAGGCGGTACAGCTGATCCTGCGCGATCGGCAACGCTTGCAGGCTTACGAACAGGCCGGTGGCCTGACGCTGGTCGAACAGGACCAGGCGACGCATTACGCAATCCCGGCTGAAACCGCCGAGTCCAGTGGGCCGGTGCACCGCCTGCTGGTGGCCTGCAAAGCCTATGACGCCGCGCCCGCCATCGCCCGCCTGGCGCCACGCCTGGCGGACGGTGCCGAGATCGTGCTGCTGCAAAATGGCCTGGGCAGCCAGGATGAAGTCGCCGACCAGGTCCCGCACACCCGCTGCATCTTTGCCTCCAGCACCGAAGGCGCATTTCGCGAGGACGATTGGCGGGTGCGCTTTGCCGGCCACGGCTTCAACTGGCTGGGCGACCCGGCCAACCCAGGCGCTCCGGAATGGTTCGACGACCTGCACGATGCCGGCATCCCCGCCGAATGGACCGTGGACATCCTCACCCGCCTGTGGCGAAAACTGGCGCTCAATTGCGCGATCAACCCGCTGACCGTGCTGCACGACTGCCACAACGGCGGCTTGCTGGCACACCTGAGCGAAGTCGACGGTTTGAGCGCAGAGCTGGCCCAGTTGCTGCACCGCTGCGGGCAGCCCGAGGCCGCGGAAAACCTCGACGAAGAAGTGCAACGGGTGATCCTCGCCACCTCAGCCAACTACTCTTCCATGTATCAGGACGTCCGCGCTGGCCGGCGCACCGAGGTGCATTACCTGCTGGGCCACGCCTGCCGCGCCGCAGCCCGCCACGGCATGGCGCTGCCACAGCTGGAACGCCTGCACCAGCGCCTGGTCGATAACCTGCGTAAGCGCGGTTTGCCCTGCGCCTGACGCGCCCTTTCAACCGGATACGGACATTGCCTTGCCCATGACCTTGCGCCAACGCCTGGAAAACCTCCCGGTCGGGCAGAAGCTGCTGGCGGCCCTGCTGGTGCTGCTGGTGACCATCCTGTTGGTGGCCAACCTGACCTTCATCAGCGCCGCCTACTGGATCACCCAGGAGAGCATGGCGCCGCAGGCACTGCAGACCATCGGCCGGCTGGTCGCCAACCCGCAACTGGCCGCCCGCGCTGGTGACAATCCAGACACCGCCACGGCGCTGCTCAAGGAACTGGACAGCTACACCCCGCTGCGCGCCGCTGCCGTCTACGGAGGCGATGGGCGTCTGCTGGCCCAGCTGCAACATGGCGAGCCACTGGCCTTGCCCAAGCGTTACCGCAACATCGATGGCTGGCGGTTGATGGAGTTTCGCAGCACCCAGCTGATCCGCATCCCCCGCGAGGCCAGCCCGCCCGCGCACCTGCTGCTGGTGGCCAGCAGCGAACTGCCCATGGCCTTCTACACCGGCACGCTCAGCGCCAGCCTGGCGATCCTGGTGTTCAGCATCCTGCTATGGCTGGTCATCGCCCGGCAGATCAAGCGCCTGATTACCCAGCCGATCAACCAGCTCGAAGAACTCAGCCGCCAGGTTACCCGTGAAGAAAGTTACGCGTTGCGTGCAAAACGTGGCAACGACGACGAAATCGGCAGCCTGGCCAATGCCTTCAACACCATGCTCTCGCGCATCGAGGCGCGCGAACAGCAGCTCAAGCGCACCCGCGACGAGTTCCAGGACGCGTACGACCAGGCCCAGGGGCTGGCAGAGGAAACCCGCCACACCAACCGCAAGCTGGAGCTGGAAGTCCAGGTGCGCAGCAAGATCGAGAAAAAGCTCACCGGCTTTCAGAATTACCTGAACAGCATCATCGATTCCATGCCCTCGGCACTGATCGCACTCGATGAACAGCTCTATGTGACCCAGTGGAACCACGAAGCCACGGTACTCTCCGGCACACCACTGGATGAGGCGCTGAACCAGCCAATCTTCATCGCCTTCGAGCCGCTCAAGCCGTTCCTGCCCCAACTCAAGGAAACGGTGGAAAAACACCGCGTGGCGAAAATCGAGCGGGTCACCTGGCCCAAGGACGACGAGCCGCGCCATTACGCCCTGACCTTCTATCCGCTTATGGGCGGCGGCGGCCGTGGCGTGGTCATTCGTATCGACGACATCACCCAACGCCTGTCGCTGGAAGAAATGATGGTCCAATCGGAAAAAATGCTCTCGGTGGGCGGCCTCGCCGCCGGCATGGCGCACGAGATCAACAACCCGCTGGGGGCGATCCTGCACAACGTGCAGAATATTCGCCGACGCCTTTCGCCAGAGCTGCCGCGCAACCAGGAACAGGCCAGCGAGCTGGGCATCGAGCTGCCGCTGGTCAACCGTTACCTGGAAAGCCGCGAGGTACCGCAACTGCTCGATGGCATCCAGCAAGCCGGCGCTCGGGCCGCCAAGATCGTCACCCACATGCTCAGCTTCAGCCGCCGCAGCAATCGCCAACTGGTCCCTTGCGACCTCCCCGCCTTGATCGACCAGGCCGTAGAGATCGCCGGCAACGACTTCGACCTGGCCATCGGTTTCGATTTCAAGGGCCAGGCCATCGTCCGCCAGTTCGACCCCAACCTCGGCCCGGTGCCGTGCACCGCCAACGAGCTGGAACAAGTGCTGCTGAACCTGCTGAAAAACGCCGCCCAGGCCATTCACCAGCGGCCGCCGAACAGCGAACCCGGGCGCATCACCCTGCGCACCCGGCTCAGCCCGCCGTGGGCGGAAATCCAGGTCGAGGATAACGGCGTCGGCATGCCCGAAGCGGTGCGCAAACGCACCTTCGAACCGTTCTTCACCACCAAGGAAATCGGCCAGGGCACCGGCCTTGGGCTGTCGGTTTCGTACTTCATCATCACCAACAACCACAAGGGGCAGATGGAAGTGCAGTCCACGCCCGGCCAGGGCACCTGCTTCACCCTGCGCCTGCCCCTCGGCCAGCCGGCAACCACGGCGCCGACTCACACGGAGACCTGACATGGGCTATCGCCTGTCGAAAATCTACACCCGCACCGGCGACAAGGGCGAAACCGGCCTGGGCGACGGGCGCAGAGTGCCCAAGGACCATCCGCGGATCGAAGCGATTGGCGAGGTGGACAGCCTCAACAGCCAACTCGGACTGCTGCTGGCGGGCCTGGCCGAGCAGGGACTGGATGAGGTGAGTGAGGTGCTCGCGCCTTGCCAGCACCGCTTGTTCGACCTGGGTGGCGAGCTGGCGATGCCGAGTTACCAGGCGTTGAACCTCAGTGAAGTAGAACGCCTGGAGGCTGCCATCGATGTGTGGAACGAAGAGTTGGGGCCGCTGAAGAACTTCATTTTGCCCAGTGGCTCGGCGCTGATCGCCCAGGCGCATGTGTGTCGCAGCCTGGCGCGCAGTGCGGAGCGGCGTTGTCAGCAACTGAATGCCGTTGAGCCGCTGGAGGGCGTTGGGCTGGCTTATATCAACCGGCTTTCGGATCTGCTGTTCGTGGCGGCGCGGGTCATCGGGCGGCGGCAAGCTGTGCCTGAAGTACTTTGGCAGCCGTGTGCGAAACCTGACGATCAAAGCAAATAGCGAATTTTCCTACGGCTTTATAAGCCTTTTCACTGGAGATTATTCGCGACGCCAACTTTAAGCTCTTTGTCTCATACCAGAGTTACCACCCTTAACCAAGGTGGTAACGGGACAAGGAGCCACTCATGCCGAATAGCAACACGGTTTCCCGTGCTGTCTCCCGCCCTGCCTGCAGCGCTCGCATTCCCATTCTGCCCATTCGCTACGCCGTAGTGCCCAAGGCAGTCGACGCGCCTTACTTTCGATATGCCGACGCCGGCTTCGCCCTGGAGCAGGGCTTCCCCGCACTGCATCAAAGCGCCTACACCCTTCGCGCCCTGCGCGCCGGGTATGTGTATGTCTACATGGCAGGCCCTTGCGGCGAGAAGTTGGTCATCCACGAACATGACGGCGCGGGGCGCTACAAAGAACTCCGCTACAACGGCCTGGAGCAGTACCACCGACGGGACAGGTACATCAGCGGCGCATCCTCAGGTTGGGTCTGGGCTGATACCTATCAGGACACCGCCGGTGAAGTGTGGATCGGCTACAGCTCCCATTTGTGGAGCAACGCGATGACTGCCCGGATCATGGCTTCTGCGGCGGTACGCCGACGCCATATGCAGGCGCTGGACATTCCTGAGCTTATTGCCGGCGAGCCAACAAACTCCCGCCAGGCCCATGTGCTGCCTGTCAGCGCCCTGCGAAGCTGGGTCGAGGACTTCAAGCCCGATGCGCTGCGCATGAGCCTGGACTGGAGCAGCCACCCATGCCCGGAAATAATGCCCTGCGGCACTCTAGCCAGCATGGCGCGTCATTACCCCGCCACACAACCGCGCATCCCTGCTGTTATCGCACTGTACGACGCTGAAGGCATCTCGATGGACCTGGGGCTGTCGGCCAATGCCTATCAGCACGCCATGCGCGACCCCGCCGCACCCGACCCAAGCCGCCATGCGTTCGGCGGCCCGCCAGAGAGCCAGGAGAAGGTGCCCGTTTGTTACCGATACGATGTGGAGCGCATCTGCAAGCAAAGCAAAGACTACCACCACAAGAGCATCGTGGCCGCATTGCTGGAAAAAACCCTGCATACGCTCTACCCAGCCAACGCGCCGGATGTGGAGTACGAGGCAAGCGTACGCGCGGCAAATAGCGATCAATCGATAGGCTTGGCACGCTACGAAGCCCTGACTAACGAGCACTACTCGGAGTCAGGCTCCGGAATATACGACAGCTTTTGCTTCAGCCATATTTGGCGTTATCGGCTCATTGAGTACAACCCTCGTCACCGTCCGAGCGGCGCAGAAGGCGGTAGCAGTAAAACTTACGAGTTCGGCGCCGGGCATGGCCTTCGGCAATGGGATAAGTTTATGAGCAGTAACCTTTTCGCGCGCCTGACGGGCTACCCGCCCATTCTATTCGGACTTGCTTCTGACATATTCAAAGGCCTAAGACAATCAAACAATGGAGACGATACCGCTGGCGGCTTCACCGCAATCTCAGGAATAACAATTTCAATCGGATCAGCGGCAATTTTGGAGGGTACGCTTGCAATTATAGGCCCAACAATTGTGATTCCGTTTGCCGGCTGGGGCGCAGTTGTCATCGTTGCACTGGGTGCTACCCTTCTTGCAGCTGGGTTATTTTTGCAAGCCAAAGCTACTGAACGCCTCCATAGTCCGCTGGAGCTATGGGCAGCACGCAGTGTATTCGGAACACGTCAAAATGACGGTGAAGAGCGTCAAGACATTAAGCTTGACTTGTTTAGAAAGCTTCCTAGATTCGACTCCATTACTGAAGAAATCAAGAAATGGTACTCCACCTACTACACTCCATTGAAAATCACTAACGAACAGGCGAAAGAACTGCAGTTACCAAATTTTGGCAGCCGCATTCAAAACATTTCACGTTGGGCACATCCCGACTGGGGAACCATCGTACAAACTGGAATCGAGTACACAGCGAGCCTGGGAGAAATGACAATTTTCTTGCGTGGCTTTGTACTAGGCCAGAGCACATGGTCATCGAAAACCACTCTAATAGAAGCTCTTACAAAAAGCACTAGCCTTCTAACCTGGACACCCAACTGCACATTAATCTCAACAGGACTAATTCTAAACTTCAAGACAAATCTTCCACCAGGAAGCTCGCTGAGCTTAACAATTGAATACCATCCTAGAGCAGGTATCAATGAAGAGAACATCGCGTCCGCGACTCTAACACTGAGCGCCCATTCATGAACATTGACTGGATATTCCCAAACAAACCGAACCCATCGATCTCACCTGCCATTAACGATCAACTGGTGAAATTAACCGATAAATTTCTTTGCTTACGCAACCCTTGGATTCCAGATTCTGTGTTGATGGGAAAAATGTATGCAGCGTCAACATTCTTCCTTATCATTCTACAAATCTACCTTTGGCATGACTCACATATATGGCAACCTGAAACTTTCCACGCCCCTCTCGCAGCAGGAACGATTATTGCACCATTTTTTGCAACACCTTTTCTTTGGTATCGACTTTTTCTTATCAAAAGGCTCTCCCACTTCTATTTTGACCGTACAACCAAAACCATAATAATCATGGGAAGCAAAAAAACCACAACATGGAATTGGAATAAATGCATAGGCGGCTTCCTTCAAAAAACCGAGTTCAGCGGCAGTGCCTTCAGCATCAGCTATGCCCTGGCAATCGCCCAACGCCCTGAAAATGGCAAGATCAAGCCAACGGACGCAATCTGGTTCCCTACCAACGAGCCCACTGAGTGCGACCCGGTCTATGCACAGGAATTGTGGGAATACATCTACCAGTTCATGAACAAGGGCCCCGATAAACTGCCCCCACCCGGAGAGCCAAACTGGTGGCTCATCCCACTGAACACGATTTGCCTGACACCGAAACAGGCATGGCGTCATTACGCCCCCTGGCGCACCGGCGAGCCCGGTGAAATGCAGGGCAAGAAAAACTGGATGCTGCCGCTCTGGCTGGTGCTCTTCCCTTACAACATGTTTGTAGCGCTGTGCTGGTGCGCGACTTGCTGGATGTTCAAGGTCAAGAGTCCACCCCCACCGGTTTGAAAATCACCACTTGCAACGAAAGCCTGACAGCCCAGCGCCGCTGTCAGGCTAATGAGCTAGTCAGGCCTCAGGCCAGAACGCACGAATCCCGGCAACGCCCTGCGCCCCAGCTTCCCAGGCCCGCTCACGCTCATCCGGCCCTACCCCACCCAGCAAGAACACCGGATGGCTGAAGCCTGCAATCAACCGCTGCGCCTCATCCCATCCCAGCGGTACGGCCTCAGGATGCGTCTGAGTCGCCTGCACCGGTGACAAGGTGACGAAATCCACGCCCATCTGCTCGGCCAGCGCCAGCTCTTCAGCGTTATGACAGGAGGCCGCCAGCCACCGCTTTTTCGGGAATGGCCGGCCCTTGGCTGCGTATTTGCGCAATTGCGCAGCTGTCAGGTGCCAACCAGCGGACGGGAAGTCACCCAGCCACTCCAGCGGCCCCTTCAGCATCAGCTGCGCCTTGCCGCCACACAGGCCCACCGCATCCACCGCAACGTCACGGTATTTGGGGTCGTACATGTCCGGGGCACGTAGCTGGATCAGGCGAATACCGCTGGCCACCGCCTTTTGAATGCCTTTGAGCATCTCCGGCACTTCCAGGCCATCCGGGGTAATCAGGTACTGGTCCGGCAGGCGCGCCGCAGCCACGATCGGCTTGTTGGCCTCGGGGAATTCGTATTGCGCCAACTCCCGTGGCGTAACCCAGGCGAGCGGCTGGCCTTCAGCGCCGTGGGGTTCGCCAGTGAAAGCCAGGACCTCGCGGACATCCAGCAACACCTGTTTATCCGGGTAGTCATGGCTGACCTTGATCAGCGCCCGCGAACGGGTCACGTCGATACCCAGCTCCTCGCGAAGCTCTCGGGCCAGCGCCGCTTCGACGCTTTCGCCCTCTTCCACCTTGCCGCCAGGGAATTCCCACAAACCGCCCTGGTGCTGGCTGTCAGCACGTCGGGCAATGAGGATGCGGCCATCGTTACCGCGAATGACCGCTGCTGCTACATGAATCCGTTTCACCCTACACGCTCCGCCAGGCCAGCTTGCTGCCAGGCCTGGAAGGCTGGCCACTGGTAAATGGTCTCGATATAAGTGGCCGCCTCCGCTGGCACCTCCACCCGGTAACTGCGCAGACGCACGGCCACCGGGGCGAAGAAGGCATCGGCCAGGGTTGGTTTGCCGAACAGGAACGGCCCGCTGTCCTTGGCCACCAGACGACATTCAGACCACAGCGCGACGATGCGGTCGATGTCCACCTGCACGTCCAGCGGGATGCTTTCCAGTGCTGCATCGCGCGACAGGTCGAACGGCATTGCCTCGCGCAGGGCGGAAAAGCCACTGTGCATCTGGGCGCACGCAGAGCGCGCTTGGGCCCGGGCGGCTACGTCAGCCGGCCACAGCTGGGCTTCGGGGTGGCGTTCGTTGAGGTATTCGGCGATGGCCAGGGAATCGGCGATCACACCGTGCTCGGTCTTGAGCAGCGGCACCTTGCCGGTTGAGGAGAATGCGAGGATGCGTTGGCGGGTGTCGGGCTGGCGGAGTTTGATCAGGGTTTCTTCGTAGGGTACGCCGGCCAGTTCAAGGGCCAGGGCGCCGCGCAGCGACCAGGAAGAATACAGCTTGTCGCCGATGATCAGGTGATAGCTCATGGGTCGGCTCCATGTTTCTGAAATTTGGGGCTGCTATGCAGCCCCATTATGAAATCAGGTACGGTATTCGGCGTTGATCTTCACGTACTCGTGGGACAGGTCGGTGGTCCAGATGGTTTCGCTGCACTGGCCGCGGCCCAGTTCGATACGGATGGTGATCTCTTCCTGAGCCATCACCGCCGAACCTTGCGCTTCGGTGTAGGTGGGGCTGCGGCCGCCTTGGCTGGCGATGCAGACGTTGTCGAGGTACACGTCGATCAGGCTGACATCCAGCTCCGGTACGCCAGCACGGCCCACGGCAGCCAGGATACGGCCCCAGTTCGGGTCGGAAGCGAACAGCGCGGTCTTGATCAGCGGCGAGTGGGCGACAGCGTAACCGACGTCCAGGCATTCCTGATGATTGCCACCGCCATTGACCTGCACGGTGACGAACTTGGTGGCGCCTTCGCCATCACGGACGATGGCCTGGGCCACTTCCATGCACACTTCGAATACGGCCTTTTTCAGCGCTTCGAACAGCGCGCCGCTGGCTTCGGTGACTTCCGGCAGGTCGGCCTTGCCGGTGGCGATCAGCATGCAGCAGTCGTTGGTCGAGGTGTCGCCATCGATGGTGATGCGGTTGAACGACTTGTTGGCACCGTCGAGCATCAGGTCCTTGAGCACCTGGGGGGCGACCTTGGCGTCGGTGGCGATGTAGCCGAGCATGGTGGCCATGTTCGGGCGAATCATGCCCGCGCCTTTGCTGATACCGGTCACGGTGACGGTCACGCCCTCGTGCTGGAACTGGCGGCTGGCGCCCTTGGGCAGGGTGTCGGTGGTCATGATGCCAGTGGCGGCTTCGGCCCAGTTGTTTTCCGACAGGTCGTCCAGCGCGGCCTGCAGGGCGCCTTCGATCTTCTCGACGGGCAGCGGCTCACCGATCACGCCGGTGGAGAATGGCAGCACCGCTTCGGCAGGGACGCCGGTCAGCTCGGCCAGCTTGGCGCAGGTGCGCTCGGCGGCGGCCAGGCCTGGCGCGCCGGTGCCGGCATTGGCATTGCCGGTGTTGGTCAGCAGGTAGCGCACGGTGCCCTGAACGCGTTGCTTGGACAGGATCACCGGGGCGGCGCAGAACGCATTGAGGGTGAACACGCCAGCCACGCTGGACCCTTCGGCGCAGCGCATGACCACTACATCCTTGCGCCCTGGGCGCTTGATGCCGGCAGAAGCGATGCCGAGTTCAAAACCCGGAACCGGGTGCAGGGTGGGCAAAGGACCAAGACCAACAGCCATTAGAGCGCTCCTAGAAAATCGGTGAATATGGAAAAAGGGGGCCGCAATGCGGCCCCCAGGTTTGTCACGATACAACAATCAGCTCAGATCACTCGATCTGACCATGGCAATGCTTGAATTTCTTGCCCGAACCACACCAGCACGGCTCGTTGCGGCCGAGCTTCTGGTCGTTGCGTACCGGGGCAGCGGCCACGGCCACTTCGGCGCCCTCTTCGCTCAGCTGCTCGCTTTCAAGACCTGGCGCCGGGGCATGCTGGAACTGCATGCGGCTGGCCAGCTCTTCGGCTTCGCGGCGCAGGCGAGCTTCTTCTTCGATCGGGTCTTCGCGGCGTACCTGAACGTGCGACAGCACGCGGATGGTGTCGCGCTTGATCGATTCGAGCAGCTCCTGGAACAGGCTGAAGGATTCGCGCTTGTACTCCTGCTTCGGGTTCTTCTGCGCATAACCACGCAGGTGAATGCCGTGACGCAGGTGGTCCATGGTCGACAGGTGATCTTTCCACAGGTCGTCCAGCACACGCAGCAGGATCTGCTTCTCGAAGGTGCGCAGGGCGTCGATACCGGCCTGGTCTTCCTTCTCGGTGTAGGCCTCGGTGATTTCCTTCAACAGGCGCTCGCGCAGGGTCTCCTCATAGAGGTGATCGTCCTCGTCGAGCCACTGCTGGATCGGCAGCTTCATGGCGAAGTCGCTGGACAGCGCGGCTTCCAGCCCAGCCACATCCCACTGCTCGGGCAGAGACTGTGGCGGAATGTGCTGGCTGATGGTGGCATCGAGCACTTCCTTGCGGAACTCCTCGATGGTGTCACCGATGTTCTCGGCAGCCAGCAGGCTGTTGCGCATGTGGTAGATCACCTTGCGCTGTTCGTTGGCCACGTCATCGTATTCGAGCAGCTGCTTACGAATGTCGAAGTTGCGGCCTTCGACCTTGCGCTGGGCCTTTTCGATGGCGTTGGTGACCATGCGGTGCTCGATGGCTTCACCGGACTGCATGCCCAGGGCTTTCATGAAGTTCTTCACCCGGTCGGAGGCGAAGATACGCATCAGGCTGTCTTCCAGCGACAGGTAGAAGCGGCTGGAGCCCGGGTCGCCCTGACGGCCGGATCGGCCACGCAGCTGGTTGTCGATACGGCGCGATTCGTGGCGCTCGGAAGCGATCACGTGCAGGCCGCCGGCTTGAATCACCTGCTGGTGACGCTTCTGCCAGTCAGCTTTGATCTGGGCGATCTGCTCGGCGCTTGGGTTTTCCAGGGCAGCCACTTCGGCTTCCCAGTTGCCGCCCAGGAGGATGTCGGTACCACGGCCGGCCATGTTGGTGGCGATGGTCAGCGCGCCCGGGGCACCGGCTTGCGCGATGATCTCGGCTTCTTTTTCGTGGTACTTGGCGTTCAGTACCTTGTGGTCGATCCCTTCTTTCTGCAGCAGGTTCGACATGTGCTCGGAGGTTTCGATGGTCGCCGTACCCACCAGGATCGGACGACCTTGAGTCATGCTTTCCTTGATGTCAGCGATGATCGCGGCGTACTTCTCGTCGGCGGTCAGGTACACCAGGTCGTTGAAGTCCTTACGCGCCAGTGGCTTGTTCGGCGGGATGACCATCACGTTGAGGCCGTAGATCGACTGGAACTCGAACGCTTCGGTGTCGGCGGTACCGGTCATGCCGGACAGTTTGGTGTACAGACGGAAGTAGTTCTGGAAGGTGGTCGAAGCCAGGGTCTGGCTCTCGGCCTGGATGTTCAGGTTCTCTTTCGCTTCGATGGCCTGGTGCAGGCCTTCGGACAGGCGACGGCCGGGCATGGTACGGCCGGTGTGTTCGTCGATCAGCAGGACCTGGCCTTCCTGAACGATGTACTCGACGTTGCGGTGGAACAGTTTGTGCGCACGCAGGCCGGCGTAAACGTGGGTCAGCAGGCCCAGGTTGTGCGCCGAGTAAAGGCTCTCGCCCTCGGCCAGCAAGCCTGCCTGGGTGAGCATCTCTTCGATGAACTGGTGACCGGCTTCGTTGAGCTCGACCTGGCGGCTCTTCTCGTCGATGGTGAAGTGGCCTTCCTGGGTGACCTGGCCTTCGACTTCTTCGATGTGCTGGGTCAGGCGCGGGATCAGGCGGTTGATCTCGATGTACAGCTTGGAGCTGTCTTCGGCCTGGCCAGAGATGATCAGCGGGGTACGCGCTTCGTCGATGAGGATCGAGTCGACTTCGTCGATGACCGAGAAGTTGAGTTCACGCTGGAACTTCTCTTCCTGGCTGAACGCCATGTTGTCGCGCAGGTAATCGAAACCGAATTCGTTGTTGGTGCCGTAGGTGATGTCGGACGCATACGCGGCGCGTTTTTCTTCCGGCGGCTGGAAGGCCGAGACGATGCCCACGGACAGGCCGAGGAATTCGTACAGCGGGCGCATCCAGTTGGCGTCACGGCGGGCCAGGTAGTCGTTGACGGTGACCACGTGCACGCCTTTGCCGGACAAGGCATTGAGGTAGACGGCCAGGGTACCGACCAAGGTCTTGCCTTCACCGGTACGCATTTCTGCGATCATGCCCTCGTGCAGGGTCATGCCGCCGATCAGCTGCACGTCGAAGTGGCGCATGCCCATTACGCGCTTGCCGGCCTCACGGGCCACGGCGAAGGCTTCGGGCAGCAGCTGGTCCAGTGTCTCGCCTTTGGCCAGGCGCTCCTTGAACTCTGCGGTCTTGGCGCGCAGTTGCTCATCGGAGAGGGCGACCATTTTCTCTTCGAAGGCATTGACGATAGCCACCGTCTTGAGCATGCGTTTGACTTCACGCTCATTCTTGCTTCCAAAAAGTTTCTTTAACAAAGGCGCAAACATATCGGCAGGATCTTCCACACGTAGGGATGGAGGGCGGCCCCATGAGTCGCCCGTGCAGCCCTGAGGCCGCATGCGAACGAGCATTCTACCCGGAAACGATGGTGAGGAAAGTGGTCGATTGCCACGATGCTGGCACAGCGCTTGGGTGGGGGCGTTTGTATGATTGGGGCATTTTCCCCGAGTTCAACCCAGAGCATGATGAAACGTATCGAGAATGAGTCTTGTCAGTGCTTGCCCCGCGAAGAGGCCGGCAAGAGCGCTAGAGATGCTAGACTGCCGATCTTGTAACTTCCTGCGTACCCCATGGCCTACAAACCCTCCCCCGCCCAGCCGCCTTCAGCGCTGTTGCGCCAGGTCCGCCCGCTGCGCCTGCTGCTCAACCAGGCCGAGCGCTTGGAGCATCTGCAACGCCTGTTGGAAAGCCAGCTGCAACCGGCTGCCCGCGAGCATTGCCATGTGGCGTCGTGGCGCGATGGTACCTTGCTGCTGGTGGTCACCGACGGGCACTGGGCCACGCGTCTGCGCTACCAGCAGAAGCGCTTGCTGGCCGCCTTGCAGGCCATGGAGGCGTTCGGCAACCTGCGGCGAATCCTGTTCAAGGTGCAGCCGCCACTGGTACCGGCCAAGCGTGGCGGTCATGCCGCAGAGTTATCGAACAGCGCTGCCGAGAACCTGCGCGATACCGCTGAGGGCATCACCGACCCCAAGCTACGCGCCGCCCTGGAACGTCTGGCAGGTCATGCCAAACACAAGCCATAAAAAAGGCCACCCGAAGGTGGCCTCAATGAACTAGAGAGTGTTCGAACTTACACGGCCGCAACAGGGCGCATGTACGAGATCGGTGCCGTGCTGGCATCTTCGAACGTGACCACTTCCCAGGCATCGGTTTCCTTGATGAGCTTGCGCAGCAGCTGGTTGTTCAGCGAGTGCCCGGACTTGTAGCCCTTGAACTCACCGATCAGGCTGTTGCCCAGCAGGTACAGGTCGCCGATGGCGTCGAGGATCTTGTGCTTGACGAATTCGTCTTCGGAGCGAAGGCCGTCTTCATTCAATACACCGGTCTCGTCGACGACGATGGCGTTCTCGACACTGCCGCCCAGCGCAAGGTTGTGCTTGCGCAGGTACTCGATGTCACGCATGAAACCGAAGGTACGGGCGCGGCTGACTTCCTTGACGAACGAGGTGCTCGAAAAGTCGACGACAGCGCTCTGGGTCTGGCCCTTGAGGACCGGGTGATCGAAGTCGATCTCGAAGCTCACCTTGAACCCTTCGAATGGCAGGAAAGTGGCGCGCTTGTCGCCCTCTTCCACTGTCACTTCGCGCAGGATGCGGATGAACTTCTTGGCTGCGTCCTGTTCTTCCAGGCCGGCAGACTGAATCAGGAATACGAAGGGACCGGCGCTGCCATCCATGATCGGAACTTCCGAGGCGGAGAGCTCGACGTAGGCGTTATCGATGCCCAGACCCGCCATGGCGGAGAGCAGGTGCTCGACGGTATCGACCTTGACGTCACCGTTGACCAGCGTGGTGGACATGGTGGTCTCACCGACGTTGGCCGCACGTGCCGGGATCTCGACCACAGGGTCGAGGTCGGCGCGACGGAAGACGATGCCGGTATCGACAGGCGCAGGCTTGAGGGTCAGGTAGACCTTCTCCCCGGAGTGCAGGCCGACGCCTGTGGCACGGATGGTATTCTTCAGGGTGCGTTGTCTAATCATGGCATTGGCCGCTTCAGCGCAAATTGCGAACAGGTATCAACAAAGGCTGAGGATGATAACAGACCCCGCCTTTGCTGAACACCAATCACCCTTATACCCCTGATAAATTCCATTAATCAGCCTGACGACGCAGGAAGGCCGGGATATCCAGGTAGTCCAGGTCATCCTGAGGGTTGAGTTTAGCTGCCGCAGCGGCACCTGCATGGGCCTGGTTGCGCATCACGGTTGGGCGCTCCAGGTCACGGTAGTTCACTGCTGGCTGCTCCTGACGAACCGGGGCCGGGTTGGAGGCCTCGTACGCCTGCTGAGCGGTCTGCAGGGTGTTGTCGACCACCTTGACCGGCTTCTCGATGCGCGCGCCCAGGCCAGTGGCGACCACGGTTACATGCAGTTCGTCACGCATGTCCGGATCGATCACGGTGCCGACCTTGACCATCGCATGGTCGGAGGCGAAGGCTTCGATGATGCTACCGACGTCGGAGTACTCACCCAGCGACAGGTCAGGGCCTGCGGTGATGTTCACCAGGATGCCGCGGGCGCCCTGCAGGTTGACGTCTTCGAGCAGCGGGTTGCGGATCGCCGCTTCGGTGGCTTCGCGGGCGCGGTTCGGGCCGCTGGCGCAACCGGTACCCATCATCGCCATGCCCATCTCGCCCATCACGGTGCGCACGTCGGCGAAGTCGACGTTGATCATGCCTGGGCGCTTGATGATGTCGGAGATACCGCGAACGGCACCGGCCAATACATCGTCAGCCTTGGCGAAGGCGGACAGCAGGCTGGCATCCTTGCCCAGGATGGTCAGCAGCTTCTCGTTGGGGATGGTGATCAGCGAGTCGACGCTCTCGGCCAGCATGCGGATGCCTTCATCGGCGATCTGCATACGTTTGCGGCCTTCGAACGGGAACGGGCGGGTCACCACGGCGACGGTGAGGATGCCCATTTCCTTCGCCACTTCGGCGATGATCGGTGCAGCACCGGTACCGGTACCGCCGCCCATGCCGGTGGTGATGAACACCATGTTGGTGCCCTGCAGCACCTCGGCGATGCGCTCACGGTCTTCCAGCGCGGCCTGACGGCCGACTTCCGGATTGGCACCGGCACCCAGACCCTTGGTCACGCCGGTACCCAGTTGCAGGATGGTGCGTGCGCCGATGTTTTTCAGCGCCTGAGCATCGGTGTTGGCGCAGATGAACTCGACGCCTTCGATGCTGCTCTTCACCATGTGGTTGACGGCGTTGCCGCCGCCACCGCCGACGCCGATCACCTTGATGACCGGGCTTTGCGGGACGTTGTCTACGAGCTCGAACATTTTCCCTCTCCTTACAGTTCTCTAGTTGTCGCGCCTACCACTACTGCTTTGAAACTTAGAAGTTGCCCTGGACCCACCGCTTGAAGCGCTCAAGCACTGGGGCCTTCGGTTCATCGCCATAGCTGTTGCTGCTGCTGTTGCTATTACCGGTCAGGACCAGGTCCTCGGACTGCTTGAGCAGGCCGTAGGTGAGCAAGCCCACGCCGGTGGAATAGATCGGGTTGCGCACCACGTCGCTCAGCCCCCGAACGCTGTGCGGTACGCCCAGGCGTACCGGCATGTGGAAGATTTCCTCGGCCAGTTCCACGGCGCCTTCCATCTTCGCGGTGCCGCCGGTGAGGACGATGCCAGCAGGCACCAGATCCTCGTAGCCGCTGCGGCGCAGTTCGGCCTGGATCAGGGTGAAGAGCTCGTCATAACGGGGCTCAACTACCTCGGCCAGGGCCTGACGCGACAGCTCGCGCGGTGGGCGATCGCCCACGCTCGGCACCTTGATGGTCTCGCCGGCGCCGGCCAGTTTGGCCAGGGCGCATGCGTAACGGATCTTGATTTCCTCGGCGTATTGGGTTGGCGTACGCAGGGCCATGGCGATGTCGTTGGTCACCTGGTCGCCGGCAATCGGGATGACCGCGGTGTGACGGATCGCACCTTCGGTGAAGATGGCGATGTCGGTGGTGCCGCCGCCGATGTCGACCAGGCACACGCCGAGTTCTTTCTCGTCATCGGTCAGCACCGAGTAGGCCGAAGCCAGCTGCTCAAGGATGATGTCGTCGATCTCCAGGCCACAGCGGCGCACGCACTTCTCGATGTTCTGCGCGGCGTTGACCGCGCAGGTGACCACGTGAACCTTGGCTTCCAGACGCACGCCGGACATGCCCAGCGGCTCGCGCACGCCTTCCTGGTTATCGATCACGTAATCCTGCGGCAGGGTGTGCAGCACGCGCTGGTCAGCCGGGATGGCCACGGCCTGGGCGGCGTCGAGTACACGTTCGAGGTCGGCCACGCTGACCTCGCGGTCGCGGATGGCGACGATGCCGTGGGAGTTCAGGCTGCGGATGTGGTTGCCGGCCACGCCGACGAACGCCGAGTGGATGCGGCAGCCAGCCATCAGTTGCGCTTCTTCCACTGCGCGCTGGATCGACTGCACGGTCGACTCGATGTTCACCACCACGCCCTTCTTCAGGCCGCGGGACGGGTGGGTGCCGATACCGACGATCTCGAGGGTGCCGTCTTCGCCCACTTCGCCCACCAGCGCCACCACCTTGGAGGTGCCAATGTCCAGCCCGACGATCATTTTGCCGCTATGCGCGTTTGCCATGGTCCTGCCTCTCTCTAATTCTTCGCAACGGCGGGTTGGGCCGTCGTCGGTGCGTTCGGTTCCCGCCAACCAACGGCAAGTCCGTTGGCATAACGCAGATCAATGCGGGCGATGTTGGTGATCTGCTCTTTGAGTGTCTTGTCGTAAATGGCAATGAAACGGCGCATCTTCTCCACCAGATGGTCGCGCCCCAGCAGCAGCTCGACACCCGGACCGTCGTTGACGGAACCGGTGGTCAGGAACCAGCTGCCGCGCTCGCGCAGCTCCAGGCGAGCGATGGAAAAGCCCAGGGGGCGCAGCATCTGGCTCAATACCTGATACTGCTGCATGACTTGTTGCTGAGCACGCTGCGGCCCGGCCAGCTGCGGCAGGTGTTCATAGTTGGCCAGCTCGCGCGGGGTGAAGGCCTGGCCCTGGTTGTTGAGCAAGGCTTCCTCGCCCCAGCGCGCCACCGGCAGCTGTTCTTCAAGGCGGATCACCACCTCGTCCGGCCACACCCGGCGCACTTCGGCGTGGGCGATCCAGGGCATCTGCTCGAGCTCCGTACGCATCGCCGTCAGGTCGACGCTGAAGAAGCTCGCCGCCACGTACGGCGCGATGCGCTGCTGTACCGACTGCTGGCTGATGTAGCTGAGGTCGCCCTGTACGTCGATCTTGGTGATCGGCCGGTCGGCATACGGCATCAGGCGAATGGCGCCCTCATAAGCGCCGAAGCCTGCGGCCACCAGCAGTACCGGCCACAACAGGCGCTTGAGGCCGCCCAGGCTCGGCCGCGGCAGGCGCGCCGATACGGGCTCGTCGGCCACCAGTCGGCTGGCACCACGCGGCACCGGCTTGCTGCGGCCGGTAACGGGTTGCTGCTGACGTATCATCGCGCCTTGCATGGCTGGTTAACCTCGCGTCGCTACGCTGTCGGCCAGGATCGCCAGCACCAGTTGCTGGAAGTCCAAGCCGGCCGCGCGGGCCGCCATGGGCACCAGGCTATGATCAGTCATGCCCGGTGCGGTGTTGACTTCGAGCAGCCAGAACCGGCCCTGCTCGTCCTGCATCACGTCCAACCGGCCCCAGCCTTCGATGCCGATGGCATCGCAGGCGCGCGCGGTCAGGTCGATCAGTTCCTGTTCCTTGACAGCATCCAGGCCGCACGGGATGCGGTACTGGGTGTCATTGGCGATGTACTTGGCGTCGTAGTCGTAGAACACGTGCGGGGTGCCCAGCGCGATCGGCGGCAGCACCTGGCCACGCAGCACGGCGATGGTGAACTCCGGGCCGTGAATCCATTGCTCGACCAGAACTTGCGAATCGTATTGAGCGGCGTCTTGCCAGGCAGCGATCAGTTCCTGCTCGCTGTTCACCTTGGCCATGCCGATGCTAGAGCCTTCATGGGCAGGTTTGACGATCAACGGGAAGCCCAGTTCCCCACTGGCGGCAACACAATCCTCTTTGCTGGCGAGCACCGCGTGGCGCGGGGTCGGAATACCCAGGCTCTGCCACACCTGCTTGGTGCGCAGCTTGTCCATGGCCAGCGCCGACGCGAGGATGCCGCTGCCGGTGTAAGGAATGCCCAGGCACTCCAGCAGGCCTTGCATGCTGCCGTCTTCGCCGCCACGGCCGTGGAGGATGATGAAGGCGCGGTCGATCTTCTCGTTCTGCAAGCGCGTCAGCAGGTCGTCGCCCACATCGATGGCGACCACGTCGACACCGGCGCTGGTCAGCGCGGCGATCACCGCCGCGCCGGATTTCAGCGAGACTTCACGCTCGGCGCTCTTGCCACCGTACAGCACGGCGACGCGGCCGAACGCCTTGACGTCCAGGGTCGAGTGCAACTTGTCGTAGGCGCTGGTCATTTCGACTTCTTCTCCTGCTTGGCGCCAGCGAACAGCGGGCTTTTCATCAATTGCGGGGCCAGGCCACCAACGTCACCGGCACCCTGGCACAGCAGGATGTCGCCAGCGCGCAGCAGCGGCTTGACCAGCGGCGCCAGCTCGGCGCCACGTTCGATGTAGATCGGGTCCAATACACCGCGCTGGCGGATGCTGTGGCACAGCTGACGGCTGTCGGCTCCGGGGATCGGTTCTTCACCGGCCGGGTAGACTTCCATCAGCAGCAGCACATTGGCATCGCCCAGCACCTGTACGAAGTCGTCGTACAGATCGCGGGTACGGCTGTAGCGGTGCGGCTGGTAGACAATGACCAGGCGGCGGCTTGGCCAGCCGCCGCGCACAGCCTTGATCACCGCGGCCACTTCGGTCGGGTGGTGGCCGTAGTCGTCGACCAGCATCACGCTGCCGCCGTCGACCGGCAGTTCGCCGTACACCTGGAAGCGTCGGCCGACACCCTGGAAGCCGGACAGGCCCTGGACGATGGCAGCGTCGCTGATGCCTTCGTCGGTGGCGATGGCGATGGTCGCCAGGGCGTTGAGCACGTTGTGGTTGCCAGGCATGTTCACCGACACTTCCAACGGCTCGCAGTCGCGGCGCAGCACGGTGAAGTGGGTCTGCATGCCCTGCTGGCGCACATTGATGGCGCGGATGTCGGCTTCTTCGCTGAACCCGTAGGTCACGGTCGGGCGCTTGACCTGCGGCAGGATCTCGCGCACCACCGGGTCGTCCAGGCACATCACGGCCAGGCCGTAGAACGGCAGGTTGTGCAGGAACTCGACGAAGGTTTTCTTCAACTTGTTGAAGTCACCTTCGTAGGTGGCCATGTGGTCGGCGTCGATGTTGGTGACCACGGCGACCATCGGCTGCAGGTGCAGGAAGCTGGCGTCGCTTTCATCGGCTTCGGCGATCAGGTAGCGGCTGGTGCCCAGCTGAGCATTGGTGCCGGCAGCGGTCAGGCGGCCACCGATGACGAAAGTCGGGTCCAGGCCGCCAGCGGCGAACACCGAGGCCAGCAGGCTGGTGGTGGTGGTCTTGCCGTGGGTACCGGCAACGGCCACGCCGTGGCGATAGCGCATCAGCTCGGCGAGCATTTCGGCCCGCGGCACCACCGGAATGCGCCGCTCCAGGGCGGTGGCCACTTCCGGGTTGGCCGGGTTGATGGCGCTGGACACGACCAGCACATCGGCATTGGCAGCGTTCTCGGCACGGTGACCCACGAAGATCTCGGCGCCGAACGACTCCAGGCGCTCGGTAACCGGCGACGCCTTGAGGTCGGAACCGGACACTTCATAGCCCAGGTTCAGCAGCACTTCAGCGATGCCGCACATGCCCACGCCGCCGATCCCGACGAAGTGGATGCGACGGATACGGCCCATCTTTGGCTGCGGCATGGCTTTTTGGCTTTCAACCATGGGCCACCTCCAGGCAGATATCGACCACGGTGCTGGTTGCCGCAGGTTTGGCCAGGCGCCGTGCGGTGCCGGCCATGGTGTTGAGTTTCTCGGGTTGCATCAGCACCTCGTTCAGGCGTTCAGCGAGTTGCGCTGCGCCAGTTGTCGCTTGTGGCATGAGGAAGGCGGCGCCTTCCCGAGCCAGATATTGGGCGTTGTGGGTCTGGTGATCGTCGATGGCATGGGGCAAAGGCACCAGCATCGATGGCAGGCCCGCCGCCGCGAGTTCGCTCACGGTCAGGGCACCCGCCCGGCACACCACCAGGTCGGCCCAGCCATAGGCACGGGCCATGTCTTTGATGAACGGTTCTACTTGAGCTTCGACACCGGCCTCCTGATACCGCTCGGCGGTGATCGGCGCGTGGTGCTTGCCGGCCTGATGAAACACCTCGGGCCGCAGGTTGGCGGGCACTTCGGACAGGGCCTTAGGCAACAATTTGTTCAATGGTTCCGCACCCAGGCTGCCCCCCATGACCAACAGGCGCGCGCGGCGCTCGGCCAGGGGGGCACGCAGGGCGTCCATGAACAGTTCCGCACGCACTGGATTGCCGGTGGTGCGCAGTTTGTCATCGCTGGCGAAGGTGCCCGGGAACGCTTCGCAGACGCGCGCCGACAATGGCACCAGCAGGCGATTGGCGGTACCGGCGCGGGCATTCTGTTCGTGGATCACCAACGGTACACCGCACAGCCGCGCAGCCACGCCGCCCGGGCCAGTCACATAGCCGCCGAAGCCCAGCACGCAGACCGGCTTTAGCTGACGAATGATGCTGCGCGCCTGCAGTACCGCCTTGACCAGAGTGAACGGCGCCTTGAGCAGCGACAGCTTGCCTTTGCCACGCAAGCCGCTGACCTGGATCAGGTGCAGCGGTAATCCGGCCTGTGGCACCAGTTCATTCTCGATGCCGCGCGGAGTGCCCAGCCAGTGCACGCTGTAACCGCGCGCCTGGAACTCACGGGCGCAGGCCAGGGCCGGGAATACATGCCCCCCGGTACCGCCTGCCATGATCAGTACGTTCTTGCCGTCAGCGGCCATGACTGGTCTCCTCGGCAAAATCGCTTTCGTTGAATTCGTGTTCCTCACTGCCCAGGTGCGTGCGGCTCTCCCATTCGATGCGCAGCAACAAGCCCACGCAGGCGCAACAGATCACCAGCGAGCTGCCCCCGTAACTGAGGAACGGCAAGGTCAGGCCCTTGGTCGGCAGCAGGCCGACGTTCACGCCAATGTTGATCAGGAACTGGCCAATCCACAGGAACGCCAGGCCGAACGCCATGTAGGCGGCAAAGAACTGTTTGGCCTTCTCGGCCCACAGGCCAATGTACAAGGCGCGCACGGTAACGAAGACGAACAGCGCGATGGTCACCAGCGAACCGACCACGCCCAGCTCTTCTGCAAGCACCGAGAACACGAAGTCGGTGTGCGCTTCGGGCAAGTAGAACTGCTTCTGCACACTGTTGCCCAGGCCCACGCCCAGCCACTCGCCACGGCCGAAAGCGATCAGTGCCTGGGTCAGCTGGTAGCCGGAACCGAACTGGTCGGACCAGGGGTCGGTAAAGGTGATCAGGCGCGCCATTCGATAAGGCTGAGCCTGCACCAGCACGAACACCGCCAGAACCGCCAACACCACCATCAGGCTGAAGCGGAACAAGCCTACTCCGCCAAGGAACAGCATGGCCGCCGCCGCGCCCATCATGACCACCGTGGCGCCGAAGTCCGGCTCCATCAGGAGCAAGGCGGCCATGGGCAGCAGCACGATGAACGGTTTGAAGAAGCCCATCCAGGTTTCACGTACTTCGGTCTGCCGGCGTACCAGGTAGCCGGCCAGGTAGATGACGACGAAGACCTTGGCGATTTCCGAAGGCTGAACGTTGAAGAAGCTGAAGCCGATCCAGCGCATGGAGCCGTTCACCTCACGGCCAATCCCCGGCACCAGCACCAGCACCAGCAGGCCGAAGGCGCCAATCAGCATCATGAAGCCCATGCGCTGCCAGGTGGCGATCGGCACCAGCATGGTCGCACCGCAGGCGACCAGGCCGATGGCCACGTACACCAAGTGGCGGAACATGTGGTAGAGCGGGTTGCCGGACTGCACGGCGGCCACTTCCGACGATGCCGAAGTGATCATCACCAGGCCCAGGCCCAGCAGCGCCAGGCAACCGGCCAGGAAGGCGAAGTCGAGGTCGATGCCACGGCCGCTGATCAGCGGCGATGGATATGGCTTGAGGACGCCGAAGATCATGCCAGCCCCCCCGCCGCCTGGGCGAACAGACGCCCGCGCTCTTCAAAGTTCTTGAACATGTCCAGGCTGGCGCAGGCTGGAGACAGCAGCACGGCGTCGCCAGGTTGGGCCAGTTCGGCACACTGTTGCACGGCTTCGTCGAGGGTCTTGACCCGCACCAGCGGCACGGCATCGCCCAAGGTTTCGGCCAGGCGTTCGGCATCACGGCCGAGCAGCACCACGGCGCGGCAGAAGCGCGCGACCGGTTCACGCAGGGCGGCGAAGTCGGCACCTTTGCCGTCGCCGCCGGCGATCAGCACCAGCTTGCCTTCGATATCCGCACCCAGGCCTTCGATGGCAGCCAGGGCCGCGCCGACGTTGGTGGCCTTGGAATCGTCGTACCAGTTCACGCCGTTGCGCTCGCGCACCCACTGGCAACGGTGGGCAAGGCCACCGAATTCACGCAAGGCTTCGAGCATCGGCTCGAACGGCAAGCCGGCGGCATGGCCCAGGGCCAATGCTGCCAGGGCGTTGCTCTGGTTGTGAGCACCACGCACCTTGAGTTCGCGCGCTGGCATCAGCGTCTGGAACTCGAAGGCCAGGTATTTCTCTCCATCGACTTCACGCAGGCCGAAGCCCTTGAAGTCCGGCTGGTTGAGGCCGAAGGTCCAGCATGGACGACCTTCGACCGGCAGTGGCCGGCTCAAGGCATCCTGGCGGTTGACCACCACCTGCTGGGCGCCACGGAAGATCCGGTGCTTGGCCAGGTGATAGGCCGGCAGGCCGCTGTAGCGGTCCATGTGGTCTTCGCTGATGTTCAACACGGTGGCCACTTCGGCATTGAGCTGGTCGGTGGTTTCCAGTTGGAAGCTCGACAGCTCCATGACGTACAGCTCGACATCGTCGCTGAGCAGGTCCAGGGCCGGCGTGCCCAGATTGCCACCCACCGCCACACGCTTGCCGGCCTTGGCGGCCATCTCGCCGACCAACGTAGTCACGGTGCTTTTCGCGTTGGAGCCGCTGATGGCGATGATCGGAGCCTTGGCTTGGCGGGCGAACAGTTCGATATCGCCAGACAGCTTAACGCCGCGCGCCGCCGCCTGCTGCAGAGCCGGCGTGGCCAAGGCCAGGCCGGGGCTCACGTACAGCTCGTTGGCGCGGCACAGGAAGTCCACGTCCAGTTCACCACAGCGCACTTCCACCTGCGGGTAATCACGGCGCAGTGTGTCCAGTTCCGGCGGTTGCTCACGGGTGTCGGCGACCGCAAAGGCAATGCCCCGGTTCGCCAGGAAGCGAACCAGGGACATGCCGCTCTTGCCGAGGCCGACAACGATGCGGAATTGGTCGGAAGCGATCAGTGACACGCTCGTCTACCTCAGTTTCAGGGTTGCAAGGCCAATCAGCACCAGAATCACGGTGATGATCCAGAAGCGGACGATCACCCGTGGCTCAGGCCAGCCCTTGAGTTCAAAGTGGTGGTGGATCGGCGCCATGCGGAACACGCGCTTGCCGGTCAACTTGAAGGAGGCGACCTGGATCACCACCGACAGGGTTTCCATCACGAAAATGCCGCCCATGATGAACAGGACGATTTCCTGGCGCACGATCACGGCGATGGTGCCCAAAGCAGCACCCAGCGCCAGCGCGCCGACGTCACCCATGAATACCTGGGCCGGATAGGTGTTGAACCACAGGAAGCCCAGGCCCGCGCCAATCAGCGCGCCGCAGAACACGATCAGCTCGCCCGAACCCGGCACATAAGGGATCAGCAGGTATTCGGCGAACTTCACGTTACCCGACAGGTAGCAGAAGATGCCCAGCGCGCCGCCGACCATGACCGTTGGCATGATCGCCAGGCCATCGAGGCCGTCGGTCAGGTTGACCGCGTTGCTGGAACCTACGATGACGAAGTAGGTGAGCACGACGAAACCGATACCCAGCGGAATGGTGACGTCCTTGAGGAACGGCACGATCAGGGTGGTTTCGACCGAGGTCGGCGCAGTTTTGTAGAGGAAGATCGCAGCGCCCAGGCCGAATACCGACTGCCAGAAATACTTCCAGCGGCTCGGCAGGCCACGCGAGTTCTTTTCGATCACCTTGCGGTAGTCGTCGACCCAGCCGATGGCACCGAACAGCAAGGTGACGATCAGTACCGTCCACACGTAACGGTTGGACAGGTCGGCCCACAGCAAGGTGCTGACGCCGATGGCGGACAGGATCAGGGCGCCGCCCATGGTGGGGGTGCCGGATTTGGACAAGTGCGATTGTGGGCCGTCGTTACGGACGGCCTGACCGATCTGGCGGATCTGCAGGGTACGGATCATCCACGGGCCCAGCCACAGCGCCAGCGACAACGCGGTCAGTACACCGAGAATCCCGCGCAGGGACAGGTACTGGAAGACCGCGAAGCCTTTATGGAACTGTTGCAGATACTCAGCCAACAGCAGCAGCATTAATGTTTCTCCCCGCTGGCACCGCACAGTGCAGCCACGACGTTTTCCATCGCAGCGCTGCGCGAGCCCTTGATCAAGATAGTGGTGTTGCTGTCCGTCTCGGCGCCAACGGCCTCGATCAGCTCAGCTTGAGTCGCGAAATGACGGCCATTGGCGCCGAACGCCTGGACCGCATATGTCATGTTGGAACCTACCGCGTACAGGGCGTCGACCTTGCCGCGTGCGTAATCGCCCACCTGACGGTGGCCTTCCTCCGCCCACTGGCCCAGCTCGCCGATATCCCCAAGCACCAGAACGGTGCGCCCGGAAAAGCCGGCGAGTATATCAATGGCCGCGCACATCGAGGTGGGATTTGCGTTGTAACTGTCATCGATCACCCGCACCCCGTTTGCCGCTATCTGCGCCACGGTGCGGCCCTTGACCGGTTGCACGGCATTCAGGCCGGCAGCGATGCCGCTCAGGCTCAGACCAACGGCGTGTGCGGCGGCGGCGGCGGCCAGGGCGTTGCTGACGTTGTGTTCACCGAGTACGTTGAGCTGCACAGCCACCGATTCGCTAGCGCCATGCAGGGTGAATGATGGGCAGCCTCGTGCATCGCGACCGATACCGGTGGCGTAGAAGTCGGCCTGCGGATTGCTGCGCGCAAAACTGATGACTTTGTGTTCACCGGCACGCGCTTTCCAGATGGCAAAAGCCTTGTCGTCCAGGTTGAGGATGGCCGTACCGCCCTCACCCAGGCCTTCGAGGATTTCGCCCTTGGCTTCGACGATTTTTTCCGGGCCGCCGAACTCGCCTACGTGGGCAGTACCGGCGTTATTGATGATGACCACCTGCGGCTGAGTCAGGCCGACGGTGTAACGAATCTCACCGATGCGCGATGCACCCAGCTCGATCACGGCGGCGCTGTGCTCCGGGGCGATTTCCAGCAGAGTCAGCGGCGCACCAAGGTCATTGTTGAGGTTGCCTCGGGTGGCGTGCACCAGACCGCGGGTGCGCAGGATGCTGGCGAGCATTTCCTTGACCGTGGTCTTGCCGCTGGAGCCAGTGATGGCCACCACCGGCTTGTCGAAAGCAGCGCGATTCAACGCACCCAGTTGGCCGAGCGCAACGCGGCAATCCTTGACCAGCAACTGCGGCAGGTCGACATCGGCGACCTCACGCTCGACCAATGCTGCCACGGCGCCTTTGGCCTTCACATCGGCCAGGTAGTCGTGGCCGTCGAAACGCGGGCCGGTCAAGGCAACGAACAACTGCCCGGCAGCAACGCTACGGCTGTCGATGCTGACACCGGTGAAGCTGGCGTCGGCGCCAACCTGGCGAGCACTCAGTGCCGTGGTCAGCTGGCTGAGTGTCATGGGCTTAAGCATGTGGAGCCTCCCAGGCTGCAAGTGCCTTCTCGGCTTCGACCAGGTCGGAGAAATCATGGCGTTCGCCATTGATCTCCTGGTAATCCTCGTGCCCCTTGCCGGCCAGGACGATGACGTCATCGGCAGCAGCAGAAGCGATCAAATGCGCAATGGCCTCGCCACGGCCGGCGACGAATTCGACACTCTCGGGTTTGGCGAAACCCGGGCGGATATCGGCGAAGATGCCTTGCGGATCTTCAGTACGGGGGTTGTCATCGGTGACCAATACCCGGTCAGCCAGGCGTTCGGCCACCTGGGCCATCAGCGGGCGCTTGCCGCGATCGCGGTCGCCGCCACAGCCGAACAGGCACAGCAGCTTGCCATGGGCATGCGGACGCAGGGCTTCGAGGACTTTTTCCAGGGCGTCAGGCGTGTGAGCGTAGTCGACCACAACCAGCGGTTTCTTGCCGCCCCCCAGGCGCTGCATGCGGCCGATCGGCCCCTGCAACTGCGGGGTGACCTTGAGAATTTCGTCCAGCGAATAATCCAGCGCCAGCAGCGTTGCCACGGCAGCAAGCATGTTGCTCAGGTTGAAACGACCCAGCAGCTGGCTGCGCAAGGTGCGCTCACCTTGGGCGGTGACCAGAATGGCGCGCACGCCATCATCATCGAAATGCGCTTCGCGGCAGAACAGCGAAGCGTCCGAGTTTTCCAGGCTATAGCTGAGCAGCCGAGTCTCGATGTGATCGACACTCGGGCGGCGGGCGAAGTCTTCGGCCAGGCGACGACCAAACCCATCGTCAAGGTTGACGACCTGGCAGCGCAAGCTCGGCCAGGCGAACAGCTTCGCCTTGGCAGCCTCGTAGGCTTCCATGTTGCCGTGGTAATCGAGGTGATCACGGGACAGGTTGGTCATTACCGCGATATCGAATTCCAGGGCGGCGACACGGCCCTGCTCCAGGGCATGCGAGGAAACCTCCATCGCCACGGCCTTGGCGCCGAGCTTCTTCAGATCGTAGAGGGTCGACTGCACCGAGATCGGGTCAGGCGTGGTCAGGCGACCGCTCTGCAGCTCACCATAGAAACCGGTACCCAAGGTGCCAATCAGGCCACAACGCTGGTCAAGCGCGTCGAGCGCCTGCGCCACCAGCTGAGTGACACTGGTCTTGCCATTCGTACCGGTAACGCCTACCAGGTTCAACTGGCGACTCGGCTCGCCGTAGAAGCGTCCGGCAATCTGCGAAAGCTGGCCGACCAGGCTCTTCACAGGAATCAGAGGGACGTCAGTGATCGGCAGCACGCTGGCGCCCTGCTCTTCATAGGCAACGGCGGCTGCGCCACGGGCCAGAGCATCGGCGATATGGTCACGGCCGTCGACCTTGGCACCCGGCACGGCCAGGAACAGGTCACCCGGGCGCACGGCGCGGCTGTCCAGGGTCAGCTCACGGATCAATGGATCGCGGCTGGCGTGGGCGAAAAGCTTGCTCAGTGGCATTGTCATCATCCACGCCCTCCCTTGGCGGGTACTGCATTGACTTGCTGCTGTTCGGTCGGCGGTGGCAGGTTGTCCGGCGGCACGTTCATCAACCGCAGGGTGCCGGACATGACCTTGCTGAACACCGGCGCCGATACCAGGCCGCCGAAATAGCCACCTTTGCTCGGCTCGTCGATGACCACGACCACGGCGTAACGCGGGTCGCTCATCGGGCCGAAGCCGGCAAACAGCGAGCGGTAGGCGTTTTCGGTGTAACCCTTGGAGCCGACAGTGGCCTTACGCGCAGTACCCGACTTGCCACCCACGTGATAGAACGGCACCTGGGCACGGAACACGCCGCGCGGCGCTTCGATCACCTGCTGCAGCATGCCCTGCACGGTTTCGGCGGTTTCCTTCGGAATGGCCTGAACGGCCTCGGGCGCTTTGTCGACCTTGAGGATCGACAGCGGCACCATCTTGCCGTCGTTGGCCAGTGCTGCGTAGGCGTGCACCAGCTGCAGGGCGGTCACCGACACGCCATAGCCGTAAGACAGGGTCGCGGTTTCAGCCTTGCGCCACTCACGGTGGTTAGGCAGGTTGCCGACGCGCTCGCCCGGGAAGCCGAGGCCGGTGTACTGGCCGAGGCCGACCTGGGACATGACCCGGTAGATAGCCTCGCCGCCGATGTCGAAGGCGATCTTGCTCATGCCGACGTTACTGGAGTTGATCAGGATGCCGGTCAGGTCGAGGATCGGGCCTTCGCTGCGCGACACGTCCTTGATGGTGTAGCGGCCAATCTGCAGGCTGCCTGGATACACCTCGACCTTGTCGGTCGGCTTCCAGCGTCCGCTCTGCAGTGCAGCGCTCATGGAAATCGGCTTGACCGTGGAGCCTGGCTCGAATACGTCGATGATCGCCCGGTTACGCATGGCAGCCGGGAACATGCTGCGGCGGTTGTTCGGGTTGTAGGTCGGCTGGTTGACCATGGCCAGGACCTCACCGGTCTTGACGTCCATGATCACCAGGCTACCGGCCTTGGCGTCCTGCTCGGCAATCGCGTTGCGCAGTTCGCGGGTGGCCAGGTATTGCAGGCGCAGGTCGATGGACAACGCCAAGGTCTTGCCGGCCTTGGCGTTTTTGGTGACCTGGATGTCCTTGATCAACCGGCCGCGCCGGTCCTTGATCACTTGCCGCTTGCCGGGCACGCCGGCCAGCCACTCGTCGTAGGCCAGCTCCACCCCTTCACGTCCATGGTCGTCGAGGTCGGTGAAGCCGACCATGTGGGCGGTGACGTCACCGGCCGGGTAGAAGCGGCGGAATTCTTCCAGGCCATAAACACCCGGCACCTTCAGGTCGAGCACGTGCTGGCCCTGCTCCGGGGTCAGGCCACGGACCAGGTAGATGAACTCCTTGCCGGCCTGCTGGGTCAGGCGATCGGTCAGTTGCTGGGGGTTCTGCCCAAGCGCCGCCGCCAGTTGCGGCCAGCGGTCCTTGGACGCCTGCATTTCCTTGGGGTTGGCCCACAAGGTGGTGACCGGGGTACTGACAGCCAGTGGCTCACCGTTGCGATCGGTGATCAGACCACGGTGTGCCGGGATAGGGATGTGCCGCAGGCTTCGGGCATCGCCCTGGCCTTTGAGGAAATCACGGTCGACCACCTGCAGGTCGATGATGCGCCAGCAGATGGCACCGACCATGATCGCCAGCAAGCCGATCACCACGCGGAAGCGCCAAGGGTAGAGTGCGCCTTCGAGCTTCATCATGGCGCCACCATCCGCACTTCGTCAGCCGCGGGCACACGCATTTTCAGCTGTTCGGAGGCCAGGCTCTCGATACGGCTGGCGGCGGTCCAGGTGCTTTGCTCGAGAATCAGGCGACCCCACTCGGCCTGGGCCTTGTCGCGCTCATTCAACTCGCCGTAAAGGGTGTTGAGCAACTGACGGTTCCAGTGGGCGCTGTACGACACAGCGATGGCCGAAATGAGCACGCCGACAAACAGCAGAAGCATCAGGAAGCTTCCGCCTGGTAAAGGTTTGGCGAATAGCCGGCTCACCGAAGCTTCTCCGCCACCCGCATCACGGCGCTGCGCGACCGAGGGTTGGCCTTGAGTTCGGCGTCGGAGGCAAACTGCGCCTTGCCGATGAGCTTGATCTTGGGCTCGAAGACTTTGTGCTGAACCGGCAGGTTGCGCGGCAGGTTATCGGCTTCACCCTTGACCAGCTTGCGCATGAACAGCTTGACGATGCGGTCTTCGAGCGAGTGGAAGCTGATAACCGCCAGGCGGCCGCCAACTTCCAGGGCATCGAGCGCGGCTTCAAGGCCGGCTTCCAGGTCGCCCAGTTCGTTGTTGACGTGGATGCGCAGGCCCTGGAAGGCACGGGTAGCTGGGTTCTTGCCCTTCTCCCACGCGGGGTTGGCCACTTTGAGCACTTCGGCCAGGTCCGCGGTGCGGGTGAAGGGTTGCTTCTCGCGGCGCTCGACCACGGCACGCGCCATGCGCCCGGCAAAACGCTCTTCGCCGTATTCCTTGAACACGCGGGCGATTTCTTCCACAGGTGCAGTGGCGATGAATTCGGCGGCGCTGATGCCCTGGTCAGGGTTCATGCGCATGTCCAGCGGGCCGTCGTTGAGGAAGCTGAAGCCGCGCTCCGGGTCATCCAGCTGCGGCGAGGAAACGCCCAGGTCGAGCAGAATGCCGCTGACCTTGCCGTCCAGACCGCGCTCGGCCACCTCGGCACCCAGCTCGGCAAAGCTGCGCTGTACAATGACAAAGCGGCCGTCTTCGGCCGCTAGCGCTTGCCCGGTGGCAATCGCTTGAGGATCTTTGTCGAACCCCAGCAGCCGCCCTTGCGGCCCAAGCTTGCTGAGGATCAGACGGCTGTGCCCGCCGCGGCCGAAAGTGCCGTCGAGATAGCAACCGTCGGGGCGCAGGGCCAATGCCTCGACAGCTTCGTCGAGCAGGACGGTAATGTGGTTGAAGCCGCTATCTATGGTCACAGGATCAGGTCACGCAAATCGTCGGGCATGGCGCCCGGTTGTTGGATAGCTGCAAGGTCGGCTGCCGAAACTGCGTTCCAGGCATCCTCATCCCACAGCTGGAATTTGTTCAGCTGCCCCACCAGCATCGCCTTCTTGTCCAGCTTGGCGTACTCACGCAGGCGGGGCGGTACCAGGAAACGCCCACTGCCATCGAGCTCCAGGTCAACCGCATTGCCGATCAGCAAACGCTGCAGGCGGCGGTTTTCCTCACGCAACGACGGCAAGGCGCGCAACTTGGCTTCAATCTGTTCCCACTCATCGAGGGGATAAACACACAAGCAGGGGTCAACGGCGTCGATGGTCACGATCAACTGACCATTGCAACGCGAATCGAGCTCGTCACGGTACCGGCTCGGCATGGCGAGACGGCCCTTTGCATCGAGGCTGACGGCGTTGGCTCCGCGGAACACGGCTGCGATTCCCCACAATGTTAGCTTTTTTGTGCCAGAAAACCCACTTCATCCCACTTTCTGCCACTTGCGCACACTATAGGAATCCGCCTGCTGCACCGTCAAGGCACGTTCATAAGGAAAACCCTTACAGGACCGAGATTTAGCGTGATATAGGAGGGAGGGAAGGATTACCAGGGATGAAAAAAACGTGAAAAATCAAACCCACTCAAACGAATGCCGTTCGAAGTTAAAGTAATTTATTAAGAGTAAGATTTTTTCGGTATTACCAGATGCGATCTGCTATCGATCAAGCAGGAGGGAGGGAGGTGGAGAGTCGATCTGTAAGCCGGGTTTTGTCGAGGACAGTCATTCCTCTACGACGGCCATCACTGGACGCCTCTAGCAACCTACCCGGTTCCGACGCGGGCCACGCCTGATGGAACCCTATTTGGTCTTGCTCCAAGTGGGGTTTACCTAGCCACGAACTGTTGCCAGCCGTGCGGTGCGCTCTTACCGCACCTTTTCACCCTTACCGGCACCGAAGTGCTTAGGCGGTTATTTTCTGTGGCACTTTCCGTAGGCTCGCGCCTCCCAGGCGTTACCTGGCACTCTGCCCTATGGAGCCCGGACTTTCCTCCCCCGCCTTTTGCGGAACAAAAGACGGCAGCGACTGTCCGATCGACTCTCCGCCGCCAAGGTTAACGGCACGCGCGCTCAAGAACAAGCGATACCGCAAATTACCTCACTGGGCTTTCTGCTTTTCCAGGGCCACCTGATACAACAGATTCTTGCGCACACCGGTAATTTCAGCCGCCAACGCCGCCGCACGCTTGAGCGGCAACTCGGCTAACAGCAGGTCGAGCACGCGCTGCGCCTCGGCGCTGATCGCCTCCTCACCCTCCGGCGCGCTCCAGCCACCGACCAACAACACGCATTCGCCGCGCTGCTGGTTGCTGTCGCCCGCCACGAAGGCATGCAGCTCACCAAGCGGCAAGCCTTTGAGGGTCTCGAAGGTTTTGGTCAGCTCGCGCGCCAGCAGCGCCGGGCGATCGGCACCGAATACCAAGGTCATGTCTTCCAGGCACTCAAGAATACGGTGAGGCGCCTCGTAGAAGATCAACGTGCGCGGCTCTTCCTTCACCTGTTCCAGGCGAGCACGACGACCAGCCGTCTTGGCCGGCAGGAAGCCTTCGAAGATGAAGCGGTCGGACGGCAGGCCGGCCGCCGAGAGTGCAGCGATCAGCGCACAGGCGCCAGGCACCGGCACAACATTTACCCCTGCGGCTCGCGCTTGGCGCACCAGGTGGTAGCCTGGGTCGGAAATCAACGGAGTACCGGCATCGGATACCAGCGCCACGTCCTCACCGGCCAGCAGCTTGGTGATGAAGCGCCCGCCCTCATCGCGCTCGTTGTGCTCATGGCAAGCCGCCAGCGGCGTGTCGATGCCGAAATGCTGCAGCAGGCGGATCGAATGCCGGGTGTCCTCGGCAGCGATCAAGGCGACGTCGGCCAGCACCTTCAATGCCCTGGCACTCATGTCGTCGAGGTTGCCGATGGGGGTCGCGACCACGTACAGCGTCCCCACGGTGGATTTCGAAGCCCCTGCCACATCAGTCACTGCGCACACCTGCCTTTCGGATCAAAGGCGCCATTGTAGCCCGAGCGCCGGTAATAGGGCGCAAAGAACTTCACCCGCACCGACCGCTCAGCCACCTATAGTGAAGGTTCTGCAATCAGCAAGATCGCGCCCCGGCCAACCCTTCGGTACAATCGCCGGCCAACTTGATCGGTAACAGGACCTTTACATGATCGCTTGCCTGCGGCTGTTCACAGCCCTCTGCCTCGCTGCCCTGCTGGCAGCCTGTGCCAGCTCGCCCTCATCCAGCCTGGGCGAACTGCCACGCACCCCGGACGCCAGCATCGAGCAACTGCTCGAAAAAGCGGCGACCAGCAAGTCCGCAGAAGACGCGGCCCTGTTGCGCCTGAGCGCTGCCGACCTGGCCTACAAGCAGAAGGACTATCCGCGCGCCGCACGCATTCTCGAGCAAGTCCCGATGGATACGCTCAAGCCCGCCCAGCAGATCTTCGCCGCCACGCTCAGCGCAGAACTGGCCATGAGCCGCAACCAGCCCAAGGCAGCCCTCAGCGCCCTGTCGCACCCCAGCCTGCAGCACATTGCCGAGCTGCCGGCAGAACAACAGGTGCGTACTTACAGCGTCCATGCTGCCGCCCTTGAGGCCGATGGCCAGACCATGCCTGCCGCACAACAGCGCGTGCTGCTGGGCCCCCTGCTCAGCGGCCAGGCCGCCAGCAGCAATAATGACGCGATCTGGGCGCTGGTCGCCTCGCTGCCTGCCGAGCAACTGCAGCAGCCCGCCAGCAACGAAACCCTGACCGGCTGGACTAGCCTCGCCCTGGCCGTAAAAAGCGCCGGCACCCTGGAGCAACAGCAGGCGGCCATCGACACCTGGCGCAAGCAGCACCCCGATCACCCGGCAGCCAAACAACTGCCCCTGGCCTTGACCAAACTCAAGGAACTGGCCAGCCAGCCGCTGACCAAGATCGGCCTTCTGCTACCCCAGGAAGGCCCACTGGCCGGCGTCGCACGCGCCCTGCGTGACGGCTTCATGGCCGCGCACTTCCAGGCTCAGCAGGCCGGCCAGCAAGCGCCAGCCGTGCAGGTTTACGACAGCTCGCGCATCGGCTCGCTCGACGACTTCTACCGCCAAGCCCAGGCCGATGGCGTGCAACTGGTGGTCGGCCCGCTGGAAAAAGCCATGGTGAAAAAACTCGCCGCCAACGCGCAGCTGCCTATCACCACCCTCGCCCTGAACTACGCCGACGCGGGCCAGAAGGCTCCCCCACAACTGTTCCAGTTCGGCCTCGCCGCAGAAGACGAAGCCCGCGAAGTTTCGCGCCGCGCCCGCGCCGATGGCATGGTCCGCGCCGTGGCCCTGGTACCGAGCGGCGAGTGGGGGGACCGCGTGCTCGCCGCCTTCCGTCAGGACTGGGAAGGCAACGGTGGCACCATCATCGCCGCCGAGCGCATCGCCCAGCCGGTCGCCCTCGCCCAGCAGATCGCCAACCTGTTCCAGCTGCGCCAAAGCGAAGGCCGCGCCCAGAGCGTGCAGAGCACGGTCGGTGGCAGCATTGCCGCACAGCCATCGCGCCGCCAGGACATCGATTTCATCTTCCTTGCCTCGACCCCACAGCAGGCACAGCAGATCAAGCCGACCCTGAACTTCCAGTACGCCGGTGACGTACCGGTCTACGCCACCTCGAACCTGTACAGCGCCAGCGGTGACGTCAACCAGTACAACGACATGAACGGCATTCGCTTCTGCGAAACCCCGTGGCTGCTGGACACCACCAACAGCCTGCGCCAGCAGGTGGTACAGCAATGGCCACAAGCTGCCGGTAGCCTCGGCCGCCTTTATGCCATGGGCGTTGATGCGTACAGCCTGGCGCCACGCCTGGGCCAGCTGAAAGCACTGCCAGACAACCGCATTCAAGGCCTCTCCGGCAGCCTGAGCATGAGCGCCAGCCAGCGCATCGAGCGCCAGTTGCCATGGGCCGAGTTCTCCGGCGGCCAGGTCAAACGCCTGCCGGACACCAGCCGCTGATGCCGGACGCATCGCCGACCAGCGCCGGCCAGGCCGCAGAAAACCAGGCCCTTGAATACCTTCAGGGGCAAGGTCTGCAACTGCTGACGCGTAACTGGCGATGCAAAGGCGGCGAGCTTGATCTGGTCATGCTCGACGCCGATACAGTAGTATTCGTCGAAGTCCGCTATCGGTTGCACGCGGGCTTCGGTGGCGCCCTCGGCAGTATCGACGGGCGCAAGCAGAAACGACTGGTGCTTGCCGCCAGTCTTTTCCTGCAGAAGGAGTCTCGCTGGGCCAACCACCCTTGCCGCTTCGACGTTGTCGCCTTGCAGGGTAGCCACCATGCAGGCCGGCCGCTTCAATGGCTGAAAAACGCCTTCGAATGCTGAATCCACTCCCAATTTTTTGCTCTATGTTTCGCGGGCTGGTCGCTGTTGCGCCTCGCGCCTGCCACCGCCCCACTTAAGGTCACCAGATGGACATGCAATCCCGAATTCGCCGGCTGTTCCAGGCCAGCATCGATACCAAGCAACAGGCAATGGACATCCTGGCACCGCACATCGAGCAGGCCAGCCTGGTCATGGTCAATGCACTGCTCAACGAGGGCAAGATGCTCGCCTGCGGCAACGGCGGCTCGGCCGGCGATGCCCAGCACTTCTCTTCCGAGCTGCTCAACCGCTTCGAGCGGGAGCGCCCGAGCCTGCCGGCCATCGCGCTGACCACCGACAGCTCGACGCTGACCTCGATCGCCAACGACTACAGCTACAACGAAGTCTTCTCCAAGCAGATTCGCGCCCTGGGCCAGCCCGGCGATGTTCTGCTGGCGATTTCGACCAGCGGTAACTCGGCCAACGTAATTCAAGCGATCCAGGCCGCACATGATCGCGAAATGATTGTCGTAGCCTTGACCGGACGTGACGGCGGCGGCATGGCTTCACTGCTGCTGCCAGAGGACGTGGAAATCCGCGTGCCTGCAACGGTCACTGCACGTATTCAAGAAGTCCACCTGCTGGCGATCCACTGCCTGTGCGATCTGATCGACAGCCAACTGTTCGGGAGTGAAGAATGATCCCTATGCGCCTCGGCCTGATGGCCCTGACCCTGTGCCTGAGCGTCACCGGCTGCAGCTCGGTACTGACCTCGACCCGTAATTCGCCGATCGAGGATGATCGCGGTACCCGCACCATCGGCAGCAAGATCGATGACTCGCTGATCGAAACCAAGGCGGCGGTCAACATTTCCAAGGCCAACCCTGACCTGGACAAGAACTCGCACATTGTCGTCAGCAGCTACAACGGCATCGTTCTGCTCGCTGGGCAAACGCCGCGCGCCGACCTCAAGAGCCTGGCCGAACAAACCGCCGGCCAGGTACAGCGGGTCAAGAAAGTGCACAACGAGCTGCAGGTGATGCAGCCCTCGTCCATCCTGGCGCGCAACAACGACGCCTGGCTGACCACCAAGATCAAGACCCAGATGCTGACCGACAATGCCGTGCCCAGCTCGCGCATCAAGGTGATCACCGAAAACGGCATCGTCTACCTGCTCGGCCTGGTGACCCAGCAAGAGGCCAACGCCGCCACTGCGGTAGTTCAGGGCGTGTCTGGCGTGCAGAAGATCGTCAAGCTGTTCGAATACATCGACTGATTACGTTTCATCATTTCAAATAGTCAGGAAACACCGCATGAAAAAGCTTCTGCTGCCCGCCCTGCTGATCGGCACCTTCGCCGCCCTGGCCGGCTGCTCCACACCTAGCCTGATCACCCTCAACGACGGCCGCGAGATCCAGGCCATCGACGCCCCGCACTACGAGAAGAGCTCAGGCTTCTACGAGTTCGAGCAACTCGACGGCAAACGCACCCGCATCAACAAGGACCAGGTGCGCAGCATCAGCGACTTGTAATTCCAAGCCAGCAATGAAAAAGGCGATCCTCTTGGATCGCCTTTTTTGTTACTTGACCACCTTCAGGCTCGGCCGACCACTCGGACGTGGCGGCTGGCCACCGCCTTGCGGCGGACCATCGTCATCAGGCTCGACACCTTCGTCGTCCAGCTCTTCACCCTCCATCACTGGCGGCTCCAGCTCGAAGACCATGCCTTGGCCGTTCTCACGGGCGTAGATGCCGAGAATGGCACCCACCGGCACGAACAGCGAATGAGCAACGCCGCCGAAGCGACCTTCGAAGCTCACCGCATCGTTATCCATGTGCAGGCTGCGCACGGCACTCGGGGAAATGTTCAGGACGATCTGGCCGTCACTGGCGAAACCTTGCGGCACCTGGACAGCCGGGAACTCGGCATTGACCAGCATATGAGGGGTGCAATCGTTGTCGACGATCCACTCGTACAGTGCTCGAACCAGATAGGGGCGACTGGAGTTCATCAACGGCTCCTTAAAGCTTGCGCATTTCACGCTCAACGGAGGACAGGCTCGCCAAAAATGGCTCGCGGGCAAACTGTCGCTCCATGTAATCCAGCAGCGGCTTGGCTTGCCGCGGCAATTCGATACCCATAACCGGCAAACGCCAGAGTATGGGCAATAGACAACAATCGACCAGGCTTTGCTCATCGCTCATGAAGCAGGCGAACTCGTTGAACAGTGGCGAGACGCCGGTCAGGCTCTCGCGCAGCGCCTTGCGTGCCTCGGCACGAGCGGCATCGCTGCTGCGCGGGTCGAGCACGGTATCGGCCAACGCACACCAGTCACGCTGGATGCGGTGTATCAACAAGCGGCTGTTACCCCGCGCCACCGGATAAACCGGCATCAGCGGCGGGTGCGGGTAACGCTCCTCGAGGTATTCCATCACCACCGTCGATTCATACAACGTCAGGTCGCGATCGACCAGGGTCGGCACGCTGCCGTAAGGGTTCACCTCAACCAGCTTGGGCGGCAGACGCCCAGGGTCGACGTCGATGATCTGCACGCTGACGCCCTTCTCGGCAAGCACCAGGCGCACCCGGTGAGAATAAGGGTCAGCGGGATCGGAATAGCAGGCTAACCGGTTGGTCACGCCCATGTAGCGCCTCCTCGCATGGGATGCTTGTGAAACTGCAAATGCAAACGCGCCCTGGAGGCTCCCCCGCTTGCACGAGGGAGCGCCCAGGGCGCGTTCAACTACCAGAAACTACTGCGTGATCAGTGCACGTCCTTCCAGTATTCGCGCTTGAGCAAGTAGGCGAACACGAAGAAGAAAGCCAGGTACAGCAACACGTAGGTACCGATGCGCTGGCTTTCCAGTTTGACCGGGTTGGCCGAATAGGCCAGGAAGGTCACCAGGTTCTTGACCTTCTCGTCGAACTGCTCGGTGGTCAGGGTACCGGAATTCGGCGTGATGGTCAGCTGGTCACACGCTTCATGGGTCAATGGGCTCCCCGTCAATGGGTCGAATTGTTTCTTGCCATCGACCACCATCTGCACCTGCTTGCAACCCACCACCTGGTTGCCCTGCAGGCCTACCAGCACATTGGGCATGCCGACGTTGGGGAACACTTTGTTGTTCACCCCATAAGGACGCGAAGGGTCCTCGTAGAAGCTGCGCAGGTAGCTGTACAGCCAGTCGGTGCCGCGCACCCGGGCCACCAGGGTCAGGTCAGGTGGCGCGGCACCGAACCAGGTCTTGGCGTCACTGGGCTTCATGCCGATATTCATGTGGTCACCGATCTTGGCACCGGTGAACACCAGCTTCTCGAGCATCAGCTCATGGGGGATACCCAGGTCGTCGGCAACCCGCTCGTAACGCTGGAACTTGGCGCTGTGGCAACCCATGCAATAGTTGGCAAACGTGCGCGCACCGTCCTGCATGGCAGCCTTGTCAGTCAGATCGATATCGACCTTGTCCAGCTCAAGGCCATGTTCGGCAGCGAAGGAAAAGGCAGGCATCACTGCCAGCAAAAATACTGCAATCAATTTTTTCATCAGCCAGTCACCCTTTCCGGAACCGGTTTGGTCTTCTCAAGCCTTGTGTAGAACGGCATCAGCAGGAAGTAGGCGAAGTACAACACCGTGCACACCTGCGACAGCAAGGTGCGCCCCGGCGTCGGCGCCAGCACCCCGAGGATGCCGAGGATGACGAAGGCAATGCAGAACACCAGCAGGAAGACCTTGCTGATCCAACCCTTGTAGCGCATGGAGCGCACCGGGCTGCGGTCGAGCCAGGGCAACACGAACAGCACGGCGATGGCGGCGCCCATGGCGATTACCCCCATCAGCTTGTCAGGCACGGCACGCAAGATCGCGTAGAACGGCGTGAAGTACCAGACCGGGGCGATATGCTCAGGCGTCTTGAAGGCGTTGGCCTGTTCGAAGTTGGGTTTTTCCAGGAAGTAGCCGCCCATTTCCGGGAAGAAGAACACCACGGCGCAGAACACGAAGAGGAACACCACCACCCCGACAATGTCCTTGACGGTGTAGTACGGGTGGAACGGAATGCCGTCGAGCGGGATGCCGTTCTCGTCCTTTTTCTTCTTGATATCGACCCCATCCGGGTTGTTCGAACCCACTTCGTGCAGGGCCAGGATGTGCAGCACCACCAGGCCGAGAATCACGATCGGCAAGGCCACCACGTGCAGGGCGAAGAAGCGGTTGAGGGTAATGCCCGAGATCAGGTAGTCACCACGGATCCACTGGGTGAGGTCGCCGCCGATTACCGGGATGGCACCGAACAGCGAGATGATCACCTGGGCGCCCCAGTACGACATCTGCCCCCACGGCAGCAGGTAGCCCATGAAGGCCTCGGCCATCAGCGCCAGGTAGATCAGCATGCCGAACAGCCATACCAGCTCACGTGGCTTCTGGTAGGAGCCGTAGAGCAGGCCACGGAACATGTGCAGGTAGACCACGATGAAGAACGCCGAAGCACCAGTGGAGTGCAGGTAGCGCAGGATCCAGCCGTACTCCACGTCACGCATGATGTACTCGACCGAGGCAAAGGCCTCTTCCGCCGAGGGCGTGAAGCTCATGGTCAGCCAGACGCCGGTGACGATCTGGTTGACCAGCACCAGCAGGGCCAGCGAGCCGAAGAAATACAGGAAGTTGAAGTTCTTGGGCGCGTAATACTTGCTCAGGTGGTCTTCCCACATCTTGGTGGCGGGGAAGCGAGCGTCAATCCAGTCCATGAACTTGCTCATCATGCTTTCTCCTGGTCGACGCCGATGACGACGATGTCATCCGACTCGTAAGAGTGCGGCGGCACTGGCAGGTTGAGAGGTGCGGGTTGCGACTTGTACACACGGCCAGCCAGGTCGTAGTGCGAGCCGTGGCACGGGCAGAAATAGCCACCCACCCACTTCGGCCCGAGATCAGCGGGCGCGACTTCCGGGCGGAAGGTCGGCGAGCAGCCCAGGTGCGTGCACAGGCCGACAAGAATGAGCAGTTCCGGCTTGATCGAGCGAACCTCCGGGTCGACGTACGTTGGCTGCACCGAGGCCTTAGACTCAGGGTCGGACAGCTCTGGCGTAAGCTTCTTGAGATTGCCGAGAATCTCTTGCGTTCGCCGCACGATGAATACGGGCTGGCCGCGCCATTCCGCGACCATCTGTTGCCCAGGCTCGACCTTGGCAATATTGACCTTCACCGGTGCACCGGCAGCCTTCGCCTTGGCACTGGGAAACCATGACCCCACGAACGGTACCGCAGCCCCCACTGCCCCCGCCGCCCCGACCACGGATGTCGCGGCTACGAGGAAGCGGCGCCGGCCTGCGTTGACGCCGTCATTGCTCATTCAGTCCTCTCCCATCAGCTTGCTTGGCCTGTTGCATCAGGCCTGTACTTAGGTAATGTCTGTGGCACCAAAATTTGGCCGTCATGGTAAGAAACAAATCCACACAGTGACAAGGTGATTAGCCTGGCAATGGGCCACAACCCTCGCTTTGCTTGATCTGCGTCTATACCGCGGGTTACCACGGACATGCTGACAGGTTAGTTCAAGACATAAAAAAAGCCCGGTTCCAAGGAACCGGGCTTTTTTCGACTGCCGAAGCGGTATTAACGCTTGGAGTACTGAGGACGCTTACGCGCTTTACGCAGACCCACTTTCTTACGCTCGACTTCACGAGCGTCGCGGGTGACGTAGCCAGCACGACGCAGAGCGCCACGCAGGGTTTCGTCGTATTCCATCAGAGCGCGGGTGATACCGTGACGGATCGCACCGGCTTGACCGCTGACACCACCACCGGCAACGGTGACGTAGATGTCGAACTTCTCGGTGGTTTCGGTCAGCTCGAGTGGCTGGCGAACAACCATGCGAGCGGTTTCGCGACCGAAGAACACGTCCAGAGAACGGTTGTTGATGGAGATGTTACCAGTACCCGGACGCAGGAAAACGCGAGCGGTTGCGGTCTTGCGACGGCCAGTGCCGTAATTTTGAGTCGCCGACATAATGAACTATCCCGTTAGATCTTCAGTTCTTGAGGCTGCTGAGCAGTGTGTGGGTGAGCAGCACCCGCGTACACTTTCAGCTTACGGTACATGTCGCGACCCAGCGGGTTCTTAGGCAGCATGCCTTTGACCGCGGTTTCGATAACACGCTCAGGGGCTTTGGCGATCAACTTCTCGAAGTTGATTTCCTTGATGCCGCCTGGGAAGCCGGAGTGGGAGTAGTACATTTTGTCGGAAGACTTGGCGCCAGTTACACGGATCTGCTCGGCGTTGATGACGACGATGTAGTCGCCGGTGTCAACGTGAGGGGTGTATTCTGGTTTGTGTTTGCCACGCAGACGGCTAGCGATTTCGGTAGCCAGACGACCCAGGGTCTGGCCAGCGGCGTCGACTACGAACCACTCGCGCTTTACTGTTTCCGGTTTAGCAGTAAAAGTTTTCATTCTCTAAAGCCTCAGAGGCCGCCCAGCGAAAAATAGACGGCGAATCTTACTGGATAGTGCACAGCTTGCCAAGGGCAAGCGCGCAGCCGAACACTGACGCTTTTGGGGGCTCGGGTCGGGCACGCCAATGTTCGACGGGGTTCTTCCTGCGTGGTGGTGCATCACTTCCGCCACACGGAGAGGTGCCGAATTATCCAGATTGCGCGAAAAATTTCAACCTGCTTTTATGGGCTTCTTTTGCCAAGGAGTGTTTTCCCGATGGAATACCGCAAGCTCGGCCGTACCGACCTCGACGTCAGCGCCCTGTGCCTGGGCACCATGACCTGGGGCGAGCAGAACACCCAGGACGAGGCCTTCGCACAGATCGCCAAAGCCAAGGCCAGCGGGGTCAACTTCATCGACACCGCCGAAATGTACCCGGTGCCGCCGCGCCCCGAGACCTACGCGGCGACCGAGCGCATCATCGGCAACTGGTTCGCCACCAACGGCGACCGTGACGACTGGATCCTGGCCAGCAAGGTCGCCGGCCCCGGCAACGGCATCAGCCATATTCGCGACGGCCAGCTCAAGCACAACCGGCAGCACATCGTCGCGGCGCTGGAGGAGAGCCTCAAGCGTTTGCAAACCGACCGCATCGACCTGTACCAGTTGCACTGGCCGGAACGCAGCACCAACTTCTTCGGCAAGCTGGGCTATCAGCATTTGCCACAAGACCATTTCACCCCGCTGGAAGAAACTCTGGAGGTGCTCGACGAACAGGTGCGGGCTGGCAAGATCCGTCACATCGGCCTGTCCAACGAAACGCCCTGGGGCACCATGAAGTTCCTGCAGCTGGCGGAAAGCCGCGGCTGGCCGCGCGCGGTGTCGATCCAGAACCCCTACAACCTGCTCAACCGCAGCTTCGAAGTGGGCCTGGCGGAAGTCGCCATTCGCGAGCAGTGCGGCCTGCTGGCCTATTCACCGCTGGCCTTCGGCATGCTCTCGGGCAAGTATGAAAACGGCGCACGCCCGGAAAAAGGCCGCCTGACCCTGTTCAGCAGATTCGCCCGCTACTCGAACCCACAGACCGTGGCGGCCTGCAGCCGTTATGTGCAGCTGGCCCTGGACCACGGCCTGGACCCCGCGCAGATGGCCCTGGCCTTCGTTACCCGCCAGCCGTTCGTAACCAGCAACATCATTGGCGCAACCGACCTGGTGCAGCTGGAGAGCAACCTCAAAAGCCTGGAGTTGAACCTGAGCGATGAGCTGCTGGCGGCCATCGAAGCAATCCATCAGGAGCAACCAAACCCGGCGCCTTGAGCCGAAAAGGGCAGCCCAATTCTGCGGGGTAGACACAATCGCCAAAAAATAAGACGATCCAGCCGGTGATTGACCACTCTACCCTATAAGAACAATGACAATGATGTTTACCCAACCCTCCGCGTCGTTGCGGCGCGTCAGCATCCTGGCCATTGACAAGGTGTTTGCTTCGACCTTGATGCAGGCCAAGGACTTTTTCCACCTCGCCAGCTTGCGCTACAGCAAGCAGCTGGGCCTGGGTTTGCAGCCCATGTTCGAGATCAGCCTGGTGAGCCCGGATGGCCAGCCGGTGGACAGCTTCAGCAACGTGCAGTTGCCGGTCGATGGCGGCCTGGACAATGCCGATGTGATCATCCTCCCGTCTTTCTGGGAAGACTTCGACAACTTGCTGCAACGTTACCCACAGGTGCTGCCGTGGCTGCGCGAACAGCATGCCCGTGGTGCCGTGCTCTGCGCCGAAGCCAGCGGCGTGTTCTGGCTGGCCGAATCGGGCCTGCTCGACGGCAAGGAGGCGACCACCTACTGGCGCTTCTTCACCACGTTCGCCGAGCGTTTTCCGAAAATCCGGCTGAACCAGGACAAGCACCTGACCGATGCCGACAACCTTTACTGCGCTGGCGGCACCACCTCGGCCTGCGACCTGTACATCTACCTGATCGAGCGCTTCTGCGGTGCCAACGTGGCCCGTGCCGTGGCCCGCGACATCCTCTACGAAGTGCAGCGCAACTACACCCCGGGGCGCATGGGCTTTGGCGGGCAGAAGCTGCACCAGGACCTGATCATCCTGCAGATCCAGCACTGGCTGGAAGAGCACTTCGCCGACAAGTTCCGCTTCGAGGACGTGGCCCGCAACCACGGCATGAGCATCCGTAACTTCATGCGTCGGTTCCAGGGCGCGACCGGCGACAAGCCGCTGCATTACCTGCAGCGGCTACGGATCGAGACGGCCAAAGGGTTGCTGTCGAGCACGCGCAAGAGCATCAAGACCATCAGCTATGAGGTCGGCTATGACGATGCGAGTTTCTTTGCGCGGTTGTTCCGCCAGCACACGGAGTTGTCGCCGAACCAATATCGCCAGCAGTTCATGCAGGAAGCCTGAAATGACCGGGGCCGCAAAGCGGCCCCGGTTTCGATGGATTACGGCTTGTGTGCGCGCGACAAGAATTCGTGCGACTGCATTTCCAGCAATCGGCTCAGCGTACGCTGAAACTCGAAGGCCAGCCGCCCGCCGGTATACAAGTCCTTTAGCTCCACCTCGGCCGAAATGATCAGCTTGACGTTTCGGTCGTAGAACTCATCCACCATGTTGATGAAGCGGCGGGCGATGTCGTCGGTGGTGACGCTCATCTGCTCGACGTTGCTCAGCAGCACGGCATGGAAGATCTTGCCCAGCTCGATGTAGTCGTTCTGGCTGCGCGGCCCGTCACACAGGTCACGGAAGTCGAACCAGGCGACGTCGTCACAGGTACGCAGGGCCTTGATCGGGCGGTTCTCGATCATCAGCACGTCATTGTCGACGGCCTGGGTGCACTCGGGGGTCAGCGCCTTGAAGCTGGCCCGCATGCTCTGCTCGGCGGCTTCGTTCAGCGGGAAGTGGAACAGTTCGGCCTGCTCCAGGTGACGCAGGCGGTAGTCGACGCCGCTGTCGACGTTCACCACGTCGGTGTACTGCTTGATCATGGCGATGGCCGGCAGGAAGCGCGCGCGCTGCAAGCCGTCCTTGTACAGGCCGTCGGGGACGATGTTGGAGGTCGCCACCAGCGAGACGCCGTTCTTGAACAATTCTTCCATCAGCGTGCCGAGAATCATGGCATCGGTGATGTCGGAAACGAAGAATTCGTCGAAGCAGATCACCCTGGCTTCTTCGCTGAAGCGCTTGGCGATGATCGTCAGCGGGTTCTTCTCGCCCTTGAGGGTTTTCATTTCCTCGTGCACACGCTTCATGAAGCGGTGGAAGTGCGTACGCATCTTCTGCTTGAACGGCAGCGCCTCGTAGAACGTATCGACCAGGTAGGTCTTGCCGCGGCCTACCCCGCCCCAGAAGTACAGGCCCTTGACCGGCGTCTGCTCCTTCTTGCCGAACAACTTGCCGAACATGCCCGGCTTGTTGTTCTGCGCCTGCACCAGGTCGTCGTACAGGCGCTGCAGGTGACGCACCGCAGTCTCCTGCGCCGCGTCATGGAAGAAGTCGGGACGTTTCAGATCTGCTTGATATCGTTCTAGGGGCGTCATGATTTCGTTAGCGAGGCAACAAAAAACGGGCCGTCACTGTAGCGACAGGCCCGCATTATGGCAATCAGACTTGCGTCAAAGTGTCTCAGCTGTGGGAGCGGCTTCAGCCGCGAACACGGGCGAAGCCCGTGCCATGCACCGCAGCGCCTGCTTCGCGGATAAATCCGCTCCTACAGAGGCTGGAGCGCTACACGCAAGCCTTCGATGGCCGTATCTCGCGCTTCGGCGCTATCGAACTGCGGCCCCTCGGCAACTTGCTCGCCGTCAAGCCACAGGCTGAAGCCCAGCCCCTCGACACGCACATCGGCCTCGCCACCTTGCTGCAATTGCTTGCTCACCGCGCCAGCGCTCTTGCCATCGGCGAAGCTGCGCGACAGCAGCAGTTGCTCCCCGTCGGCAGCCAGCAGGCGGAAGCGGAAGCTGCCGTCTTCATCACGGAAGCTGACGAAACGCGCGCTCTTGGCGGCCTTTTTCTTCACTTCGGTGCTGGCCTGCACGCTGCTGCGGAACGAGCGCAGGCCAACGGCCTCGCGCAGTTGCTCGAGGAACGGCGTGGCGATTTTGCGGGCCTTGGCGGCGCCGGCCAGGAGAATGTCTTCGAGGTCCGCCGGGCGCGAAATCAGTTGGTGATAATGCTCGCGCTTCTCGGCCAGCTGGCCGTCCAGCAGTTGGAACAGGCGCTGCTTGGCCTCGCCCCAACCCAGCCCCTGCAGCAGCTCTTCGCGGAACTCGGCGCACTGCGCCGGCGACGAGAAGGCCTGGAACAGGGTGAACAGGTGCGAGTTGTCCGGGTCCTTGGCTTCGCCGGGCGCGCGCGAGTCGGTGACGATGCGCGAGATGGCGTCTTTCATATCCTTGGCGCTGGTGAACAGCGGGATGGTGTTGTCGTAGCTCTTGGACATCTTGCGACCGTCCAGACCCGGCAAGGTCGCCACGCTTTCCTCGATGACCGCTTCGGGCAGGGCGAAGAAGTCGTTGCCCTGGCCGAACAGGTGGTTGAAACGCTGGCCGATGTCACGCGCCATTTCCACGTGCTGGATCTGGTCGCGGCCAACCGGCACCTTGTTGGCGTTGAACATCAGGATGTCCGCGGCCATCAGCACCGGGTAGCTGTACAAGCCCATGGTCACGCCGGCATCCGGGTCTTCGCCGGTTTCCAGGTTCTTGTCCACCGAGGCCTTGTAGGCGTGAGCGCGGTTGAGCAGGCCCTTGGCCGCGACGCAGGTCAGCAGCCAGGTGAGCTCGGGGATCTCGGGAATATCGGACTGGCGGTAGAAGGTGACCTTGTCCGGATCGAGGCCACCGGCCAGCCAGGTGGCGGCGATTTCCAGGCGCGAACGCTGGATGCGCAGCGGGTCGTCGCACTTGATCAGGGCGTGGTAGTCGGCCAGGAAGTAGAACGAATCGACACCGGGCTGCTGGCTGGCGACGATGGCCGGGCGGATGGCGCCGGCGTAGTTGCCCAGGTGCGGGGTGCCGGTGGTGGTGATACCGGTGAGAATGCGCGTGGTCATGGGTGTTCGCTTATTCAGGCTTGGCTCAATTCGAAAGGCGCGGCAGCAGCAGATCCTTCAGATCGGTCAGCTTGCCATGGAAGAAGTGTCCGCATTCTGCCACTTTCAGCAGCTCATGGGGGCGCGACAGGGCGTCGGACCATTCGTAAACCAGCTGCGGCGCGACGACTTCGTCGGCGTCGGGCTGCACCACGGTGATCGGGCAACGTTGGGGCAGAGGGAATTCCGCCGTCAGGCGCATCACCGCCGGGGCGATCATGAACAGCTGTTGCAGCTCGACACCCGCGCTTTCCAAGCGCCCTGCCAGGCTGGTGGCGACAAAACCACCGAACGAGAAGCCCATCAGCACCAGCGGCAGTTGCGGGTGTTTTTCACGCAGCCAGGCCGCGACGGCCTCGGCATCGGCCACTTCACCCGCGCCCATGTCATGGCTGCCTGCGCTCTGGCCGACGCCGCGATAATTGAAGCGAAGCGTCACGTAACCCGCGTCACGGGCGGTGCGCTGCAGGGTCGAGACCACCTTGTTGAGCATGGTGCCGCCCTGGACCGGGTTAGGGTGGCAGATCAGCACCGCGCCGCGGGGGGCGGCCACGTCCAGGTACAAGGCTTCCAGCTGGCCTGCGGGGCCATCGATGAACAAGGGGGTTTCGCGGACAAGCAAGGCACTAACTCCGTGACCTCGAAGGGGGTCGATTCGTCTAGGTGAGGAATTCTGTTCTGATTTGCGATCGCTCGCGGTATACAGCGCAGGTCTGAGCCGTTAACGTAAAGCAAAGCCGTTTATAGAGGAAGGACTCGTGGAACTCTCGCTCCTTGTTTGGTTGTTGCCAACCCTGGCCCTGGTCATCGGTGTGGCGGTCGGTTTCATCGTGGCCCGCCTGCTGCCCAATGCGGCGCCCAGCAATACACAGCGCCAACTGGATGACATCCAGAAGCGCTTCGACAGCTACCAGAACGAAGTGGTCACCCACTTCAACAGCACCGCCATGCTGGTCAAGAAACTGACCCAGAGCTACCAGGACGTGCAGGATCACCTGGCAGAAGGCGCCAACAGCCTGGCCCTCGACGACGTCACCCGCCAGCGCCTGCTGGCTGCGCTGCATTCCGAAGCGGCCCAGGGCCCACGCGACCGCCTGACCCCGCCGCGCGACACCGCTGAAGTCCCCCGTGACTATGCGCCGAAGACGCCGAACTCGCCGGGCATGCTCGATGAGAGCTACGGCCTCAAGCGCTGATCTGCAAAAATGAACAAGGCCTCGCGAGAGGCCTTTTTCTTGCCCGAATTACACGCTCTCCAACGCCTGCTCCACATCGGCAATCAGATCCTCGACATCCTCCAGGCCGACTGACAGGCGCACCAATCCCTCCGAAATACCATGATGCGCTCGCTCCTGCGGCGTATAGCTCGAATGGGTCATGCTCGCCGGATGTTGCGCCAGCGACTCGGCATCGCCCAGGCTCACCGCCCGGGCAAACAACTGCAGCGCATTCATGAAGCGCCGCCCCGCCTCGATGCCGCCCTTGAGCTCGAAGGCAATCATTCCGCCCGGCAAACGCATCTGCCGTTGCGCCAGTTCGTACTGGGTAAAGGATGGCAGCCCCGGATACTGGATCAGCTCCACCTGCGGCTGAGTGGCGAGAAACTCGGCAACCTGCTGGGCATTGGCGCAGTGACGATCCATGCGCAACCCGAGCGTCTTGATACCCCGCATCAACAGCGAGGCATCGTGCGGCGACAACACCGCGCCAGTCATGTCCTTGAGCCCTTCCAGGCGAATCCGATCGATAAGCGCCTTGCGGCCGATCACCAGCCCGGCCGTGATGTCACCGTGGCCACTTAGGTACTTGGTCGCCGAATGCACCACCAGGTCGGCGCCCAGCTCCAGGGGCCGTTGCAGGTAAGGCGTGCAATAGGTGTTGTCGACCACGATATGCAGGTCATGCCCCCGCGCCGCCTCGGCCACTGCAGCGATATCGACCAATTGCATGTTCGGGTTGGCCGGGGTTTCGAAGTAGATCATCCGGGTCTTGTGGGTGATCGCAGCCTTCAGCGCCTTGGTGTCGTTAAGGTCGACATGACGGACCGTCACCCCGAATTCGCCGATCCCGTGGTGCATGTAGGCGAAGGTGCAGCCATATACCGTGCGCCCGACAATGAGCTCGTCACCGGGTCGCAGCAAGGTCCATAGCGTCGAGGTGATGGCGCCCATGCCCGACGCCAGCGCCAGGCCCGCCTCCCCACCTTCCAGTGACGCCATGCGCTGCTCCAGCAAGGCCAGGGTCGGGTTGGAGATGCGACTGTAGAAATGCCCGCCCTCCTCCCCGGCAAAGCACGCCGCGCCGTATTCCACGCTGGGGAAGGCATAGGTCGAGGTCTGGTAAACCGGTGGCACCAAGGCACCGCCGTGGGAAAGCGGGTCGTAGCCGTGATGGATGGCGCGGGTGGAAAAACCGGTGTTGTTATGGGAGTCGCGCATGGCAACAGCCTCTGGTGGTTTGCTATAAGCTTATGCCACCGAGCCACCTGAATTTTTCCAAAATATCCCACGCTTTTGCGGCTGTTTTGGAAAGAAAACAATAAATATAACGACAGGAGGGCAACCCATGCCTTCAAGCCTCGACCGCACCGACCGCGCCTTGCTCGCCGCCCTGCAGGACAACGCCCGCCTTACCGTGTCCGAACTCGCAGACAAGGTGGCACTGACCACCTCGCCCTGCTGGCGGCGGGTCAAGCTGCTGGAAGACAACGGCTACATCACCGGTTACCAGGCGATCCTTTCGCCCAAGACGCTGGGGTTTGGAGTGACGGCGTTCGTCAGCATCATGATGGATTCGCATACCAAGGACGTCGCGTTGGCATTCGAGAAGCGGCTGATGGAGATTCCAGAGATTGTGGCCTGCCACAACATCTCCGGAAGGTATGACTTTTTGCTGGAGATACTGGCGCGGGACCTGGAGTCGTTTGGGGAATTTACCCGGGAAGTGCTGCAGCGGTTGCCGGGGGTGAAGGAGATTTACTCGAGTTTTTCCTACAAGGCAGTTAAGGAAAAACGCGTTATCCCCGTTTCAGAAACTCATATCTGAATCAGATCTTTCAAGTCCTTAGGAACGCTCCTACCGATTGACGTGCCGCGCCTGACATACAAGAAAAAATTCCTGAAGCACGCTTGCCGTGTAGCGATCAGGAGAACCTACATGGAACAGGGAATAACGTACTATCTGGATGAAGCTCTATTTATCAGCGCGAAGGCTCCAACAGCTGATGTCATTAATTACATAGGTTCGGGAGGTGGCGGGCCTGGTAGCGGCGGTTGGGGGCTCGGCCAAGGAACCCCAAGAGGAACAAGCCCCAGCAGGTCTGATATTTCAAGGGTCATTTCCACGCGAAGAGTGCTGGGCGAAGAATATCAAATCATCGAGAACGATTATGCAGAGCAATACGCTCCGCAATTGGCTCAGCTTGCAGAAACTGTGGGAGCCTTGAAACAACAAATTATAACTGAAGCAAGTAGTCTTCCTGACCCACTCTCCCAAGCAATAGCACGACAGCAGATTCTAACCTCGCGCATTACTCAGATTCGCGATGGCTATCTGCAAATCGTGCCAGACGCCAATGCCTACTATGGCGCCCCCGCATTTTATAAGCGCGCCGACTCGATGATGAGCAGACTGCTGGAGCCTGGAGTATTTACCGAAACGGGTGAAGCGATGGGACGGGAGTTTGGCTCACGGCTTCATAGATCATGGGAGGGCGCCTATAAATTACACATCGAATCACAAAAGCACCAAACACTGGCTGATGGCCTCGCGACCGTGGCCGCGCAAGTGGATGGAGCAGAACTTGGCCACCCGCCAGTCGACCTGATAAAGGCCGCCGAACGTAGAACCACGCAAATCAATGCCGAACGGCAGATTCATTTCGATTGCCTACCCAATGTTCTGCAACATGAATTGAGTCAGCAAACCGCTGTCGACCCTTCATGGACGCTCGCCCAGACGCTCAATGCTTATTTGGCAACCGCTGCATCCATGGCACAAGCCAAACAAGCTCAAACTCCGTCATTCGCGCAACAGAACCCGCAGATCAACGGCCCCCTGTCGAAACCTCAGCTCGAAGCACTTTTGCATCTTGTGGACGAGCAAAACCTGAGACGAGCCGGAGCACGCTGGAAGGAGTATCACCATGCTCTGGCACTGAGCGAGTCGATCAGGTTTCTCGGCCTTTATTCGAGCGGCACACAGAATCTGGTTCACCGCGCCAACGAAGTGGAGCGATTGCTTGCCCAGCATGCCAGTCAGCTAGCGGCAGCCCGTCAGCAGGCAGAAGCTGAAAGACTGGCGGCAGAGGAAGCTGCGCGACAAGCCGCCGAGGCAGAGCGACTCGCTGCCGAGGCGGAACGCCAAAGGCAGGAAGCAGCACGCCAAAGCATCAGCTACATCAACGACACCCATACTGCCGCCTCCGTGCCGATCATCATTCCGATTGGCGCAGCGACCTTCGCAATCGCCGAAACCGCTGCGACCGCCCTTCTGGAGGCGATCGGTGCAGCCGTAGCGCGGCTCGCCACAGCTGCGGCGGCAACGGCTACCCCACTGGCTGTAGGCATGCTCTCGGCGGCATGGCCATCACCTTTGGGCAACGCCGAAAGGCGCTACCTCATCAGCGCGCCCCTTTCCAGCCTTTCTCCGCCTGGCGGGCCTGACCTGGTCAGCCTTGCCCTTTCCTCAGCCAGCGTTGACGTGCCGTATCTCTTGGCAGGCACTGAAGAGGAAAGCGACATCGGCCTGTACGTGATGCCCGGCGGCAAACCGGTAGCCGTCAGGGCGGCGACCTTCGATGCAGAACGGCAGGTTTACAACCTGACGCTCGACAACCCACAGCGCATCCTCACCTGGACACCGGTCAGCGCGCCAGGCGGTGAAGACGAGAGTTCCGCCAGCCTGCCGTCAGTGCCGCCGGGCACTATTGTTTATACCGGTAGCAGCCTGAATCCCGTCAGCAACGAAACGCAACGCCATCCCGCGCTAGACCTGCTGGATCAGGAACGGCTGATCATCATCTTCCCGATCGATGCGGGATTGCCGCCTATTCTGGTGGTGTTCAAGAGTCCACGATATGAGCCGGGGACTGCGGTGGGGGCAGGAGTTGAACTGACAGGACTCTGGCTTGGAGAGCATGCGCGTGGAGAGGGCGCGCCGATACCTGCCCATATCGCCGATGCTCTTAGAGGCAACGACTTTAGAAGCTTTGATGCTTTTCGACAAAAATTCTGGAAATCAGTGGCGAATGACCCTGATCTTTCCAAGCAGTTCGACGAAAGAAGCCTTCGTCGCATGAAGAGGAATGGTAACGCTCCTCTGGTAGACTTCGGAGATAATTACATGAATCAATATGCACTCAACCTACATCACGTAGTCCCAATAAGCGAGGGAGGCGGCGTCTACGACATGGACAACTTAAGAATCGTCACACCATTCGCTCACAACAAAATTCACTACGGAGAAAGAAACGAATGACCAAATTAAAATTAAGCGACTATTCAGAACAAGAGTTCTTAGAGTTTCTGTATGAAATCGACAGAGCAAATGATGACGAGCCAGACGAAGTCCTATTCCCACTACTTACACACTTCATTAGCATCACAGAGCACCCATCAGGAACCAACCTACTCTATCGACCAACATCACCAGAGGATGGAAAACCTGAAAAAATCCTAGAAATTGTTAAAACCTGGCGATCAGCCAACGGCAAGGACGGTTTTAGATCTTAGGTAAAATACATACCCTGCCTCAGCAGGGTATGTATTTTCAACACCTCGGTGCAGAACGGCAGGTTTACAGCCTGGCGCTCGACAACCCACAGCGCATCCTCACCTGGACATCGGTCAGCGCGCCAGGTGGTGAAGACGGGAACTCCACCAGCCTGCCGCCAGTGCCGCCGGGCACGGTGGTTTATACGGGCAGCAGCCTGAACCCGGTCAGCACCGAGACGGAACGTTATCCTGCGCTGGACTTGCTAGATCAGGAACGGCTGATCATCACCTTCCCGATCGACTCGGGATTGCCGCCTATTCTGGTAGTTTTCAAGAGTCCACGCTATGAGCCGGGAGCTGTCACTGGTCAAGGATCAACGGTCGACGGTGTCTGGCTTTCGGAGGAGACCCGGAAAGAGGGTGCCGCAATCCCTGCTGCAATTGCAGATCTGCTGAGAGGAAGGGAGTTTCGAGACTTTGATGCGTTCAGAAGTGAGTTCTGGAAAATCGTCGCCAATACACCAGAGCTCTCTAAGCAATTCAACACCACAAATAACAAGCTCATGAGCAAGGGCTATGCACCTAAGGCACGCGACATCGACCATTACAAAGGCAATGCTGCCTTTATACTTCATCATGTCATTCCAATCTCGGAAGGCGGAGCCGTATACGATGTAGACAATTTAAAAGTGGTAACGCCAGAGGCTCACAATCGAATCCATTACGGGGCACCAAAATGAAAGATAGAAAGAAATTTTCCGACTTCACCGAAGCCGAATTCCTAGAATTCATTCTATCCATCACCGACCCGACAGATGATGTAAGCGAGAAAGAGCTAGATTCGCGGATCTTGGACTTCAGAGAAATTTCTGAACACCCAAGTGGATCCGATCTTATTTACTGGCCTGAAGCTGACGGACTGGACACTCCTGAAGAAATTTTACGAATTGTGAAAGAATGGCGCGCTGTCAATAAAAAGCCCGGATTCAAAGCTACCTGAGCCCCCCGCTTCGGCGGGGTACTTTTACTCGTACAGGAATATTCCTACACCCCCATAGAAAAGTCCTCACACCCAATTCAGCACGGAGGGTGATGACCACCTAGTGTCCGTCTCAAGTTGTGTGGTGGTGCGTAAATCCCCCATAAAAAACCCCGCCGAAGCGGGGTTTATTACAAGCAACAATACTTAGATCGCACCACGCTGACGCAGCACATCCAGCACCTGCTTCACACCGTCTTCAACACTCGTGTTCTGGGTATCGATCACCAGGTCCGCATCCAGCGGCACATCGTACGGGAAGCTCTCACCCGGGATGTTGTCGCCACCGGCAGCATACAGGCCCTGTGGATCACGCTCACGGCAAGCCAACGGCGAGGCCTGCACATAAACGGTGACCAGGCGCTCTTTGCCGATCAACGCCTTGGCCTGCTCGCGGCCTTCAGCATCCGGGGCAACGAACGCGGCCAGGGTCAGCAGACCGGCCTCGTTGAACTGGCGCGCCACATGGGCGGCGCGGCGCCAGTTCTCGGTGCGGCCGGCGCGGTCTTGCGGCAGGCCCTTGTTCAGGTCGTGGCGCAGGTTCTGGCCATCGAGCACGTACACCGCACGGCCCATGTCGAACAGCTTGCGCTCGACGGCGTAGGCCAGGGTGCTTTTGCCCGCGCCGGACAAGCCGCTGAACAGCACGGTGGCTGGCTGCTGGCCGAAACGCAGGGCGCGTTCTTCGGTGGCCACGTGGGCCTGCTTGCCATGCTGACCGCTGGTGCCGTGTGGCAGAACGGGCGGGGCGATGATCATGCCGGCGCCGACGGTGCCGTTGGTCAGGCGGTCAATGACGATGAACGCGCCGGTGGTGCGGTTGCTGTCGTAACCGTCCAGGGCGATGGCGCTGTCCAGCGCTACCTTGACGCGACCAATCTCATTCAGCTGCAGCGCGCTGGCGGCGTTCTGTTCAAGGGTGTTCACATCGACCTTGTGGGTGATGCTGGCAATCGAGCCCGGCACATAGCTGGTGGCGCGCTTGATGTCGTATTTCTTGCCTGGGAGCATCGGCTCTTCGGCCATCCACACCAGCATGGCGTCGAACTGGTCGGTGACCGGCGGGACGTTGTCGGCATGCACCAGCAAGTCGCCACGGGAGATGTCAATTTCGTCTTCCATGGTCAGGGTCACGGCCTGGCCTGGGCCGGCGTTTTCCAGCTCACCTTCATAGGTGACGATGGATTTGACCCGGCTGCTCTTGCCCGAAGGCAGCACGACGATTTCGTCGCCCTTGTGCACCACGCCGCTGGCGAGGGTGCCGGCAAAGCCGCGGAAGTTCAGGTTCGGGCGGTTGACGTACTGCACCGGGAAACGCAGGTCGGTGACATTGCGGTCAGCCGACACTTCGACGGTTTCGAGGATTTCCATCAGCGTCGGGCCGGTGTACCAAGGCGATTGCTCGCTGTGGTTGACCACGTTGTCGCCCTTGAGCGCCGACATCGGCACGAAGTGCAGGCTGCTCGGGGTCAGGTTGATGGCTTCGGCGAACTTCAGGTAGTCGGCCTTGATCGCCTCGAAGACGCCTTCATCGAAGCCCTTGAGGTCCATCTTGTTGACCGCGACGACGATGTGCTTGATGCCCAGCAACGAGGCGATGTAGCTGTGGCGTCGGGTCTGGGTCTGCACGCCATAGCGGGCATCGACCAGAATGATCGCCAGGTCGCAGGTCGACGCACCGGTGGCCATGTTGCGGGTGTACTGCTCGTGGCCCGGCGTGTCGGCGATGATGAACTTGCGCTTGGCGGTGGAGAAGTAGCGGTAGGCGACATCGATGGTGATGCCCTGCTCGCGCTCGGCCTGCAGGCCGTCGACCAGCAGCGCCAGATCGACTTCTTCGCCCGTGGTGCCGGACTTCTTCGAATCACGGGTGATGGCTTCGAGGTGGTCCTCGTAGATCATCTTGGAGTCGTGCAGCAGGCGCCCGATCAGGGTGCTCTTGCCATCGTCGACGTTGCCGCAGGTCAGGAAACGCAGCAGTTCCTTGCGCTCGTGCTGGGCCAGGTAGGCGAGGATGTCCTCGCTGATCAGATCAGATTGGTGCGACATGGAGTAACCCTGAAATTAGAAGTAGCCTTGGCGTTTCTTGTCTTCCATGGAACCGGCGCCATCGTGGTCGATGACACGGCCCTGGCGTTCGGACGTTCGGGTCAGGAGCATTTCCTGAATGATGTCCGTCAGGGTCTCGGCTTCCGACTCGACAGCGCCCGTCAGCGGGTAGCAGCCGAGGGTACGGAAACGCACCTTCTTCTTGACGATGCGCGCTTTCTCTTCCTCGGACAGGTGCTCGAGGATGCGATCGTCGTCGATCATGATCAGGGTGCCGTTCTTCTCGATGACTTCACGCTCGGCGGCGAAATACAGCGGCACGATCGGGATGCCTTCGAGGTAGATGTACTGCCAGATGTCCAGCTCGGTCCAGTTCGACAGCGGGAACACGCGGATCGACTCGCCCTTGTTGACCTTGCCGTTGTACACGTTCCACAGCTCGGGACGCTGGTTTTTCGGGTCCCAGCGGTGCTTGCTGTCGCGGAACGAGTAGACACGTTCCTTGGCCCGCGACTTCTCTTCGTCGCGGCGCGCGCCACCGAAGGCGGCGTCGAAACCATGCTTGTCCAGCGCCTGCTTGAGGCCCTGGGTCTTCATGATGTCGGTGTGCTTGGAGCTGCCATGGGTGAAGGGGTTGATGCCCTGCGCCACACCCTCTGGGTTGACGTGGGTGATCAGCTCCAGGCCCATTTCCTCGACCATCTTGTCGCGGAAGCTGTACATCTCCTGGAATTTCCACTGGGTGTCGACGTGCATCACCGGGAACGGCAGCTTGCCCGGGAAGAAGGCCTTGCGCGCCAGGTGCAGCATCACGGCGGAATCCTTGCCGATCGAGTACAGCATCACCGGGTTGTCGAACTCGGCGGCCACCTCGCGGATGATGTGGATGCTTTCCGCCTCCAGCTGTTTCAAGTGCGTCAGTTTGTCGACCATGGCTACTCACGAAAAACGATCTTATGGACGGCCTGCGGGCCGTGTTCGAGCGAGCCACTTTATCACAGCGGCTGATTCTATTTAGGCGGCGGGCTAGATCGAAAAGGTCTAACGATATGACTGGGGGTTTGGGCTGCAAGGGCCGCGGTGAGGGCCAATGTGGGAGCGGCTTCAGCCGCGAACACCGGCAAGGCCGGTGCCATCCACCGCGTCGCCTGTTTCGCGGCTAAAGCCGCTCCCACGGGTATCAGATCGGGTTCGGGCAATCGATGAACAGGTGCTCCAGGGCAAACCGCCGCGCCAGGTAATCCCCCAGCGCCTGCACGCCGTAGCGCTCGGTGGCATGGTGCCCGGCGGCAATGAAGCTGACACCGTTTTCGCGGGCGCTGTGATAGGTCTGCTCGGACGCTTCGCCACTGATGAACAGATCGACCCCGGCCGCAATCGCGGTATCGATGTAGCCCTGCCCGCCGCCGGTGCACCAGCCGACCCGACGGATCATCTCGTCACCTTCGACCAGCAGCGGCTCGCGCCCCATCACTTCCTGCACGCGGCGAGCAAAGTCACGCGCGGTCATGGGCTCAGCCAGCGAACCGACCAGCCCGACAACCTTGGGGTTCTCCGGGTCCAACGGCCCTTCCACGGTGATATCCAGCTGCCGCGCCAATTGCACGTTGTTGCCCACTTCCGGATGCACATCCAAAGGCAGGTGGAACGCCAGCAGGCTGATGTCGTGCTTGAGCAGCGTCTTCAAGCGACGCTGCTTGATCCCGGTGATGCACGGGTTTTCGCCCTTCCAGAAATAGCCGTGGTGCACCAGCACCAGGTCGGCCTCGGCCTCGATCGCCGCGTCCAGCAGCGCCTGGCTTGCAGTAACGCCGCTGACGATACGGCTGACCTGCGGCCGGCCTTCGACCTGCAGGCCATTGGGGCAGTAATCCTGGATTTTCGCACTGCCCAGGTAGCGTTCGGCTTCCTCGACCAGAGTGTTGAGGGCAACGGCCATGGAAAATCTCCTCGAAATCTGCACGTTCAACGGGAACAACGCCCGTATACTGGCGGCCATTATGGGCCGTCGCCGGCGTTGGGGAAACCGGTGTATGATCGCGCGCGCTTGCGCCCCGCCGCGCCACCATGGCCCTCGCCCACTCCCAGGATTCGTTCATGTTCAAGGCTTTGCGTTACTTTGGCTGGCCCCTGCTTACCGGCATTCTGATCGCCGTACTGATCATCCAGCGCTTCCCGCAATGGGTCGGCCTGCCCAGCCAGGACGTCAACCTGCAACAGGCGCCACAGACCACGCAGATCATGCAAGGCCCGGTGTCCTATGCCGACGCCGTGACCCTCGCCGCACCGGCGGTGGTCAACCTGTACACCACCAAAGTGGTGAACAAGAGCGCTCATCCGCTGTTCGAAGACCCGCAGTTCCGCCGCTTCTTCGGCGACAACCTGCCCAAGCAGAAGCGCTGGGAGTCGAGCCTGGGCTCGGCGGTGATCATGAGCCCCGAGGGCTACCTGCTGACCAACAACCACGTCACCAGCGGCGCCGACCAGATCGTCGTGGCGCTGAAGGATGGCCGCGAAACCCTGGCCCGGGTGATCGGCAGCGACCCGGAGACCGACCTGGCGGTACTGAAGATCGACCTCAAGAGCCTGCCGGCGATCACCATCGGCCGCTCCGACAACATTCACATCGGTGACGTCACCCTGGCCATCGGCAACCCCTTCGGCGTCGGCCAGACCGTCACCATGGGCATCATAAGCGCCACCGGCCGCAATCAGCTGGGCCTGAACAACTACGAAGACTTCATCCAGACCGACGCTGCGATCAACCCCGGCAACTCCGGCGGCGCGCTGGTCGATGCCAACGGCAACCTGGTGGGCATCAACACGGCGATCTTCTCGAAATCCGGTGGTTCGCAGGGCATCGGCTTCGCCATCCCGGTCAAGCTGGCCCTGGAAGTGATGAAGTCGATCGTCGAACACGGCCAGGTGATCCGTGGCTGGCTGGGCATCGAAGTGCAGCCGCTGAGCCAGGAGCTGGCCGAGTCGTTCGGCATGAAGGGGCGCCCCGGTATCGTGGTGGCGGGCATCTTCCGCGACGGCCCGGCGGCGAAGGCCGGGTTGCAGCTGGGTGATGTGATCCTCAGCATCAATGGCGAGCCGGCCGGTGACGGGCGCAAGTCGATGAACCAAGTGGCGCGGATCAAGCCTAACGAGAAAATCACCATCGAAGTGGTGCGCAATGGGCAGCAGTTGAAGCTGATCGCCGAAGTGGGACTGAGGCCGCCACCGGCGCCGGCACCCGCTCAGGAAGAAGAGAAGTAAAAAAATGGGGCCGCTTTCGCGGCCCCAGTTGCATCAATGCAGGATCTGGCTGAGGAACAACTTGGTCCGGTCACTGCGCGGCCGGTCGAAGAAGTCATCCGGCGCCGCCTGCTCGACGATCTCCCCCTTGTCCATGAAGATCACCCGGTTCGCCACGGTGCGGGCGAAGCCCATCTCGTGGGTCACGCAGAGCATGGTCATGCCGTCTTCGGCCAGGCCGACCATGGTGTCGAGCACTTCCTTGACCATTTCCGGGTCCAGCGCCGAAGTCGGCTCATCGAACAGCATGATCTTCGGCTTCATGCACAGCGCCCGAGCAATCGCCACGCGCTGCTGCTGGCCACCGGACAACTGCCCCGGGAACTTGTGCGCCTGCTCCGGAATGCGTACCCGCTCCAGGTAGTGCATGGCGATTTCCTCGGCCTTGCGCCGCGGCATCTTGCGTACCCACATGGGCGCCAGGGTGCAGTTTTCCAGGATGGTCAGGTGCGGGAACAGGTTGAAGTGCTGGAACACCATGCCCACTTCACGGCGGATCGCCTCGATCTGCTTGAGGTCGTTGGTCAGCTCCACGCCATCGACCACGATGCGCCCCTGCTGGTGCTCTTCAAGGCGGTTGAGGCAGCGGATGGTGGTCGACTTGCCCGAGCCGGACGGCCCACACAACACGATACGCTCGCCCTGACGCACGTTCAGGTTGATGTCCTTGAGCACATGGAACTGGCCGTACCACTTGTTCACGCCCTGCATCTGGATGATGCCTTCGGGGCCGGCAGGCTGCTTGATCGCTTCACTCATTTAGAAACTCCTAACGCTTGTGGCCAGTGTCCAGCTTGCGCTCCAGGTGCATGGAGTAGCGGGACATACCGAAACAGAAGATCCAGAACACCAGGGCGGCGAACACGTAGCCCTCGGTGGCCATGCCCAGCCAGGCCGGGTCGGCGGCGGCTTGCTTGACGCTGTTGAGCAGGTCGAACAGGCCGATGATGATCACCAGGCTGGTGTCCTTGAACAGGGCAATGAAGGTGTTGACGATGCCGGGAATCACCAGCTTCAGGGCTTGCGGCAGGATCACCAGGCCCATCGAACGCCAGTAGCCCAGGCCCATGGCCGCGGCCGCTTCGTACTGGCCCTTGGGAATGGCCTGCAAGCCGCCGCGCACCACTTCGGCGATGTACGCCGACTGGAACAGGATCACGCCGATCATCGCCCGCAGCAGCTTGTCGAAGCTCATGCCTTCGGGCAGGAACAGCGGCAGCATCACCGACGACATGAACAGCACGGTGATCAACGGCACGCCCCGCCAGAACTCGATGAAGGTCACGCAGACCACCTTCACCGCCGGCATCCGCGAACGCCGCCCGAGGGCCAGCAGGATGCCCAGCGGCAAGGCGCCGACGATGCCCACGGTGGCGATCACCAGGGTCAGCATCAGCCCGCCCCACTGGCTGGTCGGCACGCTTTCCAGGCCCAGGTAGCCGCCATGCAGCAGCGTGTAGGCGAGGATCGGGTACAGCACCAGGAAGCCCAGGCCATAAACGGCCTTGCGCGGGAAACGCTTGATGAACAGCGGCGCTGCGCCAAGCACGGCAAGCCACACGGTAAGATCCACGCGCCAGCGCAGTTCAGCTGGGTAGTAGCCATACATGAACTGGCCGAAGCGCTGCTGGATGAACACCCAGCAGGCGCCCTCTTTCGTGCAATCGGCGCGGGTGGTGCCGACCCAATTGGCGTCGATCAACGCCCACTGCAGCAGCGGCGGCACGATCAGCCACACCAGGTACACGGCGAACAAGGTCAGCAGGGTGTTGAGCCAGCTGGAGAACAGGTTGGCACGCATCCAGGCGAGCACGCCGACGGTTTTCACCGGTGGCGGCATGTCAGGTTTGAAAACATGAGCATTCACGGGCGTATCCTCACCGCTCGATCAGCGCAATGCGCTTGTTGTACCAGTTCATCAGCAGCGAAATGCTGATGCTGATGGCGAGATAGACACTCATGGTGATGGCAATCACCTCGATGGCCTGGCCGGTTTGGTTCAGCACGGTACCGGCGAACAGCGAGACCATCTCCGGGTAGCCGATACCGGCCGCCAGCGACGAGTTCTTCGCCAGGTTCAGGTACTGGCTGGTCAGCGGCGGGATGATCACCCGCAGTGCCTGGGGGATGATCACCTTGCGCAGGGTCGGGCCTTCGCGCAGGCCGAGCGAACGGGCCGCTTCGGTCTGGCCGTGGCTGACCGAGCGAATGCCCGAGCGCACGATCTCGGCGATGAACGCCGCGGTATAGATAGTCAACGCCAGGGTCAGCGCCAGCAGTTCAGGGATCAGCACCCAGCCACCGACGAAGTTGAAGCCCTTCAGTTGCGGCACTTCCCAGTGCACCGGGCTGCCGAACAGCAACGCGCAGAGGCCGGGAATGGCAATGAACAGCGCCAGGCCCACCCAGAACTTGTGGAACGGCTCGCCGGTCTCGTTGAAGCGTTTGTTGGCGTATCGCACCATCACCACGATCGCCACGATCGCCAGCAGCACGGCAACGACGAACGGCCAGAAGCCCTCGGCCATCGAGGCGCCGGGCATGTTCAGGCCTCGGTTGCTGATGAAGAACATGTCGTCGATGTTGATGCTGCCCCGTGGCCCCGGCAGGGTCAGGAACACCGCGAAGTACCAGAACAGGATCTGCAGCAGCGGCGGAATGTTGCGGAAGGTCTCCACATACACCGTCGCCAACTTGTTGATCATCCAGTTCGGAGACAGCCGCGCCACCCCGATGATGAAGCCCAGGATGGTCGCCAGGATGACGCCGATGAAGGTCACCAGCAGCGTGTTGAGCAGGCCGATGACGAACACTCGCGCGTAGCTGTCGGACTCCACATAAGGAATCAGATGCTGGGCGATGCCGAAGCCGGCACTGCGGTCGAGAAAGTCGAAACCGGAGGTGATCCCCCGGTGTTGCAGGTTGGTTTGCGTGTTGTGGAACAGGTACCAGCCCAGGCCCACCACGAAGATGATCGTGAGAACCTGGAACAGCCACGCGCGCACACGCGGATCGTTCAGGGATAGCCCCTTTTGCGCGCCGATTCGATTTTGCATGAAGTGCCCCGGACAGTAGGGTTCGAACAGCCTGCGGCGGCGGAATGCCGCCGCAGGGTGCAACCATCAGCGCACAGGTGGCGCGTACTGGATGCCGCCGTTGTTCCACAGGGCGTTCATGCCACGGTCGATCTTCAAGTCAGTGCTTTGGCCGAGGTTCTTCTCGAACACTTCGCCATAGTTGCCCACTTGCTTGACGATCTGCACTACCCAGTCCTTAGGCAGTTTGAGGTCTTTGCCGTACTCACCGTCAGCGCCGAGCAGGCGGGCGTTGTCCGGGTTCTTGGTGGACTTGGCTTCGGCCTCGACCGTCTTCGAGGTGATGCCTGCCTCTTCGGCATTGAGCATGGCGAACAGGGTCCACTTGACGATGCTGAACCACTCCTCGTCGCCTTTGCGCACTACCGGGCCCAGCGGCTCCTTGGAGATGGTTTCCGGCAGCACCACGTATTCGGTCGGTGCAGCCAGCTTGGAGCGCTGGGCGAACAGCTGCGACTTGTCCGAGGTCAGCACGTCGCAACGGCCCGATTCCAGCGACTTGGCGCTTTCGTCGGAGGTGTCGAAGGTGATCGGGGTGTACTTCAGGCCATTGGCGCGGAAGTAGTCGGAGACGTTCAGCTCGGTGGTGGTACCGGCCTGGATGCAGATGGTCGCGCCGTCGAGCTCCTTGGCGCTGGAAACACCGAGCTTCTTGTTGACCAGGAAGCCCACGCCGTCATAGTAGGTGACACCGGCGAACACCAGGCCCATGCCAGCATCGCGCGAGCTGGTCCAGGTGGTGTTGCGCGACAGCACGTCGACTTCGCCGGACTGCAGCGCGGTGAAGCGTTCCTTGGCGTTGAGCTGGCTGAACTTGACCTTGGTGGCGTCGCCGAACACGGCGGCGGCCACGGCGCGGCACACGTCGGCATCGATACCGACGATCTTGCCCTGCGCATCAGGTACCGAGAAGCCTGGAAGACCGTCGCTCACGCCACACTGGACGAAGCCCTTCTTCTTGACCGCATCGAGGGTGGCGCCGGCCTGGGCGGTGCTCACGGCGCCCAGCGCGGCGGCAGCGGTGAGGACTGCCAGGGTGGTTTTCAACATCTTCATTCACAACCTCCAAATCGCTCTTGTTGTACGAGCCGGAATTGCACCGCACCCTTATGAGGCGCATCCGACCCTTGTTGGCTTGTTATTGGGTCAATTGGCGCAATGGGCTGTTCTACGACAGCCTTCGCTTGCAAAGGGTGTTACCGTGCCGGCCTGACCCCTGCATCGAATGATTCATAGCAAACGGCGTACCACAGTCGACGGCTAAAGCGATTAAGCCCACGTCAAGTAGGGAAAGTTGTATCGTTGCGACATTCTTTTTCTGACAATCATTTCCGGCGCCTTCTTTTTGCGCATGCCTTTACAAGATCCGCACACTTTCGGAGCAGTCATGACCAACCCGCTGATTCTCGAACCTCAGAAAACCGCAGACGCCTGTGTGATCTGGTTGCACGGCCTGGGTGCCGACCGTTACGACTTCCTACCGGTTGCCGAATTCATGCAGGAACGCCTGCTCAGTACACGGTTCGTCATGCCACAAGCGCCGACTCGGCCAGTCACCATAAATGGCGGTTATGCCATGCCCAGCTGGTACGACATCAAGGCGATGACCCCGGCCCGTGCCATCGACGAGGCGCAGCTGGAGGAGTCTGCCGAGCAGATCATTGCGTTGATCAAGGCAGAACAAGCCAAGGGCATCAACCTGTCGCGGATCTTCCTCGCCGGTTTCTCCCAGGGAGGCGCGGTGGTGCTGCACACGGCTTATATAAAGTGGCAAGAAGCGCTGGGCGGCGTCATCGCATTGTCCACCTACGCCCCCACCTTCAATGACGCGCACCAGCTCAGCGCCTGCCAACAGCGCACCCCAGCCCTGTGCCTGCACGGCGTACACGACCCGGTGGTGATTCCGTCCATGGGCCGCACCGCGTTCGAGTACCTGAATACCTGGGGCGTGGCCGCGCAATGGCACGAGTACCCCATGGAACACGAAGTGGCGGTCGAAGAGCTGAGCGAGATCCACGACTGGCTGAGCAAACAACTGCAATAAGCAGGCTCACTTGTAGTCGTGGGCCTATTCCGCTACGCCGCGCCCGGTTCTTGCATTACACTGCCCGGCGTACATTCCTTAATCAGTTGATGAGACGATCGTGCTCAAGGCACTCAAAAAAATCTTCGGCAAAGGAGACGCCGCGCCCCAGGCCGCCGCTCCTGCTGCCAGCGCCACGCCGCCCGCGCCCGCCGCGGCCCCCGTGGCTCAGCCCGAGCGCCAGCCCCGCCAGCCGCGCGCCAAATCCCCCGCCAAAGCCCAAGCGCCTGAGGCAGCGCCTGCTGTCGAGCAGCCGGCCAAGGACAAACCGCGTCGCGAGCGCAAACCAAAACCCCAGGCCAGCCTGTGGAAACCGGAAGACTTCGTGGTCGAGCCGCAGGAAGGCAAGACCCGCTTCCACGACTTCAAGCTGTCCAACGAGCTGATGCACGCCATCCACGACCTGGGCTTCCCGTACTGCACGCCGATCCAGGCTCAGGTGCTGGGTTACACCCTGCGTGGCCAGGACGCCATCGGCCGCGCCCAGACCGGCACTGGCAAGACCGCCGCGTTCCTGATTTCGATCATCTCCCAGCTGCAGCAGACGCCGCCGCCCAAGGAACGCTACATGGGCGAGCCGCGCGCACTGATCATCGCGCCGACCCGCGAGCTGGTGGTGCAGATCGCCAAGGACGCCGCCGCCCTGACCAAATACAGCGGCCTGAACGTGATGACCTTCGTCGGCGGCATGGACTTCGACAAGCAACTCAAGTCCCTGGAAGCGCGCCACTGCGACATCCTGGTGGCCACCCCAGGCCGCCTGCTGGACTTCAACCAGCGCGGCGACGTGCACCTGGACATGGTCGAGGTGATGGTGCTGGACGAAGCCGACCGCATGCTCGACATGGGCTTCATCCCCCAGGTCCGGCAGATCATCCGCCAGACCCCGCCGAAGAGCGAACGCCAGACCCTGCTGTTCTCCGCCACCTTCACCGACGACGTGATGAACCTGGCCAAGCAGTGGACCACCAACCCGGCGATCGTCGAGATCGAGCCGGAGAACGTCGCCAGCGAAACCGTCGAGCAGCATGTTTATGCCGTGGCCGGCAGCGACAAGTACAAGCTGCTGTACAACCTGGTGACCCAGAACAAGTGGGAACGGGTGATGGTGTTCGCCAACCGCAAGGACGAAGTGAGGCGCATCGAGGAGAAACTGGTGCGCGATGGCATCAATGCCGCCCAGCTGTCGGGCGACGTGCCGCAACACAAGCGCATTCGTACCCTGGAGAACTTCCGCGAAGGGCGCGTCACCGTGCTGGTGGCCACCGACGTGGCAGGGCGTGGCATCCATATCGATGGCATCAGCCATGTGATCAACTTCACCCTGCCGGAAGACCCGGATGATTACGTGCACCGGATCGGCCGTACCGGGCGTGCGGGGGCTGAGGGGGTGTCGATCAGCTTTGCCGGGGAAGATGACTCGTATCAGCTGCCAGGGATCGAAGAGTTGCTGGGGCGCAAGATCAAGTGCGAGATGCCGCCGGACGAGCTGCTCAAGCCGGTGCCGCGCAAGCATCATTGATCGGTGTTGCCTTTTTCGCGGATGAATCCGCTCCTACAGGGACCGCGCTGAACCCTGTAGAAGCGGATTCATCCGCGAACCGGGGCAAAGCCCCGGCCATTCACTCCAGACCTACCAGCGCCCCGCCGCATCCTGGTCACTCTGCTTCCCTTCCACCCAACGCGCCCCTTCCTGGGTATTCTCCTTCTTCCAGAACGGCGCCCGGGTCTTCAGATAATCCATGATGAAGTTGCAGGCATCGAACGCCGCCTGCCGATGCGCACTGGCCACGCCGACGAACACGATCGGCTCACCCGGTTCCAGCGCACCGATTCGATGCAGCACCTCGACCTTAAGCAACGGCCAACGCTGCTCGGCCTCGACCACGATCTTGGCCAGAGCCTTCTCGGTCATGCCCGGGTAATGTTCCAGGAACATCCCCGCCACATCCCGACCATCATTGAAATCGCGCACATAACCAACAAACCCAACCACCGCACCCACGCCAACATTGGCGGCGTGCATGGCATTGACTTCAGCGCCCGGGTCGAACGCTGTTTCCTGCACTCGCACGGCCATGTTCAGCCTCCGGTGACCGGTGGAAAGAACGCCACCTCATCGCCCGCCTCCAGCGGTTCATCGAGCTTGCACAGCTCTTCATTGCGCGCGCACATCAGGTTCTGCTCGGCCAGCACTTCATATTGCCCGCCCTTGGCCACCAGGGCCTGGCGCACATCGTCGACCACCTCGAAATCCCCTTCCAGGCGCTCGGCGTCCACACCGAGCAACTCGCGATAACGGGCGAAATACATCACTTTCACATTCATCACGCATCCACCTTGTAGTGGCCACTCTTACCACCCAGCTTCTCCAACAGGCGCACCTGCTCGATCACCATGCCCTTGTCCACGGCCTTGCACATGTCGTAGATGGTCAGCGCGGCGACGCTGGCAGCAGTCAGGGCCTCCATCTCCACACCGGTCTGCCCGGCCAGCTTGCAGCGGGCGACGATATGCACCACATCCTGCCCCTCGGCGCTCAGTTCGACCTTGACGCTGGTCAGCATCAGCGGGTGGCACAGCGGAATCAGATCACTGGTCTTTTTCGCCGCCTGAATGCCGGCGATGCGCGCCACGGCGAACACATCGCCCTTGGGGTGCTCACCGTCGACGATCATCTGCAGGGTCTGCGGCAACATGCGCACCCGCGCCTCGGCCACGGCCTCGCGCTCGGTCACGGCCTTTTCGGTGACGTCGACCATGTTGGCGCGCCCCTGGGAATCAAGATGTGTCAGCACTGCTCTGCTCCTGTGAAGGGAACACAGAGTGTAAACCTGTGGGTCAGGTTTGCGCAGTGGAAAAAACCGGGCGGCGTACCGCCCGGTGGGTGAGGGTTACAGATGCGACTCGGCGTACTCGGCCAGCACCGAACGCGGAACGCCCTGCAAGGTGATGTGCACGCCGTGGGGGAAGTCCTTGAAGCGTTCGGTCAGGTAGGTCAGACCGGAGCTGGTCGCGGACAGGTAGGGGGTGTCGATCTGCGCCAGGTTGCCCAGGCAGACCACCTTGGAACCGGAGCCGGCACGGGTGATGATGGTTTTCATCTGGTGCGGCGTGAGGTTCTGGCACTCGTCGATGAGGATCAGGCTCTGCTGGAAGCTGCGGCCACGGATGTAGTTCAGCGATTTGAACTGCAACGGGACTCGTTCGAGGATGTACTCGACGCTGCCATGGGTGCTTTCGTCATCCATGTGCAGGGCTTCGAGGTTGTCGGTGATGGCACCCAGCCACGGCTCCATCTTCTCCGCTTCGGTGCCCGGCAGGAAGCCGATCTCCTGGTCCAGCCCCTGCACGCTGCGTGTGGCGATGATGCGCCGGTAACGCTTGCTGACCATGGTCTGCTCGATGGCAGCGGCCAGGGCGAGGATGGTCTTGCCGGAACCGGCGGCGCCGGTCAGGTTGACCAGGTGGATATCCGGGTCGAGCAAGGCGAACAGCGCCAGGCTCTGGTGGATGTCCCGTGGTTTGAGGCCCCAGGCTTCCTGGTGCAACAGCGGTTCCTGGTGCAGGTCGAGCAATAGCAGCTCGTCGTTACGGATGCCTTTTACCCAGCCGACGAAGCCTTGTTCATCGATGATGAACTCGTTGATGTGCACCGCCGGCAGGTTGTCGATCATCTGCACCCGATGCCAGGTGCGGCCCCGCTCCTGGCGGGTGTCGACCTTGCTGACACGGTCCCAGAACGAGCCTGTGACCGAGTGATAGCCCTTGGACAACAGCGACACGTCATCCACCAGCTGGTCGGTGCTGTAATCCTCGGCGGCAATCCCACAGGCGCGCGCCTTCAGGCGCATGTTGATGTCTTTGGTGACCAGCACTACGTCGAAGTCGGTGCGCCGGGCCCGCACTTCCAGCAGCTGGTTGATGATGATGTTGTCGTTGAGGTTTTCCGGCAGCAGCTTGTTCGGCTCGTTGCGCGGGGTCATCAGGATGGACAGGAAGCCCTTGGGCCCACTTTTGTTGCGCTGGATCGGCACGCCCTGCTCGACATCGCTGGGCGAAGCGTCACCGAGGGTCTGGTCGATCAGGCGGATGGCCTGGCGACATTCGGCGGCGATGGTCTGTTTACCGGTCTTGAGCTTGTCGAGTTCCTCCAGCACCGTCATGGGAATGGCGACGTGGTGCTCCTCGAAGTTGAGTAATGCGTTGGGGTCGTGAATCAGGACGTTGGTATCGAGCACATAGAGGATTGGCTTTGTGGAGGAAGGGTTGCGTCCTTGGTCATCCATACTCGGTCACCTTATGTCGAAGCCACACGGCGCGGTCTGCTGCGCCGCAGAGTGACTGCCGTGCTCCCCGTATCCGCGTTGCTACGGGCGGGAAGTGAACCTGGCAAGGTGGGCTTGGATGACGCCACCTGTGCTGCAGGAATCGGCTGTCTGGTTTCTTCATACCGCAAAAACGATGACTAAAAAAAGCATTTTTACGTGTTGGTGAAGTTTATTTTTCCGAATGACGAACAGGGCTTGGCGGTAGCACCAGACGGGTCTACAGTCAGAAGTCAGACCCGTTATTCCTGATGTCCATATTCGCGGCAATCTGCCCAACCGATGCCGCTCTGCGCGGTATTGTGCAGTAACCATTCCACCGCCGGCTGTGCCTTGGGCAGGCTGTCATGGAACTGGATCACCCCTTTGCGCCACAGCAGCATCAAGGTCACGACACGTTGCGCCGAGGCCTCGGCGGTCAATGGCCCGTCATCCTGGGCATCGATATCCCACAGCGACACGCGCAACTGCTGGCTGGCCATGAACGCCTCGCCATCGGCTCGACGCTGCCCATAAGGCGGGCGGAACAGCGGTACGTACTGATCCGGGAGGTCGGCCTGGACCCGCGCCTGGCTGCGCTTGAGCGAGTCCTGCCAGCCATTCCACTGGGCATGCGAGCGGTATTCCCAGCCCTGGATCCCCACGCATTGCCCTTTATAAAGCTGGCCCAACGCATTTGCGGCGCCAGCATCGCGGCGCTGCTGCAAGCGGTTGCCCAATACGAAGAAAGTGCCCTGCAGCTTTTGCTTGCGCAGGTAAGCGGTCAGCGCATCCGTGGTGCCACCCTCGGGGCCGGGGCCGCCGACGAAGGTCAAGAGGAATACGCGGTCGTTCAGCTCATCGCCGTTGCGCTCACGGTTGGAGAGGCGCTCCACTTCGCTGCTGGTTTGCGGCAACAAGGCTGCCTTACGCAGCTGTTCGTCCAAATAGCGCACATGAAACTGATGGCTGGGTTCGATCCAGCCGGTGTAAAAAGTGCCGACATCGGCGGCGAACGTCGCCGCCTTGGTGCGCAAATCCGCCATAGACTCGACCAGATAACAGAACGACGCGTCCTGCTCGCAACTGCGCTGCGCCTGCTGGTACCCCTGCCACAGACGCTGCCAAAGGCGCGCTCGCACTGCGCGCACTTTCTGCAGGTTGATCTGCCGCAAGCCCAGCCGCGCAGCCAGCGCGCCATCATCGAGCAACTCGCTTTCGTGCAACACCTGGGCGAACGACAAGATCTCCGCCCGCGAGGCGACATCGAACAGCGCCGGGCTGTCCAGTTGCTCGGGCCACAGGCTGCGGTCGAGGCTGGCGGGAGGAAGGGGGGCAGCCTGGGCGGCGAGGCTCAACATTGAGGCCAGCAAGGCAGCGGCAATGCGCACGATCGGTCTCTCCGTGACAGCGAAACGCGCACTATAGCGCCTGCCTGGCTCATGGTCTGTGTCTATTGTCGCCATAGTTTGGCGATCCCTCCCCCAGTCCGTAGAATTGCCGCCTACGATTCCAGGAGCCGACCCGATGCTGACGGTGATTTCCCCCGCCAAGACCCTCGACTACGACACCCCGCCGGTGACCGAGCGCTTCACCCTGCCCCAGTACCTCGATGACTCCCAGGAACTGATCCTGCAGCTGCGCGAGCTATCGCCTGCGCAGATCAGCGAGCTGATGCACCTGTCGGACAAACTCGCCGGCCTTAACGCCGCGCGCTTCGGCAGCTGGACCCCGGACTTCACCCCGGCCAACGCCAAGCAGGCGCTGCTGGCCTTCAAGGGCGACGTGTACACCGGCCTGGATGCAGAGACCCTCGGCGAGGCCGATTTCACCTATGCCCAACAGCACCTGCGCATGCTCTCCGGTCTGTACGGCCTGCTGCGCCCGCTCGACCTGATGCAGCCCTATCGCCTGGAAATGGGCACTAAGCTGGCCAATGCCCGCGGCAAGGACCTGTATGCCTTCTGGGGCACGCGCATCAGCGAATGGCTGAACCAGGCGCTGGCCGATCAGGGCGACGATCTGCTGCTGAACCTGGCCAGCAACGAGTATTTCAGCGCAGTGAAACGCAGCGCGCTGAAGGGCCGGGTGATCAACGTCGACTTCAAGGATTGGAAAAACGGCCAGTACAAGATCATCAGCTTCTATGCCAAGAAGGCCCGCGGGATGATGAGCCGTTTCGTGATTCAGGAGCAGGTCAACGATCCCGAGCAGCTCAAGCAGTTCGATGTGCAGGGCTATTACTACAGTGCAGAGCAGTCGAAGGCTGATCACCTGGTGTTCCTGCGCGATCACCCCGCCGAGTGACGCTGTATGCCCGGTGGGAGCGGCTTCAGCCGCGAACACCGGCGCAGCCGGTGCCATCCACCCCGTCGCATTCTTCGCGGCTAAAGCCGCTCCCACGGTGCACTCTTCAGCCCTCACGAAGCCATATTCTTGGCGCCAAAAAACCACCACACCTAGCGTTATCGCCAACCGTCATAAGACCGTTCGTACTTTTTTGACGAATTTTGAAAAAATTTTTTGCATGCTGGCACAAAAATATCTCGTAACGTTTTCGCCCTTTATATCCAAGGGTGAAACACCCGCGTGCCATCAATTTGAAAGTATTTACCCCTGAAGAATTATTTAGAAATCTTTCATCGACGCAGAACCGACCCAGGAACTTCTCCTACGACCTATCGCTCATAGTGCCGTAACGAATTTCACGCTCCATCGGTGTGAGAGATGACTTACAGATGACAACGGCAGGTATCCGCTACCCGCCATGGAGAAGTAAGACAGGCTTTACCGGTGTCCCGGAATGCCCTGTCACCGCAGGAGAGACGCGCCCCATACAATTCGTCCTAGTGGTTGATTTCAAAGGATTTATCCACTTGAAAAAACAAGCACTGCAACGCGTAAAGTAGCGCCTTGCAATAAAGACGGCTGCATTTCAGGGCACGCCTTTTAATTACTGGCCATTTACTGCCAACTTTGAGTGCATAACTTTGTGCGCTCCGGACTTATTCATGCCTGCGCTCGGTGAAGTGTGCATTCGCCAGGGATCCGTGCGCCTTGAAACTGTTGTTAATCAACCCAGTCCGGCTCTTCCCGGAAGAGCCGACGTGATAAACACATGAGGTGATAGCGATGCGTATCAGCATCTTTGGTTTGGGTTATGTGGGTGCGGTCTGTGCAGGCTGCCTGACGGCGCGAGGCCATGACGTGATTGGTGTGGACGTGTCCAGCACCAAGATCGACCTGATCAATCAGGGCAAGTCGCCCATCGTCGAACCTGGCCTGGAAGCATTGCTGCAGCAAGGCATCGCCAATGGCCGCCTGCGCGGCACCACCGACTTCGCCGAGGCCATCCGCGCCAGCGACGTGTCGATGATCTGCGTCGGTACCCCGAGCAAGAAAAACGGCGACCTGGGCCTGGAATACATCGAGGCCGTGTGCCGCGAAATCGGCTACGTCCTGCGTGACACCACCCGCCGCCACACCATCGTGGTGCGCAGCACCGTGCTGCCGGGCACCGTCAAGAACGTGGTCATCCCAATCCTCGAAGACTGCTCGGGCAAGAAAGCCGGCGTCGACTTCGGCGTTGCGGTCAACCCTGAGTTCCTGCGTGAAAGTACTGCGATCAAGGACTACGACCACCCGCCGATGACCGTCATCGGTGAACTCGACAGCGCCAGCGGCGACGTGCTGCAAAGCCTGTACGAAGAACTCGACGCCCCGGTCATCCGCAAGCCGATCGAAGTGGCCGAGATGATCAAGTACACCTGCAACGTGTGGCACGCCACCAAGGTCACCTTCGCCAACGAAATCGGCAACATCGCCAAGGCCGTGGGCGTCGACGGCCGCGATGTGATGGACGTGGTCTGCCAGGACAAGGTGCTGAACCTGTCGCAGTACTACATGCGCCCTGGCTTCGCCTTCGGTGGCTCGTGCCTGCCCAAGGACGTCCGCGCCCTCACCTACCGCGCTGCCAGCCTCGACGTGCGCGCGCCGCTGCTCGATTCGCTGATGCGCAGCAACGAGTCGCAGGTGCAGAACGCCTTCGAACTGATCGAAGCCCACGACAAGCGCAAGGTCGCCCTGCTCGGCCTGAGCTTCAAGGCCGGCACCGACGACCTGCGTGAAAGCCCGCTGGTGGAACTGGCCGAGCGCCTGATCGGCAAGGGCTACCAGCTGGACATTTACGACGAGAACGTCGAGTACGCCCGCGTTCACGGGGCGAACAAAGAGTACATCGAGTCGAAGATCCCGCATGTCTCGTCGCTGCTCAATGCCAACTTCCAGAAGGTCATCGACAACGCCGACATCATCGTCCTGGGCAACCGTGACGAGCAGTTCCGCGCGCTGGCCGAGCAAGCGCCGGCCGGCAAGCAGGTGATCGACCTGGTCGGCTTCATGAGCAAGGCAACCTGCACCACCAGCCGTACCGAAGGCATCTGCTGGTAAGCCCTCGGCCGGGCGACGCAAGCCTCCCCACTTGCGTCGCCCTCCTTTCCCGAATTCTCGACGGATGCTGAACATGCAAAGGCTCCAGACAGTGCTGTTGCAGTGCGCCGGTTGGCTGCTCTACATGAGCCTGCTCATGTTGATCGCCCTGGCTCTGCCGGCCGATATCTTCGACTCGCAGTCGAAGCACTTCATCTTCCTGGTCGGCGCAGTCGGCATCTGGCGCTATTCCATGGGCGCCACCCATTTCATTCGCGGGATGATCTTCCTCTACGGCGTCTACCCGTACCTGCGCCGCAAGGTGCAGAAGATGGGCAAGGCAGCCGACCCGTCGCACGTCTACCTGATGGTCACCAGTTTCCGTATCGAAGCGCTGACCACCGCCCAGGTGTACAGCTCGGTGATCCGCGAGGCGATCGACTGCGGCTTCCCCACCACCGTGGTCTGCTCGCTGGTGGAGATGTCCGATGAACTGCTGGTGAAAAGCCTGTGGGCCAAGTACAACCCGCCGGCCCACGTCAAGCTGGACATCGTGCGCATCGCCGGTACCGGCAAGCGCGACGGCCTGGCCTATGGCTTCCGCGCCATCTCGCGGATGCTGCCGGACGAAAACGCGGTGGTTGCAGTGATCGACGGCGACACCGTGCTGGCCGAAGGCGTGGTGCGCAAGACCGTACCGTGGTTCAAGCTGTACCCCAACGTCGGTGGCCTGACCACCAACGAGTTCTGCGAAGTGCGCGGCGGCTACATCATGAGCGAGTGGCACAAGCTGCGCTTCGCCCAGCGCCACATCAACATGTGCTCGATGGCACTGAGCAAGCGCGTGCTGACCATGACCGGGCGCATGTCGATGTTCCGCGCCAGCGTCGTGACCAACCCCGAGTTCATCGCCGACGTCGAAAGCGACTCGTTGATGCACTGGCGCCTGGGCCGCTTCAAATTCCTCACCGGTGACGACAAGTCCAGCTGGTTCAGCCTGATGCGCCTGGGCTACGACACCTTCTACGTGCCGGACGCCGCCATTAACACGGTCGAGCACCCGCCGGAAAAGAGCTTCCTCAAAGCCAGCCGCAAGCTGATGTACCGCTGGTACGGCAACAACCTGCGGCAGAACTCCCGCGCGCTGGGCCTTGGCCTGGGCCGCCTGGGGCTGTTCACCAGCATCGTGCTGTTCGACCAGCGCGTGTCGATGTGGACCAGCCTGCTGGGCCTGACCGTGGCGGTGATCGCCAGCCTCAAGTTCGGCATCGGTTTTTTGCTGGTGTACCTGCTGTGGATCGGCATCACCCGCCTGATCCTGACCATCATGCTGCTGTGCTCGGGCCACAACGTAGGCCCGGCCTACCCGCTGATCCTCTATTACAACCAGATCGTTGGCGCGCTGATGAAGATCTACGTGTTCTTCCGCCTCGACAAGCAGTCCTGGACCCGCCAGCCCACTGCCCTCAAGCGTGACCTCGCCAGTTTTCAACAATGGTTCAACACCTGGTCCTCGCGGACCATGACCTTCTCGGCAGCCAGCATCTTCGTCGCTGTGCTGTTCATGGTCGTGTGAGCCCAACCCGGATCGGATTAACAGGAACAAACCACCATGAATACCGCCGTGAACGTCAATGTCGTGCATGAGTCCGAAGCCCAGCGCCAACACGCCCGGGTGCGTATCCCAGCCAAGCTGCGCTTCCTGGATGCCCAGCGCCAGACCCACGATGTCAAAGTCGAGGACCTCTCCGCCGGTGGCCTGAGCTTCTTCACCAAGCAGCCACTGTCGGTGGGCGACGTGCTGCGCGGGCGCCTGCAGTTCGTGGTCGACAACCTCGGCCTGTCGATGGACATCGAATTCCAGGTGCGCTCCTACCAGACCGACAGCGGCCGGACCGGTGCCCAGTTCCAGAACCTCGAACCGCGCGACATCGCCACCCTGCGCCATATCATCACCAGCCACCTGTCCGGTGAACTGATCAGCATTGGCGATGTGCTCAGCACCCTGCAGCGCGACAACTTCACCAAAGCGCGCAAGCAGAAGGACGGCGGCTCCGGTCTGTCCGCCTTCGGCCGCTTCAAGGCCGTGACGATGACCCTCGGCGTGTTCGTAGTCGGCGTGGCCGCCTTCGGCTTCGTCGCCAAGTCGCTGTACGGCATGTACTTCGTCAGCCACGCCGAAGCCGGCGTGGTCGCGGTACCGACCACCAACGTCACCATGCCGCGCGACGGCACCGTCAACAGCCTGGTCGAGAGCGGTGGCCTGGTGGTCAAGGGCGCGCCACTGGCGAGCTTCAGCACCAGCATGCTGGACATGCTCAAAGGCCACCTGGACGACTCGCAACTGGAGCCGGCCAAGGTCGAGGAACTGTTCGGCAAGCAACTGTCCGGCACCCTCACCAGTCCTTGCGATTGCGTGGTAGCCCGCCAGCTGGTGGACGACGGCCAGTACGCCGCCAAGGGCCAGCCGATCTTCCAACTGATCCCACGCACCACCAACCCGATGGTCGAGGCGCGCTTCAGCTACCGCCAGTTCGACGAGGTCAAGCCAGGTACCCGGGTCAACTTCCAGGTCGCTGGCGAAGATGAAGTGCGCACCGGCCAGATCGTCAGCAGCGCCAGCCTCGACAGCGACAACCTGGCCTCGGACATCCGCGTGCAGATCAAACCCGACAGCGGCCTGCCAGCAGAACTCGCCGGGCGTCCGGCCTCGGTCAACAGCGACCGTGGCCCTTCGCTCAACTGGCTGATCGACAAAGCCGTGGCCCGTGGTCTGTAAGAGGATCCTGCGATGATTCCCCATAAGAAAAGCGCAAGCCTGGGCCTCTGTGCCCTGGCTGTGGCGATCGCCCTGGCCGGCTGTGCGGGCCTGCCCGACCAGCGCCTGGCCAACGAAGCCCTCAAGCGCGGTGACACCGCGCTGGCCGAGCGCAACTACAAGGCCCTGGCCGACATGGGCTACAGCGACGCGCAAGTGGGCCTGGCCGATATCAAGGTCGCCACCGGTGACCCGGACCAGTTCAAGCAAGCCGAGGAAACCTACCGCGCCGCCGCCGCTACTTCGCCGCGCGCCCAGGTGCGCCTTGGCCGCCTGCTGGTGGCCAAGCCCGACAGCACCCAGGCCGAGCGCGAAGAGGCCGAGACCTTGCTCAAGCTCGCCGCCGCGCAGGGCGAGCAGAAAACCCTGATTCCCCTGGCGATGCTCTACCTGCTGTACCCGCAGAGCTTCCCCAAGGTCAACGCCCAGCAGCAGATCGACCAGTGGCAGGCCGCCGGCCACCCGGAAGCGGGCCTGGCGCAGATCCTGCTCTACCGCACCCAAGGCACCTACGACCAGAACCTGGACAACGTCGAGAGGCTCTGCAAGCAAGCCCTCGACACAATGGACGTGTGCTACGCGGAACTGGCCACCGTCTACCAGAAGCGTGGCCAGGCCGACCAGCAGGCCGCCCTGCTGCAACAGCTCAAGGCCGGCTATGCCCGCGGCACCGTGCCCGCCACGCGGGTCGACAGCGTCGCCCGCGTATTGGCCGACCGCAACCTGGGCCAGACCGACGAGAAAACCGCCAAGGACCTGCTCGAACACATCGCTCCGGCCAACCCGGCTTCCTGGGTCAGCCTGGCGCAACTGGTCTACGACTTCCCCGAGCTGGGCGACACCGACCAGCTGCTGGCCTACATCGACAAGGGCCGCGAAGCCGAACAGCCACGCGCCGACCTGCTGTTGGGCCGCCTCTACTATGAAGGCAACGCCCTCCCGGCTGATGCCGAGAAAGCCGAGCTGCACCTGCAAGCCGCCGCCGATGCCGGCGAGATCAGCGCCGACTATTACCTCGGCCAGCTGTACCGCCGTGGCTACCTGGGCGATGTCGAGCCGCAGAAGGCTGTCGACCACCTGCTCACGGCCGCCCGTGGTGGCCAGAACAGCGCCGACTATGCCCTCGCCCAGCTGTTCAGCGAAGGCCACGGCATCCGCCCCGAGCCGACCAACGCCTGGGTGTTCGCCCAACTGTCGCAGGTCTACCCGACGCCGCAATCGACCGAACTGGTGCAGCAACTCGACCAACAACTCACGCCCGAACAGCGCAGCCAGGCCCAGAGCCTGCTGGCGCAGGAGAAACAGGCGCGCGGCAACATGGCCCAGGTGGGCCGCCGCAGCCTGACCATCGATGCCCTGCAAGACCAGGATTCTGCTGTAGACGGTGAGGACATGCTATGACGCTCAACCCCTTCGTGAAAGCCGGCATTGGCCTGACCTTCGCCCTGCTGTGGTCGTGCCCGACCCTGGCCGACATCACCGCGCAGAAGAACTTCGGCATGGACGTGAAGATCACCGGCCAGTCGGAAGACGACCGCGACCTCGGCACCCGCCCCGGCGGTGACGTCAACGGCCTGGGCCTCGACCTGCGCCCTTGGGTGTACGGCGAGCGCGGCAACTGGAGCGCCTACGCCATGGGCCAGGCGGTCGCCGCCACCGACACCATCGAAACCGATACCCTGCGCCAGAACGACGACGGCACCACCACCGATACCGGTGACGACAGCCGCAAACCGGACAAAAGTTACCTGGCCATGCGCGAGTTCTGGGTCGGCTACAGCGGCCTCACTCAGTACCCCGGCGAGCAACTGCGCCTGGGCCGCCAGCGTCTGCGCAGCGACGACGGTATGTGGCGCGACACCAACATCGAGGCGCTGAACTGGACCTTCGACACCACCCTGCTCAAGGCCGACCTGGGCGTGGCCCAGCGTTTCAGCGAATACCGCACCGACCTCACCGAGCTGGCCCCGGAAGACAAGGACCGCACGCATATCTACGGCAACGTCGCCACGCAATGGACCCCCGGCCACTGGGTCGGCGTGCGTGCCCACCACACCCATGACAGCGGCAGCCTGAAAAGCCCGGGCGAAACCATTGATGCACTGGACAAGACGCGCACCGGCGACCTCACCTGGCTGGGCCTGGAAGCCAACAGCGACGCCTATAACTGGCGCAACGACCACACCGTCAACTACTGGGGCAGCCTGACCTGGCTGACCGGTGACCGCGACAAACTCAGCAGCCAGCAGGTCGGCGACGATCAGGTGGCCACCGGCAAACAAAGCGGCGACGTCAACGCCTGGGCCACCGACCTCGGCATCCGCCTGCGCCTTGACCCCCAATGGCAAGTCGGCGCGGCCTATGCCCGTGGCAGCGGCGGCGGTGGCGACGACGGTTCGAACAACTTCGAGCAGACCGGCCTTGAGAGCAACCGCTCCAACTTCACCGGCACCCGCTCGCGCGTGCACCGTTTCGGCGAAGCCTTCCGTGGCGAGCTGGGCAACCTGCAGGCGGCCACCCTGTTCGCCTCCTGGCAGCTGCGTGACGACTACGACGCCAGCCTGATCTACCACAAGTTCTGGCGCGTCGATGGTGAGCAGAACATCGGTTCCAGCGGCATCAACGCAGCGGTCAACGACAACGGCGTGAGCCGCCCGCTGGTCAACGGTGAAAAAGACCTCGGCCAGGAAATGGACGTGGTCGTCACCAAGTACTTCAAGCAAGGCCTGCTGCCGGCCTCGATGAGCCAGGCGATCGACGAGCCGTCCGCGCTGGTGCGCCTGCGCGCCGGTGTGTTCAAGCCGGGCGATGCCTATGGCAAGGAAGCGGATTCGTACATGCACCGCGCCTTCGTCGACGTGATCTGGCGCTTCTGAGGCCGGGAGAGGACCTGCTATGAACCTTCACCCGCACATCCGTCACAGCCTCCTGGCCAGCGCACTACTGCTGGCCTCACACTTGGCCGTCGCCGCCGAACAACCGGTGGTTGCCAAGGAACTGCAGCAGGCCAAGACCTACACCGTGACCAGCGCACCGGTCGAGCCGCTGCACATGGACCCGCCCAAGCTGCCCGACCTCAGCGGCTACACCGCAGAAGCCGTGCAGAAGAAGATCGACCGCCGCCACAAGGGCAAGGTCAGCGTGCGCCGCATGCTGCAGGAAGAGTCGCTGAAGGAATTCATCGGCGGCGACAACAAGGCCGCCGAGTGGGTGCAGCGCCAGCACGGCATTCCCCAGGCGATCTTCGTCGATGACGGCCATGTCGACCTGGTGGAGTTGAGCAAGAAAGTGCCCAACCAGTACCTGCGTGAGGTCGAGCCGGGTGTGTACCTGGCGCGCCTGCCGATCGTGGTCGGGCAGAAAGGCATCCTCGAGATCGACGGCAAGGTCAAGCAGCTGCGCCTGTCCCAGGAAGGCGGTGCGTTCCTGGTCAACGACGGCAAGCTGTTCGTCAGCGACACCCAGGTCACCGGCTGGCGCGAGAAGGACAACGGCCCGGCGACCTTTCGCTCGCCCAAGGAATTCCGCCCCTTCCTGCTGTCGTGGGGCGGCACCGAGACCTACATCGTCAACACCAAGATGGCCAGCTTCGGCTACGCCAAGTCCAAGTCGTACGGCGTAAGTATTTCGCAGTACACGCCGAACATGGCCAAGCGCATGGGCCGCCCGGAACCCACCGGCTGGATCATCGGCTCGGAATTCAGCGACATGTGGTACGGCTTCTACTGCTACGAGACGCAGGACTTCGTGGTCAAGGACAGCACCTACCGCGACAACATCGTCTACGGCATCGACCCGCACGACCGTTCGCACCGCCTGATCATCGCCGGAAACACGGTGTACGGCACCAAGAAGAAGCACGGGATCATCGTTTCGCGTGAGGTCAACGACAGCTGGATCATCAACAACAAGAGCTACGACAACAAGCTCTCGGGCGTGGTGATCGACCGCAACAGCGTCAACAACCTGATCGCCTACAACGAGATCTACCGCAACCACACCGACGGCATCACCTTGTACGAAAGCGGCGACAACCTGATCTGGGGCAACAAGCTGATCAACAACCGCCGCCACGGCATCCGCGTGCGCAACAGCGTGAACATCCGCCTGTACGAAAACATCGCCATGGCCAACGGCCTGGTCGGCGTGTACGGGCACATCAAGGACCTCTCCGACACCGACCGTGACATCGACCTCGATCCGTTCGACACCAAGGTTTCGCTGATCGTAGTCGGCGGTGAACTGGCGGCCAACGGCACCGGCCCGCTGTCGATCGACTCGCCGCTGTCGGTCGAGCTGTACAAGGTCTCCATGCTCGCCCCGCGCAAAGCCAGCGGCATCAGCCTCAACGGCATCCTCGGCGAGCGCCAGGACGAAATCCTCGACCTGCTGGTGCGCCAGCAGAAGGCCGTGCTGATCGACCCGGTCGAACGCCAGACCGAAATGATCGATTAAGGAAGCCCAGACCATGACTCCACACCTGATCAAACTGCTGGGCCTGTCCGCCGCCCTTCTGGCCATCAGCCAGGGCGTGCGCGCCGATGAGGTGAAGGCCCCGGCCTTCACCGCCGAGCCTTGCTGCCAGCTGTGCCCCGAGGCGCATGACGCCAGCCGCTACACCACGCGCTACCAGCAGAACTTCACCACGCTGGTGCAGGCCCAGGGCGACTGGCTGTTCCGTACCCGCGAAGACCTGCGCACCGAATTCAACACCACGCCGGCCGGCTACAAGCGCCTGCAGCAGGTGCACGACGCGTTCAAAAAGCGCGGCGTGGAATTGGTCGTGGTCTACCAGCCGACCCGCGGCCTGGTGAACCGCAACATGCTCAAGCCCGCCGAGAAAGCCGCCTTCGATTACCAGAAGGCCCTGGGCAACTACCAGGCCATGCTCAAGCGCTTCGCCAGCATGGGCTACAACGTGCCTGACCTGTCGCCGCTGACCAACGAGCAGTTGGCCGCCGCCGACCAGGGCAAGGATTTCTACTTCCGCGGCGACCAGCACTGGACGCCCTACGGCGCCGAGCGCGCAGCCAAGATCGTGGCCGACACCGTGCACAAGATGCCGGCCTTCGAAGGCATTCCGCGCAAGGAATTCGAAACCCAGAAGTCCGGGCGCATGGGCAAGACCGGCACCCTGCACAATGTCGCCGGCCAGCTGTGCAACACCAGCTACGCGGTGCAGTACATGGACCAGTTCGCCACCGAACCGAAAGGCTCGAGCGGCGGTGGCGACGACCTGTTCGGCGACAGCGGCAACGCGCAGATCACCCTGGTCGGCACCAGCCACAGCGGCAAGAACTACAACTTCTCGGGCTTCCTCGAACAGTACATCGGCGCCGACGTGCTCAACGTCGCCTTCCCCGGCGGCGGCCTGGAAGGCTCGATGATCCAGTACCTGGGCAGCGAGGAGTTCCAGAACAACCCGCCGAAAATTCTGATCTGGGAATTCTCGCCGCTGTATCGCCTGGACCAGGAAACCATCTGGCGGCAGATCCTCGGCCTGCTCGACGATGGCTGTGACGCCCGCCCGGCACTGATGAGCGCCAGCACCACGCTCAAACCCGGCAAGAACGAGCTGATGGTCAACGGCAAGGGCGGCGTGATCAAAGACCTGATCAACCGCAACCTGCAGATGGACGTCAAGTTCGAGGACCCTTCGGTGAAGGTGCTGCAGGCGACCCTCTGGTACCTCAACGGCCGCCACGAGGATATCAAGTTGGAGAAACCGACCACCTCCGACACCGACGGCCGCTTCGTCTTCCAGATGCGCGAAGACGAAGACTGGGCCAGCCAGAACATCTTGGCCTTCGAGGTCCAGGGGCCGGAGGAAGGCACCCAGAAGGTCGAGGCCAAGCTCTGCAAACGCAACAACTTCGCCGTGCCCGCGCACACCGCGCAAGCCGGCCAGTGAGGCGACCCATGACCCAGACCCAGCGACTCTTCCGCCCCGCCCTGCTCGCTCTGGCCCTGTTCGGGGGTGCCGCGCATGCCGCGCTGGTACCGCCCCAGGGTTATTACGAGGGGATCGAAAAGCTCAAGACCAGCGACGGCAATTTCCGCTGCGACGCGCCGCCCAAGCCGTATACCGGCGCACTGCAGTTCCGCAGCAAGTACGAAGGCTCGGACAGGGCGCGAGCGACCCTGAATGAGGATTCGGAAAAGGCCTTCCGCGACTCCACCAAGGACATCACCAGCCTTGAGCGTGGCGTGGCCAAGATGGTCAACCAGTACATGCGCGACGGCCGCCCGGCGCAGCTCGACTGCACCCTGACCTGGCTGGGTACCTGGGCCCGCGCCGATGCGCTGATGTCGACCAACTACAACCACACCGGCAAGTCCATGCGCAAATGGGCGTTGGGCAGCATGAGCGGTTCGTGGTTGCGTTTGAAGTTCTCCAACTCGCAGCCACTGGCCGCGCACCAGGCCGAGGCCGAGCTGATCGAGAAGTGGTTCGGCCGCCTCGCCGAACAGACCGTGCGCGACTGGAGCAATCTGCCGCTGGCGAAGATCAACAACCACAGCTATTGGGCGGCCTGGTCGGTGATGGCCACCGCCGTGGCCACCGACCGCCGCGACCTGTTCGACTGGGCGGTGAAGGAATACAAGGTCGGCGCCAACCAGGTCGACGCGCAGGGCTTTTTGCCCAACGAAGTCAAGCGCAAGCAGCGCGCCCTGGCCTACCACAACTACGCCCTGCCGCCGCTGGCGATGATCGCCAGCTTCGCCAAGGCCAACAACGTGGACCTGCGCAGCGAAAACAACTTCGCCCTGCAGCGCCTGGGCGAAGGCGTGCTGTACGGCGCCCGCGACCCACGTCACTTCGCCGAACGCGCCGGTGAAAAGCAGGACATGAAAGACCTCAAGGTCGACAGCAAGTACGCCTGGCTCGAACCCTGGTGCGCGCTGTACCAGTGCGTCGGCGACACGCTGCAGCGCAAGCATGACATGCAGCCGTTCGACAGCTTCCGGCTGGGCGGCAACGTGACCCGGGTCTACGACCCGAGCGCGGCTTCGAAGAAGTAACGCAAAACCCTTGTAGGAGCGGATTCATCCGCGATGGCGTCTGCAGGCCCAGAACCGCTGCCATGGCGATCGCAATCGCGGATAAATCCGCTCCTACAGGATCTCGGTGACCCCTCGCTTTGGGTGGGGGGTTTGGGGGGCGCTTTGCCCTGGATGCTGTGAACAACTTAGGAGAACCGGGATGGTCTTCTCGTCCAACGTGTTCCTGTTCCTGTTCTTGCCGATATTCCTCGGCCTGTACTACCTGAGCGGGCAACGCTATCGCAACCTGCTGCTGCTGGTCGCCAGCTACATCTTCTACGCCTGGTGGCGGGTGGACTTCCTCGCCCTGTTCGCCGGCGTCACCCTGTGGAACTACTGGATCGGCCTGAAAGTCGGCGCCGCCGGCGTGCGCACCAAGCCGGCCCAGCGCTGGCTGCTGCTGGGCGTGGGCGTGGACCTGGCGATCCTCGGCTACTTCAAGTACGCCAACTTCGGCGTCGACAGCCTCAACGCGATCATCAGCTCGTTCGGCCTGGAGCCGTTCATCCTCACCCACGTGCTGCTGCCGATCGGGATCTCGTTCTACATCTTCGAGTCGATCAGCTACATCATCGACGTGTACCGCGGCGACACCCCGGCCACCCGCAACCTGATCGACTTCGCGGCGTTCGTGGCGATCTTCCCGCACCTGATCGCCGGCCCCGTGCTGCGCTTCAAGGACCTGGTCGACCAGTTCAACAACCGCACCCACACCCTGGACAAGTTCTCCGAAGGCTGCACCCGCTTCATGCAGGGCTTCATCAAGAAAGTGTTCATCGCCGACACCCTGGCGGTGGTCGCCGACCATTGCTTCGCCCTGCAGAACCCCACCACCGGAGACGCCTGGCTCGGCGCCCTGGCCTACACCGCGCAGCTGTACTTCGACTTCAGCGGCTACAGCGACATGGCCATCGGCTTAGGTCTCATGATGGGCTTCCGTTTCATGGAGAACTTCAAGCAGCCGTACATCAGCCAATCGATCACCGAGTTCTGGCGGCGCTGGCACATCAGCCTGTCGACCTGGCTGCGCGACTACCTGTACATCACCCTGGGCGGTAACCGCAAAGGCACCTTCAACACCTACCGCAACCTGTTCCTGACCATGTTGCTGGGCGGGCTGTGGCACGGCGCCAACTTCACCTACATCATCTGGGGCGCCTGGCACGGCATGTGGCTGGCGATCGAGCGGGCACTGGGCCTGGACACCAATCCGCAGCGCTTCAACCCGGTCAAATGGGCCTTCACCTTCCTGCTGGTGGTGGTCGGCTGGGTGATCTTCCGCGCCGAAAACCTGCACGTCGCCGCCCGCATGTACGGCGCCATGTTCAGCTTCGGCGAGTGGCAGCTGTCCGAGCTCAACCGCTCCCAGCTCACCGGTCTGCAGGTCGCCACCCTGGTCATCGCCTACCTCAGCCTGGCGTATTTCGGCCTGCGCGATTTCTACCGCAATGCCAAGCCGACGCCCACGGCGACCCCCGTGCAGGTCAACGCCGACGGCTCGATCGGCCTGGACTGGACCCGGGTGATGACCCGCGCCCTGATCCTGCTGCTGTTCGTCGCCTCGATCCTCAAGCTTTCGGCGCAGAGCTACTCGCCGTTCCTGTACTTCCAGTTCTGAGGTGGATGACATGACCCGGACATTACGCATCACCTATTCGCTGTCGTTCATCGGCCTGCTGGTCGGCATGGGCGCCTGGTCCACTGGTGGCCTGCAAAGTTTCCAGCGCACCGAGCCGATGACCCTGCTCAACGGCAAGCTGGCCAAGGCCGCCGAGACCCACTACGACGCCGAGTTCCCGATCAAGCGCCTGGGCACCAACCTCTGGGCCGCGCTGGACTTCAAGCTGTTCAACGAAGGCCGCCCTGGCGTGGTGCTGGGCCGTGACCAGTGGCTGTTCAGCGACGAAGAGTTCAAGCCCACCGCCGGTGCCGACCAGCTGATGCAGGAAAACCTGGCGTTGATCCGTGGCGTGCGCGACACCCTGCAGCAGCACGGCAGCCAGCTGGTGCTGGCAATCGTCCCGGCCAAGGCGCGGGTGTACTCGGAGTACGTCGGCAAGGAGCTGCCCGCCAGCCTGCATGACGACCTGTACAACCAGTTCCACGCCCAGGCCCGCCAGGCCAACGTGTTCGCCCCGGACCTGATGGCGCCGATGGAACAGGCCAAGGCCCGCGGCCAGGTGTTCCTGCGCACCGACACCCACTGGACGCCCATGGGCGCCGAAGTCGCCGCGCAAGCCCTGGCTGAAGCGGTCAGCCGCCAGAGCCTGCTCAACGGCGACCCGCAGACCTTCATCACCGAAGCCGGCAATACCGCGCCGTACAAAGGCGACCTGACCAACTTCCTGCCACTCGACCCGCTGTTCAGCAACCTGTTGCCGACCCCGGACAACCTGCAGCAACGCACCACGCGCCCGGCCGAGGCCGAAGGCGAAGCCGGCGATGCGCTGTTCGCCGACAGCCAGATCCCGGTGGCGCTGGTGGGCACCAGCTACAGCGCCAATCCGCACTGGAACTTCCTCGGCGCCCTGCAGCAGGCCCTGCGCAGCGACGTCGCCAACTACGCCGAAGACGGCCACGGCCCGCTGCTGCCGATGCTCAAGTACCTGCAAAGCGATGCCTTCAAGAACGCCGCGCCACAGGTGGTGGTGTGGGAATTCCCCGAACGTTATCTGCCGATGAAAAACGACCTCAGCAGCTTCGATCCGCAGTGGATCGCGCAGCTGAAAAACTCCCGTAAATCCGAAGAAAACCTGGCCTTGTCGTCCACCCGGACGAATCACTGATCGATAGAGAGGAAATGCACATGACTACCAAGACTTCCATTGCCAAAGCCCTCACCCTCGCGGCCGGCCTGTCTCTCGCTTCCATGCAGGCCTTCGCCGGCGCCGACGCCGCGCTGTACGGCCCGAGCGCACCGAAAGGCTCGACCTTCGTGCGCCTGTTCAACGCCGCCAGCGCTCCGGCTGCGGCCAGCGTCGGCAACACCCAGATCAAGCAGGTCGGCGCTCAAGCCAGCAGCGATTTCAGCTTCCTGCCAGGCGGTGACTACACCGCCCAGGTGGGCGGCAAGAGCGTCCCGGTCAAGCTGGCCTCGGACAAGTACTACACCCTGGTCAACAACGGCAGCGGCAACCCGCAGCTGATCGAAGAGCCGCCGTTCAAGAACAAGCAGAAAGCCCTGGTGCGCGTGCAGAACCTCAGCGACCAGGCCGTGACCCTGAAGACTGCCGACGGCAAGACTGAAGTGGTGCCATCCGTGGCCACCAAGGGCCGTGGCGAGCGTGAGATCAATCCGGTCAAGGTCAACCTGGCCTTGTTCGAAGGCAACAAGAAAGTCAGCGACCTGAAACCGGTCGCCCTGGAGCGTGGCGAAGCTGCCGTGCTGTACGTAACGGGTTCCGGCAGCAACTTGTCGCCGGTGTGGGTAACTCGCCCCGTGGCTAGCAACTGATCCCCCTGCCTCATAACGACTATTGGAGAAACATGATGATCCCGGTAATTCTTTCTGGTGGTAGCGGTTCGCGTCTGTGGCCTTTGTCGCGCAAGCAGTTCCCTAAACAGTTCCTGGCCCTGACCGGTGAGCACACCTTGTTCCAGCAAACCATCGAACGCCTGGTGTTCGAAGGCATGGACACGCCGATCGTGGTCTGCAACAAGGACCACAAGTTCATCGTCCAGGAGCAGCTCTCGGCGCTGAAACTGGAAACCCAGGGCATCCTGATGGAACCCTTCGGCCGCAACACCGCGCCAGCGGTGGCGATGGCTGCCATGAAGCTGGTCAACGAAGGCCGTGATGACCTGATGCTGGTGCTGCCGGCCGACCACGTGATCGACGATCAGAAAGCCCTGCAACGCGCCCTGGCCCTGGCCACCGTGGCTGCCGAGCGTGGCGAGATGGTGTTGTTCGGCGTGCCGGCGACCAAGCCTGAGACCGGCTACGGCTACATCCGCTCCAGCCAGGACGCCCTGCTGCCCGAAGGCGTGGCGCGGGTCGCGCAGTTCGTCGAGAAGCCCGACGAGAAACGCGCCGCCGAGTTCGTCGCCGCCGGTGGCTACTTCTGGAACAGCGGCATGTTCCTGTTCCGCGCCAGCCGCTTCCTCGAAGAGCTGAAAAAACACGACGCCGACATCTACGACACCTGCGTGCTGGCCCTGGAGCGCAGCCAGGAAGACGGCGATGTGCTGAGCATCGACGAAGCCACCTTCGCCTGCTGCCCGGACAACTCCATCGACTACGCGGTGATGGAAAAGACCCAGCGCGCCTGCGTGGTGCCGATGTCGGCCGGCTGGAGCGACGTGGGCTGCTGGTCGTCGCTGTGGGAAGTGCACGACAAGGACGCCGACGGCAACGTCACCAAGGGCGACGTGGTGGTGCAGGACAGCCGCAACTGCATGATCCACGGCAACGGCAAACTGGTGTCGGTAATTGGCCTGGAAAACATCGTCGTGGTCGAAACCAAGGACGCGATGATGATCGCCCACAAGGACAAGGTCCAGGGCGTCAAACAGATGGTCAAGACCCTCGACGAGCAGGGCCGCAGCGAAACCCAGAACCACCTGGAAGTGTATCGCCCGTGGGGCTCATACGACTCGGTGGACATGGGCGGCCGCTTCCAGGTCAAGCACATCACCGTCAAGCCGGGCGCCAGCCTGTCGTTGCAGATGCACCACCACCGTGCCGAGCACTGGATCGTGGTGTCCGGCACCGCCGAGGTGACCTGTGACGAAAACGTGTTCCTGCTCACCGAGAACCAGTCGACCTACATCCCGATCGCCTCGATCCACCGCCTGCGCAACCCAGGCAAGATCCCGCTGGAGATCATCGAAGTGCAGTCCGGGAGCTACCTGGGCGAGGATGATATCGAGCGCTTCGAGGATGTGTATGGGCGCACGTCCACGCCGGTGGAGCGTGGTGTGTCGGTGAAGACCATCGCGCAGTAGTTGAATCCAGGGGCCGCATCGCGGCCCCGCTTTTGAGCCCTCCGCCATTTCCGGCTACGATGGTCAGACCCTGCGCAACCAAGGTCTGTACACCCCATGATCATCGGCGCCTTCCTCATCCTCACCTGGCTGGTACTGCTGCTGCGCTACCCAGGCAAGGCCCTGCCGATTTCGCTGGCCGCTGTCTGCGGTCTGGGATTGGTCGCCCTCTTCGTCGCCTGGCAAGACAGCCGCGAAGCCTCGCAGCTGGCGCGTCTGGACCTGCGCCTGACCTACGCCCCCGAACAATGCCCTGCCGACCGAGCGCTGCAAGTGCACATGAAGAACGGCAACAAGGCGCCACTGACCGAACTGCGTTGGCGGGTCGGCGCCTATGCGCCGGGCGACAGTGTGAACCTTGCCGAAAATACCTACACCGCGCCGCGCTATCGTGGGCCGGGTGAACTGCAGCCGGGGGCCGAGTGGAAGGATTGTCTGCCGTTGCCGCCACTGCGTTCCGGGTACAGGCCGCAGACTTTGGAGTTTCGTGCGGAGCATCTGCAGGGTACATTCGCCAATTGATCTACAGTCTGCCCCGCGAAAGGGCCGGCACAGCTCACACACCTCTCCCTAACCCAAGGCCCTCTCACATGCCCACCGTCCTCATCACCGGTTGTTCCAGCGGCATCGGCCGCGCCCTGGCCGAAGCCTTCCGCGATGCCGGCCACGACGTCTGGGCCACCGCCCGTAAAGCCGAAGACGTCGAACACCTGGCCGCCGCCGGCTTCACTTCCCGGCAACTGGACGTCAACGACAGCGAAGCCCTCGCGCGCCTTGCCGAAGAGTTGGAAGCACGTCAGGGTCGCCTGGATATCCTGATCAACAACGCCGGCTACGGCGCCATGGGCCCGTTGCTCGACGGTGGTGTGGAGGCCATGCGGCAACAGTTCGAAACCAACGTGTTCGCCGTGGTCGGCGTAACCCGCGCCCTGTTCCCGCTGCTGCGCCGCGCGCGTGGGTTGGTGGTGAATATCGGCAGTGTTTCGGGTGTGCTGGTCACGCCATTCGCCGGCGCCTACTGCGCGTCCAAGGCCGCCGTGCAGGCACTGAGCGATGCCCTGCGCCTGGAATTGGCGCCGTTCGGGGTCCGGGTGATGGAAGTGCAGCCGGGAGCAATCGCCTCGCAATTCGCCAGCAATGCTCAACGCCAGGCCGACCAGGTGGTGGCGCAAACGTCGCCGTGGTGGCCGCTGCGCGAGCATATCCAGGCACGCGCCCGCGCTTCGCAAGACCGGCCAACGTCTGCAGCGGAGTTCGCTCAAGGGTTGCTGGCTGCTACACGCAAATCGCCTGTGCCAATGTTGGTGCGGCTGGGCAATGGCAGTACCGCGTTACCCTTGCTTGCCCGTTGCCTACCACGGCGGTTACTGAACTGGGTACTGCGAAAACGCTTCGGGCTGCTGCGTCCGCTTTAATGCCTCACACCTTCTTCGAAGGCTGTGCATCAAACGCCTGCCAGCCACCGCCGAGGGCCTTGTACAGCCCCACCAGCGCCTGCGACACCGCCGCCGAACTGTCGATCCACTGCTCTTCGCTGGCCAGCAGGGCGCCCTGCACGGTCAGCACATTGAGAAAGTCCACCGCGCCTTCCACGTACTGGCGCTGGGCGGTCTCCAGGGCGATGCGGTTCTGCCGTACCGCCTCGGCCAGATGATCACGGCGCAGCTGGCTGGCGTTGTACAGGCGCAGCACATCGTCGATCTCATGCCAGGCACCGAGCACCACCTTGCGGTAGTTGAGCGCGGCTTCCTGTTGTTGCGCCTCACGCAGTTCAAGCGTGCCCTTAAGCCGGCCACCCTCGAAGATCGGTAACGACAGCTGCGGGCCGAAGGCAAAACGGCGGGCATCCCAGGCACCGAAGTCCGACAGTTGCATGGCCTGGAAGCCGACGCTGCCAGACAAGCGGATGCTCGGATAGAAGTCCGCTTTGGCCACACCGATGCTTGCTGTGGCCGCATGCAGGCGCGCCTCGGCCTGGCGTATATCGGGCCGGCGCTCGGCCAGTTCGGACGGCAGGCCGATCGCGAACTGCTGCTGCGGCGCAGGCAATTCGCCGCCCTCCAGCAACTGCGCCTGCAGGCTGCGCGGTGGCTCGGCCGCCAGCAGGCTGAGGGCGTTGATCAGGTCATCGCGGCGGGCTTCCAGGCTTGGCAGGCGCGCTTCGATCGAGGCGACCTGGGCGCTGGCCTGGGCCACGTCGAGGCGGGTCGCTACCCCTTCGGCTTGGCGGTCCTGGGACAGCTTCAGGCTGTGCTGGGCAACCTTGAGGTTGTCGCGGGTAACGTCGAGGGTATGCTGCACGGCGCGCAGCTGAATGTAGTTGCCGGCCGTTTCCGACAACAATGCCAACAGCACCCCGCGCCGGTCGTTCTCGGCCACTTCCACCGTCGCGTCGGCGGCTTCCACCTGGCGACGCACGCGCCCCCAGAGGTCCAGCTCCCAACCGGCGACCAGGTCGCCCTGCCACAAGTTAAATGCTGATTTGCCGGCCTTGCCGGACGGGTCGCTCAGGCCTTCGGCGCTGTTGCGGGCGCGGCTGTAACCGGCGTTCACATCGACTGACGGTGCTTCGTCAGCTGCGACCGTGCTGCGCAAGGCGCGGCTTTGCAGCAACCGGGCGCTGGCGATCTGCAGGTCGAGGTTGCGTTCGGCCACCTGTTGGATCAGCGCGCTCAGGCGCGCATCGTGGAAGGTCTCCCACCAGCGCAGCTCCAGCGGTTCGGCCTGCGGCTGGCTGGCCGCTGCCTCGCCCTGCAGGGGTGCCCATTGCTTCGGCGCCTGACTGTCGGGGCGCTGGAAGTCCGGCCCCAGGGTGCAGCCCGCCATGACCGCGGCCAGCAGCAAGGGGCTCAAGCGCAATGCTGGTTTCATCGTGCACTCACCTCTCTGCCGGCGAGCTTGTCGCCATGGGTGTCGATGGTCGCTTCCACCGACATGCCCACCCGCAGACGTGCGAGCAGCGGCTGGCCGTCATCGAAGACGATCTTCACCGGGATGCGTTGCACCACCTTGGTGAAGTTGCCGGTGGCGTTGTCCGGTTTGACGGCGGCGAAGGTCACGCCGGTGGCCGGCGCGATGCTTTCGACATGGCCCTTGAGGGTTTCGCCGGAAAAGGTATCGACGCTGATGCTGACCGGCTGGCCCGGCTGCACATGAGTCAGTTGGGTCTCCTGGAAGTTGCCGACCACGTAGGCATGCTGCAACGGCACCACCGACAGCAGGCGCGCGCCCGGGTTGACGAAAGCCCCCACGCGCAGCGCACGCTCACCGACCATGCCGTCTACCGGCGCGGTGATGCGGGTATACGACAGATCCAGTTGCGCCTTTTCCAGGCCCGCTTCGGCACGCTTCAACTGGCCATCGGCGCTGGCCACCTGGGCGCTGAGAATGTCCACCTGCTTACGTGTGGCGACCAGCGCCGCCTGGGTGTTGGCCAGCCGTGCGCGGGCCTGGTCGACCCGGCTGCGCGCCTGCTGGGCATTCTGTACGGTGCCGGCGCCCTGCTCGGCAAGGCGGCTGTAGCGGTTGACTTCATGGTCGGCGAACGACGCCTCGGCCTGGGCCGCCTTCACCGCCGCTTCGGCCTGAGCGATCAACGCCGCCTGGCGCTCCAGGGTGGCGCGGGCATCGGCGCTCTGCGCCTTGGCCACCAGTAATTGGGCCTGGGCAGCGTCCAGCGCGGCCTGATAGTCACGGGGGTCGATGGTCGCCAGCAACTGGCCGGCCTGCACTTGCTGGTTGTCTTCGACCAGCACTTGCTTGATGAAGCCGGCGACCTTGGGCGCGACCACGGTGTAGTCGGCGATCACATAGGCGTCATTGGTGCTTTGCCGGTGGTCACTGCCGAGCATCCAGGGGCCGACGATGCCGGCCAGTACGGCCACAGCGAGTACCGCGCCGATCAAGAGGGTTTTGCGTGGGTTGGTCATGTCAGGTGTCTCGAAATCATCCAGGGTTCAGGCCACCGCGCGCGGCGGATAGACCCGGGTAGGCACGAAGGGAATCAGGCAGATCAGCGCCACGGCGATGCACGCCATGACCAGGTACAGGTCGGCCGACGTCAGCACCAGCGCCTGGTCGTGGATGCGCTTGGCCAGGCCCGCCGTGCTGTCATCGACCAGCGGGGCGTTGCCCAGGCTGTCCACCAGGTGGTTGGAATGAAAATGCCGACGCAGGGTGCCGAGGGCGTCCAGCAGGCCACCGGCAACAACGGCGGCCAGGCCTTTGACGGTGTTGAACCAGCTGGAGGCGAACGGGCCTTCCTGCGGGGTCATGCCGTTGGTGGACAGCATCAGCAGCGGCAACACGGCCATCGGCTGGCCAAATACCTGCAGCAGGTAGAACGGGTAGAAATCGCCACGGATCCATTCGCTGGTCAGCAGACTGCTGCCGACGCACGACACCGCCAACATCGCCAGCCCCGTGGCCAGCACCCAGCGGCAGTCCACCGCGCGGATGTTGCACAGTGCGGCCGTGAGTGGCAGTGCGATCAGCTGCGGCATGGCCACCAGCATCATCAGCGGGCTGGTTTGTGCCGGGCGATAACCCTGGATCTGCGCAAGGTACGCCGATGGAATGCTGGCGACTCCCGACAACACGATCAACACGCCGGCCAAGGTGACCAAGGCGAAACTCAGGTTGCGCCGCGACAGCATGCGCAGCTGGAAAAACGGTAGCGGCTCGGACCACTCGTTGTACATGAACAGCACCAACAGCAGTGTGCCACTGCCCAGTAGCCAGCAGATCAGCGCAGAGTCGAACCAGCCCCAGCGGTCACCCAGCGAAAGGCCGAGGACGATGCAGCTGATCGCCGGCAGGCCAAGCAGCACGCCGCGCCAGTCGAACTGCTTGAAGCGCTCCAGGCGCAGCGGATCCTGCGGCAGGCCCCAGCCGACGCAGAACATGGCCAGGGCCGACGGCAGGATGATCTGCCAGAACGCCCACTGCCACCCCACGTATTCGGTCCACAACCCCGCCAGCGGCGTGCCCAGGTTAGGCCCGAAGGTCGCCGTCAGGGCGTAACACGCCAGACCGTAGACCTTGATACCCGGTGGCAGAAAGCGCAGCGCCACGCTCATCAGCATCGGCGGCAAGGCGCCGGAGGCGAAGCCTTGCACAATGCGCAGCAGCATCAGGCTGTGCAGGTTGGGGGCGAACGGCTGCAAGAGGCCGAGCACGGCGAACAAGCCGACCGCGCAAAGGGTGAAACGGCGCAGCGAAAAGGTGGTGGCCAGCCACGGCGCGAAGGCCATGGCCGAGACCGAGGCGGCGCTGTACACCGCCAGCAGCCAGGCGCCCTCGTCGGCGCCGATGCCCATTGCGCCGCGGATATCCGCCAGGGAAATCTTCGTCACCGACTCGTTGAGGCCGGCGCACAGCACCGCCAGCAACACGCCGAACAGACCGACCACCACCCGCAGGCCGAACGCCGTCTGCGCAGGTGCGGCCGGCGCGGGGGCGGCGGCGATCGCGGCAGCAGGGGCGGACAGGGAACTCATGGACAGACAACTCCAGCAACAATTTGGGCTGGAGCAAGTCTAAGAAGGTCGAATGCTGACGAAAACCAACTTGTTGGCAGGTTTATATTGCGTCAGACGCAATCCATGTTTGATTTCACGGGTCGATACTGCCGCATACCTTGAGGGTTTGGCGCAACCAGCGATGCGCCGGGTCATTGTCGAAACGTGGGTGCCAGGCCTGCATCACGTTGACCTTTTCCAACGGCACCGGGATCTCGAAAGAACGCAGTGGCAACTTCAAGCGTTGCACGCTGTTGAGGATATTGGCCGGTATGGGCAGGATCAGGTCCGAGTCCGGCAGCGAGAACATCGCCGAATGGAAACTCGTGGTGATCAGCGCCACCCGCCGCTCGACCTTGTGGTTGGCGAGCGCCACATCGATCGGCCCATTGGCCCGGCCGCGTCGTGACACGCTGATCTGTGGGTACGCGGCAAAGCGCTCGGGAGTGATCGAGGCATTGAAGATCGGATGATCCTCGCGCGCCAGGCCAACGAAGTAAGTGTTGAACAGGCTTTGCACTTTGATTTCCGGGCCCAGCTCTACCGAAGAACTGATGATCAGGTCGATCTGTCCGTTGCGCAGAACCGCATCGTCATCTCCGCTGCCCTCAGGTACGAAACGCAACACGGTCCGCGGCGCCTGGGCCAGCATCATGCGCAGTAGCTGAGCACCATAGAGGGCGATGAACAGGTCATTGGTACGGATGTTGAACGCCCGATCGAGGTTGACCAGGTCGACATCGTCCCGGCTGCGAAACACTTGCCCGGCCTGTTCCACCAGCCCATGCACCTGCTCGCGCAATGCCAGCGCCCGCGGCGTCGGCACCAGGCCCCGGCCGGCACGCACCAGGATCGGATCGCCGAGGGCCTCGCGGATGCGCCCCAGGGTTCGACTCATCGCCGCCGGGCTCAGGTTCATGCGCTGCGCCGCGCCGACCACGCTGCCTTCGTCGAGCAGCGCGTCGAGGGCGACGAGCAGGTTCATGTCCGGGAGTTGCATGGCCGATTTCCGTGGCGGTTGTGGGAATGGCGATATTAACAGGTCGGATGATTGCACCAGACGCAATGCGGTCGTGCGTGGTGGGGCATTTATCTTGAGGGTGGGATGGGCCATAAGTGATGCAACCGAACAGCTAGCTTCAGCAAGGATCCCGCATGCCCAGCCCCGTCCTGATCGCCATCGACGCCTCCCCTGCCTCGACCGCCCTGCTCTCCCTCGCCCGCCGCTATTGCCGCCCCGATGAACACGAACTGCACGTGCTGCTGGCCATCGACTCGACCTTTGCCGTGCACGACAAACCCGCGCCCTACACCCCTGAAGAACTGGAGGAATACCCCGCCGCATGCGAGGAGCAACGTTTGGGTGACCGCGCCGTGGCCGACGCCGTTCACAGCCTGCAGCAGGCCGGATTCACCAGCCAGGGCTGCATGGTCGCCGGGCAACCGGTCGAGGCCATCATCAGCAAGGCGCAGGAGCTGCAGTGCGAGCTGATCATCATGGGCCACCGGCACTTGTCGCGGCTGGGGCGGTTGCTGGATCCGTCGATCAGCGCGAAGGTGATTGATCGGGTAGAGGTGCCGGTGTTGGTAGGGGCTGCGGTTTAAGGAGTGTATGCAGTGCCGCCGATCCAATTGGACCAAGCTTGAGGAAATCCGTCGTATTGCGTAAGCCAAGGTTTCAAATCGGGATTTACCCAACCGATGACCTCAAGGCAGAGCATGTGCCGTTGTCGAATGTCAGGCTGCAGCCAAAGCAAGGCATCATGGTGTGCGGCGCGATTACGAAGGTCCCGAATCAGGTTCAAAATCTTCGATATATCGTTGCGTTGTCGTCTTTGCTTCGGACATCGAGGAAACGCCAGCCGTAATTCCTTCCAAAACTTATGCTCATGGCGGGTATTCAGTAAGGAAACCCAGAATCCGAAACTTAGATCGGAAATGATTTTGTCCGGTGTGACCACGTGACGCTTGGCCTTGATCGCGCTTTTAGCTTTCTCGATCTCGGAACGGTCCGCTGCAGTAAACGAAGTAGCTCTTCCCACCAGTCCGCCCTTCCGTATTTGAGCGTCAACGCTTGGTGCATGGAATTACGCAGACTGATTTCCAGCACATGCAAGCAGGGATAAAGTGCCTGCCCCAAAAGCATATTGTGGGCGTAGGCAGTAGCAGCCTTTGTTTTGCGAGGGTTGATTGCATACCGAGCCAAGCGCGGTTTTGAAAATGCCTGTTCGAGCGATTGGCTCCAATCCGGGTTTGTCAAAATCGACCGTCCTGTATTAGCATTCGCAGTGCAGCCCTAGGCCGCCCTCTCCCAGAAGTCCGATGGTCATGCTGGTGAAGACGCTAGGTACGTATCAATGGCCCCGCATCGCGGGGCCATTTCATTTCCGGATCACTAACAGCGAACACTCAGGCGCTGGGCGGGCGATGCGCAATGCGGAACCAGCATTGTGCAGCGTGAGGCACATGTACCTCATGCCATCCCTTTCCCACCCGTACGTAGTCTATTTCCTAAAGCCCCTCACTCGGCTTCACCACCACCGTACACGTCGTCCCCGCCGCCAATAAAAACCCGTCCGGCACTTCATCGATATGAATCCGCACCGGCACCCGCTGCGCCAAACGCACCCAGTTGAAGGTCGGGTTCACATCGGCGATCAGCTCGCGGCTTTGCGGATTGTCGCGGTCGTAGATGCCACGGGCGATGCTTTCCACATGGCCCTTGATGCGCTCGCCGCTCATCATCTGCAGCTCGGCCTGGTCGCCGACCTTCACATGCGGCAGCTTGGTTTCCTCGAAGAAGCCGTAGACCCAGAACGAGTTTTCATCGACCACCGCCATCACCGCCTCACCGGTCCGCGCGTAGTCACCCTTGTGGATGTTCAGGTTGGTCACATAACCATCGACCGTGGCGACGATGTGCGTGCGTTTGAGGTTGAGCTCGGCCGCCGCCAACTCGGCCTGGGCCTGCTGGTAGTCGGCCAAGGCGGAGTTGGCGATGTTGCTGGCGTCGTCGCGGTTTTCCTTGGAGATCACCAGGTTGTCCATGTCGGCGCGGCGGCGGGCGTTGACCTTGCGCATCTCCCAGGTCGCCTTGCGGGAAGCCACCATCGCTTTGGCCTGGTCGACCGCCAATTGATAGTGCTCGGGGTCGATCTGGATCAGCAGGTCGCCCTTCTTCACCCGCTGGTTATCCTTGACCGGTACGTCCACCACATACCCCGGCACGTCGGCGGCGACGTTGATGATGTCGGCGCGCACGCGGCCATCGCGGGTCCACGGCGTGGTCATGTAGTGCAGCCACAACTGGCGGCCGATCACCACGGCAGCGGTCAGCACCAGCAAGGTGGCGATCAGGCTGAAGAACTTTTTCATCGAAGGTTTCTCACCAGTAGAGCGACAGCGCCAGGGCGCCGAACAGGCAGACGAACAGGGAAAGGCGCAGCAGCGCCGGGTGCCAGAAGAAGCGATAGCCATCATGGCTGGCGATGAAGCGGTCCAGGCCCCAGGCCAGGCCCAGGGCGAACAGGAACATCAAGGTCATGGTGGGCATGTACACGCCATGGAAGGCGATCTCACGGGGCATGGTGCAGTCCTTTCGCCGGGGCCAGCGGCGACTGTGGGTCGAGCAGGGAGGAACGGATGAAGTGCAGGTAGCTTTGCGCGCGGCGCAGCACCGAGGTGTCGAAGTGCCGGGCGAACGGTTCGTCAGTGGCCTGCACGCGGCTGATGGCGTGGTCCACCGCCACCAGCGCGCGTTCGTGGTTGCTGGCGCTGGGCTGCAGAAACAGCCGCGCGAGGGCTCTGCCCATGACGCGGATCGCCTGGCGCCAGGGCTGCGACTCGGCATAGGCCGGGTGGATCGGCGCACGGGCCTGTTCCTTGCGCAGCTCGATGATCGCGTGGCCGATTTCCAGCACGGTGAACATCCAGCCCATCAACGCGCTCTGCACCTGCGGCTTGCCAGCGGCCAGGCCATAGGCCTGGTGCAGCAGATCGCGGGTGCGGCTTTCGAAGGCCGAGCCGAGGCCACGCAGGCGCCCGCTGATGGCGAACAGCACCTGTTCGCGCAGCTCCTGCTCCAGGCGGCTCCACAGCCAGCGGCTGTTCGGCGGCAGGATGATCGCGCCTGCCGCGGCGCAGACGAACATGCCGATGACCATGCCGATGTAGTCGTTGATGAAGGTGTAGGGGTCGTAGACGGTCAGATTGTTGGGCACCGAGCCGATGGCGAAGAACACCAGCAGGCCAATCCCGTAACCCGCATAGGCCGGCCGCGAAGACAGGAACGCGCCGAGCACGAACACCGGCGCCAGCACCATGCACAGCAACGGGAAACCATCGATCCAGGGGAACACGAAGAAGGTTTCGAAGAAGCCGATGAACGCGCCGATCGCCGTGCCGCAGGCCATCTGGAACGACATGCGCTTGGGGTTGGGCGATGCTGCCGAGAGGCCCACAGTTACCGTCGCGATCAAGGTCATCATCGCCCCGCTGGGCCAGTCGCTGAGCAGCCAGTAACTGCCGAGCAGCAACAAGACCGCCGAGGCGCGTACGCCAGCGGCCAGCGAAACCAGCCAGCTGGTCTGGGCCACGTAAGGCTCGTCCCACTGCTCGCGCTCGTGCTTGTGCGCGGCCAGCGAGGCGTGGGTCTCGGCGTAGCTGAACATCTCGTCGACGAAGCGATAGAGCAGCTCGAAGGCTGTGTGAAAGTCGAGCAGGTCGGACTCGCTGGGCTCGGTTTGCAAGTACTCGGCACGCAGGCCACGGACCTGAGCTTGCAGCCCCTCTTTGTATGCCGCCAGCTCCAGCGTCAAGCGCAGCGCATCGGCATCGGTCAAGGCCCGACCCACATAGGGTTGCAGCAGCTCGACCAAGGTATTCAAGCCCGGCTCGATGGCCCCGACGATCTGCAGCGGGCCGCGCGCGCGCAAGCGTTCGAGCAAGCGGTGCAAGGCGTTGAAGCGCGTGGTGATGGCCATGAACTCGCTGTTCATGCGCACCAGGCGGCCAGAGCGCCTGCGCATGTGCGGGTCTTCGAAGGCGGTGACGTTGCGCAGGCTTTCGAGGCCGACCGCTTCGGCGACAAAACGCACATTGCTGGTTTCGAAACGGTCGCGCTGGCTGTCACCGCGCAACGCTTCGACCACCACCCCGGCGAACACACCAAAGCGCTGGTACAACGCGTTGCGCATGGCGGCGCTGGCCGACTGCGGCAGGATCGCGGCGCTGACGAAGGTCGACACGAGAATCCCCAGGGCAATCTCCAGCACCCGCCAAACAGCCGCCATGAATGCCTGGTCAGGGTGCTGCAGCACCGGCAGGCCGATCATCGCCGCCGTGTAGCCGGCCAGCACGAAACCATAGGCGCGGAAGGTGCGGTAGCGCATGGCACCCGCCGAGCACAGGCCCACCCACAGCGCCAGGCTGGGCAGGAACAGCTCGGTGTTCTGCGGGAAGATCGCGATCAGCGCGACCATCATCGCCGAGCCGGCCAACGTGCCGAGCACCCGGTAGAAGCTCTTGGCGAACACATGGCCGCTTTGCGGCTGCATGACGATGAATACGGTGATCATCGCCGTGCGCGGTTGTGGCAGCTCCAGACGCATGGCCAGCCACAGGGTGATGAACGCGGCGGCCAGCACCTTGAAGATGTAGACCCAGGTCACCCCATCGGTGCGCGCCCAGGCAAAGAAGCCCCGGCGCCATTCCAGGCTGCTCAGCCAGCGCAGCGGCAGGCTTGACGTGCTCATTCGGCGTGGTCCGCGTTACGGTCGAAGACGGCCAGCGTGGCCGGCGTTTTCGGTGCGGCCTGGCGTTCTTCTGCCGGTACATCTTTGCCGGCCTGCAGGCCACCGCCCAGCGCGGTCACCAGCTCGGCATGGGCCATCAGCCGCGCCGCCTGGACCTGCTGCTGCACTTGTTGCTGGCGGAACAGCAAGGTCTGCGCGTTGAGCACGTTGAGGTAGTCGGTCAGCCCGCGCTGGAAGGCGACCATGGCGATGTCGTAGGTCTTCTGTGCGGCGGCGACCGATTCGGCGGCGAAGTGCGACTGTTCCTTCATCGACTCACGGCGGATCAACTGGTCGGAAATGTTCTTCAGCGCGCCGATCACCGTCTGGTTGTAGCGCGCTACAGCGACGTCATAGCCCGCCGAGGCGACACCCAATTGCGAGCGCAGGCGGCCGCCGTCAAAGATCGGCAGACTGATGGCCGGGCCGACGTTGTAGTTGAACTTGCGTCCGGTGAGGAATTCCAGCGGCCCGCCCCCCGTGGCCATGAAGCCGAGGCTGCCGACCAGGTCGACGTTGGGGAAGAAGCCGGCGTGGGCGACGTCGATGCCACGCGCCTGAGCGGCCACCTGCCAGCGGCTGGCGACCACGTCGGGGCGCTGACCGACCAGTTCGGCGGGCAGTGCCGACGGCAGTTTCAGCGGGGCTGCCAGGGTCAGGCTGGGACGCTGGAGCTGCGCGCCCTCCCCTGGCCCTTTACCGGCAAGTGCCGCCAGCTGGTTGCGGGTCAGGGCGATTTCTTCGTCGAGACTGTCGAGCTGGCGGTGGGTTTCGGGCAGCGGCGCTTCGGCCTGGCTGACTTCGAAATGGGTGCCGATGCCGCCATCGAGGCGGCGCTTGGCCAGGGCCAGGATCTGTTCTTGCTGTTCCAGCTCAGCCTTGACGATATCGCGCTGGGCAAAGTGCAGGCTCAGCTGTATGTAGGCGCGCACCACGTTGTTCTGCAGCTCCAACTGCGCCTGACGGGCTTCGGCCACGCTCATGTGCGCCTGGTCCACCGCCTGTTCGCTGGCGTTGCGTTCGCGGCCCCACAGGTCAAGGGCATAGCTGAAGCCGATGACGGCGTTGTTGTCCCAGGTGTCGGCACCCGACAGCGCGCCGGGGCCGTAGAACTGGTCTTCGGGCCAGTTGTGGCGCTTGAGAGTCGCCTGGCCGTTGGCCTGGAGCTTTTCTGCCGACTCGATCACGCCGGCCATGGCCTTGGCTTCGCGCACCCGCGCCGCCGCCATGGCCAGGCTCGGGCTGCCGGCCACGGCCAATGCAAGCCAGCGGTCCAGTTGCGGGTCGCCATAGGCGTGCCACCACTGCTGGTCGGGCCAGTGGGCGTCGGTGGCGGCATCACGAATGGCCGCGTCAGTGGTCAAGGTATTGGCTGGCAGCGTCTTGCTTTGCGGGGCAATACCCCAGGTTCCGATACAACCGCTCAAGGTGAGGCTAAGGGCACAGGCACTGAACGCTTGAAGCGTTCTGATGATGCGACGCGGCACAGCTGCGATTTCCCGAGGAAGAGGTGGAGGGGCCGAGCAATTCTAGGGGGCCGCCACACTGGCGATAAGCGCAGATTCCTGCGAATCTTTGTTACCGAAACAGCGATAATCCGGCTTTGGTCGAAGGCACTTTTAAGTAACTTCGTGACACAATTTCGTCCTCTACCTTGAGAGTGACCCATGGACACCCTGCAAAACATGCGTGCTTTCAGTTGCGTAGCCCAGCTCGGCAGTTTCACTGCCGCCGCGGCACAACTGGATACGACCACCGCGAACGTGTCGCGGGCGGTCTCCAACCTGGAAGCCCATCTGCAAACCCGGCTGCTCAACCGCACCACCCGGCGCATCGCCCTGACCGAAGCCGGCAAGCGCTACCTGATGCGCTGCGAACAGATCCTCACCTACGTCGAGGAGGCCGAAGCCGAGGCCAGCGACGCCCACGCCCGGCCTGCCGGGCAGTTGAAGGTGCATTCGATGACCGGGGTCGGCCAGCATTTCGTGGTCGATGCCATCGCCCGTTACCGCGAATCGCACCCGGACGTGACCTTCGACCTGACCATGGCCAACCGCGTGCCGGATCTGCTCGACGAGGGCTACGATGTATCCATCGTGCTGGCCACCGAATTGCCGGACTCAGGCTTCGTGTCACAGCGCCTGGGCATCACCTACAGCATCGTCTGCGCCTCGCCCGACTACGTGGCCAAACATGGTTTCGCGCACAAGCCCGTCGACCTGCTGCAGCACGCCTGCCTGCGCATGGTCAGCCCGGTGATCCCGCTGGAAAAGTGGCTGTTCGACGGCCCTGAGGGGCAGGAGCTGGTCAACATCACCAGCTCGCCGTTCCAGGTCAACTCGGCCGACGCGATGAAGACGGCGATCCGCAGCGGCATGGGCATGGGCGTGCTGCCGATCTACTCGGCCATCGACGGCCTGCGCGACGGCAGCCTGGTGCGGGTGCTGCCGGACTACCGCCTGCAGGAGCTGAACCTGTATGCGATCTACCCCTCGCGCCAGTACCTGGATGCCAAGATCAAGACCTGGGTCGAGTACCTGCGCAACTCGCTGCCGGAAATTCTCGCCGCCCATGAGGCGGACCTGAAAACCCATGAGTTGCTGATCGCCAACTGAAAAACCAGCTGCATTGGGGCGGTGGACAATGGTAGGTTGCTAAGCAATCCACCGACCCACTGCCCTGAGAAGTTGCCCGATGAAAAAGACCGTCCTGGCCTTCAGCCGCATCACCCCGGCCATGGCCGAGCGCCTGCAGCAAGACTTCAACGTGATCGTGCCGAACCCGAAACTCGGCGACATCAGTGCCCAGTTCAACGAAGCGTTGCCTGAAGCCCACGGGCTGATCGGCGTTGGCCGCAAGCTGGGCCGTGCACAACTTGAAGGAGCGGCAAAGCTTGAAGTGGTGTCGAGCGTGTCGGTCGGCTACGACAACTATGACGTCGACTACTTCAACGAGCGCGGCATCGCCCTGACCAATACCCCCGACGTGCTCACCGAAAGCACCGCCGACCTTGGCTTCTCGTTGATCATGGGTTGTGCGCGGCGTACCGCCGAGCTGGATGCCTGGACCAAGGCGGGCCAGTGGCAGGCCACCGTCGGCCCGGCGCAGTTCGGCAGCGATGTGCACGGCAAGACACTGGGCATCGTCGGCCTGGGCAACATCGGCGCGGCCATCGCCCGCCGTGGCCGCTTCGGTTTCAACATGTCGATTCTCTACGCCGGCAACAGCCGCAAGACGGCGTTGGAACAGGAACTGGGCGCGCAGTACCGCAGCCTTGAGCAACTGCTGGCCGAAGCCGATTTCGTCTGCATCGTGGTACCGCTGTCCGATGCCACGCGCAAGCTGATCGGCGCGCGCGAGCTGCAGCTTATGAAGCCGAGCGCCTTCCTGATCAACATCGCCCGTGGCCCGGTTGTCGACGAGGCGGCGCTGATCGACGCGTTGCAGAACGGCACCATTCGCGGCGCCGGCCTGGATGTGTACGAGAAGGAACCGCTGAGCGACTCGCCGCTGTTCAAGCTGCCCAATGCGCTGACCCTGCCGCACATTGGTTCGGCCACCGCCGAAACCCGCGACGCTATGGCCAACCGAGCGATCGACAACCTGCGTGCGGCGCTGCTGGGTGAGCGGCCGCAGGACCTGGTGAATCCGCAGGTGTGGAAGGGCTAACGCGCCAGAATCACCTCAGGCTTGACCCTTGGCTTGCGAAATACGAGCACATTACCCGCCATCACCGCGACGAGCCCCAGCAGCGCTGGGGCCGTCCATTGATAGCCTTCGGCATACGCCGATACATTCAGCGCCACCAATGGGAACAGCACCGTGCAATAGGCCGCACGCTCCGGCCCCATGCGCCCGACCAGGGTCAGGTAGGCGGTGAAGCCGATCACCGAGCCCGGAATCACCAGGTACATCAGCGAGCCGATGTAACGAGTGTTCCACTCCATGTCGAACGGGATACCGCTGACCAGGCAATACAGCCCCAACATCGTAGCGCCGTAGGCCATGCCCCACGCGTTGGTGGTCATCGGTTTGAGCCCGGCTTTCTGCTGCATGCTCGAAAGCATGTTGCCCGCCGAGAAACACAGCGTACCCAGCAGCGCCAGGCCAAGGCCGAAGAGCGTTTCACGGCTGGCCGCATGGTGCGACAGCTCGGGCCAGAACAGCAGCCCCAGCCCCAGCAGGCCGAGCGCGCCGCCACCGAGCACGTTGCTGGCAATCCTCTGGCCGAAGAACACCCGAGCGTTCAGTGCATTCCACAACGTCGCGGTGGAAAACACCACGGCGATCAGGCCACTGGCAATCCACTGGCTGGCGGTGAGGAAGCACATGAAGTTGACGCAGAACAGGCACAACCCCTGGGCCAGGCAGATCAGGTGGCCTCGCCGGTTAATCGGTTGCAGGCGGCGGCTGAGCAGGAGGATGGCGAACAGGATCAGGCCGGCCAGGGCGAAGCGGTAGACGATCGAGACCGGGATGGCGACCACGCCCAGCTGTAGTTTCAGGGCAATCCAGGTGGTGCCCCAGATCAGGACGGTGAGCAGGTAGAGCGACAGGTTCATGGCAAGGATTCCTCGGAGCGAGCCTGCAGTGTTCGCCCTGCCCGCCCCACTCTGCTTGCACAAACTTGCGCTTTTCCCCCTCAGGCAGCTGTCACCGCCGCACAAGCGCAGTACGATGGCCACCAGAGGAAACGCCAATGACCCCACTCAGCCAGTTGCAAGTGTTCAACGCCATGCACGCCTCGCCCCACGCGAAGCTGGAGCTGAGCGCGCACCTGGGTGATGGCCTGGCGGCGGCGCTGTGGCGCAACCGTGACGATGCCCGCGACTACCAGGCACCCAGCCACCATACGCTGTCTTGCTATATCGCCGACGGCACCGGCACTTTCCGCCGCCAGCGCCCGGCCGACAAAGGCGCACCGAACAAGTTGTGCATCATGCCGGCTGGCCACGAGTCGAACTGGGTGGTCAACGGCTCGATTCGTCTGGCGCACCTGTATATCAGCGAGGCACAGTTCGCCCTGGGTTGCGTTCGCCTGCTCGACCGCGAGCCACGGGAGTTGCAGTTGCAAGAGGCGACCTTTCTGGACGACCCGCAGCAGTCGCTGCGCTTTCGCCAATTGATCAGCCTGGACTGGGACGAACCCGGCGAGCGCTTGCTGGCCAGCAGCCTGGCGCACGAGATCGTCGATCATGCAGTGCTCAGCCAGGTTGGCCTGCGCCAAGGTTTGCGCCTCAAAGGCGGGTTGGCGCCGAACCTGCGTCGGCAGTTGGTCGAGTACATCGATGCGCACCTCGACCAGCCCGTTACCCTCGGTGAGCTGGCCGTGCGCTGCAACCTGTCCGAATATCACTTCGCACGCATGTTCCGCACCAGTTTTGGCCTGCCGCCCCACCAGTATCTGCTGGCCCGGCGGTTGCACCGTGCCTGCCAGCTGCTGCGCCTGGGCCAGTTGCCGCTGGGCGAGATTGCCTTGCTGTGCGGGTTCGCCAGTGCCAGTCATTTCAGCAACCGCTTTCGCCAGGCACTCGGTGCCACGCCTGGCGATTATCGCGCAGCCTTCAGCTGAAACCCTGTAGAAGCGGCTTCAGCCGCGAACACCGGCCAAGCCGGTGCCATCCACCGCGTCGTTTGCTTCGCGGCTGAAGCTGCTCCCACAGGGTCATGTTCAGAACTCGAAGGTGCTGGAAAGGCTCACCTGCCGCGCATCGCCAATGGCGACGAAGTACTGGTTCACCGCCGAGCTGTAGTAGACCTTGTCGAACAGGTTCTTCACGTTGAGCTGCAAACGCACATTGTGTTCGTCGAGCTTGGTCTCATACGTGGCAAAGGCATCGGCGACGGTATAGCTCGGCAGGTCGAAGGTGTTGGTCGCGTTACCCGCGCGCTCGCCGACATACCGCGCTCCGGCGCCGAAGCGCAGGCGGTCGCCGCCGAACAGGCTGCCGAAGTCATACACGGCCGACAGCGAACCGCTGTGCTTGGCCACGTTCTGTAGGCGTTTACCTTCAAGGTCCGGGTCCTTGGTGACCTTGGCGTCGGTGAAGGCATAGCTGCCGATCAGGCTCCAGCGCTCGCTGAGCTGCCCGGTCAGGTCAAGCTCCACACCCCGTGAATTGACCTCGCCGGCATTGCTGTACACGGTCTCGCCTGTGCCGGTATCGAAGTTGGCCACCAGCACGTTGCGCTTGGTGATGTCGAACAACGCCAGGGTGCCGGTCAGGCTGCCCGGCATGTCAAGCTTGGCGCCCAACTCCCACGACTTGCCCTCTTCGGGCGCGACCGAGCCATCCAGCACCACGCCGCCGGTCAACGGGGCAATGCTGGAGTTGGGCTTGAACGACTCGCTGTAGCTGCCATAGAACGACAGCTGGTCATCGACCTTGTAGACGATGCCCGCATGCGGCACCCAGGCCTGGCCATTGCTGTCGGTATTGACCGTGAACGGACGGCCACGGCCGGCGTACTGGTCGTATTGCTGGAAGCGCGCGCCGGCCACCAGGATCCAGTGCTCGTCCAGGTGCAGCGCGTCCTGCACGAACAACGCGTCGGTGCGCAGCTTGTCGGTCTGGTCGCTGTCACTGGCGCGTACCGTGCTGCCCTCCACTTCCTGGCCGTAGACCGGGTTCACGTAGCTGAAGGTGGACCTGGCGGTCTGGCGGATCAGGTCGCCGCGAAAGACCTTGCGGTCTTCGTGGTCGACGCCGAACAGCAGGTCATGCTGCATCCCGGCCAACTCGACGTTGCCGTTGAGGCTCAAGGTGGCGAACTGGTCGCGGCTCATGGCGTTGTGGGTGCCGTCGATGCTGCGTGTCAGGGTGCCCTTTGCTTCGTTGACGCCGGTCACGCGCACCTGGCTGGCATCGTAGGTCTCGCGGTTGAAGCTGTAGCCGAAGTGCAGTTTCCAGTCCTCGGCCAGTTGATGGTCGACCTCCAGGCGGTACAGGTCGGAACGGCCTTCCATGTCGTTGAAGGGCTCATCCAGGCGGCGTGTGGCCGGGATATCCAACGGGTGGCCGTTGCTGCCGAATGCGGTGCCACGGTCGAACGGGTAGAGAAACTCGCGGTGCTCGTAGGCCAAGACCACTTGGGTGTCCTCGCCCAGCCAGGCCAACGACGGCGCCACCAGCGATTCGCGGTGCACGCCATAGTTGCGCCAGTAGTCTTCGTCCTCATGGTCGACGATCAAGCGGTAGGCGAGCTTGCTGTCGCCCAGCGCGCCGGTGCTGTCGAAACCGCCACCACTGCCATTCTTGCCGCTGCCGTAGGTCGAGCCACGCACGGTCAGGGCGTTGTACTGCTGCAGTTGTGGGCGCTTGCTGACCACGTTGATCACCCCGCCCGGGTCCTGGATGCCGTACAGCAGCGAGGCCGGGCCTTTGAGCACTTCGACCCGCTCGGTGCTGGCATTGAGGCTGCGACCCTGCACGATCGGCATGCCGTCACGCATGATCGAACCATCGCGGTTGTCGCCAAAGCCACGCTTCATCACCGTGTCGGAGGTGCCGCCGAAGTTGTTGCCCTGGGTGATGCCGCTGACGTTGGCCAGGGCGTCATCGAGATTGCGTGGTGCCTGGTCGCGGATCACCTGCGCCGGCACCACGTTGATGGCCTGGGGGATGTCCTGGGACGGGCCTTGGCCGCGCATGATCGAGGCGCTGGCGGGGGGCTGATAGCTGTAGGCGTCCATCTGCGCGTTCACCGGGGTGGCCTGCAGGTTGAGGGCGCCGGAGGTGTCCAGCAGTTCGAGGGTCAGGGTGCGCGCGTCGACCCGGCGCCAAGTCAGGCCGGCGTTGCCCAGCAACTGTTGCAGGGCCTGCTCGGCGCTGAAGCTGCCATCGAGGGCCGGGGCCTGCACGTCTGGCAGTTCGAGGGTGTAGACCACGCTTTGCCCCGAGGCGCGGCTGAAGGCGTTGAGCGCTTGGGCCAAGGGTTGGCTGGGCTGGGCGAAGGTATGCAACTGCAGTTGCTCGGCAGCCAGTACAGCAGGGGCCGCGGTGATGGCCGCAAGCGCAGAGAAGCCGAGCCAGAGGGGAACGCAACGCGGGGTGAACTTCATGGACGCTGACCTGTGAGAGGGTTGTGACTGCGAATGAATCGCACTTCCACTCATTACACGGATGCCACGTCCTGTTACCTCATCCGCTTTTGAAAGTTTTTTCAGTGCCGCCCTCTTCGCGGGGCCAGCACCAGCAACTACCGAATAACTGTGAAACGCCCAAGAACGGTGTGCCGGGAGAAGCCCATCACCTTGCCCAGCGAATCCAACGCCATCAGCGGTTCATCTACCGGGAAGCTGCCGCTGACCCTGCGCTGCCCCAATTCGTCACCCAGCAACACGATCCGCCCTGGGTAATAGCGCCGCAGATCCTCGACCACCTGCGCCAACGGCACCTGGTCGTAAGTAAGCCAACCCTGGCGCCAGGCCAGGCGGCTGTCGCTGTCCACACTCAGGATTTCTCCCGCAAGCCCTTCGGCATACGCCAATTGCTGATTGGCCGTCAGCTCACGGGGCGCCTGCCCCTGTGCCGAAGTAACCGCCACGCGCCCGCTGCGCACGGTGACCTGAGCACCGTCTGCCTGATCGCGGACTTCGAACTCGGTGCCGAGCACCCGCACCCGGCCACCGGCAGCCTCCACCACGAACGGCTCACCGGTGTGCGTAACCTTGAAGAATGCAGCACCATGCAGCAACCGCACATGGCGCTCGCCCTGCTGGAAGTCGACCGCGATAGCGCTCCCCGCATCCAGTGTTACCTGCGACTGGTCCGCCAGCGTCACCTGGTGAATCGTGTCGGCGCTGCTGAAATCGGCCCGCAGGTCCTGCAGCCAGTCTCCGGGACGCCAGCCGCCGGCAACGCCGATGGCCAGCACCAGGCACGCGGCTGCGCCCAGTGCACGACGCCAGTGCGAGGACCTGGGCGCGGCAACACTCGCCTTGCACGCGTCAAGGGCGCGCATCATGTGCTTTTCCACAGTGCTCTGGGACAGTTGCAGGGCGTCGGCGATTTCGCTGTACTTCAAACCGTGGATGCGGTTGAGCAAAAAGATCTGCCGGGTACGCTCGGGCAAGGCACGCAGTGCAGCTTCGATGCGCTGCAGGTCATGGTCGACCTCCAGCGCCTGCTCCGGGGCCTGGGGCGAGTGAGTTTCATCAAGCGGCAGCGACGCTTGGGCGACGCGTGCGCGGCTGCCCTCGCTGCGCAAATGATCGATGGCCAGGTTGCCGGCGCAGCGCAACAGGTAGGTATCCAGTGCCTCGACCTTGAACTCGGGGCGGCGCCAGAAGCGCAGGAACAGTTCCTGCACCAGGTCCGACGCCGTGGCACGACAGCCTACCCGGCGGCTGACCAGCGCCTCCATGCGCGCACGCTGGGCCAGGAATACCTGGACGAAACGTGCGCGGCTACTGTCGCTGTCCGGCTCGGTCAAGGCGTCACCCGGCGAACACGGCCAGCAGCGGACCCACTACCAGGCTGACCGCCGCCAGCCCCAGCAACAGGCGCGGCTGATACGGCAACCCGAACACCCACAAGGTCACCCCGGCCATCAGCACCGCGATCCATTCCACCAGGCCATGGGCCCAGCCACGCTGGTGCACCGACAGCACCACCGACACCAACAGCAACAGCCAACCCAGCAAACGCAGGCCACGTAATTGTCCAGGCCTGGGTTTGCGCCCGAGCAGGTCGCTGAAATGTTTGTCCATCGCCAGGCACAAGGCGGCGAACCCGGCGTAACCGATCATGGCGATACTCAACATCAGTTCACCTCGACGGTTTCAGCCGTCGCCTTGGGCGCCCGTGGTGCGCGCTTGGCTACCGGTTTTGGCGCGCGCAGCATCTTGCCTGCGGCCCAGGCCAGGAACAGGCCAGTGCCCAGCGCCGTCAGGTCGAAGCCGGCCATGGCCCAGTCGCCGGCCAGCACGGAATGGTTCAGCCCCTGCCCGGTCGCTACAGCGTTGAGCAACGGTAGCGCAGCGAAGGCCAGCGCCCCCAGCCCCAGTTGCTCGCCCCAGGCCCGGCGCCCAGGGCGCAGTACCGCGTGCACCAGCGACAGCAGCCACACCACGAAGAACGTGTTCACTTCCCAGTCGGCCCGTCCCTGCATCGCCGCCGGCAGCAACCGGTTGGCCCAGAAGAACCCGGCCACGGCGAGCATCAGGCCACTCATGCTGGCGATGTTGAGCACTTCGACCAGGCGCAGTTCGCCTGGCATACGCTCACTTTTTGCATGCTTGAGCTGGCGCTTGCCGAGCCACATCACCAGGCCCGTGCCAATTACCGCAGTGCCCGCCACGCCGAACACGAAGTACAGCCAGCGCAGCCAAGGCCCGGCGAAGTTGCCCATGTGCAGACCGACGATGGTGAACGAGGTCATCATCGCTGCTGTTTCCGGAGCACCCTGGCTCAGCAGTTCACCCGTGCTGCCGTCGAACATCCAGTTGGCGCTGCGCTTGTAGGCGACATTGTCGGCCGACGCCTGGGCGAAGCTGACGCGGGCGTTGCGGTCGCCCGGGTTGTGCACCTGGATGTAACCCATGCGCGCGCCCGGCACCTGATCCTGCACCTTGGCGTACAGGCTGGCCAACGGCACCAATGGCGCCGCGACATTGGCCACCTTGGGCACTTCATCTCGGCCGAACAGGTCGTTGAAATAGCCGTCGGTGTTGCCGCCATAGCTGGCCATGATGCTGGCCGGCATCACCATGTACATGAAGATCACCAGGCTGCTGTAGCTGATCATCAGGTGAAACGGCAGCACCAGCACGCCGATGGCGTTATGCCCGTCGAGCCACGAGCGCTGGCCCTTGCCGGGCCGGAAAGTGAAGAACTCCTTGAAAATCTTCTTGTGGGTGATGATCCCGGTGATCAGGCCGAGCAACATGATGAAGGCGCAGAACGTCGACAGCCAGCGCCCCCAGGGGTAGGGCATTTCAAGCTGGAAGTGGAAACGGTAGAAGAATTCGCCGCCGCGACTGTCGCGAGCTTCCACCGGTTCCCCGGTTTGCGCATCGAGCTTCTTGCTGACAAAACCCCGCCGACCGCCATTGGGGTCACGCCAGCCCACGCTCAGCGCTGCCTCGCGCTCGTTGGGCAGGCGGATCATCCAGCTCGACGAATGCCCGGCGTTGGCCTCCAGGTAGCGCTGGGCCATGCCCAGGCTGGCCACCGGGTCGACGGCATGGCGATGGACTTCCGGCTGCGTCCAGTGGCTGATCTCTTCCTTGAAGTACGACAGCGTGCCAGTCAGGAAGATGGCGAACAGCAGCCAGCCAAAAATCAGCCCGGTCCAGGTGTGCAACCAGGCCATCGCCTGACGGAAACCTTCCTTCATGGGTTTTTCATCCAGTAGGCGAGCCCATTGACCATCCCCAGCAGCAGGCTTGGCAGCAACACGCCGAGCCAGGCCCGCCATGCACTGCGGCAGGCGAAACACCAGATGAAGGCCAACAGGTAGAAAACGAACGACAGCATCATGCCGGTCATGGCCGCGTCGACCTGCGGCAAGGGTGCCAGCAGGGCGATGCAGACGCTGGCCATGGACGCCAGCAGGTAACCACCCAGCAGCGCAGCCAGGCTGCGTGAGGTCACGGCCAGGCGGTAGCTGAGAGGAAGGCCGGCGGCATTGCGCTTCATGGCGGTGGTCCGGAGAAATTCGGGGCTGCAATAGTAATGATTTCAATTCTCATAAGCAAAGTCTGAACGCTCGGTTGCCGAGCAACAGGCATGTCACTACAATGCGAACAATTCTTACTACCAGTTGCGCGATTTGGCGCCGGAGTATCACGGTGCCCAGCGCCCTTTCATCTACGGTCGAAGGCCTTTACCACGCCCATCACAGCTGGCTGACCGGCTGGTTGCGCCGTCGCCTGGGCTGCCCGCAGAGTGCCGCCGACCTGGCCCAGGACACCTACGTGCGCCTGCTCCAGGCACGCGAAACTCCGCAACTGATCGAGCCACGCGCATTCCTCACCACCGTGGCCAAGCGCGTGCTGTGCAACCATTTCCGTCGCCAGGAACTGGAGCGCGCCTACCTGGACGCGCTGGCGCAAGTCCCTGAAAGCGTGGCACCAAGCGAAGAACAGAAGGCAATCATCTTCGAAACCCTGCTGGAGCTCGACCGCCTGCTCGACGGCCTGCCGCCGCTGGTCAAACGCGCATTCCTGCTGGCGCAGGTCGATGGCCTGGGCCAGGCAGAAATCGCTCGCGAGCTGGGGATATCGCTGACCACGGTCAAGCGTTACCTGAACAAGGCGGCCTTGCGCTGCTATTTTGCCCTGTGAATACGTCGTTTTCTTCCCAGGTGGCCGAGCAGGCCGTGCACTGGTTGATCGAGTCCCAGGGCGACGACTTCGACGACACCCAGCAACAGGCGCTGCAACACTGGCTGCTGGCTGATCATGAGCACCAGCGGGCCTGGGCCCATATCCAGCAGGTCAACGAGCGCTTGCGGGGCGCCACCTCGCCGGTGGTACATGCGACGCTCCAGGCACCACCCTCCCCGGCCCGTCGTCGGGCGCTCAAGACGTTGCTGCTGGTGGGCCTGGCCAGCGCCGCCGGCATGGGCCTGAATTCGCACAACCCCTTGCCCGGATTGATGGCCGACTACCGCAGCCCGGTTGGCCAGCGCCGGCGCATGCAGCTGGACGACGGCAGCCTGCTGCAACTCAATACCCGCAGCGCCGCCGATGTGCGCTTCGATGGCCAGCAACGCGTGGTACGGCTGCTGGAGGGAGAGCTGGCGCTGGACGTGGCCCGCGACACACGCCCATTGCTGCTGCGCACCGCTGAAGGGGCGCTGCGACTGGACAGCGGCCGCTTCAACGTGCGCGAGTTCGAGGGTTTCAGCCTGGTCTCGGTGTTCAGTGGCCAGGCCAGTTTCGCCGGCCAACCGCTGCTGGCCGGGCAGCGCGCGCGTTTTACTGCGCAAGGCTGGCAGGCCATCGCCCCGCTGGACCGCAACAGCGGCGCCTGGGTCGACGGCATGCTGGTGGCGTCGCAGATGCGCCTGACCGACTTTCTCGCCGAGCTTGGGCGTTATCGCCAGGGGCAGCTGGGCTGCAGCGAACGGGTGGCTGACCTGCGGGTGTCCGGCTCGTACCCGCTGGATGACAGCGAGCGGATTCTGCAGATGCTGGAGGTGGCCCTGCCGGTGCGCGTGCGGCGCTTCACCCGCTACTGGGTCACGCTCGAAGCGCGGGTCAGTTGAAAATAGTTTCAATCACCTGAGCCATTTCCTGAACCTCGCGTGACAGAGAAGGCAGAACCCCTTTTTACAGGACCCTTCTCGATGCCCCAGCGCCCCACTCCTCTCGTCCACGCCCTGCTGCTCGCCACCAGCCTCGGCCTTGCCACGCCGGCCCTGCACGCCGCCGAGGCACGCAGCTACCACATCGCCGCCGGCTCGCTGGAAGACGCCCTGAACCAGTTTGGGCGCGAAAGCGGCGCGCTGATTTCCTTCGGCTCGCAACTGACTCAAGGCATGAGCAGCCAAGGCCTGGACGGCCAGTACGATGTGGCCCAGGGCCTAGACGCCCTGTTGCGCGGCAGCGGCCTGCAGGCAAAGCAGGAGGCCGACAATGCCTTCAGCCTGCAACCGGTCGATGCCGCCAAACCTGGGGCTGCCGTAGAGCTTGGCGCGTCGACCGTGGTTGGCGACTGGCTGGGCGAAGCGCAACAGGACAACGTTTTCGAGCACGCCGGTGCCCGCGATGTCGTACGTCGTGATGAGTTCGAACGCAACGGCGCCACCACCGCCCGCGAAGTGCTCAACCGCATGCCAGGCGTTAACGCCCCGGACAACAACGGCACCGGCAGTCATGACCTGGCACTGAACTTCGGCATTCGCGGCCTCAACCCGCGCCTGGCGTCGCGCTCGACGGTGCTGATGGACGGCATCCCAGTGCCCTTCGCCCCTTATGGCCAACCGCAACTGTCGCTGGCGCCGATCAGCATGGGCAACATGGATGCGGTGGACGTGGTGCGCGGCGGCGGTGCCGTGCGCTATGGCCCGCAGAACGTCGGCGGCATCGTCAACTTCGTGACCCGCGCCATCCCCGAGCAGGCGACCTTCAAGGCCGCCATGCAGAATCAGATCAGCCCGTCGTCCAGCCATGACGGGTTCAAGAACAGCGCCAACCTGCTGGTCGGTGGCACCAACGACAACGGCCTCGGCGGCGCCCTGCTGTATTCCGGCGTGCGCGGCGGCGACTGGCGCGAGCACAGCGATACGCAGATCGACGACCTGATTCTCAAGGGCAAGCTGCAACTGGACGAAGCCAACAGCCTGCACGCCATGGCCCAGTACTACGAGGGCGAGGCCGACATGCCCGGTGGCCTGAGCACGGCCGATTTCGACGCCGACCCGTATCAGTCGACGCGCCTGAAAGACAAGTTCTGGGGCCGCCGCACCTTGGTCAACTTCGGCTACGACTACAAACAGGACGACCGTCAGTTCAGCGTCAACAGCTTCTTCACCAAGACCTTGCGCAGCGGTTACCTCGACCAAGGTAGCTTCGTTTCGCTGTCGCCCCGCGAATACTGGGTACGCGGCATCGAAACACGCTTCTCGCAAGGCCTCGCACTCGGTGAGAGCTGGCATGAGCTGGGCATCGGCTACCGCTACATCAACGAGGCCGGCCACGAACTGCGCTTCCGTGAGCCGGTCAACGGCAACCTGCCGACCACCGCCAGCCGCAACGACCGCGATACCCGGGGCAGCACCGAAGCCCATGCCATCTACCTGGATGACCGCATCGACATTGGCCGCTGGACCATCACCCCGGGCGTGCGCTACGAGATGATCGACTCCGCGCAGAACAACAATCTCAGCGGCCAGCGCTACCAGGGCAGCTACAACACCGCCCTGCCTGCGCTGAACGTGATGTACCACCTGACCGGCAGCTGGAACCTCTACGCCAACACCGAGGGCTCGTTCGGCAGCGTCCAGTACAGCCAGATGCCCAACCGCGTGACCAGCGGCGAAGTGAAGCCGGAAAAAGCCCGCACCTGGGAGGTCGGCACCCGTTACGACAACGGCGACCTGCAGGCCGAGATCGGCGCCTTCCTGATCAACTTCGACAACCAGTACGAGAGCAACCAGACCAACGACTCGGTGATCGCCCGCGGCGAGACCCGCCACCAGGGCATCGAGACCAGCGTGCACTATGCGCTCGATGGGCTGAGCCCGGCGCTGGCAGGCTATGACGTGCACGCCAGTTACGCCTTCGTTGACGCGACCATCCGCGAAGATGGGCCGAACAAAGGCAATCAGGTGCCGTTCTCGTCGCGCCACAAGGGCAACCTGGGCGTGGGTTATACCGACGGGCCGTGGCAGTTGAACCTGGATGCCAGCTTCCAAAGCAGCCAGTACGCGGACAACGCCAACACCAGCGCCGAGAGCGCCGATGGCAGCACCGGGCGCATTCCGGGTTACATGCTGGTCAGCAGCCGTGCCGGGTACGACTTCGGGCCGCAGCTGTCGAACCTGAAAGTCGCGGTGGGGGTGAAAAACCTGTTCAACCGCGAGTACTACACGCGCTCGTTCGATGACAACAACAAGGGCAAGTATGTGGGTGAGCCACGGACCTTGTACGTGCAGACGTCGGTTGAGTTCTGATCGAATGTCGGGCCGCTTGGCGGCCCCTCATCTGGATGTGCTACAAGAAATTTATTTTCAAAAAGGGGTTGAATTCATTCCGCGGTTGCCTGACCTTAGAGTCAAGAGGCGCAGAAATATCAAGGCCCTCAAGGGCCTAGGCACGCCTCCATGCGAGCAAGCTGAATAAGGATTGAATCATGCAAATCCAGGTCAACAGCAGCAACCATATCGAAGGCAACATCCGTCTCAACGAGTGGGTCCGCAGTACGCTGGAAGCCACACTCGAACGTTACGAGGAAGACCTCACCCGCATCGAGGTGCACCTGCGCGACGAGAACGGCGCCAAGCCCGGGCCGCATGACAAACGCTGCCAGATGGAGGCTCGCCCGAAAGGCCATCAACCGATTTCCGTGACCCACACCGCCACCTCGCTGGACCAGGCGGTCGACGGGGCCGCCAGCAAGCTGAACAATGCGCTGGAACACTTCTACGGCAAACTGCGCAGCAAGCGCGGCGTGCTGGAGCTGAGCGACCCCGACGCCTGATTCGCCTGTGAACAACAACGCCCGGCCATGTGCCGGGCGTTTTCGTTTGTACTGATCAATGGCCTGAACAAACCTGGGGATTGGCGGGTCAACTCCTGCAATCAATCTTTGCAGAATATTGAACATGAACAACCCATTCGAGCAGATCAGCGCCGCCTTCGCCCCCGAGTACCGGGTCAATTTGAGCATCGAACGCCTGGACGGCAGCATCATGCTGACCCTGTCGGACGATGCTGGCGTGGTCGCCAAGCGCCTGATCAGCCAGGCCCAGCGCAACGACCCGGTGCGCCTGCAGCGGGTCATCGACAGCATCCGCCTGGGCCTGGCCATCGAGCTGGGGCAGAACCCGCTGCAGGTGCTGGCCGCGCTGACCCGTAAAACCGCCCCTGATGCTCGGCCGTTCACGGCAGTCGGCGTGGCCAACTGACGATCAGCCCAGGGAACTCAACATCCGCCCGATTTCACGCTCCAAGGTCGAGAGGCGCAGACCCGCCACGCGGTGAGCGGGGTCGAAGGTGCCGGGGGCATGAAACATCCCAACCAGACCTTGGTCGTAGGTGGGTTCCTCCTTCCGTTTCAACCAGTGCAGAGACTCTTGGACCAGCGAGTTGCTACGCACCACTCTGAACTCGATGACATCGGCAACTTCGGTGACATGCACCTTATAGGGGTCAAGGTTCAGCGCTTTCTTGAGGTGGGCATGCACATTTTCGGCGTTGATGCTCATTGTTGTTCTCCTGAGGCGCTCGATAATCGTGACCCTATGTCACGACCTTTATTGAGCGCCTGTCAGGATTCAACGCCTCTACAGGCAGGCATCGGCACTAGATAGATAGCACCTTACTTGCCGTCCTCCACTTCCTTGCCATTGGCATCCAGCACCTTGGTCGACGGATAGCGGTAGGAGGCATAACGCACCACCAGGATCGAAAACGCCAGAAGCAGAATGCCGCCGCACAGGTACAACAAGCCTTCATCCGGCGCCTTGTGGTGCGAGACATCGCCTATCAACAAGCGGGTCAGCGCAGTGATCGCCACGTACAGGAGAAAGCGGATCGGCATGTGGTTGGTCTTGAAGTAAATGCCAACCATCGCCCCGAGTTCCAGGTAGATGAACAGCAGCAGGATGTCATCGACACTGATCCCGCCCTTGCCGAGCATGTCCAGGAAAGTCATCACTGCCGCATAGGCGGTGATCGCGCCAATGCCGAACAGGGCGAGGTAGTGGAACGCCTCGACACACAGATTGCCCAGCGAGTCGGCCGAGCCGTGCAGGCCCTTGCGCAGTTTATCCGCCCATTTGATGTTCACGATTTCCAGCTCTCCGATACGACCTGAAGGATGATGCGTCACCGCTGTGACGTTTGCGCCATGCAGTTAAAGGGCCACGCCCCTGCCTTGGAAGGCGACCGATTGCCGCAAGGCACCTGTGAGCTAGGCTTTTTTGCGTCAAAGCTTGCACCTGAAGGACGATGCTATTACTGTATGCGCATACAGTAATCGATCAACCAACCGCAAAAAGGCACAGAGGTGATGAATGGCCGTCGAAGTGGTGTACCGCAGCAGCCGCGACCCGGAGCGCTTGTTCATGGATAAGGCCGAAGCAGATCGTCACGACAAAATGCTCGAACTGGCCGAGCGCCTGGCCGAGGTGTTGCAGAAGGCGGTGCCTTCGCTGAGTGAGCAACAAGTCGAGGAAGCCGGTATCTACATGGCCAAGAACCGTGACGTGTTCGCCCGGGCGTTCAAGAGCCAGCCAGATGCGTTGGCAGAGTTGCTGGAAGGTGGCGCCGTAGAGTGATGCTTCAACCGTAAAGCAACCGCTCCGCCAGCATTTGCGCGACCCTTGCTGGCGAGCGCTTCTCGGCCTGGGCGTGGGCAAACACTTCGGTCAGCCGCTCGGGTATTCGCGCCAGTTGCCCGGTGATGGTGCTCAACTCTTCACCGCGGTGCTTCATCGCCACGTAGATCAAACCACCGGCATTGATCACGTAATCCGGCGCGTAAAGAATCCCCCGTGACTCCAACTGGTCAGCCACCTGCAAGGTGGTCAGCTGGTTGTTGGCCGCGCCGGCTACCGCCGCACAGCGCAACTGCATCACCGTCTGGCCATTGAGCACCGGCCCCACGCCGCACGGCGCGAAGATATCGCAGGGGGTGCTGATCAACGCGTCGTTGGTCACCGGGTGAGCATTGAACTGCTCGACCGCCAGCCGTACCCGCCCAGGGTCCAGGTCACTGACCAGCAACTCGGCACCTGCCGCATAGAGTTGTTCGGCCAAGGCGTAGCCGACGTTGCCCAGGCCCTGTACCGCCACGCGCAAGCCTTTGAGGTCACTGTTGCCCAAGCGGGCCAGGCACGTCGCGCGAATGCCGGCGAACACGCCCATGGCCGCATGCGGTGATGGGTCACCCGATGCCGTGGTGCTGGTCACATGCGGCGTGCTCTGGGCAATGCAGTCCATGTCCAGGGTCGAGGTGCCGCTGTCCACGGCGATGATGAAACGACCTTGCAAGGTGTCGATGAAGCGGCCGAACGCCTCGAACAGCGCCGCGCGGTTTTCCACATGCGGGTTGCGCATGATCACCGCCTTGCCACCGCCCAACGCCAACCCGGCCAGGGCCGCCTTGTAGCTCATGCCTTGAGCCAGGCGAATGGCATCGGCCATGGCGCTTTCATCATCGGCATAGGGCAGGTAGCGACAACCACCCAATGCCGGCCCACGGATCTCGCTGTGAATAGCCACCACAGCCTTGAGGCCCGTTTTTGGATCGGTGAACAGGTGCAGCGACTGGGTGCGGGTGCTTTGCATCAGCGCGAACATCGGCGGGCTCCCCTGCGAGGTGCTTTCTCTAGTATAGGCATCGGCTTACACAGTACCGGGCAACCGGACCACTGGACGAATCGCGGCGCCACAGCTATTACTCAAGCATGTGGAGATACCCCGATGAACCCACGCCAAGCCTGCCTGGCCTGCCTGGAACGCGAGCCGGTCGCCCTGCTGGAAGCTACCTTGTGGATAGCCGTAGAGCACGATCGGAAAGTCGAGCCCGCTGCCAGCCTTGTCATCTTGCAGCACTTGTACGCTGAGATCAGTGCCAGCCTGCCAATGCTACCCGTGGGCGAACTGGCCCAGCCCCTGCTTCGCCAATTGAACACGCTGGGTTTCCAGCAGGATGAGTACCACCCCTTGCGCCCGCAGGCGGCGCTGATGGACAAAGTGCTGCAGCGCCGTCGCGGCCAGCCGCTGGCGCTGGCGATCATTACCCTGGAACTGGCCCGGCGCCTGTCCATTCCGCTGGAAGGCGTGGCGTTCCCTGGCCACTTCTTGCTGCGGGTACCCGGCGCCGATCATCTGCTCGACCCTTGCGGCGGCCGGCGCTTGTACTCCAATGATTGCCGCGAGCTACTCGCTCGCCAGTTTGGCCCCCATGTACCGCTCACCGCCGAACACCTGCGCACGGCCACGCCAACGCAGATGCTGCAGCGCCTGTCGCGCAACCTGCGCCAGTTGCACATCAGCAACGACAACCACCTGGCTGCGCTGATCGACGCCGAGCGGGTCATGCAATTGGGCCCGGTGCAGGTCAGCGACTACACGACCCGCGCATCGCTCTATCAACACCTGGATTGCCCACAGGCCGAACGCTTCGACCTGGAGCACGCCTTGCTACTGACCGATGACCCGGTGCAGCGCCTGAAGTTGTCCGAACGGATTGGCAAGCTGCCGCTGGCCAACCGTTCGATTCACTGAGCGGGGGTATCCGGCTGGCAGGCGGGGTGCGCCTTGGCGAATGCCGGGTGCCCAGCAGCCAATTGCGCAACCCGTTGGATGCGCGGATAGCTGCCAAGGTCGATGTTGAAGCGTTCGGCCGCATACAGTTGCGGGATCAGGTAGACATCCGCCAACCCGGGCGCCTCGCCGAAGCAATAGCCCTCATCACCGATCAGTTGCTCCACAGCCGCCAGCCCCTGGCCGATCCAGTGGGCTATCCACTGGTTGACCTGGGTCTCGTCGTGGCCTGACTGGCGCAGCTGGTTGAGCACACTGACGTTGTGCAACGGGTGGATATCGCAACCGATGATGGCTGCCACGCCACGCACCCTGGCCCTTGCCGTAGCGCCAGCCGGCAACAGCGCAGGCTGTGGATAAGCCTCTTCCAGGTACTCGATGATTGCCGGTGACTGCACCAGCAACGCGTCCTCATCGGTGCGCAGCGCAGGCACCCTACCCTGCGGGTTGAGCGCAACATAATCGTTGGCGCGTTGCTCGCCCTTGAGCAGGTTGACTGGCAGGGACTGATAGTCCAGGCCCTTGAGTGCCAAGGCGATACGCACCCGGTACGAAGATGTGGAACGGTAATAGGTGTACAGCTCCATGGCCCGGTTCCCTCAGTTGGCGGCGATGATCTTGCCGCGGCATTCACCGAAGCCGATGCTGGCCACTCCATCACGCTGGCAACGGGCACGCAGGATGATCTCGTCGCCATCTTCGAGGAACTTGCGCACCTCGCCACTGGCCAACTCCACCGGCTGCTTGCCGCCCTCGGTGATCTCCAACAGGCTGCCATACGAATCCGGCGTGGCACCGGACAGCGTGCCCGAGCCGAACAGGTCGCCTGGCTGCAATTGGCAACCGTTAACGCTGTGGTGGGTGATCAACTGCGCCACGGTCCAGTACATGTTTAGGGTGTTGCTCAGCGCCAGGCGGTGGGCAGGCAAGCCCTGCTCACGCATGCGCTCGGTGAGCAGCAGCACTTCCAGTTCGATGTCGAAGGCGCCATTGGCCTGGTCGCGCGCGTCGGACAGATACGCCAGCGGTTGCGGATCACCCTCGGGCCGCGGCGGCTGGGCGCAGCGGAACGGCTCCAGCGCTTCGGCAGTGACCACCCAGGGCGACAGCGTGGTGATGAAACTTTTCGACAGGAACGGCCCTAGCGGCTGGTACTCCCAGGCCTGGATATCGCGCGCCGACCAGTCGTTGAGCAGGCACAGGCCCGCGAGGTGTTGATCGGCTTCGGCGATTGGAATCGCCTGGCCCATGTCATTGCCCTGGGCGATCCAGATGCCCAGTTCCAATTCGTAGTCCAGGCGCGCGCAGGGGCCGAAGCTCGGCTCAGTGTGGCCGGCCGGCAGGGTCTGGCCTTTGGGACGGCGAACGTCGGTGCCCGACGGACGCAAGGTCGAGGCGCGGCCGTGATAGCCGATCGGCACGTACTTGTAGTTGGGCAGCAGCGGGTTGTCGGGGCGGAATAGTTTGCCGACGTTAGTGGCGTGCTGAATGCCCACGTAGAAATCGGTGTAGTCACCGACCTTGGCCGGCAGGTGCAACTGGCAGTCACTGGCCGAGTGAAGCGCGGGCTTGAGCGCAGCCTGATGTTCGCTGTGTTCGCCCAACAGCGCCAACAACCGCTCACGCAGGGCCACGCGAGCATTGCGGCCGAGGGCGAAGAAGGCGTTCAGTGCACCACCACGGGTGGCCTCCACGGCGGCCTTGGCCTGGCCCTCGAACAAACCGGCGGCCAGTGCGGCCTCCAGGTCGAGAATCGCATCGCCGATGGCGACGCCGCAGCGCAGCGCTTCACCCGGGCGGCTGAAGATGCCCAACGGCAAATTCTGCAGCGGGAAGTCGCGGTGCTCATTGGCAGTTTCGACCCAACTACGGGCAATGGCGGACAGGGTCATGGGTTATCTCCGGTTCGGGTTGAAGGTGCTCGGCAATGTGGCCCAGCAACTGTCGTAGTCGGCCTGCAATTGCGGGCATTCGAGGGCCTGCTGGCTCGGGCGCAGCACCTGACTGGTCTCGAACATGAAGGCCATGGTGTTGTCGATCTTGTGCGGCGCCAGGTCGGCGGCAATGGCTTTCTCGCAGGTTTCGCCATCGGGCCCGTGGGCGCTCATCACCCCGTGCAGCGAGGCGCCGCCCGGCAGGAAGCCTTCGGCCTTGGCATCGTAGGCGCCGCTGATCAGGCCCATGAACTCGTTCATCAGGTTGCGGTGGAACCACGGTGGACGGAAGGTGTTCTCGGCCACCATCCAGCGCGGCGGGAAGATCACGAAGTCCATGTTGGCCAAGCCATGCACGCTGGTCGGTGAGGTCAGCACGGTAAAGATCGACGGGTCGGGATGATCGAAGCTGACCGTGCCAATGGTATTGAAGCGGCGCAGGTCGTATTTGTAGGGCACATTGCTGCCGTGCCAGGCGACCACGTCCAGCGGCGAATGCTGCAGCTCGCAGGCCCAATGTTCACCGAGGAACTTCTGCACCAGTTGAACCGGGCCATCGGATTCTTCGTAATGTGCCACCGGCGTCAGGAAGTCACGCGGGTTGGCCAGACCGTTGCTGCCGATCGGGCCAAGGTCGGGCAGGCGCAGCGGTGCGCCGTGGTTTTCGGCGATGTAGCCGCGGGCTTGGGCATCGAGCAGTTCGACGCGGAACTTCATTCCGCGCGGGATCACCGCAATTTCCAGCGGCTCAACCTCCATCACCCCAAGTTCGGTGGCGATTCGCAAGCGGCCCTGCTCCGGCACCAGCAACAACTCACCGTCGGCATTGAAGAACACCCGCTCCATCGAGCGGTTGGCGCAATAAATGTAGATGCTGACGCCAGCCGGTTTTTCCGCCGCCGAGTTGGCCACCATCGGCCGCCAACCTTCGATGAAATCGGTCGGTTCGGTCGGGAAGGGTTGTGGGCTCCAGCGCAGGCGATTGGGGTTGGCCGCACCGAGCGGTCCGCTCAAGGGCTGGCGCGCCAGACGCTCGAAACGTGGGTGCAGGGCCGAAGGGCGGATGCGATACAACCAGGTACGGCGCAGCTCGCTGCGCGCCATCGTGAACGCCGTGCCGGACAGCAGCTCGGCATACAGCCCATAGGGCGCCTTCTGCGGCGAGTTCTGCCCGACGGGCAGCGCCCCAGGCAGTGATTCGCTGGCGAATTCGTTGCCGAAGCCGCTCAGGTAGTGAAGGTCGGGCGACGCGTCGCGGTTCATCGATGCCTCCGAAAATTGTTATTATCGTAATCACATTACGAATAACGTAATTTGCTCCGTGACAGGCGTCAAGCTATAAAGGCGCGACTCGTAAAACTCGGAAACGTCCTATCCATGGTCAAAGCCAGCTCCCCCACCGACAACGGCAAGCAGAAGGTCCGCTCGGCGGAAGTCGGCACTGACATCCTCAAGGCGCTCGCCGAACTGTCGCCATCCACCTCGCTGTCGCGCCTGGCCGAACACGTGCAGATGCCGGCGAGCAAAGTGCACCGCTACCTGCAGGCCCTGATCGCCAGTGGTTTTGCCGAACAGGATGCAGCCACCAACCACTACGGGCTGGGACGTGAGGCATTGCGGGTGGGTTTGGCGGCACTGGGCAGCATCGATGTGCTCAAGGTCGCGGCGCTGCCGCTTTCGCAATTGCGCGATGAGCTGAATGAGAGTTGCTTCATTGCCGTGTGGGGCAATCAGGGTGCGACGGTGGTGAGCATCGAGCCTGCGGTGCGCGCCGTCACGGTGGTAACCCAGATCGGTTCGGTCCTGCCGCTGCTCAGCTCGTCCACCGGGCTGGTGTTCGCAGCCTACCTGCCGGAACGTGAAACCCTTGAGCTGCGTGACAAGGAACTTGCCGTGCTGCAGCACAGCGCCAGTGACTACGACGCGCTGCTGGCCGGCATCCGCGAACAGGGTTTGCACCATGTGCATGGTTTGCTGATGCCAGGGGTGGATGCGCTGTCGGCACCGGTGTTCAACGCCCTGGGACAGATCGCGGCGGTGATGACCGTGGTTGGGCCGACATCGATCTTCCATGCCGATGAACACGGGCCAGCGGCGCAGCGCCTGCTGGCGGCGGCGCGAGACACCAGCTGGCGCATGGGCCACTCGCCAAAGCCCTGAAACAGCGCTGTGGCACTGTTGCCCGAAACGTAAAGGTGAATGTCACCAGCGGCTATTTTTCCCACCCGATCAAGCGCTTATTCTTCACTCACTGGCCGGCATGAAGGGCAACTACCCCCCCAGCCCCTCAGGCCCGCGAGGTTCACCGACGTTGATTTTGAAGCTCCTTGATCTAACGTCTCGATTGGCCGCTGCGCTTTGCAGCGGCCTTTTTTATTGCCCGTGAAAAATCACCCCAGTGGGTACTTCTGCAGGTTCGCCATCATCTGCTGTAACGCCTGCAAGCTGTCTTGCGGATGCACCGCATCGGCAAAATCACCGATCTGCGCCCAGCGCTGCGCGACCTGTTCCGGCGTGAACCCTTCGCGCGGGTCGAAGCCGACACCCAGGCTGCGCTCCCAGCGCACCTTGCCAATCCAGCCACCGCCCACTTCGAACAGCTGGCCGCTGTCCTGGCATTGCTCGCTGCCCAGGTAAACCACCAGCGGGCTGACCAGTTCAGGCTTGAGGCGCTCGAACACTTGCGGCGGAATCAGGCCCTCGGTCATGCGTGTGCCACCCGTTGGCGCAATCGCATTGACCAGCACGCCGTGCTTGCGCCCTTCGATGGCCAGAGTGCGGGTCAAACCATACAGGCCCAACTTGGCCATGCCATAGTTGGCCTGGCCGAAATTGCCGTAGATGCCAGAGGTCGAGGCGGTGAAGATCACCCGCCCCCAATTCTGCTCGCGCAAGTGCGGCCAGGCGGCATGCGTAACTTTGTAGGCACCCTCGACGTGGACTTGGTAAACCTGCTCCCAGTCGCTGTCTTCCATCTTGAGGAAGGACTTGTCGCGCAGGATGCCGGCATTGTTCACCAGCACATCGACCCGGCCAAAGCTGTCCAGAGCCTGTTCGACGATGCGTGCACCCTTGCTGACCGAATCGTGGTTGGCCACCGCCGTACCGCCTGCGGCGCGGATTTCGTCCACCACCCGGTCGGCCGCCGAAGCGCTCGCGCCCTCGCCTTGGGTGGAGCCGCCAAGGTCGTTGACCACCACCTTGGCGCCACGTGCGGCGAACAGCAGCGCATGGGCTCGGCCCAGGCCACCACCGGCCCCTGTGACGATCACCACACGGTCTTGCAGACTTACCGGCTCGCTCATGCTCATGGCTCCAGGTCAGGTTGAATACGTCGAGTGTCCGCCAGCCCTTGCCGGCGGACAATCAAGCTCACTCAGGCTGAATGCCAGGCGATAACGCTGAACGATGTCACCCGTTCAGGACCAGGCCACCTTTTGCGGCAGGAAGCTCAGCGGTTGTTCACGAAAGGCCAGGTAATGGCGCAACACCTGCACCGGCGCTTCGGTGTGCGGGTAATGGCCAATGCCTTGCAGTTGCACGGTGTCCGGATTGGGCACCAATTGCCGATAGCGCTCCACCATGTGCGCGCCAGAAAGCGGATCGACCACGCCATTGATGAAGCGCAGCGGCACACTTTCGCGCTGCAGTGCGCCGACCCAGCGCTCGCGATGCAGCCTGCGCTCAGTCACGAAACCGACCAGTTTGTGCAGGATGCGCGTACCGCCGTTGGCTGCAATCAGGCTCCAGAAGTCATCCAGCGCACTCTCACTGGGGTGTGTGCACGGGCCGTAGACCTGCGTGACATTGCGCACCAGATCATCACGCCCGAAAGAACGCGCCACCAGCCAGCCCAAGCGGCTGAGCAACAGCTTCTGCACAAGCAGTACCCGGCAGCTTTCAGCAATCAAACCGCTGTTGAGGAATACGCAGCTGGCAATTTCTGCGCGCTGCTCGTGGTGTCGTGCCAGCAGTTCCTGGGCCACGCTGCCACCGTAATCGTGCGCCAGCAGGTGCACGGGCTGGCTGACCTGCAAGTGGGTAAGCAGCGCCTGCTGAAGGTCAGCCTGCTCCATCAAACTGTAAGCGTGGTTGAGCGGTTTGGCCGAATCGCCGAAGCCGAGCATGTCGCAAGCGATGAGCCGAAAGCGCTGGGCCAGCGGTGCCCAGAGGTAATGCCAATCCCAACTGGCGGTCGGGAATCCATGCAGAAGCAGCAGGGGCTCTCCTTGCCCTGCGGTCCAGTAGCGAATGCTCTGGCCCCGGAATGTGAAACTCTGACTCCGGGTACGCCAGACGCACAATGGTATCTCGGCCAGAGGCATTAGAGTCGTCCCGGTAGTGAGGGGGTGTTGAGGGAATAGGGCAAGGCTGCGGTCATTGCATGTCACCTCGGCACATACATGTGCTCTCTATGTCGAGGCTGAGTCTAGTCAGGCGCAATGCCGGTGAAACTTGCGTTGCCAGCCAGCTTGATGACCGAGCGAGTCAGTGGCACGAACGGTCACTTTGCTGGCCTGTCTCAAGCCTTCAAGGCTTGGGCAAACGCTGCCAACCAAGGCTCGGCATCGGTCTCCGGGGTGACCGTCTCGCTGGCATCGAGTTTGAGCATCGGTTGCACTTCACGCACGCCAAGTTCGGCGAACAACTCACGCAACTGCTCACCACCACCGCAGTAGGTATCGCCGTAACTGGAATCGCCCAGGGCGATCACCGCCCCCGGCAGACCGCGCCAGGCGGCGGGCAATGTGTCGCGGATGGTGCTGTACAGCGGCATGAGGTTATCCGGCAGCTCGCCCATGCCGGTGGTCGAAGTCACTGCCAGCAACGCTTGCGGGGCAAAACCTTCGAGATCCTGCTGCGTGGCGCGGGCCGCATGCCAGGCTTCGAAGCCGGCAGCCTTGAGCAGCGATTCGGCGTGGCGGGCAACTTCTTCGGCGGTGCCATACACCGAGCCGGAAATAATGGCGACTTTCATCGGGAAGTGGATTCCGAAACTGAGTGAAAACGTAGGATACTAGCATTCAACGGTGGCAAAAGGCCGCACCTACCAAAGTCCCCCTCTGTGAAAGGCCCGGGCATGATCAACGCGCAGTTGCTGCAATCCATGGTCGACGCGTCCAACGATGGGATCGTCGTTGCCGAACAGGAAGGCGAAGACACCATCCTGATCTACGTAAACGCGGCGTTCGAACGCCTGACCGGCTTCAGCCGTGATGAGATTCTTTACCAGGACTGCCGCTTCCTGCAGGCCGATGACCGCGACCAACTTGGCCGCGCACGCATTCGCAAGGCGTTGAGCGAGGGCCGGCCGTGCCGCGAAGTGCTGCGCAACTATCGCAAGGATGGCAGTTCGTTCTGGAACGAGCTGTCGATCACCCCGGTGAGGAGCGATGCCGACCAGCGCACCTATTTCATTGGTATCCAGAAGGATGTCAGCCGCCAGGTCGAGCTGGAACGCGAACTGGCAGAATTGCACGCTCGTCGAAATTCTGACGAGCACCCTTGAACCAAGCGCCTACGGCACGGTCAATCCCGTTGAAGAAATCGTCACCACCGAGTTCGATCATGCACGCCGATGCGCTTTTGACCCAGGACGAGCTGGATTTCATCCAGGACATGCAGCATTCCCCGCAATTGAACCTGGCCGACCCCATGTCGAGCCTGCGGGTCAATGGCGACCGTCACATCCAGTCCTTGCTGACCCGCCTGGTCGCCAACGATCAGGTCACTCTGCAGGCACAGTTCAACAATCAGCAGATCAGTTTCCCGCTGCAGCTGGTGGAGGACGAATTCCACGCCGTGCACCTGCAGATCGGTTCACCGGAAATCTACGAAGACGGCCCGATGTTGCGCCCTTGGCGCCTGTCGATGGACCAGCCGAGCGCACTGCTTGATGCACAGTCCAAAGTCAGTGGATTGTTCGTGCGCGATATTTCGTTCAAAGGCGCGCTGCTGGAAGTTCGCGGCCTGCCGGAAGCGCCCACGCGTTTCGACCTGCGCTTCGCGCCAGCCGGCATCCCGCCAATCAGCCTGCACGGCAGGCTACGCCGGCGTATCGGGCCGGACCTTGCGGCCTACGACCTCAGCCGCAGCGCAGACGAAGAAATCGAGCGTCTGCGTGAATACATCCTTCACGCCCATCGCCAAGCCCATCCAGAGCTGCACGCTCAGGTATCGAGCTGACCCGCAAGGTATTGCCGCAAGCGCAGCCGCATCAAGGCACCCTCCGCGCCCAGACAGGCTACCGGGCTGCCCGCCAGGCGCTCCTGGGCCATCTCCGCTGCCTCGCCCGCCAACAGCAACGGGCACTCCAGCGCCACGCCCAGACGGCTCAAACGTTTGCCCAGTTCGGCAGTGGGTAGGTGATTGGAGAACAGCACCACGGCATCCGGCCTCAGCTTGCTACAGACCACCACCAGTTCATCCAGCGGCTGCCCAGGCATCAACAAAGTCACCCCGACATCGTCGCTGCCCAGCTGCAGGCCGGTGATGAGTAACTCCAGTTCGAAGCACTGACCGGGCAAAGGGGCCAGCAGCACACTGCACGTACGCCCCCCGCGAGCAAGCTGCAGGCGTGAGAACACCCGAGCCCGTAGAAACTGATCGAGGAACAACCATTCACTGGTCTTGCCGAACGCCCCCTGCCCTGCCGCCAGGTCATGCCAGACAGGCATGAACACCTCGGTGAACACCTGGTCCAGGCTGACGGCGCCGAACACCTGGTCGAACAGCCGGTCCAGGCTGACGGCATCGAAGCGTTGCACCGCCTCACGTACTTGCGCTTGCCAGCGAGCAGCGGAATCGCCCACAAGCGTGTCCTGCACATGAGCCTGGCCGCGCGCCAGGATGCTGCCGACCTTGCTCACCGCAACGCCGCGCTCAAGCCAACCGAGGATACGGCGGATATCGTCGATATCAACCTGCGAATACAGCCGGTGGCCGCTCTCGGTACGGGTAGGCTGGATCAGCCCGTAACGGCGCTCCCAGGCACGCAAGGTCACGGCATTGACCCCTGTGAGCCGGGACACTTCACGAATCGGATATAGCTCCTGGTGCTCCACCCCTGCTTCGAGGTGCGAGGTACGTCCGTGTTTGTTCATCTGCACTGAGTAACCTGTGCGCGGTAATTGAATGCGCATTCTACTACGAGGTGTTGAGCTACAGGTTAGCCACCATTTGCCACTGGATATTTGCCAATCATGACAACTGCGCGATACTTCGCGCCCAATTCTTGCATCCAAGCCTGCGCTGCCCACCACCCCGGGCAACACAGTCAAGGGGTCGGCTACCCGCCAACCCCGTCGCCAGGAGATACACGATGTCTACCCCACCCGTCACCCTGATGGTGTCGCGCCGCGCCGCCCATGGCCGCTACCAGGACCTGCTGGCCTGGCTGCATGAAGGCGAGCAGTTGGCCACCGACTTTCCCGGCTATCTCGGCTCAGGCATCCTCGCTCCACCTCGCGATGGCGATGAATTCCAGATCATCTTCCGCTTCAGCGACGAACCCACCTTGCAGGCGTGGGAGCATTCCGCCTCTCGCAGGGCGTGGTTGCAACGCGGCAACGGACTGTTCGAGCGCCCCAAAGAGAGGCGCGTAAGCGGCATCGACGACTGGTTCGGCACCAATACGGTGCAAAAACCGCCACGCTGGAAGCAGGCAGTGGCCATCTGGCTGGCGTTCTTCCCGGTTTCACTGCTGTTCAATCTGCTGTTCGGCCATTGGTTGGCCGCCGTGGATCTGGTGCCGCGGGTCATGCTCAGCACCCTGGCCCTGACGCCGCTGATGGTCTACCTGTTCATCCCCCTTTCGACCCGCCTGCTGGCCAACTGGCTGCACGCCTCGCCGCCGACTGGCGCGGCGCTGCGCGGCCGTTGAGGCCTGGCCATACAACAGGCAAACAGTTCGGGTATGCTGGGCGGCAACGACAGGAAAGACAAGTTGACCGCCCGCACATGAACAGCCCCATTCTCGTTACCGGAGCCAGCCAGCGCGTCGGGTTGGCCCTGGCCCTGGAACTGGCAGAGGCCGGCCATACCGTGGTCAGTGCCAGCCGCAGCGCTCAGCCGCAGTCCGCACACCCGAACATCGTGCACTTCCAGGCCGACCTGTGCCAGGCAAGCGACCGTCAGGCACTGATCGACCATCTCCAGCAGCACTACGACGGGCTGCGCGCGATCATCCACAACGCCTCGCTGTGGCTCGACGACGGCCTGGACAACCTCGAGACCATGTTCCGCCTGCACGTCGAAGCGCCGTATCACCTGAACCTTGCACTGGGTGACCTGCTGGCCAAGGTCGACAAGGCCGACATCATCCACATCTGCGACGAAACCTCTTCGCGGGGCAGCAAGAGCCATATCGGCTATGCCGCCACCAAGGCCGCGCTGCAGAACATGGTGCTGTCGTTCGCCGAAAAATACGCGCCCAAGGTACACGTCAACGGTATCCTGCCCGGGCTGCTGATCCTCAAGGAAGGGGGTGACGACGCCTACCGCCAGCAGACCCTGCAAAAGGCCCTGCTGCCGTTCGAACCCGGCGCCGGGCCACTGATCGAGACGGTCAAGTACCTGCTCGCCAGCCAGTACAGCACTGGCAGCCAGGTGGTCGTCAACGGTGGCCGCCACTTGAAGAATCGCATGACCTGAGAGAAGCCCATGACCCCCCAACAACAGCTCGAACTCGAAGCCGCCGCCTTCCGGCGCCTGGTCGACCATTTGCAGAAACGCACCGACGTGCAGAACATCGACCTGATGAACCTCTCCGGTTTCTGCCGCAACTGCCTGTCCAAGTGGTACAAGGCCGCTGCCGACGAGCGCCAGGTCGATATCAGCCTGGATGACGCCCGTGAAGCGGTGTATGGCATGCCCTACGCCGAGTGGAAAGCCCAGTACCAGAAAGAAGCCAGTGCCGACCAGCAGGCGGCATTTGAAAAAGGAAAACCTCGTGACTGATCTGAATACCCTGCGCGCCAGCCTGGCCAGCGGCCAACACGCCTTTGCCGATACCCTGGCGTTCATTGCCGGCAACTACAGCTACCAGCCTCAAGCCTTCAACAATGGCGGTGTGGAAAACGCCGCCGGGCAGAACGAAGGCTCGTGCAAGACCCTGGGCCTGGCCCTGCTGGAAGGTTTGAGCGATCAGGAGGCCCTGCTGGCCTTCGGCGAGCACTACCGCGATGTGCTGGAAACGCCCGAGGGCACTGACCATGGCAACATCCGCGCGCTGATCAAGCATGGCCTGGCGGGTGTGAAATTCACCGCGCAGCCGCTTTCGCGCAACGCCTGATAGCCACGGGCCGGCAGGCACGGTCAGCTGATGATCTGCCCCGGCCCGTCTGCCAGCAACCTGCCGTGCTGCAACCATTGCAGCGCAACAGGCCACAAGCTTTCGCGAAACCGATCATGGAAAAACGCGAAGTGGCCAATGTCCTTGACCGAGATATCCACAGGCGCGATCCGCAGATGCCGACGCTCGGCACCCTGCACATAAGCGAGCAGTCGCTCGGTTGCCGCCACGGTGCCAAACGGGTCATCGGTCAGGCTGATCGCCAGCGTAGCAGCCTGCAGCTGGGCAAAGGGCAGCCTCTCCAGGCGACGCCCGCTGGGCCTGTGCTCATAGCGCGGGGTACGCGTGGTCCAGTCCATCACCACGCCTGCCGGCGTGTCTTCCATCCAGCCCAGGCGCTTGCCGGGGAAGTAGCCGAATGCACGGGTCAGCAACGGCATCACCACATGCCATTTGCCAAACAGCCGCCAACGCTGATCGGCCGCGTAGTCGCGCCAGTAGGCGAACTGCGCGCCCACCATCACTACCCGGCGGACCTGACCCGCAGACGGCGCCAGCCCTACGGCGCAGCCGCCGAAACTATGCCCCACAACATCCACCGGCTGCCCGGGAAATGCCTGCGCGGCGTGCGCCAGCATGGCTTCGAAATCCAGACGACCCCAGTCACTCCATGACGCCTGAAAACCGCGCAAGGACGCTGGACGGGATTCGCCGATGCCACGGTAATCGTAGGTAAGGACGTCGCAGCCTTGGGCGAACAGGTAGTCGGCAAAGCGGGCGTAGTAACGGCAGCGCACGGACGTGGCAGCGTTGATGATCACCAGCGGGCGCTGGGCATTGGCCTGGGCGTGGCGCCAGCAGAAACCACCGAGGCTGTAGCCGTCGGCTGCGATCTGGCGAAAGGGCGTGGCCGGTTGGGTGAGGCTGCTCATGGCGCGCTTCCTGTTGTTGTGCGCCAACGCTAGCAAAAAAATGGGGGCCTGTATCGGCCCCCATCTTCTACATCGAATTACAGCTCGATGCAGTCGAACTTCACATCGGTCGCCACGTCTTCGTCGTAGTTGACGTCAGCGCGCTCGAAGCCGAACAGGTTGAGGAACTGTTTCTTGTAACCGGCATAATCGGTCAGTTCGAACAGGTTCTCGGTGGTCACCTGCGGCCACATGGCCTTGCAGGCGTCCTGCACGTCGTCGCGCAGTTCCCAATCGTCCAGGCGCAGGCGGCCTTTCTCGTCCAGCTCCGCCGGGGCGCCGTCGGCACGGTACATGCGGTCACGGAACATGCGGTCCAGTTGGTCCTGGGTACCTTCGTGAACGCCCTTCTCCTGCATGATCTTGAAGACCATCGACAGGTACAGCGGCATGACCGGAATGGCCGAGCTGGCCTGGGTGACCACCGACTTGAGCACGGCCACGTTGGCGCTGCCGCCGACTTTCTTGGCCAGGCGCTCGGCCGTTTCGTCCAGATCCTGCTTGGCCTTGCCCAGGGCGCCGTGCCAGTAGATCGGCCAGGTGATTTCGGTGCCGATGTAGCTGAAGGCTACGGTGCGGGCCTGCGGTGCGAGCACGCCAGCGGCGTTCAGGGCATCGATCCACAGTTCCCAGTCCTGGCCGCCCATGACGGTGACAGTGTCGGCGATTTCCTGCTCGGTGGCCGGCTCGATGCTGGCTTCGATGATGGTGTCTTTGTTGGTGTCGATGGCGGTCGACTTGTACGGCTGGCCGATCGGCTTGAGCGCGGAGCGGATCACTTCACCGGTCTGCGGCAACTTGCGCACCGGCGAGGCCAGGGAGTAGATCACCAGGTCGACCTGGCCGCCCATTTCGTTCTTGATCAGCTCGATGACCTTGGCGCGGGCTTCGTCGGAGAAGGCATCACCGTTGATCGACTTGCTGTACAGGCCTTCGGCCTTGGCGAACTTATCGAAGGCAGCGGCGTTGTACCAGCCGGCGGTACCGGGTTTGGTCTCGGTGCCTGGTTTCTCGAAGAACACACCCAGGGTGTCGGCCTTGAAGCCGAAGGCTGCGGTGATGCGCGCCGCCAGGCCGTAGCCGCTGGATGCGCCGATGACCAGGACCTTCTTCGGGCCATCCTCGCGTACGCCCAGCTTGCGGGTGGCTTCGATCTGGTCACGGACGTTGAGCTCGCAGCCCTTCGGGTGAGTCGTGGTGCAGATGAAACCGCGAACCTTAGGATGAATGATGGCCAATGTCTGTACCTCGTCAGGTTTATGCAGGGAAGCGCCGCCATGGGCGATTCCGTTTGATCAGAGGGTGAGACTACCCCCGCAGGTTATCCGACACATATTACGGGGTGTTTGAGGGGATGCAAAACGGCGCTTGCTCTGCCAGCTGGCCTTGCAGCCACTGCAGAAAGCGTCGCGCCAAGGGATCGTCCTGGCTGTCACGATGCACCAGGCAGGCCCATGCTGGGCCGCGTACCCGCTGCGCCGAGAGCGCCTGCAAGCGCCCCTCCTGCACCGCCCGTTGGGCCAGCAACTGGCTGACCAGGGCGATGCCCAGCCCTTCACTGGCGGCATCCAGCAACAAACCGGGGTCGGAAAAGTTCAGCCCCTTGCCCTGCTGCCCGACATCTTCGCCACCTTCCAGCTGCCAGTGGCTCCAGTCCATTTCCCGTTCGCCGTGCAAGGTGGTGCGTGCCGCCGAAGACACCAGCGACGGGTGGCAGGCCGGGTACAACCTATCCTGATGCAACACGCTGAAACTGCATTCGGCCTGCGCACTCAGGTCGTCACGGATGGCCAGGTCGATGGTCTCGCTGGCCATGTCCGGCACCTCGAAACTGGTGAACAGCCACAGGTCCACCTCGGGGCAGCGCTGATGGAAATCAGCCAGCCGCGGCAGCAGCCAGTGCCGGGCGAAGGCTGGGCTGGTGTTGACCACCAGTTGGTTGGGCTTGCGGTATTGCTCCAGTCGGCGAATACCCACGGCCAAGTGCTGCAGCAGCGACTGGGTGGTGCTGAGCAGGTCATGCCCGGCATCGGTCAGGCTCACACTGCGGCCTGCACGGTGGAACAGCGGCTGTTCCAGGTAGGTTTCCAGGCTACGAATCTGTTGGCTGATGGCCGACTGGGTGAGATTGAGCGCCACGGCAGCCTTGTGAAAACTGCCGAGCCGGGCAGCCGCTTCGAAGCCTCTGAGCGCATTGAGGGGTGGCCAGTGTTTGAGCATGATCGATAAGCCGTGCTGATCAGATATGCGCTAAATCTATCGTTTGTCGCACGCCCTTCATAGCCATAGCATGGACACCAACACCCGCGACGGCGGGCTTCGTTGATAAAAAATCCTTAATAGATCGGAGTTCTCTATGCACCTGTCCCTCGACAGCGGCTGGCGCATGCCCGCCGAATGGGCCTGCCACGCGGCAACCTGGATGATCTGGCCACACAATCAAGCCCTGTGGGAAAACGGCTGGAACGTCAACCTCGCCGACGTGCAGCGCGACTACGCCCGCGTCGCCGCCGCCATCGCCCGCTTCGAGCCGGTGAAAATGGTCGTTGATCCCTCTGCAGTAGAGAGCGCTCGCGTCCTGTGTGGTGCCAACATCGAACTGATCGAATTGGCCGTGGACGACAGCTGGTGCCGTGACAGTGGGCCGAGCTTCCTGTGCCATCCACAACATGGCCTCGCCGGGCTGAGCTGGCGCTTCAACGCCTGGGGCGGCAAGTCGCACCATGCCCACGACCGCAGCCTGGGCCGACGCATGCTCGACCACCTGGGCCTGGACGGTTTCAGCACCCCCTTGTGCAACGAAGGCGGTGCGATCCATGTGGACGGCGAAGGCACGCTGATCACCACCGAGTCGGTGCTGCTCAACCCCAACCGCAACCCCGGCATCAGCAAGGCCGATTTCGAGGAATGCTTCGCCCGCTACCTGGGCGTCAGCAAGACCATCTGGCTGCCGGGCGACCCGCAGTATGTGACCGGCGACATGACCGATGGCCACATCGATGGTGTGTGCGCCTTCGCCCGCCCCGGCGTGCTGCTGGTCGACGCCACCCATGAACACCACTCGGTCTACGCCGACGTCGTGCGGGAAAACCGCCGCGCCCTCGAATTGGCCACCGACGCCCGGGGCCGTCACTTTGAACTCCTCGACCTCTACGAGGCCAGCGCTGCGGTCGATCAGGACGCCGAGGTGTTCTGCGCCTCCTACACCAACTTCTACATCGCCAACGGCGCGATCATCATGCCGGCCTACGGCATCGCCGCCGACGCCGAAGCCGCCGCCCAACTGGCCCACGCCTTCCCCGGCCGGGAAATCGTGCCGGTGCGCATCGACCACATCGCCCACGGCGGTGGCGGCATCCACTGCATCACCCAGCAACAGCCGGAGGTCAGCCGATGAGCCTGCTGCGCGTCGCCACCACCCAGATGCCGTGCAGCTGGAACCTGCCCGACAACCTCGACCGCGCCGAGCAGTTGGTGCGCCAGGCCGCCGCGCAAGGTGCCCAGGTGATCCTGCTGCAAGAGTTGTTCGCCACGCCGTACTTCTGCATCGAACAGGACCACCGTCACCAGGCCCTGGCCGAGCCGTACCCGCACAGCCCAATCCTGCAACGCTTCGCCGCGCTGGCCGGAGAACTGGGCGTGGTATTGCCGCTGAGCTGGTACGAACGGGCCGGCAATGCCTTCTTCAATTCGCTGACCGTGGCCGACGCCGATGGCCGCCTGCTCGGGGTCTACCGCAAGACTCACATCCCCAATGCCATCGGCTACCAGGAGAAGGAGTACTTCAGCCCCGGCGACACCGGCTTCAAAGTCTGGGACACCGCCTTCGGCCGCCTGGGCATCGGCATCTGCTGGGACCAGTGGTTCCCCGAGACCGCCCGCTGCCTGGCGTTGATGGGCGCCGAAGTGCTGTTGTTCCCGACCGCCATCGGCTCCGAGCCCGGCGCCGCCGAACTAGATTCGCGCGACCATTGGCAGGTCGCCATGCGCGGCCACGCCGCCGCCAACCTGCTGCCGGTGGTCGCCGCCAATCGCGTGGGCCGCGAGGTGGCGCAAAGCGACGAAACGTTGGCCATGCGCTTCTACGGCTCATCGTTCATCTGTGACCACAAAGGCGCGCTGCTCGCCGAAGCAGACCGCGACAGCAGCGGCATCTGGCTGCACGACCTGGACCTTGCACGCATGCGTGAAGACCGCCTGAGCTGGGGCATCTACCGCGACCGCCGCCCAGAAATGTACGCGCCGCTGCTGACCCTGGACGGCGCCCACCCCCACGTCGCGAGGACCTGACCATGAAGCTGCCTGCGATAGCCGTGCTCGCCCTGGCCCTGTGCACCAGCCAGGCTCACGCCGACCAACCGACGCTGCGCCTTTACAACTGGGCGGACTATTTCGCCGAAGACACCCTCAAGCAGTTCACCGCCGAGACCGGCATCCAGGTGATCTATGACGTGATGGACGGCAGCGAAGTACTCGAAGCCAAGCTGATGTCCGGGCGCAGCGGCTACGACCTGGTGTTCCCCGGCGACACCGTGGCCGAGCGCCTGATGCGCGCCGGCAGCCTGCAGCCGCTCGACCCCAGCCGGCTTGAGGCGCTGGACGACATCGAACCCGGCCTGCGCAAGCTGCATGCGCAATACCCCAAGGCCAGCCAGGCGACCGTGCCCTACACCTGGGGCACCATCGGCCTGACGGTCAACGCCGCCAAGGTCCGCGAGCGCATGCCGGATGCGCCGCTGGACGACCTCGACCTGTTGTTCAAACCGGAGCTGGCGGCCAAGTTCGCCGATTGCGGCATCTCGGTGATCGACTCGCCAGACGAAGTGCTGGCCGTGGTCCTCCATTACCTGGGCCGCGAGCCGCGCAGCGCCAAGCGTGAGGACCTGGCCGCGGCCAGCGAGCTGCTCAAGGCCGTGCGCCCGTACATCCGCAAGTTCCAGTCCCAGCCGGTGACCGAGCTGGTCAACGAAAACCTCTGCCTGTCGCTGGGCTACAGCGGCGACGTGATCCAGGCCCAGCGCACGGCAACCGCCGCCGGCAAGGCGCTGGACTTCCAGTACCGCGTCCCACGCCAGGGCACCACGGTGTGGATGGACACCATGGCCATCCCCGCCGACGCCAAGCACCCCGAATACGCCTATCGTTTCATCAACTTCGTCATGCGCCCGGCGAACATGGCCGCGATCAGCAACTTCACCGGCTACCCCACCGCCAGTGCCAAGGCGCGCCAGGCGGTCGACCCGCAGATGCGCGACAACCCCGATATCTACCTCGACGAAGCCACCTACGCCCGCCTGATCCCGGGCCGGGACATTCCGCAAGCCGACATGCGCGCACGCATGCGGGTGTGGACGCGCTTCAAGACTGCACAGGACTGACACATGCCAAACCGTAGAACCTTCCTGCAACTGTCCCTGGCTGCCGGCCTTGGCGCCGGCCTGGGCCTGCCGCTGGGCATGGCCCGCGCTGACGAACCGGGGCGCTGGTTCATGCCCGACGAGGGCGAGCCGCAGCAACGCGCATTCATCGCCTTCGGCGCCCAGGACGCTATCTGGGAAGACTTCACCGCCGACGTGCAGGCCGCCCTTGGCCGCATCGCCCAGGCCATCGCCCGCTACCAGTCGGTGACCGTGTTCTGCCGTGCCAGCGAGCGGGAGCTGGCCGAGCAGCATTGCGGCAGTTACAACACCCGCTTCGTCACCTGCGCACTGGACGACATCTGGATGCGCGACATCGGCGCCAACTTCGTCGTCGATGACGACGGCGCCCTTGGCGCGGTGGACTTCAACTTCAACGGCTGGGGCAACAAGCAGCGCCACCGCAACGATGCCCAATTGGCCAAGCGCGCGGCCACGCTGACAGGCGCGCATTACCAGCGCAGCGAACTGGTGGGCGAAGGTGGCGCGATCGAAGTGGACGGCCATGGCACCGGCATCATGACCGAGAGCAGTTGGATCAACGCCAACCGCAACAAGGGCTGGAGCAAGGCTGAGGTCGAGGCCGAACTCAAGGAGCGCCTGGGCTTGAGCAAGATCATCTGGCTGCCAGGCATCGCCGGTAAAGACATCACTGACGGGCATGTGGATTTCTATGCCCGCTTCGTTCGGCCCGGTGTGGTGATCGCCAACCTGGACAACGACCCCGAATCCTATGATTACGACGTGACTCGCAAACACCTGGACATTCTCAAGCAGGCGACCGACGCCGAAGGTCGCACCCTGCAAGTGCACCTGGTTTCGCCACCAATGCACGGGCGCCGCAACAGGTTCAGCAATAATGCCGACTTCGCGGCGGGCTACATCAATTACTTCGTTATCAATGGCGCGGTCATCGCCCCGCAATTCGGCGATGCGCAGGTTGATGAAAAGGCGCGGGCATTGCTGGCCGCGCTGTACCCAGGGCGCGACATCGTGCAGTTGGATATCGATGCCATTGCCGCAGGCGGTGGAGGTATCCATTGCGTCACCCACCAGTGCCCGGCCGTGTGATTCGCCTAGCGCTGGCGACGCCGCCCGGTGATCATCGACAGCGGCAGATTCTCGCCCAGGCGCACGCTTTCGACGATGGCCGCCAGCACGTGCACGCACACCAGCGCCAGCACGGCATCCGCCAGGAAACTGTGCACCTCCATGGGCCAGTCGGCGCCCCATAGTGCATCGATTTCCTGCGAGGCCCAGCCGGTCAGGCCCAGCCCTGTGATGCCGGCCAGCATCAGCAGCATCACCAGAGCGCCGATCGGGGAATGCCCCAGGCGATGGTAAGGCTCGCCCCGTACCAACGCCCGGGCATGGGCAGCAAGGCGCGCCGGCGTTGGCCAGAAATCGGCCCAACGCGCACTCTGCGGCCCGACAAAGCCCCACACCAGGCGCACCAGCACGCAGCCCAGCGCGGAATAGCCCAGCCACTGATGCCAGTCGTCACCCTCTTCGTTGAAGAAGTAATCGGCAAAGAACACGGTGGCGAAAGACAGGTGGCACAACCGCAGGAGCGGGTCCCACAGCCGTACCGTGGGCATCGACATCAGTCTTCGATCTCGGTCTTTACCGCCTTTCCAGTGACTGGGTCATGGTAGATCTCGACCTTCTTGCCCTCCTTGTTGAAGCCGTAGATCTCGTAGCAGTTGCCTTTGGTGACCTTGAACTTGTTGATCTTGTAACCCTGCTCCTTCAGCTGGGCCTGGAACTTGTCCTGGTCTTGCCAGGTGCTTTTGTCAGCGGTGGTGCATTGAGTGGCGGCGAATGCGCTGCTGCAGCCGAGAAGAAGAGTGATGGCAATCAGGGTACGCATGGCTATGAGCTCCAGTCTGTTGAGTGAAACAACACGATGCGCGTCCAAGCCCCATCAAGCTTAGCCAGCGGCGTAGCGTTTGCCTGTTTACTGCAGGGAAGCCATTCATTTGCTTTTCACATCAATGGCAAAGAAAAACAAACTTAACAAATGAGCCAAACCCACCGAAGCTGGAGGCACCGCGCCCGCTCGGCGCCTAACTGCATTCGGAGAACAACAAGATGAACGATGTGGTCATCGTCGCCGCCACCCGTACCGCCATCGGCAGCTTCCAGGGCGCTCTGGCCAGTGTGCCCGCCGTCGACCTGGGCGCGGCCGTGATCAAGCACCTGCTGGAACAGACCGGGCTGGACCCAGCGCAGGTCGACGAAGTGATCCTCGGCCAGGTGCTCACCGCCGGTGCCGGGCAGAACCCCGCCCGCCAGGCCGCGATCAAGGCCGGCTTGCCTTACAGCGTACCGGCGCTGACCCTGAACAAAGTCTGCGGCTCCGGCCTGAAGGCTTTGCACCTGGCAGCCCAGGCCATCCGCTGTGGTGACGCCGAGGTGGTGATTGCTGGCGGCCAGGAAAATATGAGCCTCGCGCCTTATGTGATGCCTTCGGCCCGTACCGGCCAGCGCATGGGCCACGGCCAGTTGATCGACAGCATGATCACCGACGGCCTGTGGGATGCGTTCAACGACTATCACATGGGCATCACGGCGGAAAACCTGGTCGAAAAATACAGCCTCAGCCGTGAACAACAGGACGCGTTCGCCGCCGAATCGCAGCGCAAGGCGGTAGCGGCCATCGAAGCGGGCCGCTTCAAGGCCGAAATCACGCCGATCGTGATGCCGCAGAAGAAAGGCGAACCCAAGGTGTTCGACCGTGACGAACAACCACGCCCGGACACCACCGCCGAATCCCTGGCCAAACTGCGCCCGGCCTTCAAGAAAGACGGCAGCGTTACCGCAGGCAATGCCTCCAGCCTCAATGACGGCGCCGCCGCAGTGCTGCTGATGAGCGCGAGCAAGGCCAAGGCTCTGGGGCTGCCGGTGCTGGCGAAGATTGCCGCGTATGCCAGTGCCGGCGTTGACCCGGCGATCATGGGCATCGGCCCGGTATCGGCGACCCAACGTTGCCTGGACAAAGCGGGCTGGCAGCTGGGCGAACTGGACCTGATCGAGGCCAACGAAGCCTTTGCTGCACAGGCACTGGCGGTGGGCAAGGCGCTGGAATGGGATGCGGCGCGGGTCAACGTGAATGGCGGCGCTATTGCCCTGGGCCACCCGATTGGGGCATCCGGCTGCCGCGTACTGGTGACCCTGCTGCATGAAATGATCAAGCGCGATGCCAAGAAAGGCCTGGCCACGTTGTGCATTGGCGGCGGCCAGGGTGTGGCGTTGGCGATCGAGCGTTGATCAGGGATTGAGGCAGGCCGCGGCTAGCAGGCCGGCGCTACCCACAAGCGATCACCGAGCCGCTCGGCGGCGTGATGCAACAGGTCGCCGGCCTTTTCCAGATCGCAGGTCAAGTCATTAAGCCCCTGAGCCAGGCCCAGCGACAGTACTTTGTACGCCGGCAAACGGTCCAGGACGGTCGTGTACTGGTCCGGAGCACGCACCAGGTCGACGTGCAGGCCATCGACCGGCAGGTTGGCGGCCAGGCCTAGATTGGCTTCCAGGCCACCGAAGTAGGTGGTCAGCATTTTTTTCAGCGGCGCGCGCTGCAGGATGTTGTAGACGCGCTCATAGGCGTTCTTCCATGCCTGCGGCAGGTCCAGAACCAGGATCGGCTCGTCGATCTGCACCCACTCCACCCCTTGCGCAGCCAAGCGGTTGAGAAGTTCGTCGTACAGCGGCAACAGGCGGTCGACCAGTTCGAGCTTGTCGAAGTCGGAATCTTTAATCTTGCCCAGCCACAGGTAGGTCAGCGGGCCGATCACCACCGGCTTGATGGCGTGGCCGAGCGCCTTGGCTTCCTCGACCTCCTCGAACAATTGCTCCCAGCTCAGAGAGAACTGCTGGTCGGCGATAAACTCAGGCGCTGAATAATAGTCATCGGTGTCGAACCACTGAGCGCTGGCGCCTTGGGCCATTGCAAACAGGGTATGCAAGGTGGGCTTGGCAGCGTCACGGCCCTGCAAGTGCTCTGGGACCACGCCGAAGGTCAACGAGTGGGTCAGCACGCGGTCATGCCAGGCGAAATCGCCAACCGGCAGCAGCTCGATGCCGGCGTCCCTCTGCGCTTGCCAGCGCGCGGCGCGCAGCTCACGACCCACTTCACGCAGGCCGGCTTCGTCCAGCTCACCGTTGCAGAAGGCTTCCTGGGCTTTCTTCAGTTCGCAATCGCCGCTGACGCGGCCAAATCCCAGGTTGTGTGCCAGTGCCATGCCTTGCCCCTAAAAGTGCATAAATGTTCGAGAACATTTTCCGGGCACGCGGGGCTTGAGACAAACTCATTAAATTTGAGATGAACCCAAGAATTCTTCATGATTCGCTTGTCCGCTTGTCTTGTTCAGAGCAACATCCTTCGCCTTTGGACATGATCCCGCTTGCGCCCTGCCGCACACTGCCCCCTGATCAACCCAGGTGTCCCCAGCCATGAGCCTGCTGAAATCGGCGCTGCACGAAAAAACTTTCGTCTGCGTCATGGAGTTCGTGCCCAAGCCCTCGGCAGAGCGATTCGCCGCCATGGAGGCGATCATGGCGCGCGCGCAGCTGTGCGGCTGGCCGATGACCGTGGCCATTGGCGACCGGGTTGGCAGCCCGCTGGACCTGTCGCCCTTGGATGCCCTGGCCAGCTTCAGCGCGCCTCTCCCCGCCCTGCCCCATTTTTCCGGCAAGGACCGCGAACGCCATCACCTGCTTGCCCAGTTGCAACGCATGGATGCCGCCGGCCTCGACCAGTTGCTGCTGCTCACCGGCGACCGCCTGCCCGGCCACCAGCCCGGCGAACGCCCGGTGCGTTACCTGGAGTCGGTCGCCGCCCTGCAGATCGCGCGCCAGGCCTGCCCCCACTGGTTGCTGGGTGCCGCGCTCAACCCGTTCAAGTACCGGGAGGAAGAAGGCGGCGCGCAGTATTTCAAGGCCGAGAAGAAGCTCGCAGCAGGGGCAGACTTTCTTACCCTGCAGCTGGGTTTCGATGCCAGCAAGCACCGCGAAGCCATGCAGTGGATGAACCGTCAGGCTGCGCCCAAGCCCATGCTGGCGTGCCTGATGAGCCTGACCCATGCCCGCGCGGCGATGCTCGAGCATGTCGCCGGGGTGACCGTCTCGCCGTCCATGTGCGACCTGCTTGAAGCCGAAGCGGCGGTATCCAAGGCCTACGCCCAGGAGCGCAGCGTCGATCGCCTGGCCCTGCAGATCATTGGCGTGAAGTTGATGGGCTATGCCGGGGTGCACCTATCGGGGATACACGAGCTCAAGCAGCTGCTGGCCTTGGAAGAGCGCCTTGAGCACTGGCAGGCGCGCATTCATTCGCTGGAGCAGTGGACGCCCGCTTGGGCCGAGAGCTGGCAGATGCCTGGCCTGCCAGCGGTGACGTTCCACCCGCCGCAAGCGGCCTGGCGCCAGGGCGAATCGAAGGTCAATGCAAGCCGCAAAGAACAATGGCGCTATCACCTGCTGCACGGTTTTCATGCGCTGCTGTTCAGCCGCAACAACTGGCTGAGCAAGGCCTTCGGCTGGGCTGTACGTCAGCCGCTCTGGGCCACCCGCCGCGGTGCTCGCTGGCTGCATGGCCTGGAGCGCAGCGTGAAGCGACCGCTGCTGGGCTGTGACACCTGCGGCCGTTGCCGCCTTGAAGACACCTTGTACATCTGCCCGGAAACCTGCCCCAAAGGTTTGGCCAACGGCCCCTGCGGCGGAACCGCGCTGAACCGCTGCGAATTCGGCGACCGCGAGTGCATCCACAGCGTCAAGTACCGCACCGCCAAGGCTGTACGGCAGACCGCCGTGCTCACTGAGCGGTTGATCCCGTGCATCGAGGTCGAGACTCGCCACCGCAGCTCGTGGCCGCAGTGGTTCGACGCCTCGGAGCCGCGCCAGGTCAGCCTGCGGCCAGCGCCTCGAAGCCAGCCCGAATCGTCTCCTCAGGCAGCTCATCGGCAATGAACACCATCACGCTTTCGCGGCTTTCGCCATCGGCCCACTCGGCGTCCCAGTCGAAGCCATAGAGCTTGAGCACGCCCTGGAACACCAGGCGCCGATCTTCCCCGGCGATGTTGAGCACGCCCTTGTAGCGCAGCAGTTGCTTGCCGTGGGTTTCCAGCAGCTCGTTCATGAAGTCGCTGAGGCGGTCGATGTCCAGCGGCACCTCGGTGCGCAGCACCAGGGTGGAGATGCGATCCGGGGTGGCGGGCTTGAGCACCGGGCGCAAAGTTGACTGCAGGTTCGCGCCCAGGTCCGGGTTGAGGTTGAAGCCGCGCACATCGAGCAGCTCGGCCAGGTCGATCCGACCATGCTCCACCACGCCAATGGCCGCACGGCCGTTGATGCGCGCCAGGCGCTCACGCAGGGCCTGCACCGCCGCAGGCTCGACCAGGTCGGTTTTGCTCAGCAGCAGGCGGTCGGCAAAACCAACCTGGGCCTGAGCGATGGTCTGGGTCAGGTGTACCTCGGCATGGGCCGCATCGACCAGGGTGATGATGCCGTCGAGGATGTAGCGGTCGCGCAAGTCTTCTTCGATGAAGAAGGTCTGCGCCACCGGCGCCGGGTCGGCGAGGCCTGTGCATTCGATCACCAGGCGGTCGAAGGCGATTTCGCCGCTATCCAGGCGTTCGAGCAGCAGGTACAGGGCGCGGGTCAGGTCGCCATGGATGCTGCAGCACACGCAGCCATTGGCCAGGGTCATGACCTGCACCGGCTCGTCGCCAAGCATTTGGCTGTCGATGCCGGCCTCGCTGAACTCGTTTTCGATCACGGCGATTTTCAGGCCGTGCTCGGCCTTGAGCATGTGCTTGAGCAAGGTGGTCTTGCCAGCACCGAGAAAGCCGGTCAGGACGGTTACGGGAATAGGCGTCTGCACGCAAAATCTCCTCAAGCTGAAAATGACTGTGGGAGCCCACAGGCTCCCACAGGTTCACGCAGTGTGCCGGCTCAGCAGCACTTGGGGCCGGACTTGCCACCGTAACGCGCTTCCTGGCGTTCGCGGAAGAACGCCTCGTAGCTCATCACCGGCTTGTCCGGGTGCTTGCTCTGCATGTGCTCGACATAGTTGTCGTAGTCGGGCATGCCGACCATCAGGCGGGCTGCCTGCCCCAGGTATTTACCCAGTCGACCCAGGTCGTTGAACATCGCAGCAGTCCTCTCAAGCGTCAGGCAAAGCCTGGAACGGGGTTTCCTTGTCGGTGCGTTCCTTGCGGCCAAGGGCGGCGTAGCCAACCTTGAGGGCGAAGAACAGCACGCTGAACACCACCAGCAGGAACAGCACGGTCAGGCCGGCGTTGGTGTAGGCGTTGTAGATCACGTGCTGCATCTGCCCGATGTCCTTGGCCGGGGCCAGCACTTGGCCGGCGTCCAGTGCGGTGCTGTACTTCTTGGCCAGGGCCAGGAAGCCAACCGCCGGGTTCGGGTCGAACAGCTTGATCAGGCCCGCAGTGGTGGTGCAGATCAGCAGCCACACCGCCGGCAGCAGGGTGACCCAGACGTAGCGCTGGCGCTTCATCTTGATCAGCACCACGGTGCCGAGCATCAGGGCGATTCCGGCCAGCATCTGGTTGGAGATGCCGAACAGCGGCCACAGGGTGTTGATGCCACCCAGCGGGTCGATTACGCCCTGGTACAGCAGGTAACCCCACAGCGCCACGCAGCCGGCGGTGCCGATCAGGTTGGCAGTCCACGATTCGGTGCGTTTCAGCGCCGGCACGAAGCTGCCCAGCAGGTCCTGCAGCATGAAGCGGCCAGCACGGGTACCGGCGTCCACCGCAGTCAGGATGAACAGCGCCTCGAACAGGATCGCGAAGTGGTACCAGAAGGCCATGGTGTTTTCACCCGGCAACACCTGGTGGAGGATCTGCGCGATACCTACCGCCAGGGTTGGCGCACCACCGGCACGGGCCAGGATGGTGTGCTCGCCGATGTCGCGGGCGACGGCCTCAAGCTGCTCCGGGGTGATCAGGAAGCCCCAGCTGCTGACCGTCTGCGCCACCGAAACGGCATCGGCACCGACCACGGCGGCCGGGCTGTTCATGGCGAAGTACACACCCGGCTCGATCACCGAGGCGGCGACCATGGCCATGATGGCGACGAACGATTCCATCAGCATGCCGCCGTAGCCGATGTAACGGGCGTTGGTTTCGTTGTCCAGCAGCTTCGGCGTGGTCCCCGAGGAAATCAGCGCGTGGAAGCCAGACACCGCGCCGCAGGCGATGGTGATGAACAGGAACGGGAACAGGGTGCCCTTCCACACCGGGCCCGTGCCGTCGGTGAACTGGGTCAGCGCCGGCATTTTCAGCTCGGGCATGGTCACCAGAATGCCGATGGCCAGGGCGATGATGGTACCGATCTTGAGGAAGGTCGACAGGTAGTCACGCGGCGCCAGCACCAGCCACACCGGCAGCACCGCGGCGACGAAGCCATAGCCCACCAGCATCCAGGTGATCTGCACGCCGGTGAAGGTGAACGCCGGGCCCCAGACCGGATCTGCGGCAATCTGGCCCCCCAGCCAGATCGACGCCAGCAGCAGCACCACGCCGACCACCGAGATTTCGCCGATGCGGCCCGGGCGGATGTAGCGCATGTAGACGCCCATGAACATCGCGATCGGGATGGTCGCCATGACCGTGAACATGCCCCACGGGCTCTCGGCCAGGGCCTTGACCACGATCAGCGCCAGCACCGCTAGGATGATGATCATGATCAGGAAGCAGCCGAACAGGGCGATGGTGCCCGGGATACGGCCCATTTCCTCGCGCACCATGTCGCCCAGCGAGCGGCCGTTGCGGCGGGTGGACAGGAACAGGACCATGAAGTCCTGCACCGCACCGGCCAGCACCACGCCGGCAATCAGCCACAGCGTGCCGGGCAGGTAGCCCATCTGCGCGGCGAGCACTGGGCCGACCAACGGGCCGGCGCCAGCAATGGCGGCGAAGTGGTGACCGAAGAGGATGTGTTTGTTGGTCGGAACGTAGTCCAGGCCGTCGTTGTTGAGCACCGCCGGTGTGGCGCGGCGAGGGTCGAGTTGCATCACCTTGGTGGCGATGAACAGGCTGTAGTAGCGATAGGCGACCAGGTAGATGGCCACAGACGCGACCACGATCCACAAGGCGTTGATCGCTTCGCCGCGACGCAGGGCAACCACACCCAGCGCGCAGGCTCCTATGACTGCCAGCGCCAGCCACGGAATGTGGCGTAGCAGGCTATTATTGTTGTTCATGGTTTACTTCCAGCTGGTGGATTGGAAAGACCGCCCATCGAGTCTAGGGCGAGTCAAGACGCATTGCCACACTTGCTTTGGTCTAGAGCCTCTGCGGCCAGATTGCGGTACCTGATAGGCGTACAGGATTAACTATAGTCAGGATGAACCCCGGAGGTCTTGCCCATGCGTCAACACGACGAACGTCGCCGTTTCCAACGCATCGACTTCGATGCCCCCGCCGAATTGCGCCAGGGTGATTGCCGTTGGCCGGTAAAACTCCTCGATCTGTCGCTCAAGGGCCTGCTGGTTGAACGCCCCACGTCCTGGAATGCCGATCAGACTCAGGATTTCGACGCGATCATCCATCTCGATGAAAAAGTCCGCGTGCAGATGCAGGTGGAATTGCGCCACGAAGAGGACACCCGCCTGGGTTTCGTCTGCCTTTATATCGACGTCGACTCGATGACCCATCTGCACCGTCTTGTGGAATTGAACCTGGCCGACAGCACCGAAATGATGCGCGAGCTGCGCGAACTCATCGAATAATGGAATCTCTTAGCTAGCTTAGATTTTTCCCACCTTATGTTTCTTGTCTACCCAGACAGCTTCCAGCCTGGGCGGCTGAGCTTTGTACACACCCTTCTAGCACAGCATTTATCCACTTGGTACGCGATCTGCATTGCAGTCAAGCACACACTGCAAGGCCGGCTGTGCGCGCTCCAATCAAAAAATTGTATACAATTCTTGTGGCAATGATTTGTAGGAAGTGTCTACAGTAGCGGCACAACAATAAACAGCGAGCCTGCTCAATGACTACGTCCCCTAGCACGTCTCCCGCCAAGCGCCCCGAGGATGAAAACCTCGGGCTTGGCGCCAACCTGGCTTATGGTCTGCAGCATGTGCTGACCATGTATGGCGGGATCGTCGCAGTACCCTTGATCCTTGGGCAGGCCGCAGGCCTGAACGGTGCCGAGATCGGCATGCTGATCGCCGCTTCGCTGTTTGCCGGCGGCCTGGCCACGCTGCTGCAAACGCTTGGCTTGCCGTTCTTCGGCTGCCAGTTGCCATTGGTGCAAGGCGTATCGTTCGCCGGCGTGGCGACCATGGGGGCGATTCTCAGCAGCGAAGGCGGCGGTGGCTTGCCCGGTGTGCTGGGCGCGGTCATGGCGGCGTCGTTGATCGGTTTTCTGATCACCCCGGTGTTCTCGCGTATCACCAAATTCTTCCCGCCGCTGGTCACCGGCATCGTCATCACCACCATCGGCCTGACTCTGATGCCCGTGGCCGCACGCTGGGTGATGGGCGGCAACAGCGCTTCGCCGGAATTCGGCAGCATGGCCAACATCGGCCTGGCGGGGCTGACCTTTGCCATCGTGCTGCTGTTGAGCAAGCTGGGCAGCGCGACCATCTCGCGGCTGTCGATTCTCCTGGCGATGGTGTGCGGCACCCTGATCGCCTGGGCGCTGGGCATGACCGACTTCAGCAAGGTCGCCGAAGGCCCGATGTTCGCCTTCCCCACGCCGTTCCACTTCGGCATGCCGACCTTCCACATCGCGGCGATCCTGTCGATGTGCATCGTGATCATGGTGACCCTGGTGGAAACCTCGGCGGACATCCTTGCCGTGGGTGAGATCATCGACACCAAAGTCGACTCCAAGCGCCTGGGCAACGGCCTGCGCGCTGACATGGCATCGAGCATCCTGGCGCCGATCTTCGGCTCCTTCACCCAGAGCGCCTTCGCCCAGAACGTCGGCCTGGTGGCCGTGACCGGGGTCAAGAGCCGCTACGTGGTGGCCACCGGTGGCGTGATCCTGGTGGTGCTCGGCCTGCTGCCGGTCATGGGCCGGGTGATCGCCGCAGTACCGACTCCGGTACTGGGCGGTGCGGGCATCGTGCTGTTCGGCACCGTGGCGGCCAGTGGCATTCGCACCCTGTCGAAGGTCAACTACAAGAACAACGTCAACCTGATCATCGTCGCCGCCTCGCTGGGCTTCGGCATGATCCCGATTGCCGCGCCGAACTTCTACCATCAGTTCCCGAACTGGTTCGAGACCATCTTCCACTCGGGCATCAGCTCGGCGGCGATCATGGCCATCCTGCTGAACCTGATCTTCAACCACTTCAAAACCGGCAACTCGGAAAACCAGTCCGTTTTCGCTGCCGCCTACGAGCGCACCATCCAGTACTCGGACATTTCCGCGCTGCGTGATGGCGATTACTTCAAGGACGGCAAGCTGTTCGATGCCGAGGGCAACGAAGTGCCGTTGCTGGAGCTGGACGAGCATGGCAATGCCACGCCGAGGCGAACGCCGGTGGCCGAGCATTGACCGCTGACTGAGCGGTAAAGAGAGGGGAGCCGATGCGCATCGTCGGCTCCCCTTTTTGTTTGCCTACTCGAACAATGCGTCCAGCGCCTGTTCCAGGCGGGTCACGGCAATCACCTGCAACCCTGCCGGCGGGTCCTTCGGTGCATTGCCCTTGGGCACGATGGCGCGCTTGAAGCCATGCTTGGCCGCTTCTTTCAAACGCTCCTGCCCGCTCGGCACCGGTCGCACTTCCCCTGACAGACCGATCTCACCGAAGACCAGCAGCCCATGGGCCAACGGCCGGTTGCGCAGGCTGGACATCACCGCCGCCAGCAACGCCAGGTCGGATGCGGTTTCCAGCACCTTCACCCCGCCCACCACGTTGAGGAACACGTCCTGGTCATGGGTGGGAATACCGCCATGCCGGTGCAGCACGGCCAGCAGCATGGCCAAGCGATTCTGGTCCAAGCCCAGGGTGACCCGGCGCGGGTTGGCCAGGTGGCTGTCGTCGACCAGCGCCTGCACCTCCACCAACATAGGCCGGGTGCCTTCCCAGGTGGCCATGACCACGCTGCCCGGCACCTCCTCCTGAGCCCGGTTGAGGAAGATCGCCGACGGGTTGGACACCTCTTTCAGGCCACGGTCGGTCATGCCGAACACACCCAGCTCGTTGATCGCACCGAAGCGGTTCTTCACCGCCCGCAGCAGGCGCAACCGGCCATCGGACTCGCCCTCGAAATACAGCACGGTATCGACCATGTGCTCCAGCACGCGCGGGCCGGCCAGCGAGCCTTCCTTGGTGACGTGGCCGACCAGGAAGATCGCCGTGCCGCTCTGCTTGGCGTAGCGCACCAGCAGCGCCGCGCTCTCGCGTACCTGGGCGACCCCGCCGGGCGCCGACTGCAACTGCTCGGTGAAGATGGTCTGGATCGAGTCGATGACCATGACCCGCGGTTTTTCCTGGCGCGCCGTGGCGATGATGGTTTCGATGCAGGTCTCGGTCATGACCTTCAGCTGATCCTGCGGCAAGCCCAGGCGCCGCGAGCGCATGGCCACCTGCTGCTGTGACTCTTCGCCGGTGACATACAGCGCCGGCATGCCGACGGCGATGTTGCACAACGTTTGCAGGAGAATGGTCGATTTACCGATACCGGGGTCGCCGCCGATCAACACCACCGAACCGTCGACCAGGCCACCGCCCAGCACCCGATCGAGTTCGGCGCTGCTGGTGGTGAACCGGGGAATTTCTTCGACGCTGACCTCGGCCAAGGTCTTGATCTGCGCCTGTTGCCCGGCCCAACCGGTGCGCCCGCTGGGCGCCGCCGCGCCGCCGCTCTCGATCATGGTTTCGACCAGGGTATTCCAGGCCCCGCACTCGCCACACTGGCCGGCCCATTTGGGGAAGGTCGCGCCACATTCGGTGCAGCCATACAAACGCTTGGCCTTGGCCATGGGCAGGGTCTCCTGGAAAAAGTTGCCATGATAGCCGACGCAGACGTGTCTCGAACGCGCCGGGATGCGACAAAACTATTCGTTCTAAGCGCAGTCACTACCCCTGTGTGCCACGCATGAAGCGTTTTAGTGGCTTACACTGGGTTAACCTCACCATTTGTTACAAAGGAATCGAACATGGGCATGATCAGTGAGTTCAAGGCCTTCGCGGTCAAAGGCAATGTCGTCGACATGGCGGTCGGTATCATCATCGGCGCCGCCTTCGGCAAGATCGTCTCGTCTTTCGTCGGTGACGTGGTCATGCCGCCACTGGGGCTGCTGATCGGTGGGGTGGACTTCAGTGACCTGGCCATTACCCTCAAAGCAGCTGAAGGCGATGTGCCGGCCGTGGTGCTGGCGTATGGCAAGTTCATCCAGACCGTGATCGACTTCGTGATCGTGGCCTTCGCGATCTTCATGGGCGTGAAGGTGATCAACCGCCTGAAGCGCGAAGAAGCCGTGGCGCCGAGCGTGCCACCGGCGCCGACGCCTCAGGAAACACTGCTGACCGAGATTCGCGATCTGCTGAAGACGCAGAACCAGAATCGCCTGCCGTGAAATGACAGGGGGCGCCTTGCGCCCCCTGTATCACCAGTAGTTCTCTACCGCCACCTGCCCCGGCCGCTTGCTCAGGCTCAGCTGCAAGTCACGCGCTTTGAGCACTTTGCGGGTTTCGTCGATCATCTCCGGGTTACCGCAGAGCATGATCCGCGAGTGCTCGGGGGAAAATTCAAGCCCCGCCACTTTCTCCAGTTCGCCATTTTCGATCAGCGTGGTGATGCGCGCATTCAAGGCGCCCGGGTGCTGCTCACGGGTGACCACGGGAATGAACTGCAGCTTGCCAGCGAATTCGGCCAGGTATTCGCGCTGCTCCAACCCGGCAATTTCGTCCACATACGCCAGCTCCTTGGCCTCGCGCACCGAATACACCAGTTTGATGTTGTCGAAGCGTTCCCAGGCCTCGAAGTCCTGCAGGATCGACATGAAGGGTGCAATGCCGGTACCGGTCGCCAGCAGCCACAGGTCGCGACCACCGACGAAGCGATCGAGGGTCAGGAAGCCGAATGCCTGACGGTCGATCAACAGCGAATCACCCTCGCCCAGGCGGCTCAACTCACTGGTGAACTCGCCACCCGGCACCACGATGGAAAAGAAGTCCAGGTGTTCGTCATGCGGTGCGCTGACCATCGAATAGGCACGCCAGACCACACTGCCATCGGCCTTGGTCACGCCCAGCCGGGCGAACTGGCCGGCACGGAAGCGAAACCCCGCGTCGCGCGTCACCCGCAGGCTGAACAGGTTCGGCGTCAACGGCTGGACGTCGAGCAGCGTCTGGCGGGTAAACTTGTCGGCACTTGCGGTCATGATCGGCTTCCTGGATGGCGTGCGCACAGTGTCGCGCAAACCGGGCCAGATAAAAACCGCTGGAGTGTAGGGGCACCGCTGGACTTTCGTCCTGATTTCATGGAAAACCTGATTGCTATAACAAAAAATCCCAACGCCGCCCTCGGTCTTTTCCTACAATCTTCCGGGTATGCAAACGGATTGGATTCGCGAACTTCAGGGAGTGTGACAGATGCTTCAGTGGAATCATGAGCATCTCCATCAATTGATCAGCGAGAGCGCGCCACAGAACGTGTTCGATCTCGCCGTGCATCTGGCGCAAGACATGGAAATGGAATTCCTGGGTCTGAAGCTGCGCATTCAGCTGGCTGCACAGTCACCCAAGCTCTACCTCTACAGCAACTATCCCGTTGAATGGATCGAGCGATATCAGCGCGACGAGTTCTACAAACAGGACGCGGCAGCCGCTCGCAGCCATGCCTCAACCATGCCGGTGCTGTGGACCGACGACCTGTACCGCGAAGTGCCGCTGTATCGCGAACAAGCGTGTCAACATGGCCTGCGCCATGGCTGGACCCAGTCCCTGCACGACCAGCAGCATCACGAGAGCCAGGTCAGTGTGGCCAGGCCGATAGGCGACGTGAGCATCGCCGAACTCTACGACAAGGCTGGCAAGGTGCAGTGGCTGTGCCACACCCTGCACGCGATCATCAGCGAGCATCACCTGGCCCGGCTCTGCCCGCCCCAGCCCAGAATGAGCGAGCGTGAAATCGAAGTGCTGAAATGGTCGGCTGCTGGCAAGACCGCTGCCGATGTCGCCTGCATCTTGTCGCTGTCGCAGAGCACGGTGAACTTCCATATCCGCAGCGTCATCACCAAGACCAATGCCGCCAACAAGGCCGGCGCCATCGCCATCGCCATGATGCGCGGCCTGATCGATCAATAGCCAGGCCTGCGACCGTCGGCAAAGCCCTGTAGAATCGCCGGCCAAAGCTCGTGGCGATCCGCAACGGGCAGATCCGTACCCGAGCCAGACGCCATGCCCCTGTTGACCACCCCCTATGCCGAACTCGACCTGATCCGCCAGCCGGACCAGGCCAACGACCCACTGCAGGCCTTCGATGCCGCCGATGAATACCTGCTCGAACAGCTGCATGGGCAGCAGCTGGCCGCAGACAGCCATGTCCTGGTGCTCAATGACAGCTTCGGCGCCCTGGCTGCCAGCCTGGTCGGCCATGTGTCGGTGGTCAGCAGTGGGGATTCGCACCTGGCCCACCTGGCCCTGGAAAAAAACCTTGCACGCAACGGCCAAGCATTCGACAGCGTACCCTTCGTCCCGGCCAGCGAGCACTGGCAAGGCCCGTTCGATCGCGTGCTGGTGCGCGTACCCAAGACCCTGGCCCTGCTCGAAGAGCAGTTGATCCGCCTGCAAGGCCACCTGGCCCCCGGCGCCCAGGTGATCGCCGGAGCCATGATCAAGCACTTGCCGCGGGCGGCGGGCGATCTGCTGGAAAAGTACATCGGCCCGGTGCAGGCCTCTCTGGCACAGAAAAAGGCGCGTCTGCTGACCGCCACCGTCGCCGAGCGCCCTGCCGCGCGTTCGCCCTACCCGACTCGCTATCGACTGGAAACGCCGGCACTGGAACTGCTCAACCATGCCAACGTGTTCTGCCGCGACGATCTGGACATCGGTACTCGTGCGTTTCTCCCGCACCTGCCGCGTGGCCTGGGTAACGCTCGTGTGGCTGACCTGGGTTGCGGCAATGGCGTGCTGGGCATCGCCAGCGCGCTGGCCAACCCCGAGGCGCATTACACCCTGGTCGACGAGTCGTACATGGCGGTGCAGTCGGCCCAGGAAAACTGGCAGGCGGCACTGGGCGAGCGTGAGGTAAGCGTGCTGGCCGGTGATGGCCTGGCCGGGGTGGAAAAGCAATCGCTGGACGTGGTGCTGTGCAATCCGCCGTTCCACCAGCAGCAGGTGGTGGGCGACTTCCTTGCCTGGCGCATGTTCCAGCAGGCGCGTGAGGCGCTGGTGGTGGGCGGTGCGTTGTTTATCGTCGGCAACCGCCACCTGGGTTATCACAGCAAGCTGGCGCGGTTGTTCCGGGGTGTTGAACAAGTGGCGGCGACGCCCAAATTCGTGATTCTCAAGGCCCGCAAGTAAACAGAAAAAGGGGCTGCATTGCAGCCCCCTTGCATCGTCAGTGGGTAGTCAGCCCGGCCGCGCTCATGAACATCCGCATCACATAAGCGGCCACCCCAAGCGCCGCCACGCTCATCGCCCAGATCAGCAGCAGCCAGCCCAGCCGCTGCCAAAGGGGTTTCTTTTCTTCAAGGCCATGTTTGCCTGTCATCATGCGCCCCTCCTAGTGATAGCCGTCTTCGTGGGTGACCTTGCCGCGGAACACGTAGTAGCTCCAGAAGGTATACCCGAGGATGAACGGCAGGATGAACAACGTGCCCACCAGCATGAAGCCCTGGCTTTGCGGCGGTGCGGCGGCATCCCAGATCGAGATCGACGGTGGGATGATGTTCGGCCACAAGCTAATGCCCAGGCCGCTGTAGCCAAGGAAAATCAGCACCAGCGTCAGCAGGAACGGCGTGTAATGGGCATTGCGCGCCACCGCCTTGAGCAGCCCGTAGAAGGTCACCAGCACCAGGATCGGCACCGGCATGAACCAGATCAGGTTAGGCATGCTGAACCAGCGGTCGGCGATCATCGGGTAGGCGATCGGCGTCCACAGGCTGACGATGCCGATCACCACCAGCAGCACCAGTGCCAGCGGCCTGGCCAAGTGATGCATCTGTTTCTGCAGCGGCCCTTCGGTCTTCATGATCAGCCAGGTGCAGCCCAGCAGGGTGTAGGCGACGATCAGGCCCAGGCCGCTGTAAATGCTGAACGGGGTCAGCCAGTCGAGCGTGCCACCGGCGTAATGCCGGTCGACCACTTTGAAGCCCTCGATGAAAGCACCCAGTGCAACGCCCTGGAAGAAGGTCGCCACCAGCGAGCCACCGGTAAACGCCTTGTCCCAGATATGGCGCTTCTCGTCCTTGGCCTTGAAGCGGAACTCGAATGCCACGCCACGGAAAATCAGGCCGATCAGCATCAGCATAAGCGGCAGGTACAAGGCTTCGAGCACCACCGAGTAGGCCATCGGAAACGCCCCGAACAGCCCGGCGCCACCCAGCACCAGCCAGGTTTCATTGCCGTCCCACACTGGTGCAACGGTGTTCATCATCACGTCACGGTCACGCTCGCCCTTGACGAAGGGGAAGAGCATGCCGATGCCCAGGTCGAAACCATCCATCACCACGTACATCATGACGCCGAAGATGATGATCACAGCCCAGATCAGCGGAAGGTCGATACCCATGGCTCAGTTCTCCTTGCTCAGGCTGGGCGTGTTGGCCCCACGGCCATCATCGGCGGCCGACAACGGCCGTGCCGGCGTACGTTTCTGTCCGGGTCCACCTGGCGTGTGCTCATCGCCCTCACCGGTTTTCGGCCCTTTGCGCACCAGGCGCATCATGTAGCCCAAGCCCGTGCCGAACAGCGCGAAGTACACCACCACGAACGCCACCAGGGTGAAGCCGAGCTGTGCATAACTGTGGTTGGAAACGCCTTCGGACGTGCGCATCAGCCCGTAGACCACCCACGGTTGGCGGCCGATTTCGGTGGTGAACCAGCCAGCCAGGATCGCAATAAGGCCGGATGGCCCCATCCACAGGGTCAGGTACAGGAACGGTCGTGAGCTGTAGAGCGTGCCGCGCTTGCGCAGCCACAGGCTCCACAGGCCGACGAAGATCATCAGGAAACCAAGCCCGACCATGACCCGGAACGACCAGAACACGATGGTCGAGTTGGGCCGGTCTTCAGGCGGGAATTCCTTCATTGCCGGCACCTGTTTATCCAGGCTGTGGGTGAGGATCAGGCTGCCGAGCGCCGGAATTTCAACTTTGTAGCGGGTGGTCTCGGCTTTCATATCGGGGATGCCGAACAGGATCAGCGGGGTCGGCTCGCCGGGCACGTTCTCCCAATGGCCTTCGATCGCGGCAATCTTCACCGGTTGGTGCTTGAGCGTATTGAGGCCATGGAAGTCACCGATCACCGCCTGCACCGGTGCTACGATCAGTGCCATCCACATGGCCATCGACAGCATCTTGCGCACAGCCGGGTTATCGCGCCCGCGCAGCAGATGCCAGGCGGCCGAGGCGCCGACGAAGAACGCCGTGGCGACGAACGCGGCCGTGGCCATGTGCATCAGGCGGTAGGGGAAAGACGGGTTGAAGATCACCGCCAGCCAGTCCACCGGCACCACGCGACCGTCGATGATTTCGTGGCCTTGCGGGGTCTGCATCCAGCTGTTGGAGGCGAGGATCCAGAAGGTCGAGACCAGCGTGCCCAGCGCCACCATCACCGTGGCGAAGAAGTGCAGGCCGCGACCCACACGGTTCCAGCCGAACAGCATGACGCCGAGGAAACCGGCCTCCAGGAAGAATGCGGTGAGCACTTCATAAGTCAGCAGCGGCCCGGTAACGGCGCCAGCAAAGTCGGAAAACCGGCTCCAGTTGGTGCCGAATTGATAGGCCATGACCAGGCCCGAGACCACGCCCATACCGAAGTTGACGGCGAAGATCTTCGACCAGAAGTGATACAGGTCACGGTAGACCTGCTCGTGGGTCCTCAGCCACAGGCCTTCGAGGACTGCCAGGTAACTGGCGAGGCCAATGGTGATGGCCGGGAACAGGATGTGGAACGACACGGTAAAGGCAAACTGAATTCGGGCGAGCTCTAGGGCTTCTATTCCGAACATGGTGCTTCCTCTTCAGATAATCCGGCTTCCGGGCTTGTGGCCCCGTTGCCCACTGCCCCCACGTTTCAGTCGAGTGCGGCACATTGGAATTGTTCTGTTCGATCGCAGGGATTTCGGCCAATAGGCCAATTCGTTGCTTCTGGAACGATTGATCCAGATCAACGATTGCTAGGAAGCATAGTCTCGAATGGCCCGCCGGGCCGTGTGGTTGATTGCCGCGTGACCCGTTGCCCCACCCCACTGTTCGCACGCGTGAAAAAGTGCCGATCACGGCAAACAGTAACTGTTTGTTACAAACAGATGATACGCTGCCGACCCCTCTACTGCGCCGAGGCCACAGGCTCACGATGTCCGATTCAGCACCGCAGTTGTTGCGCCATCACCGCCCGTTCGTGGCCTTCTGGCTGGCCCGAGTCTTCACCGCCAGCGGCTTCCAGATGCTCACCGTGGCCATTGGCTGGCACCTCTACCAGCTCACCGGCAACGTGCTCGACCTGGGCCTGGTCGGCCTGGTCGAATTCGCCCCACGGGTGCTGTTCATGCTGCACACCGGCCATGTCGCCGACCGCTATGACCGGCGCAAGGTCGCTGCCCTGTGCCAGACCCTGCAGGGGCTGATCGCCCTTGCGCTGGCGCTGGGCAGTGCCACCGACAACGTCAGCCGCGAGTTGATCTTCGTGTTGGCCTTCCTGCTGGGCGCCACCCGCTCGTTCGAAATGCCCGCGACCCAGGCGCTGCTGCCCAATGTGGTGCCACCTGGGCTGTTTCCACGTGCCGTGGCGGCGTCTGCGTCGGCGACCCAGGCGGCGACCATCGTCGCCCCGGCCGTGGGCGGTTTCCTCTATGCCTTTGGCAGCATCTGGGTGTATGGCCCGACCGTGGCGCTGTACGCCATTGCCTGTGTACTGATGCTGAGCCTGGATTCGCGCCAACAGGTGCCCCAGCGCGGCCGGGCTAGCCTGGAATCACTGCTGGCAGGGATCCGCTTCATCCGCAGCCGGCCTGATATTCTCGGGGCCATTTCCCTGGACCTCTTCGCCGTGCTGCTGGGCGGCGCCACCGCGTTGCTGCCGGTATTCGCCAAGGACATCCTGCTCACCGGCCCCTGGGGCCTTGGCCTGCTGCGTTCGGCACCGGCGGTGGGGGCATTGCTGATGTCACTGTGGCTGGCGCGCTTCCCGGTGGAACGCAAGGTCGGCCGCACCATGTTCACGGCGGTCGGCGTGTTCGGCGTGGCGACCATTGCCTTCGGCCTGTCGACCTCGTTCTGGTTCTCGCTGGCGGTGCTGGTGGTACTGGGTGCGGCGGACATGATCAGCATGGTGATCCGCGGCGCCTTCGTGCAGTTGGAGACGCCTGATGAGATGCGTGGCCGGGTCAGTGCGGTGAATGGCCTGTTCATCGGTGCCTCGAATCAACTCGGCGAGTTTGAATCGGGTGTGACTGCGCACTGGTTTGGTACGGTGCCGGCGGTGGTGCTCGGCGGTGTCGGCACCCTGGTGGTGACCGGGGTGTGGATAAAGTTGTTCCCGACCTTGGCCAAACGCGATCGGTTGCACAATGGCTGACATTGCCAATCCCCTTACCCAACGGCCATAGGCCCCCGCCAGTCATGCTGGTATGATGCGCGGCTTTTTTCCTCCCCACACAAAACCACGGCATCCGGTACGGTCTGTGCTTTGCTGATGGGGTCGATACAATCACGGCGCCGGGGGCGCCTTGGGGAGCGGGCATGCTGGAAAGGCTGTTTCAACTAAGAGCACACAACACCAACGTGCGCACCGAGATTCTGGCGGGCGTCACCACCTTCCTGGCCATGGCCTACATTCTGTTCGTCAACCCGAGCATCCTCGGCGAGACCGGCATGGACAAGGGTGCGATCTTCGTCGCCACCTGCCTGGCCGCGGCCATCGGCTCGACCACCATGGGCCTGATCGCCAACTACCCGATCGCCCTGGCGCCGGGCATGGGCCTGAACGCGTTCTTCACCTACACCGTGGTCCTGCACATGGGCCACACCTGGCAGGTCGCGCTGGGTGCGGTGTTCCTGTCGGCGGTGATGTTCTTCCTGCTGTCGATCTTCCGCATCCGCGAATGGATCGTGAACAGCATCCCGCTGCCGCTGCGTTCGGCCATTGCGGCGGGTATCGGCTTGTTCCTGGCGCTGATCGCCCTGCATAACGCAGGCATCGTCGTCGATAACCCGGCTACCCTGGTTGGCCTGGGCGACCTCAAGCAGCCTGCGCCTATTCTCGCCACCCTGGGCTTCTTCCTGATCGTCGGCCTTGAGTCGCTGAAGGTGCGCGGCGCGGTGCTGATCGGCATTCTGGCGGTCACCGTGGCCGCGATCGCAATGGGCGTGACGCCATTTGGCGGCATCGTTTCCATGCCGCCGTCGCTGGCGCCGACCTTCCTCCAGCTGGACATCGCCGGTGCCCTCGACGTGGGCCTGGTCAGCGTGATCTTCGCCTTCCTGTTCGTCGACCTGTTCGACAACTCGGGCACCCTGATCGGCGTGGCCAAGCGCGCCGGGCTGATGGGCAAGGACGGCCACATGCCGAAAATGGGCCGTGCCCTGATCGCCGACAGCACCGCGGCCATGGCCGGCTCCCTGCTGGGCACTTCGACCACCACCAGCTACATCGAATCGGCAGCGGGCGTCAGTGCCGGTGGCCGCACCGGCCTGACCGCCATCGTGGTGGCCGTGCTGTTCCTCCTGGCGCTGTTCTTCGCCCCGTTGGCCGGCAGCGTGCCGGCCTTCGCCACCGCCCCGGCGCTGCTGTTCGTCGCCGTGCTGATGGCCTCGGGCCTCGCGGAAATAAACTGGGACGACGTCACCGAAGCCGCACCGGTGGTGGTGACCGCCCTGGCCATGCCGCTGACTTATTCGATCGCCAACGGCATCGCCTTCGGCTTCATTTCCTGGACCGCCGTCAAGCTGATCTCCGGGCGCCACCGCGACCTGAACCCGGCCCTGGTGATCCTTTCCATCCTGTTCGTCATCAAGCTGGGCTGGTTCAACGCATGAGTGCTGTCTTCGACCCTTACGCCTACGACGCGCAGCTGCAGGGCAAAGTCGCCCGCCTGCGCGAGCTGTTGGCGCCCTTCGGTGCGCCAGAGCCGGCCGTATTCGACTCGCCGCGCGAGCACTATCGCCTGCGCGCCGAGTTCCGCCTGTGGCGCGAAGACGGCCAGCGCCACTACGCGATGTTCGCCCCCGGCGAGAAGCACAAGGCCATCCTGATCGATGATTTCCCGATTGCCAGCCAGCGCATCAATGACCTGATGCCGCGCCTGAAAGCCGCCTGGCAGGCCAGCGAGGACCTGAGCAACCGCCTTTTCCAGGTGGAGTTCCTGACCACCCTGGCCGGCGACGCGATGATCACCCTGTGCTACCACCGGCCGCTGGACGAGGCTTGGGAAGTGGCCGCGCGGCAACTGGCTGAAGAACTCGGTGTGAGCCTGATCGGCCGCTCCAAGGGCAAACGCCTGGTCATCGGCCGCGATTACGCGGTAGAGCAACTCGACGTCGCTGGCCGGGTGTTCAGCTATCGCCAGCCAGAAGGCGCGTTCACCCAGCCCAACGGCGCGGTGAACCAGAAGATGCTGAGCTGGGCATTCGAGGCCATCGGCGATCGCGATGACGACCTGCTGGAGCTGTACTGCGGCAACGGCAACTTCACCCTGCCGCTGGCCACCCGCGTGCGCCAGGTGCTGGCCACCGAGATCAGCAAGACTTCGGTCAACGCCGCGCTGAGCAACCTCGACGAAAACGCTGTGGATAACGTGCGCCTGGTGCGCCTGTCGGCCGAAGAGTTGACCCAGGCGCTTAATGACGTGCGCCCGTTCCGTCGCCTGGAGGGCATCGACCTCAAAAGCTACGACTTCGGCACCGTGTTCGTCGACCCGCCACGTGCGGGCATGGACCCGGACACCTGCGAGCTGACCCGGCGTTTCGAGCGAATCCTGTACATCTCCTGCAACCCCGAGACGCTGGCGCAGAACATCGCTCAGCTGCAAGATACCCACCGTATCGAACGCTGCGCGCTGTTCGACCAGTTCCCGTATACCCATCACATGGAAAGCGGGGTGCTGCTGGTCCGGCGCTGATCCGCGTTGCACCGGGGCCGCAATGGCCCCGGCGCACGCAGCCAGGAGAGTTGTGCCGATGGACCAGTTCAGTGCCATGCAGACCTTCCGCCGGGTCGTCGACCTCGGCAGTTTCAGCGCCGCCGCCCACCAGGCGGGCGTCTCGCATACCGTCCTGTCACGCCAGGTGAAGCACCTCGAACGCCATCTCGGCACGCAATTGCTCACCCGTAACACCCGCCGCCTGCACCTCACCGAAGCCGGTGCGCTGTTCTATCGCCATTGCGTGCAGATCCTCGAACAGATGCAGGCGATGACGTTGGAGTTGTCCGAGCATCAGCAACAGCCCACCGGCACCTTGCGCCTGGGCGTGGCTACCGCGTTTGGTGAATTGGAACTGGGGCGCTGGTTGCCGGATTTCGTCGAGCGCCATCCACAGTTGCAAATCGAGCTGCACTGCAGTGACCGTTTCGTCGACCTGCTGGAAGAGGAAATCGATGTCTGCCTGCGGGTCACCGACCACCTGCCTGACTCAAGCCTGGTGGCGCGTCGGCTGGCTGCCAGCGAGGTCATGCTGGTGGCCGCCCCGCGCTACCTGGAACGGCACGGCACACCGGCCACGCCCGAGGACCTGGCCAACCACCCTCTGCTCGGCTACAGCCAGTTGTTGCACCCGCAACGCTTGCAGCTTGCCCGCGACACTGGAGAGCAATGTGAAGTGCTGATGCCCCGGCGCTTGAGCGCCAACTCGCCGATGGCCCTGCGCGCCGCTGCCATCGGTGCACTGGGCATCGCCAGCTTCGACCCTTTCATCGTTCATGATGCCCTGGAGGATGGGCGGCTGGTGCCAGTGCTGGAGAGTTGGAAGCTGCCAGCGCGCAACCTCTACGCGGTTTATCCACAAAGCCGCTATCTGGCGCCCAAGGTGCGGGCATTGCTGGAGTACGTGCAGACGTACTACGCCGAGGCGAGATGGTGAAGTCGATCTGTGCATTATCAGCACAGGTCATGGCCTCTAAGGCGCGTATTTGTGCTTTCTTCGTTTAGGTAACCTTCGTTGCATCGTCACTCAACGAAGGAACTTCATCATGAAAGCTGTGCAGACAATTATCGCGACCTTGGCGCTCAGCACCCTGGCCCTCGGCGTCAACGCGGCTGAAAAAACCATTTCAGTGACCGATAGCGCGGCCTTGAACTGGCAGGACGTACCCAAGACCAACGGCGCTGTCAGCTACGCCAATGTTGAAGGGGATATCTTCGGCAAAGGGCCTTATTCAGCGTACGTGAAGTTCAGGAAAGGCACTGATAACGGTCTGCACCAGCACAGCCAGACGCTGCCAACAGTGGTGTTGAGCGGTACGTTCTACGCAGTGATCGACGGCAAGCGTATTGAGTATCCGGCCGGGTCCTACTACAAGCTGCCCGCGAACCTGGTGCATGAAAGCGGCTGCACCGCCGCAGCAGATTGCCTGCTGTTCCAGTATCAGAGCGATGCATTCGACCTGAAACCGGTGAAAGGCTGAGATGCTGGGGCCGCATTGCGGCCCCATTTTCATTCAGAAGTCGAAGAACACCGTCTCCCCTTCCCCCTGAATCCGGATATCGAACCGATACGCCGTCTTCCCATCCACTTCGCAACGCTTGGCAATCAAGGTCTCGCGGCGTTGTGGCTGCTCGATCAGGTTAAGCACCGGGCACTTGGCGTTGGCCTCGGCCTCATCATCGAAATACAGCCGCGTGTGCAGGTGGATGTTGATGCCACGGGCAAACAGGCTGATGTTGATGTGCGGTGCCATGGGCACGCCGGCAGCGTTCTTCACCACACCCGGCTTGACCGTCTGCACGGTCCACTCGCCGGCATCGAAGGTGGTGGCGGTACGACCGAAGCTGTTGAAGGCGTTTTCCAGGTTGTAGGCATCCTGGTACTGGCCGGCGGCATCGGCCTGCCACAACTCCAGGAACGAATCGCGCACCAGGTGGCCGTTACCGTCGTACACCTGGCCGATCAGCAGAATGTGTTCACCCGGCGCCTCTGGCTTGGCCAGGCAGTTCCAGATTTCCTGGTCTCGGGTCGGATTGCCGGCCGCTTCCAGGGCCAGGCCGATGTGCACGTAGGGGCCGGCGGTCTGCGAGGGGGTTTCCGGCAGCAGTTCGATTGGCATGGCGGGGTCCTCAGCAGTTTTCGAAGTGGGTCTTGCGCTGGCCGCGCAGCACGATGTCAAAGCGGTACGCCAGGCAGTCCATCGGGTTGCCGTTGCTCATGTCGAGCTTGGCGATCAACTGCTGCACCGCTTCAGGGTTGGCGATCGATTTGACGATCGGGCACATCGGGATCAGCGGGTCGCCTTCGAAGTACAGCTGGGTGATCAGCTTGGTGGCGATCGATGGGCCGCTGACGCCTACGTGGATGTGCGCCGGGCGCCAGTCGTTGGGGCCGTTGCGCCACGGGTACGGGCCGGGCTTGATGGTGCGGAAACTGTAGTAGCCATCACGGTCGGTCAGGCAGCGGCCGACACCGCCGAAGTTTGGGTCCAGCGGCGCCAAGTAGCGGTCGTTCTTGTGGCGATAGCGGCCGCCAGCGTTGGCCTGCCAGATCTCCACCAGGGTGCTGGGCACCGGCTTGCCGTACTGGTCGACGACACGGCCGGCAACGATGATGCGCTCGCCGATCGGCAGGCCACCGTTGTTGAAGTTCAGCAGCAGGTCATGGTCATGGGCCCCGAAGCCCAAGTGGGTGAAGTCCGGGCCGGTGGTTTCGCTGATTGATTGCGGGATGCTGACCAGTGCCTGACGCGGTGAGCGGGCAATCGAAGTCTTGTAGTCGGGAGTCAAGGCTTTGGGGTGCCAGTTGCGATCACGGATCACGAAGCGGCTGTTGTCCTGGGCGGGCATGCCGTTTTCCTCTCTTGGAATTATCTGAACGCCTGGGCGTGGCAGGCGGACATGCAGTTTCAGATAAGTCGCCAGGGATGAATATTGAATTCAGTGGTCCGTTACTTAACCAAATGGTTATGCATTAGTCCGTTTGGCTGAGGTGAACTAATCTTTGACTTCATGTTTCAAGCTCGGGAGTGCATCTGATGGAATGGCGAAAAGGCCGGCGCAGCGACAACGTGGTCGATGCCCGTGGCGAAGGTGGCGGCGGCGGTGGCATGCGCTTTGGTGGCGGCAAGGGCCTGGGGCTCGGCGCGATCCTGCTGATCGTCGGCATCGGCTGGCTGACCGGCCAGGACCCGCTGCAGATTCTCGGCCAGCTCACCGGGCAGATGGAGCAACAGCAGCAGGCCCCCAGCGGCGTAGACAACAAGGCGCCGGCGGCCAACGACGAACAGGCGCAATTCGTCGCGTCGATCCTCGGCGACACCGAAGACACCTGGAAAGCCCTGTTCTCCCAGGCAGGCAAACAATACCGCGACCCCAAGCTGGTGCTGTTCAGCGGCCAGGTGAATTCCGCCTGCGGCTTCGCCTCGGCGGCGGTAGGCCCCTTCTACTGCCCGGCAGACCAGCGCGTGTACCTGGACATGTCGTTCTTCCGCGAGATGGAAACTCGCTTCGCAGCTGCCGGCGACTTCGCCCAGGCCTACGTGATCGCCCACGAGATCGGCCACCATGTGCAGACTTTGCTCGGGGTGTCGGCCAAGGTCGATGCCGCGCGCCGAGCTGGGCAACGCATGGAGGGCGACAATGGCCTGCTGGTGCGCCAGGAATTGCAGGCTGACTGCCTGGCCGGTGTCTGGGCCTACCAGGCGCAGCAACGCCTGAACTGGCTGGAGCCCGGGGATGTCGAGGAAGCGCTGAATGCCGCCAACGCCATCGGTGATGACCGTTTGCAACAGAAGGGCCAGGGGCGCGTGGTCCCGGATTCGTTTACCCATGGCACTTCGGCGCAGCGGGTGCGCTGGTTCAAGGCCGGGTTTGCCCAGGGGGATGTGAACAGCTGCGATACCTTCAGTGCGCGCAGCCTTTGACCAATGGTCAGTGAAATTGCCAAGGGTTTCATAGAGTTACAAATCAGCTGAAAAAGCGTTTCAGCTTCGCGGTCTCGTGCCGATAACTCCTGCACGATTCAGCGGGCATCCAGAACAACAACGCCTTGCGATCGAAAAATGATCAAGTGAGCGAAATTATTTCTGGAGAGCGTGCATGAACAGCTGGTTCGCCAACATCAGCGTCAACCTTAAACTCGGCCTGGGCTTCGGCCTGGTGCTGGTCCTTACCGGCCTGCTGGCGCTGACCGGCTGGACCAGCCTGGGCAGCCTGATCGACCGCAGCAACTGGATGGGCGACATCGGCCAGCTCAACAAAGACCTGACCGACCTGCGCATCGCGCGCCTGCAGTACATGATCGCCAATGGCGACGATGCCGCCGCCGCCAATACCCAGGCCAAGCTGGACGCGTTCAGCAAGCAGCAGGAATACCTGGTCAGCACCTTCAAGAGCCCGGAAAACGTCAAGCTGCTGAAAGAACTGGGCCAGACCATCAGCGAATACAAGGTCTCGTTGAACAAGATGCGCGCTGGCTACAAGAACTCCCTGGCCGCCCGTGAGGCGATGAACGTATCGGCGGCCAAGGCCGACGAGGCCATGGAATCCCTCAGCCAGGACGTCATGGCCCGCCCTGACGCCGACAGCGTGCGCCTGGCGCAGTACCAGCTGATCAGCAAAGTGCGTCAACAACTGCTACAAGTGCGTATCGACGTACGCGGCTACATCGCCGACAACAGCGCGGCCAACGAACAGGCGGCCCTGCGCCAGCTGGAGTCGGCGCTGGTGGAGATCGACAGTCTCAAGCGCCAGCTGCCATCCGATGCCACCCGCGTGCAGCAGTTCGAACAGTCGGTCCAGGCCTACCGCGAGGCGGTGCGCCAGTTCCGCAATGCGGTCGCGGAGATCACCACTTCCCGTGCAGAAATGACCGTGCAGGGCGCCGACATCGTCAAGCGCAGCGACGCGCTGTACAAGATCCAGATCGACCGCCGTGACGTCGAGAGCGCCCAGGCCCGCAGCCTGCAAACCATCGCCACGCTCCTGGCGTTGCTCGCCGGTGTACTGGCAGCCGTCATCATCACCCGCCAGATCACCCGCCCCCTGCGCGAGACCCTGCAGGCCGTGGAGCGCATCGCCGGTGGCGACCTGACCCACGACATGCGCATCACCCGCCGCGACGAAATCGGCGTGCTGCAACAAGGCATCGCGCGCATGGGCACCACCCTGCGCGAGCTGATCAGCGGTATCCGCGACGGCGTCACGCAGATTGCCAGCGCCGCCGAAGAGCTGTCGGCCGTTACTGAGCAGACCAGCGCCGGGGCCAACAGCCAGAAGGTCGAAACCGACCAGGTCGCCACCGCCATGCACGAAATGGCCGCGACCGTTCAGGAAGTCGCGCGCAATGCCGAGCAGGCTTCGCACGCGGCGACCGGCGCCGACGGCGAGGCCCGCGCGGGTGACCGCGTGGTGGGCGAAGCGATCAGCCAGATCGAACGCCTGGCCGAGGAAGTGCACCGCTCCACCGAGGCCATGAACCTGCTGCAGCAGGAAAGCCAGAAGATCGGCAGCGTGATGGACGTGATCAAGTCGGTGGCCGAGCAGACCAACCTGCTGGCGCTCAACGCCGCGATCGAAGCCGCGCGCGCAGGCGAGGCTGGCCGTGGTTTTGCCGTGGTCGCCGACGAAGTACGCGGCCTGGCCCAGCGCACGCAGAAATCCACCGAAGAGATCGAAGAACTGGTGGCCGGCCTGCAGCATGGTACTCAGCAAGTGGCCAATGCCATGCAGGGCAGCCGCACCCTGACCGACAGCAGTGTGGAGCTTGCGCGCAAGGCCGGGGTGTCGCTGGAGAACATCACCAGCACGGTGTCGAGCATCCAGTCGATGAACCAGCAGATTGCCGCGGCGGCCGAGCAACAGAGTGCGGTGGCTGAGGAGATCAGCCGCAGCATCCTGAATGTGCGCGATGTGTCGGAACAGACGGCGGCGGCCAGTGATGAAACCGCAGCGTCCAGCGTGGAGCTGGCGCGCCTGGGTGGACACTTGCAGATGCTGGTCAGCCAGTTCCGGGTCTGATCACTTACAAACCTGTGGGAGCGGCTTCAGCCGCGAAGCTTGCGACGCGCTGGATGGCGCTGGCTTCGCCGGTGTTCGCGGCTGAAGCCGCTCCCACAGGAGATTCGAACAAAACTATTTGACGATCATCCCCACCCCACGCCCCCGCGGATCCGAAGCCGTCTCAAGCTTCGCCCCGTTCACCCGGATCGCCTGGATATCCCCCATCTCCCAGCCCTGATCCTCCAGCACATAGCCCATTTTCTTCAGCTCATCCGCCACCGGCCCGGTCAGCGGCGCGTAGCTGTCGAAGTAGATGGTGTCTTTAGGCAACAACTGATGGTGCACACGCTGCGCCGCCACCGCTTTATCCAGCGGCATGCCGTAGTCATACAGGTTGTTCATCACCTGGAAGATCGAGGTGAAGATCCGCGAACCACCCGGCGTGCCGATCACCAGTTCGACCTTGCCATCGCGGGTCATCAGACTTGGGCTCATGGACGACAGCATGCGCTTGCCGGGGGCAATGGCGTTGGCATCACCGCCGACCACGCCAAAGGCGTTGGCCGCGCCCGGTTTGGCGCTGAAGTCGTCCATCTCGTCGTTGAGCAGGAAGCCCGCACCCTTGACCACCACGCCACTGCCGTAGTCGAGGTTGAGGGTGTAGGTGTTGCTGACTGCGTTGCCCTGTTTGTCGACGATCGAGAAGTGCGTGGTCTGGTGCGGTTCCAGCCCTGGCTTGACGTCGTCGGTGACCGAGATGGCCTTGGGGTTGACCTGCGCGGCGCGCTTGGCCAGGTAATCCTTGGCGATCAGCTTGTCGACCGGCACCTGGGTGAAGGCCGGGTCGCCCAGGTAGTCGGCGCGGTCGGCGAATACGCGCTTCTCGATCTCGGCCAGCAGGTGGATGTACTGCGCCGAGTTATGCGCCACGCCCTTGAAGTCGGCGGCGCGGTCTTCCTTGATGCCCAGCAACTGGGCCAGAGCGACGCCGCCGGAGCTCGGCGGTGGCGCGGTGTACACCACGTTGCCGCGCCAGCTCAGGGCCATCGGCTCGCGCCATACGGCTTTGTAGTCCTTGAGGTCTTCCTTGGTGATCAGGCCTTTGTCAGCCTGCATCTGCGCCACCAGCAGGTCGGCGGTCTTGCCCTGGTAGAACTCGCTCACGCCCTTGTCGGCGATACGTTCGAGGGTCTGGGCCATCTCCGGTTGCTTGAGCAGCTCGCCGACTTTCATGGTGCCGAAGTAGTCGTTGAAGTTGGTCGCGGTTTTGAACAGGCCCTGGGCATCGTTGCGGTATTGGTACTGCTTTTCGGCGATCTTGAAGCCGTTTTTCGCATAGCCGATGGCCGGGGTCAGCAGTTCGCTCCAGGGCAGCTTGCCGAATTTCTGATGCGCTTCCCACAGGCCCATGACCGTGCCAGGTACGCCGGCCGCACGAACGCCGACCAGGCTCAGGTTCTCGATGACCTCGCCCTTGTCGTCCAGGTACATGTTGCGGGTCGCGGCCTCGGGCGCCACTTCGCGGTAGTCGAGGAAGTAGGGTTTGCCGTCGACGAACAGGGTCATGAAACCACCGCCACCGATGTTGCCGGCCTCAGGGTAAGTCACCGCCAGGGTAAAGGCCGTGGCCACGGCTGCGTCTACCGCATTGCCGCCTTTTTTCAGGATATCGGCTGCCACCTGTGCGCCATATTGATCGGGCGCGGCCACCGCGCCGCCTTCCAGGTTTGCCGCATAGGCTGATGAACAGCTCAAGATCGCGGCGCCGAGGGCCATGGACTGGAACAGGACAATACGCATGACACTTCCTTGGTGTTGTTTTTGTTGATCAGTCAGTAAGGCCGAAGCATGTCGACTGTGCAATCAACCAAGGAAGGTTTCGCCGCCTTTGGGCAGGAATTGTCGCGTTCAGGCAATTCAGCAGGCGTACATCGCCAACTTTTGCTGGATGAAATCAAGGAAGCACTGGATACGCAGGGCCAGTTGCGTGTTGCGGTAGTACACGGCGTGGATCGGCTGACGGTAGCCGTTGTTGGCGTCACCCAGCAGCACCTGCAGGCGGCCGGCGCGGATGTCTTCATGGGTCATGAAATGCGACAGGCTGACGATGCCCTCCCCGGCCAGCGCCAGTTGCCGCAGGGTTTCACCACTGGAGGCGATCAGTGCCGGGCGGATTGGCCAGCGGTCGCCCTGGGCGTGGCGCAGCGGCCATTGGTTGAGGGATTCGGGCTGGCTGAAGCCGAGCAGGCAGTGCTGGCTCAGGTCTTCGACCTGTTGTGGCGTGCCGTGCTTTTCCAGGTAGGCCGGGCTGGCGAGGATCTGCACCGGGCTGCAGCCCAGCGAGCGGGCATGCAGGCTGGAGTCGGCCAGGTCACCGATGCGGATGGCCACGTCAGTACTCTGCTCCAGCAGATCGATGATCAGGTCGTCGGTGTTGAGTTCCAGCTCGATGCCGGGGTACTCGCAACGGAACTCGCCGATCCAGGGCAGGATGGCATGCAGCATGAACGGTGCGGCGGCATTGATGCGCAGGCGCCCGGTGGCGCTCTGGCGATGCATCGACAGGCGCTCTTCCATCTCGTCCATCTGTTCAAGCACCCGCCGCGAGCGTTCGAGGAAGAAACGCCCTTCCTCGGTCAGGTCCATGCGCCGCGTGGTGCGGTTGACCAGGGTGGTGCCGAGCTTGGCCTCTAGGCGTGACAGCGTGCGGCTCACCGCCGATGGGGTCTGGCCCATCTGCTCGGCGGCGGCGGAGATCGAGCCGCAGTCGATCACGGCGACGAATACCTGGAGTTCCTCGGATCGGGTTTTCACGGCGGCGCCTGTGTTGGGAGCTTTGCGGGTACTAGATAGCTGCTTGTGGCCTTTGAGTCTAGCGGTGGTTGTGCCGGCCTCTTCGCGGCTAAAGCCGCTCCCACGGGTGCAGTGCTGCCTCTGTGGGGCTTTAGCCGCGAAGAGGCCGGCATCAACAGCTACTTTGCCTGGCCGAACACTTCGTTCAGATGCGCTTCATACGCAGCCAACGCGGCCGGCACGTCCGGGCGCTTCATTACATCCACGGCGAGGAAGGTCGGCAGCCCGCTCATGCCGAGGAACTGATTGGCCTTGTGGAACGGGAAGTACACCGCATCCACCCCCTTGCCCTCGAAGAAATCGCTCGGGTCGTCGAAGGCCTGCTGCGGCGCGTTCCAGGTCAGCGACAGCATGTACTGCTTGCCATGCACCAGGCCGCCGCTGCCGTATTTCTGCGAGGCATCCGAACGGGTGCGACCGTCGTTGGCGTAGAGGCTGCCGTGGCCGGCGGTGAACACCTCGTCGATGTACTTCTTCACGGTCCAGGGCGCGCCCATCCACCAACCCGGCATCTGGTAGATGATCACATCGGCCCAAAGGAATTTCTCGACTTCGGCCTGCACGTCATAGCCGCCGTCGATGAAGGTCTGCTGCACATCGAAGCCGGCGCGGTCGAGATGGGCCAGGGCGGCGTCGTGCAGGGTCTGGTTGAGGCGGCCGTCGGAGTGAGCGAACTGTTTGCCGCCGTTGAGCAGGAGAATCTTTTTCATGCTGAGCCTCTAGGGGTCGAGTCAAATTGAATGACCGGCAGATTAGAGGCTCGCTGGGGTGGGAAACAGCAGGTGGCGGTCAAAATACAATTGCCCTCAAGTCACGAATGCCAAGGGCATTATTGCCTTAGAATCGTTTCATCATTCATCACTGAGTATCGATTCATGAGCGAGCAGCACGCTTTCATCCTCAAGGCCAAGACCCGTCCGGAAATGGCCGACGCCTTCGAAACCCTGTTCCGCGCCTATGTTGAACCGAGCCGTCAGGAGCCTGGCTGCATCGAGTACCACATGCTGCGCGACAAGGCTGACCCGAGCCTGTTCGTGTTCTTCGAGGTCTGGGCGAGCAAGGCTGCTCTAGACGTTCATTCGGCACTGCCGCACATGGTCGAGTTCTTCGAAAAGCGCATGGATTATCTGGAACGCGACTTCGATATCCAGGCCATCGAGATGCTCAGCGCTTCTTCTGCTAGCCGTTGATCAGCAAATGGCCGCCAAGCACGGCCAGGCCAATGAAGAAGCAACGCTTGAACAGCGCCGCGCTGATGCGCTGACGCAACCACTGGCCCGCCAGCATGCCCAGCAGCGCTGGCGCCAGCATCAGCAATGACGCACCCAATGCCTGGCCACCCAGGGCATCCTGCCCGGCCAGGCCGAGGGCCAGAGCCACGGTCGAGACCGTGAACGACAGGCCCAGCGCCTGGATCATCTCGTCACGGCTCAGGTTCAGGCTTTGCAGATAGGGCACTGCGGGCATCACGAACACACCCGTGGCGGCGGTCACCACGCCAGTCACCAGCCCGCACAACGGCCCAAGCCATCCTTCCTTTTTCGGCTCGAGGCGCAATCCAGGCCCGATGAGGCCATACACCGCATACACCAGCAACGCTGCGCCCAGCGCGTGCACCGCCCATGGGCCGCTGTTGATGCCCAGCCAGGCACTGCCGAGCAAGGTGCCGATGAAGATCGCTGCGAGCATGGGCCCAAGTCGCCGCAACAGCGCCAGCAAATGGCCGCCAGTCGCCAGCTGCCAGAGGTTGGTGAGCGTCGACGGCACGATCAGCAAGGCGGCGGCCTGCGCCGGAGGCATGGCCAACCCAAGCAGGCCCATGGCGATGGTCGGCAGGCCGAGGCCGATTACGCCTTTCACCGCGCCCGCCAGCACGAAGGTGATGATCACCAGCAGCGAGAGTGCCGGGCCGATGTTTTGGTAGAACGCGAGTAAGGTTTCCATGGCCGCTATCATGATGGGGGGAAGGGTTTCGCTGCCGCGCGTGAGCATGATGCTGCCAGGAAAAGCCTCTTCGCGAAACCTGTGGGAGCGGGCTTGCCGAGACGTCGGACCGCCCGCGAAAAGGCCCGCACTCGCCCCACACCTCTCAGGCCTGTAGCCCCTGCGCCGCATCATCCATCAAGGCTTTTGCCATCCCGCTCAGATAATGCGCCGCCCACATCAAATTGCCGCCGCCCTGCTCTGCCAGGGCCGATTCCAGTGTCAGGTGACGCACACAATCCTGAATGATCGAGGCCTGCTCCAACGCCACATTCACTGGAATACCAGGCAACACGCGCATCAGTTCGGGGATCGATTCGCTAACGCGCATGGTGGCCACGCCGGGTGTCATGAATTCCTTGTCCATGGTTTTCTGCTCGCTGTTCAGTGACGTGTCTGCACCCGGGCCAAGGTCTGCTCGACCAGGCCACGGGCTGCTTCGACTTCATGCAGCACTGCCAAGCCCATCGCCTGCATGGGCTGTTGAGCATTCAGGAACACCAGTTGCTGGGTGATGGTGTGGGCGCACACGAGGTATTCGGAAATGATGGCGAGGGAGTCTTCGAGAGAATTGAGGGGTGGATCGGGGACGATTTTCAGCATGGCTTGCTCCTGACGGGAATGAAGCTGCCTATCAACGCTGCTAAACGAATGGAGGCAGCTGTACGCGGGTTAGCAGACCGGCAAGTCAGGCACCCGGCGCACCCGAGGGTGCCCCGCGCACAGCCACCATGAAGGTGAATGCTTGAGCCTGATATGGACTGGGCTGCTAAACCCGGCCGTTGAATTGGCAACGACCCGCCGAGACTAGAGCGCGACACATACCCATCGCAATGACTTAAGCACTGCGAGAGTATCTTTGGGAAATGGACTACAAGGAAGATGGAAAATCTGATGATTTCTTGTGGGATCTGGGATTTTGGGGCCGCTTCGCATCACCCAAGTACGGAGTTACATCGAAATCCACGACAGCCCACATCCCTTCTTCGTAATCCTCGTTTGCCATGTGGACGTGAATTTCCTGCGCTCGCGGTAACCTCTCGTTATCAGCGACTAAACCTTCAAAATGTATGGCCATTGCTTCCTGAAGATTACCCAAAGCTTGCGCAACACTCGCTCCAGCGGAAAAACAGCCAGGCAGGTCAGGAACAGTCACCCCATAGTTCGAACCATCATCTGTGTGTAACACCACCAGAAATTCCATTGCTTGTACTCATTGATCGACCAATGCGAACTAAACCCCGCATCCAACGCGACGCCTATCGGGCAGTTCACTCCAAGAGCCGCTGAAGCGAGTGACTCAATGCGTAGGAAATTTCATTCAGCCTCAGGCGGCTGGCTAAGGCACAGATAGCGCAGTCAGGCACCTGAACGTCGAGCCCAGGCAACTGCGGCTTGACCAATCCCCCTATGGTGTCGAGTCATTCAGCCAGTCACCAGGAGTTGTGCCATGTCCGATTTCATCACCGTCCTGCGCGAAACCTGCCCGACGCCGGTCGTGGACGCCACCAGGTGGAAGCGCATCGGCGGCGATCCGCACACCGTCAACCTCAATGCCTACCTGTCGGCCGACGGCAGCAAGATCATGGGGACCTGGATCTGCACCCCAGGCAAGTTCGAGGTGAATTATGAGAAGTGGGAGTTCTGTCACTTCCTTGATGGCTACTGCATCATCACCCCGGAAGGTGAAGAGCCGAAGCACCTGAAGGCAGGGGATGTGTTCGTGATCGAACCGGGGATGAAAGGGACCTGGGAAGTGGTCGAGACTGTGCGCAAATACTTTGTCTTCGCCTGATTCGTAAGCCGCTCCAGATATGCCCCTGTTTGAATTACGACGTTTCCTACAGGGGCATATGTTTTTCTGAACATGCAGTTTGCATGAATCACCGGCCCATCCATGTGTCATTCAAACTGCAAGAATTCTGTCACATCTTTTAACATTCCCCCTCAAGTTATCCCTTCAGTGTAGTCCCTTTCTGAATTACCCGACTTTGCCCCCGAAGGCATTGCCCTTGCCCCATGACAGCCTTACGAGTAAAGCTGGCGCTCTGCCGTGCCGGTGGCGACAAATTGAAGTACTACGAAATCGTCCTTGAAGAGGTGATCATTGCCGAATACTCACAGGGTGTAGACACGGGCACTCCGCTGGAGGTGGTGCAACTCAATTACGGCCGAATAAAAACCACTTATATTCAACAGCGGCGCATTGATGGAAGCGGCGGCGGCAATATTGCCGGTGGCTGGGACCGTATCGGCAATAAAAAATACGCGTGAGGGCATCGTCATGTCTGAAGCGCGCGCGTTTCTGAATCTCAAGCTGCAAAACTATCATCGGCTCAAAGCTGACCTGGCGCTTAGTGGCCATTCGCTGGAAAAATTTGATGTGCTTAATGCTCACGTCGCCAACACAGTGGTCTGAAAGGGAGAATTGATCATCATCGGCGACTCCACAACGGCCTCCTGTACCGGTCAGGAAGCCTGGATGATGGGGCAAGCAGCCAAGGTGCACGTAGGGCTACTGCACAATGGCCAGGGTGTGGATAACTTCTTCCTGGATAACTTCGAAACGCTGAAAAGCCTGATCGCCCATGCGTCCATGGGCGCGGGAGTGGTCAGTGAAGGCTGGAGCAAGCACCTGAAAGCTATCGAGGCCACCTTGATGGAAATCGAGAGGTTGCATCAACAGCATCTCGGATCAGGGACCATGGCGGCTCGTGATCAGTTCTATGCCAAGCGTGCCGCCTCGTTCATGAAGCTGGATGAGCAGTTGAACAAGCTAGCTGCTTACGGTTCTGGTCTCAAAAATAGAAGCTCCATCAAAAGGACGCTGGGGATATCCACCAAGAGCTTTCTCCACACGGCCGAGATAGCAGGGTATGCAAATAAAGTCGCCGGTGTAGCCAAGGCAGCCAGTTTGATAAAGCAAGGTGCCTACGCTGGAGTAGCCCTTGAAGTCGCAGGAACAGGACTCGAAATCCACAAGGCTTGTACGCTCGGCCGTGAAGCGGATTGCGAGAGAGCGAAATATGTTGAAGGAGGTTCACTAATAGGAGGGCTGGCTGGCGGAAGTGCTGGTGGATATGTGGCTGGGACAGTTCTAGCCCCTGCAATATGTGCCGCGATCGGTTTGTCAACGGCAGGTACGGGTGGGCTGATTTGTGCAGTAGTGATCGGTGGTGCTGGAGCAACCATTGGAGGCAAAGTGGGAGAAGAGCAAGGTGAGATCTACGGTGAGTTTCTGTATCGGGAGTTTTCAAAGTGAATATCATTGATGAAGGGTTAATTCCGGCAACCATCATCAATCTGATCATCATCACAATGACAACACAGTGTTTTATCGCTGCCCGGCGGACCGAGTATTTTGAGTCATTTTTCCCTAACAGCCATTACATCATAAAAAATAAAGAAACTTACAAGCGAGCCGGGCTGATCGGGAAACTAATGCGCACAGGAACAATTTCAACAGTACTCGCACTCCCATCTATTTTCACGAATAGAAACCTGGTAGAGCAGCAAGAAATTGATGCTTTCCCTAAGAAAACTAAAATTCTACTAGTGACACTCTGGGCCCTACATATAATTTTTTTCTCATCCTTTGTAGCAACCCACTACCTGAAGTTTTAACCCTTAACGTGTAGCTATTTGAAACTATAAAAACCATTTAGCGCAGGATAAAGAAAAAACACCGCAGTACGGGTTCCTCCCCTCTGGTGCGCAGTTACAGGGGGAAGGCCACCCGGCCCGCGATGAAGTCCCACTCGCTTATCAATCCTTCTTGCGATACCCCTCGACAATCGCCGAGAAATCTTTGCCCCCCTCGCCGCGCAGGCTCATCGCCTGATAAAGCTGCTGTGCCACTGCCCCGAGAATCACCGGCTGATGCGCCTGGCGAGCCGCTTCAGTGGCCAGCCCCAGGTCCTTGAGCATCAATTCGGCACCAAAGCCACCGGTGTAACCCCGTGATGCCGGCGCAGTCTCGATGATGCCCGGCCAGGGGTTGTAGGTGTCGGAACTCCAGCAACGCCCGGTCGAACTGTTGATGATGCCGGCCAGCACCTTGGTGTCGATGCCCAATGCATTGCCCAGCGCCATCGCTTCGGACACGCCGATCATCGAGATGCCCAGCAGCAGGTTGTTGCAGATCTTGGCGATCTGACCTGTGCCGACCTCGCCGCAGTGCACGATGTTGCGGCCCATCTGCTCCAGTACCGGCTTGAGCGTGGCGAACAACTCAGGGCTGGCACCGACCATGAACGTCAGGGTGCCGGCCGCCGCGCCACCGGTGCCGCCGGAAACCGGCGCATCGCCCATGTCCACGCCCTTGGCCGCAGCGGCCTTGGACACTTCGCGGGCGGTCTGCGGGTCGATGGTGCTGCAGTCCACGGTCGGTGTGCCGGGACGCACGCCCACCAGCACGCCGTCTTCGTTCAAATACACGCTGCGCACATGGGCAGCAGCCGGCAGCATGGTGATCACCAGCTCGCTATTGGCCGCTGCTTCCTTGGGCGAGGCGCTGACCTGCCCGCCCAGTTCGGCGAGCTCGGCCAGCACGGTCTTGTTCAGGTCGAACAGGTTCAGCTGATGCCCGGCCTTGATCAGGTTGCGGGCCATGGGCGCGCCCATGTTGCCCAGGCCGATGAATGCGATACGCATGGCGAGCTCCTTAGCGCAGGCTGATGGTGGTGTTCACACCGTCATTGACGCTGTCGTCATCGAACCAGCGAGCGGTGACGGTCTTGGTCTGAGTGTAGAACTGCACCACCTGCTTGCCGTATGGGCCGAGGTCGCCGAGCTTGGAGCCACGCGAACCGGTAAAGCTGAAGAATGGCACCGGCACCGGAATCGGGATGTTGATACCGACCTGGCCGATGTCGATTTCGCTCTGGAACTTGCGCGCCGCCGCGCCACTCTGGGTGAACAGACCGGTGCCGTTGCCGAACGGGTTGGCATTGACCAGGGCGATGGCCTCGTCGAGGGTGTCGACTTCCAGGGTCACAAGCACCGGGCCGAAGATTTCCTGGGTGTACACCTGCATGTCGGTCTTCACCCCGGAGAACAGAGTCGGGCCGACAAAATTGCCCTGCTCGTAGCCCGGCACCTTCACGTCGCGGCCATCCAGCTCCAGCTTGGCGCCTTCCTTGATACCGCTCTCGATCAGCCCCAGCACGCGCTCCTTGGCACGCTTGGAAACCACCGGGCCGACATCGGTGCCCGGCTCGCTGCCGGCATTCACCTTCAGTTTGCTCGCCGCTTCCTTGATATCCGGCAGCCACTCGCGCGCCTTGCCCACCAGCACCGCCACCGAGGTGGCCATGCAACGCTGGCCGGCAGCGCCGAATGCGGCACCGACCAGGGCGTTGATGGTCTGGGTGCGGTTGGCATCGGGCAGCACCACAGCGTGGTTCTTCGCGCCCATCATCGACTGCACGCGCTTGCCGTGCTGGCTGCCCAGGTTGTACACGTGGGTGCCGACTTCGGTGGAGCCGACGAAGGAAATCGCCTTGATGTCCTTGTGCGTGCAAATGGCGTCCACTACCTGCTTGCCGCCGTGCACCACGTTGAGCACGCCGGCCGGCACGCCGGCTTCCAGCGCCAGCTCGACCAGCATCATGGTCGACAGCGGGTCCTGCTCGGACGGCTTGAGCACGAAGGTGTTGCCGCAAACGATGGCCATCGGGAACATCCACAGCGGGATCATCGCCGGGAAGTTGAACGGGGTGATGCCGGCGCACACGCCGATCGGCTGGCGCAGGGTGTAGGTGTCTACGCCACCGGCGACGTTTTCGGCAAACTCGCCCATCTGCAGGGTGCCGATGGAGGCGGCATGCTCGACCACTTCCAGGCCGCGGAAGATGTCGCCTTCGGCATCGGCGATGGTCTTGCCCTGCTCGGCGCTGAGGGTCACGGCGATGCGTTTGCTGTGTTCGCGGATCAGCGCCTGCAGCTTGAGCATGATGCGCATGCGGGCGCCGATCGGGGTGTCGCGCCAGGTCTTGAAGGCGCGCTCGGCGGCGGCCACGGCGGCATCCACTTCTTCAACGGTGGCGAACGGGACCCGCGCCAGCACCGCTTGGGTGGCCGGGTTGACGATGTCACGCCATTCGGTGGTTTTCGATTCGACCCACTGGCCGTCGATCAGCAGCTTGACCTGCTCGACCTTGGTCTGGCCGGGGGATTGGGGTGCGTTCATCTGCGTTCTCCTTGGAATTATTGTCAGGACGAGATCGCCAGCGCCGTGCAAACGCGAGGTGGCGTCAGGGGGCTTTTTTCGAGTATAGATGTGCAAACATCCAACAAGAACGCACAAAAAAACCGGATCAACATGCAAAAAGACCTGACCTCCCTCAGTGCGCTGAACTGGGACGATTTGAAGTTCTTCCTCGAAGTGGCGCGCACCCGCAAGGCCAGCAGCGCGGCCAAACGCCTGAGCGTCGACTACACCACGGTGTCGCGGCGCATCACCTCGCTGGAAGGCGCGCTGGGCACCTTGCTGTTCGAAAAATCACGCACCAATGGCTTTGTGCTGACTGCCGAAGGTCAGCGTTTGCTGGGGTATGCGGAGTCGATCGAAAGCACGCTGCACATGGCCTGCGAGCAGGTGTCCGGGTCAGGCGTGGCATTGTCGGGGCATGTGCGCATGGGCTGCACTGAAGGCTTCGGCAGCTTCTTCGTCACCCCACAGTTGAGCCATTTCGTCGATGCCTACCCGGCGATCTCGGTGGACATCCTGCCGCTGCCGCACTTCATCAGCCTGTCCAAGCGCGAGGCGGATATCGTCATCGCCCTGGAGCGACCGGAGCATGGGCCTTACGTGTGCTGCAAACTGTGCGACTACCGCCTGCGGCTGTATGCGACCCAGGATTACCTGGACAGCCATGCGCCCATTCAGCAGGTCAGCGACCTGGTGGGGCATCCGTTCATCAGCTATGTGGATGACCTGGCGTTCAGCTCGGAGCTGCTGTATCTGGCCAACCTGATCCCCAATGCCAGCGCGCACCTGCGCAGCACCAGTGTGATTGCCCAGTACACGGCGGCGTTGCAAGGGCGTGGGTTGGCGATCCTGCCGTGTTTTCTGGCGGCGCAGGATGCGCGGTTGGTGACGGTGTTGCCTGAGCAGATCGAAGTGACGCGGCAGTTTTGGATGTATTGCCGGGAGGATTTAAGGAAGTTGAAGCGGATTACCCTGTTGTGGGATTACATACGCGGGGTGACCGAGGCGAATGCGCCGTTGTTGATGGGTGAAACCCGTGAGATGCAGTTCGCGAAAGCGTAAGGCTCGCACCTCCCCTGTAGGAGCGGCTTCAGCCGCGATCACCGGCAACGCCGGTGCCATCCACCGCATCGCTTGCTTCGCGGCTAAAGCCGCCCCCACTGGGGTTGTGTGCTGTCAGTAGGACGCCACCACAATCGACACCCGCCGGTTCTCGGTGCGCCCCGCGCTGGTGCGGTTATCCGCTACCGGCTGGGTGCTGCCCAAGCCTCGGGTGTTGATGTTCTGCGCCGGCATGCCCACGCCGATCAGCGCCTTGGCCACACTCTGCGCCCGGCGTTCTGACAGCTGCTGGTTGTACGCCGCCTTGCCCGAGGCATCGGCATGGCCATCGACCCGCACGCCTTGAATGCCCACGCCCAGCAGGGCCTTGCCAATACGCTCGACAATCGCCTGGCTCGCGCCGTTGAGGCTGTCCAGGTCACTACCGAACAACACCTTGCCCGATAGGTCGAACGCCCAGCCCTCGTCAGTGGGGGCAAAGCCTTCGCGCTTGAGCACGGCGACTTGCTCGGCCGTCAGCCCTTTCTGCGGGGTGCTCTGGCAGCCGGTCAGCGCCAGCATGGCCAGCAACAAGGCGACGAAGGGAAAACGCAAACGGTGTATCACGGTTCAGCTCCTGTTCTTGAGTTCGGCGGCGGACCGTTCCGTCTGCGCCGCTTGCCACTGGCCACGGCGCTTGCGCTTGGCCTGGTACATCGCCGCGTCTGCGGCATTGAGAAGGCTGGCGGAGTCGTCGCCATCCTCCGGGTAAAACGCGATGCCGACACTCAGCGAGGTGCTGATGCTGTCGCCACTGTCCAGCTGCATCGGCTGGTGCATGCTGGCGATGATCTTCTCGGCAATACGCTCGGCGTCTTCGCGTGATTGCAGCGGTGTCAGCAGCACGGCGAACTCATCGCCGCCCAGGCGCGCCACCAGGTCGTGTTCGCGCAGCTGCGCGCGCACACGGTCGGCCACGTTGATCAGCACTTCGTCACCCACGGCGTGGCCGAGGCTGTCATTGATCTGCTTGAAGTGGTCGCTGTCGAGGAACAACAGCGCCATGTGGTCCTGCTGCCGGGCGGCATTGCGCAGGCTGCGGCTGAGCCGGCCCTCGAAGAAGGCACGGTTGGGCAGGCCGGTGAGGCTGTCGTGGCTGGCCTGATGCGCCAGGGTGGCATTCTCGCTTTGCAGGTGGCTGTGCCAGACCTCCAGTTCATCGAGCAAGGCATTGAAGTCATTGCCCAGCTCGTTGAGTTCGGCAATCGGGGCTTCCGGCACGCGGCGGTCGAAACTGCGCTCGCGGCGGGCGCCGTGGGCGACGCTGGCCAGGGCTCGCAGCGGGCGGACGATATCGCCGAGCAAGCGCCGCGACAGGTACAGGGCGATAAACGCGCTGAGAGCCGTACACAACAGAATGCCGCCGAGGCCGCTGAGCAGGAACAGCAACAGGCTGCGCCCCTGGCCCGTCAGCTCGATGTGCCCGACATTCTGCTGCTGATGCATGATAGGCAGGTGGATCGGTTCACCCTGCAAGGCCGTTGCCACCTGCGCTTCCAGCTGCCCGAGCATGCCGTCAGCGTTGCGCCGCCAGTGCGCCAGCAGCTCACCGTCGTTATTGAACACCTTGGCATCGGCCACTTCCTCGGACCGTGCGATCAGCTCCAACGCCTCGTTGGCTGCAGCACTGTCATCGAACACCACGGCGGCTTCAACGGTGTAATTGATCGAGCGGGCAATCAGGTGCAGGTTGTGATCGGCGTAAACGCGCAGGGCGAGTACGCCCAGTACGGTCAGTGAGATCCCGGCCAGGCCGACAGCCAGCAGGGCCACACTGAGGTGGCCACGGCCCAGTACCGAGCGCAGCGTCGGGCGAGCATGTTTTTTGCCAATGGGCTTCATGGCTGCACCGCCCGGCGCCGCGACAACTGCAGCACGCTGGGGTGGATGCGCACGCCGGAACGGGCGACGGAGTCGAGGTTGACCTCGAAAGCCACCTGCTGGTCACTGACCCGCAGGCAGAACAAGCTGCCGACCGTGCAGGGGTCGTCGGCTTCGCTGATGCTCAAGACCGGGTGGCCGCTGACCGCCTGGAACAACCGATCACGCTGCCCGTGGTCGAGCTTGCCGATATACACCGCATCGCAGGCTTGGGCTACCTCGCGGTCATCGGCAAGCAGGCGGCGCACCTGCAGCGGTTGGCCGGAGTTCTGCAGATTGCCCTTGATCAGGTCGTCGGCGTATTCGGTGGGGCCTACCAGGCACAGGCGCAGCGGCACCGGGTCGGCTGGCCAGCGGGCGTAGCTGAGAATACCCAGCACCACCTGAGTCACTGCCTTGGCCCGCTGCTGGGCCTGCACGGAAGTGGCCGAATCATCCGCCCGGGCAGGGCCGGCCATTAGCAACAGCACGGCCAGCAACAGCGAATGCACACAGCCCGTCATTCGTTTCCCGGCCACTGTCATGTGGGAAATCTCTTAAAGTCCCTTCAGATATTGGCGCAACGATAGCACAACGCCGCCAATCCAGTCGGGCTATACCTGCTCGAGCATCAGCCCGGAGATCCGCCGCACCTTGCGCGCCACGGCCTCCTCGAAAATGCCCTGACGTGGCTCGATCAGGCTGAAGCAGTGCTTGGCCCGGGTAATGCCGGTGTACACCAGTTCCTTGGTCAGTACCGGGTTGAGCGCATCCGGCAACACCAGCGCAGTGTGGCTGAACTCCGAACCCTGGGATTTGTGAACGGTCATGGCGAACACCGTTTCCACTTCGTTGAGGCGGCTGGGCAGGACGAAGCGTACCCCGCCGCTGCCGTCGTTACGTGGGAAGGCTACACGCAGCAACGGCTCACCCTGTTCATCCGGCAAGCGCAGGGCAATGCCGATGTCGCCGTTCATCAGGCCGAGCCCGTAGTCGTTACGCGTTACAAGCACGGGGCGGCCCTCGTACCAAGGCTGCTGGCTGTCGATCAGCCCGGCACTGTGCAGCACGCGCGCCACCCGCTCGTTCAGCCCTTCGACACCCCAGGCGCCCTTGCGCACCGCGCACAGCAACTGAAAGTCTTCGAAACTGCGTAGCACCTTGCCGGCCCACTGCTCCCAGCATGGGTCGTCAAAGGCGCTACCCAGTGCGGGACGGAAGCGGCCGATCGCGCGCAGGTAGCTGCGATAGCCTTGTGGGCCTTCTGCACCGCGGTTGAGGCCATCGAGTATCAGGCGGTCGAACGCTCGGTCGTGCTCACCGCGCAGCGCCAGGCCGAACACATCCGCTGGCGGCATCGTCAACAGGTCGCGTGCCGCCTGGGCTTGCTGGCGATTGACCAGGCGGGCCAACTGGCCAATGCCGCTGCCTTCGCCAAAGCGCCGGGAGAACCGCAGCATCACCACTTGCTGGGCCAAGGGGTTGCGTTGCGCGTCGCCAGCCTTGAGGCCGCTGTCGGCCAACGACTGGCCGCCGATCTGCTCCAGCCAGGCTTGCGTCGCGGGCGAGTAGCAGCCCTCTTCGGCATCCCGGCACAGGTCACCGAGCACCGCGCCCGCCTCGACCGAGGCCAACTGGTCCTTGTCGCCCAGTAAAATCAGCCGCGCTTTGGGTGGCAGGGCATTGAGCAGGTTGGCCATCATTTCCAGGTCGATCATCGACGCTTCATCGACCACCAGCACATCCAGCGGCAGTGGGTTGCCGGCATGGTGGCGGAAGTGCCGCGAGCCTGGGCGGCTGCCGAGCAAGCGGTGCACGGTGCTGACGTCGGTGGGAATCTGCCCGCGCACAGTGTCGCTCACCTGCAAGCGCTCGACCTGCTGGCCGATGGATTCGGTCAGGCGCGCGGCGGCCTTGCCGGTCGGAGCCGCGAGGCGAATGCGCAGCGGCCTGCCCTGCTCCACCGCAGGTGCCTGAAGCAAGGCCAGCAGGCGCACGACCGTGGTGGTCTTGCCGGTACCCGGGCCGCCGGTGATGATGCTGAAGCCTGCGCGGGTGGCCAGGGCGCAGGCCAGTTTCTGCCAGTCCACCTGGCCGGCCAGGGCGCCTTCATCGAAAAGCTGAGCCAGGCGCGCCGGCAAGTCTGCCGGGGCCGCGTCAGCCTGGCTGAGGCGATGGCGCAGGGTTTCGTCGATCTGCCGCTCATAGCTCCAGTAGCGGCGCAGGTACAGGCGCTCGGCGCTGATGACCAGCGGTCGCGCGTGCTGGCCGGGGGTGTTGCCAGCGGCCACCAAGGGGCTCGCGGCAATCCGTTGGCGCCAGGTGTGCAGGTCGAGGCCGGCGAGTAATTGCGAAGGCAGCAGCAAGGGGCCGGCCAACGCATCGCCTTCAGGTGGCAGCGACAGGGCGAAGTCCGGCTCGGCGATGGTCTGCTGCAAGTCGAGACAGACATGCCCGTGGCCTAGCTGATGGCTGGCCAACGCGGCGGCCAGCAGTAACAGAGGGTCACTACCGGGAGCGCGCTCTTCGAGGAAGGACACGAACGCTCGGTCGAGGGCGCGCAGCCAACCACGTTCGACCCAACGGTCGAGCAGTTGCAGCAGGTCTGCACTGTTGCGTTGGGGGGCCAGCGCCAACAGGTGCTCGGCGTTCAGCGGCGTGGGCAAGAGGTCATCGAGGGTACGGCTCATGGCGCAGCTCCGGCAAACAGGTCCTGCTGTTGAGGGGCGTGTACACCCCGGAACAGCGCGTCGAGGGCCTCGATCAGCTCGCGCGGCGGCTTGGCGAAATACACGCCATGGCCACTGCTGTTGGCGCCGCGCAGGAAGATGAACAGGGCACCACCGACATGCAGGTCGTAATCGTAATCGGGCAGCCGCGCGCGCAACTGGCGATGCAGGGCCAGCAGATAGAGCACGTACTGGAGGTCGTAGCGGTGCGCGAGGATCGCCTTCTCCATGGCCAAGGTGTCGTAAGCCTGGATGTCCGGGCCGAGCCAGTTGGACTTATAGTCGGCCACGTAGTAGCGCCCGCCCAACTCGAAGGCCAGGTCGATGAAGCCCTTGAACATGCCGTTGAGCAAGGTCGGCTGAGCGGCCGGGCGCGCTATACCTGGATGGGTGTGGCGGGCTACCAGGCGATCGAGTTGCTCGGCATCGACCTGATGGCTGGCGAACCAGAACTCCATTTCGATCTGGTAGTGCTGCAGTTGCGCCAGTGTCAGGGTCGCATCGTGGGCTGGCAGTGGCTCGCTGAGCAGCTGCTGCAGCCATTGGCTGAGCGTTGGGATCCAGCCGGTCCAGTCGCGGCGGTTGCAGCGCTGGCCCACGGTGCGCTCGATCAGCTTGGGATTGGCGGCGACGTCGGCAAAGCCTTCGCGGCCGGCCCATTCGAGTAGGCCATGAAGAAAGGTGCCGGGATTTGGCCCGCGCGGGAAACGATGAATATCGCCGCCGTCAGCAGGCACTTCACGCAACACTTGCGCGTCCACGACCTCGTCATCCAGCAGCTGCTGTGCCTGGGAGCTGTCGGCCCCCAGCGTCTGCTCACCGACCCGCAAGGCACTGTAGGACGCGATCCACCAATGCTCGGACGCTGCGCGACGTGGCTTGCGAGCAGGCAACAGCTCGTGTTCATCGTGGGGCGTGCGGTAGCGAGTGTCATCGACCTGCGGCACGCCTGGGCAAGCAATGTGGGGGCAGCCCGCCAACAAGTGCTGCAGCCACTCCCCCAGTTGTGCCGAACCCTGCAATGGGAAGCCACCGCCAAGCAGGTAGCCGAGCGCGGAACGGTGCAACTGCGAGCTCTTCTGGTTACCGCGCTTGAGGTCGGCGACACCCAACCAGCAGGCGTGTTGGGCGCGAGTCAGGGCCACATAGAGCAAGCGCAGGTCTTCAGCCAGGCGCTCGTCATCGGCCAGGGCTATTTGCGCCTGGTCGGGGCTCAGGGTCATTTGCGCGTTGCCTTGGCTGTCGTGCCAGGCCAACGGCAGTCGGCTGCTATCCACCGGCTTGTGGGTGCAGATGAACGGCAGGTAGACCAAGGGGTATTCCAGGCCCTTGGACTTGTGGATGGTTACCACTTTGACCAGCTGTTCGTCGCTTTCAAGGCGCAGGATCTGTTCTTCACCGGCCTGGCCGGAATGGGAGAGGTGCTCGGCAAGATGGCGAATGAGTGCCTGCTCGCCATCCAGTTCGCCGGCCGCCTGCTGCAGCAGCTCGGCCAGGTGCAGCAGGTTGGTCAGCACTCGCTCGCCATCGCTGCGCGCAATGAGCGTGCGCGGCAGGTGGAAGTCGTGCAGCAGGTGCCGGAGCATTGGCAACACACCTTGGCGCTGCCAGGTGTCGCGGTAGCGACGAAAACGCATGACCCAGGCTTCCCATACGCGCTCGTCCTGGTTCAACTGGTCGAGCTCGGCCAGCGACAGGTCCAGCGTCAGGCTGGCCAGGGCGGCCTTGAGCAGGCGCTCGGAATCCGGCTCGGCGCAGGCCTTGAGCCAGGCCAGCAGGTCATGCGCCTCTTGAGCGGCGAACACCGAATCCTTGTCGGAGAGGTACACGCTGCGCACATCGCGGGCGGCCAGCTCTGCGCGGACCAACTGTGCCTCGTGACCGTCGCGTACCAGAATGGCGATGTCGGAGGGCAGGCAGGGACGAAGTTCGCCGTCAGCCTGGCGCAAACCGCTGACGCCGCGCTGGGCACCATTTAGCAGGGCAACAATGTGGCTGGCGCAACTGGCTGCCATTTGTTGTCGGTACAAGGTGCTGGAAACGGGTTCATCGCTTTCCAGCTGCCAGCATTGTAGGGCGGCACTGGTTTCGCCGTTGATCTCCAGCTGTTCGCTGCGGCCTTTCGCGCGCACCTCGATGAACGGCAGCGGGTTGTCGTCGGCTTCGCGGAACAGGAAGGCGCCGCGCCCTTGCTCACGCGCTTCTGCCTGCAGGAACACCTGATTGACCGCCGCCACCATCGCTTCGCTGGAACGGTAGTTGGTGTCCAGGCTGTGCAGGCGACCGGTTGTGGCACGTCGGGCGGACAGGTAAGTGTAGATATCGGCGCCACGGAAGGCGTAGATCGCCTGCTTGGGGTCGCCGATCATGAACAGGCCGGTTTGCGCACGGTTTTCGCTGATGCAGTAGATGCGTTCGAAAATGCCGTACTGAACGGGGTCGGTGTCCTGGAATTCGTCGATCAACGCGACCGGGAACTGCTCGCGGATCAGGCTGGCCAGCCGCTCGCCTGCGTCACTGGCCAAGGCATGCTGCAAGCGCAGCAGCATGTCGTCGAAACCCATCTCGGCGCGTCGGCGCTTTTCCACCTCGAAGCGCGCCGAAACCCAGGCGGCGGCGTGTTCGAGCAAACGCGCATCCGGGCTGGCCAGAGCCTGCAACTGTTGCGGCAGGCTCTGCATGGCATGCAGGCCCGGGTGTTCAGGCGGCTCACCGACCTTCCACGCCTCGGCCATGCCATCAGGGGTCAGACGGGTGAAGCCAGTGCCCAGGTCAAGGTCTACCACCTGCTCGTCAGCGGCCCAGGCACGTAGCTTTTCGAACCACGGCTCGAAGTAGCGCGCCTGCAGCTTGCGACCATCCGCCTGCTTGGCTGCCACGGCATCCCGGCAGATCTGCTGCAACTCGTCGGCCCACTGCAGCCAGGGCGCCTTCAACTGGCGCAGCTGGTCGACCCGCTGCTGCAGTGCATCATCGATCAGCGTTTGCGGCTCCTGCTCGTCCTGCTGGGCACGCACGCGACCAAACAGCGGGCGGATCCGCGGCAACAGTGCGTCCGGACTGCCCCAGTGATCGCGCACCCAGGCCAAAGCCTCGCCCTGCATGCCGTAGCAGAAGCGCCGCCAGTAGTCGCGCATGACCTGACCGAGCAGGTCGCTGTGGTCGGTTTCCAGGCTTTGAGTGAACAGGCTGCCGCTGTCGAAGGCGTGCTCGCGCAACATCCGTTGGCACCAGCCATGGATGGTCGACACGGCCGCTTCGTCCATCCATTGCACGGCGACTTCCAGACGGTTCGCGCAGCGCGGCCAAAGGTCCTCAGGGTAGTCGTCACGCAGTTGGTTCAGCAGCGGATCAGCGTCTGGCAATTCGCCGCGGAAGAAACGCGCCGCTTCGGCCAGCCGTGCACGAATGCGCTCACGCAGCTCCTTGGTGGCGGCGTCGGTGAAGGTCACCACGAGTATCTGCGGCGGCAGCAACTCGCGGCCAAAGCCTTGATCGCCACCATGGCCGAGGATCAGGCGCAAATACAGTGCGGAAATGGTGAAGGTCTTGCCGGTGCCGGCGCTGGCCTCGATCAGCTGGCTGCCGTGCAGGGGAAAACTCAATGCCAGGGGACGGACCTGGGTCATGCGCCACTCTCCGGATTGCCCAGGGTCTGCCAGGCTGCACTGAATAACGGGCGGTACAGGGTTTCGCACCAGCCTTCGAAAGTTTCGTCGGCGCTGAGCGCGGCGAAGTCACGGAACTGACGGGCCAAGGCCAGGCTTTCGCTGCGCTCACCAAAGCTGGTGCGGCCGTCGCCCTCGTAGGCACGGGTGGCGGCGGCGAGCGCTTTATCAGGGTCGTCCTGGGCCAGCCAGGCGAACGCGGTCTTGGCGGCTACCGGCAGCGGCGCATTCATGGCGGCCTGGCGCGACACCAGCAGATGGCCCAATTGCTCGGCAGCTTCGTGTTGTTCCAGCGGTGCGAGCAACAAGGTCACATCACTGGCCAGCAGCGCGCTGTGCAGCGGATAGCCTGCGGCGCAAGCGGCGAGGTGCATGACCCAGCTGCTGATGAGGCGGTGCCATTTGAGGCCATTTCGCCCGGCGCTGATGGTGTTTGGCACCGTGGTGATGCTCAGCAGGCTTTGATCATCAGCCTGATACACACGGCCAAGCCAGCCTTCCAGGCGATGGCTGCCGTGCTCGAAATGGATCGGCAGCGCACCATCGACCACTTCCGGCCAGCGTTGCAATAGCTGGCGGTGACGCTGAAGCAGATCGGGCAGCGGCTGGATCAGCTCGGCCTGCAGCAGCTCGCCGAACCCGGCCAGGGGCAGCATGCCGCAAGCCTGCAGGCGGTGCGCCTGGGCCTGCAATGCCTGTTCAGCGTTTTCCGGGTCGGCCAAAGCGGCACCGAGCAACTGTTCGCTGGCGCTGTAGCGCTGCAGTGCGTCGAGGACGAATGGCTCTTCATCCGGGGTCGGGGCTTCGAGCGCCTCGAAGAACACTTTCAGCCGCTGGCTGAAGAAATGCCGTACCGGGTGGCGCAGAAAGTCCTGCAACTGCGTCAGAGTCAGCGCTTCATCGTTGCTGTAAGGAGGCAGAGCGGGTGCGGCCTGTTGATCCTCATCGACTTGCTGGTGCAGCAACTGCCACTCATGGGCATAGCTGAACAGCGCACTGCCCTTCTGGAAGTAGCGGGGGCTGAACGGTTGCAGCGGGTGTTCTTGAGTCAGAGCGTGTAGCAACTGCTCGCCCGCCTGCGGATCATTGCCATCACCGGCCAGCCGCCAGCCGCCGGCGAGGTGATCGCGTAACTGGCCGATGAGCACGGAGGCGGGTCGCTCGCTGTTGTCGCGAATGCTGCGGCCTATCCAGCTGATGTAGAGCTGGTCGCGTGCCGACAGCAACGCTTCGAGCAACAAGTAACGGTCATCCTCACGGCGCGAGCGATCGCCGGGGCGGTAGTCGCTGGCCATCAGGTCGAAATCCAGCGGCTGCTGGGCGCGTGGGTAGTCGCCATCGTTCATGCCCAGCAGGCAGACCACCCGGAACGGGATGGCGCGCATGGGCATGAGCGTGCAGAAGTTCACCGAACCTGCGAGAAAACGCTGGGACAACTTGCCCTGGTCGAGGCCGGACAGCCAGGCCTCGCGGATAACCGTGAGCGGCAGCAGGTCTTGCAGGCCAACGGTCTCGCAGACTTCCAACCAGCTATCGCGCAGCTCCTGCAGCTGCATCAGCAGGTACTCGTCGTGCTCGTCCTCGGCGAGGAAAAATACCTGCAACATTGCATTCAGGCGCTCGCCCCACTGGGCTGCCGTGGCGGGTTGGGACAAGGCCTGGTTGGCTACTTCGAGGGCGTCGAGCAAGGCGACCAGCGGGCCGATCAGTGCCGCATCCAAGCCGCCGATTTCGTCATAGGGTTCGATACCGTCGCAGCCCTCGCCCATGCCGACGGCGTACCCCAGCAGCATGCGCCGCAGGCCGAACCGCCAGCTGTTCTGCTCCAGGCCTTCGGGCAGGCCGAGGGTTGCCCGCTGCTCGGCATTCAGGCCCCAGCGGATACCGGCGCCTTCGATCCAGCGGTGCAGGGTCGGCAGGTCGCTTTCACGGATGCCGAACCGCGCGCGCACCGCTGGAACGTCCAGCAGGTCGAGTACTTCACTGACGGCGAAACGGCTGTCTGGGAGCTTGAGCAGATGTTCCAGGGCAATCAGCAGCGGATCACGCCCTCGCTGGCCCTGGTCGGTCAGGGTGAAGGGGATGTAGCGGGGGTCATTGCGCTGCAATTGGCCGAATACGGCGCGAATATGTGGCGCATAAATGTCGATTGCCGGAAGCATGACAATGACGTCACGCGGGCGCAGGCTCGGGTCGGCACTGAACCGCGCCAACAGCTGGTCATGCAAGATCTCCACTTCACGCTGTGGGCTGTGCGCGATGTGAAAGCGGACGGAACGGTCCTTGGTTGTATCTACCGCCGGCCACAGCTCACGGGTTTCAGCGAGCGGGCGCAGTTCGAGGATATCGTCCTGCAGTTGATTGAGCAGGTTCGTCGGTTCGCTCTCGCTGAACAGGTCAATGCGACCATCGCTGAAGACACCTTGGTAACTGCCGGGGTCGTCGTAGCTGTCGAGCAGATTGATGTAGTCACGGCCTTGCTTGCCCCAGGCCGCCAGCAAGGGGTGAGCATGCTGGTGCAATGACTCGTCGTCCAATTGCAAAGGCATGCCCTGCTTGCGTTGCTGGCGCTTGTACTGGTGGCGCAGCAGGTCCTTGTCGGCAACGATGTCGGCCCAATGATGGCGACAAGGGTTGTGCACGCACAGCAGCACCTGGCTGAAACGGGCGAGACCGGCCAGCGCTTCCAACGCTTGGGCGGGCAAGGAGGAGATGCCGAACACGATCACCCGTGAAGGCAGTCCGGGAGGTGGCTGCTCAAGGCTGTTGATGCGCTCGATGAAGCGTTGATGCACCCCTGCCCGGCTCTGGGCCATGCCCTGCTCGCCGACATCTTCGAGCAATGATCGCCATAACTCGGCTTGCCAGCGATTGCCGGGAGCCAGCGGTTTTCGCTCGCCACGGGCCGTGTTGAGGATGTGCTCACCGGCAGCCCAGTCCTTCAGCCAGTCGGCGCGATAGACCTGATACTGGTCGAACAGGTCAGCCAGGCGTTCAGACAGTTGATAGCGTTTGCGCAGGTCACTGTCATCAGTGAGGAAGCGCCGCAGAGGCTCGAAATGCGGGCGCTCGATCAGCGCTGGCAGCAAACGCATGAGGCGCCAGGTGAGGGGCGCCTTGTCGAGCAGAGAAACCTCGGGAATCTCCTCGCGGCCCAACACTTTTCGGTAAAGCTGCCACATGAAGCTGCCTGGCAACTGCACATCGATGGCAGCGGCAATGCCGCAACCTCCCTGATCATCGTCGAGCGGGTCTTCAGCCAGGGCCAGCTTGAGCCACTGGGCAATGCCATTGCTCTGTACCAGGGCGATCTCGTTTTCCAGCGGTGCCAGCGGATAGCGGCGCATCCAGCTCACCACCAGGCTGCGCAAGTCGTCCAGGCGGTTGCCGTGCACGATCATGAAGCCGGGGTGGAGTGAGGTGGTATTGGCCATTGAGGGTTCTCTAGAAGGCGGCTGCGAACTGATAGGGAACGATATCACGGCTGGCTGCCGTAACCGGGCTAAGTAAAATCCAGAAAAGACAAAACCCCTACCTGCTCGCGCAGATAGGGGTTTTGCGAAATGAATCTTGACGATGACCTACTCTCACATGGGGAAACCCCACACTACCA